>NZ_OY782764.1:1245000-2445000 GCF_963678225.1 uncultured Cohaesibacter sp. | reverse complement strand
ACCGCTCCATTTGTGACTGCAGGCCAGAAATATGCGTATCGATTTGGGCCATCACGGACTTGAGCTGCTCGTTGCTCTGGCCGGAAACCTCAATGGCGCGAGCCAGCTCCACGGTCATAGGATCCCGCATCATGGTCAATTGCTTGCCGGCAAAGCTATTATACCAGTTCAACCATTCCCGTTTGACATCGGCAATCTGCTGACCGGCAGCCATCTCGTCAAAATGACTGGAGATTTCGGTATAGTCTTGCTTGACGGTATCAGACCAGTCAAGATCGCCTGTCAGCAAGAAGGATTTCAGCGCGATGGCCTGGTTCTGGATATCCAGCTTGAGCCCTTCCATGGACGTTACCTGGCTTTCCATGACTGCGCGCTCTGCCACCGCTTGCCTTGCCGCGTCAGACTTGAAGTAACTGACAAGCCCAACGGCCACACCGACCATGGCAAGAAGGCCGAAAAACAACAGGCTTTTAAAAGTCAGAGAAAAGTTGTTCAGCATATTAGCCTCCTAGTTCGCAGCAAGCTGACGACGGGACCATTCGGTCAGGTTCACTTCGATGGTCGCCGCGCCGATCAGTTGACCGGTTGCCGGGTCGGTCAGACTCTTGTTGAGCTGGGCGCGCCAGATATTAAAATTGTCATCCCACTCCGGATCGTCGACAAAAACAGCCTTCGGCCCTACATCGTAGGTTTTCTGGAATTTGGCTTCGTCGCCCTGCCAGAAGTCGGACGTGATAGAAGACTGCCCCACATTGAGGCCTTTGTTGTCCATCACGAAGATCTCGACAAATAGCCCCACGGACTGCCCTTGCATGCGCGACAGATAAACTGACAGCGGACTGGACAGCGTAGCAGCAATCAGAGGCTTGTCGTCAGCCTCGGTCTCTGCCCGCCACTGGTTGTCCAGCGTGATGATGTCTTGATCACTTACGTTGCCATATTTCTCATTGTGAGCTTTGACGCTCATGGCTACGATTTCTTTATTCAGCCAAGCATCGATTTGCTGCTGAAGCGCCTCAACATTCATCTGTTTAAGGTCCGGTGCCGGAGCGGCCACTACCTGTGTGCCTAGAGCCAGCAAGATTGCGCCAAAAGCGCCAAGAATCTGTTTCATGACGTTTCCTCGTTAGAATTTTCATTAAATTCTGCGGGAAATTACTTAACAGGTTCTTTTAACAATGCGGAATTTACTTATTTTTTGAACAATCTAAAATTTTAAATTTATGAAATAAAAAGATACTACTTAAAAATTTATGTATTCATGAAACCCTACGTTATACAACCCGTCTTATGCACCTGAATTGTTGCATGTTTTACTCAACCACAGCACTGCACCATTTTCCTAAGCAACTTAATTTTCTAGCAAAATCTGTGTAGCTTGAAGCAGGCATGCGCTCCGTTTTTTGCTTCAAGCACCGTCCACTTCCCTTTTTGAAAGCTTAGATCTCATCGTTTCCTTAACAGGTCATCCACTGGTAGGCAGCAAGAGCCTTTCAGATTCTTTCTCTGCATATGGACAGATGCATGAACAGAGCCGAAGCGAATAGATAGCCATGTCTACCAAAGTCTCCATCTGTCGTTGCAGACAGGCTAGAATCGTTAACCAGCGCCCCGATCTCTCCTCGTTTCACGTTTGATCTCAATTGGTTAAGATCGTATAATAGAGTGATCAGCGTCTTCATTCTCTTCGTGCCTGCGGGGCAGACGCCAGCAATCTGTTCCTGGTCATCCATCGTTATGTGCGAGACATTTTCATGCTTTTTTCTTTGCCTGCCCAGCCACCTGTCGCCGAAGTGACCCATCTGGATGCGCGCAAGACCGCGCCCAATGTCTTTTCCGGAGAGTGGCCCGACCGGAAAATTACCAGCGTGCATTCTCCTCAGCTCCATAGCTTTCGCGTTGCCAAGCCGCGGGCGCAGGCTCTGGTGTATGCCGGAGGTGGCTATACAAAGCTGATCTATGACAAGGAAGGGCTTGAGGTCGCCTTGTGGCTTAACTCTCTCGCCATAGACGCGCATATTCTGGTGCATCGTCTACCGGGCGCAGACAGCGGCACAGGCGGCGTCTATAATAAGGGTATCGCACTTATGGACGGTCAGGTTGCCCTCAGGGCGCTAGAGGTCAACGACGCCTCTCTTCCGCTCTTTCATGTGGGGCTGTCTTCTGGCGGCCATATGGCCGGCGTCATGGCCTGCCAACCGAGCAGTCTGGATGTGCGTGGGGGCCTGATCGCCTATGCACCGATCAATGCAAACCATCGCGACCATAAATATCCCGAGACCAAAGCAGACTACCCGCCGGTGCAGAAGCAGGATTTTTATGATGACTGGGCGATCGGCCTTGAAGATCATCCGCACGGCCTGCCCCACTGCCCGCTCTTTTTGGCTTATGCATTGCAAGACCGATCCGTGCCGGTACAGCATGCTCTCAATCTGCTACAGGCAGCCAGCCGCAACGGATTGACCGTCGATGCTCATATATTCGGAACGGCGCCCCATGGCTTCGCCCTGCGCTCCCTAGACGGCACCCAGGCCAATTGGCCCGCGCTTGCGCAAGACTGGTTTATGCGACGGATAGACAATTAACAAAGCGGCGGCTTCTTCCGCACAGACTGGTGGCTTTCACGCTCGCAAAAATGCGTAAAAGCCACATTTTTGTGAACAAGGCGACAATTGCCTAACCTACTTAGTAAGTAATTGCTCTAAAAGCAGAAAAATAATCCACCCCTTTTTGATGCGCATTTTCCTCAATACAACCAACTTCGCTTTCACTACGGGCTGATACTAAGAATTATAGTTTTTCTCAATATAAATTGAGATAATTCCAAATTTTCAATCCATTACCTTAAGTAGCACTGTAAAAAGCAACACCCCATACTTCTCAAATATCCGTACAATCCAGTATATCATGATTTACAAAAGATAAATTCTTTGACGAAAAATTGCTACAATGCTTTATACAACCCGAACCATATAAGTAAATGAACCAATTTTATTTTAGAGTCGATCAAAACCATTAAAGCCCCCTTTACCAAGCAGGCAACATATTGCTTTCAAACAAAAAGATCTTTTTGCGAGGAAAGCTTGATGATCTCTATAGCCAGCAATAGCTCAGACAAAGCCAAATTCGATGCCATCGGTCGCACGCAGGTTATCGCCGAATTCTCCCTGGAGGGAACCATTCTGGACGGTAACGCGCTTTTCGAGAAGGCATGCGGCTACAGTCTTAATGAAATCAAAGGCAAGAACCATTCAATCTTCGTGCCCGATACCAGCAATGACAAATCTGCTGACAGTGCGCTTTGGTCGGGTCTGCGTCAGGGCCTTGATCAAACCGGAGAATATGCGCGCATTATAAAAGGTGGCCAGCCAATCTGGATCTCTGGAAGCTACTGCGTGGTCAAGAACCGTTCGGGCAAACCGATCAAGGTTGTGATGCTGGCAAGCGACATCACCGAGCAGAAGCTGCATATACTGAAGCTGGAAGGTCAATCGGAGGCATTGAACCGGACGCAGGCCGTTATCGAGTTTGATCTCACGGGCACCATTCGCACCGCAAACGAAAATTTCCTCCAGACGCTGGGCTATCGTCTTGAAGAAATTCAGGGCAAGCAACACCGCATATTTGTCGATGCCGACTATGCGGCCAGCAATGACTACAAGCAATTCTGGGAAACCCTTCAGGCGGGGAAGTTTCATTCAGGTGAATTCAAACGTCGGGCCAAGGATGGGCACGATGTCTGGATACAGGCAACCTACACGCCGATTTTCGATGCCACAGGCCGCCCGATCAGCGTGATCAAATTTGCGACCGATATCACCGAGATGGTGGAAGAACGTCTGCGCCGCCGCGCGATCCAGAAGCAGATCGATGGCAATCTCAACGATATTGCCAATACTGTTTCCAGTACCAATGAGCAGGCCGCCAGCGCAGCAAACGCCGCAGTGCAAGCCTCCTCCAGTGTGCAGACCGTGGCAGCAGCAGCCGAGGAACTGGTTGCCTCCATCGAGGAAATCAGCCGTCAGGTCAATCAGGCAACGAGCGTGTCCGATCAGGCTGTTTCTGAAGCGACCCATTCGGAAGCAATCATGAGCGGTCTTTCGGACGATGCTCAAAGCATCGGCGACGTAATCGAGCTGATCGACAGCATCGCAGCACAGACCAACCTGCTAGCTCTCAACGCAACCATCGAAGCGGCGCGCGCCGGAGAAGCTGGCAAGGGCTTTGCTGTTGTGGCGTCTGAGGTCAAAGAGCTTGCTTCCCAAACCACCAAGGCGACCGAGAATATCAGCGCCCGCATCAACTCGGTGCAGACGTCAACCGCCGGAGCGGTGAGCGCAATCCATGCGATCAAGGAAGTCATCCAGCAGGTGAGCACCATCTCGAGCAGCATCGCAACCGCCATCGAGCAGCAGTCCGCCGTGACGCGCGATATTTCGGGCAATATGCAGACGGCTTCCATCGGGGTTGCCACCATCACCGACAATGTCGAAACCATTTCGCAGGCGACGGCCCACATGGAAAGTTCAACGCGCAGCGTTCGCGAAGCATCCCGGCAGTTGGCACAATAGCAAGCAAACCGCACCTCCAACGGCTCTCGCAAGAGACACAAAAAAAGGTCAGCTCACAAGCTGACCTTTTTGTTTGTTCTGGCAACGCTTAATAGTGCGGTGGTTTCTCATTACCCGGTGGAGGCAGATTCTCCTCCAGCTCGACCAGAGTATCCTGAAGCATTTTCACCTGGCGGGTCAGTCGATCCATGATGTCCCATTGGCGGGATACCATCTGCGAAAGATCCTCGATTGTGTTGGCCTGATGCGTAATCTGGATTTCCAGATCAACAACGCGGCTTTCGAGTTCCTGTGTCACTTGGCGTCTCCCTCGCTTCACTTGAAGCTGTCTTGTATTGTTCTTGATGGCTAATAGCACATTTTCACCTCTATCATGCAAGATGAAACGGTAAAAACATGACTTTGATCTCCATTATTGATGCAGCTCAAAGCAAAAGTGCCCTCGCACCTTCACCAATGCACTATAACCAGAGCGAGGTATCATATGAGATTGGCCAAAGGGACCGATTTCGCCTATCGGATTTTAATGCTGGTCGCCATGAATGACGAGCGAAGCCTGACCGTGGAAACCGTAGCCTCGGCTCTTCGGCTTTCGCGCACGCACTGCATGAAGCTGATAGCCAAATTGTCCAACGGCGGATTTCTGAAAACCACACGCGGCCGCGGTGGCGGGCTCGTCCTGGGCAAAGCCCCCGAAGACATCCGCATGGGGGATGTCGCCAAGGTTATGGAAGCCGACTTTGGCGTGGTGGAATGTCTCTGCCCTCGGTGTAATGATGAGCCGCAGCCCGATTGCCCGATGTTTGGCGGTTGTGAAATGTCGCGCGTTATGTCCCGTTCCATCAAGCAGTTTGTCGCCAGCCTGAATGAACATACATTGGCAGAGATTGTCGAGAAATCGAAGAACTCCAAACACCTGATTCTGGAGCCGGATGGCACCATGGCTCCCTGCGCTCAGGAATAGAAAAGTTATTCCCTAAAAATCCGGCTCAACTGCAATCTTGAGCGTCAAGGGCTTTTTATGCAACCATAAACAATATATGGTTGCGTAGACCTTTTTGACTCACCTCTTGCATCTTGACTGGAATCCCCATGAGCCAACTCAAGACCAAAGACAGGGGAAAGCATTTCGGCTTCCTTGTTCGCAAAGCCATCACGGAAAGCAACCGGTATGACATTGCGTCTGTCGCCAAGGGCACAGACATGAGCTATCAGTCTTTCTATCAGCGGCTACAGGGTGTTACCCCCTTTTCTGCCGATGAAATCCGCAGGCTCATCGCTTTCTTCCCCGATCCTACGCTCGTAAGCTATCTCTTGAAAGGCACAGCCTTTGTCGCCGCCGAGCGGATTGAGGCCGAACCCGAAAAGAGCGAAGATCATATCTTTCAGGCAGCTCACAGGATTGTATTCGAGGCATCAGATGTACTGGAAACTATCGATCAGGCTCTCAAGGACCGGCGGATTGATCATCGCGAGGCAGTCAGCATCATGTCGGCGATTGATGATGCAGAGCGAAGCCTTATCTCTCTGCGCGAGTTTGTCGCTGGCATGAAGAAGTGACCTTTAAGTGGGAAGAAAATAGATTGCGTTGGTCTTACGACACAGTGACGGCGTGCCCCATTCATCGCTTTCTTTTACCACTTCTTTGCCGAAAAATGCCATCCAGCTTTAAAATCCCCCTTCTGTTTTAATCGACAAGCCCGGTCAGTTCTCCAAATATAGACGCGAGAAAAGCAATGAAGGTGACGCTTCCACCTGATTATACTTCCCGTGTTTTTTAGGAGAGCATCGTGAACAAGATTTCCCCTGACGCCTATAGTACGGCATCCCAGAATCCGACATTCCTGTTTGCACCGGCCATCGCGCCCACCGGCAGCGACCTGCATCATTTGATGGAAGATCCAGCGAGCGTTTGCAGCTTTGAACAGTTCCTCACAAGTCTGACCGTTCGCGACATCACCTTTGAATGCGAGGGCGACGGTCCTCTGGCCCAGCATCCCGGCTTTCCCGGCGCTGTCCGGCAAGCCATTGGATCGCAATTGATGAAGACTGCCTCCCGAGAAGCGCTCGCCGGTCTGCCTTGCCCGTGGGGCCCTGCCTGCGGTTTTCAGGTTTTCTTTAATATGCCGCAAGACAAGAACGGCGACATGGCCAACCGGATCACTCACCCCTGGATCTTGCGCACGGAAACCGCAGACGCTACCAGTGTGCGTATCACCATGCGTCTTTTCGGACTGGGCCTATTATGGGCGAGCGAAATTTCGGATGCCTGCCACAGAGCGATTGAAGAAGGCATTTATATCGGCGGCCTGGGGCCTGTCTGCGATAGCGTTCTCATCCGTTCGGTCGAGAACGTCTGGACAGGCCTTGATGATGACCAGAAGGACGCCGAGCGAGCCATGATTTCATTCGTAACCCCCTTTCATGATGATGCGAGCAATAGAGAACAATCCATCACAGACCAGTTTCTTGCAGGCCTCGTTGATCGAGCGGCAGCGGTTGCCCGCTGGCATGGCGTATCGCCCGAAGGTGACGTTACCAAAATCAAGCAGACGCTCTTAGATTGTCAGTGCGATGATGCGGGTTTGACTGACGTCAAATGGAATCGCACAGTCAGTCAACAGCGTAGCGCAGCCATTGCCATGCAGGGCCGGACCGGACTGTTGCAGCTTCGTCTACCAGATCAAAATCGCCTTGAAATTTTGCAATTACTGCATCTAGGAGAGCTGCTCCATTGCGGCTCCATGCTGGCTTTTGGCCAAGGACGGTACAAACTCTACCTGATCTGATCGCGCCGGGTAAAATCGGAGGTTTCGTAAATACGCATGAAACGCATTTTCTCCATGTTGAAAAATGGGCAAAGTGAAGGCGCAGGCCGCCTATGCCATCACAGACACCTTACATTTAAGTCGCTTTTGTCCAATTTCCAAAGCTGTCGAGTGAATGAAGCTCTGAAGAGAGCCGATCGAACCATGCTTGGTATGCAGAAACAGAAGAGGCGGGCCACCAGTCCCCCGAAAAGCAGCCCGCCTTGTCGCAGCATCGAATCGTATCCGACCGCGACTATGTTCTGTTTCCCTCCGGAGGTATCCGGAGATCTGAAGCGACCAAGGCGGCCTGAGAGCCCCTGGAGCATTGCATCAGATAAAACAACAACGAAACAATTTTAATGCTGGAGAAAAGCCATACAAGTCAGGGATATCTTAACCGCTGACGTCTAATCGGAGCGCAATGCTTCGACTATGCGACCCGAAATTCAGGACCCGCGGCATATCAACCAAAAGGCAGTTGAGCTGCTGCGTCACTAAATCTCAGATTTGTTCTTCACTGTCCCCCAGTATAAATTGCTGGCGCCCAACATGTACTGACACAACAGGTCGTTCGTATGGTGGTATCCAGCATGTAGTACAAGAATACCGCGACACAACAAGAACTCAAGTGGCAAGTTGCTTCTCATACTCGGAAATGTTGCAGCGAGAAGAATCCAATACCAATTGCAACGGGTAAAAAGTCGAATCATCCATACAAATCGGGAAATATGTCCGCTCTGTGGTCAAAACCAGCCCATTTGATTTACCCGCAACAGCGGATCTGGATCGAAGCGCGACAAGCGCTCGTCTGCAAATGCGGGCCTTATAGCCGTCCAGATCTTGCCGTCCTGTAGCCAGCTGCTTTTGGGAGGCAACCGCTCTGCACTGGGAGGCTCCATCAAGGCGCGCCGTACCCAGGGTTCGCGCATATGATCATTGGCGCGCCAAATATGACGCTTTTCCAGTTTATCCTTCCACCCGTTGGCTTGCGGCAGCAAAGGGCATATGACCGGTAGGGTGGCTGCATTGAATTTTCCGAGCGTGCCGGTAACGGCGCGGGCAGCGGCAGCGAAATAGAGGATTTCAGGCTGAAGCACCAGAAAATGCGGACTGCTGCCCAGATGCGCCATGAACCGCCGGAACTGAGCCCGGAACTCCGCCTCGAGCGTTCTTTCATCCAACTCAAACCGAAGCGCCGCTCGGGCCAGATCCTTCCTGCGGGGTAAATAGCCCTGTTGATCGCGATTCTCTGGCGTAAATCCGGTGGAGAGCGGAGAAAAGGGTCCGGTAATCGTCAGGCAGAGGCCAACGATGGGGCGCTTTGGGGCTGCTTTGAGATAGGCGTGCAATCCGCTTGCGCTCTTGGGCCACAGATCAGACACTGGCAAGCAGGCGACTGAACCGATCTTCCCCGCCCGCACGAGCTGGATGATGGCCTCGTCTATGCCTTGAGCCAATCCGAAATCCAAAGCACACAGCAACACAAGTCTCCATTTGTCGTCTGGCGTGCCGCGCCACGCCTGAAGCGGAAAGGAGAAACGCAACACGATCTGAAACAGTCAGCAAGCCCGATTCATCCCAAATGATGCATGCGCTTTTGACAAGCCAAATGCAAGATGGCATCAGCATCCCCTCATTTTTACTGTGCAACTTTTAGTACGCAGGCAATTCGGGATTTTAGGTTAAGAAAAACTTACAGGTTGCAAGCGCCGCGTAGCTGCCCGAGTAAAGAGCAACTCTGCAACCGTGTGAAACAATAAAGATGGCATTCGTATTTTTATCTAGATTTCTAATCAAATTGAATTGGGTGCAATGGGAGTGATCAGACGAAGCAAACTTACATATTCTTGCACATTAAAATGCTTCTATACTTATTGGAGCACCCCAAAGTCGGCCCGTAATGGATCGAATATTCGCACCAACTCAATAGAATAATAAAGAACAACTATAAAATTACGCATCCATTTTATAAATAATATTTATTTTATACAGCCATATTCAAGCCTAACCGAATAAGGAATTACACGCCTTGCGCTTTATAACCCGCAATTTTTCGACTTCTACATGTATTTTTTCCATGAGCACTATGGAAAAACCGACAAGCTAAGCGTATTATCAAAATCAAGAAAGGCCCAAGAAAAAAACAGTTCTCGGTGTTGGTCCCCCAACAAGACACCAGATGAGCGAAGAAAATAGTCTTTCTAAGGACGGTCCCCACAATTCACCGTCACTAGAGGTCGTCTTATGACGACCTCTTATTTCTTTTGTTTTCACAGCAATCCCCCATTGTACCCACAAGAAGGGGCAACCTATTGATTGCTGATCTCTTTGCTGGTCGCACTTAGAACAAGCGTATCAAGGCGGATCATTTGTTCAATCTATGCGAGCAAATTGAACATCTGTCCAAACCCAATTCTTCCGTTATGCGCAGCATTCAAAGCAGCAATAATCCACAACAGGCTTGATTCCGTCTCAAAGTTGCTCTAATTATGCGGCCATCATCACGAGAAGGGCTGACGCCCTCGCCAACCTGCCGACCGCGGCAAGGTGGCACCTGTACGGGGATGTGGCGGCATCTTTGCAAACCGCGAAGATGGGCGCAACTAAGCGGAATTCCCTTACCTGTTGTCGTCAGTCTTCCAAACCCGTGCATGGGCGTTGTCCATGGGCATGTTAGGAAGGAAACACAATGTTTGAAGCAATCGATCAGAGCTACGATTTTCCTGTCAACCACGCCTCCAATCTATCCAAGGAAGCTGACAGCCGCACAGGAAATCCAACGACAAAAGCAGCCAGCGCCGAAACCATCGCGGTTCTGAAGGCCGGTTTTCGTGCCCGCATCATGTCGTTCCGCGAAGCCTATGATCTGGGTGCACGCAGCGGGCTTTCCCTTTCCAGCCTGAAGAGCCGCACTGAACAGTGCGCTCATCTCATTTCAGCCGGTCTGGGCTATGCCGTGGATGAAACCGTGTTTGCCACGCTTGTCTATCATTATCCCGAGCTGGCGCAGGGTTATTACCGCGCCCATCGCTAAAAAGTGACCATAGCGAAGCCCGTAGCGTCTCTCATAAGGCTCATCAAGCCGAACGCGAGCGACGCAATCGGGCTGCACTATCCAAAACCTGTTTTTCGCTTATCTGTCCCTGTCGCACCGCGTCGCGTATCCAACCGACGGCTTCAGCGGGCAGATTGGCATCGGGCTTGAGGCTGTTGGACAACAAGAGAATGTCATACCCGGCCTGAGCCGACCGAATGGCAGCTTCGCGTGGTGTAGCCACCTTGCGTACAGCCCCCATATTGAGATCATCGGTCATGATCAGGCCGTTAAAGCCCATGCGGCGTCGAAGGGCGTCGCGTACAAGGGTCTTGGAAAAGGTTGTCAATTCGCCGTTGCTATCCTTCCCCACACGCACATAGAGATGGCCGGACATGATACAGTCGGCCAGTCCCATACGGACCAGTTCGGCAAATGGCGTCAATTCCTCTGGCTGCCATGTATCGCGGATATCGACAAAGCCGTTATGGCTGTCAGCCTTGGACAGCCCGTGTCCGGGGAAATGCTTAAGCGCCGTGGTGATACCGTAGCGACGGTGAGCCTTCACGAAAGCCCCCGCATAGCGGATCACGGTGGCCGCATCCTTGCCATAGGACCGCTTATTCTTGCCTATCACCGGATTGTACGAGCGATGCAGGTCTGCCACAGGGCCCAGATTGAAGGTGAAGCCCGCCTCGGATAGTTCTCTTGCGGCAACGGCATAGATCTTTTCCGCGCCACCGGGATTGGTGCTTTTGGCGATGCTGAGCGCGGAGGCAATGCGGGTGAAGCCCTGCCGCTCCTTGAGGCGCTGCACCGTGCCTCCTTCATGATCGATGGCGATATGCGTGGCACCTGCATCATGAAACAGTTTGTTGAGCCCCAGCACATCCTTGCGCGTGCCGACATTGGTGGAGAGATAGACAACCGAGGCCGCCCTGCCCTTGGCAATGTGGCTGGCGATGGTGCGGGCGAAATTGCCTCCAGCGCTCTTGCCTGAAAAGCCCACCATGAGAAGACTTCCAATCGCCCGATCCAACTCGGCGGCGTTGACCACATTAGCGCGCACAAGCGCCGGAGCGGCAAGCCCGGCGGCCACCAGTTTGATCGCCATACGGCGGGAGATATCTTGGTTCATGGTCATGTGATGCTCATTTGCTGAGGCGCCAATCAAGAGCCAGCTTGCTCGGGAAGAATGACTGCGCCAGTTGCCGCTGTCTTTGTGAGGAAGTGGCCCCAGCAATGAGTCCAAATCAAGGCCAGCGCCGGTTTTGGCGCCAGCAATGCTTTTTATTGCCCAAGGCGCTCTAGCATATGGTCAAAGAGCGGATTGGATGCCTCGAACACATAGTCCAGACGCCCCACAGATACGGATACCGAGCCCAGCTCGCGCAGGCGACGAGCAATGGCATAAACGCTCTTTTGTGGGGCATGCAGGCGCAGGATATGGTCGCTATGGCCATAGGGCGCAGTCACGCCAGCGGCTTCGAACTCGTCGCAGATCTGCTGGCTGATTGCCGCGGCATCATAATGGGAAGCGGTGATCTCGCGCACGGTGCGGGCGGCTTCTTCGGCCTGAATCCGATCAAGAATTTCGCCCAGTGCCGATTTGGCTTCCTCAGACCAGTCCGCCGTCAGTGAAGCCACCAGATTAGCCTCCGAGCGCAGCATGACACCATCATCCAGTATCTTGAGATTGTTGGCCTCAAGGGTCGAACCGGTGGAGGTAATATCGACGATGATATCAGCCGACCCCGCAGCAGGCGCCCCTTCGGTCGCCCCAAGGCTCTCGACAATCTTGTAGTCAATGATGCCGTGGCTGGCGAAAAAGGCCCGCGTCAGGTTGATATATTTGGTCGCAACGCGCAGGCGATGGCCATAACGGGCAGGCATGTCCATGGCCACGTCGCCGAGATCTTCCATGTTGCGCACATCGATCCATGCCTTGGGTACGGCGATGACAACATTGGCATGGCCGAAACCGAGCTTGATCAGCAGGTCGACATAGCTCTCCGGCGTTGCCAGATGCTCGCGGATCAGATCCTCACCCGTCACCCCCAAATGAACGGAACCGGCTTTCAGCTCCTTGGCGATTTCTGAGGCGGAAAGAAAGGCGATTTCGACATTGTCGATGCCCTTGAGATGGCCGCGATAGTTGCGCGCGCCACCCGGACGGGCCACGTCAAGACCGGCACGAGCGAAAAAGGCGTTGGTGTTTTCCTGCAGGCGGCCTTTGGAGGGGATCGCGATGATCAAAGGTGTCTTGCTCATGATGCTCTCTCCTTAGCTCTCTTTGCCCGCTTGCGTCAGCCGGTCCAGCCAGACCACAAAGCCGATGGCCGGAACCGCATCCACCGCGTTGCCCTGTTTGGCGCGGGAGGCCAGAATGCCCAGCAGGCGATCATAACGACCGCCACCGGCGACCGGCTTGTCTTCGCCTTCGAAATGCAGCTCGTAATTAAAACCCGAATAATAATCGAGGCGACGCCCGAAATCGGCCTTGAACACCAGCTTTGTGCCTTGTGGCACAGCGGCTCGAATGGCGGTGATACGATCGGCAAGAGCCGCAAGGGCATCGCCCAGCAGCCCGCCTTCTTTAGCATCGAAGGCACGAAGTTGATCGAGGCTATCGTCGAGCGATCCGGCAATGGACAGATAGCGCACGATGATTGCCAGCTTGTCTGCATCCCAGCCCGCCATTGCAGCGAGTTCGGCCTTTTCCATGTAACGCTCAGCGATGTCGCCCACAGAGCGACCACCCACGGCTGCAAGGCCTGCGATATCGAGCATCTCCTCAACCGCCTCGCGCACATCTTCCGGTGCCTTGCCTTCGAGAATACGAGCCAGACCGGCAGACGCCCCATGGCTTTCTGAGCCACCCTGTTCCAGACGTCTCAGCATGCGGTCCAGCACGGCGCGATCACCAAACGCACCTTCCAGACGCCGCTGCCAGACGGCAGGCGTGCCCAAGGCATTGAGCAAGGCAGAAAACAGCCCCAGATCACCGATGGTCACGACCGGGCGCTTGCCCGAGAGACTTTCCACCATGGAAACGGCGCTGGCGACGTTGGCCGCATCAAAGTCAAAGCCGCCTTCGGGGTCGATCTGCTCGATACCTGCCTGATGGAATTCGCCTGGATCATCATCGGCGCGCTGGCGGAACACCGGACCAAGGCAGGCATAGGTCGCCTTGCGGGTTGCCTCTCCATGGCGCAGATGATGCAGACAAACGGGAATGGTGAATTCAGGCCGGAGTGCCATCGCCTCGCCATTGGCGCCAGGGGCGACATAGAGGCGGCGGCGAATGTCTTCACCAATGAGATCAACAAACAGGTCTGCAGAATAGAGGATCGGCAGATCAATCACTCTGGCACCTGCCGCGTCGAACTGTTGAGCCAGTTCGGCGCGCATTGTTTCGGTCAGATGAGTCATGGATATCTCCTCTCGCCTTTTCCGGCTGAGCGGTTATTTCGTCTCGGCAGCGCGGGCAGCATCCCGATCGGCGGCCTGATCTGCGAGCATCTTCTTGACGGTTTCTACCATCTCGGCGAGCGGCACCTCGACCTGAGCGGGACGGCTTTCGCGCCATGTGGCGTTGTCCTCGATCTCAGCAGAGAGGCGCTTGCCTTCTTCCAGATCCTTGATCTGAACGATGCCCTTTTCCTTTTCGTCAGAGCCCTGAATGATGGCCAGCGGACAGCCGCGCTTGTCGGCATATTTGAGCTGGTTGCCAAACTTCTTCCAGTTGCCCTGATAAAGCTCGGCCCTCACGCCTGCGGCGCGCAGCTCCTGCACCATCTTCATATAATGGCCAAGACTCTCGACATCCCCGTCCATGACGGTAACCAGCACCGGCTCGACGACCATATCCGTGCCCAGTTTGCCGAGATTCTTAAGAGCGGTCATCAGGCGGGAGACACCGATGGAGAAGCCCGTGGCAGGCACGTCACGCCCGACGAACCGCTTGACCAGACCATCATAACGGCCGCCACCTCCGACGGAGCCAAACTGGACGACTTCGCCCTTCTCGTTGGTTACATCAAACAGCAGTTCGGCCTCATAGACCGGACCGGTATAATATTCGAGGCCACGCACGACGGACGGGTCGATCTTGATGCGATCTTCGCCATAACCACAGGCGTCGAAAATGGCCTGCATGGTGTCCAGTTCGCGGGTGCCGTCATTGTCCATGTCGAGGGTACCCTGGGTAAAGGCTATCACCTTCTCAACATTTTCAGGGCTAAGACCGGCGCCCTTGGTGAAGTCTCCGCTCTCATCCTTGCGGCCTTCTCCCAGCAACAGGCGCACCCCGTCGGAGCCAAACTTGTCCAGTTTATCAACGGCGCGCAAAACCGTGAGGCGGGCTTCGGCATGCTCATCGCCACCAAAGCCGATTTCTTCCATCACCCCATCAAGCACCTTGCGGTTGTTGACGCGGATGACATAGTTGCCGCGCTCGATGCCGAGGGCTTCCATGGTGTCTGCCATCATCATGCAGGCTTCAGCGTCGGTCTGCACACCCGGCGCGCCAACGGTGTCGGCATCAAACTGCATGAACTGACGGAAACGGCCCGGCCCAGGCTTTTCGTTGCGATAGACATAGCCAACGCGATAGGTGCGGAAAGGCAGCTGGATCTCGTTGATATTCTCGGCAACGTGACGGGCCATCGGCGCGGTCAGATCATAGCGCAGGCTCATCCATTGCTCGTCATCATCCTGCACGGAAAAGACACCGGCATTGGGGCGATCCGTATCAGGCAGGAATTTGCCCAGACAATCGGTATATTCAAAGGTCGGCGTCTCAATCGGATCAAAGCCATGATGCTCATAGACAGCCTTGATTTTTGCGAGCATGTCATCGGATGCGCGAATATCGTCAGCAGTCCGGTCCACAAAACCGCGCGGCAGGCGGGCCTTGAGCTTGTTGGGCTTTTTGTTCTTTGCCATGATTGGACGTCACTTTTGAATTAGAATTGAAGTTAGAGAGGCGTGCACCGAAAAAAGGACACGCCTTGCGGGCTTTTCCTAGCCCATCCAAGGGAAAGCGGCAAGAGAAGAGCTGAGCTTTGGCCTCTGTTGGGCAGGAAACTTCACGTAAATGACATCAAAAATGGCATGCACGGGTCAGCTTCGGGCAAATTGGGTAAAAGTCGCCCATTAAGAACAGACATAAAGCTGATAACGCGGACAAAACCGCACTGCCCCCTGCTTTGCCACCTCCATTCAAAGCCACCTTCGTTCAAAGAAAAAGGGCAGCCCATGCCGCCCTTTGTTTTTCCTTGCCTCAAAAGCCAAAATCAGGCTTCGGCTTTCTCGTCCCGGTTGACGGAAATGATCTGAGTATGCGGATAAGGAATGTCGATGCCCTGTTCATCGAAGGCTTCCTTGACGGCCTTCAGCATATCGAATTTGAGCGCCCAATAGTCCGCAGCATCGCACCACAGGCGGGTGGTGATATCGACCGAGGAATCGCCCAGATTGGTCACAGCCACCCATGGTTCTGGTACCTTCTGAACGCGCATGTCCGCATTGGCCAGATCCAGAATGATCTGCATCGCCTTGTCGGCGCTGTTGGAATAATCAATGCCGAAGGTCAGATCAACGCGGCGTGTGGTTTGCGCCGAATAATTGGTGATGATGGAACCCCACGCCTTAGAGTTGGGCATGATGATCTGCACATTATCCGGCGTTACCATATAGGTCACGAACAGATCAACGGACTGGATGGTACCGGCAGTGCCGCCAACGTCGACATAGTCCCCCAACTTGTAGGGGCGGAAAATGATCAACATGACGCCGGAAGCGACGTCACTAAGGGTGCCTTGCAAGGCCAGACCAATGGCCAGAGACGCAGCGCCGAGCACCGCGACAAGACTGGTTGCCTGAAAGCCGAACAGCTGCAACACCGCGATGACGACAATCGTCAGGATAGCCCAGCGCGCCATGGAGGCCGCAAAATTGCCCAGCGTGTCGTCGACCTTCTCAAGCGGCGTTATACGATTGCGAATGAAGCGAGCGACCATTCCGGCGACAATATAGCCGACAACAAGAAAAAGAATGGCCTTGGAAACATTGATGATGAGCGGCGTATAGGCCCCTAATTGTTCTGAAATTGCGTTCATTTTATCCTCTCGGGAATGAATTAAACTCTTGTCTTTGCGCGAAAGGCCATGGTCCCATGCTATCCGCCCGAGCAACCGTGACCGCTTCCAGCTCACTGATACGACAAACAATCAAAAAAAGCCGATGCGATACTTTAGCACGGAAAGAATATCTGTTGGCAACCGATTTGGACGTAGCAATAGGCAAAAGATATGGTCACGTGAGCAAGTAGACCTATGTCAATTTGCTCGCTCCCTCAACAAACAAGACTTCAGAACAAGAATGGTTCCAAACTATTTGCACATATTTGTGGCGGGTCACCGTCCGCTGGCCCTTTGGCGCGGGTCACTCCCCGTGTGGACGCACGAAAGCCGCCCGCAACGCCTCCACTTCATCGCGACAACAGCAACCCTCAAGATGATCGTTAACCAGCCCCATGGCCTGCATGAATGCATAGACGGTGGTCGGGCCAACAAAGGACCAGCCTCGCTTTTTGAGATCCTTGGAAATGCGCGTTGACGCATCTGTCTTGCCCAAGGGGCCCAAGGCGGCAAAATTGCACCGCTCGGGACGCTCTGCTGGCCCCGGTTCATGGGCCCAGAAATAGGCTGCCAGAGACCCGAATTCGGACTGCAAGTCTCGCGCCCTTCTGGCATTGTTGATGGTGCTCTCGATCTTCTTGCGATGACGTACGATGCCTGCATCGGCCAGACAGCGTTCAATGTCCGCTTCGGTAAAGGCAGCCACCTTGTCTATCTCGAAATTGGCGAATGCGGCGCGAAAATTCTCGCGCTTTCTCAGGATGGTGTACCAACTGAGGCCAGACTGGAAACCTTCAAGGCAGATCTTCTCGAATAGTGTCCTGTCATCCCTGACAGGTCGTCCCCATTCCTTGTCGTGATAGTCCAGATAGTCAGGCTTGCCCCCATGCCACCAGCAACGAGCCTTGCCATCTTCCCCGACCAAAAGGCCTTCCACGGGCTCGAAATCGGGCTTGTCGTCAGTCATCGGTCTGCCTCCACGCAAAGTGTTCTATATTTGTTCCATACACAACCAACAACGACAAGTCAAAAGAAAAGCCCACCGCGCGATCTACGCTGGCAGGCTTTTGAATTTTCAGGCTATCGGTGCCTCGGTGAGGCACCTGTCGCTGTGAGCTCGATCTATGTTGGAAAACTGTACGCTTTTTGCTTGCGCAAAAAGCTAGTCGAACAAGGCGTCGATGTCGTCCTGGCTGGCAACGCCATCTTCGTTGGCCAGAGCTGGCCCATTGAGAAGAGCCGCATCGCCGGTTTTCTCCAGCGGATTGTCCACTTCGATTTCCTGAAACTGCTCGATGCCACCCCAGATTTCCATCATGGACACGATGCGTTCCTCGATGAAACGCAACACATTGACCACTTTGGTGATACGCTGGCCGGTCAAATCCTGGAAGTTACAGGCTTCGAACACCGCGATGACTGCATCCTGAATTTCGTGGGTCCACTGGTCTTCTTCACCCGTCAGGGTCTTGGAAAGCTTGGTGGAATTCGCGTCAATGACTTCGGCTGCCTCCAGGATCTGCTCGGTCGCCTGCTCGGTTCCAAACACGATGGCGTCGAGCTCATCGGTTACCCTGTTCATTTCAGCAGAATGCAGACCATTCACATGCAGGGTGGCGATTTCGCGCTTGGTTTCGGCGATCGCCTCGTAGATCTCGTCCATTTCCTGCTTGATTTTGACCGCTTCGCTCAATTCGGAGCGGAAGGTCTCAACCAGATTGCTATTCAATTCCTGAGCAGGTTCTACAAGCTTTTTCAGGGCAGCAAGCTCGTCCATGATCTGCTGATGCTGTTCGCTCGAAAGGGAGCTGTTCGCTGCAATGGATCTGGGAGTCACTGCGTCGCCCAAGACCTGTTCAATCCGAAATGGTTTCGTAGCCAGCGCCATTCCAATCATACTCCCAAACTCAAATTACTCTTATTGTCTAAAAGGGGCCGGAAAGCACAAATCGACACATACGGGTCATCGAAACGCAATCCAACAGGCACCAAGTCGAACAGACTTATTGGGAGCAACCATATCGGCGCTTCGTTAAAATTAGGTTTTTGAATGCAATTTAATTAATGGCTTTTTGGTTGAAAAAAGCTTGCACTACAATTGGCAGACTTGTCGCAAGACAAATACGTACAAAAATGACCAAAACCACTTTTGTTTTTTATTTGCATTATCTTATCATCTTGCAGGCTATAAAGGCCTGCTTCCGGTTGGAGCTGGATGCTGGACGCGCACAATAGGGTCGGGCAATTGCAAGTTTGTTGCTTTTGCTACTAGCTTGCAATTGACCTTTTTGACACGAATGGCCATTGTATGGTCAGCCCTGCTACCGGGGCGCGGCGCACAGCGTCAATTGAAGCAATTGTTTATATTTCTCAAATTCTTATCCCGGGTAGAGTGTAGACGCTGAATGCAGAAACAAAGCAACAAGTTACTGACCAAAGCCAGCATCTCCTGCAGGTTCATGGCACAGCTGCGCTTTCTCGTCGTCGTCTCTGTGCTTCTCACCGGGGCCTGCCTGATGACCATGCCTGCCCATGCTGCTCGCTATGATGATGATGAAGTGGCGCAAGGCTTTTACAAGACCGTGTTTGGCGCCGAGATAAAGGCGCTCAGTTGGGGCGGACAGTCAAAGCGGGTCAAAAAATATGTGGCGCCGGTCAAGGTCTGGATCGACAACCGCGCCAAACTCAACCGCCTCAGAACTGTGCGCCGCTTTATCAAAAGCCTGCCCATCAGCATTCCCGGCCTTCAGGTGCGCATGGCCAATAATCGCAAAGATGCCAATTTTCATATCTATGTGGTCGATTCTGAAGACTATGTGCGAACCGTGCAGGATGAAGTCTATAATGATCGCAGTATGGAAGTTCCCGGCCAGTGCATCGTGCGGGTTCTGTCACGCCGTTCGGGCATTCTACGCTCGGATGCCGTAATCGTCTCCGATCAGGGCCGCTCGGTTTTTCATCGCTGCATGGTAGAGGAGATCCTGCAGGGGCTGGGTCCGGTCAATGATGACAAAAGCCTTGTTCATTCGGTGTTCAATGACGAAAGCAGCTTCGACTATTTCACGCCGTATGACCGTTTGATCCTCAATATGCTTTATAGCCCGCATTTGCGTCCGGGCATGACGCTCAAACAGGTCAAACCCTTGACCCCTGACCTGTTGCACTATGCCCGCAGGGTAACGGGTCTGCGCTAGCCGTTCCTCCCTCTTTCCCAGCCCAATATCCTTAAGCTTTAAAGAAATCCTGCGCTCTCTCGTACAAGAAATGCAGCGCAAGGCGCTGACCATGCGTAAGACGCCCCCTTATCATTTTGTGCAAATTGCATGGGTCTGGCCGAGACTGGGTCAGGATTCGCAGCTTGGAGCCAGATTTTTTCCTTTTGTTAAGCATAAAAGTAATGCTGTTATATTTTATTAACCCTGAATCTAATCGGGATAAATATCAATTTCTCATTAACCTTTCCGATTGGTTTATTACGTAGAATAATTTTTAGTTACAGAAGCTTTCATTAAGTATACCTCATCAAAACCCAATGCTTCTGCTTCAATCACGGCCCAAGTGCCAACAATGGCGTCGATTTCACATTGCGAGTTCTGCAAATGAAGCACCTGATTCTTACAGCTTGCACCGTTGCTCTTGGCCTTGGCGGCCTTGCTCAGCCGGTCTCCGCCAGTTCGGTGCGGTATGCCCCTCCTCCTCCAGTCATGTTGAGCCCGGATCAAATCCAGCCATGGGTGATGCAGCTGCGTCCCGGACGCATGAGCGCCCGCCCGGTGGATGCGCGCCCACGCATGAACCGCATCGCTTCCAAACCGGCTCGCCCGACCTATGAAGCATCGCGCAAAGTGGCGGCCAAACGCACCCGCGGCATAGATCCTCGCTTCCTGCCGACGGTGGTTGATTATCAGGGCCCGGAAAAACCGGGTACCATCATCATCAACACCAATGAACGCTATCTGTATCTGGTAAACAGGGATGGCACAGCGCGCCGCTATGGCGTTGGTGTTGGACGCCCCGGCTTTGAATGGGCCGGTACACACAAGGTTTCGCGCAAGGCTGAATGGCCCGGTTGGACTCCGCCAGCCGAAATGCGTGCACGTCAGCCCGGTTTGCCCAAATATATGGAAGGCGGCCCGCGCAATCCACTCGGCGCCCGCGCGCTGTACCTCGGCTCGACGCTTTACAGAATTCATGGCTCCAACGAGCCATGGTCCATTGGTCATGCGGTCAGCTCCGGCTGTATCCGTATGCGCAATGAAGATGTCATGGATCTTTACGAACGAGTGCCGGTCGGTACATCGGTAAAGGTCCTTTAAGACCAGACTCTGTCAGGTGGCGCACAGGGGAATTTTTTGAGTGCCATCTGCCACGCTTTGTTTTTGACTTGAGAGTGATCCGATTATGGATCCAACTTTAAGGGCTATCCTGGGGGATGGCCCTTTTTCTTTGGCATTATTTGATTTGCTCATGCGAATGGAGGTGCCTCATGAGGCACCGGTCTTGGCCCAGAGCGACCAGGCCGTGGTGCCCACCATCAGCACAGCCATAGTGGCGGTGAAGAGCTGGTATTTGCGCCCGTCCCCCAGAAACTGCATGACCTTTGCTCCCATGAAGCCCCAGAGCGAATGGAAGACCAGCCCTCCCATGGCAAAGCCACCGATGAGAATTGCGGTTTCATCGAGCAATGATCCGGTAGGGTTGAAATAGAGCGAAAAGGCGATGCTATACATGGCCCATGTTTTGGGGCTGAGCGGATGGATCAGAATGCCTTCCGCAAAAGACAGATGCGCCGCGTCCTTCTTGTCCGCCTTGTGCATCGTCATGATGCGCCATGCCAGATAGAGCATATAGCCCATACTCAAGCCGCGGAAGATATTCGCAATCCAACCCTCCTGCATCAGCAGGGCGCCCAGGCCCAAAGCGACGCAAAGCCCCAGTATAGCTGCGCCCAATATGGCTCCGCACAAGGGGCGGACCACCGCACCAAAGCCAGCTTTTGCCCCCAGCGCCATGAATGTCAGATTGCCCGGCCCCGGCGTTCCGGACATGACGCATACAAACACGGCGAACGCCATCAATGTCGACCAATCAGCCATTTTGCCACCTGTCTCCTTTTCTCTCGCCGCATTCCTGAACGAGAAATAGATACAATTAATACAATTTATAGGCCATAATTTGCCAACAAACGGACTTTTGTATCAATTGTTTTATTGTTACAGTGACAATTATTCTGGCGTGCCGATCAAAGTCGCCGCCAAAGCGAGAAGACCGGATCATGAAACAGCCCCTCTCTTGGCAACCGGACATCACTGGTCTGGAAGGCCCTCTTTATATTGCCCTCTCGGACATCATGGCGCGGGACATTGCAGATGGACGCCTCGCCGAAGGCACGCGCCTGCCTCCCCAGCGCGCACTGGCATGGGCTCTTGGCGTAACCCATGGCACTATCACCCGTGTCTATGAGCGCGCCGAGAAGATGGGGCTCGTGAAGGGAGAAATCGGGCGGGGAACCTTTGTTGCGCCACTAAACCGCCCCACCTCGCCGCTCATGCCAGAAGATGAAGTGCTTTCAGAGCTGGATCTCGCTCATAATTTCCCTCTCTCCCATCTGGACCCGGATTTGGGAGCAGCCTTCGAGGCGCTCGCCCGGCAGACGGGAATCGCACGTGTGCTCAATTACACACCGATCGAGGGGCTCGTGCGCCATAGGGAGGCCGGACGGGATCTGTTTTCCTATTACAATATCGACGCGCCCGTTGATCGCATTCTGTTGACCTCGGGGGCACAGCATGCCTTGCAGGTATTGCTGCAAGGCATCTTCAAGGATGGTGACATGCTGGCGCTGGAAGCCCTGAGCTATCCCGGCCTGATCAATGCCGCACCGCGCCTTGGTGTTCGTCTGGCTCCCATTGGGGCAGATGCGGAAGGCATGAGCGCAGACCAACTTGACGCGCTTTGCAAGCGACGACCGGTGGCAGGTCTCTTCATCGGCCCCAACGTGCATAATCCCAGTGGGCGACCGACTTCTTCCAAGCGGCTTGACGAATTGGCCGATTGCGCCCGGCGACATGATCTCTGGGTGATCGAGGACGACCCTTACTGCCCCGTTCTTTCTGCTCCCAATCAGTCCATGTGGAACCGGGTGCCAGAGCGGACCTGCATCGTAGCGTCAGCCTCCAAGATTCTCGGCGGAGGCCTGCGCACCGGCTTCATCTGTGCGCCGCAACCGGTACGCTCCTCGCTGCTGCGCGTCATTACAGACATTAGCTCCATGTCCTCGCCGATTGGGGCGGAACTGGTGCGGCACTGGATCGATAGTGGAGAAATAGAAAAGAACCGGCTACGCAAACAGGCGGCTCTGGCCGAGCGCCACGCCATTGCGAGGACCATATTCGCAGGAAAAATTGAGCTTTATCCGGATCGCTTCAGCGGATGGCTTCATCTGCGAGAAGATCAGAATCCAGCGGTCTTTGAACTGGAAGCGGGCAGACGCGGCATGTCGGTATTGGGGGCGCATCACTTTGTCGTCGGCTCCAGTCCGGTACCTTCGGCTGTGCGTCTTGCTCTGGGCGCGATTCCCTCTCTAGCGCAATATGAGAAGGCCTTACGGCTGTTAGAGGATTTCAGGCAAGAGCGGGAAGCAGCACCCCATGCGGCCTCACCAGCAGACCTTTACACCTAAATGAAAGCAACCGAACGCAGGCGCTTTTCATGATACATACGCGCATCTGCAAGGGTCATCAGCGACGCGTAGGAGCCGTCGCCTTCGAATAGGTGAACGATCCCGAGGCTGAGCCCCAGCCCCTTGAAACCGTGGCTATCGAGCTTTCTCTCAACATCGTTGACATAGAGACGCAATTCATCGGAATCCAGATTGCCCGCGCGCGGGAAGACCTGTACCAGCTCGTCCCCACCAAAACGGAAGACACGGCTGTTGCTATCTATTTCCTGCAGACTATCGGCAACGAGGCGCAAGGCCCTGTCGCCTTCCCCATGGCCCAAAACATCGTTGACCCGCTTGAAGCCATCCAGATCGAGCAACATAACAACAGAATTGCGCATGGCCCTGCTGTCAAACAGGGTGAGCACGTCGGACTCGTCCTGCTCACGCTGCATTTCATCAAGGCATCCTTGCAAATAGCTTTCCAGCGCCCGCCGGTTGCCATGACCGGTCACAACATCCGTGTTGGCATCAGCGACGGCCTTGCTCACCTTCTGATGGGCTGAACTGACCTCGAAATAGGGACCATAGAGCACGGCCAGTTCCTTGAGCAGCGTAACGCTTTGGCTCATCTGGTTTGGCTCGGCTTCATCGGCCAGCAATGCATAGCCCACGCATTCATCGCGATGATTGTGCATGCTCATGCCGATCACATGGCCAATGCCGTAAGCTGCGATTTCGTCACTATTGATGAAATGCGCCGAGAGATCTGCCGTCATCAGAGGACTATGTTCACAGGGCTTGCTATCAGCAAAGCATTTGAGCGAAGGCAGCCGGTTTGCCTGAAGATGCGCACCATCATAGCACAGATCGAACACAACGCTCCGGGTCTTGAAATCGAGGCTACCGATGGCAACCCAGCGTGAATTGACGTGATTGCGCAGCACCTGCATTGCAGCTGAGGCCGCAGGCATGCCATCACGGATCGCATCAGAGAATTCCGCCCGCAAGGCCTTGATCTGTTTACCCAGCTGGTCGTCAAATTTTACGAGAATCAACTTGCCCGAGCCATAGGCATAGCAATTAAAGCTCCAGCCTTCCATTTGAGAGCGGGAGACAAGTTTTTCGTGCCGACTTTTCTCGCAAATGCACTCATCGATCCCGACAAAACTCATGAGGCGGTTTTCCAGATGGTCCGGAAGACGCTTCATGGCCTTGTTTCGATAAAGTTCTTTGCCTGTAGGCCCCATGATCATGACACCATCACTCAGGTCATCATAGATCGCGTAAAGGTCCCTTTCAGGCACGTTTGAACTAGCGTTCATATTTCCCGTCCCGTCGCACAATTCAGCCACCGTTATAGGACAGAGATGATAAAATCTTCTTAAAACGCTATTTTCACTGCATTAATTCTTTTGCTCTGCAGAGAACAATAAGGATTAAACTTAACGATATACAAATTTTCCCGGCAACAACCTTTGCTTTTGGGCTTTTTCTTTTGGTTAACGCTGATCTGCATCATGCATGACGGCTGCTAGCAGATCGGTTATTCTACCCTCTTGCGATTCAAAGGGAATCCGTATTTCTTAGAAGTGCTACAATCTGTCTCTTGCCAAATATTCAGAGAGCTGTAACCATTCAGCCTGTTTACTAGCCCTGCCTGGCAAGACCGGCCGTTGACTTTGGCGCATGGCTTCGCGAGACCTGCAGTGTGCCGATTTGCCCGGTTGATCAGAACAGGCTGTACGATATTTTGCTTATGTCGACCAGCAGTCATGCACGGACCTGAGGAGGGGAACGCTGGCTGCCAATCTTAGAAAGGGACCGCAAGTATGAAACGTTTGGTTGCTGTTGCCGGAATGTTTTTCCTTGCTTCCACTCTGGGCGCTTTCGCTGAAGGCGATGCTGCAAAGGGTGAGAAAGTTTTCAAGAAATGCAAAGCCTGCCATCAGATCGGTGAAGGGGCTGAAAACAAGGTGGGCCCACAGCTCAACGGCGTTGTCGGCCGCGTGATCGGCTCCGTTGATGGCTACAAATATTCCGACGGCTATCTCGCACTGGGCGAGCAGGGCGAAACCTGGGATGAAGAAAAGCTGATGGCTTATCTTTTGGATCCTAAGGATTTCCTCAAGGAAGCTGGCGTGAAAAGAAAATCAAAGATGACCTTCAAGCTGAAAAAGGAAGATCAGCGCGAAGACGTCATTGCCTATCTGAAAACATTTTCTGCCGAATAGGCTCTTTGATTTGTGCTTACCCCCATCAGCACCAGAGGAGCAAAGCATCAAAAGCGACACCATTCAATCCCGGCATTCGTGCCGGGATTTTTTTGCGCAAACAGCCAAGCGCTAGACCGGGCGGATCGTCAATCGTGCCGCAAGCTTGGGCAGATCGCTCCAGATCCAGCCCTTTTCGCGATAGCTGATGCGGCCATGGTGGATCTCCACCCGTTTGGTAACCTCTTCAGCGCCCAGCTTGAGGTAGAATTGTTCGGCCCGCATATTGCCACCAATCATCCATACCCCGATGCTCTTGTACCCTTCAGTCATCATTGCATCAACGAGCGCAGACAAAAGCGTCCGTCCGAACGTGCGACGCTGGAAATCCGGGTGAATATAAAGAGCATAGAGCTCGCCATCGGCTTTGATTTCCTTGCCTGGTCGATCCCCCAGCCGCATCGGCCCAGCCAGACCATAGCCCACAAATGTACCATCCAGCCACAGCAAGCGAGCCACAAGCCCGGCAGACTCGTCAGCCAGCCAATCGCGCCAATGGGGTACTTCTTCTGCGGCATTCAAACCATCGAGACTGGCTTTGGGCATCAGCCCTTCATAGGCATCGCGCCAGCAGATCACTTTCAGCTCGGCAATGGCTTGGGCGTCATCTGGCGTTGCAATCGACAGGGAGGTAGCCAACGATAAGGTCATGCGTGTTCTTTCAGACAGTCAAAATGGAAAAATATGCGGAGTGGACTGTGCCCGTAAAATGCAAAAGAAAGCAACAGGGGCCATCAATTTACGCATGGCCATCCTTGAAATCAGGTAAAGTCTTTCGTGAAATGGTCGGCCCCCGGGAATGAAGAGAGCCGAGGTGCCGGTTAGCAAACCCTCAGCTCTCTTGCCTCCTCCATAGACCCTTTGCATCTCCTGCACATCGCCGTAAAGGGCGAATGCGGCCTCACGCTTTACGCGTTCAATGGTCTGTTGCAATCGGGGCAAATTACCTGGCCATGCTCATGCTCACCCGCTAGGAGGAGCGCATACGACCTACGCACGTCATCATCACAGACAGAAGCCCGGGCCTCCCACTGCGGAACAAAGATAGCTTCGGTCAATCCATTGACCAACACCATCACAAACAGCTCCGATTTTGCTCCACCATCTTTTCTCTTTCCGGGCCAAGACACAAGCCCTTTTTTGAATTCGTTGGCCTGACAAATCGCAATGGACACCTTGTAAGGACCAAAAGACGGCTGGCAAGAGGTACCTCCGACGTGGCAATGCAGCTTACCAGATGCCGCTTTAATCCATGGATTTTAAGAAGATATCCTGCATACACCTCAGCGGCCTTCTGCTGAGGAATAGGAAATCTCATTCCATAGTCGAGCTGTGAAAAAGGAAGAATGCCAGCCCTTCCCCTTTTTGAGGATAGGCAACGCTTCATAGCCTCCTCCCAGTGGGTAAGGCGTATTTTTCACTCAGTGGCTATTTTGGCACTCTTGCGCATCTGTTCTTTTATCTCCAGACTGCCGACACACCAGTTTCCCGGAAAAGAGCTTCCCATTGTGGGGGGCGCCTTGAGCCTCAAGGCAGATCTTCTCTGACAGACAGCAAGGCCACTATATGGCTTGGATCACTGCGATTACGCCAATTGATTGTTTGATTGATTGATAGCCCCGAGCGTTACAAAGACCGAGACCGATGAACCAGATTGAAATGAATTTCTCCGCCCCCTCCACGCCAGACCAGAAGAGGGATGGCTCCAAAGGCACGGATAAGACCGGCAAGACTGTCGGTCTGTTTGTCACCTGCCTTGTTGATCTGTTCCGGCCAACGGTGGGATTTGCAGCGGTCAAACTGTTGGAAGACGCGGGCTTTACGCTGGAAGTGCCCAAAGACCAGACCTGCTGTGGGCAGCCCGCCTATAACTCGGGCGACAAGGACGATGCCAGAGCGCTGGCCAAACAGGTAATCACGGCGTTCGAAGGGTATGATTATGTGGTCGCGCCATCCGGCTCCTGCGCGGGCATGATCCGCAAGCACTATCCGTCCCTTCTGGCCGATGAGCCACAATGGGCGGACCGTGCAGCTGCTGTCGTAAGCAAAACCTATGAATTGGTCAGCTTTCTGGTGGATGTGGCCGGGATCGAGACCGTGTCCTCCCATTTCACAGGCTCGGTCACCTATCATGATAGCTGCTCAGGCCTCCGAGAACTCGGCATCAAGGATCAGCCGCGCAAGCTTCTGGCTTCGGTTCCCGGTGTGGACCTCAAGGAGATGGTTGACAATGATGTCTGCTGCGGCTTTGGCGGCACCTTCAGTGTCAAGTATCCCGATATTTCCAACGCCATCGTCGGCAAGAAAACCGACAATATCACCAAGGCCGGAGCGGGCACCTTGCTTGCTGGCGACATGGGATGCCTGATGAATATGGCGGGCAAGCTCAAGCGCGACGGGTCGGCCATTCAGGTGCGCCATATTGCCGAAGTGCTGGCCGACATGGCCGATGGTCCGGCTATTGGCGAGAAATCCGGTCGCTAGAGGGAGGCGGATAGATGGAAATCAAGTCACACGATTTCAAGAAGAATGCAAGCGACGCGCTTGCTGACGCCACTCTACAAAAGGCCCTCAAGAATGTCGAGGCAGGCTTTATCGGCAAGCGGCAAGCCTCGGTTGATGCTCTGCCCGAGTTTGAGGATCTGCGCGATCTGGGGCGCGATATCAAGACACACGCCCTCAAGCATCTGGATGTCTATCTGGAAGATTACGAGAAGAAGGTAACAGCCAGCGGCGGCCATGTGCATTGGGCGGAAACGGCTCAGGATGCCTGCGAGATCGTACGCGATATCTGTCACTCGGTCGGTGCGCGAACGATGACCAAGGGCAAATCGATGATCTCGGAGGAAATGCAGCTCAATGCCTTTCTCGAAGCCGATGGCATGGAAGTGACCGAGACCGACCTTGGCGAATATATTATCCAGCTTAGGGGGGAACATCCCAGCCATATCATCGCGCCTGCGGTGCATGTGACCAAGGATCAGGTGGAAGCAGACTTCCGCCGTGCCCACACCAATCTTGACCCGAACCGCAATCTGGATGATCCGGTCACCCTGCTTGGTGAAGCGCGAGAGGTGTTGCGCGAGAAATATTTCGCAGCCGATGTCGGCATCACGGGCGCCAACTTTCTGGTGGCCGAAAGCGGCTCGTCGGTGATCGTGACCAACGAGGGCAATGGTGACCTGACGCAAACCCTCAGCCGGGTGCATATCGTGCTGGCATCCATCGAGAAAGTGATCCCGACCCTTAATGATCTGGATGTCTTCCTGCGCCTGTTGGCCCGCTCGGCCACGGGACAGGAACAGAGCGTTTACACCACCATTTCCACCGGTCCGCGCCGGCCCGAAGACCCTGACGGGCCGGAAGAGTATCATGTCGTGCTGCTGGACAACGGTCGCTCGGAAATGCTGGGCACGGATTTTGAAGAAATGCTGCGCTGCATCCGCTGCGGGGCCTGCATCAACCATTGCCCGGTCTATCATGCCGTGGGCGGCCATGCCTATGGCTGGGTCTATCCAGGGCCAATGGGGTCCGTTTTGACGCCATCCCTTGTCGGAGTGGACAAGGCAGGTCATCTACCCAATGCCTCAACGCTGTGCGGGCGCTGCGAGAGTGTCTGCCCGATGCGCATCCCCCTGCCCAAGATGCTGCGTCATTGGCGCGAGAGGGAATATGAGCGCCATCTCAACCCCACACCACAACGTTGGGGGCTCAAGGGCTGGGCCTATTTTGCACGCCGCCCCAAGCTTTATCACCGCACAATGCGCATTGGCATGCGGGTGATGAAATATCTGGCACCACAAACAGCCCTGATGCGTCGCCTGCCCGCCGCCGGAGGATGGACCAAGCATCGCGAGTTCCCTGCCCCTGAGGGCAAGACCTTCCAGCAGATGTGGGCGGAGCGTGAGGCCGGACGTGGGCAGACGAAGGGAGATGCGGCATGAGTGAGCGTCACGACAACAGCGCAGCCAAATCAGCCATCCTTGGCAAGATCCGCCGGTCCCTCGCCTCTGTCAGCGAAGGCGCCGACCCGAACCGCAATAAGGCGCGTCAAGAGGTGCAAGAGCGCCTCGCATCCAGACCAAAAGGCATCGTGCCCAAGCGAGCTCAGGTGGGCCATTATGAGAAGGTCGCCATGTTCATGGACTATGCCGAGCGGGTCTCTTCGACCACGGCACGCATTGGCAGCTATGATGACTTGCCCGGTGCCATCACCCAGTATTTGCGGGACCATAATCTGCCACAAGCCATCGTCATGGGGGAAGAACCGCGTCTGAAAGCGGTAAACTGGCGCACGGAACCGCAACTGGTGCGCACGATTGGCCCCTCTGACGGCACAGACCTTGTGGGCGTCAATCACGCGATGGGGGGAGTGGCCGAAACCGGCACAGCCGTGCTCGCATCAGGGCCGGACAACCCGACCACCATCAACTTCCTGCCTGAGAACCACATAATCGTCCTCGACGCCAACGACATTGCGGGCGATTATGAGAGCATTCACGACCAGTTGCGTGATATGAGTGGCACGGCTCACATGCCGCGCGCACTCAATATGATCACCGGCCCGTCACGCTCGGGAGACATCGAGCAGAAAATCATGCTCGGAGCCCACGGGCCGCGCGCCGTGCATGTGATTGTCATCGGCTAAACGATACGATCTGACAAGAGAGAGATCGCCGCGTCATCTCTGTTGCTCAGAATCATGTTTTCACTCGTTCCCAGACAAAAAAAGGCCCGCCACGAGTGGCGGGCCAAGGATAACAGGGGTCTCAAGGACGACCCCTGGCTGCTTAATCAAATGGGCGACCGTCTCGGGAGCTGCCGACGGTCAGGCAGTGCGGCTACTAGGCTCCCTCTGATCCGCAACAAACCGGCGTCTGTTCGATTGCGGTCAATTTCTCTGCTGGAAGCGGCTGTCTCTCTTCAATCTCTGGCCGCGCCCAGCGTGCCAGCACTTCCAGTTCACGGGCATGAATCCGGCGCTTTGCATCGAACGGATCGATCAGCATCGGATCCTTGTGAAGCGGCTGCGATGCAGCGGTGATCACATCTCCTCGTGTCAGGCCGATATCAGCCAAGGTGCGCTCATCCAACTCCCGAAGACTCTTCAGGGCAGCGCGGTTACGCATGATGGTCGCCCCCGCAGTCACAAGGCGAGCAAGGCCGGCCATTGCCGATGAGAATGCAGAATTCAGAAATACTGTCAGCATGTCTTGTCTCCTTTGGCTTGGACTTCCTCTCCCCTCTCGCGATGCAGAACCATCGATAGAGGTTTGAACGAAGGCTGTTTCTCTGCGGCAATCGGGCCGCAAGATTCGAAAAGCTCTCAGCCAAGACCACCAATTCCAAAATTCAAAAGACGTATGCACCGAGTGGCGAAAAGCCTAAGATACAGCCAATCGGCAAGTGTCCTTTGTTGTTGTAAACAACTATCTCAAAAAGAGAACAATAAATCCAACGAATGTTTTTTATAGAAACCATCTGAATTTTTGATAGATCTAAATCTGGATCAATGATAGATATTGATCAGACATATTGATCGCTTTTGCTTATGACCTTGCGCGCTGAGCGGAATGCCTTGGATGCACATTCCAAAGGCACATATCAAGGCACATGGAGATTGCTGATGAACGCCCTTCTCGATCTGGACCAGCTTCGAACTTTCATTGCTATTGCCGAAACTGGTAGCTTCACCAAGGCCGCCGAGCAGGTCAACAAGACGCAGTCCGCTGTGTCCATGCAGATGCGTCGGTTGGAAGAACGGGTTGGACAAACGATCTTCGTGCGCGATGGCCGCCAGAGTCGTGTTACAGACGCCGGCCTGCGTTTGCTGGACTATGCAAGGCGCATGCTGTCTCTGAACGCAGAAACCATCGCCGCCTTTTCCTCCGATGCCATGTCCGGTAAGGTCCGCCTCGGATTGCCTGACGATTATGCGCCAAGATTGCTGCCAACGGTTCTGGCCAGTTTTGCCACTACCCACCCCAACATAGAGATTGAAGTGGTATGCGAGCAAAGCTCCTGCATCCATCGGCGCATTCAGGACGGGCGGCTGGATCTGGGCATTGTTACCCATGGCAATCGGACACAAGAACGCAATGGACGCATTATCCGCTCGGAGCCCCTGTTGTGGGTTTCTTCTGCGCATCACTCCGTGCATTGCCAGTCGACCATTCCATTGGCCCTTGGCACCAAGACCTGCTCTTGGCGGGCGGCGGCCACTGAGGCTCTTTCCAAAGCCGGAAAGAAATATCGCATTGCCTATGTCAGCTCCTCTGCAGCAGCCCACACCGGCGCCGTAATGGCTGGTCTGGCGATTTCCGTGTTGCCGGAGAGCGCCCTTACTTCGGACATGCGGGTTCTGGGAGAACGGGAAGGCTTCCCCGAAATGAAGCATTGTGATATCGCCCTGTTACGCTCGGAGAATGCGCGAGACCGAATCCATAATGCGCTGGCCGCTCATATCGTCAATGCACTGGACAATGTTTCCGGCGGAGCTGCGCTGGCCGCAGAATAAGACGGATCGCGCGGTTTCAGACATTTGAGGGCAGACTGTGGGGGACACCAGACTATGGGGGGACATATGAACGGGGATGCTCTCATTCCAGACAAAGCGGCACGCGTTCTGATTGTCTGCTTGGTGGCTGGACTGTTGGCACTCGTTGGTAACAGCGCCTTTGGGGCGCCCCGCAGCAAGGCAACTCTTTACCTGCTCAACCAACAGATCGAAGCGGGCTGCGAAAGTGGCGCAGGACGCTTTCATCACCAAGGTGTCTTCGAGGTTGATCTGAACGGGGACGGAAAGCTGGATCTGGTGCTCTCCCATCAAGGGCTCCATTGCAAGGGTGGCCTGGAGCGGAGCAGCTTGTGCGGTGCGCAGTTCTGCACGATCCTTGTTTATTACCGACGCGGACAATTGCTCAAGAAACAGGATGAGTTTCTTGGCTACATCCTTAGTTTTCGCCCTTCCCCCGAGCCCGTATTCGACATTGCCGAGATGAATGGAACCGTTGCCCAATGGCATCCTCGGTCTGATGGAAGCCCGTGGCTTCACTGAAGCCTCATCTACCCAAGCCGTTATACGGGTTTTGCTCCAGGCAGCAGCCTAAAGGGCAGCTTGCTTGCGGCCACTTCGCATGACCAGAATATTGCCCGCAATGATCGCCGCCAGCCCGATGAGCCCCCACAAGGACCATTGATAGCCCTCAAACAGGGTGGACAGCAGCAACGCGACAATCGGGAAAAGCACGGTGAGATAGCCTGCCCGCGCCGGTCCAATGGAGCCCAGCAGGGTCATATAGCCCCAAAAGGCCACTACAGAAGCCATGATGACCAGCCAGGCCATGGCAATCCAGTATTCCACACTCCAGTCCATCATGAAGGGCACATCAAGCACCAACGCCAGACAGAGAAGCCAGAGAGAACCATAAGTCAGGCACCAACAGTTAGCACTGATGAGCGGTATGTCGAATTTCCTGTTCGAGACAGACAGAATGTTGCCGGTGCAGAAGAGCAGCGTCCCTCCGAGGCCAAAGCCCAGCCCATACAGAACTCCTTGGTCGCCAGCATTGACGCTGATTTCGGGCCAGAAAATCAGCCCGATCCCAGATAATCCCAGCACCGTGCCCACCATGCCCAATTTCGTTGGACGCATGCCAAGAAACAGAGCGCTTAGGATGATGTTGAAGAGGCTGACCAGCGAGAAGATCACCGCCATGAGACCGGAGGCGATATAGCCTGCAGCGAAATAGAACATGACGAAGTTGGACGAAAACATGAAGACGCCGACCATTGCCAGCCGCAGATGCACCTGCAGAGGAAAGCGCAGCGGATACTTGCCCAGCAAGGCCCATAGGAAGGTCACGGCAGCAGCAAGCGTGAAGCGGTAGACGCCGGTGATCAGAGCGGGCACGATTTCGACCTGATGGGCCATAGCGATCCAACTGGTCCCCCAGACGACGATCATCATACCATAAAGCCCTATATCCTTGCCGGACATAGTGGAGGCCTTGGCGGATTCACGAACCGGAGTTCCTGCCTGAGAAGGAGGAATGATTGCTGCGCTCATCTTGCTATCCTGAGAATGTGGCGAGGAGGATCTATCCTGCGCCAAAACAGAAGCGCAGATTATCAAATGGCCACAATTCAATCCAATGAGAAAAGTTGCAGGTTGCATCAAACATATTGATGCCCCATTTGGCAAAGCCTCTCTCTTGGCATGGCCTTATCAGCAGATGCGTTTTGGGCTCTTCCCAGAGCAGCAGGGTCATTTATTTGAAAACAAAAATTAATTTTCCGGTCCCCATGCAAAGTCATGATTATCATAGTGTCTTCGCACGGACTGCAGGTGCCTACCCTGCTACATAAATACGTCTCGACCAGAATGGCGAAAAGTGGGATAATGGTGCCGAGGCCTTGTATCGCGTTTTGCTCGCTTTGAGCTTTCATTCCACTCTTGCGACAGGAGTTACGATCATGAAACTCACCTATCTGGTCGCTTTGGCATTGGTCTTCTCCGCGTTTGGCAGCTTTGCTCTTCCAACCACGGCAACCGCCCAGTTTGCGCCCCCTCCGCCACGCAGCTGGAACCGCCCTCCGCCCGTCAGGCGTTGGCGTCCTCCGGTCAGACGGTATTATCCGCGCTGGCGTCCACGGCCAAGGGTCATCTATCGGCCACCACCACCACGCTATTGTAACGTTCGTGCCTGCTCGATGCGGTATCGCAGCTTCCGCGCTTGGGATTGCACATTCCAACCTTACAATGGTCCGCGTCGTCGGTGCAGACTCTGAGAGTTGCTAAACCGCATCTGTCGTAGTTATGACTGATTCAGCTACGGTTCTAGAGCGGCTCACCTTGTCTTGTCTCTCTTCGTCAGATGACAACATATGATCCCCGGAACCAACGCTCCGGGGAAACGCCTGATAATCGGGCCCGCTTGTTTTCGTGGCGTTTTTCCTTGCTATGAAATTGCCTTGACGATACGCGCCATGCCTGCGGTGAATTCCTGCGGGCTTTCTGCGCGCAGCAGAAGCCCTTTTGCACTGGCTGAAAGCGCAAAAACCTTATCATCAGCCTGTTGCCTGTTGCTTGCCAATTCACATTTGATCAGTAGCCGCGCCATATTGGAATAAAGCAGGTCATCTCCTGCATGCCCCTTTTGGCGAAAGATCTCCAGAGCGCGCTCCAAAACCTCCGAGCCATGCGGTGTGCCGCGTATCATGGGCACGAAATCGCCAGCCCAACGATCAAATGCCTCTATGATGCGCTCCGGACCTTGCTGGCTCTCATCATTCAAAGCAGCCATGGCGGCTGCATGCGCGTCTTGGGTCAGAGCCATGATGGCCCACTCAAAAACACCTTCCTTGGATTTGAATTTTTTGTAGATCGATTGGCGCGACAAGCCGGCAGCCTTTGCAATGTCTTCCATTGAGGCTTTTCGGAAGCCGTACTGGCAAAAGATCATCACTACTTCATTGACATTCATCTTGGCTCTACCACACTAAGGTTACATAGTTAACATTTTTTATCCATTTTGTAAACTATGTATATTGATCTTTGACCGTACCCTCTCCGTTATTTCCTCTCAAGCCCTTTGGACATTTTGATATGAACGAACACACTATTTCACAAAACAAGATTGAAAATTGGCGTGAAGACCGCTTGCCGGACCTTTCCGGCAAGTGCTTTGTCATCACTGGCGGCAACTCCGGTATCGGCCTTGAGGCTGCTCAGATGCTTGGACGTAAGGGTGCCGACCTCATATTGGCGTGCCGGTCGACACAAAAAGCCGCCTCGGCGCGCATGATACTCGAGGCCACTTGCACCGGCACAATCAACCTGGTGACCCTTGACCTGGCAGACCGCTCCAGCATCTGTAGGGCGTCTGATGGCGTGCGCGCGATCACTCAGCGCATCGATGGGCTCATCAACAATGCGGGCATCATGCAGACACCAAAGCGTCAGACAGCAGATGGATTTGAATTGCAGTTCGGCACCAACCATCTGGGTCATTTTCTCTGGACCAGCCTGCTGTTGGATCGGGTGGAAGCGGCAGGCGGGCGCGTGGTTCAGGTCTCTTCCATCGCCCATCGTCTGGGCCGCATTCATTTTGGCGATCTGATGGGAGAAAAGAAATACTCCTCAACCAAGGCTTACGCGCAAAGCAAGTTGGCCAATCTGATGTTTGCCCTTGAGCTGGATCGACGTCTTGCCAAAGAGCAGAGCCCGGCCATCGCCATTGCCTGCCATCCGGGATATTCCAACACTAACCTACAAAGCACCGGCCCGACAGGTCTGTTGAACATGATCTACAAGCCTCTCAATGCTCTTATTGCCCAACCAAGCGCATTGGGCGCAGTCCCTACCGTATTAGCGGCCGCCGGTTTGGAAGCGCAGCGAGGCGCCTATTATGGCCCGACCGGCTTTCTCGACATGCGCGGGCCGGTTTCGCTCAGCCACATCGCCCCCCATGCACTGGATCTGGAGCGCTCAGCGCGCTTGTGGGCCGAGAGCGAGAGGCTGCTTGGTATTTCTTTCTTGAGTCAAGACTAACTTATAAGAGCTATAATTTCAGGCCTACCACCATACTGGTATTCTTGCATTATTGTCCATTTTTATAGCATGAACACCAGTATTTTGCCTGTTGATATAGCAATCATTTATGCCGGAAACAGTACAAAATTAAAAATCGCTCACGTGACAATATTTTCCTTGACTAAACTACATAGTTAAGCGCTAACATATACTTGCAGGGTATCACGAGTCGAACTCTAACGACCAATGCACATCGCTTACAAAGTCAAGTGGCAATAATATTTATGACACATTGTTGTTCTACAAGCTGTAAGCAGAAGGCAAACCTTGAAAAATAAGCAGAACTGCTCAGGGAGGCAGTGCAAGGCGTGTTCGTACAAGTGTCGGCAATCCTTTTCGTCGTACCAGTTTCGCGCATGAGTCATCAGCTTCGATGTTAGGAGGACGTCGGAGACTTAGACAGGTCCCCGGATTTCTCGTGCGCCAATGAAAGCCAGCGAGACACCTTTTCCGAACCGCCCTTCAGCCAACCCTGGCGCTTCATCCAACAGCGGCAACTGCGTCGCAGACCGGAATTTGCTTAGAGGGAGGTCCTGTATGCAACTCAATAAGGCTCAAACAACCCAAGACATCACCTTTCACGCCCCCTATCGCGGCAAGATGGTGAAAAAATCCAATGCAAGCCTCGCCCATGACCTCGCTTGGCATGGTGGCCTGCATCCTCTGGAATCATGGCAATTCTCGACCAGCTTGCGTGGCGGCGGAAAGCATTTCAGTTTCCGTGTGCATCTACTCATCATCCAGCAACGGGGCAGCGAGGCCCAGATTTCTGTCAGCATGTGCCTGATGGATCAGGACACCGGCTGGATTCGCGAGGTGGAGAATACTGTTCCTCTCAAGGACATCATGATCAGTGAGCAGTCTCTCAAATTCTCGACTCGTGAGCTGGATATCTATGGCAGCGGCAACGAATTGACGATCAATGCCGAGCTCCCCGATGCGTCCATCGAGCTCTCCGGCCACGTCAACGCGCCCATCCTGGTGAATAACGGGGAAGGCAATTTCCACTTCCTTGGCGCACAGCAATATAAATTCGCCCTGCCGGCCATTCAGCTTTCCGGCAATGTGGAACTCATGGGCAAACCACAAAGCGTAACCGGTGCCATGTGGCTCAATCGCCAGTTCGGTGCCTTGCCACGCCGCTTCAGTCTGGACCGGAATTTGGAACAGCGTCAGTGGATCAATCTGTATCCGCAGCTCGACAACGGCATCCGGCTCAGTGTTTCGCAATTGTGGGATTTTGCTCGCAATCGGCAGGATACCTGCTGCACGGTGGTGCTGCCTGACGGCACCCATATTGTCGAGAAAATTGACCCGCTGGAAATGAACGACTTCATGGATAGTCGCCTTTCGGGGCGTCGTTATCCGCGTCATGTGGTTCTTTCCCACGAACCGTTCGAGACTTGCTTGCAAATCAGCCTGCCCTACCAGCAGCGCGAGGTGGTTTCCAAGATTGGCAACCTGATCAAATTTGACGGCAAGATCAATGTCAACGGCTATATGTATGGCGAGGAAGTCACCGGCGACGGCTTCGTGGAAATGGTTGGCCGCTGGCGCTAGCTCTTACCTGGCATGATAGCACGCGCATCTTCTGCCTAAAGGCCTTGCTGTCATCGCTGAGAGGGGCGTTATAGCCTCTGTTCAGCGAACAGTCAGGGCGCGGAGTTGTGCCTAATACCAGCGAGGGCGATAAAAGACCGTCCGCTCGGGAACAGCGTCATCGTCACTGCGGTAGATTTCATATTCCATACATTTTGGAGTGTTGGCCTTGTCCACTTGCACCGCTGTGCATTCGGCGATGAAGGTCTTGCCCTCATTCAGGGTAAAGCGGATGTCATTGGCCGGATCATTATCGAGCTCGGACACCTTGCCGAAATAGTTTTTTCCCTCAAAAATCACCAGATCATCGAGCTTCGGCCCGCCGGGATAAAAGAAGATCTTGATTTTCGTACCGTCCGGCTTTTGTCCGCTTATCTTTGCTGGCACACAGGCTGTCAAAAAGACGAACGGCAAAACGGAAAGGGTCATTCGAATGGCTGCTTTCATGACATCTCCCCCTCTGACAGGTCGCGTCATCCTAGCACAGCCCCTCGCACGCACCACAGGACAAATCGACTTGTGCAACGCTTCGTGGCAAGGATATGGCTCCGTCTGTGCCTTCGAGAATGTGTTTGCATCTTGAAAGCACATAAAGAAAGAGCGCTGTATTGACCATCCTTTTGAGGAAAGACCAGACAGCGCCCTTCTCTATCGAAAAAACGATAGATGCTCAATAAGCGAAATCTTCAAAGACGCGATTGATGTTACCGCCCCATTCGTTGTTATAGCGCATGAGAAGCTGGTCGGATGGCGTCAGACCGAGCGTGACCGTTTCTTCCAATGCAGCCAGATACTGGGTTTCATCAAAACCGGCCCCATTGACCCGCGCTCGAGCGGCCAGCCCCTTGCGGGCGATTTCAACAACCTTCTTGCCCAGCTCCAGAACGGTGGTGTTACGGAACGGGGTTTTGAGGCCATGCGTGGCCACTGCGATGCGCAGAGCCTCGCGTTCTTCTGCTGTCCAGTCTTTAACCAGATCCCAAGCCGCATCAAGCGCCGATTGATCATAAAGCAGACCGGTCCAAAGAGCAGGCAACGCACAAATGCGGCGCCAAGGCCCTCCGTCAGCACCGCGCATTTCGATATAGCGTTTGAGGCGCACTTCGGGGAATACGGTGGTGAGATGGTCTTCCCAATCTTGCAGGGTCGGCTCGGTATCAGGCATCCCGTCCTTGCGCTTGCCGCCAAGATATTCGCGGAAGGTGAGGCCGGTCATGTCGTAATAAGTATGGTCGCGCACGATGAAATACATCGGTACGTCGAGCACCCAGTCGACATATTGCTCATAGCCGAAGCCTTCTTCGAAGACGAACGGCAGCATGCCCGTGCGGTCCTTGTCGGTATCATGCCAGATCGCCCCACGCAGGGACTGGTAGCCATTCTTGTGGCCATCAATGAAGGGTGAATTGGCAAACAGCGCTGTCGCGATGGGCTGCAAAGCGATGCCGACGCGCATCTTCTGCGCCATGTCCGCTTCGCTTGAGAAGTCAAGATTGACCTGAATGGTGCAAGAGCGGAACATCATGTCGAGCCCACGGCTACCAACCTTGGGCATATAATTCATCATGATATCGTAGCGGCTCTTGGGCATCACCGGCACTTCATCCAAGTGCCATTTGGGCGACACGCCCAGCCCCAGAAAACCGATCCCTAGCGGGTCTGCCACTTCGCGCAATTGCGCCAGATGACGATGCACTTCTCGGCAGGTCTGGTGGAGATTGTCCAGCGGCGCACCAGACAGCTCGAACTGGCCACCCGGCTCAAGGGAAATAGCGCCCCCCTCGATGGGGTCGACAAGGCCGATAATCTTTCCCTTGTCCTCAATGCGCTTCCAGCCCAGAAGGCCTTCCATGCCCAGCAGCAGGCGTTCGATGCCGCGATCCCCCTCATAAGGGACAGGGGTAAAGTTGTCTTTGTAGAAAGTGAATTTCTCGTGTTCGGAGCCGATGCGCCATTTTTCCTTTGGCTTCTCCCCTGTCGAAATGGACTCAATCAGAGCGTTGCGGTCGTTAAGGGTCAGGGCTTCAGTTTTGGTTTGGGAAGCGGCCATGAAACAGGCTCCTTGAAATATGGCAAGCGCGACAATGCTTTTTCATATGTCACGTATTGTCAAATTAGGCATTCGAAACAGGGGTTACAATGGGTGAGCTGCGCTAGATTTGAAAAATCTGTGCAAGCAGTCACCTCAATCAGACGATCTCTTCGGCTGGCAACTCGATGGGGGATTGTCTGCGGCTCTCATTCAAGGCCTTCTGCTCACGGTAGATGATGTAGAGTCCGGCAGCAACGGTCACCGCAATGCCCCATGCAGCCAGACTGTTGGGCAGATCGGAGAAGATGAGCCATCCGATGAGAGTGGCAAAGGGAATTTCCAGATATTGCATCGGCGCCAGAGTGGCAGAGGGAGCCAGATGAACCGCCGCAGTCATCAACAGATGTCCGAGCGAGCCGATCACACCAGCACCAACCAGAAACAGCCATTCTTCGCTTGAGGGTGATTTCAGATCAAATGCTTCAAAGCCCTCGCCATTGAGCAGCAGAATGGGCACAGCAACAATCACGAGAGCAATGAGAGCGGACAGAACCTGAACCGTGACAGGATCGATGCCACGGCTCGTCTGACGCGTTGCGAGCATGAAAATCACGAATGTGAAGGCGACGCCCACAGGCCACAGAGCATTCAATCCCACTTCCATGAAATTGGGTTGAACCACCATCAACGTACCGGCAAAACCGACAAGAGCGGCCATAATGCGATGGGGGCCGACGACCTCCTTCATGACCACATGACCAACCAGCAGCATCAGGATCGGATAGATGAAGCAAATGGCTGTTGTATCCGCCAACGGCATATACATGAGGCCAATATAGATGAAAGCAATCCCGGAAATCTGCATCACCGCGCGGATCAGAAGCCGCCACCAGATATAGGAAGACAAGCGGAAGATATGGCTGATGGTTCGTTGCCTGATCAGCATGATGGTCCCCATGAACAAAAACTGGAGACTGAAGCGCACAGCAATCACCGTCAGCACCGGCACAGTTTCTCCCAGCAGCTTCAGACAGGCATCGCTAAAGGGAATCAGCATGCAGAAGAGCACCATAAGGAGAATACCCAAAACGGGATTATCCCCTTCGAAACTGGCAGTTTTGGGTGTACTGGCAGACATGCTCTCGGCCTCACTACAGCAATTGGGACATTATTCGGGGCAAGCCTTGAGCGAAGACGCAGCTTGCTCCCGATCAGGTCAATGAAAGAAAATCTCGGAAAATACCAGACGCCGGGCCAAACTATAATCCGGTCAGGCAATGTTGTTACAGAACTCCCCTACAGTATGGTGCGTGAAGCAACAAATGAAACTTATTGATCAATCACGCAGCATCCTTGATGGATGAGTTCAAAGCAGCAACGCCCCCTTGCGGAAACGCCGCAAATGGCATCATCAATCTGTCAGAGCCAGCTTGGCCCCTAGGCTCACGAGCAGGCCGCCAAAGGCGCGATCCAGCCATAAAGCAACGGTCTTGTTGTTGCGTAGGTAGGTTCCCAAAGGCGCAGCCAGCATGATGAAGCCCGCCTCAATGACCAGCCCGACACCAATGACAATAGCACCAAGCAGAACGGTATCCAAGAATATCTGATGCCCACTAAGCGTGCCATCATGCGGGATGAACTGGGGCAGAAAAGCGAGGAAAAACAGAGCGACCTTGGGATTGAGCACATCGATCAGCACGCCCTGACGATAGGCAGCCCAGGTCGAAAGCTGCTTTTTCGGCTTGGCCTCTGTCGGCAGAACGCTCTCACGTGAAAGCAGAGCTTTGGCACCGAGCCATACCAGATAGCCCGCGCCCACATATTTGACGATCATGAAGGCCGTGGCAGAGGTTGCCAAAATGGCAGACACTCCAAGGGCTGCGGCCATGACATGCACCAAGGCACCAGAACAGACGCCGAGCGAGGCTGCAAATCCGATTTTTCGACCGTGGCCCAATGTGCGCGACAGAATGAAAATAAGATCCGGCCCCGGTGCGATATTGAGCATCAGGCAGGCAACAAGAAACAGGCCCCAGGCCTCGGCGGACATGAACATGATCGAACGGCTTTCTGGATCGTGCTGAAAAAGAAAAAACTGACTTGGTTGGCCAGCCTTTCATTGGAAAGTGAAATGAGCCTAGCCCCATAGGGCAAAGGAAACAACCCTCAAGCACAGCGGCAAATCGGCAACCCGGACGCATGGTCAGGCATGGCCATCAACCCAACTGCTTTGCCCGGTTCGCTCCTCAGTGTGGCTGGTCAGTCCAGTCTCCCAGAACAGCCTGAACAATGGCCAATGCAGCCACTGCGGCGGTATCGGCGCGCAAGATGCGGGGGCCGAGCGGAATGGGGGTTACGAAAGAAGATGCACGCAGCGTCTCGCGCTCTTCTGCCGAGAAGCCACCTTCTGGCCCGATCAGGACGGCCAATGGCGGCACGGCGTTGCCCTCCCCGCGAATGGTATCGAGAATGGCCAAAGGATCTTTGCCCAACTCCCCTTCATCACAGAAGATAATGTGGCGTCCTTCGTCAGTGCTTTCCCAATTGGCCAGCAGCTTGGCAAGAGGGGTCGCCTCTGTCACTTCGGGAATGGCCAGAATGCCGCATTGCTCTGCAGCTTCCACGACATTCATCCGCATCTTGTCGAGCTTGGGGCGGCGCTCCTGCGTGTGCTGGGTGAAGACAGGGCGCAGTTGGCTAACGCCCATCTCCACCGCCTTCTGCGCCATATAGTCGATGCGAGCAGACTTAAGAGGTGCGAACAGATAATGCAGATCACTCGCCTCCGGCTCAGGCTGCGGGCGTACCTGCTCAAGCGGAATGAGCGCGCATTTCTTGCGGCCCATGGGACGAACTTCCACCTTCCATTCGCCATCCCTGCCATTAAAGATGAGCATCTCGTCACCTTCCTGCATGCGCAGGACATTGAGCAGATAGTTCGCCTGTGCCCGTTCGCACGGGATGGCAATCCGCTCGGCAATATCCTGTTCCACCCACAGGCGCTGGCTCTTGAAATCATAATGGGACATGGCGGCCTCGCTCGGTCGATCTGTTTTCCCCTTTTTCTTAGCTGAATTTCCCCCAAGAGCAAGAGGGCACTGTGTGATCCGTGTCGCTTTGGCGCAAAAGCTCCGGCCCGATGCTTGACCAGAGGTGCAAAGATGGGCACCAATGGACCAATTCAAACGAATCTCAATCAGGAATCATCATGGTCGAACGCGCGCCCAGCAATGCAGCCGAATTTACCGTTTCTGAAATTTCCTATGCGGTGAAATCCTCCATCGAGGATCAGTTCGGCTATGTGCGCGTGCGTGGTGAGCTGGGGCGGGTGTCTCGTCCGGCATCGGGCCATATCTATCTTGATCTGAAAGACGACAAGTCGGTGCTCTCGGGCGTCATCTGGCGCGGTGCGGCCAGCAAGCTGGCAGTCAAACCCGAGCAGGGACTTGAAGTGGTTGCCACCGGCAAGCTGACGACCTTCCCCGGCCAGTCCAAATATCAAATGGTCATCGACCATATGGAACCAGCTGGCGCAGGCGCGCTGATGGCGCTTCTGGAAGAACGCAAGAAAAAACTGGCGGCAGAAGGGCTGTTCGCGCAAGAGCGCAAGAAGCCCCTCCCCCATTTGCCCAGTGTGATTGGTGTTGTCACCTCGCCCAGCGGCGCGGTCATCCGCGATATCCTGCATCGTGTGCGTGATCGCTTTCCGGTGCATGTCATCGTCTGGCCTGTGCGGGTGCAGGGTGAGAGCTGCGCTGCTGAAGTTGCCAATGGTGTGCGTGGCTTTAATGCGCTGCCGGTTGGTGGCCCCATTCCGCGCCCTGACCTGATTATCGTGGCGCGTGGCGGCGGCAGCCTTGAGGATCTCTGGGGGTTCAACGAAGAAGCCCCGGCCCGCGCGGTTGCCGAGAGTGATATTCCGGTGATTTCCGCTGTCGGCCATGAGACCGACGTCACGCTCATCGATTATGTCGCCGACTTGCGTGCGCCCACCCCGACAGGAGCTGCCGAAGTGGCTTTGCCGGTGCGATCAGAACTGGTCGCCACCCTTGGCGATCTACATTTGCGGCAATATGGCGCCATTTCGCGTATGATGGATCGCCGCCGCTCCGATTTGCGCTCGGCAGCGCGGGCCCTGCCGCAACCGCGGGACATTCTGGCGCTGGCCCGTCAACGCTTTGACATGGTTTCGGGACGTCTTGAGCAGGGCCTGATCGGTTCAACGCAAGTGCGCCGTTCCCGGCTGGATGTCGCAGCGGGCCGTTTGCGCCCCACCCTTGTGACCGAGCGTTTGAAGGTGCAGAGAGACCGCCTTGGCGAACGCAGTGATCGCCTGCACAAGAGTCTTGCCATCTCAAGCCAGACCAAGCGCGCCCAGCTTTCGGGCACCGCTGTCCGCCTGCGCGCCGAACTCGTCACGGGGCGCATCGAGCTACAGACAGAGCGGCTGACGGACCGGACTGCGCGGCTTAATCGCGTGTCTCTTCTCACCGTTGAGCAGAAGCGCAAGCAACTGGATGCGGCCAGCCGCCTGCTCGAGAGCCTTTCGCACAAGGGCGTGCTCAAACGCGGCTTCGCGCTCGTGCGCGACCGCAACGGCAAACTGATCCGCCGTGCCGAACATATCAATCCCGGCTCCCCCCTCAGCCTCAGCTTCGAAGATGGCTCCATCAGCGCCACCGCATCTCTGATTGATAGCTACGAGCCCGGCCCGGTCTCTATGGCGAACCCGCCGAGCACTCCTGAAGCCATTGTCCCGGCAGCCGAGGACGGAGGCGAGGACGAGGTTGGAGCCACGCCCGAAGCCGGATCAACCGGCATCATGAGCGCTGATGCGATTTCCGCGGAAGATATCGAAGCCCATTTGCGCACCATCGCGGGCAAACGAGCCCGTCGGCGCGTAGCCAAAGCCAAGGATATTCCGGTTGAAAATGTGCCCGCACCGGAAACACCAGAAGGCGAACCGGAAGCAACTCCGAAAGAGGAGAATGCTCCGGTTGAGAAAGCCGTCGCCAAGGTTCTCACAGAAGACGTATCAGCGGAACGCTTGGAGAAGGCAACCGCCAAGCTCACAGAAGCGATTGAGCAGGAAATCCTGACGCGCCTCAAGGAGATGGATAAGGCCAAAGAGCCGCAAAAGCCGACCCGCCCGCGCAAAAAAAGCAGCAAGAAGAGCGATGACGACGCGCAGGGCAGCCTCTTTTAAAGCAATATGTGTTTGACAGGGGCGCCAGCGCCGCTTGAGCATGAAACGAAACAAAAATGCCAGCAGCTTTTGACGGCCGCTGGCATTTTTTATTTATCTCAGGCAAAGCATCCAGAGCTTCGCCTGTTAAGAAATCCGAGGGCTGTTATTCGCCCTTGAGCTGGGCGATGATGCCCGTTGCACCACTCTTTTCGACCTCGCCTGGATTTTCTTCCAGATTGAAGTGGGTCACGGTGCCATTGTCCACGATCATGGAAAAACGCTGGAAGCGGATGCCCATGCCGCCCGCCGTGGCGTCCAGATCAAGGCCTGTTGCCTTTGCAAAATCAGCATTGCCGTCAGCCAGGAAGGTAATCTGGCCCTTGCCGCCGCTCGCCTTGGACCATGCGTCCATGACATAAACGTCGTTGGCAGCCACAACGGCTACTTCGTCGACGCCCAGCGCGTGCAATCCGTCAATGCTGTTGATATAGCCCGGCAGATGGTTGAGATGGCAGGTTGGTGTGAACGCACCCGGCACCCCGAAGATGACAACCTTGCGGCCAGCACAAAGCTCAGACACGGTACGCTGTTCCTTACCGTCCTCTCCCATTACGAGAAATGTTGCTTCTGGAAGCTTGTCGCCAACTTTAATCATCTTGGCCTCTCTTTCCTTCAAATCTATTTTTCTAGAATTCTTGTTTCAACCACGGCCTCATCGCCATTGGTCAGTGTAAAAGTCAATTTGGCCCCTTGGGTTTTTGCGTCCTTGGGGAGCCCTTCAAGACGTAGAGAAAAGCGATCCTGCCCTTCTACGTTGTTTTCCATATGGGTTGTCAGAGGCAAAAACCAACCCTCTGGCGCCTCTACGAACAGATCTTTTTTACCATATCCATCCGGAATACGCGCGCTGATGATGAGGCTGTCTCCGCCGTCATCCGTTCTGGCATGTGCGATATCCGTAATGGTGAAATCGTCACGCGGGGCAGTTGGCACCAACGCCATATCGCGATCAATCAGCAGCTCGGTTCCGAGATCATGATCACCAGAGGCCGGGATCTTCAGGGAAAATTCCGCATCGAGCGGCACGCAAAGCTCTGCACAGAGCCCGACCTGAGCGGCGAGATCCATCACGACAGGTGCATTCTTGTCTGCTGGCGTGACAAGAAACGGAAAAATGATGGCGTCCTTGTAGCCCAGAAGCTCAATGCCGCCGGCCTTGATGCGGTGGGGCACTGGCCACAGGGTTTCGATGCTGGCTGCATTCTGAGAAGCAGAGGTGTCGAAACTGGGTGGCAGGCCAGCTTCACCGGGCACTTTCCAATAGGTCTTCCACCCTTCATTCAATCGGATTTCCAGCCCTGCCTTGAGGCTGCCATTCTGCATGCCCGCGCTCACAAGCCGCATTTTACCGCCTTCGGTTTCCTGCCAATCAGAAGTCACAGCCTGAGCGGACGTAACAGGCAACAGCGCAGAACCAGCAGACAACAACATAGCTGCCACCGCAATTCTTTGGAATTTTTCAAATGGTTTCATGGACTTCATGGGCTTCACCTGTTTTACTGCGCGGGCTTTAACGGGTGACGCGTCACACCGGCATGATGACGCTGGACAGTCTAGGCAAAAACCCGTTCGTTCATCATTGGCCTTCAAAATTGAACTTATTATGGCTACCATCTATGCTTATTGTGATTTGCATCTCCGGCTACACACAATTTTATGTGATGAAACATAGCTTGATGACAAGTCACCCCATTGAAGCGCTTTACAGCGCGCCATGCACGCAGTTACCTTTATTGATATGATCGAGCACGTAACAAAACAACAGTCAAGCATGATGCCTTCTTCATTGGAGGGACAGTTTCTTATTGCCATGCCAAACCTGAAGGGGCCGCATTTCGAGCGCTCTGTTGTCTATTTATGCTCTCATTCCGAAGATGGGGCGATGGGCCTTGTGGTCAATCATGTATCCAGCCAAATCACCTTCCCTGATCTTTTGCGTCAGGTCGATATCCTGAGCGATGAGGAAGACATGATCAATCTGCCCCAACCCCTGCAGAGCATGGATGTGCTTGATGGTGGGCCGGTGGATCAGGGGCGTGGCTTCGTGCTGCATAGTGCCGACTATCAACTGGAAGCATCTACGCTCGCTGTTTCCAGTGAAATCTGCCTGACGGCCACGGTTGAAATCCTGAAGGCTTTGGCCGAAGGCAAAGGCCCCAGTTCGGCGCTGCTGACGCTTGGCTATGCCGGGTGGTCTCCCGGACAGTTGGAAGACGAATTGCAGAATAACAGCTGGTTGACCTGCAACGCCGACCGGTCCTTACTGTTTGAATGCGCTCCGGACCAGCGCTATGAGGCCGGGCTCAAGCTTTTGGGCATTGATCTGTCGATGCTATCCAGCGAGGCCGGGCACGCCTAAGGCGCGCCACTTGAGACGTGCCGCTTGGCGTACCCCCCGAAAATTCTCTGATTGTCGCGAAACGCAAATAACCGCCATCATCAAGCCGACTTTTCCAAGTCAAGAGCCAGAGTGAATGGCAAGAAATCTCAGGACTTCTTGCCGCCTCCCCGCATGGCCTGCTGAATGGCCGATGCAATATCCTGATCAATATTGGAAAGATCCGGCATGTTGAACGGAAATTCGCCATCGTCCTGAGCCTTGGCGCTCTCGGCGTCTGACAACTGAGACGGACCTGCAGCACTGCCCCCTTCCGGCTGACGCTCGGATACTGTTTGCTCCGGCACGACCGGCTGCGTGGTACCCTCTGCTTCTGCCACGACAGGATGACTTCCTGCAGCGGGCTTGGGCTCAGAGGCCACGCCCGCATCTACGGCTGGCGCTGCCGTGGTTTCCATCAAGGCCGATTTTCCCTCAGGAGAGCGGACGGGCTCGACAGGAACGGATGCTGGCGCTTGTTGTTGTGGCAGCGGCTGAGCCTGCGGCTTTGAGTGCGCTGGAGATTGCGCTTTGCTCTCGTCTGCAGCATTCGCCGCCGGAGCCCCTTGCGCAGCATGAGCAGCGGGCGCACGCTGAGTGTCTTGCTGAGCAATTCTTGGCCCAGACTGGTTATTGCCTTGAGGCCCGCCCAAAGCGCCACCCTGACGCGGGCCGCCCTGAGAAGGATCTGCCGGACGGTTCTGACCAGCAGCTGCGCCTGCCTGATTGGGTTGACCTTGAGCCACAGAACGCCCTTGGGCATCGCGTTGGCCTTGAGAATGAGCAGGCCCCTGCCCCTGATGGCCTATAGCCTGTGAAGCCGGGCCTTGCGCTGGCTGTCCTTGTGCCGCCTGACCCCGGCCAGCCTGAGCCGCGCCTTGTCGATTGGCCTGCCCGTTGCCCTGTCTATTGCCACCTTGGCCCTTGCCAGCCGGACCACCCTGAGGGGTGCCTTTCTGCGGGCCTCTGCGCGGACCTTTGCCCTGCTGCGCCTTGTTCGCGGCAGGTCGATTGGACGCTGCAACCTTTGGCATGGGAACTGGAGCATCCGTTTGGGAAGCGCCGGAGCCATCCTTTGCATCGTCCGTCTTCTTGAACGGATTGGAGAGGAGAGATTTGGCGCCACTCATCTTCTCGCGCAATGAAGCGCCGAAGCGACCAGCGGCCTTTCCGGGCTTTGTCTTCTCGTCCGCCTCTTGGCCGGACATGACGGCAACCGCTTCTTGAGCTGCGGAGCCAACCGCTTCTTCAAGAGATGACTGAAGATCGAATGCCACGGCATCCTTCTTTGCCTCTTTGGCAGAAGGTTGATGCGGATGAGGCGTTTGCGGCGCGGCGTGCTGCGAAGCGTTCTGGCGCCTCGGTTCCGTGCTCTCTTCTGCCTTCCCTTGCACAGCGTCTGCTTGAGGGGCAGCTTTTCGAGGCAAAGGGCTGGAAAGCGTTTGACGGGCCGTTCTGGTAATGTCACCGGCCTTCAGCTCGAAAGACTGCGCCGCTTTGCCAGCCGCAGCCTTCTCTTCTCTATTGCTACTGCCTGCGTTGCCTGTCTGGTCTGTCGCGTCTTCCAGATCAACAGCCAGACTCTCGGCGAGCATCGCTTCAAGAGAATCGTCTTCAGCTGCCTCTTTGGCCGTAGGCTCAGCTTTGGCTTGTTCAGGTTGCTTTCGCACAGGTTCAGGGGTTTTGAACCCTTGGGCAGCAACTTCCCGGGCGTGGGTCTGAGCACGTTCGAGCTCCTCGGCGTCCTTGCGGCGCTTTTCTTCGCGCAGACGGCGTTCTTCCTCAGCTTTCTGAGCAGCAGCTTCCTGCGCGGCGCGCTGGCGGCGAGCCTGCATTTCCTGCTGCATCTGACGGGCCAGATCAATCTGCTTGGTCAACAGGACTTCGGCATCCTGAGCTGTGAGCGGTTTGCCAAACAGATATCCCTGTCCCAACGGGCAGCCCATGGTGCTCAATTGCTCGACAGACTGCTCACTTTCAATCCCTTCGGCAACAAGGCTTAACCCCAGATCATGGGCAAGCTTGACGATGGATTGCAAGATAACCTGCGACGTGCCCTTGTCACTGACGACAAAACTCTTGTCAATTTTCAGCGTGTCGAACGGGAAGTGCTGTAGATAGGACAGCGACGAATAGCCTGTGCCGAAATCATCCAGAGAAAGCCCTGCCCCCAGTTGACGCAGGCGCATCAGTACCTGAGAAGCATATTCGGGATTTTCCATCACAAGACTCTCGGTCAGTTCCAGCTTCAAGGTACCGGCATTGACGCTGGAGCGTGACAGGATGGTTTTCACATCATTGATAAGGTCATGGCGCAGCAGCTGCTGGGACGACACATTCACGCTCATGAAAAGCCGGTCCATGCCCTCCAGCGCCTGTTGCCACTGGTTGAGCTGGCGAGCAGCCTGCTCCATGACATAAAGCCCAAGCGGCAGGATATAGCCTGTGCGCTCGGCTGCCGGAATGAATTCAGACGGCGGAATGAGCCCGCGCTGCGGGTGATGCCAGCGGGTCAGTGCTTCGAAGCCCTGAATCATGCGCGATTCCAGATCCACGATCGGCTGATAGACGATCTCGAACTCATTGCGTTCGATGGCAGCCTGCAGATCCTTGTCTAGCGGACCTCGCAGCTTGCCCTGTTGGCGCAGAGAGGGCCGGAAGGGTTCGATACGATCCCCGCCCATGCGCTTGGCATGATAAAGTGCCAGCTCGGCGTCATTGACCACATCGGCAGCGGTCATATGGGCCTGAATATCATGAATAGCAATGCCGATGGAAACCGACAGGCTCAGTTCCTTGTCGCCGAAAACGATCGGCGCGCGCAACACTTTGCGGGCACTATCGGCAAAGACAGCAATACGCTCGGGCTGCTGTTCAGACAGAAGTACAATGGCGAACTGGTCACCATAGAAGCGCGCAATCGAATCCTGCACCTTGAGCAAACGGGTCAGTCGGCGGGCGACCGTGAGCAGAATGGAGTCACCGACAGACAGGCCGTAATTGTCGTTGATATCGCGAAAATTGTCGATGTCGATCAGAAGCGTAGCGGGTCTCGCCGCTCCTTCGGCCTTGGTGCGGTTCATGGCCGCGGTCAGGCGGTCATAGAGCAATTCGCGGTTGGCCAGCCCGGTAAGATTGTCATGCACAGCATCATGGAGCATACGTTCTTCGGCGGTCCGCTGGTTGGTGGTATCCAGCAAAGTGCCCACGCAACGCACGACTTCGCCATCGGTGCCAACAACGGGGCGCGCCCGCAGGCGGAACCAGTGATAATGACCGTCTTCAGCGCGCAAGCGGAAATCAAGATTCACTCGTCCGCGACGTTGCTCGATAATGGCATCCAGCACGGCGGTGAACCGGTCTTTATCCTGCGGGTGGATCAGATCTAGCCAATCGCGGGCCGGCCCTTCCAGAGCACCGCGCTTGAGGCCCAAAAGCTTTTCCGCCTCGCGGGAGGTATGCATGCGATCGCGCGGGACATCCCAGTCCCAGACGATATCGCCCGAGCCGACAATGGCCAACGCCCGTCGTTCGCTATCGGACACGATGCCCTGTGCGAGAATGCCGCCAGAGAAGGCATGCTGCATGATAGTGAAGCAGAAGAGCAGCACCAACAGCACCAAGCCACCATTGAGCGCAGGCTGCACCAGATCATTGTCCAGCACACCGGCCACGGCAGCACCCGCAGCGAGCAACCAGAGCAGCATCAGAATCCAGGTCGGGATCAACATGATGGCCCGGTCAAATCCGGTATAGGAGAGATATAGGATAACGGCAAAACCGGCGACTGCCGTGATCACCATGGACAGACGTGCGATACCGGCGCCAAGGGACGGATCATAAAGCGCTACGCCAAGAACAACGATGAGGAACAGCAACCAGACGCCGGAGGCGTGCAGATAGCGCACATGCCATCGATGCAGCGTGAGATAAGTAAAGAGCAGAATAAGAATGGAGGCGGAAAAAGCGACCTCAGCCACGGCGCGCCAGATTGGCTCATGCGCGGTTGGAATATCGAATAACCGGCCCATGAAACCGAAGTCGATCGCCAGATAGGCGAGCACGGACCAAGCCAATAAGGCCGCCGCCGGGAACATGGCTGCACCCTTGACGACAAACAGGATCGTCAGGAACAGTGCCAACAGGCCGGCAATACCGAGCACGATGCCGCGATAAAAGGTGTAGCTGTTGACATAGTCCTTATAGGCCTCGGGCTGCCAAAGAGTGAGGCTCGTCAGGCTTTTGGAGCTTTGCTCGCCAACGAAGGTAACCACATTGCCCGGGTCGAGCGTGACGCGAAACACGTCAGCCTCTGTATCGGGGATACGCTCTGGCGCAAAGCCTTGCGAGGTGGAAATGGAATAGACCCGCCGGTCTCCCAGATCGGGCTTTAGCAGACCGGAGCCAGAAAGCTGAAAATGGGGCACGACCAGATAGCGGTCAATCTGGCGGTCCGTATTGTTGGCAAGCGCAAACACGAACCAGCCCGGCACAGAGCCTTGCTGGCGGGCGCGCACTTCAATGCGGCGAACGATGCCATCAGGGCCGGGCGCGGTCGACACCTGCAAACGATCTTCATCGCCCTCATAAAACTCGACCACATTGTCCAGCTTGAGCACTTTGGTGTCGGCATTGACATCGACAGCTTCCACGGCCCATGCGGCAGACGTGGCCACCAAGCCAAGGATCATGGCCAGAAGAGATATGATCAGGACGGATACGCGATTCACCAGGGGCCCTCTCTCATTCAGCATCCGTGTGGATGCAGTGCACCATAGTTAAAATTTTGCTTTGCGCCATACAAGGCGTAATTCTCAATTTCCTGCCTTTTTAAAAAGGAAAAGGCTGCTTAGGCTGTTATGAAGGCAAGGTTTCCCCTTACACGCGCGTTATTCGCAGCATCACTTCTTGTCTGTCCATGGCCAATCGGACATTCCATCACAAAATGGAATCGCTCCAGCAACCGAACCGATGCGGCCCATTTTCAAAAACCGACAGACATGATGACATCACTGCGCAAGGCAGAGAAGAGCAGATGGTCTTCCCATTGTCCGTTGATGCAGAGATAGCTACGCGCTTTGCCTTCCAGCTGAAAGCCCGATTTCTTCAACACCGAGATGGATGCGCTATTGGTTGGCAAACAGGCCGCCTCGATGCGATGAAGGCCCTGACAATCAAACAAATAGGGCAGAAGCAAGGCCAGAGCCCGGCTCATATTTCCTTGTCCTGCGTGATTTTCCCCCATCCAGTAACCAATGGTTGCCGTCTGGCAAATCCCTCTGCGTATGTTGCTAACATTGACCCCGCCCAGCAGGCGATTGTCTCTGGCATCGAAAATCAGATAGGGCAAGGCGCGGCCGGTCTTGCGGTCTCGGCTATATTGATCCAGCCGACGCCGATAACCGCGCATTGTCAAATCATCCCGCGGCCAGATCGGTTCCCAAGGCTTGAGGAACCCGGCACTGGCTGTTCGCAGTCTGACCCATTGGGCAAAATCGCCCTTAACCGGGTGACGCAGATAGAGGCTATGCCCACTCAAGCGTGGGTGGACAGCCCCACGCACCGAGGGTCGGCTTACGAGCGAGCCAAAGGCTGCCGTAAAAAAGCTGGCGGATGCTCCAGCGCGGATCCCTTTGAAGCGGGCAGCTTTCTCAGGAAACATGTCCATGCCTTTCCAATATGCAAACAAGATCAGCCACTCAAAGCTTCCTTGTTGGCGGAAGCAGAGCGGGCAGGATTGTCGGCCAAGGCATTCGTAGAAAGGTCACCTTCCGCTCTCATGCACCCGGTCTCGCAAAAGAGCCTTGGCAACCATCATCCAATGCCAATATCAAAGCTTAACGCAGAGAAATGACCAAGGGAAAGACATACTTTTTGAAAAGCTTTGAAATTCTTGCCCAATCATCGACTGTTACGGCACATTTTCATTCAAATGCGCCTCTTTGAGGGCTTTTTCCGTGCTGTCGCGCCAAAAATGATAGCACAGGGCGCGGATCAGACTTTGGGGCGAGGGGCACCGAGACGGTCGGCAACTTCATCAATCCACATCAGATTCTGCACCGGCCCAACCGACGCCATGGAGGGAACTCCGGAACAGAATATCTTTTCGGCCAGCTTACGTACATCCGCAACGGACACATCGGCAACGGTTTCTTCCATCTCTTCCAACAGCCGCGGACGACCATAAAGCACCACCTGTCTAGATAACTGGCTGGCGCGCGAGGCCGGGCTTTCGGTTCCCATCAACAAGCCGGCCTTGATCTGGGCTCGGGCGCGTTCGAGTTCCTGCTGGGTGAGGTCTTCGGCCACCCGGGTCAGTTCGCCGGTAATCACTGGCAGCAACTCGGGAAGATGCTCCGCGGCAGTAGCAGCATGAATGCCGAACAAGCCGCTATCCTCAAAGCCCCAATGCAGCGTGTAGATGGAATAGCAAAGCCCTCTCTTCTCGCGCACCTCTTGGAACAGGCGAGAAGACATGCCCCCGCCCAGAATGGCCGCAAGCAGTTGGGCAACATAATAGTCATCATCAATAAAGGAGCAGCCCTCAAAGCCCAGCACCACCTGCGCTTCCATCAGATCCTTTTGCAAATCGCGACTTTCACCGCCCTTGTAGACAGCCTTTTGCAAGGGCTTGGGCGGGGTCTTACTGAAGCCGGAGAAAGCTTTTTCGCCCAAATCGACCAGATCGTCATGGCGCACCGCCCCGGCAGCAGACAGGATCATGTTGGGGCCGTGATAATGGGTGCCCATGTAATTTTCGATATCGAAGGATGAAAAGCCCTGAACCGTTTCCGGCGTCCCCAGAATGGTACGTCCCAGCGGTTGATCCGGATAGGCCTGTTCCAGAATGTGATCGAAGACACGGTCTTCCGGCATATCGTAGGCAGCGCCGATTTCCTGAATGATGACCTGCTTTTCGCGCTCAAGCTCCTCCTCATCGAAGGTGGAATTGGCCAGAATGTCACCCAGAATATCGATGGCCAGCGGCAAGTCATCCTCAAGAATACGGACAAAATAGGACGTATTCTCAATCCCCGTAGAGGCATTCACATCGCCGCCAACAGACTCGATCTCTTCGACAATCTGCACCGCTGAGCGGGTTTCCGTGCCCTTGAATGCCATATGCTCCAACAGGTGGGAAATACCGTGCTCATTTTCGTCTTCAGAGCGCGACCCCGCATTGACCCAGACGCCAACGGCAGAGCTTTTCAGGTGGGGCATCTGATCGGACACGACGGTCATGCCATTGGCAAGGCGGGTCATATTGACGGACAATGGGGTTCTGCTCCTTTTTCCGACCTCTTCAGAATCAAACTGAAGCGACCGAAGGTGCGCGCCCGAACTCAGGTGTCATTCCTTTGTGCGAAAAGGCGAAGACGGGGCCTAGCGCGCCCTTTTATTGATGGGTCATCCTGGATCGTTCCGGAAATGATTGTTCCGGGATTCTCCGTTTTTTTTCCGGGGCCTTTATGCCCTCAGTCCTCCTTGTCGTTGGCGGCGCGGGAGCGTTCCAGAATGAAGGCTTCCACATCATCGAGCTGGTTGTCGATAACGCTGAGGCGCTCTTCACGCTCCATCAGATCCCCCAGCCAGACAGGTAGGGATGGATACTGACCGGATGCAGCCTCAACAGCCGCCGGGAACTTGGCCGGATGCGCAGTAGAGAGCACAATCATCGGCACATTAGCTCCGCCAGCCACAGCCTCTTCCTCTTCGCTCTGCTTGAGGGCTGCAGCTGCAAACTTACGTGCCACATGTACGCCGACAGCGGAATGAGGATCAAGCAGATAGCCACTATCAGCCAGCACTGTCTTGATGGTTGTTGCGGTGTCGTCCTCGCTGGCCCGATCAGCCGTGAAGCCATCGCGCAACAGGGCGAGAGGCTGCTCATCAATCGAGAAGGAACCGGATTGCTTGAGACCCGCCATCATGCGGTTGACCGCAGAGCTGTCGCGCTCATGCACCTCGAACAGAAGGCGTTCGAAGTTGGAGGAAACCTGAATATCCATGCTTGGAGAGACGGACGGGGTTACGCCCTTGACCTCATAGCTGCCGCTTTCCAGCGTGCGGGCCAGAATGTCATTCTGGTTGGTGGCAATGATCAGCTTGTCGATCGGCAGCCCCATCTGCTTGGCCACGAAGCCAGCAAAGATATCGCCGAAGTTCCCCGTTGGCACTGTAAAGGACACCGGACGAAAAGGCGCACCCAGCGACAGAGCGGATGAGAAATAATAGACGATCTGGGCCATGATGCGGCCCCAGTTGATCGAATTGACACCGGACATAGCAATGCGGTTGCGGAAGCTCTCATGAGCAAACATGTCCTTGAGAAGCCCCTGACAATCATCGAAATTGCCGTTGAGCGCGATGCAATGCACATTGTCATCCAGCACGGAGGTCATTTGGCGCTGCTGCACCGGAGAGACCTTGCCATTGGGAAAGAGAATGAAAATATCGGTATTGGAACGACCGCGGAAAGCCTCGATGGCAGCCCCGCCCGTATCGCCCGATGTTGCACCGACGATTGTAGCGCGGGCGCCCTTCTCGGCCAGCACATAATCCATCAGGCGGGCCAGCAACTGCATGGCCACATCCTTGAAAGCCAGCGTCGGGCCGTGGAACAACTCCAGCACATATTCGTTCGGGCCGGTTTGGACCAGAGGCGCAACAGCGTCATGACGGAACGTTGCGTAAGCCTCGTTGATCATGGTGCGGAACGTTGCTTCGGGGATTTCCCCTTCGACATAGGGCCACATGACCGCAAAGGCGATATCGGCATAGCTCTTGCCTGCCAGCGAAGCGATTTCTTCATCGCTCAGTGTCGGCCATACCTTCGGCACATACAGGCCGCCATCACTGGCAAGCCCTGCCAGAATGGCATCACAAAAGCCCAGTTCAGGCGCATTGCCCCGCGTGCTCACATATTTCACGTCTTCAAGCCCTTATCTCTATGCGCCTGTATCAAGCCAGTTGGCGCGCTTTCAGTTACGCGCGGCACCCTACATCCTCGCGATTTTGAGGGCAAGTGCCTTGCGTCCTTCCCATGTGCTCCCTCATGTCCGACGCGACTGTAAGACGGCATGAAGAAGGACACTCAAAACGCAAGAAAGCAGCGCGGGGGGCGCTGCTTTCTTTGAAAGGCTCACAAGGATCCTGCTACAAATCTCTCGCTTATTCCGCAGCGATTTGCGGACGCAGCAGGCCTTTTGTCACGGGAATAGCGGGCAGAGCAGTGTCGGCATCACCTGCAACTGTTGCCAGTGCACGCATTGCCTCGGTAACGGATCGGGAAACATCCCCTACTTCTTGCTCGACCGTGGCCACTTCGTCCACGCCCTCAGAACTGGCGTTACCCAGCTTGTTTTTTTCCAGATGGAAACGCAGTTCCTTTTCTTCAAGAAGACGCAACCCGGCCTGCAACACTTCCATATCACTGGAAAAACGACCGCTTGCCACCTGCTCGGAGATGAACTGTTCAAAGTAGGAACCGATTTCTACCGCATTGTCTGTCTTATTCACGTCAGCTTCGCCTTTCATGTGTGGTCTTTGCCATCCTGCATACCGAATCCATTCCAACTGATGTGCCGCATCAAGAATGATCCGATATCCGCCACCGACAGACCAAGCGCTTGCCCAACAATGCTGCTGTGCCTCAATGCTTGCGACTTTTACTGCTTGGGGTCACTCGTTGAAAAAGACAAATCCGGGCACGTGGCCCGATGCTTTTTTCCGAAAACCCCGATCTGACGATGTCGTGGCGCCACTTTGGCAAGCGCGGACGCATTTGGAAATGATTCTTTCACGCGCTTTTCCACTTCTGCCATCAAGCAAATTCTGCACTATCCACAAATCCCCAATTAACCAATTCTTAAACCTCTGAGGAATCTAGCACCCCGGCATGTCAAGCGTGAGTTGACCGTAAAAATTTTATTTTTTTCGGTTCTCTGCGACCAATTCTGTTATCCCCAGTCGTACACTTTTCGTTCTCATTTTCTTCACTATCTTTCTCTCACTTGAGCAGTTTCCCTTAGATTCTCTCTTGATCATGGTGCGCTCGTTTGGGTCTCTGGGGAAAGATTTCAACCGGCATCGAACTCGAGACACCTTCGGCAAACCACCTATAAGGCATTGAAAATAATATATTTTACACGGCATCGATCCATAACTATTATTACGTATACTCTTTGTTAACGATCTTTCGCGTTCGGCCGTGCCAAGACACGCAAAAATTGATAAAATTTGAACAAAATCGCAATTATGGCAGCAAGACCCTTTTAAGACTTCCGACAGGCTCATTGGCTGATGAAGGAGACGATCTGGAATGGAACGCATTGCCCCAAGAGAAGATAGACGCAAGGAGCCCCGCATTTTTGTCCGCAAGCATGGCATGCTGTTTTGCGAGCATTTTTCATCCATGATCGATTGCGAGATCGGAAATGAGAGCGAAAGCGGCATGCATATTCTGCTCGATCCCGATTCCGCCGAGGCCTTGCCGTCTCAAGTCTCTCTGCTGGACAGGAATACTGGCCAGTTGGTGGATGCACATATCATATGGCACGAGGGCAGCAAGGCAGGCGTCCACTTTACAAGCCAGAGAACCGACGTTGATCGTCTGCCGAGAGCAGATATCCGTCGCCTTTCCATTATTGCTGCCAGAAGGCAGTAGGCTTTCAACCCGTTGCCCCATTGTGCAATGTCCGGTGTATACCGAGAAAAGAAGGCCATACCAACTTTAACTAGCACGACCCGAATAGCACACTCACACACCGAACCGAAGGCAGGCCCCTGTGGCCTGCCTTTATCTTTTCGCAGATGATTCCGGCTGAATTAAAAGCTACCCCCTTCGAAACAGTCACGCCTATATGGCCCGCCAACACGCGCGCCTTTAAGCCATTGGGCAAAGACTACACAACCTGTCGCGAAATCATCATAGGCAGATTAACCACTTAACTGATTGTCTTTGCACTGGGAAATTGCGCCAATCAGGATATCGGGCACACTGATTAAGACTTCATTAACACAACCTATAGGTTTTGTTTAACAAAGATTGAAGATTTTGTCTGGAGGTTTACAGTTTAACAAGAATTGAAAATTGATTGAAACGCCAACAGGATAGCAGAGAGGAGCCTGGTTCGATGGCTATACTCCTGGAACGCCGCCAGAGCCTGAGGCGTCGGGTCTTTAAAGGGGCCAAGCTCTTTTTCCAGAATTACATGATGAGCGTGGATTGCACCATTCGCAATGAATGCGACAATGGCATGCAGCTCCTTGTCGATCAGGACTTGATGCTGCCCACAGAGATGACTTTGCTCAACCGCAAGGAAGGCACGCTGGCTCCCGTGCTGATGATCTGGAGGCATGGCAATTACATGGGCGTGGAGCTGGATGGCGATGTTGAAGATGTCCGCGCTTCGGAAAAATCCCACATTCGCCAACTGACCACTATGCTGCGTAGCTAGTCCGCTCACAGCACCAGACATCGGAACAAGCTTACAGTCGCTCTTCAGCCTTCCTTGAAGGGAGCCATGCCACGGCGAGCCAACTCGTCCGCCCGCTCATTGCCATCATGGCCCGCATGGCCCTTCACCCAATGCCACTCCACCTTGTGGCGCTTGAGGGCGTCGTCCAACGCCTGCCATAGTTCGGCATTCTTGACCGGCTTCTTGGCGGCTGTCTTCCAACCGTTTTTCTTCCAGCCATAGATCCAGCCGGTGATGCCACCTTTGACATATTGGCTGTCTGTATAAAGATCCACATCGCAGGCCCGCGTCAGGGCATTGAGAGCCTCGATCGCTGCGGTCAGTTCCATGCGGTTGTTGGTGGTGTTGGCTTCGCCGCCGCAAAGCTCTTTTTCATGCTCCCCCATAGTCAGCAAGGCTCCCCAGCCGCCTGGCCCGGGGTTTCCAGAGCAGGCTCCGTCGGTATAAATTGTCACTTTGCTCATGCTGGCTCCTTTTGCCCCTTGCGGCGGCGGGTCTTTGGATTTTCGCTAGGGATAGTCGATTTGCTGCCCTGTCTAGCCAACCCTTCCTCAAGGCGCAAGATGCTTGCCCTTGCATATGGGGCGGTGTAGAGCTTACGCCAAATAGAAACAGCGCCACCGGCCCTGCGGCCAATAGATCTGGAAGAATACAATGTCCGAGATTGACCTCGACGCCTTGCAAGAGGCTTACAACAATGCACTGGAGCTTGAGAAAGCCGGCAAGTTTGATGAAGCCGCAGAAAGCTACCGCAAAGCTCTGGAACTGGACCCGGAAGATCATGCCGGCGCATCGGTGCGACTTGCTTCCATGCAGCGCGGCCCGTCACCAGACAAGGCGCCCGTTGCCTATGTAGCAACCCTGTTTGACCAGCATGCAGCAGCGTTTGAGAAAATTCTCGTGGATGATCTGGGCTATGCCGTGCCGATGATGGTGCGCGAGATGATCCACACGGTTGCTCCCGAGCGCCGTTTTGCCCGCATGCTGGATCTTGGTTGCGGCACGGGCCTTACGGGTATCTCCATGAAGGACAAGGTGGACAACATGATCGGCGTGGACATCTCCACCGGCATGCTGGACGAAGCCTATGACAAGGAAGTCTACAACGATCTCTATGCTGGCGATGTTGTGGAGTTCCTCAGCGAAATCGAGGATGACGGCGAAGGCGAAGCCAGCGGCTGGGATTTAATCGTCTCGACCGACGTACTGCCTTATCTGGGCGAGCTAGAAGAAAAATTCCACCATGTGGGCCGGTGCCTTGATGCTGGAGGGCTGTTTGCCTTTTCCTCCGAAACAATGCCGGAGGAAGATTTCGCAGGCGCACCTTACAAAGTCGGTCCCAAACAGCGCTTTGCCCATTCTGAACGCTATATTCGCCAGTTACTCGATGCAAACCGCATGGATGTGAAGCATTTCGAGATGATCGTTGTGCGAACCGATGAGGGCAAGCCGATCTATGGCCACCTGGTTCTAGCCCAAAAGCGCCCCGATGCAGGCTAGGAGACCGGCCCTGCTCTTGTCATGATGCTTTCATGACTTTCCCTTGCCTCGTATGACACACATCCTGCCTTGGGGAGATGGACGCAAACTGCGCGCGATTCTCCCCTTTTGCCTACCCATAGGGCAGCATTCGGCCTGGCGAACAACTCCGGGTAGGCCTGTTCCTGCGTTTCACACATATTTTGTCCTGCTCGCTAACCGAAAGACTTCATTGGCGACTTGACTTTACACGCACCGCCAAGCACCTTTGTCGGGTAGGAGAACCTATCGCGCTCCTGCAGCTGGATGCGTTTGTTGCGCTCTGGCTCAAAGTCAGCGGGAGAGCGTTCGGCCCATCGGGGACTGCGCGCGCCGAAGGAGCAACCGCCTCGGAAACTCTCAGGCACAAGGGACCGCCCGACTAGCGAACTCTGGAAAGCAGCCCAAAGACGGGGCCCCTTATGGGACGCCGCCTTGAAAGCTCACCGAAGGAAGCAGCTGCCCCAATCTGTTCCAGCATCATTGGCCGGAGAGAAAGGGAGCGGGAAATCTCTCAGGTTCTGTGACAGAGGAGGCACCGATGCGAATGGACGCTTCATACAAGGAGCCTTCCACTCAGCACCCGTGCAACCACAGAAGGCCCCTTTCCGAAAACCGGACTTGGCCATCTGCAACAGAAAGAGAGACGCTATGGCCGACCTGAGTGGCGCCCAAAAGACACCCCTGTTTGATCTGCATGAAGAACTGGGCGGAAGCCTTGTTGATTTTGCAGGCTACGCCCTGCCTGTGCGCTATCCGGCAGGCATCATGGCTGAGCATATCCATTGCCGCGAAAGCGCGGCTCTGTTTGATGTATCCCACATGGGGCAGGCCCTGCTGCAAGGCCCTGATCACGAGACGACTGCCAAGGCGCTGGAAGCCCTGACCCCGTCTGCCTTTACCAAACTGGCTCCGGGCCGCATGCGCTATAGCGTGTTCCTCAACGAGACCGGCGGCATCATTGACGATTTCATCGTGACCCGCCCGGGCGATCCGACTCTGGACGGCACGCTCATGCTGGTGGTCAACGGCGCCTGCAAGGAAAAGGACTATGCTTTCCTTGGAGCCAATCTGCCAGATGGCATTTCCCTTACGCGTCTTGATGACAAGGCTCTTCTGGCGCTGCAAGGCCCCAAGGCCGTAGACGCTCTCAAGCGTCATGCCCCAAAAGCCGATGCCCTCACCTTCATGTCGCAAACACCTGATGCAATCAACGGCGTTGCCGTCGGCATTTCGCGGTGTGGCTATACTGGTGAAGACGGCTTCGAGATTTCCTGTGCGGCAGAAGACGCCGAAGCGTTGGCGCGCCTGTTGCTGGCAGAGCCGGAAGTCGAACCGGCAGGTCTTGGCGCGCGCGACAGTCTGCGTCTTGAGAGCGGCCTCTGCCTTTATGGCCATGATCTGGATGACAGCATCGATCCGGCTGAAGCCGATCTTGGCTGGGCCATTCAGAAAAGCCGCAGGCAGGACAAGGGCTTCCCCGGCTCAGAGCGCATATTGAAGGGGCTTGAAGATGGCCCAACCCGCATTCGCGTCGGCTTGCGCATCATCGGCAAGGCTCCAGCCCGCGAAGGAGCAGAAATTCAGGATACGGATGGCAATGCCATTGGCGTTGTAACCTCGGGCGGATTTGCTCCGACCCTGCAAGCGCCTATCGCCATGGGCTATGTGCCGCCGGCCTTTGCCGAACCAGGCACGAAGGTTACAATTGCCGTACGCAAACGCGCTTTGGAAGCAGAAGTGGCCCCCACGCCGTTTGTTCCGCAACGCTATGTGCGCAAACCCTGAGTACCAAATGGGCTCATGAGTCTCATGGGACTCAAGACCCCCTTGAACTCAAAAGAAACAGCAACAGTTAAGCAATCAGCATCATCGCATATTCAAAGGGATCAGAGACATGACCACCTATTACAGCGAAGACCATGAATGGGTTGAAGTCAACGGCGGCGTAGCCACCATCGGCATCACCGATTTCGCACAGAAACAGCTCGGCGACGTCGTTTTCGTCGAACTGCCGGAAGTTGGCAAGGAACTGGAAAAAGGCGACGAAGCCGCCGTGGTTGAGAGCGTCAAGGCAGCTTCCGAGGTCTATGCGCCAATCGATGGCGAAGTGAGCGAAGTCAACGATGCGCTTGAAGAAGATCCGGCACTGGTCAACAGCGATGCGGAAAGCAGCGCATGGTTCCTCAAAGTCAAGATCGCAGACAAGAGCCAGCTTGATGACCTGATGGATGAGGATGCCTACAAGGCCTTTGTCGCCGAACAGGAATAGGCCTCCAGACCTACATTCTAAAAAAGCACGCAAGGAGTTTTCCTTGCGTGCTTTTTTATTGATTTCCCGGCAAGCGGACGTGTGGCTCTAGGGGTCCACAATCGTCACGGATGGATCGGAGAGGTCCGGCAATGAAATTGCCTCGTTGAACACGTTGGGCTCGGCATTGGCAAGCAGGGCCAGCACGGACAATTTATGCATCGGACGGCCAAAGAGATAGCCTTGGAAAGTATGACATTTCTGCGCCTGCAGAAACTGCATCTGCTCTTCGGTCTCCACCCCTTCGGCGATGATTTTCAGCCCCATACCGCGCGCCAGATTGATAATGCCCCGGACCAATTTGCGGTCTTCTTCCTTATCTTCAATCTGCTTCACGAAAGAGCGATCGATCTTGAGAATATCCAGTGGCAGGCTCTTGAGATAACCAAGGTTGGAATAGCCGGTGCCAAAGTCATCCATCGCCAGAGAGATACCCCGCGCGGATAGCTGCGAGAGCATTTTGGCGGCCTTGCGGGTGTCCTTCACATCAACACTCTCGGTGATTTCGAGGGTGAGATAGTTGGGGTCGATGCCGGTCCGCTCAAGCAGCTGTATCAGCTCTGAAGCGAGATTGTCGTTGTTGAGCTGGTGCGGCGAGAGATTGATCGAGAGATGCAGTTTGAAGCCTGATTGATGCCAGTTGACAAGATCCGTGCAGGCCTCCCTGAAGATCCAGTCAGATAAGGTGCCAATAAGCCCGGCATCCTCGGCGATATTGATAAAATCAAGCGTGGGGATCTGTCCCTGATCGGGGTGGAACCAACGCACAAGGGCCTCCACACCGGTGACTTTACATGTGCCCGATTTCAGATCGGTAGAGACCTGCGGCTGATAATAGACCTCCAGTCCATCGCCGCCACATTGCAGCGAATGGCGCAGGTCGGCCTCAAGACAGACCCTGTTCTGGATCGCGACGCTCATGCCCGTTTCATAAAGGCAATATCTCTGCCGCCCCTGCTTCTTGGCCTCATACAAAGCCAGATCCGCATCGCGCAGCAATTCATCAGCAGAATGGGACAGATCGGGGTATCGGGAAATTCCCACGGAAGATGAGATACGGATATCATTGCCCGATAGTTCAAAAGCAGAACTGAGAGCGTCGATCACCTCTCCAACCACTTTTTCGCTGGTGGCAAAGTCTGCCCGCTGTAACACGGCGAACTCATCGCCTCCAAGACGGGTCACGATATCGGTTTCACCGCTAAAAATAGCTGTCAGACGTGCGGCAGCATTCTTGAGAAGACGGTCTCCCATGGGATGCCCGAAGGTGTCGTTTACATCCTTGAACTTGTCCAGATCGAAGAGGATAAGATTAAACCCTTCCCCGTGTGCGTCTGCATACTCAATGAAACGGTTCATTTTCTCATTGAGAAAGGACCTGTTGCCAAGGCCGGTCAATGCGTCATGCTCGGCCAGAAAACGTATCCGGGCTTCGCGGCCCTTGATCCGGCTTTCTTCCTTGCGTGCCCGATAGGCCTCCACCCCAAACAGGGTAAGGATAAGCACGCCACCTGCGGCTGAGCTTACAAGGAGCGTATCCATCGAGACGAGCGCTGCGTCCAACCGTTTCTGAAGCGTGGAGGCTCGCTCGACCCGCGTTTGGGCGATGGCGGCGGCCATGCTGGTGATGTCTTCCTCATAAGGGGAAAGCGCGTCCTCTATATCCCTGAAGGCAATGAGGTTGCCCGGCCTGAGTTTTTGCACCAGGGGATCGACTTCGCGCAAGGAGCTGCGCAGATTGATCAGCAAACTGTTGAATTTATCATGCTGAGCCTCGGGCACCTCTACGCCAATGGAATTGATGCTGAACACGCGGCTCCAGAGGATATCGAACCATTGCATCACCATTTCATGGGAGACATTCTGGGCGGTGTCCGAACCGGAACTCATCTCCAGCATCTTTTCCCCGAAGACATATTTGCCCGTTATGCTGCGAAAGCGTCGATATTCCAGCTCCAGCCGAATGCCCTCGTCGCGCCCGGAAATCATCTCGTAGCTCTGCGAGATCTGTCCGCGCAACCGGTCTACCTTCTGGAACTGTGTCAGCTCCAGTAGCAACAACCCAACAACCGAGATCAGATAGGCTATGGCCAAGACTTTGGAATAGAACTTCATTTCACTATCATCTTCTCGATTTGCCAGACGAAGCGTGAGGTATATTTGGGATCAAGAAGAGACTCGTCATGGTCGATCGGATAGATAATCCTGATGGGGCCGCGGCGGCGAATGCTTAAGTCTCGACCATCCTGTCGGGTTGCCAGCAGCACGTCATAGTCATAGAAGTCCTGCACGGGAATCTTGGTTCGATAGCCATCCAGCGCCAGCACCTCAACGGTATCGCCCTTGGCTCCGACATAGGCGAGAAGGTCTCGCATCAGAACACCGTGCCACTCATGGGCCTTGCTTGAATAGACCGTGTGGGTGATCACCTTGCTCAGCCCGATATCCTCAATCATCTGACGATCCAGATAAACAAGGCCCTTGGCATTTTGGTTTGAAACGGAACCGGAAATTGTGAGAATAATGTCTTCTTGAGGGTATGCTAGTTCATCGGCCCAAGCATGTGCAGACAACGCACCCGCACATGCAAAAAACGTTATGGCAATTCCAAAAAATATGCGCTGAAGCAGCCCTTTGAAAGACGCTGCTCCAGTACCCCAACGAGCCATATGAACACCCCTGTCTCAATTCAAACAAATCAAACCACAGGGGACATTCACAAATCGTAAAACCGCAGCCACCTCAAAATTTGAGGCAGGTAAAAGCGCCGCAATTGTCTTGTTATGGTTAATAGTTCGTTAGGGCTAGAGGGGGCCCGAAGGAGCCGGCTAACTTTTTGCCATTTCAAGGGTCATGATAGCACAAGGGGCCATGAACGGCCCCTTTTTATGCTCGAGCTTTCGCGTCCCTTGACAGATTTATCAGATTAATCTTAGCAGATTATTGCTCGTGCCAGTCTTTCAGGGCATCAATCGTTGCCGGAAGGTCGGCAAGGCGACGCACCACCGTTTCCGCTCCAGCATCCATCAGATGTTCCCCGTGGCCAAGGTAGCTGTGGCTTGCGCCAATGAAGCCGATGACGCGCATCCCTGCCTGACAGGCAGCCTGAACCCCATGGGTGCTATCCTCAATGACGAAGCACTCGGAAGGATCGGTCTCAAGCACCGTTGCAGCATGCAGGAAGACATTAGGATCCGGTTTTGGCAGCTTTGTTCCCACCTCAACGGCGGAATAGACATAGGGGCGGAAGCGGTCCCACAGATCGACAAGACGCATATTGCTCTCCAGCCGCTCCATGGCCGTGTTGGAACAGACACAACGCGGATACTCGAGCTGGTCCAGCATTTCGTGAGCGCCTTCAATCACCTTGAGCTTGTCCAACTTGCTTGTTGCGCGGTCGGTAATCCGCTGCAGGATGTCATGCGGCAGGGAACGTTCGATGTCTTCTTCGATGAGCTGGATGATCTCGGCATTGGTCATGCCGGCATAGGTGCTGTTATAGGCCTCAAGATCCATATCGAGATCCTCTTCCTTGAAGATCTCGAGACTGGCCTTGGCCCAGATGATTTCCGTATCCACCAAAGTGCCATCGCAGTCAAAAATCACCAGCATCGTGTCCATCCTCGCAAACTGTCTGTCATATCAAGCCGTCCCGTGGCGACCATCAGCGCTTCGGACAGGCGCCTTGCCACAAGACCTTTCATGTGGACCTTCATACCAGATAGGTCAATGCTCAGGACTGCAATTTGTTGGAAACAGCATTATCTTGCCCAGCCTTTTTGTCTCTTGAAAGGCTCTTGCGCAGGAAAAGCAGGAAGATGATGGCAAGGACGGCCGCTAGCCCATACCATGTCACGGCATATTGCAAATGGCTGTTGCGAAAGGTGATGCGGGTCTCCCCACCTTGTGGCAAGCTAGCCGCATTCGGGCCCCAAGGCACGCCCTGTCCCTTGACCAGATCGACCCAATAGGGTGCGGTGCGGCCTTCATCCATGCCAAGAAAATCAGCCATTTCCTCCACCTGCCTGACAATCCAGACATTCTTCTTTTCATCCGTCTTCGGGCTCAGCCAGTTTTTCGGCTCGTCAAAGCGCATGAGGCCGGTGAGCGTCTGGGTGCCTTTCACAAGAGTTTCGGGGCGGCTTTCCCGCACCTTGAGCTGTTCGGGTACAAAGCCACGGTTGACGATCACCTGCCAGCCATCAGTGGTGACAAAGGGCGTCATGATCATGTAGCCCGGTCCGCGAAGGGGCCCGCCTTGCGGATCATTGAGCGCAAACCATACATGCACTTCGCGAGAATGATCATAATGACCGGTAAGGAGAATGGGGCGATAGACGGCATCATCGCGCGACAGATCGGCCCATTGCTTCGGCCCGGGCGCCGCAACGGGGGACGATGCCACGCGGGAGGTGACATCGGCGATCAGTTGCTCTTTCCATGCGAGCCGACGCACCTGCCAGTTGCCCAGCGCGATCAGAATGGCAAAGGCGCCTAAGGCCGCAAGGCTGAACAGCACGATTTTCGATCTGGAAATCACTTTTCCTGCACACTCCTGCTCACTTTATGCTACCTCACCTGAGGCTACAGGCTTTTGGGCCGCCACGCTATCAGACGTCCGCCGCACGGATGGAGCAAAGAGGATATTGTCAAGATGCATTCACAGTCGGCCCGCTTTGCCCTGATTTTCTTTTCGCTCAATCTGCTGTTTCCCCTTGCGGTGCAGATCGGGGTTGCGATCATTGGCTTTTGGGGGCCGGATTTGCGCAGTCTTGCCGTAGCCTTGCCAGTGATTTTCCTGATCAATGTGGCCAATATCAGCCTTGCCTTCTATTACAAGGCATGGCAACGGGTCGCCCTGATAACCATCATGTTTTTCAATGCTGTTTCCGTCTTTGCGATGGGGGGATTGTCTTTCTTTACGTCCGTCATAGGCTGGGAGGAGATCGTGCCCGATCTGATCACTCTGCTTCAGCCTTATTGATCTCCTCGGCAAGCGGACCATCAAGGCGCTGGCCCTGCTCCGCCTTGGTTTGATATTGCTGGGCGATGAGCGCACCTTTCAGCCAATAGAGAAAAGCAACGCAAAGCAAAGTGGCAACGGGCGCCCAGATAATCGCTTGCAACCAGACCGGCGGTTCGTAGGTAAACTCGGTATAGAGCAGCCCGCCGGTGGCGATGAAGCCGACAATCATGATGACAAAGGGTGCAGGACCATCGCCACTGTCGATGAAGCCATAATCAAGGCCACAAACGTCGCACTGGTCCCCCACCTTGAGGAAGCTCTTGTAGAGCTTTCCCTCACCGCAACGGGGGCATTTGCCAGCAAGGGCCGTGCGGGCAATGCTGCCCTTATAGTCTGACATACTCTTCACTCCTGACCATCAGGGGCAAGTTGTCCCCGCCCCGATGGGAATAGTGCTAATGGGCGATGGTGCCGCCGAAATTGCCCCAGACATAGATGGTGGTGAACAGGAACAACCAGACGACATCCACGAAATGCCAATACCAGGCAGCTGCCTCAAAACCGAAATGCTTTTCAGGAGTGAAATGTCCTTTATAGACACGGATCAGACAGACGATCAGGAAGATTGTGCCGACGAACACGTGGAAGCCATGAAAGCCGGTGGCCATGAAGAAGGTTGCCCCGTAAATGCTTTCCTTGAAGGCAAACGGCGCGTGGACATATTCGTAAACCTGCACAGCAGAGAAGACGATGCCCAGAATGATCGTCAGAGCCAGCCCCTTCTTCAGCCCTTCCCTGTCATTTTCCAAAAGCGCATGGTGAGCCCATGTGATGGTGGTGCCGGATGCCAGCAGGAGCAGCGTGTTGAACAATGGCAAATGCCATGGGTCGATCACCTCTAGCCCTTCAGGCGGCCAGACCCCACCCAGAAATTCAGTACGCAGATATTGCTTGGCCTCATCGGCAAACAGGCTGGCATCAAAGAAGGCCCAGAACCATGCCACGAAGAACATCACTTCAGAGGCGATGAACAGGATCATGCCATAGCGCAAATGCAGCTGCACCACAGGGGTGTGATGGCCTTCCAGAGATTCCTTGACCACATCGCGCCACCAGCCAAGCATGGTGTAGAGCACACCAAGCGTACCGGCGATGAGAATAAGGCTTGTGCCGTCATGAAACATGGTCACGGCTCCGATGGCCATCAGGAAGGCGGATACCGACGCGATGATGGGCCACGGGCTGGGGTCTATGATGTGATAATCGTGGTTCTTGCTGTGAGCCTCAGCCATTGTCTGCTCCTCCTCCAAAGCGCGTCAATGTCTTGTCGCTGGTTGCTGTGTTCCCGTGCAGGTTTGCCGCTTTATCAGCCGGCTCCTTCTCCAGCGGGAAAAATGTGTAAGACAGGGTAATTGTGTCGATGGTCTTGAGTTCGGGATTCTTGTCGATATCGGGATCGATAAAGAAGATCACCGGCATATGGCTGGTCTCGCCTGCCTTGACCGTCTGTTCGGTGAAACAGAAGCATTCCAGCTTGTTGAAATAGGCCCCTGCGGCCTGTGGTGTCACGTTGAAGGTGGCCGTGCCAGCCGAGGAGGATGAGCCAGTATTGACCACCAGATAGCTCGCCTCGCCGGTTTCGCCCACCTTGAGGGTGACGGGCTTGGTTTCGGGCCGGAAGGACCAGTTGAGCCCGCCGGAGACATTGGCATCAAAGCGCACCGTCATTTCGCGCGCAATCGCAGCGCTCGGGGCGGCATTCGCCGCCTGTGTGGTGCCGCCATAGCCGGTGACCTGACAAAAGAGCGAATAGAGCGGCACGGCAGCATAGGCCATGCCGACCATGATCCCGACAAAGCCTAGCAAGCCATAGGCCAGCCTTAAGTTGGCGCGGGCATTGTCAGCAGGTTTGGCCTTGCCATCATTTTCAATGTTGGGCTCGATATGCGCGCTCATTGGCAGTTGGTTCCTTCCCCCGGCAGATCACAAAGGACGGTTCATCACGCCCGGCCCCATCTTGACGATGGTGATGGCGTAGAAAATGAGCACCAGCGCTCCCAATGCGAAGGCAATGGCAACCGAGCGTTTGTGCTGACGCTTTTTCTGCTCTTCGGTCAGAGTGACCTTTTCGATGATTTCAGCCATGGGCTTTTCCTTGTTGGTTTGGTTGCGGGTCTCGCTCTTGATGACCGTATGAACAGCGCGCCTCAAATCATTGCGGGCAGCGCTTCAAGGCCAATAAGGCGCTCAAAGAGCAAGGTGGCATAAAGCAAAAACAGATAGAGAATGGAGAAACCGAACATCTGTCCGGCTGCCTTTCTGGCAGGCGTTCCCTCGCGGATGAAATAGACCCGCAGGGCAGCGCCCACGAACAACAGCCCCAGTGCAATCGACAGGGCGCCATAAGCCACACCGGCAAAGCCGAGCAACGCGGGCATCACGCCGATAGGAGCCAGCAGCACCGAGTAGATAAGAATTTGCGAGCGCGTCACGGCTTCCCCAGCCACCACCGGCAGCATGGGTACCTTGGCGGCGCGATAGTCATCGCTCTTGATGAGAGCCAGCGCCCAGAAGTGGGGCGGCGTCCACATGAAGATGATGAGGAACAGTGTGATGGATTCGATGCTGACGCTGCCGGTAACAGCCGCCCAGCCGATCATCGGCGGGAAGGCACCTGCAGCACCACCTATGACGATATTCTGCGGCGTGGAGCGCTTCAGCCAGATGGTATAAACCACGGCATAAAAGAAGATAGTGAAGGCCAACAGCCCGCCGGCCAACCAGTTGACCAACAGGCCAAGGATCAGCACAGAGCCGAAAGACAGCGTCAGCCCGAAGCCGAGCGCTTCGCCCGGCGTGATGCGCCCTGCGGGGATGGGCCGGTTGGCCGTGCGCTTCATGACAGCATCGATATCGGCGTCATACCACATGTTGAGCGCGCCGGATGCGCCACCGCCAATGGCAATGCACAGAATGGCGATGAGACTTTCCAAAGGATGCAGGCTACCGGGGGCAACCATGAGACCGACCAGAGCCGTGAAGATCACCAGAGACATCACCCGCGGTTTCATGAGGGCAATATAGTCGCGCACCTCCGCTCCGCTGAAATCGGCGCCGAAATCCGTGCGGGTGATGGCGGTGGCGGTCAGGGCCTGTTTGCGCTCGGTCTGGTCCACTAGGGTCATGGTCTTTCTCCTGGGTCTCTCCCGGACAGGTTTCAGCCTGCCTGCTTGTTTTGGGTCCTTTGATTTCTCTGTCTTCTTGGCTTTCTTGCTACTCTTCTTCTTGCTTTTGGCCTTCTCAAGGTCTTATCGGTGAGCAAGCGGGGGGCGAGGCGCCAGGGTTCGAATGATCAAACCCCGGCTGCGGGCCTCCTCGCTGGCCTTTCTGCCCTAGCGAATGCGGGGCAATTCTTCCCATTGGTGGAATGGTGGTGGCGAAGACAGCTGCCATTCGAGCGTATCTGCCCCCTCACCCCATGGATTATCCTCGGCCTTGCGCTTTTTGGCGAAGGCTTCAAAGACGCAATAGAGGAAAATGACAACGCCAACGAAAGTGATGTAATAGCCATAACTGGAGATAGCGTTCCAACCGGCATAGGCGTCCGGATAGTCGGCATAGCGGCGCGGCATGCCTTGCAGGCCTAGGAAATGCTGCGGCATGAAGACAAGGTTGACGCCTACGAACATCACCCAGAAATGCAGCTTGCCGAGGGTCTCGTTATACATGATGCCGAACATTTTCGGGAACCAGTAATACCAGGCCGCAAAGATCGCAAACACCGCACCCAGCGAGAGCACATAGTGGAAATGGGCCACCACATAGTAGGTGTCATGCAGGGCACGGTCGAGACCGGCATTGGCCAGCTGGACGCCCGTCACGCCTCCGATGGTGAAGAGGAAGATGAAGCCCACGGCCCACAACATCGGCGTGCGGAAGGAAATCGATCCGCCCCACATGGTGGCGATCCACGAGAAGATCTTGATGCCCGTGGGCACCGCAATGACCATGGTCGCGAACAGGAAGTAGGCCTGCGTGTCCACATCCAGTCCCACCGTATACATATGGTGCGCCCAGACGATGAAGCCGACAACGCCAATGGCCACCATGGCATAAGCCATGCCCAGATAACCGAAGATCGGCTTCCTCGAGAAAGTGGACACGATGTGCGAGATGATGCCAAAGCCCGGCAAGATCAGGATATACACTTCTGGATGGCCGAAGAACCAGAACAGATGCTGGTAGAGCACCGGATCGCCGCCACCGGCCGGATCAAAGAAGGACGTGCCGAAGTTACGGTCTGTCAGCAGCATGGTGATGGCACCGGCAAAGACCGGCAGGCTGAGAAGCAGCAGGAAGGCTGTGACCAGAACCGACCAAGCAAATAGCGGCATCTTGTGCAGGGTCATGCCCGGCGCACGCATGTTGAAAATGGTGGTGATGAAGTTGATCGCACCCAGAATGGATGACGCACCTGAGATATGCAGCGCGAAAATCGCCAGATCCATCGCCGGACCGGGATGGCCCAGTTTGCTGGAAAGCGGCGGATAGGCCGTCCAGCCACCACCAAAGCCGGTTCCACCCGGAGGCCCTTCCACAAACAGCGAAATGATCAGCAGCAGGAAGGACGGCGGCAACAGCCAGAAGGAAATATTGTTCATGCGCGGGAAGGCCATATCCGGCGCGCCAATCATGATGGGCACGAACCAGTTGCCAAAGCCACCGATGAGCGCAGGCATCACCATGAAGAAGATCATGATCAGGCCATGGCCCGTGGTGAACACGTTGAACAGGTGCGGATCGGAGAAAAATTGCAGTCCCGGCTCCTGCAGCTCAAGCCGGATGCCGCCGGACAGCAGCCCACCGATGATCCCTGCCATGATGGCAAAGATCAGATACATGGTACCGATATCCTTGTGGTTGGTCGAATAGACCCATCGTTTCCAGCCCGTTGGAATGGCATGCGCATCACCATGCGCATTTGGGGCAGTGGTTACAGACATTGCGTTTGCTCCCTTGTGCGTTGGCGCTATTGCGCGGCCAGTTTCAGGTTTGATTGCGGATAAAGATCGGCCCGAAGTGCCTTGTTGGCCTCGAAGACGTCGTCGGCTGCCGCGGCGAGCCAGTCTTGATACTGCTCCTCGCTGACCACACGCACAGCCAGCGGCATGAAGGCGTGATCCTTGCCGCATAGCTCTGAGCATTGGCCATAATAGATGCCCTCTCGCTCGGCCTTGAACCAAGTTTCATTGAGGCGACCGGGCACAGCATCCATCTTCACGCCCATGGATGGCATGGCGTAGGAATGGATCACATCGGCGGAGGTGATTTGCAGGCGTACCACCTTGTTCACGGGCACGACCATTTCGTTATCCACGGCCAGGAGGCGCGGCTCGTTGGTGCCTTTCTCCGTACGTTCCTCATCGCTCAGCATGAGGGAATCGAAGCTGACCCCTTCGAAATCGGGATATTCATAGCCCCAATACCACTGATATCCGGTCACCTTGACGGTGAGGTCAGCGGGCGGGACTTCCATCTGCTTATAGAGCAGGCGGAAAGACGGCACCGCCAGAACCATGAGAATGAGGATCGGAACAACCGTCCATGCCACTTCAAGCAAGGTGTTGTGCGAGGTCTTGGACGGGTTCGGATTGCTTTTGGCGTTGAACCGGATCATGACGATCGCCAGCAGAACGGCGACAAACAGAACAATCGGAATGACGATCCAGAAGGTGAAGCTACCGAACCAGTGCACATCTTCCATCACGGGAGAGGCCGCCGCTTGCAAGCTGGCACCCCAGCTTGTCGGCTGAGAAGCCTGCGCCACTCCATTTCCCGACGATATCCAAGCTGCAGCAACAGCAAGCAGCGCCAGACAATCCCGGCCCGCACCGACTAGATGTCTGCGGATTTGGCTATCTGTGTTGATACCCTCTTTGGCAATCACCACGTTCGATCCTCCTCATGTCGATCCTCTTTACCGCCCGGCTGCCCTATAATGGCCAGATTGACGGTGTGATCTGTCTTCTCTTCCGGATTTGAACGCGGTTTGCCCTTAAGCCCGTGGTCACAATTCCCTTCCGTCAGTTTGGAACCATGCGCTCCAACTGCGGTTTCAAGGCGAGGCACTTACAACTGCGTCAATCTGAAATTTGATACAGATCAAGTCTTCGCTCATTCAGACACATGCGACCGTCTGTCGCAACCTCTGCACATAGTCCATTAGTGCGACATCCTGCCCCACTTGGCGAATTAAGCTTTATTATTCAAAAATATCCACATAAGGTTTTAGGCGTAGGGGACCTTTTCCGGCAAAATATCCCCAATATTTTATTGCCACAATTCCAGCTTAGAGCTGTCATTGAGTGCATTTCCAAGACATGGGTATGACGAATCAGGCAAATAGATTACTGATTGCGTTAACCCCAATTCAGGCCCCTAAGAGCGATAGTCATGGTGACATCTTCAATGACCCCAAAGCACGCCCCGGATCGTTTCTTCCATAAGCTTCAGCATGGCGTCCTGCTTGTAGCAGCCCTTTTTATGGCATCTCTCATCACCGTCAGCTTTTCTACCAGCGACGCAAATGCCCAAGGCGCTGTGCGCTCCCAGCATGGTGATTGGGAAATTCGCTGCGACACGCCTCCGGGAGCTCCGTCTGAACAATGTGCGCTGATGCAATATGTCACCGCATCCGATCGCGACAATGTGGGCCTGACGGTGATCGTTCTAAAAACCGCTGACAAGTCGGCACGTATCCTCAGGGTGTTGACGCCACTTGGCGTATTGTTGCCCCATGGCCTTGGCCTGCATGTGGATGACACCGATGTGGGCAACGCCGGTTTCGTGCGCTGCCTGCCACAAGGCTGCATCGCCGAAGTCATTATGGATGACAAGCTGCTCCAGCTGCTCGAAGGCGGCAAGACGGCAACCTTCATCGTCTTCCAGACGCCCGAAGAAGGCATCGGCATTCCCATTGAGCTCAATGGCTTCAAAGCAGGATTTGAAGCGCTGAACTGATTACCCCTCTTCCCTTTATTTTTTAAGGCTTGGGATCAGACTAGGCGGTTTGCATGACACACGACGATCACCCACAACACTATGAGGGACGGTGCCTTTGTGGCAGCGTCTCTTTTGTGATCGAGGCCGTTTTTGATGGGTTCTTCCTGTGTCATTGTTCCCATTGTCGCAAGGGGTCTGGCTCGGCCCATGCATCCACTCTGTTCAGCAGCACAGCAACGCTCACATGGCTGAGTGGAGAAGAGATGGTTTCGCACTATCAAATACCCAACAGCCGACATGCCCGCAACTTCTGCAAGCAATGTGGCTCTCCCCTTCCCCGTATCGTCAGGACAAAAGATGGTGAGGCGGACACGGGTGGTGGCTTGGTGATCCCGGCAGGCTGTCTGGATACGCCCTTGCCCCTGCGCCCGACCGCCCATATCTTCACGGGCTCACGCGCCGACTGGGATCATGAACTGGAAACAATTCCGCAGTTTGAAGATTTTCCGCGCTAAAGCCGACGCAGTGCAACGAGCGGTGCGTTCAATGCAAGCGATGCACCGAGCCTGAGGATTGATCGCCACCCTCATTGCGACCACCCTCAATGACCCTTGCCGCACCGCGCCAGCGGTTGGCCAGCGCCCTGAAGCCGGATACTTCCACCATGCCCTGCGAGCGAAAGCCCATCAGGGTGCGGATCTTTTCGGCTTCTTCCTCTGAGGGGAAAGCCCCAAAGGCGGGCAGGCTATCGCCATTTTCCAGAACCGGATGGATCTCTATCACCGTCTCATCGGTTGCCCAGCTGGGGCGGTGAAATTCCAGAATGGAAATATCGGCAAAGGGGGTCCGCTTGGCACGACGGCGAAACAGCCAATCGCGCGTGGTCTGGATCACCTGCTGGCCTTCAAGGTCGAGCCGTGTTTCCCGCGCCTCGCCCAGAATGGCCGAGAGCAGAAAGAAAGCGCCACCCACGGCGCCCATCAATCCCAGAATGGCATAGGGAATAAGCACCCAGCTGAAGCTGTTCCATTGGGGTGCAACAAGCAAGGCATAGGGCAACAGCCAGAGCACGCCACCGAACAGCCCGATCATCACGCGCACAGGCAGCGGATAATGGTTGCGGAAGAGGAAGGGATCATCCTTGACCTTGGTGCCGGTGTTGATGCCGCAGCTTTTCATCGTGCCTCCCTTGCCCGAGCGATGCTCTATTAAGGCAACCTATCGCTCTATGCCATAATCCATCGGCGTCCGGATGGAGCGATGGAAGCGGAGTTTCTTGAGATACTCAATCGGATCTTTCGGCGTCACTTGCGCCCCTTCAGGCACGTTCAGCCAATCATACAGGCGCGTTAAGTGGAAGCGCAAGGCGGCCCCGCGCGCCAGAAGCGGCAGCGCGTTATATTCCTCAAGCGAGAGCGGACGCACAGACTGATAGCCCTTGAGCATGGCTCGGGCCTTGGTCACGTTGAACATGTCGTCCGGTTCAAAGCACCAGGCATTCAGACAGATCGCGATGTCATAGGCCAGAAGATCATTACAGGCAAAATAGAAGTCGATGATGCCCGACAGGGCGCCGCGCAGGAAAAAGACATTGTCGACAAAGAGGTCGGCGTGAATGACTCCTTTGGGCAGATCCTTGGGCCAGTGGGCCTCAAAATATTCCAGTTCCTTCTCAATCTCGGCTTGCAGACCTTTTTGCACTTCATCGGCGCGGTTGGCGCACATGGCAAAGAGCGGGCGCCAGCCACCGACGGACAAGGCATTGGCCCGTTCGATTTCGAAGCCCTCACCGGCCTTGTGCAACTGGGCCATGGCAACGCCTAGCTGCTCGCATTGCTCGACAGAGGGGCGGCGCACCCACATGCCATCAAGGAAAGTGACCATGGCAGCAGGACGTCCGGCCAGGTGGCCAAGGGCCTTGCCCTCACGATTTTTAAGAGGCGTCGGGCAATTGAACCCACGTTCGGACAGATGCTCCATCAGGCCCAGAAAAAAGGGCAGATCGGACGGGTTCACCCGTTTCTCATAAAGCGTGAGAATATAGGGGCCGGTTTCGGTCTGCACGAGGAAGTTCGAGTTTTCGACGCCCTCCGCGATGCCCTTGTAGGATGTGAGCGCGCCGACATTGTAGCTGTCGACAAATGCGCTCAATTCTTCATCACTGACTTCCGTATAGACCGCCATATCGGTCCCCTTTCAACTAGTCTTCTCTATTGTCTTTTCTTTGACCACTGGGCCCTTGGCCCGGCTTCGCCATGTCAGTTTACCTGCTCGGCCTATCTCACCGGCTCCGCTCTGGGGCCTTCTTCCAGCACACCGGCAGCAATCGCCGCTTCGCGCAATTCGCGCGGGATGTTGAAGACCATGTCTTCATTGGCGATCCTGATCACTTCTACAGACACTTCATAGCGCTCAGAGAAGGCATCGATCACTTCTTCCACCAGAATTTCAGGCGCGGAGGCACCCGCCGTGATGGCCACCGAAGAAATATCGCCAAGACTATCCCAATCGATGTCGGCGGCGCGTTGCAGTAGCAGAGATTGCCGACAGCCGGCCCGTTCGCCTACCTCGCGCAGGCGTTTGGAGTTTGAGCTGTTGGGCGCGCCCACCACGATCATCACATCGGCACGCGGAGCAACTGTCTTGACCGCTTCCTGCCGGTTGGTGGTGGCATAGCAGATATCATCCTTGTTCGGCCCCTGAATGTTGGGGAAGCGCGCCTTCAGTGCTTCAACGATGCCTGCGGTATCATCGACAGAGAGGGTCGTCTGGGTGATCCACGCCAGATTGTCCGGATCCTTTGGCTCAAAGCTAGCGACATCCTCGACGGTTTCGATCAGCTTGACCACATTATCAGCCAACTGGCCCATGGTTCCGATCACCTCAGGGTGTCCGGCATGGCCGATGAGCACAACCTCGTGACCGCGCCTGTCATGCAACATGGCTTCCTTATGCACCTTGGAGACCAGCGGACAGGTGGCATCGAGATAAAAGAAGTTGTTCGCCTTTGCCGCTGCGGGCACCGACTTGGGCACGCCATGGGCCGAGAAGATAACCGGCTGTTCGGTCTGGGGGATTTCGTCCAGCTCTTCCACAAACACGGCACCTTTGGCCTTCAGGCTCTCAACGACATATTTGTTATGGACGATCTCGTGACGCACATAGACGGGGGCCCCGAAGGTCTGGAGCGCCAGATCCACGATCTGGATTGCCCGGTCGACACCGGCGCAAAAGCCACGCGGTGCACATAGCAGAATTTCCAGGGGCGGTTTCGTCTCGCTCATACTGTCCTTACCTTCGATGTGTTTGCATTCAAATCGATATGGGCTCTAAGGGATATGAAGAGTGTGAACCGACCGATGTCAAGGCACGATGAATTGGAAAATCCGATCCAAAGCCATTTCTTGGCAAAAGTTGATGGAAAATTCTGTCCCGATCAGGCAAGAAAATGCTGAATCGGGGTGATTTGGCAACTTGGATGAATTGCAAATGCCAGATTGCCGGTTATTATTCGCATTGGCCGTATTTTTGCTGTAAGTCTGGGCCAAATAGGGCACGGGTTGGCTTGAGTCGCACATGGTGATCGCCTTTTCCGAGCTTGATGTGACGCGTAAAGAAAGAGTGGATGATGTCGGTGTCTTTTTCCAATATCTGCAAACTGGCCGCCATGAGCGCCTTGGGACTGGCGCTATCGGGCTGTGCAAGCGGACCGGGCGGGTTGAAAATGCCAACCTTTGGCAGCAGCAATTCTGATGCGCCACAGGCCGCATCGACAGCCCCTGCCGCACCAGGCATAACGTCCAGCGCACGGGATGTTGCCAATGCAGGCACCATCGTGGACAGCACGACCAACCTCATTCTCAATAACGCCAAGAAGATCAACGGCTATTGCCCGTCGGTGAGCATTCTGGGCGATACCAACGTTTACCAGAATTATGCACGGGGCGGCGAAGGCAACCCCAACATGCTGATCCATCAGGCCAATATTACCCAAACCGCGCGTGAATGCACCGACATGGGCGCGGAGATGTATATCAAGGTCGGCGTCGCCGGTCGTGTGTTGGGCGGGCCGAAATCCGGCGAAAAGGACAAGGCGGTTCTGCCGTTGCGCATTGTCGTCAAGCAGAAAGACAATGTGCTCTATTCCAAGCTGCATAAAGTGCCTGTGATGCTTGCGCCGCCAGATCGCTCGGGCCTGTTTGCCAAGGTGGATGAAGCGATTGCCATTCCCATGCCGCAAGAGCGCAATGTGCAAATTCTGGTCGGCTTCGATTCCGGCAAGAAATAAGCCGACAAAAGGATGCGCATAGCCTTGGCGATGCGCGCCCTATGCTTCATGCGGCAGGGGCTTCACCCCGGCGCTTTTGCGGCTGCGGCTACGGTTCAGGCATCGTCTTTTTCAGCTCTTCGATGAAGCCGGGCACGGCGCGTGGGTCAACAGAGGCCTCGCGCACCAGTCTGTCAAAATGACTGGTCAACGAGCTGACGCGTGCGCTTTCCCGAAAGGCGATGTAAAACTCCCCGATATAAACCACAGCCAGCTTGGGCCCGAAAATGGAGACCGGTGCGCTGTAGATCTGGCGCGCGTCAAACAGAAAGAGCCTCAGGCGCGGATACAGCTCCTCGCACATGCGCGCAATGAAGCAAAGCTGCTCAAGCCGCACCTGCCGCGACAAACCAGCATAATAGGCGCTTCCCGCCGCCAAGGCCCTCAGCTCATGCAGCGGCATGGCGATTTCATAATCCGACTGCCCTGATCTGAGCCACGAAAACAGCTCCTGCATCGCTTCGATGGCCAAGGCGGAAGCATGATCAAACGCGCTTGCATATTCCCATTTCAGCATCGCCTCGGTTTTCAGCATGTCTGGCAAGGTGGCGGGCACATGGCGCAATTTGTATCCGGCGGCTTCCTTGTGCCAGTCCAGTATCTGTGCATCCGCTGCACTGCGTTCTGCCGGACTGAGAGCAAAGCTGGACGCCAGCACATCGCCGGGGCGCTCTGGACGATCTGTCAACCCGAGCAGCCAATCGGTGCTCACGCCCAACGCGGTTGCAGCATCGGCAGCCAATTGTGCATTGGGCAAGCGGGCAAGGTCTGGCTTGAGCAACTGCCCGATGGTGGAACGGTCCACATGGGTTGCACGGGCCAGCGCGCTGCGCGACATGCCACACAGATCCATCGCCGCCAGCAGGCGCTCTCGGAACAGGGTGGCTCGGTCTCGTCTGTCCATTTCTTTCCCCATCGGTGATTTTTATCTGCAAAATGCATTTTATGCAGCAAAAGAACAGGATGTCCAATCTTCCTTTGACAGGGTAGAAAGGACCATGGCGCTTCGCGCTCTCACTATTCAATTTTGACTTGATTTCAATCGGTTGGCGCGTGATACGCCTCACCGCAAGGCGTTGCTTTGCCTCGTCAGGCGTTGCGCGTCCGCGCCCTATTCATGGGTCACATTTAAGGAAAGACAGATGGATACAAGAACAAGAACCATTGCCAAGGCTGTGAGCTGGCAGATCCTCGGGCTCTTTTCCATGACCCTCGTGGGCTATCTGTTCACCCGCTCCTTTGCCGCGAGTGGCGGCATTGCCCTCGCCTCGGCGCTGACCAGCTTCGTCTTCTATTGCTTCCATGAGCGGGCATGGTCGCGGGTGCGTTGGGGACGCATTTACGAAAAGAGCCCGAGAGGTCTGTAACCGTTTCCATAAACGCCCCTCCGAAGGTTTCCATAAACGCCCCTCCGAAGAAAGCGTCTTCTTTAGGCTTCGTCCGGATCGGCATCCTCGGCAACGGCAGCCTTGATACGGTTGACGATATCCTCTGCAGCCGCCGAGCTTTCAAAAATGCCCGCATGGAGCAGGACACCACCATTGACATCCATCATTTCAATCTCCGCTTCGTCGCTGCCTGGAGTCCGGCCCTTCTCCCCTGCCGGATGAACATGAAAATCGGAAATGCGGACAAAGGGGACGATAAACGGGCGGGAACGGCCCAGAATGGAAGCCGATGTCTGACGCATCTGGCGCTTTTCAAAATCAAAATCGATTTGCCGCGACCACCCCATGATGCCCTGCGAGGCAAAGGTCCAGCCGAAACCGAAGGCCGTAAAGGCCACAATCAGCACCGCCATAAAGAGATAGGCATTCTCGCCATCGAAAGAAAAGCCGAAGATCACATAGAGCGCCAACAGCAGCAGAGCGATACCAATCACCGCCTTGATTGCGCGGGTCGTGCCTGCAATATGATTTCTAATCGTGGTGATGTGCGGATTGTCCTTGCGCATGAGCCTTGGGATCTCTCTGATTACAGTTGACTATAGACCACATAAAGACTGTATAGCGAGAGCATGGTCAAGCCGCAAAAAACGGCAAAGGAGCCAAGATCTTTCGCCTGACGGGCAAATTCCGCGAAATCATTGGTGAGATGATCCACTAGAACTTCCACAGCCGTGTTGAGGGCTTCCAGTGCGATGGTCAGCAGGAAGAGGAATGTCAGAATGGCAAACTGCTCCGGCGTGGCACCGACAAGACCATAGATGACCAACAAAACCACAAAAAAGATGCATTCGGCTTGTGCTGCCGTTTCATAAAACAACCGTATACAGCCTGCATAAGAATATTGCGCGGCTTTCATGACATGCAGGAAATGCTTCATTAGGTGCTTGCTCTCGTGTTTATCTGCGGGCTTTCGATGCGAAGGATTCTGCGCATGGCACTTGGGTGCTCAAGCTCGGGCAATGTTTCACTTGATTGGTGTGACAAAGGGATGACGAGCCCCTGCCACCATAAGCTGGCAGACAGCAAAAATCCGGGGATAGTGCCCTCTTCCGCCCAACAGAGCACCAAAATAGTGTAAACACAATCCATTACACCTGAAAATTGCTTTTCTTTCCCACTCCGCCGCGTGAGGGATTCGCCGTGAAACGCGCTTTATATTCTGTATGGTCAGGCTTATGCCTCCTGCTCGCCGCTTGTGCCACCGAAAGGCAAACTGGCATGGTTGAGGATGTCACCTCCATTGCAGACGTACGTCATGTGCAGCTAGATGGACAGGCCTATCGCATCATGGAAAACAGTGAGAAACACACCATCACGACAACACCGCCCCTTGGTACCGCCTTCAAAGGCGGGCTGATCAACGGGCTGGCGCTGGGTATGGCCAACGTGTTGCCAGGCAAGGCGCAGCATTATCAGGCAGCGCGGAAATATCTTGATGAAACGGAGAGAGCCGAGTGCCAGATCAAGAGCGGCTTTCTTGTGGTCGAGCCGCGCTATCGTTTTCTTTATGAGTGCCCGCAAGAGGAAGAAAAGTCAGCCGCGGCAGGCATCAAGCATCAAGGCTGATCATGAAGGATCATTTAGCGCTCAGCTGCGCGAGAAGAGCCGTTCAATATCGCTCAGCTTCAATTCCACATAGGTGGGACGGCCATGGTTGCATTGGCCTGAATGGGGCGTAGCCTCCATTTCGCGCAACAGGGCATCCATTTCTTCCGCACGCAACCGGCGACCAGAACGGACAGAGCCATGGCATGCCATGGTGGCGGCCACATGCAGGATTTTTTCTTCTACGCGGGACGTCTTGTCCCATTCAGCCAGATCATCGGCAATATCACGCACCAAACGCTCTATGTTGGGTTTGCCCAGAATGGCAGGAGTTTCGCGCACGGCAACGGCTCCCGGCCCGAAACTTTCCAGCGCCAAACCGAGACGTTCCAGCTCTTCTGTCGCCCCCATAAGGCGCTCGACATCATCCTCTTCCATTTCCACCACATGGGGAATGAGCATCCCCTGACGGGCGATGCCCTTTGCGGCAAGGGATGCCTTGAGCTTTTCATAGACCAAACGTTCATGCGCGGCATGCTGGTCGACTATGACGAGGCCATCCTCTGTCTGGGCGATGATGTAATTCTCGTGGATCTGCGCCCGGGCAGCGCCCAAGGGTCTGCCAAGGGCGGCAGGATCGGGGAGGCTATCGTTGGCGCGGGCATCGGCCGAAGGCGTAGAAACATCGGCCATCCGTCCTTGCATCTCGGGCATTGCAGACATTGAAGGCGTGCTTTGGGCCAGCGCGGACTGGGCAGGAGGCGCGCTAAAGCCATCCTGCGGCTGCTCCTGCATTTCCTGTAAGGGTGCCCCCTCTGCGCTCTCGGACGAGAGCTGCCCTTCGGTTGCCGTTTGCGGCGCATAGACGCTCTGGCGCCAATCCCAATTGAGTGGTTTGGTTGGTTGATAGGATGGTGCTGGCCGATAGGCTGAAGAGGATCCTGGCGATCGCCCGTCCGGCTCTCCGCCAGAAAGCGCAGCGTTGCCTGCTTCTGTTGCCCGCACCCCATCGGGACGCAAAGCGGCCAGCGTGGCCGAGCCTCCGGTGTTGGTTGCCCTGTGGCCTGCGGCTGCGATCGCTTGACGGATGGCTCCAACCACCAACCCGCGAATATGCCCTGCATCGCGGAAGCGCACATCCGCCTTGGTGGGATGCACATTGACATCCACCTCATGAGGATCGAGATCGATGAACAGCACCACGCAAGGGTGACGGCCACCGAAAAGATAGTCCGCATAAGCGCCGCGGATGGCCCCCAGCATCATCTTGTCACGCACGGGGCGGCCATTGACAAAGACAAACTGCTGCAGGCTGTTAGCGCGGTTGAGTGTAGGCAGGCCGGCAAAGCCGGTCAGGCGGACGGTATCGCGCAGGGCGTCGATCTCTACCGCATTGTCGCGGAAGGCCTTGCCCATCACCTGCCCCATGCGCACCAGATGGGCGTCGGGACCGTTGACATTGGCATAGTCCAACCGTGAGCGGTCTTCACCTGTCAGCGTAAAGCGAACCTTGGGGTTGGCCATGGCAATGCGCTTGATCACTTCAGAAATGGCCATATTCTCGGCGCGATCGCTCTTGAGAAATTTCAGCCGTGCGGGGGTCGAGAAGAACAGATCCTTCACATCGATCCGCGTTCCGATATTGAGTGCTGCAGGCTTGAGTGCGCGCTCACGCCCTCCTTCCACGGCAATCTCCCAGGCGTGGGACTCTGAAGCATGACGCGAGGTGATCCCCAAACGGGCAATGGAGCCGATGGAAGGCAGCGCTTCACCACGAAAGCCCAGATGCCGAATATCCATCAAATCATCCGGGTCCAGCTTGGATGTGCAATGACGCCGGACAGCCATTTGCAAATCGTCCCGGGTCATGCCGAGCCCATTGTCCACCACGCGAATGAGATTCTTGCCACCACCGGCGGTGATGATCTCGATCCGATCGGCCTGCGCATCGATGGCATTTTCCACCAGTTCCTTGACCACACTGGCCGGTCGCTCAACCACTTCGCCAGCGGCGATCTTGTTGATGGTGGCTTCGTCCAATTGTTTGATGATGGTGGAACTGTCGCTCATAAAGGGTCACACATGTTGTAGAGAGCGGGCATCAGAATCAGTGCCCCTGTTTCCTTAAGCGCGGAGGATGCCACAGACGGCCAAGCGCTTCAAACGGCTTTCCCTCTCGCTGGTTTTGGCGCAATTCCTTGAGGAATTTTTTCTTTCTTTTCCGCATCTTGCCGATTAGGCATTGCAGCTATGCATACCAAGCCGACGAGCTGTGCACATCTGGGAAAATATAATAAAAACAGCGTATGTAATACTACTTGGTGTCTTGCATTGCGATCCAAGAGGTCTACTTTGGCATTCAGGAGGAGAAATAGTTTCAATGAAGTGCAATTAAGGATATTGCCATGCTTAACAAGATTCTCACTCTGATGCGTGAAAACGAAGGGATGACCATTCACGAGGTTGCCAGCAAGCTGAGCGTTTCATCCGAGGCTGCGCTGGATTACGAACTCGGCAAGGTTCGCCCTACACCAGAGATCATCAAGAAATATTCCGAGATTTTCGGCGTCCCGGTTTCCTCAATCATGTTTTTCAGCAAAGAAGATGACGACGGAATTCTGTCCACCGAATCCCGCATGTTCTTCGCCGACAAGATGGTTACACTCGTCGAGAGGCTCATGCAGTCACGAGGTCACAAACGGGCGCATTCTGCCTGATGGTCCGTTAAATAATCAGTCGATCCGACTTTCTTTAAGCCCCTTCCCCTGATTGTTCTACTGTCTTCCAACCCCTAGGGTTTTAATCTCTTCGCGACTGGAAGAACAGCTTGAGAAGTTCAGCACTCTGCCGTTCATTGATGCCGGAATAAACCTCCGGTGCATGGTGGCATATTGTCTGGTTGTAAAGCCGGGGACCGCTTTCGACAGCGCCGCCCTTGATGTCTGCTGCGCCATAATAGAGGCGCCTGATGCGGGCAAAAGAGATGGCGGCCGCGCACATGGGACAGGGCTCAAGGGTGACATAGAGATCGCAGTCTGGCAGGCGCTGGCTTCCCAGCTTTGCACAGGCCTGACGGATCACCAGAATCTCGGCGTGGGCCGTAGGATCATTGTCCGCAATGGTCCGGTTACCGGCCCGCGCCAACACCTTCCCCCCATGCACCAATATGGCTCCGATAGGCACCTCGCCGCAGCTTTCGGCCTTGCGCGCTTCTTCCAGCGCCATTTCCATGAAGCTTGCCTTGCGCTCTTTTTCCGTTTCGGAAGGCTCCGTGCTGGCCGTGGGATGCGCCATGCCAGTTCCCTTTACTTGCGTTTTACTTGTTTTTGCCGAGTTTGTTAGTCCTACCGACAAAATCTGACAGCTATGCATGAGAGGCAAGTCTTTTCTTCTCGCCTTTTCTCTGGGAGTTGTGGTAAAGGCTTTCGCCATGGAACGCAAATCTGCTCAAAATGGACCCCGTTCTGCCGACGCGACGTCGCCAGAGGGCTCCGAAAATGCGCGCCGGGATGGCGCCCATCGCAACAAATCCGCATCAGGCTCTTTCAAGGGTGGAATGCGCAAAGGTGGCTCTAACAAATTCGGCGACAAATTCGCTGGCAAATCCGGAGGCAAATTCTCTGGTAAAAAGGGCTTTGGCAAGAAGCGCGACGATAGAAGCGCTGACCGCAAGGAAGGCTGGTCGCCGAGCGTGGACGCTCGCCGCGAGACCCCTCAAGAGAGAAGCCTGCGCCAGAATGGTGATCGCCCAGACCGGAGTGAGCGCAGCGACCGTCCGGCTCGCAAGGATCGTGGAGACTGGAACAATCGTGGCGACCGCAATGAGCGACGCAGCGATGATCGGCGCGGCAATGGCCCGAAACGCGAAGGCGGTTTTGACAAGGGGCGTCGTTCTGCTGGCGGCGGAACTGGTGGCTTCAAGGGCAAGAGCTATGCCTCATCGCCCCGCATGAGCGGACAGAAATTCTCCAAACCATCAGACAACAGACCCAAAGGCCCGGCTTACACCCCGCCAACGCGCGCACTGGAAGAAGGCGAACGCATTGCCAAGATCATGGCACGCGCCGGTCTTTGCTCGCGCCGCGACGCTGAAACATGGATCAAGGAAGGCCGCGTCTCCGTCAATGGCAAGGTGCTGGATACGCCTGCGGTCAACATCCATACCAAGGACAAGGTTCTGGTCGACGGTGCGCCATTGCCTGTGCGTGAGCGCACGCGCCTGTGGCTCTACCATAAGCCCAAAGGTCTGGTGACCACCACGTCCGATCCGGAAGGCCGGCCAACCGTCTTTGAAAAACTGCCGCAGGGCCTGCCACGGGTCATCACCGTTGGTCGTCTTGATATCAACACCGAAGGGCTATTGTTGCTGACCAATGATGGCGGCCTTGCTCGTGTTCTCGAACTGCCCACCACCGGCTGGCTGCGTCGCTACCGCGTGCGGGCTTATGGCCGGGTGACACAGGCCCAGTTGGACACGCTGGCCGATGGCATTGCGCTGGAAGGCGTGCTCTATGGCTCGATTGATGCGCAGTTGGAACGCGAGGTCGGAGACAATGTCTGGATCACTGTAGCGCTGCGCGAAGGCAAGAACCGCGAAGTCAAGAAGGTGCTCGGCCATCTTGGGCTCGATGTGAACCGGCTGATCCGTGTCTCCTATGGCCCGTTCCAACTTCTGGATCTGGATGAAGGCAAGGTACAGGAAGTCCGGGGTCGCATCCTGCGCGATCAGCTTGGTGAACGTCTGGTGGAAGAATCCGGCGCCGATTTCGATGCTCCGATCCTCACGGAAGTCCCCAAGGAAGAGCCCAAGCAAGACAAGAAGGACGACCGCAAGAAGTCAGGTGGCGCCAAGGGTGGCTATCTTTCTGCCAAGGAAGGCGCACGCGTCATTGCTGGTCAGAAAGGCGCCAAGAAGCGCTTTGATGATGATGATCGCGGCGATCGCAGAGGACGCCCAGAGCGTGGCGACCGCAGGGATCGTCGCGATGGCGATGATCGCGGCTATGATCGTCGGGACAAGCCGAGCTATAACGCCATCCCTTATGCCGAACGCAAGCCGTTTGACCCAAGCGCACCACGCCGCACAAACTATGTGTATCGCGAAGAAGGTGCCGACGGCAAAAAGACCGGTGAACGCTCTGTACGCAAAGTGGGTGGACGTCCGCAAAAAGCCGATCTGATGGATCCGAATGCACGGATTGCCAAGAAGGGCGGCAAAAAGGCCGACAGCGGCAAATTTGCTGGCAAGCGCGGTGGCAAGTTTGGCAATGGTCCGTCTCAGGGCCGTTCTGACAATCGCTTTGGCGGTCGCTCCGATGATCGTTCGGGCGGCAAGTTCGCTGATCGCTCAGGTGGTCGCGGCGGCTTCAAGGGCGGCAAGCCACGGGGTGGCGGCTCTGATCGCGGATCCCGCTAAGACAAATATCACCTATGGAGAGGGCGGAACCGCCCTCTTTTCTTTTCCTTTCACGTTCTGCCCGTCATCAGGCAGTCAAAATGAGCTTGATGATGCTTGAACCTGTTATCAAGCCCAGATGAGGATTCCTGCTCATGCGCATTGTTGGTGGTCGCTGCAAAGGCAAGCAATTGGCAACTCCGAAAAGTCAGGCCATCCGGCCCACGACGGATCGGGTGCGGGAAACCCTGTTCAACATTCTGGCGCATGGCTATGACAATGCGGTCGAAGGGGCACGTGTGCTGGATCTCTTCGCGGGAACCGGCGCTCTTGGCTGCGAAGCGCTTTCGCGCGGTGCCAAGGCGGCCTTGTTTGTTGAAGAGGGCGTGGAAGGGCGTGGCCTGATCCGCACCAACATGGAAACGCTCGGTCTCAATGGCGTGGCCAAAATCTTCCGGCGCGATGCCACCAAGCTGGGAGAGGTCGGCACGATGGACCCCTTCACTCTGGTTTTCATGGACCCACCCTATAACAAAGGGCTCGGCGAGCAGGCGCTTGCCAGTGCCGCAAAGGGCGGCTGGCTGGAGCCCGAGGCGCTGGTCATCTGGGAAGAAGATGCCAAGGCAGAGCTTGCCATTCCAACCGGATTTGAGCATTTGGAAGAGCGCGGGTACGGCGACACCAAACTTACATTCCTTACCTATAAAGGCTAACCGGCAGCAAGGGAAAGGCGCACCCTCTAGCACCTATAAGGAAGAACAAGCCATCGCACGTGCCCGTTTCGTCACGACGGCTTTTTTCACAGAGCCTTTTTGGTCATCACCTCGGCCCGCCCTTTTGTAAGTTCTTATACTTACAAACCATTTCTTCTTTCTGCCCCAAAAGACGCAGGGCATGTGGACAGCTTGTTCAAAGTTGCGAGAATAGAAAAAGAGGGCCTGTTTTATATCAGTACATTACTCAATCTTAAGGCCCTCACCCCATTGTGACAGGCATATGACACACGTGCCGAAAAGAGCGCGCAATGAGGAAATTCGCCGAGCATTCCCTGCCAACCAACAACAGGCAGGACCAAGATCGACCGGACCTGAAGCATTATGCTCTGGTCGGGGCATTTTTTGTATTGCTGACCTTTGGCGTCATAGCCTTTGCGTCTCTCCCGCGCGCTCTTGGCAACAAGATCGTTGTGTTTGTTCCTCCATGGTCTTCGCCAACCGCAGCGGTTGAAGTCATCGCAAGAGCGGGCGGCGCATTTGTTGGCATGGGAAACAAACCATGGATCGCAATCGGTGTCTCTGAAGAACCGGGTTTCACTGCGCGCCTCTATCATTCAGGTGCCTGGTTTGTTGGTAGTGGCGAGGCCTTTTCGGCCTGCTTGCCCGCAAGCCTTGTGCGACAACGCACTCTTCAGACGTCTTACGCAAATGGATCAGTTGAATAAGGATAATAATGGGCAAGCGTCATGACCGATCTTAACAGCATCAGAGCGCAATTTCTGAAATTCATCATTGGGCTGCTTTGGCTCAATGCGGCTCTTGCAGCCATCTTTACGGTCACTCTGGAGGCCAGCACCGGCTGGATCGCAACAGCGGTCGCCGTGGTTGGCGCAGGCGCAACCACCCTCTCCGCTCTCAAGAGCCGAGCCTCGATCCTCACCCAGGATCTCAGCGCGGTTGCCCTGTCTTCACAAGTGGCACTCATTGTCTATATTTTTGCCGAACACCCCTACCAGATCGACTGGCATATGTATTTCTTTGCCACGCTTGCGGTTCTGGCGGGCTGGTGCAACTGGCGGACCATCATGGTGGGGGCTGTGGTGGTCGCAGTACATCATTTGCTGCTCAACTTTGTCTACCCGATGGCTGTTTTCCCGGGGGGAGCAGACATCGTGCGCGTGCTCATGCATGCCGCCGTTCTTATTTTGCAGGCCGGTGTTCTTGTCTGGCTGACAGCTACACTTGCCAAGGTCATCACAACCGCAAACAGCGCGATGGAGGAAGCCAACGCCCACCGCACAACGGCGGATTCCTTGGCCAAGGATCAAACCGAGGCGCAAGAGCGTGAAAAAGCTCGCTCCGCAGCGGTTGACGCGTTGGTTGATCAGTTCCAGTCGAGCATCAGCGAAATGCTGGATGAGGTCAGCAACCACAGCAATAGCTTGCAGTCATTTTCGGAGAAAATGGCCCAAAAGACGGAGAGCACTCTCAATCGCTCACGCGAAGTTGCCCAGGCATCAACTGACGCCAGCACCAATGTGGAATCCGTGGCAGCATCGGCTGAAGAACTGGCAACCTCTATCGACCAGATCTCGTCCCAAATCAGCGAAACCCAGCGCGTGGTGACCGAAACCTCTCAGGCAGCGCAAAGCACCAACGAAAAGGTCGCCAGCCTTGATAGCGCAGCCCAACGCATCGGTCAGGTTGTGACCCTCATCAAGGATATCGCCGAGCAGACAAACCTTCTTGCCCTGAACGCGACCATCGAGGCTGCTCGTGCTGGCGACTCAGGCAAGGGTTTCGCAGTGGTCGCTGCCGAAGTGAAGGAGCTGGCAACCCAGACCTCGAAGGCGACTGAAGAGATTTCGACCCAAATCAACGACATTCAGCTCTCCACCAAAGAGGCCGTTCAGGCGATCGAAGAGATCGCCAGCACGATGCAGAATGTCAACAGCTATACCAGCTCGATTGCCGCCGCTGTTTCCCAACAAGGCGATGCCACTCTTGAAATCAGCGCAAGCGTGCAGAAAGCAGCGCAAGGAACCACGGCCGTCGACAGCAACATTGATGAAGTGACCGCCTCGGTATCCGAAGCATCCGACAATGCCAGAGATGTTTTGCAAAGCTCTCAGGATATGGTCGAGGAAACGGACAAAATCCGCGATCGGATCGCCAGCTTCCTGCAGTCTGTGCGGGCCGCCTGATCTGCTCGAACATTGAGGAGCACATTCGCTTCAAGGGAGCCTTCTGGCTCCCTTTTTTGTGCGTATGTCACTGTTGGCTCTGCTCCCGAGATACAGAATGCTAGCGGCCCGACCGATGGCTCGCAGAATCCAGCCTCCAACAAAGAGATTTGGACACTTTTGATATCCTTGTAATAAAGACTTGAATTCATGCTGGTTCAAACAGATAATCGATGAGATCAGTCACTGAGGCAACCTTTGCGTTGCTTGATGCATTCCCAAACTGTCCCCCCGCTCTGAAAGCCATACCATGCGACTCTCCGGTCCCTTCTATGCCCTCTTGGCCGTAACGATTTTTGCCGGTCAGGATACCATCACCAAGGTGATTGGTCACAGCTATCATCCGGTTCAGATTACCATGGTGCGCTATTGGGCTTTTGCGCTGTTTGCCATTATCTGGGCGCTCCGCTCCCCCAAGGGCTTTCGGGAGACGATCCATACCAACCATCTTGTTCTTCAGATCGCACGCAGTTTTCTGCTTGTCGGGCAGATCATCATCTCCATTCTGAGCTTTGCCTATGTGGGACTTGCGCTCAGTCAGGCCATATTTGCCGCCAGTCCACTGGTTGTCGCCATTCTCTCGGTCCCTCTTCTGGGAGAAACGGTTGGCTGGCGCCGCTGGGTTGCCATTGTCATCGGCATGAGCGGCATGTTGCTGATCATCAATCCCTTCGGACAGGAGCTGACCTACTGGTTCTTTATGCCCGTGCTCTGCACCATAACGCTGGGCTTCTATAATATTTCAACGCGCATCGCGGGACGTCATGATCCAGCCAGTGTCAGCTTCTTCTATACGGGCATCATCGGTCTGATCGTCACCAGCATCATTGGCCCCTTCTTCTGGTCCCCTGTGACACCCACCGACTGGGCCTGGCTGATCGGGCTGTGCCTTACAGGTGTGAGCGGGCATTATTTCCTCATCAAGGCTCTCGCACTTACCGAGTCCGTCACTGTGCAAACCATCACCTACTTCCAGCTGGTCTATGAGCTTTTCATTGGCTACTTCATCTTCCAGGAAGACATTACGATGGCCATGCTGACGGGCAGTGCGGTTGTGGTGGCTGCCGGATCCTTTACGATCTGGCGCGAGCACAGCCTCAAACGAGCCAGCGAACGGGAATTGCGCGCGGCAGCTCGAGCACAACTTGAGCGCTGATCTGTCATAGTTTTGCCGTCTGGGCGCGCAATAATGAGCCTTCCGACGTCGAATAGATCCCCGATTTCATATACTGCCTAAGTCTATGCCGGATCTTGCTAATTCCGGTCAATCCTTGATCCCTGTCAAAGCAGTTGGTCAAACCAAGGCGGCATAATTTTTATTTAGGGATATTGCTCCGGCCCATTTTTCAGGAAACGGGGCCGGAAAAGACGCAAAGCAATTGAACAACAGGGTCGAGGGAGCCATCCTGCCGGCCCGGCATATAGAGGAGCCAAACCATGGCCATTAAAGACGTAGTCTGCATTTTGGACATTGAAACGGATCTCACGACAGCCACCGTACAGATCGCCAGCGAGCTGGCTTCTCAGATGGATGCCCATCTGACCGGCGTCGCCCCGCTGATCGAACCGGTTGTTCCGGCGCTCATGGTTCAGCCAGTCCCAGACCAGTTCATCACCGACGCGCGCAACCGCGCAAAGGAAAAAGCAGAATCCGCTATCGAGCGCTTTTCCGACTATGCCAAAGTCAACGGCTTGCCCTTTGAAACGCGCATTCTCGACATCATGCCCGGCGGGCTGGACACCTTGCTCAATCACGCCCGCATGTGCGATCTGATCGTGATCGGGCAGGATCATCCGGACCGTCCGGAGCCGCTGCGTGTGGACCTGATCGAGGCTGCCTTGTTCGATTCCGGTCGCCCCATCATGATTGTCCCCTATGTCGGCGTTGAGGCCTTCTCTGCCAAGAAGATCATGGTGGCGTGGGATGGCTCGAAAACTGCTGCTCATGCGGTGTATGCCGCCATGTCCATTCTGGAAAAGGCTGAAGAGGTGGAGGTCGTCATGGTGGACGCGGAAAAACTCCACTTGCCGGGCGATCCGGGGGCCGATCTTGCGGTTTATCTGTCACGCCACGGTGTCAATGTCTCAGTCCAGAAGATCGCCTCGACAGAAGAAGGCATTTCCGATGCACTGATCAAATATGTCGAAGCCAATGGCAATGATCTCGTCGTCATGGGCGGCTATGGACACAGCCGTGTTCGCGAATTCGTGCTTGGTGGCGCCACCCGCGGGATGCTGGAATCCATGCCTGTGCCTTGCCTGATGGCCCATTGATCATTCCTGATCTTTGCCAACAATAGAACACGATAAAAAACCCGGCGCCACAGAGGCGCCGGGTCTTTGCTTTGCACAGCAATCTTGTCGTTCATTTGAAAAAGATGGCCCAGCTCAAGACCAACTGGATCAGCGCAAAAATCGGCAGCCAAGTATGGCGCAATTGTTCCACTGACATCAATTGCTTGATCTCATCCTGTTTTTTCAGGCGGCGCTCCACGCGCTCCAGTCTTGTTTCGACCGCAAGGCTCTTTAGGTGAATATCTTCTATAGGGGCGACCTGATGAAGCAACATATTGATCTGCTCCTTTAAGTCCCCCATCTGCTTGGCGACCATTTTTGCATCGGACGAATGCCCATAGTCAGCAGCCCGGATCTTATTACCCAGGCTATTGATATCAGACCTGATCCTTCGGATCTCGTTGGTAAACTCTTCTGGTTCCACTGTTGGCCTCCCAGCAGCAACTCCACGACTTTTCGTCAGGTTAGCAGCAAGGTTTTAAATTTTTGTTCATACGCTTCAACTTCTTGCCACAAAAAGAAAAGAAATTTATTAAATAATCCAAGCTCTCTAAAATTCCCACATAAATAATTCAATTAAAATTGCAGCTTTCAATTTAACAAAAGAGCCTTCTCCCATTAACAAAACCGCCAATTATTTTAAATTTACTTTTGAGAGCGCATGTCCAACGCATTTATTTTCGTTAACGATAATTTGAAAATCTCCTTGCAGATTGTTCAGCTTTTCAGAAAAAGGCCCACCGCTCTGATTTTGAGACCAATACGTGCCTTATACTTCTGGTCAATTTGATGGGAAAGTCTTTGAGAATCGAACAACTTTAACGGAAACTGGAAGCTGCAAGAGTTTCAGGCACATGCCATCGACGACGCTGTGTTCACATAGGCAAAGGCTCCGATTTCAAATGAGCAGTTTCAACCTCGATGTATTCTTTCGCCCTCGCAACGTCGCCCTTATTGGCGCTTCCTCCAAGCAAGGCAGCATCGGCAATGCGCTGGTGCGGAATCTGTTGGAAGGCCGCTACAAGGACAAGCTCTTTCTGGTCAATCCCCGAGGGGGTGAGCTGGAAGGTCTGCCGCTTTACAAATCCGTAGAGGAGATTGACGCCAAGATTGATCTCGCCATCGTTGCGATTGCTCCGCCTTCAGTGGTTGAAACAATTGAACAGTTGGGCAAAAAGGGCTGTCGGGGCGCAATTATTCTATCCATCGATATGGGCTCAGGCGCAGGCTCTCTGGCCGAAGAAGCCGCCAAGGTTGGTGCGCGCTACCATATGCGCCTGCTCGGCCCGAACACCATCGGGGTGTTGTCTCCTGCGGCGGGGCTCAATGCATCCTTCAGCCATGTGCCCGGCCTTTCAGGCGATCTGGGGCTCATCTCACAATCCAGCGCTATTGTGACCTCTGTTGCCGAGTGGGCGAGCCATAACAATGTAGGCTTCACCGGACTGGTCGCGCTGGGCGACAAGGTCGATGTCGATATCGCTGACATGCTGGATTATTTCGCCATGGATGCCCGCACGCGCGCGATCCTGCTTTATATCGAAAATATCAGAGACGCCCGCAAGTTCATGACCTCGGCCCGGGCCGCCGCCCGCGCCAAACCGGTTATCCTGATGAAGTCCGGACGACATCCGCAAGGACTGGCAGCCGTTGCCTCGCGCAAAAGCGCCTTGGCCGGCGCTGACGAAGTCTATGATGCCGCCTTCGAGCGCGCGGGCATGCTCAGGGTCTACAGCTTGCAAGAGATCTTTTACGCGGTTGAAACGCTCACGCATATCCGAGCCCTGAAAGGGCCTGATCTGGCTATTGTGGCCAACAGCAACGGCGTTGGCGTGTTGGCTGTTGATCATCTGGTAGAGCAAGGGGGAAATCTGGCCACTTTGAGTGAGGAAACGATCGCCAGTCTGGATGCCATCCTGCCTGATGGCTGGTCGCGCAACAACCCGGTTTACATCGTAACAGATGCGGATACGGCCCGCTATAAGGCAGCTCTTGATGTCGTTATGGAAGACAAGGGCGTGCATGCTGTGCTTGGCTTGTTCTGCCCCTCGGCCATTGGCTCAAGCGAAGATGCTGCCCGCGCAGTGGTTGATCTGATGGCCGAACGCAAAAAGGCAGGCAAGCGCCGCGTTCCCGTATTTGCTGTTCGACTTGGCGGCGGTCCTGATCTGGTCAAACTTTATGAAGACGCCGATATTGCCCATTTCGAAACACCGGCCGACGCGATTCAGGGCATTTCATATGTTCTACGCCATATGAAGGCACAGGATCAGCTTATGCTGATGCCGCCCGCGCTGGGCACATTCCAGCCTGATTATGAAGAGGCACGCACCGTCATAGATGAGGCGTTGATGGAAGGGCATGACTGCCTCGATGCGGTGGATGTCTCCAAACTCCTGAAAGCCTACGGATTGCCTATGGCGGCCTCATATGCGGCCAGCAATGCCGTAGAGGCGGCGCAATTGGCTGCGCCCATTCTCTCGTCACATGGCGCTGCCGTCGTCAAGATCGACAGCCCCGATATCCGCTTCAAGTCCGATATTGGCGGGGTGGTTCTTGGCCTGACCAACACCGGCGCAGTGGCCACTGCTGCACAGCAGGTTCTGGAACGGGCCAAGGAGGCCTATCCGGATGCCGATATCAAAGGCGTGACCGTCCATCCGATGATCCGTAAGCCCCACGCCATCGAACTACTCGCGGGCATGATGGTGGATGAGGTCTTCGGGCCTGTCATGGTCTTCGGGCGGGGTGGCACAGCGGTAGAGGTCATCCGCGACAAGGCATTGGCCCTGCCGCCGCTTGATCTGCTCTCGGCAAGGGCGATGATCGAGAAAACGAGGGTCAATCGTCGTCTTGAGGGCTATCGCGATACCGCGCCCTGCGACAAGGGGGCGCTGGCTGAAATGCTGGTGCGCATGAGCCAGATGACTTCCGATTTTCCGGAAATTCAGGAGCTCGATTTCAACCCCGTATTGGCAGATGCAAGTGGCAACGTGATCGCGGACGCGCGCGTGCGGGTGACACAGGTGGATGCGCATGAGCATCCCCATAAACGCTTTGCCATCAAGCCATACCCAAGCGAATGGGAGCAGGAACGTACTCTCAAGGATGGGCGCATTGTTTTCATCCGCCCTATGCGGCCCGAGGACGAAGCGCTCTTTCCGGCCTTTTTTGATCGGGTCACAGATGATGACATGCGCCTTCGCTTCTTCTCATCGGCACGCAGCCTAAGCCACGCTTTCATTGCCCGACTGACACAAATCGACTATGCCCGATCCATGGCCTTCATAGCGGTCGACCAAAAAAGTGGCGAAATGCTCGGCTCGGTGCGTTTGATGGGCGATGCAGACCACGAGAAAGGCGAATATGCCGTTATGGTGCGCTCCGACCTCAAGGGTCTGGGAATGGGCTGGATGCTTATGAAACTCATTCTGGCTTATGCCGAAAAGGATGGTTTCAAGGAAGTGGAAGGCGAGGTACTGCGCTCCAATCAAACCATGCGGCAGATGTGCGAAGCGCTTGGCTTCGAAACCCACATGGATCCGGATGATCCTGATCTCGTGCGCATGATTTTCAAGGTGCCGGAGATCTCGAAAAAAATAGCCAAGCTGATCTAAGCCTTATGCGCGAAATGCGCGAAAAAATTGCCATAGCCAGAAATGACAAACGGGAGTGCAATGTTGGGGGACAATTGCACTCCCGTCTTTTAGAAAAGCACTTTCGGAAAACGACCGCACTCGCCTTCCCTGCTCTTCATGGCTGTTTTCTTGCTCCGGGCTCTCTGTTTCAATTGCTAAATCTGGCAAGTAGACAACCGCATCTTTGCGGAAACTCGGGGGGCTATTCCTGGCAGTTTCCTTGTCAAAGACATAAGTAGCATCTTGATTCGTACTTTTGGTCACGTTGATTTGACGCAAAAGCAATCCCAAAGTTTATTCAAAACATTCTGCCTTAGGGATTTAATTAACAGGATTATGTGTCAACGCTGTCCATAATAGACCGCAGTCATACCGATTAGATACCATTTCAGACCGCCTCGACGGTTGACACCTGAAAGGTTAGAAGCTCCCCATCTTCATCCTTGATGGACACATATTCGCCCGGCACGAAGGCGTGTTTGCCGAAGCGATAGCCCGCTTCCACATCTTCTTCGCCGTCGATATCATAAGTGAAAGCCCAACTGCCGCCGGGACGATGAACCAGATGCCCATGGTCATCATTCTCCCCTTCCCAGAAGCGCCGTACACGACATGGTTCCCTGTTGGCGCGCCAGCTTTCTGCGTCGATGAATCCCTCTTCATCCAAAGGTGCGACAAATTCATAGCCATGGTGAGCACTACCGTTCGGATAGTCGGCGTTGCGCGCGAGATTAAGACGAATCTTTTTCATGATGCCATTGGCCATTTCCAGTTCCTCCCTTGTGTTTCAGCCAGATTTGCTGCCTCCTTGTTTATAACCATTCTTAACTTTTTGGCTGCAACGCTGTCGATTACCCAATCAGAGATAGAATTGATATACAGCGAGATCGCCGCTTATTTAACGACAACGAGACAATCTATTTTACCCCCTTAATCATACTACAAATTACAACATAAAACGATGATAATACTTATGTATTTGTACTTTTTACTTATCTTGATTTCCATCAATGCATGTCTAAGCCATCATGGCCAAACTCTGGCCCGACCTCTCAGCGCTCATTTGGCGTGGTTTTACAAGCATTGAGAGATTTTACCCCAAGTAAAAGGCGATCAGGACCAGATCCAATGGGCATTGAACGTTCCCAAGGCAGACGACCAGCTTCAGTGGGCAGAGCCCCCGAACCTGAAGGTGCTATCGGCAAAGCCACAGCACTTGTCAAAGACCGCTACCAGTCCATTCAGGACAGGGTTGTGGCCTTTTTGGGCGACCCGCACAGCTACGGGCTTGATGAGCCTGTCGAGCGACTGGAGACGCCCCAATTCCTGTTTTTCATGGCTGGTCCCTTCTGCTACAAGCTGCTTCGCCGCAATGCGCTTGGCCGCAGCGAACCTTTTTCGCTGGCCCAGCGCCACAGCCTTGCCGCACGCGAGGTGCTGCTTGGGCGCAGCTACGCGCCGGAACTTTATCTCGATCTTATTCCCATCCGCGAGCGCGGCACGACACTGACCATGCAGCTGCCTCTGGCTGACGCCATGACCAACAGTGCCGAGCCTATAAGCCACGGAGACGAAAGTGCCATCGTGGACTGGGTTATTGTTCTGCGCCGCTATGATTTTTCAAAACGCTACGATCATTTCGCCGAGATCTATCAACCTAATTTCTCCGAATGCCGGGAATTGGCAAGACTTGTACCGCAAGGCCAGACATTCGAACATTCCAGCGCCCATGTGCAATCATGGTTGATGCTCATGGATGAAATGTTCGATGATCTGGAACCGGTGGTCCGCAAGTTGGCCAAGAAGTCGCGCAAAAACACTCTGCGCGCCTGCTTCAATAGGGCTCAGGATCAATTGGATCGTATGAAAGAAGCGATCTATCGGCGCGCCGAGCGGGGGCTTTTCGCCCAGATCCATGGCAATCTGCGCCTGCGCAATGTGGTCAAACTGAGTGATGGACTGCGGATGGTCAATCCCAAGGTCAATGGCTCCAAGAGCCTGATGCGCGACCATATAGGTGATCCGTTCTACGACCTTGCCACTCTGATTGGAGAATTGTGGTCGCGGGATTTTTCGCGGCAGGCCAACTGGGTCTTCTCGCACTATTGCAACCGGCTGTTTGACAGCCATGCTCTTGAAGGTCTCCAGGTTCTGGATCTTTACATCTTCCTGCAGGCGCTTGCCGATGCCAAGACCATCAAGGCCACAGTGAATGCCCGAAGCACATCGGATGATCCGTCGGTTCCTTCGGCTCTTTTGCGTGGCGGCACCGAGGAAAGTGTGCTGCAGGGTCATATGAAAACCGCACGCGACAGTCTTCTGCATGATGAGGCACGCCTGATCGCCATCAATGGCGCCAGCCAGTCGGATCGTTCCAATCTGGCGCGACTGCTCGCGCCGATTACCGGACGCATGCCCGGCGCGCTTTATCTCTCTGCCGAGCAGGAATGTCTGGCTTTGTATGAAGTGGACAGCAAGGACAGGCTGCCACAGTCAGCCTTGCGCGATTCTGTCTGGGATCTTGTCTATCGACGCATGATGGAAAAGGCCCGTCTGGCGCTCACGGCCGGTTATTCGGTTATTCTTGAAGGGCCATTCAACCAGCCGATCCATAGCGAACAGCTGGCCGATCTGGCAGAGGATATGGGGATGTCTGACTCGTTCGTCGCTCTCAGCCTGCTCAAATGCCGAAAGGAAGACTTACGCAGACGCGAGGCGCTCTCAGCCTTCTTGCCACACCATAAGGGGCACGCATCCTTTGTCGCTCCCTCGCCAGGCAACGAACAACCACAAGACCAGTTGAAAGTGAGAGAGCCCATCCGCTGGATCGAGCTGGACGCAACAAAACCTGTGAGCGATCAAGTGAGCCTTGCCCTTTGCCATATCAATGCGGCCTGGGCACCCACGGAGCGCAAAACCCTGCACTAAGCTTTTGCGGTCTACCAGCGTAAATGCTGTTTGAAACCATCTTTTGCGAGGTCGCTCAGGCGGCCTTGCTTGCATTGCGCTGCTCTTTGGTCTGTCTTTTTCTAAAGCGGCACCGCAGCTGCGTTCCGGCCTGATGCGCACTCGTTATGGCAAATTCGCCCCCCATGGCCCTAACGAGCCGAGAGACGAGAATTAGCGGCAGGATCTGCCCCAGCCCCAATTCATCCAGTGCACGGTCTTCTGACAGAGGATCACGAATTGCACGTATCTGACGGGCAGACAGGGCGGTTCCCGTATCAAGGCAATCGAGCACAACATACTGCCCCGAGCTATGTTCCTTGAGTTCTAGGCGAACTGGGCTTGCACTATCGCTAAGTTGCCTGTTGAACGCCCCTTCCACCGTCAAGGTGAGAATACGTGCAAAGGCATTGGCATCACCACTTACCTTAAGCCCCTTGGTAACCGCGCAATCGATCTGTAAAGGTCTGTTGCGTACTTCAGCGATTGCCTTAATGCGGGTTGCCTTTTCATTCAGCAGAGCGGCAATATCGCAAATATGATCGCGGGAGAAGAACCCATCCACCTGCGCTTCTTCCAGATCGCGCATCATCTCGATCTGGTGCACACCATGAGACAGAATCTCGGCGGCTGTGATGACGATATTTTCCAGCTCTGACAATTCTGCCTGCAGCGGGATGTGACGGGCCAGCTTCTTGATGTCATTTTCAACCGGCGCCAGCAGCTTCTCCACGGCCTCTTGTCCCCAGAGCAGAAAACGCTCGCCGCCCAGATCTCCCCCGTCGCCAGACTTCAGGATATCTTCCAGCAACATCAGGATATCTTCAGCTTTAACCCGCACGCTGTCTTCCGCCAGCCTGATGCGGGAGACCATGGCGGCGCCCTGTTTCGGGCTTGCACTTGTGGAGAGAATTCTGTCCGTGGCCTTGCTGGTCGCATCATGAAGCTGGACGATAGCATCGCTGAATTTGGCAGCAATGCTTGCCAGTCGCGTGTTGCGCTCGCCGTTCTGCCAATCAGTGCGCTGGTTATAATGCATCACGCTTGAAATGATGAAATCAGGTTCGCTGACAAAGCCGAAATGGGAAACCGAGAGACCACGCTTTTCCTCTACCTCGCCCACACGCAACCCGACAGTAAGCTTCAAGATCAGGCCTGCGATCAGAGTAACCCCAAAAGCCCAGGCGGCAATCGCACTGATGCCGATCAACTGGTTGATGAATTCACTGGCCAGCGACGGGCTGACACCTGGTCTGGCGAGCGGCGCCATCAATCCGCCGACAAGGCCACCAGACAAAAAGGCTGAAATCAACTCCCCCGGATCATCCACTTCGATGGCGGCGAGAATACGGTTGAAGCTGACAGACAGCGTTCCGGCAAGAATTCCGATAAGGGCAGCGTCGACCGGTTCGGCAAAAGAGGCCACGGCCGTTAGAGCGACGGTACCGGCCAACACCGATGTCGACACATTCTGTGTCATCTCGCTGCGTTTGGTGATCATTGGCAGCATCGACCCTGCCAGGGTAGAGAAAGCCACCCCGATCAGCATAACGTAGAAAGCAGCAGTCATATCTGCAAGGCTTTCCGCCTGCATGACAGCGAGCGTAATGGTCGAGGTGACAATCACGATCACACCCATGCCATACCAGGTCGGGCTCTGCCCGCGCGGACGCCCAACCTGCATGGGGAAACGCCCAAGGCGTGGCCCCAGAATGAGAGAGATAGCAAGGCCGACAAAGCCTGCAGAAACGAAAACCACAATCGCACCGCCAACATCCTCAAAACCGCTTGCAACCAGCCAGCCCTGCCCATCGAGGCCGGAATGCATCGACCAGTGAGCGGTTACCGGGGCAACCAGAACGGCGACAGCCCCGACCAAAAGATTTCCGATATGGAAGCTGCCACGCTCGACCATACCAGCTGCGGCAGCAATCGGGGGAACGGAGAAAAGCACCAGGAGATGGAGATCCGGCTCGCCCTGTAGCAGATCCTTGCGTTGCATGAAGCCCTTGGTCGAGCCGATCAGGCCGTTGATCGTTTCCCCGCTATAGAGCCCGTAACCGATGACCCAATAAGCAATAATGGAGATACAATAAGCCGAAACCATGCGCAGGAAGGTGTCCAGCTCGTTGCGATATTTCACTCGCCCCGACAGCACCATTATCAGCCCCATCGGCAAACCAAGCCCGGCGATAGACATGAACATTCGGGCAAATTCTAGCATTCAGGGTCTCTAATACTTCAAGGCGTTAACATGCGCAGGTGCTTACGATCAGGTGTTTCCTGAGGGTTCAGGACGCAAGCCTAAAGGATTATGGTTAGCTTTACGTTAACCATGATTTTTGCAACATCGAAGCTGAGATAATCATAATATGAATTAATCTAGTAGTCACCGTAATACGTTATAGTCGGCTTACGAAGAACGTTCATTTCAAAAATAATCTAATTAATGATTGAATGTACACAGAAAATACTACAATCAAAGACAATATAGCAGTTACAAATAATTTACTGACCAAACTAGGATTGGGGAATAGAAAAAAAGTTACAAGTACGGTTGCTGTAAATCCTAATATCATAGAACGGTTTCTGCCCATAAAATGCGATAAAGTCATCAAGATAGCCAATATAGTCGATACAGCTGCCCACAGATATAGAATTGAAACTCCATAGCTTACGCCTCTACCAATTTTTCCAAATAATTCAGTCGCAGTATCTATTGCTAGTCCTGATGCAAAAGATGCCAAAATAGCGGTAATTATTCCAAAAATTATTTTTTTCATAATTATATCTGTACTTTAGATTACTATATGGATAACCAAAATTTGTGATTGTCTCTCTACGAACCCCAAGTTTTGAATGTCCTACAGACTTGAAGCTCTAACGCTGATTTGCAAAATCAGCAGTCCTATTGATCATCGCATTATCATAACTATTAGTGAGATCTGGTTTCGCTACCCCAAGCATCGAACCAATCGCTTTAATCACGTTCCCTTCACTAAACCGGACACCTCTAGTTGCTGTAAGTTCCGCCGTTGACAATTGATTTCGAAGACCTCTAAACACATTGATCGTGTCGAAAAAACACTTGATACTGCAAGGGATGTTGCAGAAAAAGCCAAGGATGCATTCGATTGAGAAACCCTAGAGATACATACTTTTCCGTCAAAAATGGACGCAACCTCACACCTGATGAAAAATCACAAATTGAGAAAGTTTTTTTGGGTACATTTCGAGGGCTAAACTATCATGATGTATTGTCATTTGGGTTAGTTTTTCAACCTACTCAACAGTATTTAGCAAGAGCCAAAGAAATTATTAATGCCCTAATTGAGCAAGAAGAAGATGATTTACTAAAGGCGATTTTGACCACAGTTTGTATTTATTGGGAAAATACACGCGATATAATAGAAGAGGTTCGTTGTGTTGTGAGATTAGATGATTTTGATGCGTTTGGAGACGCCATTATCGTTGCTGTAAAGGCGTTAGCCTCGGTTACCAATGAAACTAAATCTGAAATTGACCTTGAAGAATTGAAGGAAATCGCGTGTAAATACCTGAAAGATGGAAGCCTATTCGAGGCCGAGACTTACGCCGAAGCTGCTCTCTATGCAGCAACTGGAGATCGTCACATCCCGTCTTCATATGTAAAATTGTGCCTCAAACCAGAAATACTGAAGAGTGTTAATTTTGATTTTAAATTGGAAAATATCCGCATACACTAAACCATGATATTTTCTTAAATCTACCGCATATTCATATGTGTCAGTCAGGAGAACTCTCCTATCCTACTATTTTTAAACCGCAAGCAGAATCCTTCATTTCAATATTATAAGTGAGTCGATTTACATGCTGCCGTTTGCAACACTTCTCAAGGAGTTTTGTTTCATGCGCTGCTGATGCAAAAGTCATGACTTATGCAACGCAGTGCGTACGCCCCTCTAGGCGGACCGGCCAGACAATCATTTGAGTCCATTCCGGATCATTCGGGCTTTATCTGCTGGCCAGTTTCATCGGCAAGGCCGACGAGGCTGTGTTCGCCATTCTCTGCGATGCGCATCATGCCAAAACGCGCTTGGCTGAACGCATCTGCATGGCCTTCCTGAAAGAAGAAGGACCGGGGCATAAGACGGATTGAGTTGAAACCGCCTGATGCATGAAATTCAAAGCTGATCAGACGCTCATTCTCCGCCAGAGTTTGGCCCTTTTTATAAAAGCGGGCGAAGCTGGCTCTGGCTTGTCCATCAAGCTGCAAAACCATTTGGCCGGAGCCATACCCGGGCGCCTTTTGCCCCTCGTCTGTCTTGCGTATCTCTTGCCAGGCCGCATTGGCCTTTTGCGCAAGGGTATAGCGCAAGTCCATATAGTCCCCCTGCATGAGCGAGCGGGGATCAACAGGCGCCAATTCCAGCAGGATCAATTCGCCATCGCGGCGCAGACTTTCCCGCTCGAAAACGGAATAGTTGAGGATAGCCAGAATGGGCAGTAGCGCCAGCAGTATGAGATGCTTCCTCATGTCCCAGCCCCCCTTGCCTTGCCGGTTTGCCTATACCAGCCGCGCCAATAGATATAGCCCGAGGCGAGCAGCAAAAGCGCGCCCGACACAATCAGGATCATGGATTTCTGCAGCAGAGACAGGTCCAGGTTATAGTAGTAGAAAAAGCCGAAAAGCAGCGCGAACAGCAGCCCCAGCAGAGTGTGTCCGGGGCGATGCGTGGCAAAGCCGAGAATCATCAGTCCGATCGCCAATATGATGCCTGCATTGGAGAGCAACGCCAAGGCCACGGCGCCCAGTAAACTGGCCACCACCGGCTCACGGCGAAGACCGCCTTTGCGCCCGGCGATCCAGACAATCAAAGCAATCAGCGCAAGAGCGAGCGTTATTTCGACGGACCAGCGATAGCCGATCCCCAGAAAGGCTTTCACTTCTTCTGAGACATCCTGCCATGCTTCATGGCCAATGGAGACGAAGCCCTGTATCACGCCGACCGCAAGACATAGCGATAACAACAGCGCATCATAAAGACTTGTCAGCTTCTGGCGCACAAGCGGCCAACGCAGGAAGGACGCTAACGCCAGGATATGGGCAATGAGCATCAAGACGAAGCCGGTGAGTTCAAACTCGTCAGACCAATCCACCAACAGACAGATCCACAGCGACACCAGAAAGGCAAAGCTGGAGACAAAACGCTCGATTGAAGAGGGAAAGGACAGAAAACTAAGCAGCATCACCAGCCCGAGGATGGCGGAAACGGTCCAGAACCAGCTAATCCCGAACGCATCATGGACGATTTGCGCCAAGCCGGCAACGAGCGCAACCTTACCAGCCTGCAACCAGGTGAGCGCCAGTTGGATATAGAAATCCCTTGCCAGATTTGTCCTGCGCAACCCGCGCGCATGCAACAGCGCCGACAGTCCGATAAATATCAGTCCATTGATGCTCAGGCTCGTATCGCTGAGATCGAACAGGCCAAACAAATAGAGAAGATAGATGAGTAGCAGCCCTGAGATGACAGCCCCTACGGCGCTTAGAGCTCGCAGATAGAGCGGCGCTTCTTTTTTCTCCCGGGTTTTTATAACGAGAATATCCCGGCTAATATCGGCCAGATCTTCATCATGGACCAGCCCGCGCGTTTGCAGAAATGAAAGCCAATGCAACACCTGCGGGGCATCCATGAGGAAGCGATAGCCCTTTTTGCCTTCAATCATTGCACCGCCTCCCCGCGATCTATGCCCCGCGCCAGCAGATGGCGCAGATATCCTGCCGCTGCAGCAAAGCAGATGATGGCTGAAATGGCGGTAAAGAATGTAGTGCCCAACGAGTCAAACAGATTGTCATAGAGCAGAATAGCCAGTCCCATGACCACGAGGATGCAGATCATCAGGAATTCCATAGCCAGCGCCGGAATATCGGGCCGCCAATAACGAAAGGCGAGAAACAGCGCAAGCGTTATCACTCCGGCCACCAAAGCGGAAAGAACAACCTGCAGACTGGCGGTTTCCCAGTTGGCGATCCATATCATCAGCGGCGGGAAGAGAAACACCAACATTCCGGCCAATAGCAGCCAACGGGTCCACTGGGGCGAAAGCCAGTGAAATGTTGCGGTCTTTAGACCATCTTCATCTGGCAGGAGCCATTCGCGCGCAAGAAGAACAAGGCCGATTATCAGCGCATGGATGAGATAAAGAGCACTCGTATCATCCTTCCTGAGCAAGGGGGTGCTATCCCACCAAAGGTAAAAGGCCAGATTAATCAAGCCCAACCAGAGTATCCAGAGCGGCAGAAACCGCCCGATCAGGGTCCAGAGAGTGATCAGGGCAGCCCAAAGGGCAAAGAGCTGCCAGGCATCGGCCCCGGTCTGATAGATCTGACCAAAGACAGCCAGAAAGACACCGGTCAGCACCGCAGCTGCCATCAGCAACAGGCGCCCTGCGAGATTTTCGCTTGGCAAGAGCCATGCACCGAACGCGCACAGAATGATGCCGGCTTCAATGAGAGCAAGTTTGGCCAGATCCGGAATGGACGCCCAGTTGAAGGCGAAGAAAAAGACAATGCCGGTGAGCACCAGCGCTGCCCCGAAGGCCATCAGCATGACCATGGCCCAACGTGCCCACAGGTGAGCAGGATGCAGCCAGTTGAGACTTTCCAGACGCACACGCGCACTGATTGCGCCTTTTTGTGACAGCTCGTCAAGCAAATGACGATCAAGCGCCATGCCCTTGAGCCTATTGGAGTCTATTGGGCCTTCCGGCTGGCGATCCATGGCAGCGACGATCCTCTTGCCCTGAGGTGGAACATTCAAGTGAGGCATCATCACCTCATGAATCGGGCCTTTTCAAGAATATTCGGCACAGCGTCCGCCACTATCAGACCTTTGGAGGGTTCAGGCGGGTGCCCGCAGGCTACTGCGCCAATACATTTTCCCTGTCTCTGCGCTCTCTCCAACGCTCTGTGAGGATGGTCAACAGCATGGTAATCGAACTGCCGACCATGAAGCTGCCAAGCAGCGCCAGAATGGAGCCATCGTAGATTTGCCCCATCAAGGTGGCAATGGTCATCGCGATGAGCGTTGAGACGGCACCAACCCAGGCCGACGCCATACCGGCCACATTGCCCACCTCTTCCATGGCAAGGGTGTTCATGTTGCCAAACAGCAAGCCGGTGCAGAAGAAAAGCGGGCTGAATATGACGAACAGCATCCATAGCTCAGGCACGAAACCAAAAGGCATGGTGCAGGCAAGGCCAAGCGCCGCAATGATTGCCATGGCGATCAAAGCTCGCCGAACCAGATAGCGCATGCCGAAGCGCAAAACCAAACGGCTATTCATGAAGGAGGCAAACCCGACGGAGAAGGCTAAACCGGCAAAGGCAAAGGGAAACAGAGTCCCTAGCCCGTAGGTGGACTGGAACAGATGCTGCGCCGTGCTCAGATAGAGCATGAAAGGCCCCTGCACAAAACCGGCGGCAACCATATAGCCAAGGCAGCTCGGCGTGGTGAAGATTACCTTGGTGCCGCGCCACAGGTTGGATGGCGTAACCTTGATGCGCCGTGAAGAATGCAGCGTCTCATTTTGGCGAAAGCCCAGCCAGAGCCCGCCGATGGTCGCCAGCAGAATGAAGGAAAAGAAAACCGAACGCCAGCCCGAGATTGCCATGATGGTCTGGCCGGAAATGGGGGCGAGCGCCGGGACAAAGATGAACAGCCCCATCACGAAGGACATGATGCGGGCCATTTCGCGCCCGGCATACAGATCGCGAATAAGCGCTATCATCACAATGCGCGGTCCAGCAACCCCGAAGCCCTGCAAGAAGCGCCCCAGCAGAAGCATTTCGAAACTGGTCGAGAACCAGCTCATCAGATTGCCAATAATGAAGATGAAAAGCCCGATGAACATGCCGCTCTTGCGCCCGATCTGATCGGACAGCGGCCCATAAATCAATTGCCCGATAGCCAGACCAGCAAAGAAGATGGTGATGATCTTTTGCAATTCCTGCGGGCTGCTATGGCCGAACTCAGCGCCTATAATGGAAAAGGCAGGCATGATGGAGTCGGTGCATAGCGCTGCCAGTGACATCAGCAATGCCATCAGGATGATAAATTCCACAAATGGCATATTGGGTTCGGCGATATGCGCCGTTCTGGCACTTCGAGTCTGATTGGCAGCGGCCCCTGCATCGTGCAGACCGTTCTGTTTTGTCATTACGGAGGTCCTTAAAATCCTTGGATCGGAATATACCGGAAAGGAAAGAGATAGAGTCTGAATGGCAATCAATTCGGCCGCGAACAACAACGGGGGTGACAAGGCATCATCTGCCTAATCGGCAAAATCACTCTTGTCTGCCATTGCTGCGACGCAACAGGTCTTAGCATTGGCAACGTGGCAACACCAGCCCAAACTGAAAAGCTTCAAAAACCGCCATTTCCGGACAAAAACAGAAAACAAATCAGAGCGGTCTCGCTCCCTCATCTCAGACGCGGCTCGCGGCGCACCATGGGGAGCGAAATCAAACAGGCGTCAGGCGACCTCGTCGCTTTCATGAACATAGGAGAAATCGATTTTCAGCGGAGGGGCCTCCGGCAGCGGCCCGACGGACACCGCATGGGCCTTTTCCTGCTCGACCCCCATCATGCGCATGATGGATTCACACATCTGCATTTCGGATTCCGGCGCGCAGTAGCCGTGGGCAATATCGGTGATCTTGCCGGTCAACAGCCAGATATGCAGGCTCCAGGCCGATTCCAGATTGTCATTGGGGATATGATACATGCCCGCATCAACGGCCCGCTGCATGTCGCGAATACCGAAAGGCTTGAACACATCCCGCATGCGCTGCACCATCAGATCCGTACGCTTGAGCCAGGACTTCCACATGGGATCATTCATCATGGCCTGCGCCGTCAGCCGCACGGAATTGGCGATGGTCAGCACAGGGTCGTCGATATTACTGGCTTTGTTAACCGCATCAGACCGCTCACCAAGAGCGTGCACAACGCAATCGAGGATCTGCATCGCGATATCGTCTTTTGACGAGAAATAGTTGTAGAAAGTTCCGAAGCCGACGTCGGCCGCATCGGTGATTTCCATGATGGCGGTCTCGTCTATGCCCTTCTCGGTGATCAGGCCATAGCCAGCCTTGAGCAGGCGTATCCGGGTCTTTTTCTGGCGACGCTTTACCCGACCGCCGACCACGCGTTCCTCTGCTTCCATCTTGCTATCAATCTCGACTGAGGGCGCTTCAGCAAGAGCTGATCTCTTTTTATTCATGGCTTCTTTCAGCTTCTCTTTTCCCAATTGGCGGCAGAGTCTTTCCACCTTTGAATCTTGAAATCAGCCAGAGAGCGGCCCCTTTGTCATAGGGTATGACGAAAGCCTGTAGAAAATGAGACGCTACCGGAATATGCGCGCCGCGTTGCAGCGTGATAGACACAGCAATGCCAAATCATCCGAGCCTCCCGCTCTTGATCAGCCAATTTCGTGAAGCAGGTTTCCTGACTGGTGCATCATCATTCGCAGATCTCCTTCCCAACATCGCCGGATACGATACCAGTGGTGTGTTCATCCACGAACTTCACACATACAGTTGCGGGGGCAGTTCTGGCTTTCCGACTCGTAAAGAGTAGGCCCCAGATTCCCTCTTAGCCAACGCTGAATCACACATTGGCACTCCACTTGGTGCAATAGTAATTTTTTCCCACAGCTTGTCAATAATGATGTCTCGTCAGTTTCGGCCCGCGATCAGAATGCGACAATCTGACAGACCGCATCGCGATACATTTGCATCATTATGATTTAACTATGCTTTTTCGACTCTCGACAGAATTCCCCAAAATGCACTTTTCATGCATGTCTTCTGACACCCCAGGAAACAGATATCCGGACAGCAAGATGCGACAATTTGTCAAAGGTGATTGATTATCATTTTTGCAGTTAGATCACTTTTGAGCAGTGATCATGGATGGTGAGGACTCAACTATAGTATGACTGCACACCGGGGATGATGTCTGCCGCGCCGCACTCCCCTCGCAAGCGAACAAGCGCGGCATGAGAGCAGATTGCGTGGAGGACCGGCAGCAATGCCAATGCAATCTCCTCAGTCAGGGAGTGAGAAAGTGACTGATCCAAATCAGAAATGGGACGTGAGCTATGAGTGGAAGGCAGTGCTTCTGCTTTCGCTCGGCTTTGGTCTGGTCGGTGTCGACCGGTTCATGATCATGGCGATTTTTCCCGCCATGCAAAAGGAGTTGGGGCTCAATTATGGCGACATCGGCATCATTGCCGGCGCCTTGAGCCTTGCATGGGGCGCATCGTCCTTCTTTTCAGGCGGTCTGGTCGACAAGCTGGGCTTGCGCAAAGTCCTGATCCCGTCGTTGATCGCCTTTTCGATTGCCGCCGGCGTCAGTGGCGTTGCAACGGGGCTCATCGGCCTTGTCATCATTCGCGCCGTCATAGGCGTGACCGAAGGAGCCTTTACCCCATCTTCCATCGTGGCCACCATTTCGGCCACCAAACCGGAACGCCAGGGTCGTAACTTCGGCCTACAGCAGGCCATGATGCCCCTGTTCGGCATGGCGCTTGGCCCCATTTTCGTGGTCTGGCTAATGAGCAACGGCGTCAGCTGGCGCTGGATTTTTGCCATCGTCACCATCCCTGGCCTGATCATCGGCTTCTTCCTTTACAAGGTAATCCGCGAAATTCCGGCCAAACAGAAGGCTCAGCATACCGCCAGCAAGGATACGTCCGAGCATAGATGGGGCGAAGTGTTCAAATATCGCAACATCTGGGTCAATCTGTTCATGGTGCTCGGCTGGCTCGCTTGCGAGATCACCATCGCGGCACTGATTGCCAACTATCTGACCGACTATCTGCATCTGGAAATGATCCAGATGGGCTTCGTGCTCTCCGGCCTCGGCTTCGGCGCTGCTGCGGGGGCCTTCGCTGTGCCTGCCATTTCCGATTATATCGGTCGCAAGACCACGGCCCTTCTGGGGGGCCTGCTCTGCCTTGGCACGGTAATCGTCCTGATCAACGCTCCAGCCAGTGCGCCGCTGCTATTCTGCATCCTGTTCCTGAACTTCTTCTTCAGTCAGGGCATTATCGGCCTTTCCACCGGCCCGATCGCCAACGAATCCGTCCCCGGCACCCTGATGGGCGCAGCAACGGGCGTTACCGTTGGTATCGGCGAATTTATCGGCGGCGGTCTCGTGCCGATCTTTGCCGGAGCAATCGCTCACAGCGCAGGCATTCAATATATCTTCTATGTCGCTATCTGCGGCCTTGGGCTGGGCCTCATCATGACCCTATTCCTCAAGGAAACCGCACCGCGCAAGATTCAGAAGCCTCTCGTCGAGATGCCTCTGGAACAAAGCGCCTGATTCCGGCGCCTGGCCTTCAAGACGGGTGGGCGCCACATGTGCGCCCCTTCCCCCAATTCCGACTGTCAAATACTGCCCCACCCGGGGCTGCAATCAAGGAGTAGTAGCATGGACAAACTTGACCAGCTCAAAGATGCCATTGTCGAACTGGACGAAGACGAGGCTGTTGAGCTTGTAAAACAATGCCTCGATGAAGGCGTCTCCCCGAGCGATCTGCTGGCGGTTTGCCAGGCGGCCATGGAACGGGTCGGCGAATTGTTCGAGGAGGAGGAATATTTCGTATCGGATCTGATGATGTCCGGTGAGGTTTTCACGGCCATCGCCGAAATCCTGACCCCCTTGCTCGCAGCCAGTGGCGGGACGACAAAGGGTACGGTCATCATGGGCACCGTAAAGGGCGACGTCCACAATATCGGCAAGGATATTGTCGTCAACATGCTCAAAGCCTCCAACTTCTCCGTGGTTGATCTGGGTGTAGATGTGCCACCACAAGCCTTCATCGATAGCGTCAAAGAAACTGGCGCCCGCATTGTGGGCATGTCCGGTCTTCTCACTCTGGCGTTTGACTCCATGAAGGAGACCATCGATCTGATGGCCGAAAACGGCATGCGAGATGACGTCAAGATCATGATCGGCGGCGGCCCGGTCGACGAGAATGTGCGCCGGATCGTAGGGGCTGATGCCTATTCGCCGGATGCCCAGAAAGCCGTACGCCAAGCACAGGAATGGGTAGCATAAAATGACCAAGACAAATGAAGAGCTCCTGAAGGAACGTCAGGAGCGCATTGAAAAAGCGCTCGCATTCGAAAAAGTAGACCGGGTTCCGTTTCTCTTCTCCGGGCCGGGTTATGCTCCGGTTGCGCAGGGGCTGACACTGGCTGACTTCTGCTCCAAGCCCGATGCCGCGCTCGCTGCCTCCATCGACACCATGGATGACCTCAATGCCGTCGCCGAGATTGATGGCATCAACACCACTCAGGCCGGCTGTTTTCCTTGCCTTCTCACCGAGCAATGGTGGGCCAAGGTGGATGTTCCCGGCTTCGAATTGCCGGAGAATGATCTCTGGCAGGTGCATGAAAAGGAAGTGATGAAGCAGGAAGACTATGACTTCATCCTTGAAAATGGCTGGGATGCCTATGTCGATGTCATTCGCCCGAAAGTGCATAATCCCGATCTGATCAAAATCCATGTCGAATGGATGGAAAAGAATGTGCCTACGCTGGGCGCGCGCTATCGTGAACGGGGCTATGAACCCCTCGTTGGTGCCGTGACGGAAATTCCGTTCGAGACAGTCTGTGGCGGCCGTTCCATGGGCAAGTTTTTCCGCGATTGTTACAAGATGCCGGACAAGGTGGAAGAAGTTCTGAAACTGGGCATGCCTTTCTGGACCGATCTGGCAATCAATGCATCCAACGCTTGCGGTGTCATGGGTGTTTGGGTTGGCGGCTGGCGCGCCGCCTCCAACATGGTATCTCCCAAAATCTGGAACCGGTTCGTCTGGCCCTATTATGTGGAGCTGGTCGAGAAGCTGCATGAAGCGGGCGTGCGCTCGGTTCTGCATTTTGACTCCAACTGGGATCGCGACATAGAGCGCTTCCTGGAGCTGCCCAAGGGGGCCTGCGTGCTCTCCACGGATGGCTCCACAGACCTGAGGCGTGCGCGCGACATTCTGGGCGACCATATGCCCGTTCTGGGCGATGTGCCCTCCTCCATTCTGGCAGCAGGAACACCCGATGACGTTCGGGCCTATGTGCGCGACCTCATCAAGGATCTGGGCAAGACCGGGCTCGTCATGAATACCGGCTGCGACATGCCCTACAACACACCAAAGGCCAATGTCGACGCTCTGGTTCTGGCGACCCACGAATATGGCAGCGCCTGATCCCCAGTGGCGCTTCTCGATGTCCCGGCGGAGGAGCAGCACCCTCTGCCGGGATGTCCTCGACTTTCAATCGTGATAAGAGAGAAATAGAATGAACATTACTGAATGGAAGACCTCGCTTCTTGACGCTCCCGGAGTTTCCGCAGTTCCCGTTATGACCTATCCGGGCATGGAACTTACCGGCACCTCCCTCATGGAGGTTGTCACCAGCGGCAAAAAACAGGCAGAAGTCATCACAGCGCTGGCCGAACGCTACCCGACAGCGGCGGCCGTCTCCATGATGGATCTGTCTGTGGAGGCGGAAGCTTTTGGCGCTGAAATCGTGTTTTCCGAAGAAGAAGTGCCCAATGCCGTTGGCTCGCTGGTAGCTGATGTTGCGGCAGCTGAAGCCCTGCCCGTACCGGCAGTGGATGCCAAGCGCCTTGGCGAATATCTGCTGGGGATGGAACAGACTGCCAAATCGATCACCGATCGCCCCGTATTTGGCGGCGTGATCGGCCCCTTCTCGCTGGCCGGTCGTCTGATTGACATCAACAAGACACTTCTGGCGACCCGCAAGAAGCCCGAACTGGTGGAAGCAACGCTGGCCAAGGCCAATGAGTTCCTCAAGGCCTATTTGCTGGAAGTCAAGAAAACCGGTGTCGCCGGTGTCGTGATTGCCGAACCCCTTGCCGGTCTCATTTCTCCCAAAGCGGCCAAGAGCTTTGCCATGGACTATGTCAAGGAGTTGGTGGATCTGGTTCAGGACGAGAGCTTTGCTGTCGTGCTGCATAACTGCGGCAATGCGACCAAGCAGATTCCATCCATGTTGGAGACAGGCGCTGCCATGCTGCATCTGGGCAATACGGTCAAGATGACTGATATCGCCGTGCAGATGCCCCAAGACCGACTCTTCTCGGGCAATATCGACCCCGCAGCCCTGTTCCGCATCGGTACGCCGGAAATGGTGGCAGACGCAACCAAAGCACTCCTGGAAGACATGAAGCCTTATGGCAATTTTGTACTGTCTTCAGGCTGTGACATTCCACCGGGCACGCCTATCGCCAATATCGATGCGTTCTTTGCAGTCCTTGCGGATTACAACGCGGCTCTCGCCTGACGACTGGCCTTCATTGAGAAGAACAGTCCTATACGGATCGGCGAGTTCTCCCACGCCGGTCCCCCTAAAATGCAACATCCCAAACAACAAGTTGCTTAACCTTTTTGGAAATCTCAATGGTCTCGGTCTCCTTTCAACCTTCCGGAGCTGTCATCGAAGCTGAGGACGGCGCGCTGTTGCTCGATGCTGCAAGGCGGGCCGGTGTGCGGGTGGAATCCGCCTGTGCTGGTCGCGGCATTTGCAAAAGCTGTATCGTGCGGCTGGAAAGTGAAGCGGGAGACGTTCCCCTTCCATCTCGTGCAGACGAAGACCGCTTCAGCGCAGATGAGATAAAGGCCGGATGGCGACGCGCCTGCCAGACCGTGATCGAAGCTCCCCTTACTATTCATATTCCAGCCAAAAGCTATGCGGCCAATATCGCGCTCGGACAGGATGGCGGCACAGCATCCGTTCCGATCGAGGAGCCGCTTGCACAGCCAACAGATGAAAGCGGTATCTGGCAGATTGGCGCGCGCCACAGGGTTGGCTCCATTAACGGCCCCCCACTGGCATTGGCGGTGGATCTTGGCACAACCAACATTGCCGCAGCACTCATCGATATGACCACGGGCGCGGTCTTCAAGACGAGCGCCAGCACCAATCCTCAATCCGCATTCGGCGCAGATGTGATCAGTCGACTAGGGGCGGCCAACAGCTGTTTGGCCAATGCTACGGCTCTCAAGGACGCGGCAATGGATGCCATAACGAGGCTGGCCGAACGCATGACAGCAGGGCAAACAGATACCATTGCGCTGGTTTCTCTGGCGGGCAACACCGCTATGCAGCATCTGGCCATGGGATGGCCGATAGGCAGTCTGCTAAGCACTCCCTATGCACCAGCGGTCACGGATCCCTTCGAGGGTTTGGCATCAGATATGGGCCTGCCCTTTGCAAAAGGCGCGCAGCTCTATGTCGCACCAAGCATCGCCGGTTTTGTTGGTGGTGATCATGTGACCTCACTGTTCGAAACATCTCTTTCGGTCAAAGCGGATTGTTGGGTTATGCTCGACATCGGCACCAACACGGAAATCGGGCTGTTCAAAGATGGCCAGTTGACCAGCGTTTCCTGCGCATCGGGCCCGGCCTTTGAGGGCGGCAGGCTAAGCTGTGGCATGCGCGCAGCGCCCGGCGCTGTTGAAGCCGTAAGCATCGCCAACAGCGATGTGTCGCTGAAGGTCATTCGTGACAAGGAGCCGGTGGGCATTTGCGGTTCTGGCGTGGTCTCTGCCATGGCGGCGCTGGTGGATGCCGGTCTCGTCAATCACCGCGGACGCCTGCAGACCGATGCCCCGATTGCAGTCAATGGCAAGCAACGTGAACTGGTGCTCTGGCGCGACCCGGCGCAAAAGGCGCTGCCGGTGCTATTCACACAGGATGATGTGCGCAACGTGCAATTGGCCAAGGCTGCGATCCGGGCAGGTCTGGATTGCCTGCTCAGCCACGCCGGGCTTGCAGAAGACGATCTGGGCCAGATGATCATCGCGGGCGCCTTCGGGCGCTATATCAACATCGAGGAGGCTGTCGCCATTGGCCTCTTCCCCGATCTACCGCGGGAGCGCATGAAGCAGGTGGGTAATGCTGCTGCGGCTGGCGTGCGGCGCCTGTCTGTTTGCATGGCAGCACGGCGCAAGGCTACCGCACTGGCGCGCTCGGTTTCCTATCTCGAGCTTGCCTCGGATGCAGCCTTCCAGCGCGCTTTCATCGCCCGCAGCAAACTCTGAATTGAGGGAATAGAGAGAAGGACAAGGACATGGTCGCAAAAGCCATCACCTGCAACGTCATGGAAGCGGAAATGCGAGCGCTCTTGCCAGAGGATGCAGACGTCGAGATTTTCGACATCAGCCTGCATACCCGCCCCAACAAGCTGCGCGGCACCCTGCAAGAAGCGGTGAGCCGGGCTGATGGTCTGTATGACCCGATCTTTCTTGGCTATGGCCTCTGCTCGCAAGCCACCGTCGGGCTCGTCGCGCAGAATTCCCATCTTGTGCTTTTCAAGACCGACGATTGTATTGGTGTATTTCTTGGCTCGAAAGAAGACCAGAGGCAACGGGCGCATAATGAACCGGGGGCCTATTTTATAAGCCGTGGCTGGGTTGGCGATGGCACGGGCTCTCTGTTTGATGAATATCACCGCATGAAGGAACGGCGCGGTGAGGAAAAAGCCCTCAAACTGATGAAAAAGATGCTGGGCCATTATGACCGCATCGCCCATATTATCATGCCATCTGCTCCCGATCTGGAGGGGGACAAGGCCTATGCCCGCGCCATGGCCGACACCTTTGGGCTCGACTATGTGGAGATTGAGGGAACGACAGAGCTCATCCGGCAAATGGTCGATGGCCAAACCAATCGGGATGTGTTGATTGTGCCGCCCGGAGCGCCGATAACGCTGGAAATGATGATGCAGGAGGGAGAGATGGTCCATGTCTGATACACTGTCTGATGCACTGTCTGATGCACAAACACCTCCCCCGGAGGACGACGCCTCCACCATTCCGGTCACAATCATCACCGGATTTCTGGGCGCGGGCAAAACGACGCTTCTTAATGGTATTCTTCAGGATGAGCGCTTCAAGACCAGCCTTGTTCTCGTCAATGAATTCGGCGAAGTGGGGATCGATCATCTATTGATCGAAAATCTTACCGATGATGTGGTATTGCTGAAATCCGGCTGTGTTTGTTGCTCGTTGCGTGGCGAAATGGCCGTTGTGCTCCTCGATCTTGCAGCCCAGCGAGATGCAGATCTGTTACCTCCCTTTGATCATGTCATTCTGGAAACCACCGGCCTTGCCGACCCCGCCCCTATCATGCAGATCCTGATGACCGATCCTCTCTTGCAGGAAAGCTATCATCTGGGCCGTGTTGTCACCGTGGTGGATTGCGTCCATGGCAGCCGGACACTGGAGAGCCACAAAGAATGCCTGCACCAGGCTGCGATGGCCGACTGTCTTCTGATCAGCAAAAGCGATCTGGCAACAGAGTGCAAGCTGAATGCTCTTGAAAACAGGTTGAACCAGTTGAACCCGGGAGCCGATATCTTTGTGCCTGTTGCGGGCAGGATTGATCCGCAGATGGTGCTCGGTGACGGGCGGGTCGATGTCGGTAGATCTCTTCTGGCGCCAGAACAAGAACATGTTAGTCATGATCATCATCACGATCACGATAATGCCGACCAGCATGGCCATAACCACCATGATCATCACCATCAGGATGGTGTGGGGATTCAAACCTTTCTGGTGCCATTTGACCGACCTCCTCTCCGTGCATCCCTTATGGATGCGCTGGAAGAGCTGGGGCGGGTCCACGGGGATAAGCTACTGCGGTTCAAGGGGCTTGTTCAGTTTGAGGGTGAAGCAAACCCAACCCTCCTTCAAGGGGTGCAGGAGTTGATGCATCCTCCTGTAGCTCTCACTGCCTGGCCGGAGGGCGTTCGGCAATCCGGATTGGTCTTCATTGTCGACGGACTTGCATCATCCATCGCAAGAGACGTGTTGACAGCAGCAGCCCAATAAAGGCAGGTGCATCGACCGGCATTTTCAAGGCCCATCAGATGCCCCAGCCTGCCATATCCTTGCTGTCTGCGTTGCTTCTTCGAAGCGCGTAAAACCAGAATAGAAAGGCGAGCATTTAATGCATTCATTTTTGTTCACGTATTAACAAATCAAAACACAGATTTAATTTATGTATTCCATCAAATAATCAAATTTATATTTGGTAAAATTTACCCACCTCATTATGTATATTCATATTAGGATATTTTTCCCGTAGAAACGCTTCAATATAGAACATATTCAAATAATTTAATTTATGAACTTTAATAAAATGGCCCAAAATAAGTGTTTACTACTAGTTTCAGGTGCATTTTTTATCATCAATACTTATGATTTTTCAAATTGTTAACTATTATTCTCAATTCTATTGTCAATTATCACGAGTTCACTTGTGCCATCTGTCTGGCCTGTGGGTGGCCGGCAATTGTCATTGGAGCCCCGATCATGTTTTCCCCTATTTACGCGCTTTTGCCCCACTGGGCTCGCGGTTTGACGGCCAAAATCTATTCCATTGTCTTTCTGGCAATATTGGGCATTGGCGCCATTACTTTGCAGGCAAGTATTGTCAGCAAGCATGACCTTGAGAAGTCCAAAGCAACGGAACTGCAGCATCTTGTCCAGTCCGCGCTGACGACCATTACCGCCTTGCATGAAGATGCAAAAAGTGGCGCCATCAGCGAAGAGAAGGCACAAGAGGTCGCCAAGGCGTTGCTCTCCAAGTTGCGCTATGATGGCTCCAACTATTTCTGGATCAACGACATGAATCATCGCATGCTGATGCATGGGACGGATCCGTCTACCGTAGGGAAGAACTATACCGAGGCGAAAGATCCCAATGGCCTGCTGTATTTTCAGGAATTCGTGAAAGTGGGTCGCCAGCCGGGGGGCGGCGTTGTCGCCTATTCATGGCCGCATCCGGGCAGCACGGAACCCTCGCCCAAAATGTCCTATGTCCAAGCCTACCAGCCATGGGGCTGGATTGTCGGCACCGGCACCTATATCGATGATCTGGAAGCAACATTCTGGGACAATTTGACAAGCTTGCTGACCAGTTCGGCATTCATCTTCCTCGTCATCGTGGCCAGTTCAGCCCTGCTCGCCACCTCTCTCACAAGACCGATCAGAAAGCTGGTTCACTCGATGCTGAAGCTGGCCGAGGGCGACCTGAATGTAGATGTGGCTGAAACCGATCGTCAGGACGAGATTGGCAATATGAACCGCGCCATGCTGGTTTTCAGAGACAATGCAAGAGAACGCAAAGAGCTGGAACGCCAGCAGGCCTTGAGAGAGGCCGAAGCAGAAGCCGAGCGATGCCAGATGGTCCGCGAGCTTGCTGACTCATTTGATCGTCAGGTTGGGTCTATCATTACGCAGGTGCAACAGGCAGCAAGCCAGCTTGGTTCCGAATCCGAAGGACTAGCAAACCGGTCTGTAGAAAATAACGAGCGCTTGCATTCAGTGCAGTCATCCATGGAAGAAGCCAGCAACAATGTTGAAACAGTGGCCAGTGCCTCGGAAGAAATGACCGTTTCCATCTGCGAAATTTCCAGTCAGGTGAGCGAAAGCGGCAAGGTGTCACAACATGCCGTGGATGAAGTCAAACGCGCAAGTGATGTGATCTCAACCCTGTCGAACGCATCCACCGCCATAGGGCGGATCGTCGGGCTGATACAGGATATCGCAGCCCAGACCAATCTTCTGGCGCTCAATGCCACGATTGAGGCAGCCCGCGCAGGCGAAGCAGGGCGGGGCTTTGCCGTGGTCGCCGCCGAGGTCAAGGATCTGGCAGCCCAGACCGGCAAGGCCACCGAAGAAATTTCCGGCCAGATCTCGTCCATCCAGAACAGCATCGGCGATGCAGTGGATGCTGTTGGTGAGGTGGAGAATATCATTCATCAGATGACTGCTATCTCTGGAACCATCGCTGCCGCTGTCGAGCAACAGGGAGTTGCGGCCGGCGAAATCAGCGAGAATATCGCTCAGGCCGCATCAGGCACGCGGGATATTGCCAATAATACCAATGTCATGAGTGATTTGGTGAATTCCAACTCGAAGAGCGCCGAGACCATGTCTCACAATACCAATGGCTTGCGCGAGCAGATCGAAACACTATCCTCTCAAGTTGAGGTTTTCCTCAATACAATTCGAGAACAAAGCAACTCGAAAGATAAAAGTATCGAAATCTCTCGGGTGTGCTAACGAGAAAACTCTCTTTTGAGTTTACGATTAAAAAAGTCCTTCTTTTTCTTAACTGCGCTCAAATGAGCGCAGTTTTTGTTTTATAGTAACCAGAAATCTATTGTTTCTATTTATACTTATTTCAGCATTTTTTGAGACAGTCCCAAAGATCACCTCTGTAAATTTGCAAAACATGCACAGAACACACCTGTCAAACAGGACACAAGCATGGAGCAAATAGCGGGACAAACGGGGCTGAGTAGGCGATGAGACATCTTGTTAAGAAGAACCAATTTATTGCATTGATTGCGGGCATTGTAGCCCTGACTTTGCTGGATGAAATACTGCTTGCCCAATTTTTTGAGATGTCCGAATTCGAGAGTGGAGGTGTGCTGCTCAAAGGGGTTTCCCAATTTCTCTTTCTTCTGCTGATCGTTTTCGCCGGTCTTTTGTATTTCGGCTACAAAGAGAGAAAGAAACAAGCTGATGCACTGGCCATGGAACGTGACAAGTCACGAAAACTGGCGTCCAGACTGACCTCTCACAAACTGGGTATTGATGCCCATGCCATCGTTTCGATTACAGATCCCAAAGGTCGCATCCTGTATGCCAACGACAGATTCTGCGAGGTTTCTGGCTATACACGTGAGGAACTGATCGGCAAGGATCACCATATCCTCAACTCAGGCTATCACGACCGGTCCTTTTTCAGAGGCATTTACGAGGCCATCGATAAAGGGGAAACCTGGACTGGCGAAATCTGCAACAAATCCAAGGACGGGACGATCTACTGGATTTCGACCACCATCGTGCCAATCATGGATGCCCATGGCAAGCTGGAAGAAATCATATCGATCCGCACGGACATTACCGAGATCAAGAATAATGAAGCCGCACTCAAGAATAGCAGCGACCTTCTGAACTCGACCTTTGAAAATTTCCCCGGTGGTATCAGTGTTTTCGACGAAGATCGTAAGCTCATCCTGGCCAACAAGGCCTTCTATGATCTGTTAGAGATCACTGCCAATGAATTTCCCATCGGCACTAACTATTCTACGATCCTTCGCCGGAACATAGAATTCGGCGTCTACGGCGATATCAACGGAGACTCGTTGATAAAAGAGCGTCTGCGGTTGATTGATACCAAGCAACCATTCCAGTTGAGCAGAAAGACGCCGAATGGCCGCATTATAGAGATCCGCTGCTGGCCTCTGGAAGGCGGGGGTGTGGTTGCAGCTCACTATGACGTGACCGAACGCCAACAAATGCTCGAGGATCTGGAGCAACAGAGGAACGAGGCCAAGGCCAACGCCGCACAACTTCAGGCAGCTCAGGAGGAGCAGGAAAAGGCCCACAAACGCCTGATCAACTCCATCAACTCGATGCGCAATGGATTTGTCCTTTGGGATTCAGATGCACGGCTGGTCATCGCCAACGATGCCTTCCGCAGTTATCACAAAGATCTGGCTCACCTCATCCATGAGGGGATGTCGGCGCGTGATCTGCTTGAAGCAGGGCATGAAATCAATTTCTGGAAATGGAACGAGGAGCTTCCCGCCAACTGGCTCGATATTTTCATGGAGCGCTTCAAGTCGACGAAGAATTTCGAGGACTCCTTCGAGACGACCGACGGACGCTATCTCGTGATGCAAAGTTCGAAGCTACCAAACGGTGACATCATTTCCAACTTTACCGATGTTACCAACAATCGTTTGCGCGAAGCAGAGCTGGTGCGCGCGCGGGACGCGTTGACCCATATTGCCTATTTCGATGCCCTCACGGCGCTTCCAAACCGAGCCCACGGGCAGCAGGATCTCGAAGCGCTGTTCATGAACAAGCAGAAAGATACGCGTTTTGCGGTCATCCAGATTGATCTGGACAAATTCAAGCGCGTCAACGACACGCTGGGCCATATTTCGGGAGATCATCTGCTCAAGGAAATCGGCTCGCGTCTGGCCTTCCTTGCCTCCAAGGTTCCCAACTTCCAGCCCTATCGCTGGGGAGGCGATGAATTTGTTGCCATCGTCAAGGATGTCACCAACCATCAGCTCGAAAGCCTGTGTCAGGAACTGACCGATCTGATTGCCATTCCGGTTCCTTATGAGAATGCAACCCTCTGGCCGACGGTCAGCCTCGGTGTCGCCATTTATCCAGATGATGCAACGGATCTTTCCGCCTTGATGATGTATGCTGATCTGGCGCTCTACAAGACCAAGGAAATGGGGCGCGACGGCTATCAGTTCTTCTCCTCGGAAATGAAGGAGCGTCTGGACAGCGAGGCCTCTATCGAAGCAGATGTGCGCGACGCCCTCAAGCTCGACCAGTTCGAATTGCATTTCCAGCCGCAGATCAGCACGCTGGACGAGAGTATTACCGGCATCGAGGCACTGGTGCGCTGGAACCATCCCAAACGGGGCCAGCTGCCGCCGGGCCTGTTCATGGATATCGTGGAAAGCAACGGCATGGCAGCCGCTCTTGGCAACGCCATTTTCGAGAAGGCCATGTGGTCCGTTCGCCAATGGGTGGACGAAGGTCTGGAATTTGGACGCCTTTCGGTCAACCTGTCCCCTGCGCATCTCAAGCGACAGACTCTAGTGGAAGACTTCTGCCAGAGCATGGAGAAATACGACATCAACCCGGACCTTCTGGCTGTTGAACTGCTGGAAGGGGTGCTGCTGGATGATCAATATACGAATATCAACGAGTTGTTCGAAACACTGTCGGCGCGCGGCGTTCATGTGGAGCTGGATGATTTCGGCACGGGCTACGCCTCCCTCTCCCATCTTTCCAATTTGCCAGTAGATGGCATCAAGATTGACCGGTCATTCGTCAACAATATCGTGGTCAACAAGAAGCAAAAGGCAATCGTGGGCGTGGTCATGTCCATGTCCAAGCTCATGCAATTACGCGTGGTATGCGAAGGCATCGAGACCCATCAGCAGCTTTCGACGGTATCCCAGATCGCCAATTGCTCGGTACAAGGCTATCTGGTTTCGCGTCCGCTCAGCTTTGAGGATATGACAAGCTGGATCAGGGCAAGGCGCAATATCGGTCTCTTGAGCCCTTCAGGACCGCGCCAGATCCGGAAAGGTCATTCGAGCCTTGTTTCTTCGGGTATTCTTGATCGGTAAAATACTTTTTGATGCGACAAAATACACCATCAAAAGAAAGGAAAAATCCTTTTAGGTTGCAATTTCAATCACATCACTCGCATTGATACGCACTCTTCCCCGTTTTATTGTAATAAATACTTATGTTTTATGTTTTAATTCTATTATTACGAAAATTTATTTAGAATAGTTCTCGCCTCTTGTTATCAACATATTTGAAATTCTTAATCTATTAAGACTTAATTAGGCGGCTTACCCGAATATTACCCTTAACCAGACAATATTTCGGACCCCCAATTATGAAAATATCCAAGCTCCCCCTCTCCTGGAAAATAGCAGCACCGACTATTACCGTTTTCATTTTTATGCTGGCCCTCTCCGCAGTCAGCCTTTCAAATTTAAAAAGTTCCATGCGCGCAGAGCGCGTGAACAGCCTTAAAGACATTACCCACGCCGCTCAAACCATTGCCAATTCCTTCTATGCGTTGGAAAAAAGCGGTGAGCTTTCCCGCGAAGAAGCTCAGGAACGCACCAAGGCAGCCATCGACGCCATGCGCTATGATGATGGCTCCGGCTATATCTTCGTCTATCAGTATGACGGCACCAATCTTGTTCTGCCCAACAAGAAGCTGGTAGGTAAAAACCTGATGGACATGAAGGATGCCGACGGTAAATTTCTCGTCCGCAATCTGATCGACATCGCCAAGAAAGGCGGTGGTGAATATGCTTACTACTGGCCGAAGCCGGGCAGCGAAAAAGCCTATGAAAAGCTGAGCTGGGCTGAAGGCATTCCAGAATGGCAGTGGATGCTCGGCACCGGTGTTTATATTGATGATATGAATGCCGCCTTCCTCAGCCAGGCCATGATTGTCGGATTGGCAACTCTGATTGCATTGATCCTCGCTGGCGCGGCCTCCTACGTGGTCATTCGTTCCATCAACAAGCCAATCACCGGTCTAGTGGGCAATATGCGCTCTCTGGCAGACGGTAACTCGTCCATTACCGTTGACGATCAGGAACGCTCGGATGAAATCGGCCAGATGGCGCAAGCCATGCAGATTTTCGTCGACAATGAGAACAACCGCAAGGCCCTGCTCCTAGAGCACGAAAAGAACCAGAGCGAAGCGCTCAAGCGCGGCACGAATGTCCAGCAGCTTTGCCGCGCCTTTGATGAAGAGGTTGCTCGGATGCTCTCGACGGTTGGCGAGGCGGCAAAAGGCCTGCAGGATGCGTCCCACATGATGAATCAGGATGCCCAGAGCACCTCGGCTCAGAGCGAACAGGTATCCAGCGCCTCCGCTCAGGCTTCCAGCAACGTGGAGGCTGTTGCCTCTGCTGCTGAAGAACTCGCAGCCTCAGTTAGCGAAGTCGCCCGTCAGGTCCAGACCTCCAATGACATGGCGCTGAAAGCCTCGTCTGAAGCCAACAGCACCAATGATCGGGTTGAGCGACTGGCTCAGGCTGCCAAGCAGATTTCAGAAGTGGTCACACTCATTCAGGCCATTGCCGAGCAGACCAACCTTCTGGCCCTCAACGCAACCATTGAGGCAGCTCGGGCCGGAGAAGCGGGCCGTGGCTTTGCTGTGGTGGCTGCGGAAGTCAAGGAGCTGGCCAACCAGACCAGTAAGGCAACCGAAGAAATCGACAAGCAGATTTCCGAGATCCAGCAGGAAACGGATCTTGCTGTGAACGCCATCTCCGAGATTTCTCAAACCATTGAAAGCCTGAGTTCGGTTTCCAGCCAGATTGCCGCCGCAGTTGAAGAACAGCGCGCAGCAACGGAAGAAATCGCAACCAACGTCACTCAGGCATCTCGCGTGACCCACGAAGTCTCCACCAGCATCGGCAACGTGACGCAGACGGCAGACAAGACCCGCGAGACCTCTGCTGTTGTTCACGACTCCTCGCTGAAACTACAGCAGGAAGCAGATCATCTCAGAACCCGCGTCAACGGCTTCCTTGATGATGTGCGTAAGGAATCGGCGTCAGCAGCCTGAAGCAAGGGCTTTAAAGAGGGGTGACCGGCCCCTCGCTAAAAGCCCACTAAGAGAAACAAAAAGCCCGGACAGGCCACTGTCCGGGCTTTTTGTTTGGAACATCGTGATGAGCAACCAGAAAGACGCCTGACGTCTTTCTCTAGAACCGCCAGACTGGGCGACTAGCGTTTGCTTTCACCGTCCTTTGCGTCTGTGGCAGGCTCATAGTCAGAAGAGTCGCTTTCAAGAGCACCCGCTTTCACGTCCCCTTCAAGCGTTTCGGCATCATCGGCTTCGCTCTCGGAACTTCCACCTTCGGAAGCCTCTTGCTCATCATCGTCGTCATCGCCTTCAATGGCTGTCTTGTCCTGCGGGACACCGTCGCCTTCCTTGATGGCGATGGCCACAGCTTCATCCACCTCCACTTCAGGCAACTTTCTGGGTTCCTGAGCGGCATCCTCGGGCAACTCCCCTTCAGGGATCTCGCCACCGTTGACCTCAGCATCGGGATCTTCTTCCTCAGTGGGCTCCCACTCGTCTGGCACAACGACATAGCGGTCTTCTTCGCTGAAGACTTCCGGCGAGACCACACCAAGTACGGCTGCCGTCGCGGCAAGGTCGAAGTCCTCTTTCTGTGCTTCACGGACGGGATCTTTCTGACGAATACGGATCACCAGATAAACAGACAGGATGGCAAGAAGCACTGTGGGGAAGAGGAACAATACGTCCGGCCCATAAAACTGCATCAATATCGAAGTAACCGACGGGCCAATGGCCGAGCCCAAACCGTAGGAGACGAGCAGACCAGCGGCCATGCGCACATAACCGCTTTCCTTGGCATTGTCATAGCCATGGGCAGCAGCCAGAGAGTAAGCAGGCTGTGTGAGTGCCCCGATAATCGCACCCACGATCAGGAAGAGATAGAAGGGCACATCATGCAACATGGTGATGGCAACGGAAGCAACGCCCCCCAGAATGCTAATGGTCAACAGAACGACGCGTCGGTCCATCCTGTCCGAAAAACGGCCCAGAGGCCACTGGCTGATGATCCCGCCTAGGCCAAGCATGGCCGCAAAGACAGGAGCCTGCGTCAGTGGATTATAGCCCTTTTCAACCGCATAAATTGGCGCAAATGTCAGATGCGAGCCAAGCACCACGCCAATCATGAAGGCAGAGATAATCGCCGCCTGCGAGGTTTTGAACACGCGGCGCAAATCCAGCTTGACGATGGCGATAGGCGCGGGTTGTGCGGCCTTGGTCATGGCTACGGGCATCACGGCCACCGAAATGATAATGGAGGCAATAGCGAACAGATAAAAGCTTTCCGGCTGCGCCAATGTCACCATCAACTGCCCCACCGTAAAGGCGGCATAGTTCACGATAATGTAGGCGGACATGACCAGCCCGCGGTTTTCGTTATCGGCAAATTCATTGAGCCAACTCTCAATGATCAGATAGAGGCCAGACACACAGAAACCGGTGATAAAGCGAAACAGCACCCAAGCATAGGCGTCTGTCACCAAGGGGTGCAACAATGCAGCCGCAGACATGGACGAGACCATGACGGCGAAGCCACGAATATGACCGGCACGCACCACAACATGCGGCGTAATGATGCCGCCCAAAACGAAGCCGGCAAAGTAGGCCGACGCAGCAAAACCAATCAGCAAGTCACTGAATTGGTAGGCGCGCGAGGCGAGAGGAATGAGGGTGCTCTGCAGACCGTGGCCCAGCAGCAGCAGGGTAACGGAAATCAGCAGTGAGGCGATCGGTGCAAATATCTTGGCCATGACAACCATCCTGATAGCGGGTCCACAAGATTTGCTTGGAAATCAAAAGTCGGATCTAAAGTGTTTTATACATGGAGATCGCAAGTGCCCTGGCTTGGCAATCAGGGGACTCTTGAAGCCTTGGTTCGCCTCTATTCGCCCACAGCTCTGCGTTGGAAACAGACATTGGAACGATCGGCGCCAGCGCGGTCAGCCATGATGGAATTCGTTTATCGATGCAAGGAAAAAAGTACGCGTTTCATCGGGAAATCTGCGCCATTGCAAAAAGGTCACGCTCATTTCATTCTTCGCCTCTCTCTCCATTCTATACCCAAATTTCCTTATAGATTATAACTATAACAATTGTGCCTCCTCAACCCTTGAGATTGCCCCGACTCTAACGCTAAGTTGACCACAACAATCCCTCCTGAAAAGGGGCAGGCAAGCCGCTGCCTGGGCAAGGAAGCAGCCCGCTCAGCAGCACGGACGATAGGGTACAAACAATGTGCGGACGGTTTATCCTTCAGGGCTCATGGGCGGACATCCATGAAATGTATAATCTCATTCGGCCTGAAGACCGGCAACGCAATGTGCCTGCCCGCTATAATATCGCCCCCACTCAGTCAGTGCTCTATGTTGGTGAGCCAAACGGCGAACGGCGGCTGATGGACGGGCGATGGTGGCTTGTGCCCCATTGGGCCAAAGAGCTGCAAAACAGATATCCCATGTTCAACGCCCGCTCGGAAGAGGCCCATACCAAGCCCTCCTTTCGCGATGCCTATAAGACGGGGCGATGCCTCATACCGGCCGATGGCTACTATGAATGGACAACAAGCAAGGCAGATGGCAAGAAAGATCCGCATCTCTTGCATCTCCCCGATTTCGAGCCCTTCGCCTTTGCCGGTCTTTCGGCCTATAACCCGTTCCTAGATCTTTATAGCTGCACCATTCTAACGGCTCCAGCCGTGGATGAGATCAGGGCCATCCATCCGCGCATGCCGGTCATCCTCAAGCCTTCGGTGTTTGATGCATGGCTTAGCGCTGGTACCCCTGTGGACGAAGCACGTTCGCTTCTGTCCGAGCACAGAGATAGCGAGCTGATCTCCTATCCGGTTGATCGCGCAGTGGGCAGCAGTCGTGCCTCTGGTTCCCAGCTTATGGAACCAGCCGACACACATCCCAAGACTCTGTTCTAACTTCTGTTTTTCAAAATCCACACAGACGAGATCTTCCAGCTTCCCCAACAGGCAAGTAGGCGCCGCCGCATGGCCTTGTCGATTTGGTTTCGTAAAAATTGGGAACAATTCGGACTCTGTCAACGTTGACTTGCCGAACCGGGCAGAGAGCAAACAACAACAATATAAGCTTCCCTGCCCTTGCCGATATTGCAAGGAATCTGGAGATTGATCCTATGACCCGTTTGATGAAATATCTTTTCATGGCAACCATCCCGGCGCTCGCTCTCAGCGCACCAGCTGCGGCTGACACCATTGACCGTGTCGAGATTGGACAGCTTGATTGTGCGGTGAAGGGCGGCGAAGGATTTGTTTTCAAATCCACCAAGGATCTCTCCTGCACCTTCAAATCTGCTGAGGCTGGTGTGCCAGACGAAGCCTATTTTGGCGCCATCAACAAATTCGGGCTTGATATCGGCAACACCGATCATGGGGTAATTTCATGGTTGGTCATGGCCCCGACCACAGACGACTATCGCCCCGGCGCTCTTGCTGGTGACTATGCTGGCGTGAGTGCTCAGGCAACCGTTGGTGCCGGTGTTGGTGGCAACCTGCTTGTGGGTGGTTCCGATGAGACCATTGCCCTACAACCGCTTAGCGTTTCCGCCCAGACCGGGTTGAACTTCGCGTTGGCCGTTAGCGAGCTACAATTGCGTTCGTTGGCTGACTGATCCGGCGAACGCCCCTTGCCCGACCGTTCCCCGCGCGGTTGGGCATTTTTGGGGCATTGATTTGACCGCGCATATAGGGGCCAAATACTCAGCAACAGGCCCTCCCGACTAGACACCACTCAGGAGTTCAATATGTTTACGGGTTATGGCCTTGTTGGCCTTATCATTCTTATTCTCGATATTTACGCCGTGATCAAGGTGGTTGGCAGCCATGAAAGCACCGGTGCCAAACTGCTTTGGGTTCTTGGCATCATCATCTTCCCGCTGTTAGGCCTTATCGTCTGGTTCTTTGCCGGCCCGGGCGGTCGGAGCGGCGCCCGCCTTTGACTTCGCCTTCGAGCGTCCGTTCTCAGGCAATGGCACAGTGATCTCCACGGTCAGGCCGTATTTTTCGAACCGACGCTCGATAGAACCGCGCAACTCACCCCGGATATTGGCATCGATCAGCTTGGTGCCAAATCCCTTATGCTCAGGAACCACAAGCGCATCCTCGCTACGTTCCTTCCAGACAAGGTGCAGATTTCTTACCTTGCCCTTCTGCTCAAGAGACCATGTCACGCTAAGGGCGGCATTATCCTTTGCAACGTCACTATATTTGAGTGCATTGGTTGCCAACTCATGGAAAGTCAGCGCAAAAGCCTGCACCGTAGTTTCATCCAGTTCCACTTTCGGCCCCGATATCGTGCCCCCGAACTGGTCCTCACCAAGCACCTGCCCCAACTCTTTTGATAACAGATCGGACAAATCGGCCCGCTGCCAATGAGAACGCGTGAGCGCGTCCTGTGCGTTGGCCATCGCCTGCAAGCGCGCCGTCAGGCTCTCGGAATAGTCTTCGATCGTTTCGGAGTGGTGAGCCGTCTGCCGCGCCATGGCCAAAATGCGCGCGATGGAATTCTTGATCCGGTGCTTCATTTCCTGCAAAAGCAGATCTTTCTCTATCAGGTTCTTTTCCGACAGTTTCTGCAAGGTCTTGGCGGTACGCACCGCGCGCAACTGGGAATGCGTGATCCATGCCAACATGGCGGCCAGAAGGAAAAATACAGCAAAGGACACATAAGGGGCTGCGGTTTGCAGGGTCCAGGCGACTTTGTTCTTGACCCGTATATCTAGCACCCATTTGCGACCGGCAACTTCCATGACGCGGGTCACCCGCGAGCCGAACTGTTCGACATCATCATAAAGCGCGGACTTGAAGAGAGGGCGGCTCTTGTCATCCAGATCATGCGCCTGCAACACCACGGGAAGCGTCGGTTTCTGGGAAAGTGCCGTCATGAAGAGATCCCCGGCACGGAAAGGCGCATAAACCAGCCCTCTGGTCGGTTTTCTGCCCACCGAAGGACGCAGGCCTTCATAAGCTCCGGGTGTATCGGTGTCTTCATATCGCGAGTAAACGAGGAAACCGGCCTGCTTGATTGCGGTGATCTCCTGCACCAGTTCCACAGGCCCGGAAGCCACCATGTCTCCCGTTTCATAGGCCTTCTGGATTGCCGCGCGGCGCACAGGCTCTGAATACATATCATAGCCGATGGCTGCGTGGTTCCTGTCCGTCAAGGGTTCCAGAAGCGTGATCGAAGCGCGTTCGGCCTGATCCGTCTCTGGCCAAATCTTGGCACCAGACCCATAATCTCTTTTCAGAATGGCTCCGAGCGCTTCATCCTCACTGGGCGAAATGGCTTCAGCAAAGCCGATGCCCTGAAGGCCGGGATAATTGTCCTTAAGATCGAAACCGGCGATAATCTTGTCAAACTGCGTATGCCGTATGCGATTGGGCGTTGCCGCAATGAAGGCATTGGTTGCCCTGAGCAACGCAAAATGCTGTGACAGGCGCAAGGAAACGCGGTCGACAACCTGTCCGGCCAGATCTTCCGCACGCTTTTCCGTTGCCAGTTCCGCGTTGTTATAGAGCATCAGTGATGCACCAGTGCCAATGATCATGACTGTTGAAAAGACAATCGGAGCGATAAGTCGGTGCATACACATACCATGGTGAGTTTGAATGTTCTGAAGAACGGAATAGCGCCCTTTCAAGGCAACTTTTTGATTATAGGAAGCTTACAAAAATTTGGCAGCAGAAAAACACTTCATCCCCGAAAACAATACAGGCCAAACAAAAGCTTATTAATTATGTCTTCTGAGGAAAATTTTACCCGACGCAAATAGTGCGCCAAGATCAGGATTTCTATCTGAATCTCCTCTATTTCTCGGAACGTTCCCTGCCCCCACACGTTGATTAGGTGAGGATCGCAAAGCGATCTTACGACGAATCAAAGAAGGAGAGACGCTATGAACTGGAATCAGATTGAAGGCAATTGGGAACAGGTTAAAGGCAATGCGCAGGCACAGTGGGGCCGCTTGACCAATGACGATGTCGATGTGATCGCAGGCAACCGGAAGGCTCTGGCAGGCAAGCTACAGGAGCTGTATGGCAAGCAGGAAGAGGAAGTGGAACGTGAAATCGACGAATGGATCGCGCGTCACTGATCGCACTGACCTACCCCGATCGGGATAAAGCGGAGCCTTAGCGGGCTCCGTTTTTTTATGTCTTTTCCGGAGGCATTCAGACCCGTCCAAGCTCAATCTTGTCGGCTTTCGTTTCGGTCAGGTGTTTCTTTGGGGAAGTCTGTCCCTTCTGAGGCGCTTTGCAACTTAGCAAAAAGAAAAGCGGCCCTGATCTGGCAGGACCGCTTTTTGTGAGAGATGTGTTGGCCTGTCGTCTCTATCGACCGCGAACCAGATGCATCAACAGGGAGATGACGAGGAATGCCAAGAAGAGGAAGAACAAGATCTGAGCGATCCCGGCCGACGCTCCGGCAATACCGCCGAACCCAAGTACACCCGCAACAATTGCGACAATAAAGAACACCAAAGCATAATAAAGCATGTTATTTCTCCTTTGCACTACACCAATAAAACGATTCATGCCAAAGGTTTGTTCCATGCTGTATCAGCATTTTTTCTTATGATGTCCTTTCAAAGAACAGAGCCTGACTGATCAATGCCTTGACCATGTCTTCGTTGAATGGCTTGGTGACCAGGAAGGTCGGCTCAGGGCGTTCGCCAGTCAGCAGACGTTCCGGGAAAGCAGTGATGAAGATCACGGGAATATCGCTATCCTTGAGAATGTCGTTGACTGCATCAATGCCCGAAGATCCGTCTGCAAGCTGAATATCGGCGAGAACCATTTTGGGCTTGTCGCTGTTGTAAAGTTCAATCGCCTCGTCATAGGTCCGCGCGATGCCTGTAACCCTATGCCCAAGGCTTTCGACCATCTGTTCGATGTCCATCGCAATCAAAGGCTCGTCCTCGATGATCATGATGTCGGTCGCCACCTGCTTGGAAATGAGCTCGGAAGCTTCATTGAGCAGATCAGGCACAGTCCCTTCTTCCACGCCCAGAACAACCGCGATGTCTTCAGGGGTGAATTCTTCGACAGAAGCCAGCAAGAAGGCCTGGCGTGGAGCCGGTGGCACATTTTGCAAGTTGGTTTGCGCGCGACTCTCCCATCCATAAGGGGATTTGGCGGGCGGAACTTCAACATTGGCTCTTCGATAAAGATCAGAAAACAGCTTATAGAGCGAAACGCGATCACTGCTGGCCTTCGGGAAAACAGAAACGTCTGCAATCAACGCCTCCAGAGTGGCGGCCACAAAGGCATCACCAGATGTTTGAGATCCTGTCACAGCGCGTGCGTAGCGACGAAGATAGGGAAGATGCGCGGCAACACGTGTAGAAAGCGTCATCTATAATCCTCTCCTTGATAGTATCGATCGTAAAATCGAGAATGTAGTATATCGATACAATCCGCCAGCAAAAAAAAAGTTCCAACTTTGCGGAACTTTTTTGAAAATGGGGCGTTTTTGTAGCAAGACCGAGACAATTCCTTGGCCTCTAAAGGTGTTCTAAATGATAAATGATGAAAAAAAATCGGGCATTCTGAGCGCGTCCGACATGTTGGGGGGAGCCGTTCAGCCAAATGAAGAGTTGGATCCGAACGGCGCCATCGCCCAAAAGCTAAAGGCGCTATATACCCAAACCGAGCAGGAAGCCATTCCAGATCGTTTTCTGGATTTGCTCGAACAGCTGGATGAAGCCGAACGGGCTGCCAACAGCCTTGGTGAGAGGTAAACGCTCAAGATGCAAAATGCTGACAACAGTTTCAAGCGCGAGATGCTCTCAGTGCTTCCAAGCTTGCGTGCCTTTGCCATGTCTCTGTGCGGCAAGCATGACCGCGCCGACGATCTGGTTCAGGATACGGTGATGAAAGCCTGGTCCAAACAGGATAGCTTCGAGGCTGGCACCAATATGCGTGCCTGGCTCTTCACCATCCTGCGCAATGAATTCTACAGCCAGATGCGCAAGAGCGGCCGTGAGATTCAGGATAGTGAAGGCACCTTCACGGAGAGCCTTTCCATTCAACCTGCCCAACATGGACAGATGGACTTGCAAGATTTTCGCAATGCGCTGTCCAAGCTGCCAGACAATCAACGCGAGGCGATCATTCTGGTGGGAGCGTCTGGCATGTCCTACGAGGAAGCAGCAGAGATCTGTGACTGCAAGGTCGGAACGATCAAAAGCCGCGTCAACCGCGCACGTGCTCACCTTCAGGAGCTTTTGTCGCTGGAAGAAGATGGCAATTACCATCCGGACAATTCTGCCGCCTCAGTCGTTTCTCAAGCCTTTGTAAGCTAATCCCAACCCTCCTGACATAATTTTCTTTAGAACCAAATGCTACTGTCTCCATTCACCCGATGTGCCTTTGTGGCACGTCGGGTTTTTCTTTTCCTGTATCAGCCATTCTCCTCGCACCCCTTCGCTCCCTATATATGCACCCTGTCGAATGTGAAGAGCCTTGCCCACCACTGCTGAGGCACTCTCTGCAGACTCGGCTGCAGCAGTAGGGAGCAGCAGAGGGCGACAGGGAACTAAAGGGAGCAGCGCATAAAAAACCCCTCCTCATTCGGCGTAAATGAGGAGGGATAGAATTCTAAGTCAGGTCTGTAAAAGGCCCGCATGATCAATCGCTAACGATCGCTCTCAGCATCCAGAGGGCTTTCTCATGGAAGGTCAGGCGACCAGTCAACATATCTTCGGTCACTAGGTCTCCCGCATCCCCGGCCGATTCACCAGCGCGGCGCATGGTGCGCACAAGTTCTTCATGCATGGCGATGAGATCTTCCACCATATCCTGCGCCTTGAGGTCTTTCACGTCGCCGCGCTCAGGCATGAAGTTGCCGAAATTGGCTCCTTTGACTGGCGCAAGGGCATCGAGAGCACGAATGCGCTCGGCAATTTCGTCGGCAGCGGCAAACAGGTCGTTATAATGTTCTTCTGTCAGCTCATGCAACGACTTGAAAAGCGGACCCACCACGTTCCAGTGGTAGATATGGCTTACCACGGTAAGCTTGTAGGTCGCCCCCAGAATATCGGACAGAGCCTCGGCCATGTCTTTACGGTAGGTTTCATCCAAGCCGTTGTTGATTCCGGCTTCACCTGGAGTGGTTTGCAATACAGCTTGTACAGTCATAATGAAGGGTCCTTTCTAAAATCGTTTCGTCAATAGGGCACACAGTCGGACTGACGCCCCTCGTTCGACGGGCATCCTGTCGCTCGTTTTTGTGGCGCACAGCGCCTCGTTATTTTGGTGAGCGCTTGCGCGTGACGTAGCCTGCGGCTGTAATGCCAGCCCCGAGCGCCATCATCAGCAACGGAGAAGCACTTACGATCTGAAAGACAGCCTGCACCGTTGCCAGATCGGAGCTGGATGCAGCGCGTGCTGCCGCTCTGATCCGCGCCCGACGCTTGCGGCGGCGCGCAAGCAAGTAGAGCACCAACGCACTGGACAGAAACGCCAGAGCAGCCAGAATGATTGACGCCTCCAAGGCGCCAAGATAGCGCTCAAGCACGATAAACAGTGCCAGCAGCCCGAAGCCTGCGCCAATGAGGCCGGCGAGGAAGGCTGCAAAAATCAACAGCCCGTCCTCAGCGCCCCCTTTAAGCTCTCGCTTTATGCCGGGGCCTGCCAGATCGGCCAATATGGAGACCAGAGCGCCCATGGGTTATTTACGAACCATCAGGGCAGCCAGAAAGCCGACACCAGCGGCCAGACCGACAGCGGCCAGCGGCTTTTTACGGATTTCAAGCATCATGCGTGCTTCAGCGCGACCAGCGTCGTCGTTAAGGTCGGTCAGCTTTTCCTGTGCTTTTTCTACGGCGGTTTTTGCGGCGCCTCGGGCACGATCCTGCAAATTGATCACATCTTCAGAACCGCGTTTGGCGAGCAGTTCCGTAATGCTTGCGATGTCGCTGCGAAGCTCTTCAATCTGCTTGTTCAGGTCAGCATCTTTTGTGGATTCGCTTTTGTTGTTGGCAACAGCCATAACGCAATCTCCTGTTTCGATGTTTGTGTTCGTCAGACACCTAACCAATGCGCACAAACCGGCCTTTGTTCCTGAATTCTCGAATTATTTTTATTTCAAATTTTTCGGAACCATTCGATATTCCATGCGTTAGAAACATGAATCGCTCGCGTGCGCGTACCTTTATTCTTCCCTGAATGTCCGCAAGCAAGCTTGATAAAAAAAAGCAACGATACGCTCGTTGAAAAGGAAAAACACGACACCGAGAAAAAGGGTCATATTCTCTCTTGAGGCCTAAGTTGAGATGATCGATTTGAATTTCATGCACAAAGAGTTGCTTGCGTTGGTGCAGGATGAAGGACGCCTGAAAGCCGTCGAACAGGTTTGTGGAATCGGTCTTATGCCGGACACAGATTTTAATACCCTCATAGACATGATCAGAGCACAGACCGGGGCAGATACCGCTTTTATCGCAGTGGTCAAAAACGGCGAAGTGCTGTATCAGGCCTGCTCGTGTGACGAGACACCACGCACCGATGTGACCGATGCGGTTTCCATCTCTTGTCTCGTTGAACGCGATCAATGGTCTCTTTCTCCTTTGCCACCCATATTAAAGCAAAACGACTATCATGGCCGTGTTTGGGGCATTCCAATCATGGTCTCCGATTATCCGATCGGCAGTCTATGTTTGATGGATGAGTCCGACCACACCGCCGTGTGGGCCGCCAGAAATGACGATCTGTTGGAACGGTCGGCTCAATTGATCGCCTCAATGTTCGAGTTGAAACAGTCAGCCCGGGCGCGCAGCATGTCCGAGTTTGACCTGTCGCGCGCCAATGTTCGTTATGCTTTGGCTCTCAAAGCTGGCCAGGTAGCGACCTGGAGCTGGGATAAGGATGAGCAGATCATCGAATGCGATCCTTTGATGCGTCAGTTGCTGGGCCTTCAGGATGTCGGTACGGTGACTGGAGCGCGCCTGTTTCGCCAGATAGATCCAGACGATCTGTCCCGCATCAAGCATGAGGTCACCAATATGGTTGCCTCTGACGAGGATGTCAGTGTCGAGTTCCGCGCCCGCAGCACGGGGCGATATGTGCTCGCTCTGGGGCATGTGTTCGAACGGGATCATGAAGGCAAGCCCAAAAAGATCCTCGGCGTGGCCATAGACCTCACAGAAAGCAAACGCAGCGAAGACAAGACGCGCCTGTTGTTGCGCGAGGTCAATCACAGAGTGAAGAATATGCTGGCTATTCTGCAGTCCCTTGCCAGCCAAACCTTGCGCCATTCCCAATCGCCGGAGCGCTTTACACGCGCCTTTTCGGGGCGGTTGGCAGCACTTGCCACATCTCACGGCCTGCTTTCGGATCAGGAATGGGAAGACATCGATCTGGTGAGCCTCATCCAGACACAGGTTAAACCCTATGCCAGCCACTATGCAGAGCAGGTGACCATCGAAGCCGAACCCATCGCCATCAATGCCGATGCGGCCATTGCTCTGGGGCTGGTTATCCATGAGCTTGCCACCAATGCCATGCAATATGGTGCTCTCTCTCAGCGCGAGGGCCGCCTCGAGATATCGATTACCGCCTCCCCTGCCGTACATGGTCAGAAAATGTTGTCGATCCTCTGGAAAGAGACCGGAGGCCCGGCGCTCAGCGAAGAAAGACGCAAAGGCTTTGGCTCAATTCTGATCGAGCACAGTTTGAATAAGATTATCGGCAGTAACGTGCATATAGATTACGAAAAGTCCGGTATTATCGCCAAAATTGATATGCCTACCCAATAGTTTTATGACTCCCGAAATTATATTTTCATAAAAAAATCGGAACAAACCCAATTCCCACTCGTTTTACTCCTGCAAGCAGAGAGGATACAAATCTTATTCTTTGATAAGAACAGTATCCTTTCGACTAACGAGAAAATTTACGAGGAGAGGAATTATGAATTACAAGTTTATTGCTACGACCGCTTTGGTTGCTCTTATGTCTACTGGCGCCGTTGCCATGGACAATTCAAACAAAACCTCCCAGATGAATGACTCCAAGGCGCAGACCGAAATGAATGCGCAGTCTGAAAAGTCGGGTGAAGATCTGGTGCCCCGTGCGACGATGGAATTCAGCATCTTTACAAAGGATGTCTCCAGCGATGCAACAATGAGCGAGAACGGATATCTGTCTGCCAAGCCAGGCCAGATTCTCGCCAGCGGCCTGATGGGCGAAACCATCTACTCCTCGGTGAAGGATGTTGACGGTGTGCGTACCATTATCGGTGATATCAACGACATCGTATTGGACAAGAACGGATCTGTTGAAGCTGCTGTTGTCGGCGTTGGTGGCTTTGTCGGTCTCGGTGAAAAAGATGTTGCCGTTGACTTCAGCCGTCTGCAGTGGATGACGTGGGACAACGAGCGCCATCTGGTTATGGCCTCAACCAAGGACGAGCTGGAAGCTGCCCCAGAGTTCAGCCGTGACGGCGTAACAACCTTGGCCAATGCAGAAATGCTGGTTATCGATCAGAACAAGCTGAGCACCGATCAGTTGATTGGCACCTCTGTTTATGGTGAAGAGCTGAACGAGATTGGCGAAGTCGGCGACGTGATCCTTGATAGCGACGAGCAGGTTGAAGCCTACATCGTTGACGTGGGTGGTTTCCTTGGCATCAACGCCAAGCCGGTTGAACTGGAAGCTGACAAGCTGAATGTTTATGCCGACGCGCAGGGTGCCCTGCATGTCTACACCCCGTTCACTCAGGCACAGCTGGAAAGCATGCCGGCTTATGAAGCCGAAGACGAGCAGATCAGCTGGCTGAAATAACGCGTCCAAGCGATTGGCATACAACAAGGGTAAGGCGCTGAAATAAAAACAATAAGAATTCTCGCCTCCCTCTGATTGCATCAGGATCTGAATGGTCCGCGTGTTGCGACAGATATGTAAGAAGGCACCGTCCATCCTCCAGGGCGGTGCCTTCTTGTCGTTTCTTTCAGCCGATATACAGTCAAACCTTCAGAGGCCAGCCTTGGTAAGGTTTTCCATTTCCTCTGGGGTCAAATTCAACTCAACGGCCTTCACGAAGCTTTCTATCTGGGAAAGGCTGGTTGCGCTGGCGATCGGCGCTGTCACCCCTTCGCTTCTGATGATCCAGGCCAGAGCAACTTCGGCCTGCTTGGCTTCGTGATTTGCGGCCACTTCATCCAGAACCTTGAGCACATGCATACCTTTTTCATTGTAGAAGCGCTTGGCCATCTCACCCCGTTTCGGACCTTTGAAATCTTCTTCCGTGCGGTATTTGCCCGTCAAAAAGCCCGATGCGAGACTGAAATAGGTGATGACGCCAATGGACTTCTCAACGCAGAAATCCTTGAGCGGGGCCGGGAATTTCTCACGGGAATTGAGATTGAATTCCGGCTGTAGCACCTGATAGAAGGGCAACCCTTCCTTTTGCGATGCTTCAAGCGCCCCTGCCATCAGCGCCAGATCATAGTTGGAGGCACCAATGGTGCGGATCTTTCCGGCCTTCAGAAGCTTGTCATAGGCACCCAGTGTTTCCGAATGAGAAGCATCCGGATCAGGCCAATGAGAAAAATAGAGGTCGATATAGTCGACGCCGAGGCGGGAAAGGGAGTCATCAACGGCCTTGAGGATCCAATCTTCCTTCAGCCCCTTGTGGCCGGGGATACCCATATCGGAGCCGACCTTGGTAAAGAGCTTGACCTTGTCGCGCATCCCTGGGCGCGCCTTGAACCACTTACCCAGAATGGTCTCGGATTCACCACCCTTGTTGCCCTCGGCCCAGCGTGAATAGGCATCAGCCGTATCAATTGCATCAAAGCCATGGTCAATAAAGGCGTCAAGAATGCGGAAGCTCTCCTGCTCATTGAGCGTCCAGCCAAACACATTGCCACCAAAGACAATCGGGGCGATGTCAAAACCGGTTTTACCGAGTGCTTTCTTTTCCATCAGATCAGGTCTCCTTTCAAGATATCCGGCGATCAGGCCCCTCCCCATCTCAGAGCAGATCATGGCTCCGATCAAGAAAGAGAGGGCCTGCTCACCCTTGTTCACATGCCATTGTGAGAGCCGAGGGCCTTTCAAACAAGGGTGCGTAAAATAGAAATGGTCAGCAAATCCTTCTTCTGCACTGAAAACTCTCTGCGCTGAAAACCGGCAACCATGGCCGGGCAGTCCATTCCCTGCCCGGCGCCAGATGCAAGAAAATTTCCAAGGAACTTTCACAAAATTCGCACGTTGATTTCATGTAGGGCGAGCGCTGCCTTTCCATAGACAGGCGCTCCTCAAAGCTTAAAGCTGCGACTGCCTTCCCGCTCTGCATCTAGCCTCATAAAGGCCAATCGGATCGCTTGCTGAGATCTGGTTTCTTCCGGGCACGCAGCATATCTTATTGAGAGGATAAAACATGAAGATTCTACCCGATCGATATTCTTCGGGGCCTTTGCTGCTTGTGGTGAGCGCGGCCGCAGGGTTAGCTATCACGCTTTATCACTATATGGCCCCCCTTACGGGCGTAACAGAGACCATCGGTGCCGGACTGGTCGTCTTTTCGACTGGTATCATGCTGGTCGCCGCCCTCATCCATCCGATTCTGCCCTCCGGCATCATGCGCAAAACGGTGATGTTCCTCATTCTGGTCGATGCTATCTGCACCATGGCTGCGGGCTATTTCTTGCATGAGTGGTTGTTGATGGTCGCCATGGCTATTGCCCTCATTGGCGCTTTGATCAGTACCTTCACCGGCTCCGTGACCGGAGGCGGCAAATCCGCATCCAGTCAGAAGACACAGGGAGCAACAGCATGAAAACTCTCACACGAATTTTATTGAGCAGTGCCCTTTGCCTCTCGATGACCAGCACTCTGACGCTGGCGCAGGAGAATAGCGAGGCCGAGGCCCCGGCAAGCACTGCCGATGTCACCTTGCCCGAAGCCCAGGCCGACCCCCCTGCCATGGCAGAAGATGGCAACGAGGCGCCAACCACCGATACCGATGGGATGGCCCAAAGCCCAGCCCCCGATGGCTCGGATGAGGCCGGGGGCTATGTTGCGCCCGCCCCTGTTCAGGATGTCAATGACGCTGTTGTGGCACCCATTCTCAACACCACTCCTCGTCAGCGCAAAGGCATCCCGCTGGTGCCACAACAGGCGACATGGAACAGCTTCCATGGCCAGTTGAATGCCCAGAAATATGCCCCTCTTGACCAGATCAACAAAGACAATGTGAGTGAGCTCGAAAAGGTGTGGGAAGTCCATACCGGAGACGTCTCCGATGGTAGTGGCGACACGCCTGCGACCGTGTGGTCTGCAACACCGGTGTTTGCCAATGACACACTTTATATCGGCACGCCATTCTATCGTATTCTGGCACTTGATCCGGCGACGGGTGAACAGAAATGGGCATTCGACACCAAGTCGAGACTGGAAGCCCTGACGCAGCCAGCGCTCAAGAACCGCGGCGTTGCCTATTGGGAGTCTGACAATCCGGTTGCCGGAGAAGCTTGCCAGAAGATCGTTTATATCGGCACCATGGATGCGCGCCTGTTTGCTGTGGATGCCGACAGTGGCGAAGCCTGCAAGGCTTTCGGCGACAATGGCGCACTGGACGTGAACCAGTGGAACACACGCCCGGACCGTTTCCCGCTTTCGCTGTTGCAGCCACCCACCGTTACCGGCAACCATTTGATCATGGGCTGGGCTGGCATGGACTGGGAATATTCCGAAGCCCCTCCGGGAGCCGTCTTCTCGGTTGATCCGCAGACCGGCGACTTGCTGTGGGCCTTTGACACCATTCCGGAAAATATCCGCCGCCAGACCGGTACGGCCAATGTCTGGACCGCGATGTCCGTGGATGAGGATCTGGGACTTGTCTATCTACCGATTGCCTCGCCATCTCCAAACTATTGGGGCGGCAACCGCAAACAGCAGATCCCATATGCCACGTCCACCACGGCTCTCGATCTGGAAAACGGCGAAGTTGTCTGGTCGCGCCAGTGGGTCCATCATGATATCTGGGACTATGATATCAACTCCGCGCCAACCCTGATGGACATCACGGTTGACGGCAAAGACATCCCGGCGCTCGTTCAGGGCACCAAGATGGGCTTCCTGTTCGTGGTCAACCGCGAGACGGGTGAAGATGTCTGGCCAATCGAAGAACGTCCGGTGCCACAGGGCGACGGCACGATTGACGGCGAAGTCTATGCCGCGACCCAGCCTTTCCCGACCAAACCGGCTCCTCTGCTGGACCAGTCGGAAAAGCCGGAAGTCTGGAAAATTGCCGATATCGTCGGCGGAGGGTCTTGCTCGGCGCTGTTTGACAACCTCAGCTATGAGGGCATGTATACTCCGCCAACCACTAAGGGCGAAGGCGTCCTCACCTATCCTGACAGCGCCGGCGGCGTTCAATGGGGCGGTGTGGCCTTTGAGCCGGAAAGTCAGACGGCCATCGTCAATACCTCTCATATCGTGCAATATATCAAGCTGTTTGCGCGTGAAGAGTATGACAAGATCAATAGTGGATCCGGCAATGAAAACGGCTTCTATCCGCAAGAAGGTGCCCCTTATGGTATGAGCCTGATGAATGCCATGAATTGGTTGGGCATGCCATGTTGGAAACCACCGTTCGGAGAACTCGTCGCGCTCGACATGCACACTGGTGATGTCAAATGGCGCAGGCCAATCGGGGAATCCCAGCGGTATGGCTTCTTCATGCCCGAGAGCATGGGCTCTCCCACCATCGGCGGCCCCGCTGTTACCAAGGGCGGACTGGTCTTTATTGGCGCAACCATGGATGCCAAGGCGCGTGCCTATGACCTTAGCACAGGCGAAGTCCTTTGGTCCGATCAGCTTGAGGCCCCCGTTGTAGCCAACCCTGCTGTCTATGAGTATCAGGGCAAGCAGTATGTCGCCTTTATCTCGGGCGGCAACTCGATCCTGAAACCAACGGTGGGCGATCAGATCGCAGTCTATGCCCTGCCGGATTGATCAGCGATCTGATCATCATGAGAAAAGCAAAACGCTTGCTGAAGGGGCGCCATCGGGCGCCCCTTTCTTTTGCCATAGCACCACCAGTTGAATCTGGCACCCTTTAGAGGATCGTGTGTACCCTGGCAAGAACACGGGCATGCGTGTATTCCCTGGAAACGGACATCCGTAAAAACGGAAGGGATGACTGGCAGCCCAGATTGGGTTCAGAAACAAACGATATTTGCAGTTCTTCTGCAAGGAAGTACGCTGTAGGCGCAGGAAAGAGACTTGCCCAAGGCAGCTTCACGGCTTTTGCGAAAGCTACGAAGCGGCCACTCAGCGCGATAATTTGAGACCACAGACAAGACAGGGCCTCCCCCAAAGAAGGCCATGTATTGCAGATACAAAAAAGCCGGGCAGAAAGCCCGGCTTTTATCATTTTGTCGTTTAGACGCTCTGCGCTTTAGCTCTGGGCACCCTGCTTGTAGGCCGAGTGGAAAGTACGGCGACGCTGGGCGGCCTTGAGGGCAGAGAATTCCGCTTCGAGCTGATCGCCCCAGGCCTTGATATCGCGGCGAGACACGGCATCGCGCAACAGCTTCATGCGGGTGCGACGTTCTTCTTCTGGCATATTGAGGGCCGTCAGGATGGCCTCATCCATAGAGCGATGCGAGAATGGGTTGGCAATCACGGCCGAGCCCATTTCTACGGCAGCACCGGCGAATTCGGACAACACCAAAACTCCGTCGCCATCAACGCGGGAGGCCACATATTCCTTGGCCACAAGGTTCATGCCATCAACGAGCGGCGTGATCCATGCCACATCGGCGGCGCGGTAGTAGGCGACCAGATCCGAGAAAGGAATGGCGCGGGAAATCAAGGTCACCGGCTGCCAATCGAGCGTACCGAAACGCCCATTGATGCGGCCAGCGGCGGCTTCAATGTCATTCTGGATTTCTTCATAGGCGCTCATATTGCGGTTGGCGCTCACGGAAACATGCATCAGGCGCACGTTGCCGATAAGCTCCTTGTTGTTCTCCAGCAGGCGCTCGAAGCTGTCGAGCTGCTCGACGCCACCCTTGGTGTAGTCGGTGCGGCCAACAGAGAGGATCAACTGGGTATCGCCCATTTCTTCCTTGATGGCGCGGGCCCGCTTGAGATTTTCCGGATCGTTGCCACACTCGGTAATGTAATCGACATCAACACCGACAGGGGCAACCGAAATACCGATTTCGCGATCTTCCCAGTTCAGGAGCGTAGGCACGCGGCGTTCTGTCAGAGCTGTGCCTTCAAAGATCAGATCATCACTAACCAGCTCGCGGCGCAGAACATCCACATCCACAAGACTGCTAGCGGCGGAAACGAAGTTGGCCGCATAGCGTGGAATATGGAAACCGACCACGTCACACTGCAACAGGCTCTCAATGATCTCCTTACGCCATGGCAGAATGTTGAACATGTCTGCTGACGGGAATGGGGTGTGATGGAAGAAGGCAATGCGCAGATCAGGGCGCATCTTGCGCAGATAGCCGGGCACCAGCCACAGGTTATAATCATGCACCCAGATCATGGCGCCTTCGGCAGCTTCTGCCGCAGCCGCTTCTGCAAAAGCCCAGTTGACCTCGCGGAAGTTTGGCCAGTCCACCGGGTCATAGTTGTAGCGTTCACGGAAACCGTGCAGGATCGGCCAGAAGGCTTCCTTGGAGGTAACGTGATAAAATTCCTTCACCTGATGGGCGGACAGTGGCAGGCGGGAGACCGAATATTTGCCATGATCGTCTTCCACTTCGATCACCTGCTCAAAATCTGGATTGGCAGGATCTTCTGCCAACTTCCAGGCCACCCAAGCGCCGTGATCGACGGCCCCAAAGAAGCTCTTCAGGGTCGGAACGATGCCGTTCGGGCTTTTGTTTTCCCGAAGTTCGGTCTTTCCGTTGACTTCAACTTCTTCATAAGGTTGGCGGTGGTAAACGATGACAAGATCAGAAGACATGGGTTTAGCTCTATTTCCTTTTGACAAAAATTCGAAATTTACTTTGGTAATTCAGGGTTTCGGTCTGGGCTGCGGGGGCATCAGACCTTGAGATTCATGCCCGGATGCAGGCCGAACGCGCCAATGGCTTCTGCGATACCGGCCGCGCCAATCGCCTTGGCGACATGGACATGATCCAGAAAGTGCACTTTCTCCAGCAGCGGCTCTTCGGCGCCACCAACGGCCACGGCGGGGACACCACATTGCAGCATGGAGAGATCATTCAGTGTGTCGCCCGCGGCCAGAACGCGCTTGGCATCCAGACCAAGATGGTCGATCAGCTTGAGCAGGGATGGCCCCTTGGAAAAGCCCTTGGGCAACACATCGAAATACCGGTCTGCGGAAATGATCCAGTCAAGCCCCATGGCATCCACGATGCTGCAGGCGGAGGCGTCAAACAGATCCGGGTCCATATCGTAGCTCACCCGATAGCGAAACCCGGTTGGCTGAAGGGTCAGCCCCTTGATGTCGACCAGTGCGTCGCGCACTCTGTCGCCACTGTCATTCCAGGCTGCGGCAATGTCATGCTCCAGAGCCGGGATAGGCTCCACATGCCCTTCGGGCGTAACCTTAGCTATGGTCGTTCCGATGTCACCAACAACATATTCCGGACGCGGCACCCCTTGGCGTGAGGTCAGCTCCACGATGAATTCCGGGTCGCGCCCTGTGACAAAGACAAGACCGACGCTGTCGCGATTGGCTTCGATCCAGTCATAGAGCGCCTTGCGATCTTCATCACTGCCCCCAAGAAAGGTCCCGTCCAGATCGGTTGCCAGCACAAATCGCTTCTGGGCGATGTCTGCTTTGATATCTGCACTCATTTCGTTCATGTCGGCTCCAATAAATTACTATTCAAAAAGGCTAACGGGATGCGATCAGGACATCTTCTCGGCAGCGCGGGCGAGAGCCTCTTGCGCTTCCTGACTCGCCGGATGCGAATAGGAAAGATCCATGGCGCTCGGTTCGGCCTCGATGGGACGCGACCAGAGCGCAGCAAAGGTCTGTTCAATATCGGCACCCTCATAAAGAATACGGCGAACGGCCTCACAGATCGGCATGGTAACGCCAAGACGACGAGCCAGATCGGTGATGGAGCGGGCATTGGCCTCGCCTTCAACCAAGATATGGCGCCCTTCGAAACAGTCTTTTCGCTCGATCCCCTGCCCCAATTGCAGACCAAGGGACATGTTGCGCGATGTCGGCGAGGAGCATGTCAGCGTCAAATCACCAACGCCAGACAGACCGGCGACGGTTTCGCGGCGTCCGCCGAGCTTCTCGGCCAGCACCATCATCTCATCGATGCCACGGGTGATCAGCGCTGCGCGGGTATTTTCGGCAAAGCCAACACCCTGCATCATGCCGCAAGCGATGGCGACCACGTTTTTGACAGCCCCCCCGATTTCAACGCCCACCAGATCGTCAGAGACATAAGCACGAAAGGCTTCTGTGCTGAGCGTCATGGCAAAGCGCACGGCTGGGCTTTCATCCGGTGTCAATCTGTCCGCATAACTGAAAGGAAAGGCCGACACGACAGCCGTCGGATGGCCTATCGCGGTTTCGCGGGCAAAGGTCGGCCCGGAAATGACACCCACTGAATGATTGGCCAGTTCGGACTCGGCAACCTGGGTCATAAGAAGGCCTGTATCCGCTTCAATCCCCTTGGCACATACAGCAATGGGCACGCCCTCGGGAATGTGAGCCGCGACCTGCTCGGACACAGTGCGAATGGCACTGGACGGCACAACAATCATCACAGCGTCGGCATCGGCCAACGCAGCTTGTAGATCGGAGGTCGCCTTGAGATTGCGCGGCAATTCGCAGTCGGGCAGAAATACAGAGTTGGTGTGTGCCTCGTTAATTTCATTCACCACCTCGTCAGAGCGCCCCCAGAGGGTCGTCTTGGTTCCGGCGCGCGCTGCCGTTGCGGCAAGAGCCGTGCCCCACGACCCTGCGCCAACCACTGTCAGTGACGAGAATGGATGCGCGTGGGTTTCATCATTTTCCGGCAAAGAGGTTTCAGGACGAGAGCCCTTATCCTCTGCATCTGAAGGAGCAATCGGGCTCGCAGGCGTAAATTCAGCGACAGGAACCTGCCGTCCGCCCATCTGCCACCCTCCAAAAAGAGAATCCCAAAGAGTTCGAACTGCTACACCATCCAGCACTTTATTTCTCCGTAAAACAAACATCATCAATTGCAAATTCGCTCGTATTTTCTGTTTTCAGGTTTCGCCCCAGAAGCACACCACAATGCCGAGGGCCTTTCGAAATATCCGGGCTTGGTCTGGTAGAAAATCAGGATATGTCTTTGCTTGAGAAACATCTCATGATTGCCTGCCAGCGGATCTCTCCAACCGGTCAACGCGCCAAAATGGATTTGGTTTCAAAATTTTTTGAATAAATTTTTGTGACGTGACTATTTGTGGCTCCAAGCCCGAAAACTCGATAAGAATGGAAAATATAGTTTTAATGGCTCCATGTCAAATTTCGCCAACAACCTATTTATTAAAATAAATGTATTCTATTTGTTACATTTTTTACGTTTATTCTATAATTTAAAACTTATCACGGCATCTCATTAAAAACTTTTGCTTAAATTATATTTCAAAAATTTTCGACAAGCCCTATGACGTGCAAGTTTAAACCAAGACAAACCCAAGCAATATCGGGTGACAACAGTATAGAGGCAAGGAGAATCGATCACCTTTGATGAGAGATTGGGCATGCTTAATTTTTGCTCAAAAATAAAACCCGCAGCCGGAGAGCACCTCCACCTGCGGGTTTCTACATACCTAATTGAGCCAAGGATCACCCTTTAGACCGGACTGATGCGACAGCCCTCATGCCACTGTGTGGTTGGCCATCATTTCAAGCGCCTTGACCATGGCTGAGTGATCCCACGCGGAGCCGCCGTTGGCCTTGCAGGCGTTGAACAGCTCCTGTGCAGTGGCTGTGTTGGGCAGACTGATGCCCATGGCGCGTGCGTTGGAAAGCGCCAGATTAAGATCCTTCTGGTGCAGCTCGATGCGGAAGCCCGGATCGAAGGTACGATTGATCATGCGTTCACCATGGATCTCGAGGATCTTGGAAGAGGCAAATCCACCCATCAATGCCTCCCGCACCTTGGCAGGATCAGCCCCGGCCTTGGAGGCAAAGAGCAGCGCTTCACTCACCGCCTCGATATTGAGGGCAACGATGATCTGGTTGGCGACCTTGCAGGTTTGGCCATCGCCATTGCCGCCAACGAGCGTGATGTTCTTGCCCATCAAATCAAAGAGAGGTTTGGCCGTCGCGAAGCCCTCTTCGGTACCACCACACATGATGGTGAGAGACGCCGCTTTGGCCCCCACCTCACCGCCGGAGACCGGCGCATCGACATATTCGCAGCCCAGCTCGTTGATCTTTTTGGCGAATTCCTTGGTGTCGACTGGCGAGATCGAGCTCATATCGACAACGGTCTTGCCGGCAACCAATCCCTCAGCCACGCCATTTTCGCCAAACAGCACAGCGGCCACATGGGGCGTATCGGGCACCATGACAATGATGATATCAGATTGTTCTGCCACTTCCTTCGAGGATGCTGCAACCTTCGCGCCCTTGGCCTTGAGGCTGTCAGGCACCCCGATGACGTCAAAGGCCACCAGTTCGTGGCCTCCATCCAGCAGATGCTCTGCCATTGGTGCACCCATAATGCCTGTGCCGATAAAACCTACTTTGCTCATAAGAAAAGCTCCTTGTCTGGTGCGCCTGAGGGCGCCAGTTCAATTGGGTTGATTATTGAGCGAGGCGAGCCGCCTCAGGCCTGCTTGAATTCCGCAAGTTTTGCCATGGCCGCATTGCGCATGAGCGCCACTTCAGCACCAAGCGCCACAAAGCTGTAGCCCCATTCAAGATAGCGCTGCGCATCTGCTGTAACCGGCGCCAACGTACCAATGGGAACCCCCTTGGATTTGCACTCATCACATAGATATTTCATCATGCCCTGCACTTCCTTGTGGCCCGGATCGCCCAGATGATTCATGCTGGCCGCCAGATCGGACGGACCGATAAAGACGCCGCCCAGATTCTCCACTTCGCAAATCTGCTCAATGCGCTCGGCTGCGCTGGCCGTTTCGACCTGCACCAGCGCACAGGCGCGCTCGTTGGCTGACTGAATGTAACCGGCCTCAGCTCCGTAGGAACAGGAACGATGCATGGTCGCTACCCCGCGTACGCCTTCAGGCGGATAGCGCATGGCGGCAACGGCGGCTTCGGCCTCTTTCTCATCCTGCACATAAGGAAAGAGAATGGTGCGAAAGCCGATATCCATGTAGCGCTTGATCAGCACCGGATCGTTCCAGGTAGCCCGAACGACTGGCTCACTCCCACTGCCTCGGAGGGCCTGCAGTTGAGGTATAAGAGTGGTCAGCTCGTTCGGGGCATGCTCAGCATCAAGGACGAGCCAGTCGAACCCGACCGCGCCGATCACCTCTGCGCCGATATTGCTGGTCAGAGCCAGCCAAAGCCCAAATTGGGTTTCACCCTTCTTGATGGCTTCCATGAAGCGGTTTTCTGGTGGGTTAATAAGATTTGTCATTCCGGTTCCTCCCCGTTATGCGGCCCATCGCTCCCAAACAAATGCAAGGGCAGCGATCACGGCAACAATACTTGTGACAGAACAACCAGATAGACAGAGGAAAAGGGCATTGCACCCGAAGCAACACACGGAATCACGCCTACCCTTCGCCAAGCTTTCATCAGCTCAGCTTGAGGAATGCAGGAAAATCGTGAGAGCAATTCCTCCCAAATCGCACACTTTGTCCATCACAATCTATATATTGATCATATTAATTAATCTGTTTAATTTTCCAAGAGAAAATTGCAATCCGAAGAGTTTCGAAAAGAAAAAGTCTGAATTCGGTCGAATTTTGTGGAAACTTGTCGAGAGACATCAAACAGAGTTGCAAAAACCGATCACAGACCAAATAATTAATCTGATTAATTTTCACATTTCAAGACCAAGAGTCGTCTCTTTTGCTTGCCAAGCCTTGCTTGAAACGGTCTAAAGACAGCTGGACTGGGCAAAGCAGAAACAGGGCAACGGGAAATCTGCGCAACATGAAACGGAAAAGCAATGTCGGTTGAAGAAGCAAGCACAGCGTCAGGCGGCTCACTTACGGACCGGACAGCCAGACAGATAGAGCAGATGATCGCAGAGCGCTCTCTGAAGCCGGGAGACCGCCTTCCCACCGTGCAGGATCTCAGCCGAAGGCTCGGAGTGAGCCTGTCTGTCGTGCGCGAAGCCATTGCTTCGCTGCGCGCAGGGGGCGTGCTTCACACACGCCGAGGCGCGGGCATCTTTGTCGCAGAACCCAGCGCCATAGACAATCGTGGCCTGTTTTTTGGCGATCTGTCTCAGATCTCGTCTGTCGTGGAAATTCTTGAACTGCGCCTTGCCGTTGAGGTGGAAGCTGCTGGGCTCGCTGCCGAGCGTCATTCCATGGCGCAGGAGTCACGCATTTATGAGGCCTATGAGGCCATTGAAGCGGTTATGGAGCTAGGAGGAACTGGCGAAACGGAAGATTCGCTGTTTCACATCGCCATTGCGGAGGCAACCAACAATAGACGCTTCGTCGATTTCCTGACCCAGTTGGGCAACGCAATGATACCGCGCAACAAACTGCGCCCGCTACCCGCGTCGCACCAAGAACACATAGCCTATCTAGCCCAGCTTCAAGATGAACATCGCGTCATTCTGGATGCCATCTCAGGTAAGGACCCGGAGGCTGCCCGCAACGCCATGCGCGCACATCTTTCTTTAAGCCGTGATCGTTATCACAGCATGATCAAGGCCAAAACGGCCCTGCGCTAGGTTTGTCGACGCTTAACGCAGCGCCTCAAAACTAGAGATGAAATACGTCGTCTATGTCGAGTTTCTGCAAATCTGCGTGAGAAGGCTGACGGCCACATTCTACATCATTAGCAACGCGGGAAGCAGCAGGCAGGCAGGAGATGAAATGACGCGTAGACTCGAAAATTTCGCTAATCATGAGGATGTCTCTGTTTGTTGTTATACTTTAGTTGAGACAATATACCTGCCGATATCAATGTGAAAAGAACTAGACTGCCACAACAGCCATGCAAAGAATGCACACCTAGGACAATCCTCCCTTTAAACAGGCGCAATCCGCGGTAAAAAATCTGATGATTTGACAGGAAATAACGCAGCGGCCCCGTTCAAGCCGTGTCCCGCTCTATGATCTCGAAGCCGACATCCAGCACGGGTTGCGCAACGGGCAGATCGGCCAGCCGCGCCAACAGGGCACTTGCCGATTCTCTCCCCATGGTCGCCCGGTCAATCCGCACCGTTGAAAGCGCCGGATAGGTGTGCGCGGCGAAATTCTGATCCCCGAAGCCGACAATGGCAATGTCATCAGGAATAGAGAGGCCGCGCGCCTGCACCTCGGTCAGCACCCCGTGCGCAAGCGTGTCCGAGCTACAGAAAATGAGGCTGTCATGCAGGCCCTCATCGAGCAGTTTTGCAACACCCTGCCGGCCCAATTGCAAATTGGAAATGCCCGGTACAATGCTTGTCGGCACCTTCGTAATGCCCTTGTCAGCCAGCGTTTTCAGAAAGCTGTCATTGCGGATCAAGGCGCGCTGATCTTCAGCAGAAACGATGGCGAAGTTCCGGTATCCCTTATCGTAGAAATAGTTGGCGGTCTTCTTGCCGACACTTTGCTGGGAAAAGCCGACAACGATATCCAACGGCGTCGGCGTCACATCCCAGGTTTCGACAATGGGAATATTGGCAGCCAGAAGCTGACGGCGACAATTGTTGGAGTGCTGTATACCGGTGAGGAAAATCCCATCTGGGCGTCGACTAAGAATGGCCGTAACGAGCTGCTCTTCTTCTTCCAAAGAGTAGCCAACCTCCCCCTGCAGAACCTGATAGCCAGCCTCTTTCATCGGCTTGGCAAAATGCTGCACGGTTTCGGCATAGACGATATTGACCAGACTGGGCACGATGACGGCGACGAGCTTGCTCTTGTTGGACGCAAGCCCTCCGGCCAGCATGTTGGGCACATAGCCTGTCTGCTCGATCACGGCGTTGATCCGGTCCAGCGTCTTTTTGGCGACCTTGTCGGGATAATTAAGCGCACGGGACACAGTCGTGGGCGCGACACCGGCGAGCCTTGCCACACTTTCCAGAGTAACCCGCTGCGATCCCTGCCGCGCTCGTCTTGGCTCTGAAGTTAACAGTTGCTCGTCAGGTAGGTCTGCCACGTCCACATTTCCTTCATTACGGCCCCTTCACACGAAGCCGTTCGCTAACCGCAACGAAGGAAACCGCGCAATCCTATGTTATTGGCGCAGGATTGAACAGAACAAGGTCATTTCGAATACCAAGCTTGTCAGCTGCTGTCTTGCAGCGCCCGCTGGCAATATCGAGAATGAGCCTGAACAGCTCCCAGCCACCTTCCTCAACGGAAATCTCACCCGACGCAATCCGGCCCGCATCGACATCCATGATGTCAAACCAGCGCGCGGCCAGCGTGCTGTTGGTTGCCACCTTGATGGTTGGCGTAGTTGGCAGATTATATGGGGTTCCGCGTCCGGTCGTAAATATATGCAGGTTCATTCCGGCGGCCAACTGCAAAGTTCCACACACAAAATCGCCTGCTGGTGTAGCCGCAAAGGTCAAGCCCTTGCGCCGAAGCCTCTCGCCGGGTCCAATCACGTCAACAATGGGGCTTGTGCCGGATTTGGCCACAGACCCAAGAGACTTCTCCACGATACCGGAAAGGCCCCCTGCCTTGTTGCCCGGCGTCGTGTTAGCAGACCGGTCTGCGCCGCCCTTGTCGAGATAGGCGTCATACCAAGCCATTTCGCTGACAAGCTTTTCAACCACATCTGCCGACGCCGCCCTTGGTGGCAACAGATGCACAGAATCGCGCACCTCCGTCACCTCAGAGAACATGACGCTGCCCCCTGCCCGCACGATAAGATCGGCAGCCGCCCCGAGCATCGGATTGGCTGTAATGCCGGAAAAGGCATCACTGCCGCCGCACTGCATACCAACGACGAGATCGGACACAGGACAGGTTTCCCGCTGGCGATTGTTAAGCCGCTCAAGATGCATGCGTGCCTGCAACAGAATGTCATCCACCATAGCCGAAAAGCCCGAAAGCCCTTCGTCCTGAAGATACATGCTGGTTGCCTTGTCATCCCCCTTGGTCATGATCATCTCAGGGCGAAGCTTTTCGCACCCCAGCGCCACGACCATCACTTCTCCGCCGAAATTGGGGTTAAGGGCGATATTCTTGATGGTCCGGATGGGAATATATGCGTCCGTCGCGTTGATGGCCACGCCGCAGCCATAGGAATGGGTCAGCAGCACCACATCATCCACGTTGGGATAGTTAGGCAACAGCTCTTCACGAATGCGCTTGACCGCGTGCTCCACAACACCGGCCACACATTGCACGCTGATGGAAATGCCCAGAAGATTCCGCGTGCCGACACTGCCATCCGCGTTGCGATAACCTTCGAAGGTGTAGCCATCCAGCGGCGGCAGAGACTTGGGCGCCACGACTGGTGCCTTTAGGCTTTCCAAGTGGGGCGCTTCGGGCAGCATGATCATATGCTCATTGACCCATGCTCCTTTCTCCAGCGGCTGCAAAGCCAGACCGATCGTCACCCCGTAACGAATGACCGCGCCGCCTTTTTCAATATCGGCCAAGGCCACCTTGTGGCCAAAGGGCACATCCTCTTTAAGGATGGCCCCCGTATCCAACTCTGTTCCGGCAGGCAGTCCTCCGGCCGTCAGAACGATGGAAACATTGTCATCAGGGTGAACCTTCAGGCTCGGAACGGCGGTGTTCATGGCAGCCTCACGCATGTTTGTTGTTGTTTTTCTTCTGCTTGATCATGCCGTAGATCGAGAAGACAACTGATATCAGGATCAGCACCCAAAGGACCATGGCGATCGGACTTTTGGTGAAGAAGATCGTCAAGGAACCGAAGGATTCCAGGCTCTTGACGAAATAGACCTCGGCCTGCTTGCCCAGAATGAAGCCGATGATGAAAGGCGCAACCTCAAGCCCGATCTTCTGCCCCAGATATCCGAACAGGCCAAAGAACAGCAGCGTCCAGACATCAAACATAATGCCGAAGTTGATCGCATAGGCCCCGACCACGCACATCATGATGATGCCGGGATAGAGCAGATATTTCGGGATGGTGATCACCTTGACGATGGTGCGGATGGCAAAGAACATCACAAAGAACATGACAAGGTTTGCGAACAGCAGCGCCACCATCATGGTGTTCCATGTGTCCAGATTGTTACCGATGAAGAGCGGCCCCAACTGGATACCCTGCAACGTAAAGGCTCCGATGAGCACGGCCGTTGTTGAATCGCCGGGTATGCCCAGCGAAAGCAGCGGGATTAATGCCCCACCGGTGAGGCCATTGTTGGCCGCCTCTGATGCGATAACACCTTCCGGCGCGCCCTTACCCAGCTTCTCTGGATGTTTGGAGAAGTTCTTCTGCTGCGTATAGGACAGAACCGACGCCGCACTACCGCCCACACCGGGCAACATGCCAACGAATGTGCCAAGACTGCTCGAGCGGATCAGATTGACCATCTCCCCCTTGAAAACCTTGAAGCTAAAGGGAGTGCCACCATTCAGATCGAGCTTCTTGCCCTTGCCGACCTCTTCCCGAATGCCTTTTTCGGCCTCTTGCATAATGGTTCCAAGCCCGAACAGCCCGATCAGAACAGGCAGGAGCGAAAAGCCACTCTCCAGATAGGGCACCATGGCGTCTGTCATCAGACGATATTCGCCATTGCCGCCATAGGAAATGTCATAGGACCCGATCAGACTGAACCAGACGCCCAGTACACCGCTGAAGATGCCCAGCAGCAGGTTGCGCGACAGAGACGCAATCACCGTCAGCGCAAACAGAATGATCAGGAATTTCTCGACATAGGAGAATTTGATCGCAAAGTCAGCCAGACTGGGTGCGAACAGAAACAGAATGACCGCACTGAAGATACCACCAAACAGTGATGCCGTGATGCCGGTTTTAAGGGCGCGCTCCCCTTCCCCCTTTTGCGTCATCGGATAGCCATCAAACGTGGTGGTTATCGAGGAGGGAGTGCCGGGGATTTTCAGCAGAATGGCCGGAACGAGCCCACCCGAAATGCCGCCCACGTAGAGCCCCAGCAGCAAGGCCAGCCCATTGATCAGGTCGAGCGCATAGGTCATGGGCAGACACACGGCCACGGCCATGGTCGCGGTCATGCCGGGAATGGCGCCAAAGATGATTCCAACGATCACGCCGAAACCCACCAGAGCGAAAAACATGGGCGATAGATAACTTAAGAATTCCATGGTTCAGCCTATCGGTTCAGATGTCAGGGCAGCGTGATGTTGAACATCTGCGCCAGCACATACCAGGCGACAGTGGGCGAGATGATCGAACTGAGCGTGATGGTTATGAATTCGCGACGTCCCGGCGCATGCACAAACAAGGTCGAGAGCAGAAACATGAATGGAATGGATGTCAGCAGAAAGCCAAGGCCCGTGTTGGGAAAAACTTCGCCAACCGGTTCCATCACGTAAAAATAGAGGATGGTCAGTACCAGCATGCCCAGAAGGCGCAGCCAGTCTATCTTGCGTGTTTGGTCTTCCCCGCCCGAAGCTTCAGGTCCTTTATTTTCCTCTGCCCGCGCGCGCATCTTACGAAGAACTTTCGGTCCTTCGGTCAAGGCGATCAGCAGGGCAAGGATCAGAAGGATCCAGTGAATGATATTGGGAAAGAACAGGTGCGACTGATCGAAGTCGATCGACACCTTAAAAAGAGAACTACCATCTGCCATTGCGGTTTCTCCGGGGTGATCCTGTTAGCAGGGCATAAATACCCTTCAGGATGCGGTTTTGTTGCGGAGAGCCAGACCCGGTTTCCCGTGGGAGGAATGGCCGGGTCTGAAGGATGTCTGAAGTCTATTTGATGCTATCGATGATCACTTCATACTGACCCATCTTGTCTTTCAGATAAGCAGCAGCTTCAGCAGATGGTTTGAAGTTAGGAATGAAGAAGGATTTCTTCTGGGTTTCCTGAATTTTGCCTTCTGCGTAGATTTCGCCAAGCGCTTCATCCAGAGCGTCGACAATCGCAGGATCCATCTTCTTGTTGTAGATGAAGAAGAATTCCTTATCGAACGTGAAGTCCTTTTCGCCATCCTGCGTTACAGATGCTTTCGGGGATACGAAGTCAAGCAGGTGCTCCTGAGAGGTATCGCCAAAACCTTCCGGTTTGGTCTGCTTAATGGTTTCCGGGCGTGCGGTCAGCCATACAAAGCGCATGGCTTTCTGATCTTCTGCGGGCAATTGGGTATATTGTTCGTTGGCCTGAACCGAGCCGTTGATCAGGTCAGCCTGACCATCAAACAGCAGCTGGTTTTTGTCAGACTGAGAGCCGGTATTGACGGCAACCAGATTGGCTTCCTTACCCGGATAGCGCAGCTTGATGGCGTTTTTCAAAGCCGAGAAACCGATTTCCGACACACCACCTGGCTGAATGGCAACACGGATCTTCTTGTCGTTTGCGCAAGCCTGAATGATGTCTTCAATCGTCTGATATGGAGAGCTCTTGGGAACCAGATAGGAGTTGCCCGGATTGATGGCGACAGTCGGGCCTACGGTGAAATCTTCGAAGATGTTGAAATAACCTTTTACGCCATAGAGGTAGCCCAGATAGGACTGATCATGGAAAATCATGATCGTGCTGCCGTTGGAAATGCGGCGTAGCGTCTTGAAGGCTGCACTTGAGCCAACAGCATCGACCTTGACGTTGATGCCAAGCTTGTCGGCCAGAGCCTGCGCTACGATGGCCGAGTTCTGATAGGTGTCACCACCGGTAGATTTGGAACCGATGACAATGCGCAAATTCTTGGCAAGCTCGACATCCGCAGCGCTGGCCTGCGAAGCAGCCAAGCCCATGAAGGCAGCCATTGCGACAGCCAGCCCGCTTTTCAGAAACTTCATTTTTTCTCTCCCTAATGGAACGCCGGCTCTGAAGCCATCAAAAACACTTCCCTATTGCTTCTTACGGCTCAACCTGACGTTCTGATTTCGGCGTCGCTCTGCGTCCGCCTTTCCTCCTTTTATTGACAGCCCAACCAAACGCAGTTTGTTCCTCAGACAAACCGCAGCTTCGCAGGCGCCCAGCGCCTTCAAAATTCCTCCAAATGAAAACGCTGTCATTTCATAGTAAGTTCACATTCATTCTTCTGTCAAGCATGCGGCGTAGAGCTCACAGCTTTCTGATATATTCGGCAGAAAAGCTTAGATATTAGTCTAATAAACACCTTTTCTTTCCACAAAAAGCACATCGATATGACAAAATGGTTGCGCTTCCATTCTTTGTTTGGCGAAATAGAATAAAAGTCCCCGTGCGGGTAGGAATGCAGCGCGAGGCGGCAACAATTTGGAGGAAAAACAAGATGGTAGCGCCAGATAGATTCGGGACAGGATCACCGAAAGTCACGTCCATGCGCGTCGTGCCCGTTGCGGGGCAAGACAGCATGTTGCTGAACCTGAGCGGAGCCCACGCACCCTATTTCACGCGCAATGTTGTTCTGCTGGAAGATGAAACCGGAAGGATCGGGCTGGGCGAAGTGCCCGGTGGTGAGAAGATCCGCCAGACGCTGGAAGACGCAGCCCCGCTCGTTGTAGGGCAGCCGATTGCGCGCATGAATACCATCCTGAAGAGCATGAACGAGACGTTTGCCAGCCGAGACAAAGGCGGTCGTGGCACCCAAACCTTCGATCTGCGCATCACCATCCATGCGCTCACGGCAGTGGAAGCTGCCCTTTTGGATCTGATGGGGCAGTTTCTGGATATGCCGGTGGCCGCTCTTTTGGGCGAAGGTCAACAGCGCGACACAGTACGCATGCTGGGCTATCTCTTCTATGTTGCCGACCGAAACAAGACCAACCTGCCCTATCGCGCCGAGCTTGACGCCAAGGATGATTGGCTGCGCCTGCGCAATGAGGAAGCCATGACACCTGAGGCAGTCGTGCGTCTGGCCGAAGCAGCCTATGAACGTTATGGCTTTGAAGATTTCAAACTCAAAGGCGGCGTGTTTGCCGGTGAAGAGGAAATGCTGGCTGCGGCCGCCCTCAAACAGCGTTTCCCGAAAGGGCGCATCTCCATTGATCCAAACGGAGCGTGGTCCCTAAAAGAAGCCATCGCCCTTTGCAAGGGGCAGGATCATATTCTGGCCTATGCGGAAGATCCGTGCGGGGCAGAGGAAGGCTATTCGGGCCGGGAGATCATGTCTGAGTTCCGCCGTGCCACAGGTCTTCAGACAGCCACCAACATGGTAGCCACCGACTGGCGACAGATGGGCCATTCGGTCATGTTGCAATCGGTGGATATTCCCTTGGCTGACCCGCATTTCTGGACCATGCAGGGCACTGTGCGGGTGGCACAGATGTGCCGCGACTGGGGCCTTATCTGGGGCTCTCACTCCAACAACCATTTCGACATATCGCTGGCAATGTTCACTCATGCAGCTGCAGCGGCACCGGGACGCATCACACCGATCGACACCCATTGGATCTGGCAGGATGGCCAACGCCTGACCAAGGAGCCACTGCTGATCAAGGGCGGCGAGATCGCCGTGCCAGAGCGCCCCGGCCTTGGCATCGAAGCGGATATCGACGCCATCATGGCTGCCCATGACCTTTACAAGAAGAAGGGGCTTGGCGCGCGTGATGATGCTCTGGGGATGCAGTTTCTCATTCCAAACTGGACCTTTGACAATAAACGCCCGTGCCTCGTGCGCTAAGGCGTCATAACAATAAAACGCCTCCTCCCAGACCTTACCCCCGAAGAGCCCCCTTCTTCGGGGGTTTTTCGATTCTCAAAACAAATTTCTGCTGGCCCTTTTATGGCCTCAAGCATTTGTGATGGGCTGCACGCTTGCACTTTCCGACCTCAGACCAAACCTCAATCTTTTGAGATCAAGCCGTTTCACCAGAGCCAGCCTCTGGTGCAGCGACAAAGCAAACCAGAGGAGACACGCAATGCATGCCCTTCCCCTAACCGGCCTTGTTGCCCTTAGCCTGCTTGCGGGCACAGCAACGGCTTCCGCCCAGACCTTCAACGATGCGCCCCCTAATGGCGAAGGACAAACGCCTGCCTTTGAGGGCCAGACCCGCGCGCCTTATCTTGATGATGATGTCTCGGTGAAACGGGAGATCATCGCCAACGGCTTGCAAAATCCGTGGGGAATGGATCAATTGCCGGACGGGCGCTGGATTGTTACCGAGCGCCCCGGTCGCATGCGGATCATTGATGCTGCAGGCAGCAAATCCCATGCAATTGATGGTTTGCCAGAGGTTGACGCGCGCGGTCAGGGCGGGCTGCTGGATGTGGTGGTCAAAGACGATTTCGCACAGACACGTCGCGTCTGGTGGAGCTTTGCCGAACCGCGCGGTGATGGCCTGAATGGAACTGCTGTTGCCACGGGCATTCTTTCCGATGATGACAGCCGCATGGAGAATGTGGAGGTCATCTTTCAGCAAAATCCCGCCTGGCGCTCGACCAATCACTATGGCTCTCGTCTGGTGTTCGATCCGTCCGGCGCCCTATTCGTGACGACAGGCGAACGCTACTACACCGAGTCGCGCCAACTGGCGCAGGATGTTGGCACCCACCTTGGCAAGGTGCTGCGTATCGACCCGATGGGTGGCCCGGCGGAGGACAATCCAGACCTGGCAGGCGGCTTGCCCGAGGTCTGGTCCTATGGCCATCGCAACATTCAGTCTGCCGCACTGGGGCCGGATGGGCATTTATGGACCGTGGAACATGGCCCCAAAGGAGGCGATGAACTGAATAGGCCCGAAGCGGGCAAGAATTATGGCTGGCCGATCATCTCCTACGGAGAGAACTATTCCGGCACGCCTGTGGGAGAAGGCATCACCGCCAAGGAAGGCATGGAGCAACCGGTCTATTATTGGGACCCTGTGATCGCTCCGGCGGGCATGGTCTTTTATGATGGCGCGATGTTCCCTTCTTTCAAGAGTGATGCGCTCATTGGCGGGCTGGCCAGCAAGGCGCTTGTGCGGCTGAAGCTGGAAGACGGCAAGGTCGTGGGCGAAGCGCGCTATCTTGAAGGACGCAGCCGAGTGCGTGACGTGGATGTCGACGCCAAAGATGGTGCCATCATGCTTTTGACAGATGCAAATAACGGAGCCTTGATGCGGGTTACCCCGGAGTAACCGGCACGCTCCCTTGCGGCTTCGTGTGCCCTAACGCGAAGCCGCTTGCCTTCTGGTGCTAACAGGGCTTTTGCCTTGAATATTGGCGGCTTTGAAACCTCATTCGCAAAGAGCGCGGGCAGCATTGTTCCCAAGATCAACCATGATGGATTGAAGATTAGCACCCAACTGCTCAGGCTCGATCCATTTACCGCCGGAGGCCTTGGCCACACAGGCAAGGGCGTCGCCTCCACCAAGGGACACCACATCAATCTCCACTTCCGGATGCGCACGCGCCACGGCGCATGGATCGCCTTCGCAGGTATCCTTACCATCGCCCACCAGAATGATACGCCCGCCACCCTTTTGTTTCACCTTCTGAAGCGCCAGCTCCAGTGCCTTGGCCGCAGCTGTTGCCTGATCTGCTGTCAAACTGTTGGTCTTCGCAATAAGCCGTGAGCGCTCCGAGTGACGATAGTTCCCAAGATCTGCAACATCATCGCAGCCAGAGAAAGCCACCAGACCAATGTCCGTTTCTGCGTCCAACTGGCGGGCAACTTGTGCAACAGACTCTTTTAAGTCGTCGAGTCGCTTTCGCCCATTTTTCTTCTTGAGCTGAGCGTATATGAAATCGGCAGCTTTACCCAAAAGTCCGCCACGTTCTGCTTGCTTTTCGATTTTTGAAACAGCTGCACTATCCATGTCAGCCGGGATCGCCATACTGCCCGAGTAATCAAGCGCAAGAACAATATAGCTGCGGTCTTCGGGACGGGCGCAGTGCTTTGAAGGGGGCTCGGGAGCTTCGGGTTCAGGAGGAGGCGCCTTCGCGACCGGCATCTCTGGCGGGGGCGGAGGACAGGACTTCTGTTGTTCACCGGCCATCTGCATCAGAATGTGCAACTGATCCTGAAGCGCGTTGAGCCTTGTGAGATCTGGCGTAGTCTCTTCTGTGCACCAGCTCCATTGGTAGCCCAAAATCCTGACGCCACAAGACTTCAGCGACAGATGCCCCAGATAGCCCACCAGCGCGATAAAGATCAGCCACAACAACACAAATCCGATCAGACGCAGAGGCTTCATCAGCAGCCTCCTCGAGCGCCATTGAGCCCCAGTTCGACAAGAATTTGCTGCAAGCTTTGTGCTTCCTTGGCTGGCTCGACCAGTTTTCCGCCTGTGGCCCTTGCCACGCAGGAAAGCGCCTGTCCACCACCAAGAGAGATAACATCGACCTGAACGCCAGAGCTTCGCTTGGCCACGGCGCATGGGTCCGCATCGCAGGTATCTTTGCCATCGCTGACGAAAATCACCCGCCCTCCAGGCACACGGGCAACCTTGTCCATGGCGATCTTGAGGGCATCAGCAGCAGGCGTTGCCGGTTTGGTCTGCAGCTTCTCGATCTTGCTGATCAGGCGCTCGCGCCTTCCCTCATCATAATCCCCCATATCCACCACGCCATTGCATCCGGCGAAGGTGACCACGCCAATTCTGGTTTCCGGCGGCAAGCGGCGGGTCACTTCACCGACGGAGGATTTGACCTCGTCAAGTCTCTTACGGCCAGGGCGGGCGATATAGTCATTATAGGTGTTGGAGGCTTGCCAAGCGCCGGGACCGCCTGCCTCGATGGTGTTTTCAAGTTCGGTTGCCAATGCGCTGTCCATGTTGACTGGCAACCCCATGCTTTTGGAATGATCAAGGGCCAGCACCACATAATCAAGCTTCGGCTTGCCGTCGGCGCATCGTTGCGGAGTTTCTGGCGATTGACTGCCTGCCGGAGGAGGATTGGCTGCCGCAGCAGCTGCGCCTCCGTTGCCACCGCCAGAGGGAGGTGTACCGCCAGCCCCACCAGCACCCGCAGGAGGGATTCCTGCTCCTTCGCCTGCGCCGCCACCTACTCCGGCACCTTCTGCGCCAGCTCCTCCATCACCGCCAGACGCAGCGGCACCAGCCCCACCGGCTCCATCACCGCTGGCATCCAGTCTATGCGGTGCGGGTTCGGGCAATGGCATGACGCCCTTGGCCGAAGGCATTTCACCTTCAGCGTCTGCGTCTACGTCTGCCTCTGGCATATCGCTGTCGATATCCGTCTCTGCGGTCGGCATGGGAGCCGGAGAGACCTCCCCTTCCGTCGGCCCTGTTACCCCAGAAGCTGGATCAGCCGAAGGCAAAGGGGGACCGGCATCAAGCGGACCTGCGCCTCCTTCTCCTACCGCCCCCACGGCCCCATGGCCACCAGCCGCACCGATCCCCAGAGCACCCGGCTGCGCAGGAACGGGCGATGGTGTCGCCCCGGACCGAGGCACGCGCGTAACAGGACCACATTGGGCGCCCATCTGGCCGTTCATCTCGATCAAGCTGTGCAGCTCACGCTGCAGGGCGTTTAGCCGCGACAGATCAGGCCGGTGGCTCGCCGCACACCAGCTTAGTTCGTAGCCCAGAAACCGGACGCCACAGGCCTTGAGCGATAAGCCCGCCAGCAGCGCAACCAGCCCCATGAACCCCACCCACAAAATGACCAGAACAGCCAGACGAAAGCCCTTCATGTGACGTCTTCTTACTGCGTTTGCATCAGGGTTTCGACCTGTGCCCGCAAGGCGGCCACGTCGGCTTCAAGACGCGCGATCTGCTCGGCGGTGCCATTGTTGGCGCGGGCCGAAGACAATTGCTGCTGCCGTTGGGCAAGCGCTGCACGCAGCCTGTTCAACTCGGCCTGTCGCGCAGACAGATTGGCCTTTTCATCATACATATTGGCCTGCGCATTGGCGGCCTGATACTGGCGATGGGATGCGATCGACTGCAGCTGATTGGTCTGCTGCTGATAGACGCCATTATTGAGATTGCTGCGTGCGCACCAATAATCATCATAGCGGGCATCCCCCGTGCATGACGTTGTCTGGCAGGCAGCCAGAAGGGGCAACAGAACACCCAGCGCCATGCCGGGGACCAGAGCCTTTGTCCGAAACTTTGTCATGATCTCATCTCTCTTTCACACAGGGATTAAATGGTTACGCCGACTTCGGACGGAACGCGGGAATAGGCAGAAACGAGGGCGTCACGCTGGGTTTCCAGCGAGGCTTTCTGGGCTTTGAGCTGGGAAATCTGCTTCTTGACATCCATACCGTTTTTGGCGGCCCCTTCCAGATCGGTGATATCGCGATCAACATTGGAGATCTGGCTATTCACGATCTGCACGTTGCCGCGGGCGCTGGACATCTGGGCGCGATAGGCGTCAGGGGCGAGCTGTCCGGCGCTAAGCTGGGCATTGAGACGGTCAATCTCGGCCTGTTCTTCGGCGGCCAGCTGACGCGTGAAGGTCGCCATTTCCTGATAGTGGGCGATATTCTTTTCAGCATTGGCGATGACACCCTTGAGCTGATCCTGCTGGGCAGCCTGTGCGCCGGCCTGCTTATTGACCCGCTGGGCATCGGCTGCGCCGAGTACACCACCGCCAAGAGCACCGATCATTGCGCCCTGCGCCATGGATTTTTCATCCCCACCGAGCAGCAGACCAAGCCCACCGCCGACGATGGCTCCCACAGCCGCGCCCGTGGCTACACCCTGAAGAATGCGCACATTCTCATTCTGTTTCTGGCGCATGGCCATTTCGGTGGGGCTGAGAGGGCCGGTTGGCTGCTGCGTGGTCACGCAGCCTGCAAGGGCAAGCGAAGCGGCGAGCGCTGCGATCAAAACGTATTTCTGCGACATGATACTGACTTTCCTGTGTCTCTATAAATCTGGATCAATCAATGGATGGGGTTGGAATTTCATCGAGGAAATGCAGCACGCTGTGCTGGTTGCGCGCGTTCCGGAATTTATCAATGGAGGTTTCCAGAGCCTCGACAAAGCGGATCATGTCTGTGTCGTTGCGTTGGGAAAGCGCCTGCTTGACGACGCCCGACTGTGTGCGGATCTCCGGCGCAGCATAGTCGGCCAGCGTGTCCACCGTTTCGTAATAGGCGTTTGAAATCAGCGTGTAATGGTTATATTCCGCCTCGATGCGTGGGGCGTAGAATTCGGGGTGAGTATTGGTCAGCTTGGCCTGTTTGTAGGCGGCCTTGAATTTCTTGATCGCCCGGGCACTGAGGAACACCTCCATCGCCTGCAAGCCGCCATTGGACAGCATGACGCGCACATTGCGGGCCTTCAACTCGTTGCGGCGGGCAAACTCGTCTTGCAATTGGCTCTGCAGGTCCCTGATCTTGGTTTGCAATTCTGCATTCTGAACCTGATCGGCCACGGCCTGCATCTGCTGGAGTGGCTGCTCGTCTAGAGGGCCATCCACCTGACGTTGTGTTTCTTCAAAGGCCGTCTCCAGACGCGGCACCTCGGAAACATCACGTGGGATGGACGAGGTGCTGACAGCAATGCGGAAGCCCATCGAGCGGCGCTTGAACTCGCCTCCCACCTGCGCATCGAAGAAGGGATTTTCATCGCGCCGCGCCGAGGTGATCAGATCGGGACTATCAAGAAAAGAACCGCCGCGCACCACAAAGCCACCAATCGCCCCATGCAGGCGATCCGAGCGCGTCATGCGGAAGGAATCCTGCACGATTTCGGCAGCATTGCCGTAGACGTCATAGAGCCCCAGCGGATTTGGCTTTTTCTTGCCAACCGGCTTGGCCTTGCCCGAGGAGGACATGGCACCATTATACCAGGCATAATCGTCGATGGTGCCTTCGTTGAAGAAGACCGGCTCATTGCGCACCGCAGCAGGAACCGCACTGCCACCTCTGGCCGCAAATTCCCACTCCACCTCGCTTGGCAGACGAGCAAAGCCATTGGCCGCCCCAATCTGGGAGAGAGTTGCCATCATGCTGGAAGGATTGCTGTAGAGCCAGATATTGAGCTTTCTGGTGAAATCAATCGCGTCATACCAGCTGACATTGGTAACGGGCAGATTGAGTTTGCGGCTCATTCGTCTGGGGCAGGCATCGGGCCCTTTCATCACGGCATCATATTGACCCTGCGTCACCTCATAAGCCCCGATCAGATAATAGCGCTCATGGGTTTCGTCATCCATGAGGGTGCCGGAGATATATTCGTGGTGATTTTCCTCGATATAGCCTCGCGTCCGTCCGGCATCGCGACCGATCACGATGCGTTGGTCACTCAAGGGGCCGACCGGTGAGCTAGGATCTTCGGTGATGGTCACCACCTTTTTGAGCGCAATCTTGCCCCCGCATGGAATAGGCAGCAGCAGGACATCGGGATCACCGGCCGGATTGTAATAGTTGGCGTCCCACGCCTCCTGCGCCAAAGTCGCACCAGCGGAAAATAGAAATAGGGACAGGCCAGCGATGGCCCGCCTGAAAAAACGAGAATATCTAATAGCCACGGAACAGGTCCCCCGGACGAATATAGGTTGATTTCAAAGCGACAAAGGATGCGAGCATGAGCTGGAGCAGAAAGGCCCCCGCATCGATCAATGCGATATGGCGAACGGGTAGCGCGAAAATGGCGGCAAAATTGCCATACACGCCCTGAAACTGCATATTCCCCAACCATGTCAGAAGCAGCGTCAGGCCATCGGCCAGAAGGATGCCCCCCAAGGCATTGAACAGGCCGATAAAGACAAAGAACATGGAAACGCCAAACAGGCCCTGCCCCATAAGCCCCAGAAGGGCGACGTGGGGCCGCAAGCGCTCAAGCTGGATGACCATGCCCGACCAGACAGACAGGGTAAGCCCGACAAACAGCACCAGACCGATCGCCAGAACGATTCCGCTCAGAATCTTGTCGAGCTGCTGTATGGCCTCGATGCGGGCAGCATTGCTCTGCACTGAAAAGCCCAGACGTGTCATCTCATTGGCCAGCGGCGCAACATGTTCGATGCGGTCGGCATATAGGCGCAGGCCGGAATAAACGTTTGGACGCTCGGCAAGGGGCTTACCGTCCTTGCCCCTGTCAGGCAGGGCGAAGCCATCAATGAAGGCTTCCACCTCCTGAATGACCGAGGGGGCGACCATTACCCATTGGCCAACCACAGTCTCCCGCGAGATCACGTTGGCAATGGTCAGCGGAATTCGTAGCAGTTCCCTCTGCTTCTTGCGATTGGTGGAAATCTCGAACGCGTCGCCCACTCCGAGCCCGAGCTTTTCAGCAAGGTCGCGGGTGATGATGGCATCCCCCTTTCCAACCAATCCCTCGCCTGCTTGCAGAAGCGGATCACCGGCGCCGGTCGGCAACAGGGATACGGGCGTTCTATCCCGGCCATTGTCATGACTGGCGAACGCACGGGAAGCGAGATAGCGGGCGGTCGGCATGATGAAACCAATGCCATCGAGGGCTTCGATTTCCCTGAGCTTATCGGGCGTCAGGACATAGTCCCCCTTCACCCGGATTTCCAGACTCGCCGGAGATGTCCGCAATTCATCAAGCATCGACTGGATGAAGCCGACCTTCATGCTCCAGAGCAGCATTGTGGGCACCAGCACCGAAATGAGGGCGATCATCGCCGCGATATTGGGTTTCGGAGAGCGCAGAATGCTCTTTATGGCCAGATCCAGTGCAATCATGCTCTGCGTTTCTCCACGCCGGATTGGAGGGCAAGTGTTGCAGACATGGCATTGTCGGCAAGCATTCTGGTTTTGATTTCGTAGAAGTCGAAGCCATAGGCTTTGGCCAGATCCCAGTCATGGGTGATCATGATGAGAATGGCGCCGGTGCGCTCTGCCGCCCAGATGATTGTCTCGATGCAGTCCCGTGCGGTTCGCGGGTCCAATGCGCCCGTCGGCTCATCGCACAGAATGATGGACGGGTGATGAGCCAAGGAACGGGCAATGGCCGTGCGCTGTTTTTGTCCCACCGAGATTTCATCAGGCATGGCATCGGCGATCATCGCTATGCCCAGCCGGTCAAACAGCTGAGCGACAAACGCGGCATCGGGCCGGGCTGAAATACGCTGTTGCAGGAGGGCATTCTCCCGCACCGACAGAAAGGGAAAGAGCGGGCTCTTCTGCATAACATAGCCGAAATAGCTGGCACGCAAGCGGGCACTTTTGCGCCGGTTTTTCGAAGCGGCATTGAGGTCGTGGGTCTTGCCATCAACAACAAGGTCAAACTGCTCGCATATGCTGGGCTGGCTGGCCATGGCCAGAATATCCATGGCCGTCGTCTTGCCCGAGCCTGTGGTGCCGACAACGGCGATCTTCTCCCCGCCCTTTGCATCAAAGGCGGGGATATGCAGATCGAACGCCCGATCGGGGTCTTTCAGGCTTTTGCGTATGTTGCGAACAGTGAGTGCGATCATGGCATGCGGTCCAGCGAGATCGTCGTGACGGCTTCGCCCGGCGCGGCATTCTCATGCAGGTCGAACCAGCGGTCCGGATCGGAATGTACCCGCTCGTAATAGCGCAGTTTGGATTCCAGACCATTCATGATGTCCCGCTGCTCGGGCGCACTGAGGGTCACCCAGTCGGCCATGGTCATGGCCGTGGTCTGGCTCTTGTAGGGCAGATCATCCAGATATTCTGCAATGGCATCACCAAGGCTCTGATCATCACGAATCTGGGTTGGATCGTTCGAAGTGCGCAACGCCAGATCCTGAATGCTGCGGAAGAAGGCGTTGGCATCGATGATGCCGCCGGGCCTGTTGGCCTGATCCACGATTTCGCGCAGATTCTGCGCCATGGTTGAAAGCTGGTTCTTGGTCAGCAGAATGCGGATATCAAGCGCCTGACGGGCATAGGCGGCGAAGGCACGGTCGATGGTCCAGGCACGATAGAATTCCGGCGCCTGTTCGCCCTGCTGATTGCCACGATATTCCAGCTGGAAGGCCTTGGCAGCGCGGCGCAGATTGGCCTGAGTGGAATTGTCATTCGCGTCGGGCTCTGCAATCTCCTTGTCTTTCTGGATATCCTGCGAAGTGGTAACGATCTGGCTGGCAATCAGGCTGACGCCATTGCCAAATTCACGCACGCTGCCCTCGGAGACATCGGTATAAAGATCATTCATGGAGCCAACGAGACGGGACGCCTGACGATATTGCAGCTCGGCGGAGCGGTGGTCCTTCTTGCCGGCCGGGGTTTTCAGATGCATCACCAGAAGGCGGATGCCCTTGTCATTGAGGTCTCCGGCCAGTTCCGGGATGTCCAGCTCGTGGGCATAGTTATCGCCAAACTCGGGGGATTTGGCACCGGCATCGGTGACAAGGATCATATATTTGGCGGCATAGGGCTGCCAATTGTTATCATTGCTGGCAAAGGCGATGCCACCGATGGCGTCCTCATCGAACCCGACGGTCGGCACCTTGGCAACATCCATATTGTCAATCGCTGCAAGGAACTGGTTTACGTCTGAATGCGCATCCAGCGGCAGAAGATTTTTGACATTGTAACCAATGCCCGGATTGGTCAGTGTCGACTGGCGATAGCCCACCAGTCCGAAGGAAACCTTGCCTGCCAGCGGGGAATTCTCAAGCTGCACGCCAATCTGTTCCACGACTTCCTTGGTCTGACGGATATAGGGCCCCATGGAGATGGTGGTATCAATAACAAAGACGACCCCTGCCCTGAAATCCTCAGTGGTGCGGCGTGCGCTGGCCGCCGTCACCGACCCCACTTGCAGCATGTTGCCTTCATTGTCATCGGGGAAATAAATCGACTCATGATCGAGAATGGGCAGCAGATAGAAATTGTTGTTGTCGTTGATGGCATTTTCCGGCTCTACAGCCACGATGTCGGGGCTGTTGGCGAACTCTTCGGGCGTTTGATAGGCCTCGATGTCATCGGCGAGCGTGTTGAAATCCTTAAAGAAGAGATGCCGCACGCGACCGGCTTCTGCCCGGTTGTTGAAGGCCACAACGATAGACTGTTTCCAGTCGACCAGCTTGTCTGAAGCGATCCAGCCTGCCGCATCACCCCGACTGTTGATGCCAACCTCGGTGTAGCCATTCTGCTCGCCATAGACATAGTAAACGGCGAAGGCTGGCACATTGCCCTTGATCACCTGCGCACTGGGCGAGGCAGCAGAAAGCAGCTGGCTGCCCGGTTTGGTCACGACCCTACGGTAAAGGGTCTTTTTGCCCTGCATGAGCAGCGCTTCGCGCGCGAAGGCAGATTGCTCAAGTCCGACAAGGGGAATGAGCGTCAGGTTTGCAATCAATAGAACAAGAATAAAAGCAAATTTCTTCATGGAGCCAACCTTTCAAGCTTATCTGCAATAGTCGTCGACAGCGGTGCGGGCCTCTGCATCCTGATAATATTTCGGCTCAAGGAACTGGCAGAGAGACTGGATATCCGCCGCAGCATTGGCGTCTCCGCCAGCCTTGAGGCGCGTATAGGCATCAAGCGCCGTATTGGCATTCTTGATGACTGATGCGCCAGCCGCATCCGGCTTGGTGGGGTCATAGCGTTCGGCATAGGACCTAAGAGCTGGCGCATAGCCCTTGTTGGAGGCAAGGCGCAGAAATTCGGCAGACATGTCGCTCAGTTCGGCATTGTCTGCCGTTTCCTCGGAGGCCTGATAGAGCTCCTGTCCGGACATCTGTCCGCTCATCATCTGCTGCTGCCAATAGCTGCGGTCTCTGGCCATCTGCGGCTCTTGCTGCGTTAGGGCTGGTGCGGGTGATGGCGTCGGCGTCGGTGCAGGCGTGACAACCGGCTCCTCAACTGGCGTTTGCTCGGCCTGCTGGGAGACGGAATTCAATCCGGCCAGCAAATAGGGGCTGAAATACCAGCCAAGCAGGCAGACAGCAATCAGAACCCAGAAGGCAGCCAGTCCGACAATAGTCTTGCGGCTGATCCGGGTGGACGGTTTCTCAGTGATGGACGGATCGGCAAAGGCAATGAGACTGGGGTCGATCGAAATGGTTTCCCCCGGCATATAGTGTCTGCCCTTTGCTGCTCCAGCGGTCTCGTCACCGGCTTCATCGTTTGAGGGCATTGCGCTTTGCCTGGCGCCTCCCCCTTTGACATTGACCGCCAGATCACTTGGCCCTGCCTTCTGGTGTGAATCCGCAGACGGCTTGGAGGAGACGATGCCGAAGCCGGATGACTTGCGACCGGAAATGGGGACGTCAGGCCAGAAATCTTCTTCGAAATAGCCTGTGCCCGCGATGGCAATCTTGATGAAATCTCCTTCGCCAAGATGATCGACAATGGTCGGGCCAAGCAGCATCCGGCCCCCATCCACGGCATCGACGGGCAGATTTTCCGGCACGCTTTGCCAGCCACTGCTGCCCAGATAGCGGTCTTTGTCTGTTTCGCGCTCAATGACCAAGGCCGTCTCGGGCGTTACGGCATGGTCCATGCTCAACCAAGCATGCCCGGGACCGTGTTCCTTATGCGCCGAAAGTATTCTCATTTCCTGCTCACTTTCCGATCAATTCTCGCGTGCCATGCTCTTCATTGCTGGCTATCTGTTGCGGGCGCACCGCGCACCACTGATGCGTTGCTTTGGATGCGTTACCTTGAAAGCCTTTCCAGAATGCCGCCCAGTCGGGCATTGAGTTCAGGATCGACATCGAGCGTGTCGCCCAATGCGTTGTCCTGTACGACCTTGAAGAAGGCATGCAGCCAGCTGTCGACATAACGGGTGGTAAAAGCATCGGGTTCGTCGGAGATGCCGCTGGTATCAAAGGCAACCGCTCTGGATTTGAACACCGGCTGGCTGCCCGTCTCATAATCGATCACGGCCCGCTTTTCCTCAGGTAGCAGCGACATGCCCAGATCGGCGATGAAGCCGTTGGTCATGTGCTCGGCGGCCAGCGTGGCCTTGTTGAGCAGTTCATCGCGACGATCCACAAAGGCGATGCGGGCGATCTGTTCGGCCAGACTGTCCGTCAGTTTGACCCGACGCACGGCCAGCGCGATTTCCTTGGCGATCTCGCGCAAGGCGTCGGCGGACACTCCGGTGAGGGCCGCAAGGCTTGGATTGTCAGCCTGTTCGAACAGATTTTCGATCATCGTCACGATGGCCGCTTCAGCCAACAGGCGCTGCCGGTTTTTGGTAGGTGCCTTTGATGGCGTCTGGATCGCCTTTGCCTCAGATGCTGCCTCCGCAGCGGCACTGGCTGGAGCCCGACCTCCACCCGGTGTAGGCCTTGGCCGCACGCGCCCTGCGCCGGGGCGAGGACGTGAGGGAGCGACCGATGCCACAGCCTGCGAAGCGTCGCTGTCATCATCTGACCGGCTTTCGATGGCGCGGCTGAGACTGGCTTCATGCAATCGGCTGGCCAGCATGCCCGGATCCAGCATCAGGCCACGCAACAGGGAGCTAAAGCGCATCCGTTCATCACAGACATAAAGCTCTTGCAACACCTGATCAGCCACCGCCAGCCGTTCGTCCAACCGAACCGAGGAATCGGAGCTGACATAATAGGCGGACAGGCGCTCGCACAGGCGCTCCCGCAGTTTTTTAAGGCGCTCCTCTATCTGCCGTTTCTTGATCTCGGGGTTGCAAACCGGTGACAGATTTCTGGCTATGTGCGACGCGCCGCCATCATTGAGTTCCATCATCTGCGCGAACGCTTCGGCCGGATCGCTGAAATGTTCCTGTACCGGCTCGACACTAATGAAGGTGTTCTTGAGATCCCCCAGAAATCCCGTTTCGCTCTCCCTCACCCCAGTCTCGCTCTGACCATCGATATCAAATATCTCTCGGTTCAGAATGTTGGGGTTGCGCATCAGGTAGCAATTCTTGAAGGGCTGGCCCGGCGTCCAGTTTTTCACCCATGTGTCGGCGCTGCCGCCATAGGACTGGATGAGCGGGTTTTCGATGGCACCACCCAGCCGCCCTTCCAGCCCGAAGGAGCTGTCGCTGGTCTTACGGGTGAAATGCAAATCGAACTTGGTGAAGATGAAGAACAGCAGAACTTCTTTGTTCAGCCGGTCTTCAGGCTTTGGCCCGTGGGTCGCCGTTATCCATTTGGCCACCACCTGTGGCAGTTGGTCCACGTCGAGATTGTTGGGCTGGGCGCAGAGCAGCATGGAGGTGATCTCCTGCTCGGCGACATAGCGCTGGAAGAGATATTCCACCTTGCCGCGCAGCAACAGCGTCTGCAGGGTCTTGTCCGGATTCTGTGCCAGATATTTGGCGATGCCCTTGAGGTTGCTGTCGTCAGCATCTTCTTCGAAGTCCGCGGCTTTCAAGCCACGGCTACGATAACCGGGGAAGTCGAGCAGGTCGGTATGATCGAAGAAATCCCAAGGCTTGTCCTGAATGGTGATGAGAATCTCAGCTGTCAGAGCCGCCACCGAAGAGCGCGGCAATGAGGCCGAGGCGCCACTCATGGTCTTAACCTCGATCTGCTCGCTTGAGCCTTGGGAGATGTCAGACAAACCGGCCACCGTGATGATGCTGGTAATCTTCGGGTTGGTTGCATCGATGGCAGCAAGAGGCACATAGGCGGTCTTTGGGAAATCCAGACGCTGCAAAGCCGAGACCAGATCCACATAGAGCTTGGTGATCGGCTCTTCCTTGCCCCAGAGGATCGAGAAGAACTTGCCCAAATCAGCAATGGACAGGTTGGGGCAAATGTCCGCAGCCGCCATCCAGAAGGCATCCAGCTTGGCGGTTAGAGCCGAGGCGCTCATATATTGAGTGAAATAGTCCTGTAGATCCCAGACATCTTCCGGCTTCAGGCCATTATTCTGACCGCCGGTGCCGGCGCTTGAAAATCCGCTGACATGCTCGGCAATCTCGGCACTTTCAGGAAAGCTGTTGGGGCGGCCATCAAAGAAATAGGCGTTGGCGATAATCTTGATCAGATCCGCATGGGAGAGCCAGCGCAGGCAGACGGGGAAGCCAGCGGGCGTCGTCTCCTTGTTGATCGTAAAACGGGTGACAAGGCCGGTGGATTCCCCTTCCTTGTCGATATTGATCTGCTTGATATAGCTGACCGGCTCGTCGACGCCATCAAAGACCGCATAAAGCTCGTCATTCGAGCGGGCGAGCACCGAGATCAGGTGTGACTTGCCAACCTGACTGGCGCCGAACACGGCAACCGCCATGGGGCGGGTGGCTGCCTCGGAAAGCCGGAGGGCATCAACGACACCGCGCTTGAGTTCGCGCTCGATCGACTTGGCCGCCTCTCCGATACGCTCCACATTGGCGGGCATCTTGAGCCAGTCGACGCCTTCCTGCGCGGCACTGGCGGTTTCTTTTGTCTTTTCAAGCAGCTGCTCGTTTACAATCATCATTTTTCGGCCCCGCTAGATGTTCAAGATGCCAGAGTCGAGCCAATATTCGCTCTGGGACAATGGGAAGGTCCGGAAGGAAATGGACACCACGCGCTGCACGTCGCCGCCATTGGCATCCACGGCATCGACGATGCGAAGATCTTCCTTGGTCGCCTCGTAATTCATCAGCTTTGCCGCCTTCACATCGGGATGATCCATTTCATCCTCATCCAGCTCAAACATCATCTCGCGCGCCAGCGTGACGGAGATCGGCTTGGCCGGACCGTTGTCTTCCAGCTTGATGTGATAGAGTGGCGAGGTCACCCAGCGCTCAAAGGGCAGCTGGCGATAGCCGACGAGGCTCTCTGTATAGAGCTTGAGCACCTTTTCATTGTCGGCGTTGGCATCGTCCAGTTCATCGAAGGTGAAGAGCACATTGTCATTCTTCAGCTTCATGTCCTTTTCCAGCTCGCCTATATAGCGCGTGGTCGAGCGGCCCTGAAGCATGTGGGTATAGAGCGTGAAGTTCGTGATGCTGTGTTCAGCCAAGGAACAGAGCATGCCGCCAACCACTGCGCAGGACTTGGGATCGCCGATGCGGGTGTTGTCACGACTTCTGAAGGGATACCAGTTGCCTGCACGATAGTCGCCCATTGGCAACAGCCGGTCTGGACCGATAACGAGGCGATTGAGCAGCCCCTCCTGAATGGCGGAGAGTTTCGAAGGCCGCCCTGACAGCAGAACATAGTCACAATCGAAATGGGCCAAGGCTTCAGCCACCGGCTCGAACACCACATCCATCACTTCCTGAATGGCATCAGAAACCAGATGAAAGTTGAGCGGCACGGCCATGGACATGATGTCGAACGGCTCATCGCCGGACTGACCCAGGCCGGAGACAAGATATTGCTGCACGGACGGATAGACCGACAGCGAATCCTTGATCAGCTCTGCCATGGTTGCCGAATGAATGACCTCATAGCGGTCTTCGCCGGAATTCTCATAGCGCTCCATGATGCCCAGCGCGGCAGGCACCAGAATCTGTTGCACGAACTGGCGTCTTGCATGCTTTTCATGCTCGGCCATGTTGGCTCGATCGCCATGGAACAGGTCTCTGAGCATAACCACCGCATCGCGGACGCCATGTTGTGTGAGCGCGGCTTCCAGCACAGGAATGATGCAATGCTCGATCACCGCCTTGGTGATGTCGTCCCCGGCGATCCGCACCCCTTCCCGGAAGGTCTGCACCGGCACGATGGCACGGTCATCATCCTGAAAATAGGTGGTGATCATCAGGTCTGTCGTGCCGCCGCCAATATCAAGGCTGGCGACGCGCAGGGATGGCTCTTCCGGTGTATCGAGACTTGGTAATTCATCGGGCAGGAAGCGCTGGCGCTGTTTGCCCATCATGGTGAAGAATTCGCAGATACGGCCGCCGAAGCGACAGCTGATCTCGCCATAAAGCCAGACCAGTTGCACGCAGCTGGATTCATCCCACGCCACATGAATGGAAGGACGCACCAGACCCGGAGGCGGGTTTTCGTTCCACTTCATGATATCCCACAGGAAGCTGATGGCCGCCTCGGCACGCATTTTCATGATCTGCTGCTCACGCACCGGCAAAGCGGTGGGCAAGGTGAGGATGATGCGCCTAAGGCTGCGCGGTGCTTCGCTCTGGCGACGATCGGCCCTTACCGCCGGGTCATTGATCATGACCATGGCCTGAAAGAAGATCTCCGAGAGCATGAAGCTGTAGAAGGACGAGCGCGAATAGGTCAGTTGCTGGCTTGGGCGCTGATATTCGGCCGGTTTGCTTTTGGGGTAGAGCGCGGTGAAGAGGTCTCGCTCCTTGCGCACTTGGGAGAGCACATCGCCATGGGCATTGAGATAGCGGCGCGCCACCTTGCCGACGGGTGGCAATTCGCCCTCATCGGAATAGTCCGATTGCGGGAAACGCCATGGCTGATTGACCGGAGCCACATCCCACAAATAGCGTTTCGGGGCGGACATGCCGATGATGGATTCCAGCCCTGACTGGGTGGATTTGATGCGGGAAGCCTCTGGCCCGACGCGCACCATGGTCGGCCAGAAGAAGGCATCGCTGCGGCCAGACATGCGCGACAGATTTTCCTTGCCAAACCATGCCTGCGACAGGGTGACATGGCTTTCAAACGGCTCGTCATATGTCTGCCAGGGGCGCTGGATATCACGCATCTGCAGCTTCATGGAATTGTTGAGCTCGACAGAATCCTCGTTGGGATAATTCTCGATCAGCATGCCGCAGGTGCGACTGTTGCCAACGTCGAGAATGAGATCCACATTCACCGGACGCACCGAGCGGGCATCGGAAATCGTGTCCACGAAATGCACCACGCCGGGCTGAACCAACTGGTCAAGCAACTGCAAAAGAGCAATCCAGCGAGCGGCATGTTCGAGGTGATATTTGCGCTGCGGCTGACGGCCCTTGGAGCGCTTCGTCAGATATTCCTCAAACAGCTCATCGAGCCATTCGGCCACCCAGATCTGATAATCCTGCTGCGCGTCACTGCCATCGATTGAGATCGGGTTGGAGAGGAACCAGCCATTCTTGGCCATGGAGGAGACCATGCGAAATTCGCACGGATTTTCGACATCGAGCTTGCGCGGAGCCACATAGAGCTGGCTGCTGTCATCGGCGGCATTGACAGTGACATTGTCTGCGTCATCCATGGCGAGAGCGGTATCAAAGGAAAAGATGACCTTGTACCAGAGGCCTTCATCGCCGTTTTTCTCATAGTCGCGCACGACCATGGCGCGCGCCCAGTTGGTCGGGCCCTTATCGAACATCATCTCGCCATTGGCCCCGCGCCCGGGCAATCGGCGCAAATAGGGCACTGGCACCCACTTGCCCAGGAAGGGCTCAAGAGCCGCTATCTTATTGATGTCGTAGCTGATGTCATCCATCTGCTCCTGTTCTGGCTCATCGTCATTGGGATTGGATTCCAGCAGCTTCCACGGAACGCCTTCTTCGGTCGCTTCCTGAGGAAACGGGCGCTCGATGAAATGCAGGCGAAAGCTGTTCAGCTGATTGAGGTCGAATCCATACTCAACGAATTGAATGCCAGAGAAAGGAACCAGAGTGATATCAGCGAATATAGTCATGTTGTTGCCTATTGCAGCGCTATTGCTTGTTGGCGAGACCGATAAAGATCGGTCGTTTCACCTGTGAGCGAGACGCTACGCCGTTGATTGTGTAATTCGATGTGATGGCACCATTCTGCCGCCTGACGACGCGGACGGTGTAAGGGATGTTCTGCTGGGGCTGGCCGCGATAATCGAACAGAGTCACGAAGATTGGCAGATCACCGGTCGGGATGGCATCTTCGGTCTGCCAGACGATATTCTCCACCGGAGTCATCGTGATTTGGGAGCGACCATTTGAATCCGTATCAAGACTTGCCCCGCACCTATTCTTCTCTTTGAACCAGATGAGGCTGTTGCTGCATCTGACCATCAGATCCAGATCTGTGCCGCCGTTCCATGCCAGCGAAATCTGCAAGGCGCCATCGCCTGCGTTGCGCTCCAGAAGGCGCTTGTCCAGCTCCTCATTGGCGATGGGCTCTTCAGGCCCTCCTGCGACGTCGCAATTCTCGTTTTTGAAGGCGAGCGCATTTTCCAGAAGGCGTACTTCCTGTTGCAGGCTGACCAGATCGGTCTGGTAGCGGCCCGAGCAATAGTCGATCCACGGGAAGAAGGCCGAGATGGAGCAGGCCTTCAGCAACACATACAAGATCGCCGCAATAAGCAGAGCCAAAAGCGCCCATAAAAGGGCAATCAGCCAGCAACGCTTATGGTCCTTCCTCTCGCGGACGGGTGACTGCTGCGTTTGGGCCGCGTCATCCAGCGTGTCTTCCGGCTCGGCCACATGGGGCTCGACAATCTGGGGCGGCGCCTTTGGGCTCGCCATGGCCGCGACCGGCGCGACCTTGCTGATACCGCCGCGCATGGGCTTGTGATCATTGAGGCGATAGCCCCAGGCCACCAGCACCGGATGGCCATTGAGGGCATAGATATGCTTGCGGCTCGGCACGCTGGTCGCATTGGCCAATGCCTTTCCCAACGCACGATCATCCGGACTTGATGCCCCTTGCAGCTCATGCGCCAGACGGCCGATCTTTTCTTCGGCCTCATGCAGCTCGGCCAGCAGGTTTGCCTGCTCTGGCTCATCAAGCGCTTCAAGCGCCTCAATGCGGCCAAAGGCCTTCACATACCAGTCAATGCGGGCACCATCCATGCTCCCCACGGGCTCAGCGAACAGCGCAGCAACCTCATCCCCAAGGGTTGCAGCAACATAGTCCACGATGCTGTCATAGTCGCGCTCCTGCGCGCTGCCAATGGGGGTTAGCTCGGCAGAAGGTGTCGTGGCGATTTTGATACTTCTCGCCATGTCACGACCCTGCCTGCTCGTTTGCTGATGCCAACGGACAAGGCGCGCTCGCAGTCGTTGCCTCTACACCATTCTGGGAGAGAAAATCCATCAGACTGTCACTCTTGAGCGCAAAGTTGAGGCGCAATTGGGCTTCATCGCTGGTCTTGATGAAGGTATTGACCCCGACAACACTGCCGCATGCATCCACCAGCGGTCCGCCGCTGTTGCCCGGCGAAATATCGGCGCTATGGAGCACCAGCTTCAGGCCTGACGGACTGTCCTGAAAGACCGTGACGATGCCTTGCGTCAACACCATGCTCGGCGCGGCATGGGCATCGCCTGCAAGCAACTCGCGGAATTTGGCATCTGTTTCCATAAAGAAGCCCGGAAAGCCTGCCGCGTAGGTCTGCTGTCCCTTGCCGATGGTGCGGGTAAGCTGCAAATAGCGATTGGCAGGCGCTCCTTCCATCGCAAGCAGCGCATAATCCTTGTCGCCCAATTCACTTGTGCTGCTGGTGGCCACGACATTTGCCTTGCGCACGTCCCCCAAGGTTTCGTTGATCACGAAGACCTGTCCATCCTCCGCTGTCTCGATGACATGGCGGTTGGTGACGATCTGATTGGGCGCAATCAGGAAGCCACTGCCGCTGTTCACCTGCCCCTTGGCACCAGTCGCCAGAACGAGCACAGTCGCCTGATCGAGCAGCGGCACCAGATCCGTTGGGGATTGAGCAGCAACAGGCCCTGTAGGTATCGCTGCAGGCTGATCACCACCTTCAGCGCCAGAGGCCCCTTGCGGCAAAACTCCATCCGGCCCCAGCAATCCCGGCGCGGCAACGCAGCGTCTTTGCGAAAGCTGGCTGCGCAAATCGGCTATGCGCGTGCGTAACGCCTGTTCGGATTGTCGAATTGTCGATTGGGAGAGAAGAGAAGCGGCAGAAGAGCCATAAGGGTAAATCAGAACACCGGGGATGAGAGCGATCAACAGGAGAAGCAGCGACACGATGCAGGCAATCAAAACCGGCACCCAGCAGATCCGGCCCCGAGGCTCGTCCTGTTCGCCTCGTCTGCCGCCGGCAAAGTCGCCTCCCCTGCCACCATAGGCACCTGCCGCACTGGCACCTGCCGCATTGGCCGTAGCTCCGGCCGCTCCGGCCTCCGCACCATCGGAGGCAAAATTCACGTCGGACTGCTTAAGCTTCAGCGGATCAATAGCGGCAGCCCCTTCCACCCCTTCACTCTGATAGGAGGCATGGGCCGCCTCAAAGCCTTCAGCCGTAGAGCTATCTGATGACACGGCATCTCCAAGAGAGGCTGCCGCAGCGGCTGCGCCCGCACCGGCAACCACGCCAGCTCCGGCTGCCAAACCAGCCGCGGCCCCACTTGAAGATGGCTGCTCGCTCTGCTCATCAACATCCGATGGGCTTTCGGCAACGTCCAGCATCAATTGCGCAAAATCAGTCAGTTCATAGTTTTCAGGCAGGAACTGGCCAATGCCATGCAACAGGTGATGCGCCATCCGGTCTGCGCTGGACGCCACACCTGCAGGCACGATGCCCCAATTGGTGATGACTGGCTGGCCATTGATAACGAGCATGTCTGCGTCAAAGGACAGGATATTGAGCCAACCCAATATCATCCGGGCCTGCGGATCATCGAAGCGATGAATGCGGTTGAGCAGATCGCTCAGAAAGCCGCGCAACACGGCCGCAACACGCACCTTGCCGGTCTGGTCGAGACTCTCCCAAACCTGCATCTGGCCGACATCATCGCCATACCAGGCAACCGTCAGAAGTGTGCCATCTCCGTCTCTCTTGACGGCAGGGGATGCGAACAGTCTGACATAGCGCGGCATATGGGCGGCCAGATAGTCCAGACCCTCATCATAGGTGTCCAGAATCGGAGTGCCCTGAAATCTGATTTCTTCTTCGCTGCCATATCGGTTGCTTTTTAGGAAGGTGTGTTGCCCACTCACGGAATTCGCCCCCACGGACCAAGTCGCACACAACCAGCCCACAATTTAAAATTTATTAAACCAGTAATTGAAATTTATAATCTTTTTTAAACATAAGGGACAAAATTGCAACCAAATTGTTTCTAAGAATCTATCTATATATATTTATTCAATAAATTTCCTAATTTCAGCCACATAACCCAGTCAAATTATCAACAAATAAACGCCTAACGATCTAAATTCACCTTATTCTACCAATGATTTTAACAACTTTAGATAAGTAATTTCTCGAATATTAAATGCTGCAATTACTAACTTAATGCGTGTAAAACGCTCTTTTTGCGAGCAGTCACTAGCTTAACTGGCAAGAGATGAACCAGTCACAGTCATGCCAATGAAAGAGGCTTTCCCGAGCTACTTTCGCACCGCTCATCATGAATAAGACATCACACTGGACTGGATTTTTCTGGCGGTCGGTTTTATAAATTGTCGTCGCGCACAAAGGACACTCTGCCTCCCATGACTTCAGACAAGACGGCGGCCCATACGCCCCGATCACGGCCAACCCAGCCGGTGCTCTGGCATGCAGGGGCAGTTTTGTCGGCCCTTATGGCTTTCGCCTCGATCTCCACCGATTTCTACCTTCCCGCCATGCCGGAAATGGCAAAGGATCTGACAGCTGCACCCGGACGCATTGAGCTGACAATTTCGGGTTACCTTATCGGCATATCTCTGGGACAGCTCTTCTGGGGTCCGATCAGCGATCGCGTCGGGCGCCGTCTGCCGGTTGCCATTGGCATTGTTCTATTCATCATCGGTTCGTCAGGCTGCGGCCTTGCCCAAAGCGTTTCGAGCATTATTGCCTGGCGGGTCATCCAGGCGATCGGCGCTGCGGCCAGCATCGTTTTATCACGGGCCATGGTGCGCGATCTTTATGATGGCGATAGGGCAGCACAGGTGATGTCGCTCCTGATGGCTGTCATGACGATTTCACCACTCATCGCCCCCAATGCCGGTGCGTTGATTGTGTCCCACTCCAGTTGGCGAATGATTTTCGCTCTGCTGGTCGTGATCGGACTGGTCACACTCGTCGCCCTATTCACGCTGCCGGAAACCTTGCCAAGCCGACGGGAGGGTGCCTCAAGCAAGGGGGCCGTTCTTTCGGAGCTCGGTGCAGCCATGCTGGATTATGGACGCCTTCTCAAAAGCCGAGCTGTCATGAGCCATGCACTGGTTTGCGGGTTCTACTATTTTGGCATGTTTGCCTATGTGGCTGGGTCGCCCTTTGTCTTTATCGACTATCACCAGCTTCCTCCCAGCTTCTATGGTCTGATCTTTACCACCTGCGTTGTTGGCATCACGATTGGCAACCTCATCAATTCGCGCCTTGTGATGCGCATCGGGCGGCTCACAAGTTTACGGGCCGGTTCAGTGGGCGCCTGTCTGTTCGGGCTGTGGCTAGCGATCAGCGCGTGGTCTGATCTGGGCGGTGCACTCGGTTTCTTCGTGCCCATGTTCCTGTTTGTCTCCTGCACAGGACTAATCCTGCCCAACGCCCTTTCGGGGGCGCTTGAGAGCAGTACCAATGATGCGGGCGCAATTTCTGCGCTGTGTGGGGCCATTCAATATGGCGGCGGCATTTTCGGCTCCGGATTGGTGGGCTTGTGCGCCGACGGAACCGCGTGGCCTCTCGGCCTGCTCCTGGCTCTTTCCGGAGTTGGCACTCTGGGGTTCAGCCTGTTGCTGGAGCGTGAAGGCTGACCTTTTGTCTCCCATCCTGAGCGTAGCAAAATAAAATGTAGGCAGAGCGGACATATCCGACCTGCCTTCTTTTTTCACCTCGTGCTCGAGACCTCGCGAAGAGCGCCTATCACCCTTTTTCTGCGGCAGACTTCTCGATCTTGTCCAGCACGTCATGCAGAGCTACAGCGTCTGCAAAGGTAGGTGCGGTTTTTGTGCCGTTCTGGATATCATCGGCAAGGCGCGCATAGATGCCAGCCACATTGCGCGCGCCCGGAAATTCCGGCTGCCCTGCATAAACGGATGCATCCGGCATCAGGTCGACCAGTTCGGTTTCCTCGCCCTTGGCTCCCTTTATAGTGAGCTGAACCATCTGGGCGTGACCAAGCCCTGCGGTAACCTGAATATCCCCTTCGGTGCCGTTGATCTCCCAGAGGAAATTGGTGCCACGGTTGGTTCCGCCTTTATAATGCAGTGAAAAGGCAGCGCCGCTTGCCATAGCGCCCTGCACCATGACCTGGTCGGGAGCTGTCTTTGGTTTTTCCTCTCCGGTTTCGGTCACGGTCACCGTATCGAAATTGAATAGCTTGGTCGCATCCAGATCGCCAAAGTCGCCCAGCACGTCCTTGATGGCTGCCAGAGTGTGGCCCATAGGAATATCTTCCATGGTGGCGCCATTCTTCTTGTCAAAAAGATAGTAGAGCGCTTCGCCGGTCTGGTTGGCCCAGTTGCCGCCAGTGCCGATAATGCTGGTCGAGAGCACCTTGCCGACATAGCCATCGGCGATGAGCTTCTTTAGATGCAGAATCTCGTGCGCGGCGCGGGCCTGCGTACCGGCGACGGCCACAACGCCTTTTTCCTCGGCGAGAGCGGCCAGCTTGTGCGCTTCTTCCAGTCCGTTGCCCAGAGGCCATTCGCAATAGACATGCTTGCCAGCATTGAGAGCCTTGCTGACCAGCTCAAAATGATAAGGCACCTTGACGGTAACGACCACAAGATCGATTTCATCAGACGCGACCAATGCGTCGGGCGTCTCAAAGGCATATTTCAAGCCATGCGCTTCAGCTGTCTGCTTGGCACTTTCTGCAGAGCTGTTGGCAACCCCTACGATCTCAAAACGGTCTCCAAGGGATTTGAGCGCTGGCACATGAGCCATGAAGGCCCAGTTTCTGTCCGGGTTCAGCCCGATGAAGCCGACACGAATTGGTGTTGCAGTCATAGAATAGTCTCCTCAAATCTGAAAATGGTTGTCATACATAAAAGGCTTTGCAGGATAGGATCGGCCCCAAAGCACCAGCGGCAAGACGCTCTTCACCAAGGCACCAGATTGCCTAAAAAGAACATCGAAACACACAATGGCTCAGCCCCCCTCTTGAGAAAGGCTTGACCAAATCCTGCCTTTTCTGGTTCAAATATAGGAATTTGAAGGGATGCTCCCTTGCATTATCTGATCTTAGGCTTGCCTAATTTGATCATTCTTCCGCACGGATCCCGTGCAGCCGTCAGGAGGCGCAATGCTCAAGATGGAAAATTCCATGAACGGATTGCTTGATGATCTGCGCAAGCTTGTTGATGACATTCAGCCAACAGCCCCAGCCACGCTGGCCAGTAGGGAGATCATCAACGGGGTCGAACTGATCACCACAAGCACACCCCAGACCACTTTGTCCGATGTCTATGCCCCCATGGCCAGCATTGTGCTTCAGGGCAGCATGGAGGTGTCCATCGGGCAAGCGCTGCTGCACTATGATCCGGGCACCTGTTTTGTCGGCTCCATCGATCTGCCGATCACAAGTCGCATCACGACTGCCAGTGCCGAGCGCCCCTATAGGGCCATTCACGTGCAGCTGGAACGGGACAGTCTGGCAGATCTTATTACCGAGGCGCTCGATCATGAACCCGAACAGGGCAAATGCTATGCGCTCGGGCCAGCGTCCCCTGAATTGCTGGAAGCTTGCTGCCGCGTGCTACAGCTTCCGGGTAGGCCTGAAGATGTGCCGGTGATGGGCCCGATGATCCGCAAGGAGATGCTCTATCGTCTGTTGCGTGGATCACAGGCTGGAGCAATCCATCAGATCGTGTTGTCCGACCCTAAAATCCAGCAGGTCCGGCGTGCGCTGATCTGGATTAGGGAGAATCTGGACAAGAGCGTCCCGATTGCCGATATGGCGACCTGTGCAGGCATGAGCCAATCCTCTTTCAGGCGCCACTTTCGGGTAGCGACAGGCATGAGCCCACTGCAATATCAAAAGACCTTGCGTTTGCTGGCAGCAAGGCGCGCCATTCTGGCTGGCGCAGATGTCAGCCGGGCTGCCTTTGATGTGGGCTACGAAAGTCCGTCCCAGTTCAGTCGGGAATATTCTCGCACATTCGGCGTTGCGCCCTCACGCGACCCGGGCGTTAACAAGGTCGATCCCTGCCGCTAGAATACAAAATGGGGCAGAACCGCAGCGTGGCCTGTGCCGCGTGCTGTTCCGCCCCACTGTTTCACATCAGAGTGGCTTGCTTGCCATTGGCCTGTTCAGCCATGCCTCATGGCAGGTAAGCACCGCCGCAAACCGGATTGTAGGTACCGGTTACATGGCCGCTCTTCTCATTGGCGAGGAAGCGGATCGTGTTAGCAACATCTTCCGGCGTTGCAATTTTTTGCGTCGGTGTGAAGTTACGGATCATTTCCTTGAACTCGTCCGGAGCATTCTTGGTAGCGTCGGTTTCGACAAGGCCCGGAGCCACGATGTTGGCGGTGATGCCGAGCGGGCCGAGTTCCTGTGCCAGATATTTGCAGAAGCTATCCAGAGCGCCCTTGGCCGAACCATGCGCGATGAAAGTCGGAGCCGGCGCTTCAGACAGGGTGCTGGAAATGAAAATCAGGCGGCCGTAACCCTTTTTCTGCATCGACGGAACAGCAAATTTTGCAGCCTGATAGGACGCATGCATTTCATCATTCAGCTTCTGGGCGAATTCTTCCCAGGTCTGATCGATAAAAGGCTTGGACGTAAAGTTCATGTTGGCGTTGGAGACCAGAGCATCCACACCACCGAACTCTGCTTCGATTTTGTCGAACATGCCTTTGAGCTGGGCATCATCGCGCACGTCTGCCTGTAGAGCCACGGCTTCGCCACCGGCACTCTTGATTTCTTCTACCAGAGCATCAGCTGCTGCGGTGCTGTTCACATAGTTGATGAAAACCCGGTATCCGTCAGCCGCCAGAGCCTTTGACGCAGCTGCGCCAATGCCTCGAGCTCCCCCCGTTACCAGTGCATTGCGTTTTGTCATAGATCTTCTCCGATTGTCATGGTGAGTAAGCGATCCGATTTCTCGGATTTGGGTCAGATAAAGTGAAAATGTGCAAACCTATGGGGCTGCGCCTCTCAAATTCGAAATGATTTGGGTCAGTGTTGCTTTCTGCGCTGCCACAGCGTCGGCCTGAAGCCCCTGCTCTGCATCATGCAGAACAGATCGGGCTATGTCAGAACAGCGCTCGACAAGGTCGCGAGCGCTCGGCGTCACAATCAGAACCTTCTTGCGATTGTCATCAGGATCCTTCGAACGCATAACCCAACCTCGCTTTTCGAGACCGGTTGTCAGGCGACTGACACTTGACTTGTCCAAATAGAGTTGCTCGCCAAGCTGGCCTTGCGACAAGGGTTCCATATTCATGAGGATGACGATCGCGCCCCATTGTTCTGCCGTCATGTCAATGCCGGCTGCGTGAAAACGGGATGCCAACAGGTTGTTGAACAACCGGCTCGCCAACCCAGTAAGATGGCCCATGGAATTCTTTATGTCGTAAAGCTTCTGCATCTTTAGTTGTATATACAACTATATACTTTATGTCAATGCGCGACCAAATCACATGGGCCTGACTGCACCATTTGGCCTGTGTATGAAACCGAACTATTCAGGCAGTAGGCTGGGCTAATGAAGCGGGCTCATGACTGTCAGTGAAAATGCCTGCATTAATTTCTCACTTCGAGGCGCCACATAGCTAAGGGACAGACGGTCAAACGATCTGCCGGATGCGAGAACCAGCACAGAATAACCAGCCGCAGACGACAGATTGATAAGAATAAGAACGGAGGTTCCAATGGCTTGGACAACAGAACAATTACAAGCTTTTGCCAGAGCCGATGATTGCCGCATCGCCCCCTTCCGCCAAGACGGGGTTACCTGTGGCACACCGACATTTATCTGGTCTGTTGTGGTGGAGGACGCTCTTTTCGTCCGAGCTTACAGCGGAACGAGATCCAGTTGGTATCAGGCTGCCATAAAACAAAAAGCAGGACAACTGACCCTCGCAGCCGCCGTTCATGACGTCAACTTTGACCCTGTCGAAGGCGAAATCAACGACAGAATTGATGAAGCCTACAAAGAAAAATATGCCCACAGCCGCTATCTATCCTCGATGATTTCGGACAGGGCGCGAGCAGCAACCGTCAAAGTTACTCCCAAGACAGCCTCACCGCAGGCCTAGTTAGACATCCGTTGCTCTTCGGTGAGGGGACTTGCCCCTCGCCCCTGATTTCCAAATTTTCCTGAACAAGCCGGAGCGTCGCTCCGGCTTGCTTTTGCCGGCGCATCCCTCTGGCTGCGTTCGGGCATCCTATTGACAGAAGAAAGGACTTTGAGATGAAAAAATTACTTGAAGGCAAAACTGCCATTGTTACAGGTGCGAGCAAGGGCATCGGCTTTGCCATTGCCGATCTTTATGCAGAAGAAGGTGCCAATGTCGTTTTGACGGCACGTGGCAAAGAAGGCCTCGACAAGGCCGTGGAAGCCATCAAGACCAAGGGCGGCCAGGCCATCGGTGTCATCGCTGACAATGCCGATCCGGAAGCGCCTGCACGCGTCTTCAAGGAAGCCATCGACACCTTCGGTCAGGTCGACATCATGGTCAACAATGCTGGTGTTGGGGAAATGTTCGCCATTGAAAAAACCTCCACCGAGCATTTTGACGAGATCATGCAGATCAACCTTGCTGGCCCGTTCCGCTATTGTCGCGAAGCCGTCAACCATATGATGCCGCGCAATGAAGGCCGTATCATCAACGTTTCTTCTGTGAACGGTACCACACCGATCTGCGGCGTTGCCTACACCTCCACCAAGGGCGGCATCAACACCATGACGCTGAATATCGCCATGCGTCTGTCCGGCACCAAGATCCGCTGTAACGCCATTGCACCGGGTGTGACGGATACCGACGCCGCCCGCGCATGGGCTGCCGGAGAACAGGAAGGCGGCGGCGAGATGCTGGAATTTTCAGATAAATACACCAACACCAGTGTGCCTTCCACCGAGCCGATCGATCAGGCCTATGCTGCGCTTTATCTCGCCTCGGAGATGGGCCGCGCTGTAACCGGTCAGGTCATTCAGGTAGACAACGGCCAGTTCCTGTAAGATCCCCGCTTTTGCGAGCGCATCGCTTTAACATCGCCATCACACCGGGCCCCACGGGGCCCGGTTTTAATTTGTCCGGTGTTTGCGGCCCGTATTCTGGCGCCTCCAACTCGCTCGCCCTTTAAGCGCAGATAAGGAATGCGCAAAAGAAAAGCCGGCAGGATTGGCTCCCACCAGCTTTGGATTTTTCACATTTGCCTTCTTTTCATGTTTGCGTACTTTTCACCTTTGCGTTTAGGCAGTTTCTTCAAATCGGCCTTACGTGCCTACATGTCAGAAAGTTCAGCATCCGGGAAATCGACACCGCAGGTGACCTCTTTCCATTCCTCGAATGTCTGGCGCAGTTCTTCAACCCGTTCCATCGCCAGATTGTAGGCATAAGAGCCCATCAGCAGGCGCAGCGGCGGATTGTCGTTTCTGGACACATCGACAATCGCCTTGGCCAGACGTTCCGGATCTCCGGGCTGATTGCCGGAATTGTCATGCTGCAAGCTGCGGACATAACCGGCAGTTTCGGCATAGTCATCGATGGTGACTTTCGGATCGACCGACGATCGACCAGCCCAATCGGTGCGGAAGCCTGATGGCTCGATCAGGGTAACCTTGATGCCCAGTGGCGCAACTTCCTTGGACAAAGCCTCGGAAATGGCTTCCACGGCAAATTTCGTTGCGCAATAATAGCCAAGCGATGGATGTGAGGTCAGACCACCAATAGACGAGAAGTTGAAAATGTGGCCCGAACGACGCTTGCGCATGCCTGGCAGAACGCGACGGGTAAGAGCGGCAAGACCAAAGACGTTGGTATCGAACTGACGACGGATTTCGTCTTCTTCACCCTCTTCGATGGCGGCGAAATATCCATAGCCCGCATTGTTGACCAGCACGTCGATCTGACCGAAATGCTCTTCAGCCTTGGTCACGGCAGCATCGATTTGGGCGCGGTCTGTCACATCAAGAGCCAGCGGCAGGGCAATCTTTTCGTTGCCTTCAACCAGATCGGCAATGCTTTCCAGCTTGCGCGCAGTCATGGCGACACGAATGCCTTGCGAGAGCAGCAGTTTGGCAATTTCGCGTCCAAAGCCGGTTGAGCAACCCGTGATGAACCAGACGGGATTCTGTTCTGCCATTGCAATATCTCCTTGTTAAATGGAACCAAGCGCGAGCACGCGAAAGGGGCGCATGGCGTCTCTTTCGCGTGGCGCCTTCAAACATCTTTTAATGCCCGCCTTCAACTTGGCCCTTTTGAAGGCTCGTTTCATGAGCCAAACAGACATAGCATTCATGGGTTGGTTTCATAGATAATGAACAAAGAGGAAGGCATCGCATTAGCCCGAACCGAAGTCGGAGGGGGGGCACACATGAGAGAGCCTCATGACTGGCTGTGTCATGACGTGGATTTTCTCTTTGTCAGATCCCTGTAGACTATTGCCATCGATGATCGGAGAGGCAGAGCAGAGGAGTTTTCACAATGGCAATATGCCGACCAACCATTCCGGCAGTCCTTGCCCTGGCAGCCATACTCTTTGCGGGTCCGTTGCCTGCCAGCCAAAGGAATGCATCTGCGGCCGATGCGCATGCAGGGCCGGTACCCGTCGCGCAAGGCTTTGCGCTGTCCGCCATGAAGGTGGAAATCACATCGGGCACCAACAGGGCCATCTTCCAGCTCTATGACACGCACGCGGCGAAGGATTTTTACGCCCAACTGCCCCTGCAGCTCCCGCTCTCCAACTTTCGCAATGCGCAATGGATGTTCTACCCGCCGCAAAAGCTGAGGGTTACGGATCGCGAGGCCTATCATGATGGCCTCAAGGGGGAGTTGAGCTATTACGCCCCATGGGGTGATGTTTTCATGCTCTATGAGGATTTCTATGCGGGGGATGAAATGCACCGGCTCGGCATTGGCCTGTCCGGTATTGATCAGATCAAGCCTATGAATGGCACCATAACGGTAAGAAAACTGCCGGACTAATCCCCTTCATGACGGCTTGATGGCAATGATGAGGCTTCAGCTTGTCGATGGTGTTCGGCCACGTTTATCAGGCATTCAACAAGATAGCGGATGGGGGCGCTGGCCTCCACCGCTTCGCGCATATAGAGTTCAAGCGGGATGGAGCCCTGAGCCATCGGGCCGAGTTCCAGAACAGCAACCTCTCCACGCGTCAGCTCTTCCTTGATCGCTTCCTGCGGTATCCAGCCATAGCAATTGCCTTGCAGGATGGCGGCCTTGATGGCTGCCACGCTCTCCACAATCCAGAACCGTCCCTCTTTAGGTGAAGCGGTTCCGGCGATCACCTCGTCTCCCTCAACGACAACCCTTGTATGACGCATCATGGCAGATCGCGTGGGTTTTCTCTGGATCAGTGGGTGGTCCGCGCGGGCCACCTGTAGGAAGCGGCTTTCATAGAGCCGGGCAATGCTGCGCAGATTGGGCGATGGCATGGAGATGGCGAGATCCCAATCTGCACCAGCTTCAGACACCACCGCACGACGTACATGCTCTTGCAGATCCACGCGATGGTCTGGATAGTGCCTTGAAAAATGCGACAGGGCCTCAAACAGCAAATGCGAGGGGAACAGACTGTCTACATTCAGGCTGAGCCGTTGGGAAAACTCCGCGTCCCGGCTGCGCACCTGTGCTTCCAGTTCTATAAAATCTTCAATCAGGGGCACAGCTGCATCGAGCAACTCACGGCCAAGATCGGTTAGTACAGCTCTGCGCCCGTCTGCCTTCATCAGCTCTGCGCCCAGACTCTGTTGCAATTTATTGACCGTGTAACTGATGGAGGACGGACTACGATTGAGCGCTTCTGCGGCCAAGGCAAAGGAGCCTGACTGCACCACGACTTGGAGCACACTCCATTGTTCTATCGTCGTTCTGGGAATCTGCATGGGTCTCCAGCGCTGCCCTTCCTTGATAATTCCGCCCATTTAAACTGATTTTTTGTTCAATTAGTACGAATAATAGCATTATTCATTCGAAAAATACATTGTTATAGTGAGCTCAACACCCGAAGCCGAAATCCCGTTCCCTTGTTTGGAGGTGATCCGATGTCCCTGCGTTTTCTAGGTCTTTCCCTTGTGCTCATGGCGAGCACTGCCATGCCTGCTGCTGCGCAAACCGATAGCATGACAAGCCAATGCGAAGCGCTGTCCGGGCTGAGCATGCGCAATGTCCGCATTGATACAGCTTCCCTTCAGCAGGCCGGAGAATTGCCTGCCGACCCCAACTCGGCCATGACCGGCGGTTCTCCGCGCGCGCTCGCAGTTGGCACCCACTGCCTTGTTGAAGGCAAGATAGAAGATCGCGCCGGTGTCGGCGGACAATATGGCATCCGCTTCCAATTCCGCGCTCCGGTTGACTGGAATGGCCGCTTTCTGTTTCAGGGTGGCGGCGGCATGGATGGCTTCATTGCTCCGGCAATCGGCTCCGTTCCGGTGAATACCACAACAGCCACCCCAGCCCTTGCCCGCGGTTATGCGGTGATCAGCATGGATGGCGGCCATAACGGACGAGACGCCTCCTTTGCGCAAGACCAACAGGCGCGGCTTGACCTCGGCTTTGCCTCCATTGGTAAGGTGACCAATGTAGCCAAGACGCTGATCGGAGATTTCTACGGCAAAGAGCCTGAGCAATCGCTCTTCATGGGATGCTCAAACGGAGGGCGCGAAGCCCTGATGGCGGCCCAACGCTTCCCGCTGGAATTTGATGGCGTGGTGGCAGGCAACCCCGGCTTTCACCTCTCCCATGCGCCGCTCGCAGAACTTTGGGATGTGAAGCATCTGATGGCCATCGCTCCGGAGGAGAATGGCGAGAAAATACTGGCAAAGGCCCTGACGCAAGAGGATCTGGATCTGGTTTCCGAAGCCGTGCTTGATGCCTGTGATGATCTGGATGGCCTCAAAGACGGCCTGATCAATGCCTACAAAAGCTGCAAGTTTGATCTGGAAAGCCTGCGAGGCAAGCTTGAAGACAAGAAGCTGGACACACTAAAGACCATCATGGCCGGACCGGTGGATGCGGATGGCCAATCTGTCTATAGCGATTGGCCAGTGGATGCCGGCATCAACGCGCCGGGCTGGCGCGCCTGGAAGCTCGGCACCTCCGAGACCGGCCAGTCCAACGCACTCAATGTGGTGCTCGGCATGGCCTCTTTCTCGCAGCTCTTCCTTACACCGCCCACCCCAAGCGTTGATCTGGCGACTCTCGATTTTGGCGCTGCCGAAAAGGCGGTTCATGAGGTTGGCGGCTATTTCGATGCCAATTCCACCTTTATGACCACCTATGCCCAACGCGGCGGCAAGCTTCTGGTTTTCCATGGCATGTCCGATCCGGTCTTCTCGGCCAGTGATCTGATGGCCTGGTATGAAGAAGCCGAAGCCAACACCGACGACCAGAATTTCTCCCGTCTGTTCATGGTGCCCGGGATGACCCATTGCGGCGGCGGTCCGGCTCTGGACGATTTCGACCCACTGACGGTGATGGAAAAGTGGATGGACAGCAACGAAGCTCCTGAAAAGATGGCCGCGACCGGCAAGAGCTTTGAAGGCACCACCCAACCGATTTGCGCCTACCCGCAGGAAGCCCACTATGAAGGGGGCGACCCAACCAGCATCGACAGCTACAGCTGTCAATAATCAAAAATAAGCAACCAAATAATAACAATAACAATCCTATAGACACCGGCCCCGAGCTTTCTCGCGGTCGGTGTTTTTTTATGACTGCGTGTAGGACCTACGGCAAAGCCGGAATTGTTGCACCAGCTTCATGAGTGAGTTGAGCAACTCGTGAATTGCGCCAAGGGCAGAATAGCGGCATCCTGCATGATGCATGCCCCCAATCAGGAGAGACGTCTTGACCGCTTCATCGATCAGTTTCATTTCCAGCAGTGCCTCGGCGCTTGGTATCGGCGTTGCGTTGATGCTCGCAAGTACCGCTTCATCAATGGCCCAGCCAGCATCGGCAGAAGGCGCCCGTGTGCGTTTTATTATTGATAATACGACGCTGACAGCGACGCTGGAAGACAACTCCGCCAGTCGGGATTTTCTGGCCATGCTGCCTGTCGACGTGACACTGGAAGACTATGCCAGCAACGAAAAGATCTTCTATCCGGAAGAAAAGCTGTCTACGACGGATGTGCCAGACGGGATAGACCCTGAGCCGGGCGATATCACCTATTATGCCCCGTGGGGGGATGTGGCGCTCTTCTATCGCGATTTCCGTTATTCAGCAGGGCTTGTCAGGCTGGGACGATTTGATGAAGGGGCGATAAAGGCGCTTTCAAAATCCGGATCGCTCAAGGCCCGCATCGAGGCAATCAAGTAATAGCCAGATCTTGAAAATGAATAAAGCCGCAGGAGTGGTCCTGCGGCGTCTTCATTATGCGCTAACGTCCCTATGATCAGGCCCCTAGCCCCTTATGCCATCGCACTCAAGCTCTCAGTCAGTCCTGGCGAGCGTTACCGAGATACTGCGGGGTAGCGCGTCGAGACGCGAAAGCGGATCCGTAATCCTGCCGAATTTTACCAGCGGTCCGCTGTCTCCTGACTGCTCCTCACCACCATAAAGAATGGTGAACCAGTTGGCGCCTGGTCCGAAGGCAATATCGCCATTTTTCCAACCAATCGTGGCTTCGCTTTCTTCATAGGCGAGGCCTTCAGACATCACACCGCAAAAATCGAACTCATATCCTTGCAGCTTCAGTGTAAGCGGCAATCTATCCAGCAGATCCTTGGAGGTTTTGCTGTCGTTGAGCACAGCGTTGATAACCGTATCTTTGATAGTCAGTGTTATTCTGGTCTCTTTGGCCATAGCTTTTGTCTTGCCTTCTTCCGCTTTGGCACCAGATGTGCCAAGGCTTGTTATCACCAGCATAGCAAAGAGGCTCCTTTGGAGGAGCCCCAGAGCTGGTATCGGGCTTGGTGTCGTCATCACACAGCCAATCAGGCTTCACGCATGTCAATGACGAAGCGGAATTTCACATCCTTGTCGATCACGCGGGAAATGGCCTCGGTGATCTGGTTCGGCTTGATGATTTCCACGTCTGGCTGAACATTGTGGCTGGCGCAGTAATTGACCAGTTCCTGTGTCTCGGCCATACCGCCAATCATTGAGCCCGCAAGGCTTTTACGGCCAAAGCCCATCATCATGCCAGAGAGACCATCGATCTGAGCCAACTGGCCAACATTGACGAGGGTCGCATCAAGTTTCAGCAGGTTGATGAACTGCTGCATGTCGAAGGCATAAGGCACAGCAGCGATCATCAGGTCGAAGCTGTTCATCATGCTGCGCATGGTATCCGCATCGCTGGCCAGCACCGGTGTGGCACCCATGGCCTTGATGAGCGGCATTTTATATTCAGAGGTGGTGAAAGCCGTGACGTCTGCGCCGCGGGCCACACCCAGCTTCACAGCCATATGACCGAGCCCTCCGATGCCTACCACGCCAACGCGCTGGCCTTTTTTCAGTTTCCAGAACTGCATCGGGGAATAGGTCGTGATACCGGCACACATCAGAGGTGCCGCGCGGGACAGATCCAGATTATCCGGCACATTGACCACAAAATGATCCTTGACCACGATCTTGCGGGAATAGCCACCATAGGTTAGACCGCCGGAGATCTTGTCTTCAGCGCCATAGGTCCATGTGGTGCCATTCAGGCAGTTCTGCTCGCGATCATTGAGGCAGTTTTCGCACTCGCCGCAGGAATCCACCATGCAGCCAACGCCACCGATGTCGCCAACCTTAAAGCGGGTCACGTTGCTGCCCACAGCCGTTACGCGGCCAATGATTTCATGGCCGGGCACCAGCGGGAACGGACCGGCACGGCCCCAGTCGCCATTGATGGTATGAATATCTGAATGGCAGATACCGGCAAACATGACATCCATTTTCACATCGTTCGGGCCAACAGCGCGACGGGTGATGGACATGGCTTTGGCCGGGCCGTGTGCCTTGTTAAAGGCAAAGGCCTCGACGGCTTCCGCTGCCATGGGGTCTGCACCTTGCGCCATGGCGCTGCCAGCTGAAAAGACTGAGCCGAACGCGGCACCGGCGGCCAGACCGGCTCCGCCAATCATGATATCGCGGCGTCCGTGGTCAATTACCTCGGAGTGATCGTGCACATGGCCATTCTTGCATTTTTCACACATGGTATATCCTCATGAGTATCCGTAGAAAAATAATTTGGCCTATCGGCCCTTATTGTATCAAAGGGGATGGAAAGCCCAACGCGTTACATCAGATGCAGCGTCTCTTTCATCGGGCGAAAGTCGACGCACCTGTCCCAGCATGAAGACAAGTCTAGTCAGAAAGGCCGGATGCGTTAATATACCGATATCTCATCTGACTTATTGGTGCGGTTCATGAAAGAAACTGCTGCCCTGATCATCGCGGGTCTAGGCTGGCATGGATTTACGCGCGGACCGACGGGCCAGCAAAAGCATGACAAGAAGCCCCAGCACACTGAAACCCGTTGTCGCCAGCACTGCTTCTTGCCAGCCAAGAGACCGGGCAGACGGGCCTGCATTGGAAATGAGAACGGCGCTGACGGTAATGCCTATGGCCGAGCCAAGATAACGTGCTGTATTGTTCGCCGCTGATCCCATGGCCACTCGTTCCACCGGTACGCTTTCCACGGCGGCGTGCCCGAGCGAGGCGTTGAGAATCCCATTGGCCACACCGGAGACAAAAAGGCCAGGCAAGGCGATGGGCCAGATATAGTCGCCGCTCATCATCAACAGCAGCAACTGCCCGAAAATGCACCCCACCATGCCCAGCACCACCCGATTGCGAGCGGAAAGACTGCGTGGCAAATATTGCGCAGCAAGTGCGGCGACCACAGTGATGGCAGACCAAGCGAGAAGAATGGTGGCCGCAAACAGAGGGCTGATCCCCAAGCTACGCTCCAATACCGTGGGCACCATGGTCATGATGGAAAGCACACCGGCACCCGAAGCGAATGCGGCCAGCGTTGCACCGACGAAGTCGGCCCGCCGGAACAGGTCCAACTGGATGATGGGATTGCGTACCCTCAGCTCCAGAAAGCAGAAGGCGATAATCAGCACAACGCTCACGAACAGCATCAGGATCGGTTCGGCAGAGATACCCATTCTGAGCTGTGTCAGCGCGGAAAGAAGAAAGGCCATACCGGCCATCATCAGAATGCTGCCCAGCAGATCGATCTTCTCGGGGATGCGTTCGCTTTTCGGCAAGGGCTTGAGAGAGGCCAGAGCCAGTGCAGCGGACGCAATCGCGGCAACCCACTGAATGGCCTGCCAACCACCAAGGGAGAGGCAGATGGAAGCCAGTATCGGCCCGATGGCGACACCACTGCCCAGTGAGGCGGCCCAGATGGCTGTTGCGCGGGTGCGCTCCTCACCATGATAGACCTGCCCGATCAGCCCGAGGCCGCAAGCCATGACTCCGGCATTACCCAACCCCTGCACCACGCGCGCCATGATAAGCACCAGCCCGCTTTCAGCCAAAGCTGCCACAACAGAAGCTGCAACAGTGACCAGCAACCCACCGAGAAAGACCTTTTTGCGCCCATAGGTATCGCCCAGCGCGCCAGAAGTCAGCAAGCCTACGGCACAGCCCAGTGGCATGCCGCTCATGATCCACGCAATCTCACCGGCTGTGAGATGCAAGTCTTGGGTTACGGCGTTGATCGTCGTCAGGGGAATGGTGAAGATAATCAGTGACAGCGCGGTTGAAATAGCGACGAGTGTAAGCGTTACCACCCGCGCATCGCGCTCGGGAGAAATGGGCATAGGCAATCCTTGAATGAGTCTATGGTGCGTTTTCAAACGCATGAAAATAAACAAACTGACCGGAACGGACCTTAGCCGCCGCTTATGCGGTGATGCATCCACACGGCATCATAGGCGAGGGTTTCCACGCCCAGCAATTCGAGGGGTCTGCCCTGCAACTGTCCCTGATAATCATAAATCGAGGGTATGCCCGACTGGCCGTCCAGCACCGGCATAACCAATGTGCTGGTTTCGTCAATCAACCCCTGCTCCAGAAAGGAGCCATTGAGCATGCCGCCGCCCTCAAGAAGCAGCGCCTTGGCATCAAAAGCAACTCCGATCCGCTCAATCGCACTGGCGATGTTGTTGCCTTCCGCTCCGGCAAAAAAGACCGAAACGCCTCTTTCAACCAGATAGGCCACATGCTCTTGGGCGACATGCTCGGAGAGAACAAGCACCAGATGGCTGCCTTCCACGTCATCCGTCTCTGGCATCAACTTGCCCTTGCGATCAAAGCAAATGGCAAGGCTTCGCCCTCTGGCTGCGCCCGGATGGTCTCTGGTGATGATGGTACCATTGGCTTGCGAACCAGAAGCCAGATGCGCTTCTCCGGCAGGTACGAAGCTTGCCATGGTGGTTCGCCCCACAATCCAGCCATCAGTATCCAGCCGATCGGCAATCTCTTCATAAAGATCAAGTGCTGTCTCGGGCAATCCGTTCCAGCGTTCGGTCAAAAGGCGCCCGTCAAGGGACGCAACCATGTGGCAGATGATGCGGGGTCTTGGCATAGCGTGGCAGTCCTTGCATTCCTGATTGGTTTTGTTGGCTTCTTATCGACCGGCGCGCCCATAAGCGTTCAACTGTTTGTGATCGAGATAATCCCTCCCGCGTAAAAATACTATCCCGACAAGTGTAAATGCCATCATGAGCAGAGATAATAAATTAGCCGCAAAGGGCTGATTTCACGCATAAACAAGCAAAGGCGCGGTAGTGTATTTCCCTTATCTTTGCAACCATGGCTGAAACATTGCCAAACTTTCATGAACCTTGGTCATTATTGCTTTTGGTCAGTTCCTCTTACTCTTTGCGGCCGGTTGCTTTTCAATTGCCCTAGTCAAAGCTTGCTCAAGACCAAACCAAACCGAACCAAAGAGGGACCTTTGAAAGCTTATCCTGTAGCAGCCATGTTCATCGGATTGACGATGAGCACACCACTCCTTGCCCAGTCAACCGCGTCTGACCATATCGCCCTGCCTGCGGATTATAAGAGCGGAATTCATTTCTCCACCTTCAAGCGTGGAGGCATCACCGAAGAGCTGTTCACCGCGCAAGAGGCGATTGATGCAGCCAAGGCCGGAGAGCCCTTTCCGGAAGGCACCGTCGTGACCATGGAAGATTTCCGCGAGGGCGCCCTCTATCGCATTCTGGTGATGGAGAAGCGTGCCGAATGGGAAAGCCTGTCGCTTTCTGGCAGTTGGCGCTTTGGCGTCTATTGGCCCGATGGCCAGCCAAACCTGTCGGAAGATTTGCAGCGTTGTGAATCCTGCCATGCCGGTGCAGAAGACCGCGATTTTGTTTTTCGCCATAGTGACATGCTGGATGACTAAGCGCTCCTTCCGGGCGGCCCCGAGCCACCTTGCTCAAAATGCATTGGCCGGTGCTTTTCAAGCAACCGGCCAAGCATGTTTTGCCTTCATTTCTTCAGAGTGATGCTATCACCACAAAAAAGAGCGTCGGGCTTACTTGCCCTCATAGTCTTTATCAGAGACTTTTTCCATCCATGTAACCGGGCTGCCATCAACGCTTTCCTGAACGGCAATATGGCTCATGGCTGTTTCCGGAGAGGCCCCGTGCCAATGCTTTTCGCCCGCAGGGAACCAGACGACATCGCCCTGGGTGACTTCTTCGATTTCGCCGCCTTCGCGCTGAACGCGCCCACGACCGAAGGTGATGATAATGGTCTGGCCTGCCGGATGGGTGTGCCATGCGGTACGAGCGCCCGGCTCGAACGTTACATGAGAGCCGCCCGTGCGGCCCGGCTCTTCAGCCTGAAAAAGCGGATCCACCCGAACTGTTCCGGTGAACCAGTCTTCAGGCCCTGCAAAAGATGGGGCACTGCCGCCACGAATTACTTTCATAGCTTTATCCTTTCCTTGTATTTCTATATCTGTGTTTCAAAGTCAAAAAGCAAAAGCATGCAAGCTCACTGCTGCAGCTTTTCGAAATGATAGGTAAAGGCTTCTCCGCCCGGATGGTCATAAGCCAGAACGGCGGTTACCATGGCGAAGGGCTCAACAAAGCGCGCATTCTTCAGCCCACCAAGATCAACCGGATCAAAGCCAACCTCCTTGATCAACTGCGTGACGGTTTGCTTGGCGCCAGCATCGTCGCCATACAGCATGTGCTGGGGCCTTTTGGCCTCTTCGCTCTTTGCAAAAACCACTGGCAGGCTTTCTGACGGGCTTGTGTTGAAGGCTGAAACCCATCGGGCTTTCGGACGGGCTGCGGCAAGTTGTTCCGCGCCTGACGTCGTTGTGCCCAACACAAGATTTTCATTGGCTTGGTCGAGGGGTACGCAGCAGTTGAGGACAATCTTGCCTTCCAGAGCCCCTGCATCGGCCAAAACATCTTCGATATGAGACCAATGCACAGACAGCAGCACAAGTTCCGCTTCTTGAACAATATTTGCCACCGGCCCCCAACTGGCGTTCAGTTCTTGGGCCAGTTTTTGCAGCTTTTGCTCATCCCGACTAAAGGAAAAGGCAACCTGATGGCCGCATTGAGCCCAGATGCGGCCAAGGGCTTCGCCCATATTACCCGTACCAACGATGGCTATTTTCATTTTCAGGCTCTCCTTTCATGATGAAAAGCTGACAATGGAGCCAGCTTTTCTTCTGGATCAGACGATCAGCAAAGAGCAGGAGTGCCTCCACCCTTTGCTGGTCTTCCCAGTTTAGTCTGCGCGGGACTCAAATACATCCTTGGCAACAGGCATTGCGGAGAAGACTTTCGGCCAACCTGCATAGAAAGCGAGATGGGAAAGAACCGCACCTGCTTCATCCTTGGAAAGGCCATTATCCATTGCCTTGTTAAGATGGAAAGTCATCTGCTCGGGCTGGCCCGCTGCGATGAGAGCTGCCACGGTGATCAGGCTACGGTCACGTGGCTCAAGACCTGGACGGAGCCAGAGATCAAGAAACAGGATCTGCTCGGTATCGCGCACGACACCGGGGCTGACATTGCCATAGGTGCTGGAGACGAAATTCTGACGGTTGGCTTCCGCTTCTTCATTCAGCGGCAACAGCTCGGGATCAACCGGGGCCAGATCGGCGACTGAGATGCCGCGAGCCTCGAAAACCGGGGCAGCAGCTTCAGCGGCTGCGGTGGCATTCCCCCAGCCTGTATAGAAAGCAAGATGGGTGATGGTCTCGGAGATTTCGATCGGCTTCACGCCGGAATCCAGAGCCAGTTCGACGAATTTGTCCAACCCTTCGGTTTCGTGACGGGTGAGCAGAGCAGCGAAGGTCACCAAGGAGCGGTCACGGGCAGAGAGAACCTCATCCTGCCAAACTTTGCCGACGAGATCGTCCATGGCATAGGACTGCAGTGCGGGCGAAACTCGGGCTACAGCACCGGGAATGGTCTTGGCTGCATCTTCGGCCAATGCGCCGCCGGACATCAAAGCTAGGGCTGAGGCGGCTAGCATGGTCTTGACTGTCTTCATGGAAATATCTCCTTGGGATCTGACAAAGGTGATTGAAGTTACCCGTTAGATCTGGTTCAGAAAGCCACGAGATTAATAGCGCTATCCCCAAAGACAGTCATGAAAGAGATTGATCAATCGTCCAGACGCTTTTCATCAACCCCTTTCCCGCAAGGCGTCAAGCACCACCTGAAAGGCCGATGATGTTCTCAGACGGCTGGGGTAATAAAGATGGAAGCCATCGAAATAGGGCGAATAGTCTCCAAGGCACATCTTGAGGCGCCCATCGGCCAGATCCTTCTCGACCAGCCTTTCAGGCACCAGAGCCAGCCCGTGCCCGTCGAGCGCAGCACGATAGATCGTCATGATGGTGTCAAAACAGAGCTGGCCAGTCACCTTAACACGGATCTCCCGCTTGTCCTTGTCTTCAAATTCCCACGCATAGAGTGCTCCATGGGTCGACAGGCGCAGATTGATGCATTCATGCTCACTGAGGTCGTTGGGAGTTTCCGGCTCTCCATGCTCGGCGAAATAGTCTGGCGTACCGATGCAGACCATGCGTTCATCAGGGCCGATGCGCATGGAAATCATGCCATCACTCACCTGATCGCCATAGCGCACCCCTGCATCACACTGGGCAGAAGCCAGATCGGTGTAACCATAGTCATTGACGAATTCGACCCGAACGGCTGGATAATTCTTGATGACCGGCGCGATCTTGGGCCAGAGCAATGTCTCGATGGTATAGTCTGTGGCGACGATCCGTACGGTGCCGGTTGGCGTCGACTGGTTTTCCGTCAGCGCAATCAGCCGCTCTTCGATGGTTTCAAGAGCCGGAGATAGCGTCGCCAGCAGATCTTCGCCCTCGATTGTGGGGGCCACGGACCGGGTGGTTCTGGTCAGAAGACGCAGACCGAGACGTTTTTCCAGCGCTTTGATGGTATGGCTCAGTGCCGATTGAGACACATTGAGGCGAGCGGCTGCGCGCGTGAAGCTGCGCTCTTCGGCGACTGCCATCAGGGCAATCAGATCATTGATATTTTCTCTAAGCAACAGCGAGAGATCGCGTTGGCTACTGAAATCGCCCGTATCTGGCATCGTGAAATATCCCTTGCAAAAGGCATTTTGCCCATGGCGCCGTCAGGAAGTTGGCTTGGGAGGGTAGTCGGCAACCATCTTGGCCTTCTTATGAATCTACCAGCTTCATATCACCGAATAATGCAGTATAATGGAATTCTATGATGAATTGAATTCATAAGACTAATAAAAAGAGACAGCAAGCGCCTGACATCAGCTTGACGGCCAGGGCGATAGCGTTGATCGGATTATTCTGAAATTTCAGATAATCAATGATCCTTGTTCATGAATGCTATCAATCTTCCCCTCTTAGTCATGAAGGCCTAAGCGCTTATACTATTAGCAGACCAAGACCACGCCCAAGGGGAGTCGATTAAGACGGATCACTTGTCCGTCAACCCTTGCGCATTTCAATTGAAAGAAAGAAGCCCGTCATGTCCACCAAAGCAGGAACAAAAATCCTTATCACGGTTGGTGCTGAAACTGTAACAGCTGTTCTGGATGACACGCCCTCAGGACGTGATTTTGCAGCGATGATGCCGCTCGAGCTATCGCTGAGCGATTATAGTCGCACCGAAAAAGTCGCCGACCTGCCCGGAAAACTGAGCACGGACGGAGCGCCGCGCAGCTATGCGGCGTCCATTGGCGATATCACCTACTATGCCCCATGGGGCAATCTGGCGATCTTCTATAAATCTTTCCCCAGTGCCAGCGGTCTGGTTCGTCTGGGCAAGATTGAAGGCGGCATGGATCTGCTGCTCCAGAACGGCACCTTCAAAGCCCGTCTGGAGATCGCCGACTAACAGATCAACAAGGAGGGAAGACAAATGACAGAGCGTATCAAAGACAAGGTTATCGTCATCACTGGCGCATCCAGCGGCATGGGTGAAGCCACGGCAAAATCTCTTGCGGCACAAGGTGCCAAGGTTGTCGTGGGCGCACGCCGCGCCGATCGCCTTGAAAAGCTGGTTGCCGATATCACCGCCGCAGGCGGCAGCGCAACCGCTGTGGCCACCGACGTGACCAAGCTGGATGATGTGAAGAAGCTGGTTGACACAGCCGTCAAGACCTATGGCAAGATCGACGTGATCTTCAACAATGCCGGCCTGATGCCGCTTTCTCCGCTGGAGAGCCAGAAGATCGACGAATGGGAACAGATGATCGATGTGAACCTGAAGGGCACCCTTTATGGTATCGCGGCCGCCCTGCCCTACTTCAAGGAGCAGAAATCCGGCCAGGTGATCAACGTTTCTTCCGTTTATGGCCATATCAGTGTGGCCAATGGCGCAGTCTATTGTGCCACCAAGCACGCCGTGCGTTCGCTTTCCGAAAGCCTGCGCAAGGAAGTCAAACCGTACGACATCCGCGTGACGGTCATTTCCCCGGGTGCCGTGAACACCGAACTGACACAGCATATCTCCGAGCCGGGTCTTGGTGATGCCGTGCGCGATATCGTGGGCGAGATCGGCGTTCCGGCCAGCACCATGGCCGACATGGTTTCCTTCGCCATTTCGCAGCCAGCCAATGTGGATGTCAGCGAGATTCTGTTCCGCCCGACGGTTCAGCCTGAATAAGATTTTCTCGCTGCCCTCACTTCAGGGCAAAACAGGAGAATTGACCAAGCAATCCAGCCCCGGTCCCTTTTCAAGGCTCCGGGGCTTTTCTTTGCTGACGTGGCCCGACCAGCCTTTCTGAGAAGGTGCCAGTTCACAATTACGTTACCAGATTCATGATTGACGCGTTATTCATGAAATTTGATCATAGGAGTTAGCAAAGAGCGGGTCATTAATTCAAGCCGTGCTTGCTCCTATCTTCTAAGGGCAGCTGGCGTGAAAGCCACGGCAGTTGTCTGACGACGGAAGATTGCTTGGGCAGAGCAGCCATCCGCCGTCGGAGGCCTGGCCTCAGACAACGGCGACGAGAAGATCGCCTTGCTGGCGCATTATCACCAACAAGGAGACCACCCTATGTTCAAGAAAACAGCCATTACCCTCACAGCCCTTTTGATCAGCACGGGCGCGTTCGCCCAAGGCATGGAGAAATTTTCCGGCAGCGACCGCAAGGGCATGATTGCCCCGGAAGAGAATTTCACCGGCACGGCATATGTTGAAATGATTTTTAACAACGAAGATCCGTTCGTCGTCAACGCAGGCAAGGTAACCTTCCTGCCAAATGCACGCTCCAACTGGCACACCCATCCAGCAGGCCAGATGCTTGTTGTTACCGAAGGCCGCGGCTGGGTGCAGGAAGAAGGCAAGGAACGCCTTGTCATGGAAGCCGGTGACGTTATCTGGTGCCCACCAGATGTCAAACACTGGCATGGGGCAACCGATTCAAGCTCTGTCACTCATTATGCCATCCAGCAGTTTGAGGAAGGCAAGAATGTCAATTGGATGGATGCCGTGACCGATGATCAATATAATCCTGAAGCAGCTAACTAAAGCTTTTCGGCTGGCGCTGCCCCGGGTGCGCTATTGCTGAACAATCCGCTTTTAGAACACCGCATCGGCACTGCCTTTGCGGTGTTTCTTTGTTCAGCCCTTCCCCGCCCTTTGACTGAGTGATTGAGCCCCATCCATCGATAGGCGGGACAACGAGGCAGATCACAAAAGATTGATGAGCTGTATTCATATTTGGTTGTTCTTTCAGACACCTACACGGGCATTCGGATCTGTCCTAAATTCGCACCATACCAACCCTTGGACCCAAGCGCTGAAGCGGAGCGGTCAATGAGGACCACCCAAGCATTGATAGCAAGCAACCGGACACGCCAAGCACCCAGCAAGGCTTCCTTTGTCCGTTGCAGCTTCTGTCGCAAACAAGAAACCAGATCCGAAATGACAAGCAAGATCACGACAAAAAACAGAATTGAAGACCGTTTCTATGAGGGCGAACGCCCTCTTTATGCCCTTGGTGAAACCGAACTTGATCATGTCCGCTTCTACCCTGGAGAATCCCCCCTCAAGCATAGCCATGACATCGTGATCCGCGGGTGCGACTTCATGGGCAAATATCCTGTCTGGCATAGCGAACGGGTGTTGATCGAGGATAGCCTGTTTACCGTCTATGCCCGCGCGGCCATCTGGTACACGCAGGACCTGACCATGCGCAACTGCACCATTGAAGCGCCCAAGATGTTCCGCCGGGTTTCCCATCTCACCATCGAAAATACCCGTTTCCCCAATGCCGGAGAAACGCTTTGGACCTGCGATCACATCACCCTCGATAATGTGACGCTGAAGGGTGCGGACTATGTCTTCATGAACTGCGAAGAGATCGAGATCGACGCCATGACACTGCAAGGCAATTATTCCTTTCAGGACGCCAAGAATGTCACCATTCGCAATTCCCATCTTGCCTCCAAGGATGCTTTTTGGGGGGCAGAAAATGTGACGGTCTATGACAGTGTGATCGAAGGGGAATATCTCGGCTGGCACTCGAAGAATCTGCGTCTGGTCAATTGCACCATTCGTGGCGAGCAACCGCTTTGCTATGCGCAGGATCTGGTGATGGAAAATTGTCGCATGGAAGACACGGATCTGTGTTTTGAATATGCTACGCTGACGGCCGACATCAAGACCGACATCACCAGCATCAAGAATCCCAAGAGCGGCAGCATCAAGGCCCGCAGCATCGGCGAGATCATCATCGACGAGAATTGCATCACTCCGGGGGCCTGCTCCATCGAAACCGAGCTTCAGGATGTAGCGTAAGCCATGCCCTCGCAATTTGATGTCATCATTCCCAGACGCGGCAGCGGATCTTACAAGTGGGACAGCTCGGATGATCCGCAAAGCCTGCCCATGTGGGTAGCAGATATGGACTTCCGCACGGCACCAGCCATTATCGCGGCGCTTTCCGACCGGGTCGCCCATGGGGTCTTCGGTTATACCAAGGTGCCCGACACCTATTATGAGGCCCTAGATGCATGGTTTACCAGCCGTCACGGCTTCTCAATCAAGCGTGACTGGGTGATCTATACATCGGGCGTGGTTCCAGCCATTTCGGCGGTCCTCAAGGCTCTGACACGACCGGGTGAGCGGGTACTGATCCAGACGCCGGTCTATAACTGCTTTTTCTCTTCCATCGCCAATATGGGCTGCACGCCATTGGAAAATGTGCTCATTGCCGGTGACGATGGACGCTTTGTCATCGACTTTGAGGATCTGGAAGCCAAGGCCGCCGAACCGGATGTGCATGTGATGCTTTTATGCAATCCGCATAATCCGGTGGGGCGCAGCTGGAGCGTCGAGGAACTCAGCCGCATCGGAGACATCTGCCTGCGGCATGGTGTGACCGTGGTAAGTGACGAGATCCACTGCGATCTGACCTTCCCTGGCCATGTACATCACCCCTTCGCCACCATCAAGCCGGAATTCCTGTCCGCATCTGTGACCTGCACCTCGCCCAGCAAGGCCTTCAATATTGCCGGATTGCAGATCGCCAATATTGTCGTAACAGATGAAGAACTGCGCAACCGCATCGACAAGGCGATCAACATTCACGAGGTCTGCGACGTCAATCCCTTCGGCGTGACAGCCCTGATCGCGGCCTATTGTGAAGGCGGCGGCTGGCTTGATGAACTGCGAGGCTATCTGCTGGCAAATTACCAGACCGTTTCGGACTTCATCGCAAGTAATATGCCGACCTTACGCCTGACACGGCAGGAGGCCACCTATCTGGCCTGGATCGATTGCCGCGCGCTTTCCCTTTCCTCTGACGCCATCGAGGCGCAACTCGCGACAGACGGCCACCTGCTGGTCAATAGTGGCACCCTCTATGGCGCAGCAGGTGAAGGCTTCATCCGCCTCAACATGGCCTGTCCGCGAGCACAATTGCTTGATGGCCTTGAGCGTATGCAGACGGTTTTGACCAGGTAGTCAGATAACCAATGGCCTGTTTCCATGTCATTCGGGCCAATGATCCACAAGAAGAGCAGGCAATCGCCCCGCCCTTCTGACAGCAAAAACTCACGGGGCCTTGTGCCCCTTTCTTTTTGCCCGTAGTGCAATCTGCAGGCTCAAATCTCCCGTTGGCTGCCGTCAAGCTCCCTTCCCGTGCCCAGCGTCAGCCCCCCTACGCATGAACCCGGCCGCGTGATCGGCATGTGAGCCATTCCTAACAAGTGAATGAAATTTTCTTTCTTCTTGCCAAAAAATGCCGGTTTTGCAATATTGACACCGGTCTCAATAGCAGATTAGTTACAAGACATCATATAATGTCACTAAGGATTTCGGTATGAACGATCAAGTCAAGAACTACGGTCTGGAAGAAGCGATCGCTGCGGTTGCTGCGCGCGGCACCATCCGTGAAATCTATTTTGTAGCATGTGGCGGGTCCTATGCTCTTTTGCAGGAAGGTCAGTATGTCGTTGACCGCGAGGCCAAATCCATCGCCTCTTATGGCTATAGCTCTGCCGAGTTCCTGTCCCGCGCTCCGGTGCGCCTTGGCAAAGACTCCTTGGTCATCACCTGCTCCCATTCAGGCAACACCCCTGAAACCGTCGCAGCCACCGAATATGCCCGCAAGGCTGGCGCGCTGACCATCTCGCTGACCAATCTGGCAGATTCTCCCCTGGATAAGGCAACCGAGAACACCGTCTTTTATGAATGGGACCCGCTGGCAGTAACCAGCAAGCACAATTCGGTCATGCTGCTGCTGCTGGTCTTTGGCATTCTCGACAAGCTGGAAGGCAACAGCAAATATGCGCAGGTCAGCAAGGCTGTGCCCGCGCTGCATGAGATGGGCGAAAAGCTGAAGGAAAAATACGCCGCCGCGGCGTCCGATTTTGGAGAATCCCACAAGCGCGAACCGGTCATCTACACCATGGCTTCGGGCTCCAACCATTCCACCGCCTATGCCTTCGCCATCTGCCTGCTACAGGAAATGCAGTGGGTTCATTCGGCTTGCATCCATTCGGGTGAATATTTCCACGGCCCGTTTGAAATCACCGATTTCGACACGCCAATCATCATTCTCAAAGGCCTTGGCAATGCACGCAAGATGGATGAACGCGCACTGGCTTTTGCCGAGAAATATTCCAAGCGCCTGACGGTTCTCGACGCGGAAGATTTCGGCCTAGAAGCCATCGCTGGAGACGCTGCCGAATATCTGACGCCGATCATGTTCAATCTGGTTCTGCGCGTTTATGCCGTCGAACTCAGTGACAGCCGCGGTCACCCGCTCACCGTTCGCCGCTATATGTGGCGTATGGAATATTGATTCCCTTCGGGCGGGGGGCTTTCCCCTCTGGTCTCCTGCCCGTTCTTTACTTTCTTGCCCAAAGCAAGCAATTCTAAAGACAAGACCGAATTTGAAAGCCCTTCAATGACACTCTCAGAAAATAAAGCTTCCCTTCTGGGCATCGGCGACAATGTTGTCGACTTCTATAAAGACCGCAATGAATTCTTTCCCGGTGGGAATGCTCTTAATGTTGCTGTGCTGGCCAAACGGTTTGGCCTCCAGAAAGCTGGATATATCGGGCTTGTCGGCAATGATGTGGAAGGCGAGCATGTCGCCAAGAGCCTTGCCGCTGAAAACATCTGGATCGAGCGCCTGCGCAAGGCTTGCGGCGAAAACGGCAAGGCGGTTGTGCATCTTGACGACAAGGGTGACCGGGTATTTCTGGGCTCCAACAAGGGCGGCATCCAGCGCCGGTTGGCGCTGCGCATGGAAGAGAAAGACCTTGCAGCTGTCGAGGAATATGGCTGTGTCCATACCTCGGTTTTCAGTTATCTGGAAAATGAACTGCCCAAGATCCGCGAAAGAGCGAGCACCGTCTCCTTCGACTTTTCCTCTTTTCACGACGTCGAGTATGTGAAGAGTGTTGCTCCCTATATCACCATGGCCTTCTTTTCCGGCTCAGAGCTGGATGACAAGGGTATTGATGATCTCATCGACACCGTCTCAGGATTGGGTGTTTCGACCGTGGGTGTGACCCGTGGTTCGGATGGTGCCTTCTGGAACGTGGATGGCAAACGCTATCGTCAGGGCATCAAGCCGGTTGAAGTGACCGATACTCTGGGTGCTGGCGATTCCTTCATTGCCGCCTATATCAGCGGTATTCTGATGGGACATAGCGTTGAACAATCACTGGATGACGCAGCCAGCTTTGCAGCCGACACCTGCACCCGCTTCGGCGCCTTCGGCTATCCCTACAAGGTTTCTTGAAAAAACACCCCGTCTCAAAGGGCGGGGTCACTCATCGGTCCGGCATTTTCTCCCGAAAAGGCATGCTATCCCCTGCATGTGGTGTTAAAGCCGCACATGCCGGGCCGCCTCTCCCCTTCCATCAGGCCGGAGGCACAACCGACTGTCGATTGATCACCTTCATTTTCATGACATGCCGCAAAGCTGGTTCGGTGCAGCCTTCTATCCGCTTGATCAACTGCTCTGCACTCCAGCGGCCCATTTGGGCAACGGGCTGATCCACCACCGTGATGGCAGGACGCGTGACCTCGGTCCAATCGGCATTATGGAATGCGATCAGAGAAAGCTGGCTCGGCATCTCGATATTGCGCTCCTGAGCCTGTTTGAAGATCTCGAGAGCAACATGACTATCAGAGGCCAGAATGGCCGTGGGCCGGTTGGGCTGATCCAGCATTTTACTGATTGAAACCCCGAGCCCTGTCTTGGGATCGGAATTGAGCACAATTCGGCTATCCTCTTTGGCAATGCCGCCCTCATTGCAAGCGGTGAGAAAGCCCTCAATACGACGCCCGACCGATGAGGTGGGAATATGCAAGGCACCGTCTGCATCGGTGTCTTTTTCCTCTGTCGCAGTCACGAAAGCCAGACGGCTGTGCCCTGCGTCCAGAAACTGTTTGGTCACGGCAGCGGCGGCTTCCTGATCATCACTGACAACCGTATCCATATCGAGGCTGGGAATCTCGCGGTCGAAAAGCACGACCTTGCAATTCTCCGATTTTAGATTTTCCAGATGGCCAATCTCATAGCGGCTGGCGGGTGTAACGATCAAACCATCGACCTGTTTTCCCACCAGAACATTCACAGCTTCACGTTCCACATCGAAATTTTCGTCGGAATTGGCCAGAATCACATTGAACCCATGGGCATTGGCCACATCGGTGATGCTGCGCACAGCGATACCAAAGAATGAGTTCTCAATATCCCCAACAACAACGCCGATTGTTTTCGACTTTCCGGTCGTCATCGAGCGGGCCAGCTCATTCGGCCGATATTTCAGAGCTTTAGCCGAAGCCTGCACGCGTTCGCGCACCTTTTCGCTCGTTACGCCATAGCCCCCGAGCACACGCGCTGCGGTTGACTTTGAAACGTTCGCATGCCGGGCAACATCGGCCACAGTCACGGACGAAGAATGCAGATTCTTTTTTTCCATAATTTAAATGCCTACAGATGAGTTGACGTGCAGTCAAGTTCATCATAGTCTTTGATTGAGACCGGTCTCACAAATAAGGATCGGCCTAATAAACGCCAAACTCGAAACAAAATTCGACTTTGCCGGAAAATTCGTTCGATTATTTGGACACCGGCAAAGATCCGATGGAGAACAGCATGAAGCTCACCACAACACTCGGCAAACTCACCCGCCGTTCCTGCATGGCGCTGATGTCAGGACTCTTTGTATCCTTTATTGCAGTCCCCGCCAATGCTGCAGATGATAATCCCTATGATCTGCTCGACCCGAATTCCATCATGGTTGGCACCATGTCCGATGCCAAGCCATATGCCTTTGTCACCGCAGAAGGAACCTTCTCCGGTTTTGACGTGGAATTTTTCCAGAATATCGCTAGCCGCCTCGGTTTTGAAAAAGATCAGGTCACCTTCGTCGGCCAGGATTTTGCTGCCCTTATTCCGTCCGTTGCCAACGGCCGCTTCGACGTTGCTGTCGGTGCTATCGGCACCACTGCAAAACGCAAGGAAGTTGCCAACTTCACCGATGGCTATCTGGCAGGCTTCCTCTCGGTTCTGAGTGCAGATTCCTCGCTCACCACCATTGAGAGCCTCAAAGACAAGCGCCTTGGTATCGTTCAGGGTACGCTGCAGGACGACTATGCCCAGAAGCATTTCCCTGATGCCCAGCTGGTACGTTTCCCCGATAACAACAGTGCCGTTGCAGCCATGAACAATGGCATGATCGATGCGCACTTCCTTGATTTTGAAGCAGCCAAACAGTTCGGCCAGAACTTCCCGGATCTAAAGGTTCAGCAGAATTTTGCTTCCTTCGATGCGCCTGCCGGTTTTGTTGTCCGCAAAGACAATCCGAAACTGCTTGACGCACTGAACGAGAAAATCCACGAAGCCATGCAGGATGGCACCTGGAAGGAACTGCACACAAAATGGTTCCCGGGCAGCCCAATGCCTGAACAGTATCTGCCAAAAGAGTAATGTTCGCACATTGAGCAAAACCAGCTTACCGCAAAGATCGAGGGCGGCACAGCCCGCCCTCGAGACCGGCAGAAAACACCTCTCATATTCAAGACGTGGTCCAGCCTGGAATAGCCTCCTCTCCCTGATTTAATGCGGCACCTTTTTCGTATTTTGAGGCTTTCTCGCCAACGGTAATTAACGGGACAACTTTATAAATGGAATGGTTAGAAACCTTACGGCGTAGTTTTCTGGATTTTGATGCTATGGCCTCCGTTCTGCCCAGCATGTTTTACATCGGGCTCAAGAACACTCTAATTCTCGCTGCATTTTCAACCTTTTTCGGTGTCTTGATCGGCATCGTGCTGGCTGTCATGGGCATTTCCCGCTCGCCCTGGCTGAAACTGCCAGCGCGCATCTATACTGATATTTTCCGCGGCCTGCCCGCAACCGTCACCATCCTGCTGATCGGTCAGGGCTTTGCCCGTATCGGTCGTGAGCTTTTCGGCCCCTCCCCCTTTCCTCTGGGCATTGCCGCCCTCAGCTTGATTGCAGGCGCCTATATCGGTGAGATTTTCCGCTCCGGTATCCAGAGCGTTGACAAAGGGCAGATGGAAGCCTGTCGTGCTCTTTCCATGAGCTATGGCCAGGGCATGCGCCTGATCGTTGTGCCGCAGGGTATCCGACGCATTCTGCCTGCGCTGGTCAACCAGTTCATCGGCAACGTCAAGGATTCGAGCCTTGTCTATTTCCTCGGTCTACTCACCTATCAGCGCGATCTGTTTCGCGTTGGGCAGGATCAGGCCGTGGTCACGGGCAACCTCTCGCCGCTGCTACTGGCGGGTATCTTCTATCTAATCATCACGGTTCCCCTGACCCATCTGGTCAACTATATCGATGACCGCTTGCGTACGGGACGCATTGTCAAACAGGCTCCGGTTTCCGGGCTTGAAGAGGTCTCCGAGCAGGCCGCCGTCAAGAATGCAGATGCAAGGCCGACCTTCAAGGGTGGAAGTCTGAAGATCGAAAACCTGACGATGGCCTATGGCGATGTCGAGGTGCTCAAAGATGTGACTCTGGAAGTGCCCGCCGGATCGGTTACCTGCGTGATCGGACCCTCGGGCTCGGGCAAATCAACCCTCTTGCGCGGCCTCAACCGATTGGTTGAGCCAAAGGCGGGAGCGGTGACACTGGATGGCAGCGACGTGCTGACCATGCAGCCGGAGACCCTCAGACGCCGCATTGGCATGGTGTTCCAGCAGTTCAACCTGTTCCCGGATCATACTGCCTTGCAGAATGTCAGCCTCGCTCTTAACAAGGTCAAGAAAATGCCGACGTCCGAAGCCCGCAAACTGGCTGAGGAACGTCTCACAGACGTAGGCCTTGCTTCGCGCATGAACCATCGTCCGGCCAACTTGTCTGGTGGGCAGCAGCAGCGTGTGGCCATTGCCCGTACATTGGCAATGGAACCGGAAGTCATCCTGTTTGACGAAGTCACCAGTGCGCTCGACCCCGAATTGGTCAAGGGTGTTCTTGAACTGATGACCGACCTTGGTAAGCGCGGCATGACCATGGTTGTGGTCACGCATGAAATGGGCTTCGCCCGCAAGGTTGCCGATCAGGTGGTCTTCATGGATGAAGGCCGCATCATCGAGGCCGGTGCCCCGCAACAGATCTTCGACAATCCGAAGAACGAACGCCTCAAACACTTCCTGCAAGAGGTGCTGTAAACAGCGATCCTTTGCACAAGTTTCAAACTGAAAAGGCAGGATATCGGGAAGATATCCTGCCTTTTTCTATCTCGATTGGCACATGGCCATATGGCCGAACGCTATCTAAAGCACGAAATCGCCTTCCACCAGCGTGGAGGTATTGACCATCTGGATCTCGAAATCAGCGACGGCATCGCCATTCACATCGGCAAAGACCAGCAGATCCGATCCGTCATTTTCCAACCAGATAGAATGAGCCGCAGCGGTCGTACCTGCAAAGGCGAAGGACTGATCGCCATTTGCTGTGCTGTTGGCATCGATCCCGGAGAGATCAAGCACATCTTCGCCGCTATCGAACTGGGCGATCTTGTCATGTACCGCGCCAGCCTTGCTGTCGTTGATAGAGTTGAAAAAGAAGCGATCAACGGCATTGTCAGCGCCAGCAAACATGGCGTCGGCTCCGAGACCTCCCGTGAAACTGTCCGCTCCAGCGCCACCAAAAAGCTTGTCCCAGCCGAGGGCGCCAATGAGAGTGTCGTTACCGCCATGACCATTGAGGATATCGTTGCCACCCCCACCGTTCAGGGTGTCGTTGCCAAGGCCGCCATTGAGACTGTCCGCGCCTTGATGTCCGTTCAGTTTGTCATTGCCATTGGAGGCATAGAGCTTGTCATTGCCCTTGCCACCATTAAGGATATCGTCGCCAAAACCACCATTGAGAATGTCATTGCCGAAGCCGCCATTCAGCGTGTCGTTGCCGCCGCGCCCTGTCAGGGTATCATTGCCGAACAGGCCGTTCAGCACATTGTCTTTCATGTTGCCGGTGATGGCATTGCCCAAGCCATTGCCCGTACCGTCAAGGGCCTGATTGCCCAGAAGGGTCAGGGCTTCGATATTCTGACTATGAGCTTTCAAGGAAAAGCTGACCGTGCTTTTGACCAGATCAATGCCCTGGCCCGCCGCCTCACTGACCTTGTCCCCCACATTGTCAACGATATAGGTATCGTTGCCCTGGTTGCCCGCCATGGTGTCGGCACCAATGCCGCCATTGAGCAAGTCATTGCCAAGACCACCAATCAGCGTGTCACCATGCTGGTTACCAAACAGACGGTCATTGCCTGCACCGCCATTCAGCACATCCGCACCAAGGCCGCCGAAGAGCTTGTCATCTCCAGCCTGACCCAAGAGGCGATCAAGCCCGGCGCCGCCGAAAAGTAAATCACCATTATTGCCAGCTTTAATGATATCGTTTCCAAGGCCACCATAGAGCTTGTCGACGCCATTATAAGTAGTGATGACGTCATTGCCGGCATAGCTGTAAATGGTGGAGCCACTATCCCATTTAATGCTTTCTGCGTCAGAAATTGGAGTATGATAACTGCCGGCTGCAATGGTGTCATTGCCACTCAGGATTCTCTGCCAAAGAGCGAAATCATCTTTGGCACTTGCGGTTTCAGCTGCCTTATAGGCATCGGCAAGATCAAGAGTGAAACCTGACCAATTTTGCCATTCTTCAAAGGTTGTAAAATCTTCTTCATTAGAGCTGTAAACTATTGTCTGTACAATACCGCCAACAAGTTCGTTCTCCTGGATTAGCAGATCTTTACCACCGACATAGGTGTAGTCTTCCTCAAGGCCCCACTCACCTAGATCCCACGTCTCATAAATTATCGCGAATTCTTCGTAAGTCACCCCTTTATAGGTATAATTATCATATCTCTGAACGCTGTAATTGGTAGGATCCGGGACATAGTCATCCGAAAAGTCAAATGGTACCCGTCCAAGCTCCGTCCAAAAAATTGTATTAAATGTAGCCATCAAAAACTCCGCTTTCAAAATTCGTATCAGCTATTCAAGGCAAGCAATCAATCCTTGGCATCCCAAGGTCTTATTCCTAAGAAGAAATTCCATAAGTAGGCGCATGAGTATCACCTGAAGGGACTATAAAAACAAACCCCTAGGTTGCATTAATAAATTTACACTCGCAAATTTCCACAAATTTTTCCATACATTCATTGGGCGAAGACTGTGTCAGCGCGTGAATTCACTGGCCGAATGAAAAGGGGAAGACGATAAGCGTACATTGATACTTTTACTTAGGTCATCCGTTCGAATTGTACAACTTTGGATTAAAGTGTATATAAGTGGTATTTTATAACCTATTTTTATGTTGAGGCTGTGATTTCCCTGTTTGTCATCAGCACGGATGAACGGGAAGTCCAATTTACAAGGGCTCCTCTGGCGACAGAGGAGCCTTTTTTATTGAATCCGCTTCTTTTTGTGACAGCGCGAAAGGCCAAGCCCCTTCAGAATCAGAAAGCCCTCACAGCCTTGAGAACCATGAGGGTTTTATTTGTCAGATTAGACTAGGTGCGGGGAATACCCGCCTGCATCTGGTTCGCGAGGCCTTAGCTGATCTCGGCTTTGCTGACCATGCGCCAATCACGCGCAAGGGTGTGGAGCGACCCTGTCAGGGCTAACTTTGTCTTGAGGCGAATATCACCACTGGATGCACCCACCATCAGTTCAAACTGTCCCGGCTCGACGATCCTATGCCCTTGCGGACCGGTAAAGCAGAGCATGTCGGTTGGCACCACAAAGGTTACCTTACCCGTCTGACCGGCTTCCAGCGCGATGCGCGTGAAAGCCTTCAGTTCCTTGACGGGGCGAACGACACTGGCCAGCTCATCACGCACATAAAGCTGAGGCACCGCGATGCCAGCCCGTTGCCCCGTATTGGTAATGGTGAAACTCAGGCGGATGTCACCGCTTTCGCAATCCACCTCATCCTCAGCGAGAGAAAGATCCGAGAATGCGAAGTCGGTATAACTCAAGCCATGCCCGAAGGGGTAAGCCGAGCCGAAGTGGCGCGCGATCGGTGTGCCTGAACTTTTGAAATTGTGGTTATAAAAGTAAGGCGCAGCCCCTGCACTCTTCGGAATGGACAGGGTCAGACGTCCGGATGGTTCCACCGCTCCGGTGAGGACATTGGCAAGAGCTGCGCCCCCCTGTTGTCCGGAGAAGAAGGTCATGACCTGCGCTGCAAGTTTGTCTTCAAGACCACCCAGATTGTAAGGGCGACCGGAGGACAGCACCACAATGACCGGCTTGCCCGTGGCAACCACCGCATCCAGAAGCTCTTGCTGCACGGCGGGCAGCCTGAGGGTGTCGACATCGGAGCCTTCGCCCACGGTGCCGGTCTGGAAGATACCGGACAGATCGCCCACGCAGACGATGGCCACATCGGCATCCTCAGCGGCCGCTACCGCATCGGGGATCATGTCCAGCCGCGTTGACAGGCTTGATGCCTGTTCCAGACTGGTGCTGTCGTCCACATCACCGGGGAAGACCGGCGCTCCGGCCTTGCGTTCATCAAGGATGTTGCAGCCGCGCGCGTAGGTGATTTCCACCTTTTCACCGATGAGATCCTTAAGCCCGGCAAGCGGGGTGAGGACATTGCCGATTTCCTCTTCCTCGTCATTATGGATGAGGTGAACCGGGAAGCTATAATCCCCCAGCAATGCCAATGGATCGTCCGCCGTCGGGCCGATGACGGCAATTTTCTTCTGACTGCTGAGCGGCAGGATGCCATCATTGGACACGATGACGACCGACTGTTCGGCCACTTCACGGGCGACATCCACGGCCTTTTCGCTTTGCAGCGTAACCGCGCTGTCATCTGCGTAAGGTTTCTCAAACAAGCCGATGCGGAACTTCTCAACGAGAACCCGTTTCACAATTTCGTTGATGGTATCCTCGGTGATGAGACCGCGTTTGACGGCATCTTCCAGATCCTTGGCGCAATCATCCCCCGGCAATTCGATGTCCAGACCGGCATTGAAGGACAAGGCAGCAGCTTCCGCTTCATCGCTTGCGACGCCATGATGCTGATACAGCAGAGAAACGCCCACATAGTCGGCCACGATCAGGCCATCAAAGCCCCAATCCTCGCGTAGTACCTTGGTCAGCAAATGACGGGAGGCATGCACCGGCTCATTGTCGATGTCATGATAGGCGGGCATGACCGAGCCTGCATTGGCCAGTTTCACGGCCATTTCAAATGGCAGCAGGAACATGTCGTTGAGTTCGCGCCAGCCCATATGCACCGGGGCATGGTTGCGTCCGCCCTCGCTGGCCGAATGGCCTGCATAATGCTTCAGAGTGGCCAGCAAATCGCGCTTCTCGCCTTGCAGGCCCTTCACATAATGGGTCGCCATGAGCCCGCAGAGATAGGGGTCTTCGCCGAAAGTTTCTTCCGTACGACCCCAGCGGGCGTCGCGGGCCACATCCAGCACCGGAGCCAAACCCTGATGGCAGCCCACGGCCCGGGCTTCCTCGCCGATCATCTTGCCAACTTCTTCGATGAGTTCCGGGTTCCATGTCGCGCCATAGCCAAGCGCCGAGGGGAACAGGGTCGCCCCCTTGATCATCAGCCCCGAGAGGCATTCTTCATGCGACATTACCGGAATGCCGAGGCGGGTTTCCTCTAGCATGAATTTTTGCAATGCGTTGAGCGCCCGGACGCCTTCTGCCGGGTCTATGCTGCGGGTGCCAAGCGGCCGGGTGATCTGGCCCAGTCCTCGCCCCAGCATCTGCCGCAGGGTGTCAGCATCGCTTTCGCCGGTGAACTGGTCACTACGCACATTATGTTCGCCATTCTCGTTGAGAAACAGCCAAACGGCGTGCATCTGCCCGATTTTCTCGTCCAGCGTCATACGGGATAGCAGATCATCCGCACGCGCTTCTGGGCTTTGGGTTGCGTCTTTAAATATGTCAGTCATTATTTTCAGTCCTTGAAAGCACGCATCACAGCGAAAGAGCGTCGAAGCTGAGAGATTTGGGGGCGGGGTTGAGATGGGTCAGCGCTTCGCCTTCCCCGTCGAACAGATGGCAAAGCTCTGGACGCACATGGAAGCGGATGGCACCGCGCACATTCACCACGGCTTCATCGGAGACCTTGGCAATCATTGGCTGCTCGGCATTGCTTGAGAGATAAAGGAAGCTGTACTCGCCAAAATTCTCGACCGCGTTGAGGGATCGGGAAAAGACCTGCTCGCTCACATCCTCACCAACGGGCAGCATATGCTCGGGGCGGATGCCAAGCGTCAGGGATGTACCCGCTACCAGATGGCTGGCGGAAACAGGCACAAACAGCTCTTCGCCACTTTCCAGCTTGACCGTTGCCCCTTCGCTTGATGCTTCCGTAAGAGTGACGGGTAGAAAATTCATGGAAGGGGAGCCGAGAAACCCTGCCACGAAGAGATTTTGCGGCCTGTGATACAGCTCGAGCGGCGAGCCGATTTGGGCAATGGAGCCCTTCTTGATCACATCGTCCCCTGCCCGCAGCAACACGATCTTGTCGGCCAGCGCCATCGCTTCGGTCTGGTCGTGGGTCACATAGATCATGCTCGCTTCGGGGAATTTGCGATGCAGATTGGCAATCTCGGTGCGCATATGCACTCGCAGGGCGGCATCGAGGTTGGATAGAGGCTCATCGAACAGGAATACCGCAGGCTGACGCACGATGGCCCGACCAATGGCCACGCGCTGGCGCTGCCCCCCGGACAGCTCCTTGGGCTTGCGCTCGAGCAGATTTTCAATTTGCAGGATGCGGGCTGCCTCATTGACCCGATTGGTGATTTCATCCTTTGGTGTCTTGGCCTGCTTGAGGCCGAAAGCCATATTCTCGAACACGCTCATATGGGGGTAGAGCGCATAATTCTGGAACACCATTGCCACACGGCGCTCGGCAGGCAAGGCCTCGTTCATGCGCTGGCCACCGATCTTCAGCTCGCCATCGGAGAGGGTCTCGATGCCGGCGATCATGCGCAAAAGGGTGGATTTGCCACAGCCGGAAGGGCCAAGGAAGACGCAGAATTTGCCATCTTCGATGTCCAGATTGATGTCATTCAGCACGGTCACCCGGCCAAATCGTTTGGCTGCATTGTCTAGGGAAATGCTTGTCATGACTGATGGATCCTCTTTGCAGAGATGTCTTTGGTCTGCCGCGGCGCCTGCCCATCAAGGGGATGCGTCGAGCGGCGAGGGGAAAAAGCTTGGTTCAATTGGTTGGGTCGATGCTCTGTCATGGCCTATCCCTTCAAAGATCCAGCCATCATGCCGTTGACGATCTTTTCCTGACCGATGGCATAGACGATGATCAATGGCAGGGTGCTGAGGGTGACCACGGCAAGGATCGCCGGGATATCGGCGGCATATTGCCCCTGGAAATCCCAAACGGCGAGCGGCAGGGTGCGCGTGCCAGGCGAGCTGGTCAGCACATAGGCAAAGACAAACTCGTTCCACAGCATGATGCCGTTATAGATGGCCACAGTGGAGATGCCCGGCCCCGACAGCGGGAAGAAGATCTTGAAGAAAATCTTGAACGGGCCACAGCCATCCAGAAAGGCGGCTTCCTCAAGCTCTTTGGGCACCTGCCGCATGAACTCGGTGAGAATGAACACCGAAATCGGCAGGCTACAGGCGACATAGGGGCCGATGAGGGCGAACATGGTGTCATACAGACCCATATTCTTGATCATCAGATAGATGGGCACGAGCGTGACATGCAGCGGCACGATCATGCCAGCCACGATGAGGCCGAACAGCAGATTGTTGAAACGGAATTTGAGCCGCGCCAGCGCATAGGCCGCCATGGAGCTGACAAGCACAATAAGAATGACAGAGACGGAAATCACAAAGATCGAGTTGCGCAGATAGGTCAGGAAGGATCCATTGAGCAACTGGATGTAATTGTCAAAATTCCAATGCTCTGGCGGCATCCAGACCGCATTGGTATAGGTCTCCTGCAGACTCTTGAAGCTGGTGAAAGCCACGAAGATGAAGGGCAGCGTGGTGACCAGAAGCCAGAACAGGCCGAGCACGGGAAAGGCGATTTTCGAGAATTTGAACGGTTTCTTTTGCATCGCTCAGACCTCCGTTTCAAAGCGTTTGGAAAGACGCATGGAGATAGCGGCAATCACGGTGATGATGATGAACATCGCCGAGGCAATGGTGCTGCCATAGCCCATCTCAAAGGAGTTGAAGACGGTGTGGTACATGTAGGTCGCCATCATTTCCGAGGAATGTTCAGGCCCGCCGTCCGTCATCACATAGACAAGGTCGAAATAACGCATGGACCCGATGACCGCGAGCAGCACCGCCGTGCGGAACGTGCCTTGCAGATGGGGCAACTTCAATCGCCAGAATATGGTCGACTGGCTGGCGCCATCCAGATTGGCAGCTTCCACAATCTCCCGGGGGAAGGAAGAAAGGGCAGCGAGGAACAGCACCATGTAGAATGGTATATTCTGCCAGCAGACAACGGCGATGACCGAGCCCAACGCCAGATCAGGATCGCCCAGCCAGTCTTGTGTCCAGTCATAAAGACCCAGTTCTGAGAGAATGGCGTTGATGGGGCCAAAGTTGGGGTCAAAGATATTCTTGAACAGCACTCCCAGCGCCACGCTCGACATGAGCAGCGGGATGAAATAGAGGATTTTGAGTATCCGCGATCCCTTGGCAGCTTCATCCAGCACCACAGCCAGCACCACCGCGATGGGCAGCTGGATCAGCACCGAGAAGACAGCCAGATAGATGTTGTTCAGCGCCGATTGCCAGAATATGGCATCGGAGAGCAGCCGCTCCCAATTGTCCAGTCCGTTGAAGCGGGCGCCATTGCCCAGCCCGTTCCAATCCAGGAAAGAAAGCTGGAAACTGTAGATCAACGGATAGAGGAGGAAGACCGACAACAGGATGATTGCCGGAGCGAGAAAGACAAACGGGGCCAGCTTTTGCGCTCGCCGGTAGGATTGTCTTGAACGAAGTGTCATGGATTGTTGAGATCCACCAGACATGAGGAGTATCCCTTCATTTGGCCGCACCCGACCGTTGCCCCTGAAAGGCAGCGGCCGGAAAGATCGATCACAATGTCGACGGATTGTCTCTCAAGAGAGATTATTTGCCCGCAAGCTCTTTGGCTGCGGCTTCCATCTTGGCGGCAGCTTCTTCCGGCGTGATGGAGAGCCCCAGCAGTTGCTGTGTGGTATCCTTATGGATCTCGGCCAGCGATGGTGCCAGTTCCTGATCATACCAGAGCTGGATACTCGGAGCCTTGGCAACGGCATCCATCACGTCAGCAAGGTAAGGATCTTCAACCTTGGCGTCCTGAATGGGCAAGATCTTGTTGTCTTCCATCTTCAGTTTGGCAGCCGTGTCATCGGTTGAATACATCAGCAGCTCAAAGGCTTTGTCCTGATAAGGGCATGCAGAGTTGATGGAGATATAATTGTCTCCCATGGTGCCGATGGCATTGTTCGGGTCGCCCTTGCCCCCTTCCACTGCCGGGAAGGTAAAGAAGCCGACATTCTTAGCGAACTCGGGATTTTCATTCTCGATAGAACCAAATTCCCAACTACCCATCAGCTCCATGGCCGCACGGCCGGAATAGAGCAGACGACGCGAGCCGCCAATGTCATAATCGAGCCCGTTATAGCCTCTGGCAAAGCCGCCAGCCTTGACCAGATCCTGAAGCAACTTGCCGGCCTTGATGAAGGTCGGATCTTCAAAGGAGCCACCCGGCTCGCGGTCGGCTGCTTTCTGGAACACTTCTGGACCGCCGATGCGATCTGCCAGATAGACGAAGAACATGGAGCCGGGCCACTTGGCCTTGTTGGCCAGCGCAAACGGCGCGATCTTGTGCTCGTTAAGGGTTTCGACCACATCCATCAGCTCCGCCCAGGTCTTTGGCGGCTTGATGTCGAATTTCTCGAAGATGGCCTTGTTGTAGATGATCACCGCTACAGAGGTGCCCATCACAGGCAGACCATAGACATCGCCATCATATTTGGCTGGCGAGAAACTGGCTGGTAGGAACCGGTCGGCGAATTCCTTGTTCTTTTGCAGATAGGGCGTCAGATTGGTCACGTTGCCTGCCTTGATATATTCACGCAGAGGGCCTCCACCCCAGCTGGTGAATACACAAGGGGCTTCGTTTGCACCGAACGCAATTTTCAATTTGGTTTTATAGGCATCGTTTGCGATGTGCACATCTTCGACCTTGAAGCCGGGATTGGCAGCTTCGAAACGGTCCGCTGCGTCGCGGATCGTGGCAACCGTGCGTTCCTGCGTTTGCAAATCCCATGATGTGATGATTTTTGTGTCGTCAGCCGATGCGCTCATTGGCAGAAGGCCTGCCATGGCAACACCGCACAGAAGACCGGCGACGCGCCCTGAATGTTTTAGCTGCATCCTTTCCTCCCATATTTTCAAGAGTTGATCAGACCCGAGGCTTGATCCTTCAATCTTACAGATGCTACGTTACCGGTAACGTTATTGCATGTCAATAAACTTGAAAAGAGCGCAGAAGACTGTATGAAGGTCAAACTGAGCGACAAAAAGGCCGTTTCCTGCCGATGTAGCCCGAAAATTAAGACTAAGACCACAAAAAACTATACAAAAGTCGAAGAGTGATCTGTCTGAAGGCTTCTGAGAAGCAAGCGGTGTAAGTATAAAGTCGCCTATCGGGAAAGGCTGTTGCGTTACACGATAGCGTTATATCTTGATCAATTTGCCAATTCGGGCTGAACTAGACGGTTGCAAGTGAAGATGCCAAAACCCACCCTCGCCGATGTTGCAAAAGTTGCTGGTGTTTCACGCATGACGGCGTCCCGTGCGCTCAATGACAAACCGGGTGTCTCAGACAAGACGCGCGAGGATATCCAGCGCATTGCCAGTGAAATGGGCTATGTGGCCAACCCTCTGGCGCAGAAGCTTTCCAACGGTCGCACTCATATCATCGGCGTCGTGGCGCAGCTGCACACCTCTTTCACAGGCGAGATGGTTATGGGCATTGGCACAACAATCCGGGGGGCGGGCTATGAGATGCTCGTCTATTCCCTGCCAGACAATGACACCCAGCCGCCTTCCAGTGTGGTCAACCTGTTGCAACAGGTCGCAGACGGCATCATTGTTCTGTTGCCTTACGAGGCCGATTATCTGGAAAAGCTGCGTGATGCCTCCTTGCCGGTGGTTACGGTGGAAACCGTTTTTGACGAACCCACCTTCCCCGCCGTGATTACTGACGGCTATCAGGGCGGCCGGCAGGCGATGTCCCATTTGATCGAGTTGGGCCACAAGCGCATCGGCTTTATCACAGGCAATCTCAAACTGCTTTCCGCGCGTAGTCGTTTAAAGGCCTATCAGGATATGGTCGCCCAGTATGATCTGGATACTGACCCCGCCCTGATCTGTGAGGGGGACTATATGCAGCTGGGTGGCTATGATGCGGCCAAGCAGCTACTGGCGCTCAAAGAGCGGCCCACAGCGATTTTCGCCTCCAATGACGTCAGCGCCCTTGGGGCTATGTCCGCCATTCGCGAAGCCGGTCTCTCGGTGCCTGATGACATTTCCCTTGTCGGCTTTGACGATATTACCCTTTCCGAACAGATGCATCCAGCCCTGACGACCGTGCACCAGCCCCTGCAGCAAATGGGGCGTTCGGCGGTCAACATGCTGATGGCCATGATCGCCGGGCTGGATGTGCCGTTCAACCAGATCACACTGCCAACGGAACTGGTGGTACGAGACTCCACCAAGAGCCCGAAAAGCCAATAACCGAGCGCGCAGCCATCTTCCTGCTCTCCATTGACCGCCTGACAGAATTTTGCCCTCAGAAATCGACAGCCCAGCAACAGGATTTCACGATGGACTTTCCCAGCACAGCAACCCCAGCACACCGCGCCTTCATACGGCAGGCGATAGAAACGCTCAGTGTCGATGCACGCATCGTTGGCCTGGCCTGCTCCGGCTCCTACAGCGAAGATGCCCTTGATGCGTTCAGTGATCTTGACTTGGTGGTTGCCGTTGCTGCTGATTGCTATGGCGCCGTTGAGAATGAACGGCTGGACATTGTCGCTAGTCTGGGGGAACTCCTCTCCGCTTTCACAGGGGAGCATGTGGGCGAGCCTAGGCTGGTCATTGCGCTTTATGGGCCGGACGGCCTGCATGTGGATTTCAAATTCGTCGAAGTTGAAGATGCCGCCGATCGTGTGGACGAGCCGACGGTCCTATGGGAAAGAGACAACCAGCTTTCCGACGCTCTCAAAACGGGCGTTGGCGCCTATCCACGCCTTGATGAACAATGGGTCGAAGACCGATTCTGGACATGGATTCATTACTGCGCGGGTAAAATCGGGCGCGGCGAATATTTTGAGGCGACTGATTTTCTCGGCTTTCTTAGGGGGCAGGTTTTAGGGCCTTTGGCGTTGCAGCAGGCCGGTTTTGAAGCCAGAGGCGTCAGAAAAATCGAACATCTGCTCCCGGAGTTTGCAGACCGGCTCCGCCAGACGGTAGCCCAACCTGAGAAGATGCAGCTACAGGCCGCCACCGAACATGCCATTGTGCTTTACAAAGCCATGAGGAGCCCGGATGTGATGGCCTGCACGAGAGCCGAGCAAGTTGCTCTCAAGGCGCTGCGGACTATCTAATCCGGTTCAGAATAGCGTTTTGTGCTTTCTCTGCCTTGAGCACGACCGATGAGGCACGCCCCAAGCGCGGTGTGAGTTTCATTCCTCAAAACGGACCCAATCACATAAACACTCCGCGTTCCTTCTGAAAGAACACCCCGGTTATTCAAATGCGCCAATTCCTTAAATTTTCAATCAAACCTGCATCCGCAACGCTAACCTTGGCGACCATAGTTGCTTCCGTCTGGGTTGCCTATGACGCAAATGGGAGCCTGTTTAGCACGGTCAGAGTTTCAGCACTCAGAGACTATGGCGGGACGACTTTTGCAGACATTGCAAATCTTGAACTATGGCGATTTATCACTGCCCAGCTCATTCATGTTAAACAAGGTCATATGCTCTACAATGCGGTGTGTCTTTTGCTTGTTGGCAGTCTGGTTGAGAGAAAGATAGGCCCGATCCGGATACTCGTCATTTGGTTGTTTGCAGGCGGACTTGCCACATATATCAGCCCGATTGGGATAAAGGCCCCTTGGGACGTTGGAACCGGAGCATCTCAAGCCGTCTTTGCGTTGGCTGCCGTTGCTCTCGTTTTGATCTTTGATCGCAACGTCAAGCGGGTGCTCGGGACTGTTTTGGTCGCCTTGTCGTTGGTTCCCGGGCTGGCGCTTGATTTGATGACAGCAGGTTATCCCAAGCCCGGCCATGCGATGGCGCTTTTGTTGGGAGGTCTGTTGGGATTAATTTTTAATGAGCGCGCGCGCTCAGAGGGCAGGAAGCCAGGATAAAGCTTCAGGAGATGGCCTCTTTCCCTGTCTCAAGACGTCAATCATTTCGGAGAAGCAATTGAAGAAGAGAGGCAATCTGAATGGCCGCGAGATTTGCAGCCCTTTCTCCTTTCCGAGGCAGTCCAAAGCAAAAAGCCACTGATCCGAAAGACAATTGCTTCGTTTAACCAGACTTTCATTCCCAATTTTGATACAATATTATCATATATAATCACTTATTCTCATTATTAACTCGTGCTATCATGTCGAGAAATTTAGACGCAATGACACTGCTTTTGGATCTGCCACCCGAGCAGTCGACATGATAGGACATCGCACGCCTTGATTACCTTCAAGCAGCTTGAGGCAATCTATTGGATCGCTGAACTTGGTAGCTTTGCCGCTGCGGCGGACAAGCTCAACACCACGCAGTCTGCTGTCTCGAAACGTGTTCAGGATTTCGAGCTGCTTTTCAATGTGGCTATTTTTGATCGGAGCAAACGGTCAGCGCGCCTCACTGAAAAAGGGGCTGAGGCGCTTGACTATGCCAGAGGATTGCTGGAAGGGCGAGACACATTCATAGAACGGATCAGCTCACAGGATGTTCTCATCCGCCAATTTCGTCTTGGCGTGACCGAATTGACGGCAATGACCTGGTTGCCCAATCTGGTCAAGAGCATCAAGGCAGATTATTCCGGCATCAACATTGAGCCGGTTGTCGAATCCAGCTCAGCCCTGTTTGACAGGCTGATGGAAGATACAATCGACATGATCGTCATTCCTGATGTCTTCAACGATTCCCGCTGCGTTTCAGAGCCCTTGGGACTGGTTGAAAATGCATGGATGTGTTCTCCCGATCTGGATGACTCCGACACCCCTCTCTCTTTGTCGGATCTGGCCAATTTCACGATGCTCGTTCAGGGCAACAAATCCGGAACCGGGCTTGTTTATGGCAGGTGGTTATCAAGTCAGGGCATCACTCCCTCCAAGACCATCAATTGCGAAAGCCTGTTGGCACAGATCGGATTCACGATGTCCGGTCTGGGGGTGAGTTATCTCCCGATCGCTGCTGTGCGCTCTCTCATTCAGGCTGGGAGTCTGAGGCGACTGGTCATGCAATCGCAGATGCCACATGTGCGCTATGCCCTGCTCTATCGGCATGACCGCCTGTCGCAATTCAAGCTGCGAGTAGTGGAGTTGGCACAGGCCCATTGCGATTTCACTGTCTCGCCGATCTATGGCGCAACGATCTAAGCTGCCTATAGCTGTTCATTCCAGACAAAAGGGTGAGCCCAAAACCGGCCCACCCTTTTTGTATTGTTCACCCATTTGAATTATTCAGCGCCTTCCTCAGGCCATCACCAGATTGGGCAGGAAGCTGATAATTTGCGGGAACAGGGCCAGCAGCAAAACAAAGGCCATCATGATCAGGAAGAATGGCATCGCCGCTTTCACCACCTCACCAAGAGGTTTTTTCGTGATACCCTGTAACACGAACAGGTTCATGCCCACAGGTGGAGAGATCTGAGCCAGTTCCACCATGATCACAAGAAAGATGCCAAACCAGATCTTGTCATAGCCTGCGGACTGCACCAGTGGCAATACGATTGGGATGGTCATGACGATCATGGACATGCCTTCAAGGAAGGTTCCAAGGATCATGTAGATAACGATCAGCAGCAGGATCAAGGCAAATGGAGCAAGATCCATCTGCGTCACGATCCGCGAGATCGTGGTAGGAATGGCCAGAAATCCCATAGCTACGGAGAGGAAGGAAGCCGCTGCGACGATCAACCCCAACATGGAGACCGTGCGAGAGGTGCCAATTGCTGCATCCTTGAGGTTGGAAATGGTCAGAGAGCCCTCAAAAGCCATGATAACAACGGTCGCGACCACAGCAAAAGCTGCCGCTTCTGTAGGGCTGGCAAGGCCGCCATACATGGAGCCAAGAACCGCGACGATCAGCAGAAGAAATGGTAACAACAGCGGAAGCTGCTTGAAACGCGCCCGCCAAAGGTCCGGCTTGCTCATTGGCTCTGTCTTGCCAACCATGCCCGGATTCATCTTGGTGACAATTGCAACATAGCCCATGAAGGCGACACAGAGAAAGATACCGGGAATGATGCCAGCAGCAAACAGCTTGAGCACCGATGTGCGCGACAGCACGCCATAGATGATCATGACGATGGACGGCGGAATGAGAAATCCGAGCGTACCGGCACCGGCCAGCGTACCGATGGTCATGCGTTCATCATACCCGCGCTGGCGCAATTCGCCGACCGTAATCCGGCCGATGGAGCTGGTGGTGGCTGCAGAGGAGCCAGAAATCAGCGCGAACAGGGCGCAGCCGATGATGTTGGTGTGCAACAGGCCACCGGGCAGATTGCGCAACCAGGGTTCAAGAGCACCAAAAACACCGTCGATAAACTTGGAGCGATAGATCAGCTCAGCCATCAGAATGAAGAGCGGCAGGGCCAACAATTCAGCCGAAGACAGGCCATTCCAGATGGATTGGGAAAAGAGCTTGTCAACGGGCACATTGCGGAAGACCTCAAGACTGATCAGGCCGATACCGGCAAGACCAAGGCCAATCCAGACGCCAGACCCCAGAATGACAACAAGCAGAACGAGAGGGAGAATAACAGAAGCGGGCATGGGCTCTTCAATCCATAATCGGGGCTGGGGCGTCTTCGCCAGTCGTATCAAGATCAGGTGCTTCGCCAAGTACAAGCCGTAGGGCGCGCAGGAGAATCTGCAGCGTCATCATACAGGCTCCGAAGGCGATGATCGTGGCGGGGATTGCAAGCGGGGTGTCAGTCACCGAACCGCTCGTCCGTCCGCTGGCATAATAGCTCCATGCCAGTTTGGTGAGAGCACTGCTCATATAGGCCGAGATGGCAAGACCGAACAATGTGGCAATCCATTCTCCCAAACGCGGCAACTTGCCCAGCAACAGGGTGACGCGAATATGTCCTCCGGTGCGCAAGGTCCAGCCAGCGCCAAGAAAGACTGCGGCCATATGGGCAAACACGCTCACTTCCCAGACATAATGCAAGCTGATGTCTGCAAATTTACGCAGAAAGATTTCGGCAACGATCAGCAAGGCCATGCATCCAAGCATAATGCCGGATAAGAGCGAAAGCCCCATGGAAAAGCGATCAATGGCTTTCAAGATTTTCACAATGCTACTCCCGGTGTGAGAGTGTTTTATAAGGATCGAGGCGAATGACAGAGCATTCGCCTCGACAGGCTGGTTTATTGTTGTCGGGCTCTTATTTGGTTTTGAAGCCTTCGACAACGTCCTTAGCTTTTGCGCCCATTTTTTCGATTGCAGCGGCACGCAGAGGTTCTGCCCGTTCAGCAAGAATTGCACGCAATTCATCAGAGATCGGAGCAAGGGTCATGCCCTGCTCTGCGAGGATCTTCATGTTTTTGGTGTCTTCGTCCTGCGCAGATTGCCACAGAGCTGGCTGCATTTCATTTGCGATGGATGTCAGGGCCTTCTGGTCTTCCTCGCTCAGCCCGTTCCAGCTGTCCATGTTTACCGTCATGGCATTCATGTTCCAGGTCTGGCGTGTCGGGAAGCCATAGTCCAGGAATTCCCAGAAGGAGCCATCGACAGCAGACGGAGAAGAGGTTGCCACAGCGTTGATGGTGCCTGCTGCGAGGGAAGGAATGACTTCGCCCCAAGGCAACTGAACCGGAGTCATGTCAGCGGAGGCGAACACGTCGGTGGAAGAGCGGTCATAAGAGCGGATCTTCATGTCCTTGATGGATGCCAGATCGGTGACTTCGCTTTTGGTCCAGATCTGCTGCTGTGGCCAAGGAATGGTATAGAGCAGTTTCTGGTTGTTCTTCGCAAAGATGTCTTCCAGGTCAGCACGGAAATATTTTTCGAAAGCCTGCAATTCTTCAAACGAAGAAAGGAAGTAAGGCAGAGATGTCAGACCGAGCATTGGCTCGTCACCAATCTGCTGGTTCATCAGCATGTCGCCGATCGGCACGAGGCCATCGCGCACGGCACCCAGCATTTCCGGGCCCTTGAAGCCAAGGGAACCACCGGTGTGCAAGGTGATGTCGATACGCCCTTCGGTTTCTTCACGAACGCGGTCTGCGAAGGACTGAGCGCCAACGCTGATATAGTTGTCGGCAGGCCATGCCAGAGGCAGATCCCAATTGTCTGCCAGAGCGGGAGAAGTGGCCAGGAGCAAAAGTGCCAAACTGCTGCGGGTAATCATAGGAGTGTCTCCTCAGGTGCTGGTGTTATTTTGACTTGACCACATACTTGCCACATTGAGCAACAAAAGAAAGCGAATTAAATTCGGCTCTTCTCATGAGAAAAAGGAATTGATAGTGAGAAAATTACTGATCTATCACTTTTCTACTGAAGCGAGAACAACAACGACATAGACAACGCAATCCATAAGTCTTTCCACATTCTACCTTTTTAAACAACAGGTCCGCAATTATCCTATGCATTCCCAAAATTGATCCTTTCGAATAATTTTAATTCGCTTTTTTTGCTGAGACTTGCCGCCTACCTTCTTGTCAAATTTGTCTAAGAGGTCTAATCGCATGTCGATCACAATTTCGCAAAAAGTTCGCAAACTGCGACCTTCCGCGAGCATTGCTGCCAAGCAGAAAGTGGATGAGCTGCGCGCTCAGGGTGTCGAGATTCTGGACTTTTGCCTTGGCGAACCAGACTTTGACACGCCCGCTCATATTATAGAAGCAGCCCACCAATCGATGCTGTCTGGAGACACCCACTATACGGGATCGCAAGGCACTCCGGCACTGCGGCAAGCCATTGCCGACAAGCTCAAGCGGGACAATGACATCGACGTTCCCGCGAGCCAGATTGTGGTGGCAAATGGCGCAAAGCAGCTGATTTTCGACATTTTTTCCGCCACTCTTGATCCGGGCGATGAGGTGATTATTCCTGCGCCCTACTGGGTGAGCTATCCGGACATTGTTTCTCTTAACGGTGGTGAGCCGAAGATCGTCGCTTGTGGCCCGGAAACGGGCTTTAAGCTGACGCCGGATATGCTCGAGGGCCAGATTACCAGCCGCACCCGTTGGCTGATCATCAACTCGCCGTCGAACCCGACCGGCGCCGTTTATACCCGCGAGGAATGGCGTGGCTTGATCGAGGTGCTTAAAAAGCATCCGCAGGTCGGCATCATGACTGACGAGATCTATGAGCATATCGCTTTCGAGGGCGTAAAAAACTATTCCCCGATGGCGGTCGACCCTTCGATTGCTGAGCGTTGCGTCATTGTCAATGGTATGTCCAAGGCCTATGCCATGACAGGCTGGCGGATAGGCTACGCCGTCTGCCCGTCAGATCTGGTCAAAGCCGTCGTCAAGCTGCTTGGACAGAGCACCACTTGCGCTTGCTCCTTCTCTCAATCGGCAGCAACGGTCGCGCTTAACGCCGATCAGTCCTGTGTTGACGATATGGTAGCACTCTATACAAAGCGACGCGCAGCCATTGTCGATGGCCTTAACGCAGTGCCCGGCATCCGCTGCAAGGCACCGGATGCTGCTTTCTATGTGTTCCCGGATGTTCGCGCCCTTCTGGGCAGCAAGACGGCAGCCGGAGAACGGATTGAAACAGACCTGGACTTGGTCAGTTACCTTCTTGAAGAGGCCCATGTCGCTCTCATGGACGGCACATCCTATGGGCTGCCCGGCTTCCTGCGTCTTAGCTTCGCGGCCTCAGAAAAGGTCATCGCCGAGGGCATGACTGCCATTTCTCAAGCTGTGTCAACACTGCAGTTGGCTGACAACCCGTCAAACCAGGAGGCGGCCCAATGACCGCGATGAGCAAGACCGAAATGGTCCCGAGTGAAGACAAACTGGATCACCTCATTGCCGAGTTCGCGACCTGCGCTGTGGCCAATGTCAGCGATAATCTGGATCGTCTGAGAGGCGCCAAGGGCATCAAGCCATTCCATCGGGCCGGTGTCATGGTCGGCCGTGCGCTTACGATCAAGGTTGTGCCGGGCAGCAATGGCTTCATCCACCGTGCGCTGGACATTGTGAAACCGGGCGAAATTCTCGTTGTCGATGGTGGCGGTTATTGCGACCGGGCGCTCATCGGCGAAATCATGGTAGCCATTGCCAAATCGCGTGGGGCTGCGGGCTATGTGATTGATGGTGCGATCCGCGACATAGACAATATTTCTAGCAATGACTTTCCGGTATTCGCGCGGGATTTCATCCATCTCGGCCCCTACAAGGACGGTCCGGGAGCCATCAACATTCCAGTCAGCATCGGCGGCATGATGGTGCATCCGGGTGATATCATCATGGGGGACGCCGATGGCGTCGTGGCCATCGCGCCGCAGGAAGCCGAAACCCTTCTGGCAAACACGCGCGCCCAGCAGAAGAAGGAAGAAGAAATTCTTGCTTCCGTTGCTGCAGGCACGTACACCGGAGCCTATGCAAAATAGGGAAAGTCTCTAAAATCCCGTGGTAAAGCTCTCAATCGAGGGGTTCCCCAATCGCGCGTTTGTGCCTGACAGATACGGGCACAGACGTCCAAGCCGAAAGCCACCTTCTGTGAAAGAAACAATGCCGTCTTCCGTAGCCATAAGCATCTCCCATATGGGGGCCTCCGCTTTGCTGGTGCAGTCAGGCGGACCTCTTTCGGTTGACATACAAAGCCGCTATTGGGCCTATGATCAAGCCTGCAAAGCGCTTGAAGGCGTGGTTGAGACCGTATTGGGCATGCATTCCCTTCTGGTCTATCTGGCACCCGACTGCGACCCGATGCGCATGACGGTTGAGCTTGAACAGGTTTGGCAACGGACAAGGCCACAACAGATCGATGGGCGCCTCGTCGAAATCCCGGTTATTTATGGCGGTGAGACGGGCATGGATCTTGGCGAGCTCTCAGACTATTGCGGTCTTCGTGTCGATGAAGTCGTCGCCCTGCACTCGGAACCGGACTATGTCGCCTTTGCCCTCGGCAGCCAGCCCGGATTTGCCTATCTTGGCGGCATGAATCCAAGATTGACCACACCTCGCCGCGCCCAGCCCCGTTTGAGCGTGCAAGAAGGCAGCGTGGTGATCGGGGGCGCTCAGGCTGGCGTCATTGCCAAGACATCGCCTTCAGGGTGGCATATCATCGGCAAGACGGAGCTTTCCTTCTTTGACGAAACCAAACGGAGCCCTTCCCTCATCATGCCCGGAGACAGGATCCGGTTCGTTGTTCAGGAGTTGATAGCATGATCGAGATCTCTGCGCCGGGTCTGCTGGCAACCATACAGGATCTCGGACGCCCCGGCTTCGGATCACTCGGCGTCGGTCGCAGTGGTGCGATGGATGCGTTGGCATTGCGCATAGCCAACGCCATGTTGGGCAACGAAGAAACCGCCGCAGGCATCGAAATCACCTTGGGTGGCTTTGAATGTCGCATTCTGGAAGCGGTTGATATCTGCCTTGCCGGAGCCGACTGCAAGGCCATGCTGGATGGCAAGCCGTTGCCGCGCTGGTGGGTGCAAAGCCTGCGCCCCGGCCAGACCCTCAAGATGGGCTTTAGCACCAACGGCATGCGCGGTTATCTGGCTGTGCGGGGCGGGCTGAATGTTCCTGAAATTCTAGGTTCACGCGCAACTGATATGAAAGGCGGCTTTGGCGGTCTTGAAGGGCGAGCCCTGCAAAAGGGAGATCGCCTCGCAGCGCTTCACAAAGCCACTCTTTCGCCTCCCCTTGCCTTTGGCTTGAGCTCTACTATCTGGCAATCCTTGTTTGAAAGCACGGCTATTCCCCAGCCTCTACGCTTCATTCAGGCAGCAGAATGGGGCGATTACGACCGTGAAAACCAGACGCTGTTTACTGCACAGGCCTGGCAGATTTCGCAAGATAGCAACCGCATAGGCTATCGGTTGGAGGGGGAAGAAATTATCCCCATGGAGCGCAAGGAATTGTTGTCACACGGTATATTGCCCGGCACCATTCAGCTTCCTTCTTCCGGCAAACCTGTCATTCAGCTGGCGGATGCCAATACAGCAGGTGGATACCCCAAACTGGGTGTCGTGATTGAAGCAGACCTGCCACTTCTGGCGCAGGCAAGGCTTGGCAGCACAGTGCGCTTTGTCCCTTGCGCTTTAGAGGAAGCAAAGGCGGCAACCGAAAAGCAAAATCGGATGCTGGATGAAATCAGGACCTGCGCAGCATTCCATTTGGCGCCCTAACCAACAGGCCCTTTGTCTTCAAGAGTGGCTTGTGCGGCTTTGGTCGGTCCTGCACCACTCTTTACTACCATATAGACCAGCCCCGGGTATCTGGAATAAACAACAAACACCCCGCCTTCACTAGGGAGAGTTCTGATGAAAAGCATTGATGTCAATTCCGATCTTGGTGAAGGATTCGGTCCTTACCGTATTGCGCCAGATGCCGATCTGATGCCGTTGATCACATCGGCCAATATTGCCTGTGGCGCCCATGCTGGCGATCCCCTGATCATGGATGAAACCGTTTCCCTTGCGCAAACAAACAAGGTGCGGGTCGGGGCTCATATTGGCTATCCAGATCGAGAGAATTTCGGCCGCCGGATGATGACAATGACGCTCAAAGAACTTGAGTTGATGACCATCACTCAGCTTGGTGCGCTTGCAGCCATTGCCGCACACCGCGGTGCACAGCTCACCCATGCCAATTTCCATGGGGCATTGGGGAACCTGTCCTTTGCGGACGCCGATGTTGCGCGGACACTCATCAAGGCCATGAAGTCCTTCGATCCCTCCCTCAAATTCATCGGGCTGGCCGATACCGAGGCCTCTCGTATAGCCGAAGAAGAGAGTATAGAGGTTGTCTATTCCTTTCTGGCTGATCGGGGTTACTCTGCTCCGGGGCGTCTTGCTCCGCGCGGCACGGTTGGTGCGTTACTGCATGAGCCTGAAGATATCCGACTCAGAGTTGCTGAAACCCTTTCATCAGGCCAGCTGAAGCTCACGACGGGCGAAGCCATTCCTGTCAAGATCGATTCCATTCTGGTCCATAGCGATACGCCAAATGCCCTGAAACTAGCCCATGCCATTCGTCAGGGTATCGCAGATGCCGCCTTCGAAATCGGCTCCTACGCGATCTGATCGCCCCGAGGATCAATGCCGAGAAGATTGCTCTCAAGGCGCTTACCATCTAGTCCGGTTCGGAATGTCTTTCCTTCAGCCTCTCCCAGCTCCTGCGGTCTATGGGGACCAAAGGCTTTTACAGATCTGAGGCCTGCTTTCTCGCTTTGGCTGTTGATGCGCGCAAGACCACTTGCGAAGGCAAGACAAGCCGCTTTTGCGGTATCGTCTCACCCTTCAACCGTTTGACCATAAGGTCCGCTGCAAGCCGGCCCTGATGGTCTGCATTCATTTTCACGGTCGTCAAGGGCGGCGAGATGAAACCCGAGAAGGGTAGATCATCATAGCCAACAACGGATACATCGCCGGGCACCGACAGCCCAAGGCTATTGAGCGCCCCGATCACGCCCAGCGCGATGGTATCATTGCCTGCAAATATGGCCGTTAATCGTGGCTGCCGCTTCATCAGGCGCAGGGTTGCGTTATAGCCGCTTTCTGCACTGAAATCGCCGAACTCGATGCAATCAGCGTCGAGCGTTATTCCACTTTTTAAAAGTTCCTGGCGCAGTTCCTCCAACCGGGAATCGGTCGCGGAAAAGCCCGCAGGCGAAAAGGGAACGCTGCCGATATTTCGGTGTCCCAAATCCACGATATGGCGCACGGCTTCCATTGTGCTGTCACTGGTGCAGGTCGTCACGCTCAGCTCTTCTGGATGTCCGATCGAGCCGATCTGCACAACGGGAAAGCCGCTATCCAGCAAGGCATGAAGATCCTTGTCTTCAACATGAGGGCTGAGCACCATCAGCCCGTCTATCCGATGGGAAAAGACCAGATCCGTATAGGGATTGACGCCCTTCTTCCGTTCGAAGGTCTCCAATAGCAGGCTGTAACCCGCCTCTTTCAGAACATCGGCAATCGCGTAATGCAATATGGGGATATAGGCATCCACACGGATGGAGCGCGTTTCAGTGATCACCAGACCGATCGTATCCGTTCGCCCTTTGCGCAGCATAAGCGCCGCAGAATTGGGACGATAGCCCAGAATGCGCGCAGCTTCACGCACGCGCTCCTTGGTTTCTTCGCTGAGGCTAACAGCATTTGAACCGTTCAGAACCAGAGACACGGTCGAACGGGAAACGCCGGCCAGTTTGGCCACATCATGGCTGGTGACAGATTTTGCTTTCATTCCAACTGGATACCATACTAACGCGTGTTAGTCGAACTTTTTTCATTGACAGATGCAAATTCAAAACTACACTAACACGTGTTAGTAAGGCTAGGCTGGGGATAGAGGAACCCTACAAATCCAGCACAGCATACAAGAAGGGAGGAGCATGATGACCAGCCGAAGAACCGATAAATCGGTCAACGCGGACAAAGAATCAGGCCTGTTTGGAAACAGGCTGCGCAGGAAGGAAGCCCTGACGGGCTATCTTTTCATTTTGCCAGCCCTTATCGGCCTCATTGCCTTTTTTGCTTTTCCCACCATCCGGGCCGCGCAGATCAGCCTGACCAACTGGAACCTGATGCGCCCAGCACACTGGATCGGTTTTGATAACTACGGCAAGCTCTGGGCCGATGGGAAATTCTGGGACTCGATGCAGATCACGCTGCTCTATGTGATCTATAACATTCCCTTGCAAACAGCCCTCGGCCTGATCATTGCCGTGCTCGCAGACAGGCTCGCCAAGTCGGTCCTGTTCCGGGCTGTGATCATCGCGCCCTATCTCATTTCTAACGTGGTGGCCGGTCTTGTCTGGTTGCTCATGCTGGATCCGTTAATCGGCCTGACCAACGCTTTTCTCACCGGAATCGGCATTCCGCCACAATCCTTTCTCAGCTCGCCCGATCAGGCTCTTATTTCCGTGGCAGGTATCTCGATCTGGCGCCACGTCGGCTTCACTGCCTTGCTCTTCTATGCCGGCCTGCAGTCGATCCCACGCGATCTTTATGAAGCCGCCCGTCTGGATGGCGCCAGCGAAAGCGCCATGTTCCGCATGATCACGCTACCGCTGTTGCGCCCTGTCATGGTGTTCGTTCTGGTAACCAGCGTGGTCGGGTCTTTCCAAGTGTTCGATGTGATCGCCGTGACCACGCAAGGGGGGCCTGCCAACTCCACCCGCGCCGTGCTCTGGTACATCTATGAGAATGCCTTCCAGTTCAGCCGCATGGGCTATGCCTCTGCCATGTCCATGGTGCTGTTTGTCTTCCTCATTTTAGTGACGCTGTTGCAGATGCGCCTGCTGCATGCTGACCGTTCGGATCTGGGATAGGGAGAAACCTCATGTCAAAGAAACTCAACCTGCCCAAACTGTTCGGCTATGCGGGCCTTGCCATTTTCTGCATCATCTCGCTGTTGCCCATTTGGATGGCGCTCAAAACAGCGATCACCATGCCCTCGGATGTCTTTTCCACGGCGAATAGTCTATGGGTTAACAATCCGGTTTTTGGCAATTTCCTGCGCGTTTTGGGCCTGCCCAGCGATGTGCCACCACCTGCAAACTCAGGATCGCCAATCAACTTCATGATCGCCCTTCGAAACAGCGTGGTCTATACCGGCCTTCTTGTCACCGGTCAGCTCTTCTTTTCGTCACTGGCCGCCTATGCCTTTGCACGTCTGCGCTTTCCCGGACGGGATGCGCTCTTCTACAGCTTCATCGCGGCGACGATGATCCCTTCGATCGTGCTGTTCATTCCCAATTTCATCCTCATCCGCCAGTTGGGCCTGCTCAACAGCTTTGCGGGCATGGTGGCTCCCAACATCCTGATGCTGCCTTTCGCAGTCTTTTTCCTGCGTCAGTTCTTCCTTTCAACCCCCAAGGAGCTGGAAGAAGCAGCGCGGCTGGATGGCCTGAGCTGGTTCAAGGTCTATTGGCATATCGCCTTGCCGCTACAGCGCGGGCCGCTGGCCACACTGGCCATCCTGCTTTCCATTCAGGCCTGGAATGACTTCTTCTGGCCGTTCCTCGTGGGCCAGAAAGAAAATGTACAGGTGATGGCCGTTGCCCTCGCCAACTATCAAAGCCAGACCGGACAAGGTCAGCCGGATTGGACCGGCCTGATGGCCGCCGTGATGCTATCGATCATTCCGGTGCTGATCCTGCTCGTCTTCTTTGGTCGCCGTATCGTGGAATCCTTGCAAACAAGCGGCATGAAATAGGCCGATATTCGAATTTTCTAGGGAGAGAGAATTATGAAGAACCTAACGAACTATCTTCTTGTGTCCGCAGCCATTCTGGCTCCGACAACCGTTTTTGCGCAAGACACCGTGCGCTACTGGATGTGGGATGGGCAACAGGCGCCTGTCTATCAGCAGTGCGCAAATGATTTCGAGGCACTGAACAGCGACATCCATATCGAGATCACGCAAACAGGCTGGGATCAATATTGGACGAACCTGACGACCAGCTTCATTTCCGGTGATGCACCTGACGTTTTCGTCAATCACCTGATGCGCCTGCCAGAATTTGCCGCCAACCAGATGATCGAGGATCTCACTCCGCTTCTTGCTGACGCCTCCTATGATACATCGGGCTATCTGCCGGGCTTGCTGGAGAACTGGTCCAAGGATGGCGCAATCTACGGTCTTCCCAAAGACTGGGCAACCGTCGCAGTCGCCTATGACCAGGACAAGCTGAAGGCCGCCGGTCTTGAACCATCTGATCTGGCCGATATGACCTGGAACCCCGAAGATGGGGGCAGCTTCCAGAAGATCATCGCGCATCTCACCGTCGACACCAATGGCAAGCGAGGTGATGAAGAGGGCTTTGACCCCAATTCCATTGCCACCTTTGGCCTTGTGCTTAATCCGCTCAGCCCGCAAGGGGAAACCGAGTGGGCCTATCTGGCCGCCAGCACGGGCTGGAATTTTATCGATGAACCATGGTCGACCCACTATAACTTCGATGATCCACGCCTCGCCCAAACCCTGACATGGATCAGGGATCTGGCCCGTGTACACCACCTGATGCCGACAGTGGAGCAGACGGGGCGCCTAGGGGCGGAAACGCTGATGTTCTCGGATAAGGGAGCCATGACAGTGACCGGTTCATGGCTTGTGGGCCTCTACCACCAGTCAAAGCCATCGGTTGCCTTTGCCCCCATTCCTGCCGGGCCACAAGGGCGCAAAACCATGTTCAACGGGCTGGCGGATTCCATATGGACGGGCAGCCCGGTCAAGGATGCGGCTTGGAAATGGGTGCAATATCTGGGCTCTGATGCATGTCAGGCAACCGTTGCCAAAGCGGGCGTGGTTTTCCCTGCCCAGCAGGACCAGATCGAGACCACCGTCAAGGCCTTCGAGGACAAGGGTGTCGATGTCTCAGCCTTCACCAAGGTTGCCACTGAAGAGACCACATTTGCTCCGCCGATTACCGACTACGGCAACGAGATTTCCTCCATCGTGAAAGCAGCGCTCGAAAGAGTCATGCTGGGACGAGAAAATCCTGAAGAAATCCTTACCGATGCCAATGAAGAGGTTAACAGCCTTTTCTGATCGTTCGATCTTTTGCAGGGCGCAGCATCGTCTGGGGGCGACGCTGCAGCCCTTAGCGGCCGGATAGCCTTCTGTCCGGCCGCACCTAGCCCCCTCATTTCAGCCGGAGCCCGAAGTGCAATCCGGTCAGGCCAACCCGGGAGGTGAGCATGTCCAGTCTGGAACTCAAGGATGTCAACAAACGCTATGGAGAAGCCCATATCATTCACGACATCAACCTGAAAATCGAAGCCGGAGAGTTCTGCGTTTTCGTTGGGCCCTCGGGCTGCGGCAAATCCACATTGCTGCGTATGATCGCCGGCCTTGAGGACATTTCAAGCGGTTCACTGGCCATTGGTGGCGAGCCCATGAATGATGTAGATCCGGCCAAACGCGGCGTCGCCATGGTGTTCCAGAGCTATGCGCTCTATCCCCACATGACGGTGCGCGAGAATATGGGCTTCGGTCTGCGCTTTGACAAAACACCCAAGGAAGAAATAACCCGCCGGGTCAATGAGGCAGCTGAGGTGCTCGAACTAGATGGCCTTCTGGATAGAAAACCGAAGGCCTTGTCCGGTGGCCAGCGTCAGCGCGTTGCCATAGGTCGCGCCATTGTGCGCAAGCCCAATGTGTTCTTGTTTGACGAACCCCTTTCCAACCTAGATGCAGAATTACGGGTGAATATGCGCGTCGAGATCGCCCGTCTGCATAAAGAGCTGGGTACGACAATCATCTATGTCACGCATGATCAGGTGGAAGCTATGACTTTGGCGGACAAGATCGTTGTTTTGCGCGCGGGCTGTATCGAGCAGGTCGGGGCCCCCCTTACCTTGTATGATGATCCGGACAATCTTTTCATTGCCGGTTTCATCGGTTCGCCCAAGATGAACTTTCTTGAAGCCACAGTGCAGGCGGTGGCGGACCAGCGCGTGACGCTTCATCTTGAAGGGGTCGAGGCGACTCCTTTCACCATGGCGCTTAAAGGTGCTTTACCCGCTGAGGGAGATAAACTGACTGTTGGCGTCCGGCCTGAGTTTCTTTCTCCGGAAGGGTCAGTACAGCTCAAGCTCACCACAGACATCGTCGAGCATCTGGGCGGAGAGTCCTACATCTACGCCCGTACGCAGACCGGTCAGCGCATCGTCATGAAGCTGGCAGATGCCCGCCAGTTCAAAACGGGTGAAGCCATAGTGGCGGCCTTCGATGAGGAAAAAGCCTTCCTGTTCAACGCAGCAGGCATGCGCCTGCGCTAGATGCCAGAACGACCTGACACCCCGATACTCCAGAGCAACCGAAGCGGACTGATCCATGACTTCCATCCATCATAGACTGGATACGCCAACACAAACCCTTGTCCTGCGTATAGAAGATAACCGTATGGCAGAGGCCATCTATTGGGGGCAACGCCTACCCGACGCGGAAGATCTGGCACAATTGTCAAAGGCCCATGTGATTGATCTGGGTGGTGGCATGCTGGATGCGACCATTCCTCTTTCCATCTGCCCGGAGGCCAGCGCTCCCTTTCCCGGTCAGGTCGGGCTTTCCCTCTCATGCGGTGAAAAGGCCATTCTGCCTCGCTTCCGGTTTGAAAAGGCAGAGCACAGCGAAGGGTTGCGGCTCTTCTTTTATGACGCCATGCATGGCTTGCGCTATGTCGCGCATTTTGCCCCTATTGGTGATGTCATCATCGCTTCGGCCGCACTCTCGTCCGACATTCCTATCCTCTGCCACTGGCTGGCAGCGCCGGTTTTGCCCGCACCGCATATGTCCGATGAGATTCTCGACTGGCATGGCACATGGCTCAAGGAATTCCAACGCCAGAAGACGCCCTGGTCCGCCGGCATCCGCATGCGGGAGGCACGCACGGGCCGCTCAGGCCATGAACATCCGCCTGTTGCCATGATCCCGCTTCGTGGTGCAACCAAAACCGAAGGCACCGTTCTGGCCCTGCAACTTGCATGGTCTGGCGGACATCGCTTCATTGCCGAGGAGCTGCCAGACGGGCGACGGCAGCTGCAAATGGGCCGCACATGGGATTCGGAAGGTAATGGCACACAGTTTCATTCATCCGAGCTGATCCTAGCCTGCTCCAGCGAAGGGGAAGCCGGTATCGCCCGCGCCTATCAGCGCTATATTCGGGATCATGTGGTGACATGGCCAGACCCGGACCGCCCGCGCCCTGTGCATTATAATTGCTGGGAAGCGATCTATTTCGACCATTCCCTTGAAGCCCTGTCCCAGATTGCCGAGCGTGCTGCGGCTCTTGGGGCCGAACGCTTCGTGCTCGATGATGGCTGGTTCGGCAAACGGGATGACGACACCAGCTCGCTGGGAGACTGGACGATCGACACCAGAAAATGGCCAAATGGTCTCACCCCACTCATCGACAAGGTGCATGCCGAGGGCATGGCTTTTGGCCTGTGGGTGGAGCCGGAAATGGTCAATATGGACAGCGATCTGTATCGCGCCCATCCGGACTGGCTGCTAGGTCCGGCAGATCAGTTGACCGGACGTTTCCAGCATCTGCTCGATCTTTCCAGACCGGAAGTCTGCGACTATCTGTTTTCTGCGCTCAGTGATCTTCTGGACGCGTATGACGTCGATTATCTCAAATGGGACCACAATCGACTGTTACCAGTGGTGACGTCTGCCCAGACCGAAGGGGTCTATACCCTTCTTGATCGGCTTCGGGCCGCTCACCCCATGGTGGAGATAGAAAGCTGTGCGTCCGGCGGCGGTCGCATCGATGCAGGCATTCTCGCGCGGACCCATCGGGTATGGCTATCCGATTCCAACGACGCCATTGAGCGGCTTCGTATCCAACATGAGGCCACCCTTTTCATTCCTCCAGCGGTTACCGGAAGCCACGTAGGCCCGCGCAAATGCCACTCATCGGGAAGGATCTTGCCGATGTCCTTCCGGGCATGGGTGGCCGCCGAGCGCCATATGGGCTTCGAAATGGATCCAAGGGAGCTGACAGACGAGGAATTTACCATTCTACAGCGCGTCACCAACTGGTGGAAGGCAACACGCGACTGGCGCATGAAAGGATATGTGCTTCCGCTTGAAAGCGACGATGACTCCGTCATTTCAGAGCTTCAGATGGCCAATGACGGAGCGCGTTTTGTTCTTTTCGCGGGCCGCTTTGCGACGCCACGTCACACTTTGCCACTTGCCCAGAGGCTGGCTGGCCTTGACCCTGATGCCCACTATCGGGTGCGCCTCATCAACCCGGAAGACCGGCCGCCACAATCACGCGGTCACACGGCTCTGGTTGATGGTGCGTTGGTTCTTTCCGGCACCGCCCTGATGACCCACGGCCTCAACCTGCCTCTCTCATGGCCAGCAACCATGTGGGTGGTTGAGGGAGAAAAGATCTAGATCGCGGACATAAATATACCCTATGGCTTCCACCAAGCCGGAAGCCATAGGGTCTGTCTGTTTGTGAGCTTGCTCATTTGCGAGGGCATCGGGCAACGCAGCCGAGCCCCCTGCAAGCACATGAAATCAGGCTGTTTTTGCTGACTTTTCAACCAGTTTTTCAAGCATGGTTGTCAGCATACTGTCGGCAAATGGCACCTTCAGTTCGCCCTCTTCATCAAAGGCTTCATGAGCGGAAGCAATAGAAACCATTTCAGGCAAGACATGAGCTCCAACGCCGAGTTCAAGAAAGCCTCGCAGAGCCATAAGACCGCGATAGCCCCCGAACCCCCCAGGAGAAGCGCTGCTGATGGCGTAGACCTTGTTGCCAAAGATGGCTGCCTTGCCGCCATTTTCAGAAACGCGGGACAACCAGTTCAGTGTGTTGATCAGGAGCGGGCCAATGCTCGAATTGAATTCAGGGCTCGTAACAACGACACCATCGTGATCAGCAATGATCTTGTGAAGTTTTTTGGCCGCTTCCGGCACACCCTGCTGCTCCTCGATATCGCCGCAATAGATGGGCAATTCATAATCCTTGAGATCGACGCGGGTGACCATAGCGCCATTCGCTTCAAGGCGCTTTTGCGCCAGATCGGCCAGTTTTGCATTGAAAGAGCCGGTTCGAACAGAACCGGCAAAAACGACTATCTTTACTTGTGACATCAATTACTCCGTTCAACCGAAGCAGATTACGCCTCTTCGAGACATTGCTTCGAGCTTTACACTTCAGAAGGCGCCCTTAAGAACACCCAATAAATCGTCTCAATGCCCTTCAGACACGGCCGCTACTGGTTTGGCCAAATGAAGGTCAAGGGCATGATACAGATGGAAATGGCCGCCAAGAACAGGAACACATCGTTCCAGGCCATAATGGATGCCTGTTGCTGTATCTGAAGAGTTAGCTGACGGAAAGCGGCTTCTTGAGCTGTTCCACCGATGGTTGGACATTGTGCAAAATATCGCGCCAAATTTTACATTTGGCTCGTGCAAAGCCGGATCATGTCGGACATCTTTTCAACGATCCACCACGAGTGACGGTCATCGCCCCCATGGCAAAGCCTCTGTCGCCCCTTCAGGAGTATCAATCATCGGAACATAGATCTTGATATCAAGCAGCGGTGTGCCATCGATGCAATCAAGCCCGCTGACCGTCAGTTTCGTGCCTTCAATCGCGAGGATCTTGACGGCACTCAGAGCGATCGGGTTGGGCCGATGGGGCGAACGCGTGGCAAAAACACCATATTGCTTTTCAGCATTGGGCGGGGTCGTCTGCAGCTTTGTTCTATCGGCCTTGTCAAACCAATAGAGCACGGCAATATGGCGCCCGACCTCAAGGCCCAGAAAGGCATCGGCAAAAGCAGGATCGACCTCGATCACGCTTTCACTCTCGTTAAAGCGGCTGTTGCGCGGGCATTCTTCGCGGCTTTTAAAGCCGGTCCATATTTTGCCAATCGGTTGCAGGGTGAATGGGGGGAGCTGTTCTGACATGGTTCTCTTCCTTTCTTTCCATCAAACTTTCACATAACGGCGTCACTCAGCCAAAATGGTTGGCCTTGTGGCTGTTGGGATTTCTGTCGGTTTTGGCACGACGACGGGAGCACCATCGATGGTGTGAATGCTAACCGGAATATCATAGGTCGCCTCTATGAGCTTTGGAGAAATCTCCTCGACTTCCCCGCGCGCCAGAACGCGCCCGTCTTTCAGAAGCAGAAATTCATCCGCAAAACGAAGGGCGGTGTTGAGATCATGCATGGTTACAACGGTAGCCGTTTTGCGCTCTCTTACAACAGAAAACAGGAGCGACAAGAGCTCGAACTGATTGCGCATATCAAGTGCGCTGGTCGGCTCGTCTAGCAACAGCAGGCGCGGTTGCTGAACAAAGGCTCTGGCGATTGAGACCTTTTGCAACTCTCCCCCTGAAAGCTCATCGAGATAGCGTAAACTCAGCGCCTCAAGGCCCAGACGCGCAATGGTCTCTCCCACCATTGCGAGATCATGATCCTTCACGCGCCAGCCCATATGCGGCTTGCGCCCCATCAGCACGGCATCAAACACAGTGAGACGGGCTGTTTGCGATTTCTGCGCCACATAGCCCACCTTTGCGGCCAATTGTGGCGGCGTAAGGGAGAGCAGATTCTCGCTATCGAGCAAAACGCTTCCACCTTTCGGTTTCTGGATTGCATTAAGGCATTTGAGCAGGGTCGTCTTGCCAACGCCATTGGGGCCGAGAATGACAAGAATGCGTCCGGGTTTGAGGTCAAAGGCGATGTCATTGAGAATGGCTCTGTTGCGATAGGCAAAATGGATGTCCTGAACGTCGAGCATCAGTGTCGTCCTCCGCGTAAAATGAGCCACAGAAACACCGGCACGCCGAGAAAAGAAGTCAACACAGACACCGGCAGAACATTGGGCGAAAGCACCAGACGCGCAGCCGTATCGGCGACCAGCAACAAGAGCGCTCCGCCAATCAGGCTGGCGGGCAAAAGGAAGCGATGATCCGCTCCGATGACCCTGCGCACCATATGAGGCACCACGAGACCGACAAAGCCGATGATACCGAGAAACGAGATTGATACTGCGGTCAGAAGGGAGGCGGCAAACATGCTGATAAGGCGCAAGCGCTCCACTCTCACGCCCAGCCCTTGCGCGGTCTCGTCTCCGGCATCAATGGCATTATAGTTCCAGCATTGCGCGATAAAATAGATTGAGATCGGTAAGGTGACAGCGGCTATCAGTCCAATGTCGCGCCAGGTGGCACGGGCCGTGTCGCCAAAGGTCCAAAAGACCATGGCCGCCAATTGCACATCATCTGCAAAGAATTGCAGGAACATGGTGCCCGCCGTAAAGAGCGAGCCCAGAGCCACCCCCGTCAGTACCATGACCTCGGGTGACGCCCCCCTCACCCGAGCAATCAGAGTGATGAGTGCCGCTGCAAGCAGGCTAAAACCGAAGGCAGACAGCGTAACGGCAACCGGATTATAAACCGCAACCGCGCCTCCCTCCGCCGAAGGGATCTCCATGGCTCCGACGGCCATAACGCTCAGAGCGGCCCCGAAGGCCGCTGCGTGAGAAATGCCCAGAGTGAAGGGAGAGCCAAGCGGGTTGCGCAGAACCGACTGCATGGCAGCTCCGGACACAGCCAATCCTGCCCCGGCAAGCATGGCCGCCACAGCCTGCGGCAGCCGAATGCTCCAGACAATAATGTCGCTTCGGCGCGGGGCGTCAGCTCCGATCAGGGACAAGACCACATCTTTGATCGGCACTGCTGCCGCCCCCAAAGAGAGGGCCGCAATCAGCGCAGGTACGAGCGCCAAAACCAGCAGTGCAAGAACCAGAGTCTTGCGACGAATATAAAGGGCATAGCCACCCAAGTTGGTATCACAGGCCTTAAGCATCATTGGACTGGCACCTGACGGAAAACCAGATCATTGAAAATGCGATTCATTTCATCAAACACAGGCTTACCGAACAGGAAGCTATATATCTCATCCGCTTTCGAGACAGGATCGATGTCCGAAAAGCTATCCGAATAGACCAGCTTGCCGATAAAATATGCGTCAGCAAGAATGGAGCCATAATTCTTGGTATAAAGCGCATAAGGCAGTGTGCCCCAAACCTGCCCCTTCTCTCTGGCGGAGAGAATTTGATAGGCAGGATCGTTCATCAGTTCGGCCTGCCCTCCGGCATCGGGACCAAGCTGCAGGGTTGCAAGATCAAGCAGAATGATCTCCGGATCCCACTCGATCAGCTTTTCCTTTGCAATAGTGGTGGCGTGCCCCCCACTCGCTTTTGCTTTGGATGCGGCAAGATTTTGAAGCCCCAAAGCAGCAAAAGGCGCATAAACCGGATCGGTGGATGCGAGCCCGCGCGACCCTCGGTAGGAGATGCCTCCGACATAGATACTCGGAGCGTCCGTCTCAGACGCAGAGGCGCGCACCTCAAGATCGGATCTTGTGTCCTTGAAGAAGGAGACCAGATCGGCCGCTCTCTCTTTGCGATCCAGCGCGTCGCCCATAATTTCCAGTGCCTGATAGAATTGCTCGCTCTGACCATCAAGATCCCCATATTCCACGGCGATCACGGGAATATGCGTCTTCTGCTGCAGCACGTCCGGCTTCAACCCAGAAGAGCCAACCGTTTTGAAGATAACCTGCGGGGCAGGATCAAGCGCCATGATCAGCTCTGGATTATCCCGTCCCAGATGTTGCCCGAAAAGAGGCAAGCTCTTATAGGCAGGGTTGACCAGCGCGTAGGGACGCGAGTCAAAAGGCGATTTGCGTTTCTCCATTCCGTCTACCCCGACGACACGATCTTCGACGCCAAGATAAGTGAGAAGCCGCAAGCAGCCTGCACCGGAGCAAATCACATGATCAACCTTGTCTGGAATATCGTGCACGACGCCCAAGGCATCTTTGACGATACGTGCAGAAGCAGGAAGACTGAAAGATACAAGCACCAAGGCGCTGGCAAATAGATATCGAATTTTCATGACATGACCATTTTCAAGGAATGGGGAAGAAAATTCACACAGATTCCGAGGCCGTCAGTAGCCAGAGTCCAAGGGAACATTCTGGCATGAGGCAAGCGCCCCGTGGCAGCAGGCAGGCCAAATACGACACCAGTTTGAAAAAAGGAATACAAAAAAGACCTTCCTTCTGGAGCACCCCGCCCAGATCTGAATGAGTGGCATGTCGGCAGGTCTCCTGGCTCACAGGTCAATATGCTTTTCTACCTTCCCGGCTCGAACCAGTGGCAAAAGAGAAAAGCATTCTCTGTTTACAGTTGCGGGGGCAGCTCCGGATTCACGACAAGGCACACGTCTTGCCACACACCGGATTCCCTTTTCATTCCTTTTGGAAACCGACACCCAATTTCTGTTGCAATTGCCTTGACCTGTCAATTGACAGATCAGCGCAGTCTCTTCTCGCCGCACAACACTTTGCCAATAAAGGTCAAGGATCACACTTCTCGTTCTCCTCTTTCTTTGTGTGAGGAGGATCGGTTTTGAAAATGGCGCGATTGTCAAAGGTGAGCCCCGTCCAATGCTTTATCTTCTTTTCCGCCACTCCGTTGGAGACATCCCTTTCTCTTTGCTGAAAAACTTCGAGAAATGGAATGTATTGGCAAAGCCGAGAAGAGAGGCAATCTCTTTGATCGATTTATCGGTATTGATCAGAAAATCGCAGCCTCTCTGAAGCCGTATATTAAGCTGGAATTGCTTGATTGATACACCGGTCTGCTCACGGAACAACCGCCTCAGATAGGAGTAGCTGATGCCGAAATGACGGGCCAGCTCATCCATATCCAACACTTGTGTGTGGTGCTCAAGCAAATACATGCGCACCGCATCGACGATTTGTTCGTATTTGCGCGAGACCTCCTCACGAGGACGCGCCAACAGAGACAGAAGTGAAAGCGCCTGCGTAGACAAAAGCGCTTGATTGTCTGTTGCCCCTTCTAGGGCCAGTTGATGAATCCGCACAAAAAGGTCCGATATGTGCCCATTGCTATGCATCACGGGGCGATCAGGCGATAGCAGCCCTTTCTCCGTCAGGCTATCATAGGCTGCGCTCTTGCATTCAATCCAATTCTCTGTCCAGCCCATGGCCGGGTCAGGCTCATAGCGATGCCACACCCCGGGGAAGAGCACAAATATATCTCCCGTCTGGATCGCCACTCTGGTGTGCTCGGGCCCATATTCAAAGGTTCCCTGCCCTGCGCTGATATAGACGATCTGATAGGCCTGTAAAATACGCCCGTTGCGCCAATCAAGATGGTGATCATCCGGGTGCCGGCGTGGCGGATAGATGCTGCCAGGTGGGATGACCGTGTGCCCCATGGAGATAGCGGTGCATCGCCATGCATCGCACAGTCCATTATCCGGCAAATAGACGAAATAGTTTCGCATCGCCCCTCCCCAAAATCAATTTTGATATCATATGGATCATTTTAGAAAACATAATTAGTAGTAATGCCTATTATTTCCAAGCATCGAGATGCGTAAGCTTTACCCAGCTCGCAGTTTGGGAATGGAGTTCTGCGAGCTATCCAAAATAGATACGATACAGTTCGTGGGAGGAACTTAGCAGAATGAGATCTGGCGTGATTTAATCCGGTAGCCGCGTGTCATGAGGGAAAATGGGCTTGTGAAAACACAGGCACCTACAGTGAAGCCTTGTCTTTTGGCGGGTCGGCTGCAGCAACAAATCGCAGAAAGCACCCATCCTAAAGGCCCATACTGGTATTTGCGGCTTTTCGGAAAGCGCGGATGCTATGCCCGTCTGCTAATCCCTTGTCTCTGCGACCCTGTCATATGTTGCGAGGAAAATGGGAAATGGAATACTCGGCTAATCTGGGGATATTCTATCACTTGCTGGGAGCCTTGGCGGCTTCCTCATTCTACATTCCGATCTCTCTGGTCAAAAACTGGGAATGGGAAGCCTCTTGGTTTCTCAATGGCATAGCATCCTGGATCATCATGCCAATTTTGATATCCAGTCTGCTTTTGCCAGACTTGGGAGCCTTTTATGCGGCCATTCCGGCCAGTGTTTTGATCAAGACCTATCTACTAGGCGCACTGTGGGGCATTGGTGGCCTGACCTTCGGCATGACCATGCGGTATCTAGGCCTGTCAGTCGGTTATGGCGTGGCAATCGGCATCACGCTTGTTGTCGGGACCCTCATGCCCCCCATAGTCGATGGTCAGATCGGACATTTTGTATCAACAACCTCGGGCTTGATCGCTCTGGGCGGTGTCCTTCTGGCCGTGGTCGGTATCTTCGTATGCTCTCAGGCTGGACGACGCAAGGAAGCGGAAACCGGCGAGAAAAGCGATGAGTTTAACCTCAAGAAGGGCGTCATCATCGCTGTTATTTGCGGTGTGCTGAGTGCCTTCATGGCCTTTGCCATCGAAGCAGGCCAACCGATGCAGAATCTGGCGGTCGAGCTGGGTGTCGATCCACTTTACCAGATCATGCCGAGCTACGTGATCATCATGCTGGGCGGTTTCACCACCAACGCCGTTTACTGCATCTACAAAGCCCGCCAGAACAACACAATCCAGAAAATTCGGGAGGACCGCAGCGGCCTCGTTCGCAACACTCTTATGTCCATGGCTGGCGGTGTGATCTGGTATTTGCAGTTCTTCTTCTATGGCTGGGGGCACGTCCAGATGGTCGGTTCGAATCTCGGCTTCATCAGTTGGACCCTTCATATGTCCCTGCTCGTCTTCTGCGGCGGCCTGTTCGGCTTCCTGATGAAGGAATGGGTCGGCAGCAGCGCACTCACCCGCCGTGTCCAGTATGCGGGCATGGGAGTCATCATCTGCTCCACCATCGTTATCGGCATTGCGGCCAACTAGGAGGGGGATCTCATGAAACGCGAAGCATTCAAGATGAAGCTGATTGGCGATGTCGCCAAGGAATATCAGCGCCGCCACGCAGAAATCTGGCCTGAGCTGGTCAATCTTCTCAGGGACGCAGGCATTTCCGACTATGCCATCTATTTCGACGCAACAACCAACGAACTGTTCGCGGTTCAGAAGGTCTCCAGTGAGGCCGGTGCTGCCGATCTCGGGGCAGAGGAAATCGTGCAGAAATGGTGGAGCTATATGGCGGACATCATGGAAACCAACCCCGATGACTCGCCGGTCTGCATCCCGCTCAAAGAAGTCTTCTATCTGGCCTAAGCCCCGCGCCAAAGAGGCGGTCGCAGCAACAAGACTGTCTCGGCTCATAGCAAAGCATTTAATTATCTGGAGAATTTTACATGACAAACCTCAAGCTAGGCGTATTCGGTATTGGCCTTGATACCTACTGGCCCCAGTTTGACGGCCTCAAGGCACAACTGGAAGGCTATCTCGATCAGGTTGGCCAGAATATCGCCAAATCCGGAGTGGAAATCGTCAATGGAGGTCTGGTTGATAGCGTAGAAATGAGCGAGGGCGTTGAAGAAAAATTTCGCGATGCTTCCGTCGATGCCCTTGTGCTCTACATCACGACCTACGCGAAAAGTGGCTCCATCCTGCCGCTGGTCCAGCATATAGGCAAACCGGTCCTCGTTCTTGCCTTGCAGCCGCAAACCCGCGTGCCGGTCAATGAAATCAATAGCGTGGAAGACCGCGGCACCCGCACCGGTCAATGGCTTGCCCATTGTCAGGCTTGTACGGCGCCGGAACTGGCCAATGTCTTCAATCGCGCGGCCATTCCATACGAAATGGTGGTGGGCTATCTTGATGATGATGCAAGCTGGAACGAAATCTACGCCTACATCACCGCACTCAAGACGGTAAAGACCCTTGGCACCACCAATGTCGGCATTCTGGGGCACAATTTCCAGGGCATGTATGACACCTATTCGGACGTCACCAACCTGTCTTCCCGCCTTGGTATCCGCTTCGATATTCTGGAGATGTGCGAATTGCTCGAATATCGCAACGCCGTCACGCCAGAGCAGAAAAAAGCCAAGGTTGAAGAGCTGCATGCAGTCATGAAGGTGGAAGATAGCTGCGATCCAGCCGAAGTGGATCGGGCCGTCGTTACTTCCTGCGCGCTTGACCGGCTTGTTGAGGAACATGGTCTTGGCGCCATGGCCTATTATTACGAGGGCCGTCCAGCATCCCCTGAAGAGAATATCATCACCTCGGTCATTCTGGGCAACACCCTGCTCACGGCCCGCGATGTGCCGGTCGCCGGAGAAGGCGAAATCAAGAATGTTCTGGCAATGAAGATCATGAGCCTGCTTGGTGCCGGCGGCTCCTTCTCCGAACCCTATGGCATGAATTTCGACGCAGATCTGGTGCAGTGGGGCCACGATGGTCCGGCCCACCCGAAAATCGCCGAAGGAGAGGTCAAGCTAGTCGAGCTTCCGGTCTATCACGGCAAGCCGGGCAAGGGTGTTTCCATCCAGATGTCCGTTGCCAACGGGCCGGTCACCTTCCTGTCCGTGGTGGAGAAGCGCACCGGCGAAGTGGTGCTGCAATATGCTGAAGGGCAGTCGGTTGCCGGAGACGTGCTGGATATCGGCAATACCAATTCCAACTACAGCTTCCCCATCGGGGCAAAGGCCTTCACGAAGAATTGGAGCCTTGGCGGCCCGGCTCACCATTGTGCTATCGGGGTCGGCCACAAGGGAGCCGAGATCGAAGCGATTGCCAAGATCCTCGGGATTGAGACCAACCGCATCTGCTAGATATCAGAGGCAGATGAGAATACATTCCCGTTGCAGCCAAATCTTGCAACGGGGATTTTTAGTCGAAATTCCATAGAGTTGAGGCCTGCTTGAGACACAGCCAGAGCGCCAGACTCGCAATCGGAATGGCGCAAATAAGACGAAAGCGAGAACCTAAAGCCCCAGTGCCCTATGGAGCGCGGCTGTTAGATGCTTCTCAATAGCAGAGGCAGCGGCGTCAGGATCGTGGCTTTCCAGCGCTTCAATAATGGCCATATGCTCGGTCATCACCTGACGGAAGGTGCCCGGCGTTATCAGCGTCAGATGCCCGTGCGCCAGTCGGATCAACTGGATACGCTGATTATTCATCGCATAGAGCCAGTCGACCAACTCATTGCCGAGCGAAGACACAATGGTATCGTGCAGGCTGTCATCGATGCCTTGCGCATCTTTCAGGAGATCATCGCCAGGCCCCTCCTCATCGACGCGCGCAATCACAGACCTATGAACCTCACGCAGTTGGCTGATCATGGCTTCGCTGGCGTTGCCTGCGAATTTGGCGGCCGCTTCCTTCTCGATCATCATACGTAACTGATAGGTGTCGCGAATGAACCGCAAGCTCACTTCGACAATCTGGATGCCGCGCTGCGGGGCTATCTGGACAACCCCTTCCAGCTCCAGGCGCAACAGAGCTTCCCGCACTGGCGCGAGAGGGACACCGGTCATGGTCGCCAGTTCGCGTTGCGAAATGAACTGGCCGGGTTTTAGGTCCCCCATCATCAGATGGTATTTGAATTTTTCGTAGGCTTTGTCACTAAGCTTCATGGTCTGCTTGTTCCGGGACCCTGACGCACCATTTCAGATTCTTAGCAGAGGAGCATGAAGGCCAAACATCATTGGGTCATTCGCGTATCTAGTTACCTATTCGAAACAGCCGGGTCAATCCCGACAGGCGGGGACATCATGAGCCGCCAGACCAAAGCATGACAAGGTCTGGCGACAAGGTTCGAAAGCCTATCCCCCCAACCCCAGAAGATGGGGCAACCAGGTCGTGAGGCTCGGAATGCAGGTAACCGCCCCCAGAACCACGATCAGAGGGATCAGGAACGGAATCATCGCACGAATGGCCCGCTCAGGCGGCACATCAGCAATTGATGCGGTCAGAAACAGCACGACCCCCACCGGTGGCGTGATTGTGCCAATCATCAGATTGAGCACGAACAGCACCCCGAACTGGGTTGGGTCGATGCCATTGGCCATGGCCACAGGCACAAAGATCGGGATGAGGATCAGCATCGCCGCGATAGCTTCCATGAAAAGCCCGACAACCAGCAATGAGATGTTGACGATCAGAAGGAAGATCAACGGGTTATGCGAAATATCCGCCAGCAGAGAACCGACCATGAAGGGAATCCGGGCAACCGAAAGCGCCCAGCCGAGCAGACCGGCAGTCATCACCAGCGCCATCACCAGACCAGTGGTCTGAACCGTGCTGAGAATAACCTGAGGCAGATCGGAAAGGCTGAAATCGCGATAGACGAGACCACCAACCACCAGCGCGTAGGCTGCCGCAACAACCGCGGCCTCGGTTGGGGTGAAGACACCCGACATGATGCCGCCGAGCAGGATGACCGGCGTCATCAAGGCAAAGAAGGCATCACAGAAGGCCCGGCCAACCTCACACAGCCCGGGAAACTTGTCCCGAGGCAGATTGTGGCGTTTGGCAATAGCCCGAACCGTTACCATCAGCGCCAACGCCATCAAAAGGCCCGGCACGATAGCGCCCACAAACAGCGACCCGATCGAGGCTTCTGCCGTCACACCATAGATCACCATGGGCAGACTTGGGGGAAGAATCGGCCCGATGGTGGCCGAAGCAGACGTAACGGCAACCGCCAGATCAGACCGATAGCCAGCATCCTTCATCGCTTTGATTTCGAGCGCGCCCAACCCGCCAGCATCGGCAACCGCAGATCCACTCATACCGGCGAACACCACACTGGCGATAATGTTGGCGTGCGCGAGCCCGCCCCGCATCCAACTCGAAATAACCGAGACGAAGCGGAAAAGACGAGTCGTGACACCAGAATAGTTCATCACATTGCCCATCAAAATAAAGAAAGGCGCAGCCAGAAGCGGGAAGGAATTGGCAGCCATGACGATTTTCTGTGGCACGGCAAGCGCGGGAATCCCATTGATGACAATGAAGGCCGTACCGGCCAGACTGATGGCCAGATAGAGCGGAAAGCCGATGATGATGGCAATGAACCAGATCGGCAGGATCATGAACATGGTTTCAGTCATGAGCGCGTCTCCCCGTTTTCGGAAGCCTCTTGGGCAGCTTCAGGCACAAACAGGTCGAGAATCTTGACCAGAGAAACCAGAATGGCCACAGCGGCGAAAACCGGCACGATGGCGTAGACCACGGCAAAAGGGAAAAACAGGCTTGCCGTGCTCACCGTGACGTTGCGCAAGGTGATGGCATAGCCCTCATAGAGCATGACGCAAGAGAAGATGATCGCCGCAATTTCGATGAAAAACAGCATGATCTTGCGGTTGCTTTCGGAAAGCCGTCCGATCACGGTGGTAATCACGATATGCTGATTGTTGCGGCTCGCCATCAGCCAGCCGATGAAACACAGCCAGATAAAGGCATATTGTGCAAATTCATCACTCCAGACGAGCGGAGAGTTGAAGAGATAGCGGAGAATGATCTGCGTCATGACAACCACGAACAACAAGGTGAACAGCACGATGGCAAAACCGCTGAGAACCTTGAAAATGGCATCGACGAGACGGCGTAGAGAAAACAAGATGGCCTCCTCGGATCCGGCGCATATCCTTCAGCATCAGACTGACGGGGCGACTGACTGGCAGCCAATGGAACACGCCACATTTTTCAACCGGATACGCCATCCCGCGAAATGATGGGGGCGTGTGTCCGGTGTTGTCTTGAAGAGGACGGGCGCTCAACTGAACGCCCGTCCGGAGAATGAAGAGGGATTACTCCATATTCTGGAGTTTCTCGTAGGTGCCTTCACCCCAGACTTCGGTGAAGAGAGGGGGAACCGCATCAACCGTAGCCTTGCGGAAGCTCTCAACATCCGGCTCGATCACGGTGACGCCACCAGCCTTGAATTCGCTGATCAGACTGTCTTCCTGCTTCATGATCTCTTCGTTTGCCCAGGTGCTGGCTTCCTTGACTGCATCGGTGATGATGGTGCGGTCTTCTTCACTGAGGCCCATCCAGAAGTCATTATTGACGACAACCATGCGCGGCGTGCGGATGTGGCCGGTCAGGATGATGTATTTCTGCACTTCGTTCAGCTTGCCGGACTTGATGGTCGGCAGCGGGTTTTCCTGACCATCGACCAGTCCCTGCTGCAGAGCAAGATACAACTCATTGAAGTTGATCGGCGTCGGCTTGGCACCCCATGCCTTGGCCATGGCCACAAACACGTCATTCTGCGGCACGCGAACCTTGAATCCTTCCATATCAGCAACGGTCTTGATTTCCTTGTCGCTGGTGGTCAGGTGGCGCGTACCGTAATAGAGCGCGGAAATGGCATGCATACCCGCTGGAGCAAGCTGTGCGTTGATTTCATCAAGCATTTCGCCATTGAGAACAGAGATCATCTGCTCTGGCGTCTTCCAGATGAAAGGCGCTTCAACGACAGAAATCCATGGCACCCACTGGCCGAAGTTGGCGGCCCCTTCAGTCACGATATGCTGCACGCCAGAGCTGACGGCTTCGATCATGTCGCGAGAGCCACCGAGCTGGCCACCCGGGAAGGACTGGATCTCGATCCGGCCATCACTCTTCTTGGAAACGATGTCAGCAACCTTGTCGATCATCATCACCTGAGGATGCGATCCGCCAACGACGTCACCCCAACGGATGGTCACATCGGCCGCATTTGCAGGCATGGTTGCAGAGACACAAAGCGTCATTGCCGCAGCAGCCACAAGGCTGGCGGGTGAAAAAATCGAGGGCTTCATTATTTCCTCCCAGAACTAATTACCTCTAAGCGCAATCACATGGGGCGACTGCGTGTATGGACTCGACCCGACAATTCCTCCACGAGCCGATCTGGCCACTATAGACATGATCAAATCACTCATTCAAGAGTAAAAGTACCACTGATCTACTACTGATATGTTATTTCTCGAAAGACCCCACCTGCATCGTTTCAACTCCGTTGAAAGCCGCTAGAAACCCTCGTCGCTGCGTGGAAAATAATAAGAATGGGCAAAGCTGCTCTTGGGGAAAACGGATTTCCCCAACAACCTTGCTGGCAGACCATGAATGTCTGCACACGCACCTTGAAACTGCCATGAACCCGAGTATTAATCGCGCCAGTTGGGTTGGCAGGGGAAAAGCTGAAAACAAGCCAACTCAGGCGAACCGATCCCGGATAGACTCGCCTTTTATGAATCCCTTCATGACATGATTAAGAAGACCCCTTGATCTTCACACCAGAAAAGTAACACGGCTCGCTTCCTAAGGCCCGTATAGCCAGATTCTCCCGGTCTCTCTGCCAGCAGGCCAGCCGAGGGGTATTGGTGATTGGCCAAGCGAACTTGAGGAGCAGGGCGATGACGCTCACAAAGAACACCCCAGAAACCAGCGGCACCGCAAAATCCGTTGAACAGGACACATCCGGTCCAAGTAATACCAAACAGTCGATGACGGTCGCTGCACCAGTGCTGGGCATTGGTCTCAAGCTGGCTTCCACTCTGGTGTTCAGCATCATGACCGTCACACTCAAGATCGCCTCGGAAACGGTGCCGGTCGGCGAAATTGTGTTTGCCCGCAACTTCATCGGCCTGTGGCCTGTGTTACTGATGGTCGCTTTGCGGGGAGAACTGGGCGTTGCGTTCAGAACCAATCACCCATTGGGACATCTGGGTCGATCAGGTATCGGCATCATCTCGATGATGTTCTCCTTCACCGCTTATGCCTTGCTACCGCTTCCGGATGCCACCGCCATCGGCTTCGCTTCACCGCTTTTCGTCATCATATTGGCCTTCTTCATACTTAAGGAAAAGGTCCGGATCTATCGCTGGGGAGCCGTTGGAGTTGGCTTTCTTGGCATCATCATCATCCTTTCCCCTCACATGGGCGCTGGAGAGATGGATAGCAATGCGTTCATAGGCTCCATGTGCGCGGCAACATCGGCCTTTCTTGGGGGCCTTGCCATGATTTTCGTACGCAAGCTTTGCGAGACAGAACGAACATCAACCATAGTTGTCTGGTTCCATGGCGCGGGCACAGGGCTAGCCCTCTTCTCAATCCCCATCGGCTTTATATGGACAGACTGGGCCTGGGTCGTGCCGGACATGAAAAGCCTGATGTTGCTGCTCATAGTTGGTATTTCTGGTGGTATCGGACAAATTCTGATGACCCAGAGTTATCGATATGCAGATGCTTCAACGATTGCGCCATTTGATTATACCAGCATGATCTGGGCCGTACTTTTCGGTTATCTTCTGTTTTCTGATGTGCCGCTGCCACAGGTGCTCATTGGCGCAGTTGTGGTGATCTGTGCTGGCATTTTCGTCATTTTCCGTGAACATGCCTTGGGGCTGGATCGGACAAAATCCCGCAGGGCCTCCACACCATCCAAGTCATAGCATGTGTGAGGACAAGAAGAGCTCCGGCTCATACCCAAAGGTGATTTGGGCTTAAAGGAGATTCGGGCCTTAACATAGGTCCGGATCATCTTGGAAAAAAACAAGGTCCCTCCCCTTCCAACGCCATCGGTCTATCCCCTTTGGCGCATTCCATCCTGCATGAGGTGATTGGCAGCCAGGTTGACCGCAGTATAAAATCGGGATGAACAGAGGCGCCGCTTAGTCGGCCAGCTTGACGCTTTTGCGGATAACAAGATCTCCGGACAACAGCACTTTGACCGGTGGCTGCTTTTCGTTGGCGACAATCAAATCATCCAGAAAGCGAATAGCCATGGCACCAATGCGCTGCTTGGGCACATTGAGAGACGTGAGCGGCGGGTCAAACATGCTTGCCATCGGCAGATTATCAAACCCTACGACGGAAATATCGCCGGGCACAGAATAACCAAGTTCACGCAACGCCCGAATAAAGCCGAAGGCGATCACATCATTGGCACAAAAATAGGCGTCTGAAAGCTTTTTGATGTTGGAGAGCTGCTTGATAGAATCTTCGTAGGCTTCTTCTATGGTGGCGCAGACCGAAAGAATATTCTCCTCTTCAATCTCCAACCCATGCGCGTTCATGGCCCGCATATAGGCTTCATGGCGGAGCTTGAAATTATTCACCTCAGAGTAGCTGCTCACAAGGCCAATCCGCCTAAATCCGTTGGAGGCGAGGTGCGCGAGCGCAAGATGCACCAGTTGTTCATTGTCCATGTCGATGAAATTGCCATCAACGAACGGACGATATGTATCGATGATCACATTGGGGACGCCGCAGTCATTGATCAGATGAATGTCTTCGTCACTCAACTCGGTTCCCAAAGCGACGATACCACGCAGGTCTGACTTGGAAATTTCCTCGATTATCGATGCAACATCCACGGCTTCATGCGAGACAACCTGAAGCGAATAATCGCGTCTGGTTGCTTCATAGGACATGCCGTCAATATAGTCCGATATGAAGACGTTGTGATCTCGGTTCAGGGTCTGTCCATGGCGCACAATCTTGAGAAAGCGGACGGCATTCTGCGCATCAGAGGCATCGGAATCCGCGGTGCTTCGCTCTCCACGCGGAGTGTAATTCAATTCGGCCATGGCACGCAGCACATTCGCGCGCGTATTTTCTGAGATTTCACCTTTACGATTAAGGACAAGAGACGCGGTGGTAACTGAAACACCAGCATGTTCAGCAACCTGCCGTAAAGTTGGGTTTTGTTTAGGCCCAGCAGCCATTCGCGTTTTTCCTCTCTCGCTTTGCCCTCTTTGACCGAACTATAATGTTTTTTTAATGCATCTGGTTTCTATGAGCAAATATTTAAATTATTGAACATCACTAAACAAAAACATGTAATTTCTACTGAGTTTTCATGCTATTCACTAAATTTAGGACGATCATCGATCGCTGGTTTGACAGCCGATTTTTTCTCCGCCATGCATTTGCCATACACTACAGTTAGGGCAGGAACCCCTTCCAAACAGGGTCGGGAGGGGCTTTCGTTGATGTCTTTGCCTGCATCCGTGGGGAAGACCGGCACGAAATCATATGGCCAGAGATGAAAATCAACCGACCTCGTTCTTCATCTCTTCATTGGCAGCTTTTGCAGCTTCCATAAACAGCCCGATATCACCCGGGCCAGCAAGAAAGTTATGGCCACGCCCCTTCAACTCGGCAAAGCTCCAACGCGGGCGTTTGACTGTACCCATATATTTGCCGGCAGCCTTGATTTTCTCTTCAGCTTCGGCAGCAAGAGCTTCTGCATCATCTTCGCCCAGCTGCTCCAGAAGACCAATGGTGCCAGCGAGATCGTTCGGCCCGATAAAGAGCATTTCGATACCGTCCACCTCGGCGATCTCACCAATATTGGGTAGCGCATCCTTATGCTCGATCTGACCGATGACAAAAACCTCTTCATCAGACGTTTTCAGATAGTCGGTCTTGGCCCCATAGTGAGAAGCCCGCCCGCATGGTGCGGCATATCCACGGGTACCGGTTGGAGGATAGTGTGTCGCTGCCGCCGCTGCCTCTGCGGAAGCCTTGTCGCAGATCATCGGGATCATCAGGGACTTGATGCCAAGTTCGAGAATCCGTTTGAGATAAACCTGATCATTCCAGGGGACCCGCACGACTGCATGACCGCCAGCAGCTTCAACGGCTCGAACCATGTTGACCGTCGCTTCCAGATCCGCCGGTCCGTGTTCGTTGTCGATGAGAACACAGTCCCATCCCGCCCAAACGGCAGCTTCAGCCAGTGCCGGAGAGGCGAGTTCCAGCCAGATACAGCGCACACAGCGCCCGGTTTTCAATTGTTCTCGCAACCAGTTCATTTTGTACCTTCTTTCAGTTACTGGCACGCGGTTTTTGGCTCTCAACCCGTACCAAAAGTCTCAATTCAGCAACGTGTCCTTTTCGAACCCGTTTGGATTTCATTTTCCGGACGGTGCCGAGCTGTTCGCCCGATATCCTCCGGAAACCATCTCGCGCACGGCTCTTGCAATGAGCAGAAGCCAAATGATCAATGTCACGATCCCCAGCACCAATGCGTAGGAGCGGTCGAAGAATGTCAGGAAATTGCCCTGTGCCTTGATCATCGACACCATGAAATTGTCTTCGATGATCTTGCCAAGAACGATGCCCAGAATCGCCGGTGCCAACGGGATTTCAACTTTGGCCATGAGGTAACCCATCAAGCCGAGCACCAGCACGATCCAGATCGCTGTGACACTCCCTGAAATGGCATAGGCCCCGACCATGGAAAAGAGCAGGATAACGGGGGCCATCACCGCGCGCGGAACCTTCAAAATGTAGGTCGAGCAGAAGATGGCCAGCATCCCCATGGGGATCATCATGATATTGGCAACAAGAAAAGAGCCAAACAGAGCAGAGGTCAGTTCCGGCTGGTCAATGAAAATGCGCGGCCCCGGCGTCATGCCCTTGAGCAGCAACACACCGATGGCGATGGCGGTTACGGAATCACCGGGAATCCCGAACACCAATGCTGGTGTCCATGCGCCGCTGATAGCCGCATTGTTTGACGACCCGCCCGCGGCAATACCATCCATGCTGCCTTTTCCGAATGTTTGAGGCTCTTTGGATGTGCGCCGTGCCAGCGCATAGCAGATCCAGGCGGCAATATCTGCGCCAGCACCGGGCAGAGCGCCAACCACCGTTCCAATTACGGAAGACCGCAACACCGTTATAGCATAGCGACGAATGGCGTTCACGGCTCCCTTCAGAGCAGCCCAGAATGGCTCGGTGATCGTTTGCAATTGCGTCTCTTCTTTTCGCAGAGACTGGACCGTGCGCAACACTTCTGAAAAGGCGAAAATACCGATCATGGCCGGAATGAACGTGATGCCATCCATCAGATCATCAACCCCGAAGGTGAAACGGGGATAGCCAACCGCCACATCGATGCCGACACATGCAATGGCCAGGCCGATAAATAGACTGGCAAAGTTTTTGGGGACCGATCCGCCGCCTACGAACACGGCACAGCTCAGCCCGAGGCAAGCCAGCCAGAAGGTTTCATAACTTGAGAAGCTGATGGCAATATGGGCCAACTGCGGAGCAATCAACATCAGGATGATTACACCGATCACTCCGCCAATCGAAGCGGTCAGAAGAGAGATCAGAAGCGTTGTCCGCGGTTTGCCATTGCGGGAAATGGTATGAGCATCATCGACATAGGCAGCGGACGCGGGTGTGCCGGGTATCCGAAGCAAAGTTCCGGAGATATCACCTGCAAAAATGGCCGTCGTCGTCGTTGCGACAATGGCGCTAATGGCCGGAATGGGATCGAGGAAGAATGTGAAAGGCACCAGCAAGGCCACAGCCATTGTTGCTGTCAATCCGGGAACAGCACCGATAAAGCAGCCATAGATCGTTGTCAGGCCAATGATCAGAAGATTGTCGGGCGCCAGCACCGTTAATAGAACATTTGTCAACATAGTGGCTCACCAAGCATACGGTTCCAGCCATCCCCACGGCAGGGGAACATGCAGAAACGAATAGAAGAGGAAATGGACGAGCATGGTTACACCAAGCGCCAGCACTATTGCCTTCCACCATTTGGTGCCATAGAGCAGCAGCAGGCAAAGCATCAGCGGAAAAGCCAACAGGTGAAAGCCGACGGTATCGAGAAATTCTGCAAACAGAATGACCCCGAGCACCAGCGCGATGGAATTGATCCAGGCTTTGGGGGAAAGACGTGAAACCGTAGCAGCGGCGCCATCCCTTACTTCAGCCCTTCTCATGGCCATGATACCGGTGATCAGGACCAGAAGCCCACAGATTGCCAGTCCCGTTCCGGCAATTGTAGGGAAAAGGCCCGGGCCGAACTTCATGCCGCCAAGCCGGGGAAAGCTTTGCGCTTGCCAGGCAATCCAGCCGCCTGAGCAGGACAGGATGATCCCTGTCAAAATATCCTTGTTAAACATGAGATAACTCGCATTCTCCAACCTCTCGTCAAGATGCGTGAGGTCATCATCAACGAAGCATAGCCGCACTGGCGAACGGTAATGCGCCCTCAAGGACGCCCCTTTCCAAACAGGTGGATATGCCCGGATATATGGCATGCTCCCGCACCTTTCCGGACTGACGCGCAGCCATCCCTTCTTATGAAGAGATGAGTGAAGCTGCGCGTCGGCTTCGGAATATGGATTATGGAACGAGGCTACTTGGCCAGGCCGATTGCCTTGATGGTGTCTCCGAGATTCTTATCGGTTTTGGCAATAAGACTGCCAACTTCATCAGCTCCCATGATCACGACATCAGCGCCGCGGCTTGCTTTAAAGTCGGCCCATTCCTTGGTTTTCAAAACCTTGAGCACGGCTTTCTCATAAGAGCAGGCAATATCCTTGTCCATTCCGGCCGGGCCAGTGAGGGCCTGATAGGAAGAAAGCGTCCAGCCAGAATCCAGCTGTTCGACTGTGGTGGGAATATCGGGCAAAGAAGGCATGCGCTCGTCGTTCATATAGGCAAGGCCCTTGAGTTCACCTTGCTCGATGAGCGACTTGACCTCGGACTGGGCAACGGTGATGACATTCACGCCCCCGGCCATCAGTTCCTTGATTGCAGGTGCTGCGCCCTTGGAGGGAATCCAGCGAATGGATGCGGGGTCCATCCCTTCAGCATTCAACAGGCCAGCAAGGGCCAGATGCCAGATACCGCCCTGAGACGTACCCGATGCCGTGATTTTTCCCGGATTGGCTTTCGCCTCCGCCAGCACTTCCGCAAGACTGTTGTAAGGAGAGTCCGCAGCGACCGTAAAGCCAGCAGGAACCAGATCCAACAGGGCAATCGGCGTCAATTGCTCATAATTGATATCTGTGAGGCCGATCCAATGCATCGTATTGATCTCGGTAGTGGATGAACCGATCGTATAGCCATCTGGCTTGGCGCGAATAATGGCCGAGTGCCCTGTGACACCATTGCCGCCCGTCCGGTTCACCACATTGAAGGGCTGCCCCATTTCCTCGCTCAGCAGGCTCGAAAGCATACGCGCATTCGCATCAGTGCCTCCGCCAGCGCCCCAAGGAACAATATAGGTAACCGCGCGTTTCGGTTTCCAGTCACATTCAGCCGAAGCGACCGAGCTTGCGAGCGTTCCGAGGCCCAAAATTGTTGCCCCCAAAAGGGCTTTCATCAGATTCTTTGTCATGGTGTCCTCCCACCTGATAGTTTTGAATTACGAATCCTCCCGGATTCACCGCTCCTCTCGCAGTCGATCCCCCTCCAACAGGGGCCTGGCGCGATGGTCGGTATTTCCTGCGCGCAAATGGCTCAGCATGACGCGCAGAAAAAGGGTTTGGAACAGATCAGCTTGCCGTTGCAGCTTTCATAAATCCGTTCAATTCATCAGCCAGAATACAAGCGACGGTGCCACCAGCATCCTGCAAACCGCGCGATTTTTCCTGGAAAGCAGCGGCCTTGCCATGCTGAGCAACCAGAAGCTTGGTTGCTTCAAGCGCCTCATCGGCAGCCTTGGCAGCCGCCTCACAGGCCACCTCCAGTGGCGCGCCCTTTTCAGCTTCAGCCTTGAAACAGCGCGCGATTGGGTCCAGCACATCAAGCACGGTCTTGTCTCCAAGCGCAGCTTTGCCGCGCATGGCAACGCCGTTTGCATAGGCTTCCCAGAAGCTTGCAAGTCCGGCGACATCCAGAGCGACAGCTCCGTCAAGCGCCTTGGAGCCTCGCAGGAACCCGGTCGCCATAAGCGTCCCCATCGTCGAAGGGGCTGCCTTGGCAATCGCCGCACCGGCAGTCTTCATTTGAGAGGCCAGATCGGGTGCATCCAATGCCCCGACGGCATCGCTGGCTGCTCGGAAGGCTTTCGCCATTGTCAGCCCCAGGTCGCTATCCCCAACCTTGCTATCGAGTTCAATCAGAGCCTCCCGCTCTTTTTCAAACCTCTCAGCAAAGCGCGAAAAGAGACCTGCAACGGATTTCGCATCAAGTGTCTGCATGACAAGCTCCCTTAGCCAGCGAAATGCTTGAAGAAAGGCGTTTCAACCTCGGCTGCGATCAGCGGTTCCAACTCGTCATCAAGCTTCATGATGGAGATCGAGAAACCTGCCATTTCCATGGAGGTGGCGAATTCACCCAGCCAGACATGACGGATCTTGACTTCTTTCTCATCCAGCAGCTGACCAAGGCGCCGGTAAGCGATATAGAGTTCTTCAAGGGGCGTGCCGCCAAGCCCGTTCATGAGAACGGCCACTTCGTCTCCCTTTTCATAGGATTGTTCGGCAAATATCTTGCTGGCCATTTCCTCGACCACAGCATCCACCGGCTCAAGCGCCTTGCGCGAGATGCCCGGCTCGCCATGGATGCCCATGCCGATTTCCATTTCGTCATCACCGATCTGGAAGCTTGGCTTGCCGACCTCAGGCACAATGCATGGAGACAGGGCAACGCCCATGGTCCGCACCTGGCTCTTGGCCTTTTCGGTGAGCCGTTTGACCTCGGCCAGAGGCTTCATCTGAGCCGCAGCCGCACCGGCGACCTTGTAGAGAAAGAAAATGCCAGCAACGCCGCGCCGCTTATGCTCTTCGCCAACAACAGATGAGGCTACATCGTCATTGCCAACAACCGTTGCGGTTTCGATGTCATCCAGTTCGGCAAGTTCTCCTGCCATGTCGAAATTCATGATATCGCCGGTATAATTGCCATAGAGATAGAGTACGCCAGCGCCCTGATCGACATATTTGGTAACGTTGAGCAATTGATCCGAGCTCGGAGACTGAAAGACGCCCCCGACGCCGGCACCATCCAACATGTTCTTGCCCACATATCCAAGGAACAAAGGCAGATGACCTGATCCGCCCCCCGTGACGATGCCCACTTTTCCGGGCACAGGTTTGGCCGTTACAAAACACCGCATATCACCATCAGTGAAGGTCACTTCCGGATGTGCGCGATAGATGCCTTCCAGCATCTCATCGACAAAATCTTCAGGTTTGTTCAGGAACTTTTTCATTGGTCAGATTCTCTTCCAGTCGCGTGAAGCGCAACAGGCAGGCCACATCGCAACAGCCGAATTGCGCGATTTTGTTACCCACAAAAGTGATGTAATCGAAAAATTTTAGTAAATCCAAGAAGAACAAGTTTGCAAAAGTCACGCTTCAGGGCCGCTATCACGCGACCCTAAACTGGATAAATCTTGTCCATCTTTGATTTTCTTCGGGAGATTTTTTTGACTTTTTGTCAAATCTCACAGGTCATAGCGATGAAAGGCGAAATCTGTGCCTGAATCGGAATAAATTAGAACGCATTGACTATCCTCCACTTTTAGTGAACATTTCTGTTCAATTAGTGAATTGATACCATAATATTTAGTGATGTTCAATAATTTATATGCAGGCGTTTGGCTAACCTCAAAGCCTATGGACAGATTGAGGTGTTTGGGCGAGGCAATTTTGGAGCGGTACAACTCCCCTCATGGGTGCAGAGAGAGACCAGCCAATCACGTCGCCGATTTCCAAGGGAATGAGAGAGGCCTTAAAGATCAGCAGCAGAAGTGAAAATCTGCTTCAGGTTGAACAGCTTGCAGGTCTCTCTCCTGAACACTGCATCCTCGCAGGTTTTGACCATATTGAAATGCCCCGCAACCAGGAGTAATAGATATTGCCCTCGAAATTGGGCAGCGCAATGCCCGTCGGGCTGCAAATCATATCGGTTTACACCCTGTATAAGGGATGAAAAAATGCGGAAATTCATTATATTTTGGGCAACATTGCTGGCGTCGCTCAGCCTCCTCTTGCCGAGTGCGCAGTCGTCCGAAGGGTTTGCCATATCCGAAGGCATCACAATAACGCAGATAACGAAGAACACCTTCGTTCATTCTTCTGATAACAACAACGGCCTTATCTATATCAGCGGCAAAGAGGCACTCATTGTTTCGACACCGCAGACAGACAGGCAAACGCAGGATCTGATTGACTGGATCACACAGGAAAAGCACGTGAAGATCGTTGGCTATGTCATCGACAGGTGGCATCCGGATGCAATGGGAGGATTGGCTGCGGTCCATGCCAACGGCATTCCCTCTTATGCTTACGTGCGGACCCAACAGATAGCCCAACAAAAGGGACTGCCGGTTCCACAACAAGCAATGGATGAGAGAGCCATCATTCATGTTGGCGATCAAACGGTTGAATGTGCTTTCCTTGGGAAGGCCCATACAGAAGACGGTATCGTTGTGTGGCTTCCAAATGAGCAAGTCCTGTTCGGCGGAAACGAGATCCGGAACTATAAAGGGTGGGTTGGCAATATCGGAGATGCAAACCTGAAGGACTGGGCATCAACTGCGCGTCGGATTAAGGATCTTTATGGATCCGCCCGGATTGTCATTCCAGGGCACGGCCCGTTCGGCGGTGCAGAGCTCATCGAATACACAATCGACTTGTTTTCCCCCTTCTCTAACCAGATCAACGACGCCCCTCGTCCAGATTTGTCAGATCTCCTCGACCAGCGTGCTGTCATAGTGGTGAAGGCGTCAGAAAGCTCTGAAGACGGCGACATAAAAATCTTCAAAGACGCGACAATCCTTTCTTCTGATGCAACAAAATATGTGCGGATAGAGGCGCCCGTCGTCAGATGGAATATCAAGACAAACCGCGTTGATTCCGCTAAGGGACATCTCGCAATTTTCGACAAGACTCCAGGTAGGGCAGTGCTGAGAGCCTCTGCAGCCTATACCAAACTGATTGTCATTCCTGTCAATGAGCAAGTCGGACTGGCGGTAATTGTCAAGGCAATGACACCAGACTAGTCAGCCATCAGCACTAGTGGCCATCAAGCGGAATGAAGAGGAGCACGTTTTGTCAGCTTCCCAATGGTGCTTGTCCAGAAGGGTGCATCGAGAAATAGCAGCCTTACAACCAGTTGAACTCCTCATATATCTTGGGTAAAATGCTCAGCCAGGTCGTTTGGCAATTGCAAGTATCAGCCTTATACCGCTTGCCCCAACAAGGTCATGATATGTTATCGCCCCTCCAACTCGACATTGCCCTTGCAAAGCAGATCACCAAGGTCACCAGATCCCGCTATTTTCATAATCTATGGCTGCCGATCCAGATTTCCAGAAGAGACCCGCAGCCGCATTTTCCCCTTCACAATCATGATTTTGATGAAGTCGCCTATATCATCAAAGGCCACGGCATCACCTTCATGGGCGATCGGTTCCAACTGCTCCTGCCCGGCAATGTTACCTATCTGCGCGCCGAAGATACCCATGCCTACCCCATGGTCGACTCGCTGCGACTGCTCAATATCTTCTTTCTGCATGATCGCCTGATTGAGAATTTCCCAAAGCTGAGAAGCCTTGTTGAAGATTTCCACGCGCTGCAGTCTACCAATAGCCAGCTATTTACCGACTATACCGCTTATGCGCGCCTCAAAAGTCTGGCCGACCTACTGGATGTGGAGACATTCTGTTCCGATGACTATTCGGAATATACCGCCATGGCGCATCTTGTCGAATTCTTCGTCTTGATACTTCGCCAATATCGACGGCAGGAAGACTTCACGCTCACCGATCCGGACCAATTGGCGCGTAACAAAATTTTGAAACTCTTCGCTGACCCGGCTCTGGCTGAGGGCAAATGTCGGAAGGACCTTGAAGCGCTTGTTCAGTGTCACGCGCTGTCTTGGAGAAGCTTCGAGCGTATCTTGCCGGAGATGAGCGGACTGACCCCCCATGACTTGGCAATCTGCAACCGGTTCATCGCCTTTCTCAATCTTCTTCTGGACCAACCAGACCAAACACTGGAAGATGTCTGTATCACGGCCGGCTTTTCCGATTATCGGTCCATGTCGAGAAATTGCCGCCAGTTTCTCAAGCTGTCACCCAAGCAGGTTCAGAATATGGTCGCCTATTTCATAGCAAATCCCCCCTCGACATCGGATCTGGAAGTCTCACCCTCATAGGGCCGCAAGGCAACTCGTCCACGTAAATCATTGTATTGGAGCTTATTTTCCTGAAAAGAACGTTTTGATGAGACCATTTCCGCTCTAGGCTAGAAGCAAATGGAACAACTGTTATTCTCTCTATTTCCAACTATTTCCAATAAGATTTTCAAAGCCACCAAATACCAGTAAACATGCCTTATCGCGGATTTTATATACTTTAGTCGAAACAATTTTTAAAACATTGATTAGTAATAAAGATTCAAAAGACCAGTCATTTCCCGCCAACATAAAGTAAAAAGTTTCTTTTTTTGCCCTGTCAGGAATTCAAGGCCAATGGCTAACTAAATGCGTAGCGCTCGATCGAAAGATCTTCTTTGGGAGAGCCAAAAGCGTTGCACATTTGGGAGGAGATTATGGTCACCAAGGCCGTTGTTGCGGTGGATCTGGGGGCGTCATCAGGGCGCGTACTCAAGGTTGCGCTGTCTGATGGACAGCTCTCTTTGCAAGAGATCAATCGCTTTCCTCATGGTCCAACCAACATTGATGGCCAGCTTTGCTGGGATCTTGATTATCTCTGGGGTGGCATCCGGCAAGGCATCGGCAAGGCCTTAGCCAGCGATCCGACCATCGCCTCCATCGGCGTTGATAGCTGGGCGGTTGATTTCGTGCCCGTGGATAGGCACGGAGCGGCCTTGTTGCCCTTTGTCAGCTATCGCGATGCCCGCACCGAAGGCATCATGCCCGATTTCTATCGCAGAAGCGGGATCAGCGCCCATGAGCTGTTCGAGAAGACCGGCATCCAGTCGCTGGAACTCAACAGCCTCTATCAGCTTTACGCCCTCAAGGATCATCCGCTGGAAAGCTACAGCCGGCTTGACCGGTTCATGCTGCTGCCCGACTGGATCCATTTCCAGCTGACCGGCATCTGGTCGAGCGAATATACCAATGCCACCACCACCCAGATGCTCAGCGTGCATGACAAGAGCTGGGACCCCGATCTCCTCCAACAAGTCGCCATGCCCACCAAGGTGATGCCGCGCATTCGCAATGCTGGCGATATCCTCGGACCGCTCAAACCGGACTGGTGCTCTGAATGGGGCCTTGGCGATAGCGCCGACCAGGCCCCGAAAGTCGTTCTGTGCGGCACCCATGACACAGCCTCCGCCGTTGCCGCCCTGCCCTCCCTGACGCCAGAGCCCTATTTCATATCCATGGGCACATGGGCGCTCGTCGGACGGGAGGCGCAGGTGCCCGATCTCTCCGACTATGCCTTCCGCCATGGCCTCTCCAATGAGGGCGGCGTGTTTGACACCTATCGCCAGCTGCGCAATGTCTCAGGCCTTTGGCTGATCCAGAGGGTGCGCGAAGAACTGGCCCCTGACAGCGATTTTGCCGACTGGGTCGCCGATGCAGAACAAGCCGAACCGGGGCGATCCCTCATCGATCCCATGGCCGATCGTTATTTCCGCGCCGCATCCATGGTCGAGACCATAAAGACAGCCTGCCGGGAGACTGGCCAACCCGTACCGCAGAGCCGGGGCGAGCTGGCCCGCTGCATATTCGAGAGCCTGGCGCTCAATTTCGCAGATGTGCTCATGGACTTCTCCAAGGGGAAACCGATCTCCGAACTGCATATCGTTGGAGGTGGCGCCCGCAATGCCCTTTTGTGCCAGCTGACCGCCGATTTCCTCGGCAGCCCGGTGATCGCCGGGCCGTTTGAGGCATCCGCTCTGGGCAACGCCGTGGTGCAGATGATTGGCCTTGGCTGGATTGCGGATCTTGATGAAGGGCGGCGGATCATTCGCAACAGCGAAGACCTGCCCCAATATCAGCCGCAGACCTCCCGGCAGCAGACATGCATTCGCCAGCGTTATCACATGCTATTTGACAAAGAAAAGGAACTGGCCATATGACCCGCCTAAATTATGATGCCGCCCGCGACGCTTTTGCGGAATGGGGCGTAGATGCCGATGCTGCCATCAAACAGCTGGCCGATATTCCCATCTCCATGCATTGCTGGCAGGGCGATGATGTTGTCGGCTTTGAGCAAAGCGAAGGCGGCAGCGCCGGTGGCATCCAGATCACCGGCAACTATCCCGGACGCGCCCGCAGCGCAGCCGAGCTGCGCGCCGATCTCGAATTTGCCTATGGCAAGATCCCCGGCAAGCATCGCCTCAATCTGCATGCAAGCTATCTCGACACAGACGAGACGCCGGCCCGGGACGAACTGGACTATCACCATTTTGCCAGCTGGGTCGATTGGGCAAAGGACAACGGCCTCGGCCTCGACTTCAACCCGACCTTCTTTGGCCACCCCAAGGTGGATGAGAATCTGACCCTTTCGCATCCGGACAAGGCCATCCGCAATTTCTGGATTCGCCATGGCCAATGCTGCCGTGCCATTGCCGCCAAATTCGGCGAGGAGCTGGGCAGCCCTTGCGTCAACAATATCTGGGTGCCCGATGGCTACAAGGATACGCCGATTGACCGGCTGGCCGCCCGCGACCGGCTGGAAAGCGCCATCGACGAGATGATCGCACAGCCCTATGATGCCGCCCATATGCTCGATGCCGTGGAATCCAAACTGTTCGGCATCGGGGTGGAAGCCTGCACCGTGGGCAGCCATGAATTCTACATGGGCTATGCCATCCGCAAGGGCACGCTCCTGTGCCTTGATATGGGCCATTTCCACCCGACCGAGAATGTGGCCGACAAGCTGTCCTCCGTCTCCCAGTCGGTCAAGGAAATCCTGCTGCATGTCAGCCGCCCGATGCGCTGGGATAGCGACCATGTGATCCTGCTCAACGATGACATTCTGGCCATGGCGCAGGAACTGGTCTTCGGCAACCTTCTGCCACGCACCCATATCGGGCTGGATTTCTTCGATGCGACCATCGCCCGCACATCCTCCTGGGTCATTGGCACGCGCAACATGCAGAAAGCCCTGCTGCGTGCCCTTCTCATGCCACAGGCCGAGCTGAAGTCGATCGAGGAAAAACTCGACTTCACCCAACGCTTCCTGATGACCGAAGAACTCAAGGATCTGCCTTATGGCGTGATCTGGGATGAATTCTGCGCGCGCAACAATGTTCCAACTGGCAAGGCGCTCATCGCCGACCTCAACAGCTATCAGGCCAGTGTGGCCCCCCGCGGATAAGGATTAAAAAGCATGACAGTATTTTCGCACCCGATCCCCTTTGTGCAACAGGTCGCCTCTCTGGCGCGCCTTTGCTGGGAAATGGGATGGAACGAAGCCAACGGTGGCAATATTTCATGGCGGCTGCCAACCGATGAAGTGGAAAGCGTGCTCGCCCGCCGCTACCCGAACGTGACACCCGCAGCTCCCGTCAAGCTGCCCCAGCCGCAGCCGACCCTTGACGGGGACTATTTCATCGTCACAGGCACGGGGCAATATTTCCGCCACGCCATTGAGTTTCCCGATCAGGTCTTCGGCATTGTCCGGATCGTCGAGGGCGGCTCTGCCTATCAGACCGTCTGGGGTTTTAGCAATGGCGGACGGCCGACCTCGGAATTTGCCACCCATCTGGCAGGCCATGCGGTGCGCAAGCGTGTCTCTGAAGGGCGCGAGCGGATCATCATGCATTGCCATGCCCCCGAATTCATTGCCCTCAGCTACATCCTGCCCCTTGATAGCAAGGAACTGACGATGGCGCTCTGGACCAAGATGCCCGAATGCATCGTGATCTTCCCTGATGGTGTGCGCATCGTTCCCCCCATGCTGCCCGGCACCACGCAGATCGCCGATGCCTCCATCAAGGAAATGGAAAAGGGGCGTATCATTTCCTGGTCGCACCACGGCATTTTCGCTTCCGAAGCCAACCCGGATTCCGTCTTCGGACTGATTGAAACCATCGAGAAGGCCGCAGGCATCCACCGCAAGGTGCTGTCCGCCGGTGGCGAAAGACAAACCATCTCGAAAGAACTACTCGGCCAACTCACCGACTATTTCGAAAAACTGCTCGTCCAGAAACCCGACTTCCTGGACGATTAAAAGGCAACGAAAGAGGCCCTCTCGGGAGGAAAACCAAGGGCCTCTTTCATGCATTGGAAAATCCATAGTAGATAGGGAGAGAGACTATGAAACTGAAACACCTGCTATCAATGGCCGCGATTGCCGGCCTTATGGCAACATCTGCGGCTATGGCTGCTGATGTCCGCATCGCCATGGTGCCCAAAAGCCTCGGCAATGCCTTCTTTGAAGCAGCACGAGACGGGGGCAACGAAGCCGCCAAGGAAATTGGTGGGGTTGAACTCATCTTCAACGCTCCGGCCGTCGTTACCGCTGAAGGCCAGATCGAGGTGATCAACGCCCTGATCGCACAACGCGTCGATGCCATTGCAATTTCCTCAAACGACCCCGACGCTCTTGTTCCGGTTGCCAAAAAGGCGATGAAACGCGGCATCAAGGTCTTGTCCTTCGATTCCGCAATCGCACCGGAAGGCCGCATGCTGCATATGCATCCGGCAACTGCGGCCGGAGCAGCCAAGGCACAGCTGGAAATGGCAGTTGACGCAATCGGTCCGGAAGGCGAAATCGCCATCCTGTCCGAAACCCCTCAATCCACCAACCAGAATGAGTGGATTGAAGAAATGAAAAAGCTGCTTCCATCTGACGAATTCTCCAAGCTGAATCTCGTGGATGTCGCCTATGGCATGGGACAGTCTGACAAGTCCTATCGCGAAACCATCGCCCTGCTGCGTCGCTATCCAGACCTCAAAGCCATTATCGCTCCGTCAACGGTCGCGATTTCTGCCGCAGCCAAGGCGGTTGAGGATCAGGGCATGGTTGGCAAGGTTTATGTAACCGGTCTGGGTCTGCCTTCTGAATTGGCTGGCTATGTGCATACCGGTTCTATCAAGTCATTTGCCATCTGGAACCCGATCGATCTGGGTTACTCAGCCACCTACCTCGCCTATGACCTGATCCAGAAGGGTGAAGTGAAAGCTGGTGACGAGCTGGATGCGGGCCGAATGGGCACCTTCAAGCTCGATGACAAGCTGGAAACCTCGCTGCCTCAGCCATTTGTTTATGACGCAAGCAACGTCGACAAATACTCCAAAATTTTCTGAGTGAATTGCTTGATGTGTAGAGCCACTACCGGGCAGGTCGGACATTCCGACCTGCCTCCCAACGGAGGAAATTATGGCTGATCATGCGAACACCACTCCCCTTGTCGAGCTCAAGGGGATCACCAAGACATTTGGTGGCATTCATGCTCTCAAGAACGCCGAATGCCGGATCTATCCCGGAGAAGTCGTTGCGCTGATTGGCGAAAATGGAGCTGGAAAATCAACGCTCGTGAAGTCCATGACGGGGCTTTATCACCCTGACAGTGGATCAATCAAAATCAAGGGAATTCCGGTCAAACTGGCAACGGCCAAAGCTGCCGCTGTGATGGGAATTACTGCCATCCATCAGGAAACGACACTGTTTGAAGAACTGTCCGTTGTCGAGAATATCTTCATGGGGCATCCGTGCCTGAAAAACGGTGGCTTGTTGGACTGGAAGCAGATGCATGAAAAAGCAACTGCATTGCTCAAGGAAGTGGATCTCGACATTGATCCGGCCATCCTGCTCAAACAACTCAGCCTCGGCCAGCAGCATATGGTGGCCATTGCCAGAGCGCTCGCAGAAGAGGCTGATGTCGTCATCATGGATGAACCGACATCCTCACTTTCGTCCAACGAGATCGAAAAACTCTATGTGATTATCGAGCGCTTGCGGCAGCTTGGAAAAGGCATTCTGTTCATCTCGCACAAGTTCGACGAGATCTTTCACATTGCTGATCGCTATGTTGTTTTCCGCGACGGCTCTTTTGTGGGAGAAGGCAATATTGCCGATGTGCGGGAGGATGATCTTGTCAAGATGATGGTCGGCCGCGAGGTTGCGACAGTCTTTCCCAAACGCACAGTCGAAGTGGGAGAGCCGTTGCTAGAGGTCAAGAATCTGGGCAACAATATCGAGTTCAAGAACATCTCTTTCTCGCTGCACAAGCGCGAAATTCTGGGCTTTTACGGGCTGGTTGGCGCGGGGCGTTCCGAGATCATGCGCTCCATCATGGCGCTGAGCCCTTATGCCTTTACCGGCGAGATCACTCTTGATGGCAAGGCAATCCATTGGACGGACTGCTCGCAAGCCATTGATGCCGGGGTTGTCTATGTGCCGGAAGACCGGCGCAATCAGGGGGCGATCCTGCCTCTCTCAATTCGGGATAATATTGCTCTGCCATCGCTCAAAAAGCTTTCAAATGGCATCTGGCCCAATCGGGATGCAGAAAAGAAGCTCGCTCAGGACTATGGCCAGATCTTTGCCATCCGTGCTGCCAACATTGAACAACCAGTTGAGGATCTATCGGGCGGCAATCAGCAAAAGGTCGTGCTTTCTCGCTGGCTGGCAACCAACCCCAATGTCGTGATTGTCGACGAACCCACGCGCGGCATCGACGTCGGCGCCAAGTCTTCGGTGCACGATGCGTTGGGCGGCATGGTGGAGAAGGATCTCTCCGTGCTGCTGGTCTCATCTGAATTGCCCGAGTTGATGGGTATGGCCGACCGCATCATCGTCATGCGGCTGGGCGAAATCGTTGCTGAATTCGACCGCGAGGATTTCGATGCAGAAATGATCGCCGCCTACGCAACAGGAGCGAAAAAGCCTCAAACACAGTCTCATGACCGGGAGGTTGCATAATGGTCAAGGCACTCAAGAGCCGTGAGGCGCTGCTGGCCGCCAGCTGGATAGCGCTGATCGTCATCGCGGGCATTGTCACGCCCAACTTCGTCACCGTTCAGGCCTTGCGCGATCTGCTGACGGACCTTTCCATCTTGATGGTGCTCGCACTCGCACAGATGATTGTCATCCTGATCCGGGGCATCGATTTGTCGGTTGCGGCCAACCTTGCCTTCACGGGCATGATGGTCGCCCTCATCGCGGTCGCCAATCCGGGATTGCCAACCATTGTCTGGCCCGTGCTCTGCATTATCATCGGCACATTCATCGGCATGTTCAACGGCGTGCTCGTGGCTGAACTCAAGATCCCCCCGATTGTCGTGACACTCGGAACCATGAGTGTCTGGCGCGGCATGATCTTTGTCGTCTCCGGCGGAGCGTGGGTTGTGCAGCATCAGTTCCCGGAAGGATATCTATCGGTCCCCCGCACCCCCATTCTCGGTTTGACCCTGTTTTTCTGGATCGGTCTGATCGTCACATTCGGCATGTGGCTCATGACTACCCAGACCCGGTTTGGCCGCGAGCTGTATGGCATGGGCGGCAATCCCCGAGCTGCAGAATATGCAGGCGTTCGTGTCAAGCATCACGAATTCTGGGTTTATACCATCACGGGTGCCCTGTCGGGTCTGTGCGGATGGCTATGGACCTCCCGCTATGCAATGGCCAATACCGACGTTGCCCTTGGCTTTGAGCTGCAAACAGTCGCCGCCTGCGTCATCGGCGGGGTTGCCATTTCCGGCGGTGCTGGAACGATTATCGGGGCTGTCTTTGGCGCACTGTTCCTTGGAACGCTCTACAATATTCTGCCCGTTATCGGCGTTAGCCAGTTCTGGCAACAGGCATTGTCCGGGGCAATCATCCTGATTGCTGTCTATTTCAACATGATCAGCCGAAAACCTCCGATCAGGCGGATTCTTCCGCAGGCTGCAAGTCAGGGAGTACAGGAATGACCATGACAGTTTCCTCAAACAACCGTCCCTCACTCGATGCCCCCTCAACGATATCGGCAGGCTCTTTGCTGAAATCGAGGGAGATCGTGCTCATCGGCCTGCTGATTCTGGTTTTCGTTGGCGGCGACCTATCAAGTCCTTGGTTCCTCGACATCTACAACCTGCTCGATTCAACGGCCATTTTCTCTGAAATCGCGATGATGGCCCTGTCGACAGCCCTTGTCATTATTTGTCGGGACATTGATATTTCGATGGCTTCGGTGATGGCCCTTTCATCCTTGATGATGGGGCTGGCGAGCCAGAGCCTCGGGCTGGGAGCTCTGCCCCTGTGTCTGGTTGGTTTACTGACAGGGGCTGCCTGTGGCTTCTTCAACGGCTTTCTGGTAACCCGCCTGAAAATGCCGGCAATCGTGGTAACAATCGGCACCATGTCGCTGTTTCGTGGCGTTGCCGCCGGTGTGCTTGGCAATGAGAAGATTGCCCATTATCCGGATGCATTCACGGCAATTGGCCAGTCCTACTTCATGGATATGGTGCCCTATTCCTTCATCACCTTCGTTCTGCTCTCTGTCGTCTTCATCATTGTCATTCACTACACGACGATTGGCCGTTCGATATTTGCCCTGGGCAACAATCCGGAAGGGGCGCTATTCTCGGGCATTCGCACCGACCGCCTGCGCTTCATCCTGTTCACGCTCAACGGTCTGATGGCAGGCCTGGCTGCGGTTTTCCTGACCTCCCGATTGGGCAGCACGAGACCCGATATCGCCAACGGCCTCGAGATGGAAGTGATCACCATTGTTGTTCTGGGTGGAGTTTCGCTCAACGGCGGCAAAGGTACCATATCCGGTGTCTTCATCGCCGCTCTTGTCATCGGCTTCCTGCGGTTGGCCATCACGCTCAACAATGTGCCGGGCAACATCCTGATCGTGTTCACGGGTACCCTGCTGGTCGTGTCCGTGGCTCTGCCGATCATTGGGCAGAAATATCTGCCACGCCTTAGCAAGAAGAAAAGCGAATGACGCCTTGTGATGGCGCGGCTCCTTCGACCAATCAATGGTCGCGGTTCGCGCCATCACCCGCAAGCACAAAGAAATCCGGAAAGCTGATCCTGGAACAGCTTTCCAATATGGGGGAGATCAAGGCCTTGGAACGTTATGCCTTCAAGATGCAATTAAAGCCGGGTGTCGAGGATGAATACAAGAAACGCCACGATGAAATCTGGCCCGAGATGATTTCGGTTCTCAAGGAAGCGGGCGTTTCGGACTACTCGATTTTTCTGGATGAAGAAACAGGGCAGCTCTTTGCTTTTCTCCGCCGGGAGGAAAAGCATCTGATGGATGCACTGCCGGACAAGGCAATCGTCAGAAAATGGTGGGACTGGAATGCGCCTCTCATGGAGGTTCTGCCTGACAATGAACCGGTGAGCATACCGTTAAAAGAGATGTTCCATCTTGAATAGCCCCCATTCCCCAATCTCTTTGAATCTATGTGACTGCATTTCGCCGATCTAACAGACTTCAAAAAGCCTCCAGACCTCCGACATGTTCGTCGCAATAGACGATAGAAAAGGTTCAAGCAACCAAGACACACAAGTCATTCAACACGGGAGGACGAGTTGATATGCATCGCATGATTTTAAATGAAACATCCTATTTCGGAGCGGGTTGCCGATCAGAGCTGGTTGGCGAAGTGAAAAGCCGCGGCTTTTCCAAAGCCCTGATCGTTACAGACAGCGTTCTGAGCAAGGCAGGTGTCGTCAGCAAAGTTACCGACATGCTCGATCAGGCCGGGCTGGCCTATGAGATATTCGACAAGGTGATGCCCAATCCAACCATCGATGTGGTCAAGGATGGCATTGCGGCTTTCAAGGCCTGTGGCGCCGACTATCTCATCGCCATTGGCGGCGGCTCTCCGCAAGATACCAGCAAGGCCATTGGCATTGTCATCAATAACCCTGAATTCGAAGACATTCGCAGTCTTGAAGGCGTAGCCCCGACCAAAAAGCCCTGCGTTCCGATCATTGCACTGGCCACCACGGCGGGAACCGCAGCTGAAGTGACTATCAATTATGTCATCACGGATGTCGAAAATCGCCGCAAATTCGTCTGCGTTGATCCCCATGACATTCCGATTGTCGCAATCATCGATAGCGAGCTGATGGAAAGCATGCCGGTCTCGCTGAAAGCGGCGACAGGTATGGATGCGCTTACCCATGCGATCGAAGGCTATATCACGCTCGGCGCCTGGGAATTGACAGATGCCTTGCACCTTAAAGCCATTGAAATCATCGCCAAATCCTTGCGGGCCTCTTGTGCTGGCGAGCCCGAAGGCGTGGAAGGCATGGCCCTTGGGCAATATGTTGCAGGCATGGGCTTCTCGAATGTCGGTCTGGGGCTTGTTCATGGCATGGCCCACCCGCTAGGCGCTTTTTATGACACGCCCCATGGCGTGGCAAACGCCATTCTGCTGCCAACCCTAATGGCCTACAATGCAGATTATACAGGCGAAAAATATCGCGCCATCGCAACGGCCATGGGGGTAAGTGACGTAGAGAGCATGCCACTTGAGGATGCTCGAAAAGCGGCTATCGACGCCGTCCAACAGCTATCCATCGATGTAAAAATCCCCACCAAGCTTACCGATGTGGGGGCCAAGGCAGAAGACATCGATGCGCTGGCAGATGCGGCCATGGCTGATGTGTGCACGGGAGGTAATCCGCGCGAAGCCAAGCTCGAAGAAGTCAAGGAACTCTATCGCTCCTTGATGTAGGTTCTTCAATCGAATGACGGGATTGCTGGTTCGATGCCCTTTTCCAACTTTTGGGAAGTCCCCCCCTTTCAATTGGATTGCTCGAACCAGCAAACATTCGGACGCAAGAGCGGCTCTTCACACCAGCTTCCCACACTCTGCGATCAGAGGATCACAACATGCAGGACTGAGGCAGGATAAAGGGATGATGGTGTGTAAGGGGCGTTTGGCTGACACGGATGGGAACAGAAAAGACCTCACTCATGAGCTGATCAGTCAAAATCTCGCGGGGCAGACCGTCGGCAACGATATGCCCTTGGCTAACCACCAGCAGGCGGTCCGCAAACATCGAGGCGAGGTTGAGATCATGCAGAATGGCAAAACACCCTCCACCTTTGGACACAAAATCGCGCGCCAGCGATAGGATATCCAATTGATGTCGGATATCGAGGCTTGCGGTCGGTTCATCAAGAAAGAGGTAGCGCGGAATTCTGTCAGCCACAGGTTCCCAGACCTGACACAAGATCCGGGCCAATTGCACCCGTTGCTGCTCGCCGCCAGACAGCTCCTGATAAAATCGCCCCTCGTAACCGGCCAGATTTACCTTCATCAAAGCCTTGAGCGCCCGTTGCTTGGCTTCCTCTTGGCTCGCGGAGGATAACCGGGCCCCAAGTTGGACAACTTCAAACACCGTGAAGGGGAAGGAAAGCTGATCTGATTGGGGCATCACGGCGCGTCTTGCTGCCATTTCTCCAGCAGACCAGGAACTGAGCGTCTCGCCATCATATAACACCTGGCCGCATGCGGGCGTGTAATCCCCCGTCAGCAGTTTCATGAGCGTCGATTTACCAGCACCATTCGGCCCCACAATGACGACCAGTTCACCAGCCTTGATTGTGAGATCGGTGGGATGCAGCAGGGTTTTGGTGCCGGCCTGCACCGATGCGCCCTTCATTTCAAACGCATAGCTCACAGCATCATATCCCTTTTCGACCGCAGCAAGAGAAAGAGGAAGAAGGGACCGCCGATGGCCGACATGACGATACCGATAGGCAAGGAAGCGGGTGCCGCCACCGTCCGGGCAACCATGTCAGCCAACAAGAGCAAAACAGCCCCGAGCAAGGCAGAGGCAGGAAGCAGATAGCGATGATCCGGCCCAATAAGCAGGCGCAACAAGTGAGGAACCACAAGGCCGATAAAACCGATGCCCCCCGTTACGGCAACCGAAGCGCCAACAGCCAAGGCAATGGACGCGATGGTCATGCGTTTGAGCTTTTGTATCGGCACGCCCATATGGCGGGCCTGATGATCGCCCAGCATGAGGGCATTGAGACCATGCGCGGTGAAGGGCAAGACCGCCAGTGCAAGAAAGACAAATGGCAAGATAGCCTGTATTTTCAGCCAGTTTGCGCCTGCCAGCGACCCCATGCTCCAGAAGGTGAGATCTCGCAACTGCTGATCATTGGAGATAAAGATAAGATAGCCAGAAACAGCGCCCATCAAGGCCCCGATGGCTATGCCTGCGAGAAGCATGGTGGCAACCGATGTCTGACCACGTCTGGTGGCAATGATATAAAGCAGGAGCGTATTGAAAACCCCGCCAAAGAAGGCGAACAGGGGCAGCATATAGATGCCAAGCAGGGATTGAAGCGGAGAGAGGAGGGTATCGCCAAGGATAATGGCGATGATTGCAAAGAGAGCGGCGCCAGCCGATACGCCGACGATACCGGGATCTGCCAGAGGATTGCGAAAAAGCCCCTGCATACTGGCTCCAGCCGATGCCAGTGATGCGCCGACCATTATGCCCAGTATCATTCTGGGCATTCGGATATCCCACAAAATGACAGTGTGACGCAAAGGCATATCTTCTCCGCCCAGCCAGTAGCTCCACAATTGTGCGAAATTCAAATCCGAGGCACCCACAGTCAGGGACAGCCCTGCGGTTCCGGTCAGCAAAAGCACAAGCGCAAAAAAGGCCAGACGGCCAAAGACGGAGCGGTCGCCACCTTTAGCCTTGATATAGTCTGACAAGCTCAATTTGCCTGTGTCAGCTGCTTCGGATAGGCCTGCTACGCTCATTGTCTTTCACCGAGTGACAAATCGCGAATAGATTCACTGTCGGGATAGAGTTGCTTGGCCAAATCCTTGACAGCTTGGGCAGTGCGAGGGCCAAAACCGAGTAGATACATGCCATCCATGCGAATAATCCGGTTATTCTTGATGGCTGGCGAATGCGACAAAGCCGGAAGAGCTGCCAGATCTTCATTGCTGATGGCCCCCCCATGGGACTTCATCATGAGGATCACATCGGGAGGGTTGGTGAGCAGCGCTTCATCATCAACCATCTTGTAGCCTTCAATGGATTGCATGAGATTGGTGCCGCCAGCCATTTCTATGATGGCTGCCGCGTGACTGTTTTTGCCCCCCACCATCAACCGACCATCGCGAACAGAAAAGAGGAACAGCACTTTTATCCTGTCCTTGTCCGGTATCCGGGAAATGGCATGGGCGGTTAGGTCAAGCTCCGCTTTTACAGTTGCGGCCAGTCTGGCAGCGGCCCTTTCAGCCTTGACTGCCGCACCAACGCCTTCAATCTTCTCAACAATTCCCTCTGAGCTATATAAGGTGGGAATGAAGGTTATGGGAATGCCAGCCGCTTTCAGGCTATCAACGGCCTCAACGGGGCCAGCTCCCGCTTCTGAAATAATCATGCCGGGCTCTACTGCGAGCACACCTTCAGCATTTAAACGCCGAATATAGCCTATGCTGGGTTTTTCCTTGAGGGCTTGAGGGGGGAAGGTACTGGTATCATCCACCGCCACGATTTGATCCTGCAAGCCAAGTGCATACAAGATCTCGGTAACAGAGCCTCCAATCGAGACAATGCGCAGACTGTCTGGCGCCATAGCCTGAGCCAAAGTCGCATGACCGGAGCAAAGGACAGAGACAAACAGAGAGAGCGCGCATGCGCCTCGTGAAAGAGAGAAAAACAGCTTCTTGGTCATCAGGCTGTCTCCGTTATCAATTCTGAGGTTGCTTCTATTTTGGGTAGTTGCTCAGCCAGAGCGCGCCACTGGGGATTCTCATCTTCCTTTTCGTCCCGAACCCCGTAAAATTGAACAATCATGTCTCCATGGCCGTCATACACTTCAACGGACGTCACATGGCCAAAGCTGTTGGGTTTGCGCACGAGCCAGACCGCATGGATATGATCTTCGCGCAAATGCAGATTGAAGCCCGGATCGAGAATGTTGAACCATGGGCCAACCGTCTTGAGTTGGGCAATGGGGCCGGAATGAATCTGGACACAACCCCTGTTGTGAACAAAGACCATGATGGGGAGCTGCATGTCGGCCGCCGCAGTGAGTGCGGCACGAACGCTGCCAGTATCCAATTTGCTGGCAAACGCATTGCCTGCCATACGAAGCGCTTGCTGACGATCAAGTTTGTGCTTTTTAAGCAATCCAAAAAACTGATGCACGTCAGTCATGCCGCTCCAGTCTTCACGAAGGGACGCAACATCAACAGTTGAATCTGCCCGTAGCGAAAAAGCTTCTTCCTTCTCGCTCTGCTTCGTTTGAAACAGGGAAAGCTGGGTGTCATGAACAAAATCAGTTTTCAGTTTCTCAAAGCCATCAAGATTGGAAGCAGGGCGCAGGTAGATTTTATGAACAGCCTGTCCTTCGGCATCAAAAATCTGAATGGAGCGCTTCACCCCTTTTGTTGTCTCTTCCTCAACAGCAAAGACATGAATCCAATGATTGAGGAAAACCCGCAAATCCACTTCTTTGTTCAGAACGATCGCAACAGCATCTCCACCGCCGATATGCCCAAAGTGGCCGATCTTTTCATGAACACAAGATTCATTGCGCGTCAGAACCATCACTTCGCCCAGATCAATGAAGGCCTTGAGCATTTGTTTGCTTGCAGGTTTGAGGCGAGTGATATCCTTGCCAACGCGCGCTGACAGCAACAGGCCTTCTGCAATGCCCATAGCAGCGGCAACGTCTCGCGCTCTCTTGCCATCCATTTCTGGCAACAGCTCTTCAATGGTCGTGGCAATTTTCTCCGCATCAGGGTGTGGCTGCATATCAAGATCCATAGTTTCATTTCCTCAATTGTCCGGCTCCACAATGAAGACTTCCTGTGTGTCGGCTTGGGGATCACTGCTTCCCAATGGCAACGCCTCGGGAAGCGGATTGGATTATTTTGTCAGGATGAGTTTCTGCTGCGAGGTAATGCGCAAACGGTAGATTTCTCCGCGATGGGAGAGATGTATCTCGCGCGCATTGCCAAACAGCTCTTCAGTGTCGAGGATTACGGGCAAAGCGGGCTGCCGATCTTCGGAAGAAGGAATGGTATGGGGACCTTTGTTCATTTCAGGCATCATCGTCTTTTTTCTTTCTGTCATGTTGAAAAAAGCGGTCGATTTCGTCGATTTCGGACGGTCCAATCCGATGTGATGGTCTTGTAATTATGAGTCATGGACTCAAGAATTAATTGTTGACTCATTTACTCAGGTTTAATACCTAACGCAAGAGCCTTCTCAAAATAGTGCACATTGTTCTCGCTCAGATTTGAGAAGCAAAACGACAGCCAGCCCGTTCGTTTGCCTATTGAGCAGTTCGCGACAGCCAGCCAAAAAATCATAAAATTCAAGAGGCTATCATGCGAGAAGCTGTTTGCCGCTCTGGCGGCACCTACAGTTTAACTGCTTGGCTTACTGCGCCAAAGCGTGGGTGTGAAAAATTTCACTTCCCGAAGCGGATAGGTCTGTCTGGCAAGACCGAACCATCTGCGATCAGGTTTTGGGCGCCCCTTCCCACAAATTTTGTTAACAATTTTTCGCTCGGGACGTTTGAGCAAACGTGGTCCCGGGCTGGAAAATCCAGGAGAGTATCATGAACACCCATGCCATCCGGTTAGCGATGTTCCGTGCCGGAACTGCAATGACTGCAGTTTGCCTGTTTACAGCTGCGCACGCACAGGTTTCCCAACAAAAGCCCATTGTTACCACGCTTGATGAAATCACGGTAACCGCCTCCAAGGGAGAAGGTGCGGCGATCAACGAGATGGCCTCCATCAGCGTTGTAGGAGAGCAGACCAAGGAGGAAACGGGGGCCAATACGGTTCGAGAACTCCTTAGAGGGGTTCCCGGTGCCAGCGTAGCGATGACACCAGGAGACACCGCCGCGTCTATCAACCTTCGCGGACTGGAAGGCTTTGGCCGCGTCGTGGTTACTGTCGATGGTGCACGCCAAAACTATCAACAATCCAGTCACGGCCTAACAAGCGGATCCTTCATTTTCGAGCCGGAATTCCTGCAAGATGTGACGGTTATCAAAGGCCCGTCGGCCAATGCCTATGGCTCAGGCGCCATCGGCGGGGTTGTTGGCTTCAGAACAAAAAGTCCAAGCCATTTTCTCGAAGCGGATGAAACCTGGGCTGCAGAAACCATGCTACGCTATAACACCAACAAAGGATGGGCCGCTGGCGAGACAGCGGCGGTGCGAGTCAATGATGCATTCTCTGTTCTTGGGTCTTTGGTCTTTCGAGACAATGACGACTATCAAGACGGCGACGGAAACAAGATTGCGAATTCTGATAGTCAGGTTGTGCGAGGCATGGCCAAGGCCGACATTCAACTGAGTGAAGAACAAAGACTGCTGCTTGGTTATATCCATAACCATGACGAAACCACCACCTCTTCGGGTAGCTATGGCAATGTTGTCGACACGAACAATCTGACCGCAGACTATAGCTATGTCAGTCTGGATAATGACTTGGTGGATCTGCGGATCAATGGCTATTGGACAAGCACCGATCTGGATCAGGAATATCTGAGCAGCTCAAGCAGTTGGTACGGGCAGACGCGCACTTTTCTAATTGACACAATCGGTGCCGACATCGTCAACAACAGCCTGTTTTCGACCGGCGCATTTGACCATAAACTGACATATGGAGTTGATGGCTATCGGGACAAGGTCGATAATAGCGACCCTGCCTACTCTGGCGGAGATGGGGCAACACCATCAGGCCAGCGCAATGTTTACGGCGGATTTGTTCAGGATTCAATCGGATTTGGAGACTGGCTGGAAGTAAACGGTGGCTTGCGGTATGACGCCTTTAATCTGAAAGGCAACGGTGTAGACAATTCTGGCTCGCACCTGTCTCCAAAAGTGACGGTTGGCGTTTCACCATTTTCTGGCAATGCCCTTGGTGGATTGCAGGTTTATGGGTCTTATGCCGAGGCCTATAGAGCGCCGGCTCTCACCGAGACGCTCGTAAGCTGGTCGCATATGGGCCTGTTCGAGATGATACCCAATGCGAATCTGAAACCGGAAACCTCGCGCAACTATGAGGCTGGCATCAACTATTCGGCGGACAGCGTCTTCACTGACAGCGATGGTCTGCGCCTGAAAGCTGCAATATTCCAGAATAACGTTTCCGACTATATCGAACAGATCGGTGTAGGGATACCTGCAGCGCCCTATTATACGTATCCTGAATATCAGTATCAGAATATCAAAAGCGCCCGGATTGAAGGCTTCGAACTTGAAGCCACATATGATGCCGGCTGGTTTTATGCCGGTTTATCCGGCTCTGTCCAGAAGGGCTACAATGAAACAGATGGAGGCCTTCTGGATTCCGTCCCTGCGAACAAATTCGTAACGAATATTGGTTTTAGAGCATTGGACGACAAAGCCAATTTCGGAGCTCAGTGGGAGACTTACAAGGCGCAGGAAGATACATCTGCCGAAGATTTTGATGTTGTGAACCTCTTCGCTTCTTATGAGCCAAGAGAAGGGACCACCCTATCAGTGAATGTCGAAAACCTGTTTGACGAAACTTACAAACCCTACGGCTTCACAGACAATTCAAGCGGCCGCGCCATCATGTTTACCTTCAAACAGCGTTTTGGTGGCTGAAGCCTTGCAAAAAGTATGGGAGGGCGCGTTGTCCCTCCCAATCACTGTTTCAAACAGATTGGGTTTTATTGTGCTGCACACGACGCTTCGGCACAAACGCAAGCAAACAAAGTGCTGCGATTAGACACTCAAAGATGAGAGCCATAAGGATGCCTGTCGAGGGCATTCCATCCAAGACCAGACTGACAAGACGACCGGCAGGAAAGGACAGAAAGACCATCAGAGAGGCAAGGATGGCAACCGCCGCGAATCTTTGTCTTACGATGCCAATCAGCATGATGCCCCCCAAAGAGGCCAGCCCTGCACCGGGAGCGCGAAGCTCGCTTAAAAGACTTGCCTCAGAGCCAAGAAAGATGCCGTAACTGGCGTAGAACATGTGCGGCATGGAGGTGATGGTGGCACCGATCACAAATGCGGTGAGGCCAGCGATGCCAAGAACAAGTTTTTGAAAGAAATTAAGCGTCATGGTTTTGTCCTTCTATATAGAGCGGCTGCCTAGGCTGCGGCGCTCCACGCCCCATTGACCGCTGTCTTATGGGCGAATTGGGCAAAGCTGGTCGGTGCGCGTCCCAAGGCGCGCTCAACGCCATTGCAAACATTAGCATTGCGTCCGTCCAACGTCTCGCGAGCAATCGCAGTGAAGACATCTGCGACAAATCCACCACCAGCTTCTGCCACATGGGCGTGGAAGTCCTCAAAGGTGATGGGAATGTGCTGAATGGGCAGTCCAATCTCACTGGACAGGATCTGAGCCATGTCTGCAAAGCCGAGGAGGTCAGGGCCTGTTACTTCATAGAGCTTGCGCGAATGGCCCTCTTCAGTGAGCGCGGCGACCGCTACGTCTGCGATATCGTCGATATCGATGATAGGCTCCAGAACATCGCCACCAGGCATCGGTAGCAGTCCGGCAAGAATCGGATCGCGCAGGTAGCCCTCGCTGAAATTCTGTGCGAACCATGATGAGCGAACAAGCGTATAGTCCAAACCCGATGCCTCGACGACCTTTTCGCCTTCTCGTGCATGGTGCTCTCCCCGACCGGACAAAAGCACCAGACGCTTAAGGCCAGAAGACTTTGCCATAGCGCACAGGGCCTCAACCTTTTCGACCGCACCGGGAAAGGCCAGATCAGGGAAATAGGTGACATAGGCAGCCTCTATGCCATCCAAGGCTGCAGCCCATGTATTCGTATCCTCCCAGTCAAATGGGAAAGGCGCGCGGCGGGAGCCATAACGAACAGTTTTTCCTAGCTTTTCGAGGCGACTGGCAACGCGGGAGCCGGTCTTGCCGGACGCGCCGATGACGAGGATAGGGTGATCGGACATGTGAAGTCTCCTTTGCAATCTGTTGACGGCCGGAGACTAAGGTGGGAGGTGGATCCAGATATTGACCGGAAATGCCATCTTTTTGACAGTCGATGCCAACAACGCCATTCAAAACTATGGCTGAGACTTGCGATAGCTCGCGGGCGTGTGGCCGGTCCATCTTTTGAAGGCACGGTTGAATGCGCTCTGCTCGGAATAGCCTGTCAGAAAGGCGATTTCTGAGAGCGCATAGCGTTCCTCTTTCAACATGCCGATCGCGATGTCCCTGCGAGTTTCTTCCGTTAGCGCCTGAAAGCTGACGCCCTGCTCTGCGAGCCGGCGGTGAAAGGACCGAACGCTTAATCCAAGTTGGCGCGCAATGTCCGCCATCTTTGGTAATCCGTTGCTAAGCGCGCGGGCGATTTCGTCTTTTGTCCGCGCGCCCAAAGTGGGTGTATCGTCAATCTTGGATAGCTCGTCATCCAAATGCGATACCAAAAACCGCGTGATGCCCTCATCTCCCAGACGGTTGGGCGCCGCCAGAGCCTCCGGCTTCATCAACAATGCGTCCATTTGAGCATCAAAATGCACCGGACAGCCAAAATAGGCTTCGTGATGAGCAACCCTCTTGGGAGCAGGATGCTTGAAATAAACGGCAAGCGGAGCGAAGGCATCGGATGTAGCCTGCCGCCCAAGCGAAACAGCACTGGCAAGATCGGCTTCGATGGAAAGACGCATTCCCAAACGTCTTTCCCCCTCGCGGTGCTCGATGAACAATAGGCCGGCTTCACCCTGCTTCAGTTCGTATCGCACGACACTGGTCCAAAGACGAGCGTAGCGCTCCACACGTGCAAATGAGCCCAACAAGGTTGGTGCGGCCTTCCAGGCAAGTCCGAGCGCTCCATATTCATCCGGCCGCATTGCATCGCCCACAATGAGCGGCAAGGCCGTGATGTCGAACTGCCGGGCCATCAGCTCGAGCATGCCGTAATAGTCTTCTTCGTCCAGCATCAGCTTGGGGTCAAATGGCCCATCAACGTCAAGGCCGACCGCCCCCAACACCGCCTTGGCGTCGATGCTGTCCCCTGCCGCTGCAACAACTTTCCGAGCAAATAGTGATGTAACCTGACCCATAACGGGAAATTACTTAGAAAAGCGACCTTATACAAGCAATGCTTTTCGTCAGTTCGTCTGCCTTAGGCGCCAAATCTCGGGTGATGGCCCTTAACGATCCTCCAGATGGGCGCCCTTCCCTTAAGTGCCAGGAGCCCATCAGAATGTGGTCTCATGCCGCTTTCTTTAGGTGGCTCGCTTTGGCAGCTCCAATCAGGGCCTTATGAAGGGCAACCACGGCGCTGTCAGCAGCATCTTGCGGAACGACGAACTGAATGTCCACGTTGCGCGGCGACTGTTGTGCTGCCAGCACATCGATGCCGGCTTTCTCCAATGCCACCAAGCCTTTGGAGAAGGCATTCAGCCCTGAGAGGTCGCGACCGATCACTGAGACAATCGAAACGTTGCGGATGCTCACCTGAGCAGAGGGGAAGATTGTTTCCAGATCCGACACCACCCGCCGCACAGTCTTCAAAGGGGCGTCAACATAGTGGGTAATGGCATTGGCATTCGACGTTTTCGACGCAATGCGCACCTTGTGGCGCTTGAGGGATGCCAAAATCTCGGCGTCATAGCCTTTGACCCCTACCATGTCCTGTTCAAACAGTTCGAGAGCTGCGACGTTGAGGCCGGTGATGATCTCCACCGCAGAGGAATCCGCAGGTTGGTCGTCGATAAGCGTGCCAGGATCGGACGGATCGAAGGCATTTGTAACCCGCAGGGCGACCTGCGATTGGCGCAATGTCTTTGCCGCATTGGGGTGAATGGCTTCCATCCCCATGTTGGAAAGCTGATCTGCCACATCGTAATTTGTGTGGCCAAGCTTGCGAACCGCATCTATTCCAACCAACGCGGGGTCGGCAGAAGAGAGATGGAATTCCTTGTGAATGATCGCTTCTTCTGCGCCAGTATAGGCGGCGATGTTAGAAAAAGTGACTTCGGAATAGCCGCGATCATATTCGCGCATCAAGCCCTCGCGGCATTGCGCATAGCCTGTCACGATGGGCAGTTCCGACGTCAGATCCACATCCTTGAAAGCGCCGGCAATGCGCTCCTGCAAGCTGCATTCGGTTTCGTCACGCCAGCCGCTGAGGTCGACAAAACGCGCATTGACCCCGGCGCGTTTGAGCATCAACGTTGTCACATAAGCGGAATGGGCTTCCCCCAGACCGGAAAGCAGCTCTCGCACGATCATCATCTGATTGGAAAGCCTGAAATGCCCGTAAGAGCAAAGGCGTCTTAAATCGAACAGGCAATTGCGCGCTCCCTCAATCCGGTCGCGTACGAAATTCTCGGCCAGTGTGCGATCAGCGGAATTGTGCAAGACCGCATTGTGCCGTTCTGCCATGGCTGCGCCAACGCGGGTCAGGGCATCCAGCCAGCTGTGATCATTGTCGTCATTGGCGAAGAGCGCGTAAACACCCGGATCGCTTGTTTTCTTGTGCTCCAGCAACAGGTTTGTGATCCCGCCAAAGGCGGAAACGACAAAGATCCGGTGGAACAGCTCACCCGCTGTTCGGTCGCCTATTATCAGTGTATCGCGCAATTCATTGATACGCGACATAGAGGTGCCGCCGATTTTCTCGACGGTGTGTTTTGGGAAAGTCACACTATGTCATCCGACAGTTGTCGGAGCCTTTCAAGCTGATTCTAAATCTTCTGCGGCGGCGTAGGAGCCATCTTCGCGATGCACTTCCTTGCCGGTCACCGGCGGGTTGAAGCAACAGGCCATGACCAGTTGTTCCTCTGCCCGCAGAATATGGCGGTCATGCTGGTCCAGCGCATACATCACACCGGGTTTGATCGGGTGGGTTTCGCCGGTCGCAAGATCGGTGATCGAGCCGCTCCCCTGCATGCAAAAAACGCTCTCGAAATGGTTCTTATATTCGAACGTGTGCTCAGAGCCTGGTTCCAGAAACGTGATATGGAAGGAAAAACCCATTCCGTCATTCGCCAAGAGCATGCGGATGCTGCTCCATTGGGCATCTGATACCACGCGATCTGGCTGGCTTTTCAAAATCTCGTTGAGGTCGCGCACAATCATGTTGTTACTCCGCTGCGTATTTATAAGTGACCAGCACGCTCTGTGCTGCGTCGATGAGAATATCCAAACCAGTTTGAAGCATGTCGTCCGGCGTTGTCAGAGGAGCAAGGATCTTGACCACTTCATCCTCCGACCCTGAAGTTTCGATGATGAGCCCGTTTTGGAAGGCGCGGGCACAAATTTCACCCGCCAAGGCGCCACTGCCCACATCAACGCCGCGCATCATGCCGCGTCCTTTGAGGCGAGCACCTGGGATCATGTCGGCAATGGCCTGCAAACCCTGCTCGATCAGTTTTGCCCGACGCGCAATATCCTGTTCAAAGCGATTGTCGCACCAGAATTTTTCAATCGCGGCCCGCGCCGTGACAAAGGCGTGAGTGTTGCCGCGGAAGGTGCCGTTATGTTCCGCCGGCCCCATGACATCATGCTCCGGTTTTACCAAGACAAGCCCCATTGGCAGGCCAAAACCAGAGATCGACTTGGCCAAGGTGACGATGTCTGGAGAAATGCCGCTTTCTTCAAAGGAGAAAAAGCGCCCGGTGCGCCCGCACCCGGCTTGCACGTCATCGACGATCAACAATGCGCCCGCCTTTTTGGCCATCTGCGCAATGCTGCGTAGCCATTCAGCGGAGGCCGCATTTAACCCGCCCTCTCCCTGCACCGTTTCAAGAATGATGGCCGCCGGAGCATCCATCCCCGAAGACTGATCAGCAAGCATCGCTTCTATGAAGGCCGTTGTATCATTATGCTCCCCAACGAAACCATCAAAGGGCATGCGGGTAACGTTGTTTAACGGCACACCGGATCCCTCGCGGTGATAGCCGTTTCCGGTTGCCGCCAGCGCGCCTTGCGTTACACCGTGGAACCCGTTGGTAAAGGCGATAATGTTAGTGCGCCCCGTGACCTTGCGCGCAATCTTCATCGCAGCTTCCACGGTGTTGGCGCCAGTCGGCCCGGTGAACATGATTTTGTGCGCCATCTTGCGCGGGGCGAAAATATGCTTCTCGAACGACTCGATGAAAGCGGCTTTGGTGTCCGTATGCATGTCCAAGCCATGAGCAATGCCATCAGCTTGAATATGGTCAATAAGGGCCTGTTTTAGATCGGGGTCGTTGTGCCCGTAGTTCAGCGAAGAGCAGCCTGCAAGAAAGTCGATATAGCGTGTCCCGTCTTGATCGATCATCTCTGATCCGTTTGCAGAGGTGAAGACGGTGTCAAAGCCACGACAATAACTGCGCGCATCGGATTCGCGACGTGTAAAAATGTCCGTGTTAGCGGGTGTTGTAGACATAAGGTTTCCTTGGGATTTCCTTGGCGTTCGAAAAATGAAAAGGGTGCGGTGATCAGGTTTGGCGAGCAGAAGGCTCAAGCCGCCAGCGCCGCACGTTCCGCCAGCCGGATCGTGACCAGATTTTCGGTATCGTGGCGATCCTGAAAATGCTGCGACTGGGTGTAATAGGGCTGGAAGTCCAGCTTGCAGCTCTGGTTTTTCGCGAATTTGCCAAACAAAGCCCAAGACGCTTCGTTGTCTTTTGTGATTGTTGTTTGCAGTTTGGTGACAGCCTCGCATTGCGGCCTGCCGATGATCGTCTGCAGCATCTTGCTCCCCAGTCCAAGACCGCGGGCCTTTTCTGCAACGGCAACCTGCCAGATAAACAGCGTGTCCGGCTCATTGGGTAAGATATAAGCCGAGATCCAGCCAACAACCTCACCGGACATTTCCGCCAACACACAGGTGTCAGCGAAATGATCGCATTGCAGAAGGTTGCAATACATGGAGTTTTCATCGAGTGGTCGGCAATTGCGAACGAGTTCCCAGATCTCGGCGCCATCCTCGGCACAGGGAATGCGCAACAGGGGACGGGCGGGGTGAATCTGTTTAGCGGTATATTGCATGTGTAGTGAGCTCCTTTTCGCTTCGCATGTCGAACTAACATAGCGGCCAATAAATTTCAATAATCAAAGCAATTTAATTTCAAAAGTCGCTAAAATCGGCTGAATTCAGCCGATATCTTAGCTTTTTAATGTGAGAATTACAAATTATAGCTTTGATAATCGAATTAAATAAAATTTTGCTTTATTGAAGTAATCTGGCTATTATCCTCGCATTGAAACACCATCGTGTTCTTCACCAGTCATCAAATGGAGGCCACTTGGACCGCATCGACTCTAGCTTGATTGCCCTGAGACGGATTGTGCGCGCAACTGAATTGTTTGGTCGCGAAATCCGCCAGACCAGCGGCGTCACTCCCACCCAGTTTCGCGTTTTGCAAATTGTCTCCGAGCAAGGATATGCCACCGCCAAAGCCATTTCAGTGCGGATGCGTGTTTCGCAAGGCACGGTTACCTCTCTGGTCGACAAACTGGTTCGTGACGGTGTGGCTGTGCGCGAGAAATCAACTCAGGATCGCCGACAGACCAACATCCTTCTCACAGATGCGGGACGTGCTGTGCTTCGCGATGCCCCTGACCCCTTGCAGCAAACATTTGTACGCAAATTTGCTGCCATGGAGAATTGGGAGCAAGCCATGCTTGTGGCCAGTCTTGAGAGAGTGGCGGCTATGTTGAATGCAGAAGATATGGACGCCTCACCAGTGTTGGATACCGGCGAGATAAGACCCACAGAATAAAGCCAAGCCACTTGGCTCGCCGAGTTGCCATTGGCCTCCGCAACGTTGGCCAGACACGCACTTCCTGAGTTGCCGAACCAAGACAGCAAGATGCATCTGCACTGTCCTTGCGGAATCAGGAGCGGTTGTTGCTCATGCTTGCCATGATCCGCGACACGTCTATCATGCGCTCACGTGCCCGCTGCCGATCCTCGCTCGCTGGCAGACGTGCGTCGAGCACCGCATCGAGCTGATCGCGTGCGACGTCCTGACTTAGTCCATCGAGGCTCAGGCCACAGCGTAACCATAGGCCGTCGACGGCAGTCGTTAGCACATCCGACATCAAATTTGCGTCCTGCTCTGGCAGAAGGCTGCGCAAGGGACCGATAAGGTTCGAGCGCATTCTGGCATAGATCACCGTCTGGATGCGCTGGTACGATGTTATGTGAGGCACACCGGCGCAAAGCGAAATCCATGCATGGGCCACATCGGTTCGAAAGGACGTGGGGGAAAGATTGGTTTCCAGAACCGCATAGATGCGCTCCCATGGCGTTTTTGCTTCCCGCAGCAGAATGATCGCTTCCTTGCACAAGACCGCATTGGCATAGCGCAGCGCGGCGGACAATAGAGCTTCCTTGCTTTGGTAATAGTGCAGAACATTGGCTTTGGAAGCGCCAGCTTCTTCTGCCACGCGCGACAGCGACGTTCCCTGAAGGCCATGCTTCATCAAGGTGCGATAAGCGGCGGCTGCATATTCTGCCCGCCTTATCTGAGAAATGTTTCTTCGCCCCATTGCCCCCTCCAGTCAGCCCGACCTGATACGGCTTTTCTTCTAGAATAGGTTGACTCTGCGGTCAATCTATTAGATTTTAGGCGGTAAATTGACCAAATGGTTTATTTATAACCCAAGAGGATCATAAATTATGAAATCGCTTCTTTCCACCACATGTGCCCTCCTTTTTTCCGCAGCGCTTCCCGCTCAAGCCGATTGCAATCTGGTGCGTCTTGCCGAACCGGGCTGGACCGATCTGGCGCTCACATCCGCAATCACGCAGGTTCTGATCGAAGGAATGGGGCACAAGACAGAAAGCAAGATCCTCGGCATTCCCGTGATTTATGAATCCATGAAGCGCAAGGATCTGGATGTCTTCATGGGTTATTGGGACCCGGCGATGGAAACCTATTTCAATGCCTATCGTGATAGCGGAGAAATCGAAACCATCCATACCAATCTGGAAGGCGCCAAATTCACATGGGCCGTTCCCTCTTACGTATATGACGCGGGGGTTCACTCTTTTGCAGATCTCGCCAAACACGCGGGTAAGTTCGACGAGAAGGTTTATGGCATCGAGCCGGGCTCGAACGATATCATGCTCGACATTGTCGCCAAGAACGAATTTGGGCTGGGAGACTGGAAGGTTGTCGAAAGCTCGGAACAAGGCATGCTGTCGCAGGTTGAGCGTGAGATAAAGCGCAAAAAGTGGATCGCTTTCCTTGGCTGGGCGCCGCATCCCATGAACACGGCGTTTGATTTGAAATATCTTGAAGGGGGCGATGCCTATTACGGCCCGAACTTTGGCGGGGCGACCGTCCATACACAAGTGCGTAAAGGCTATCAGAAAGAATGCCCACAGGTGGGCAAACTGCTTGATCAGCTCACCTTCACTGTGTCCATGGAAAGCGAGGGCATGGGCTATATTCTGGACGACAAGATGAGCGCCATGGATGCCGCACGCAAAGTCATCGCCAACCACCCTGATATGCTTGATACATGGTTGGAAGGGATTTCCACGACGGATGGTAGCCCGGCTCTCGCCGCAGTCAACGCAGATCTCGGACTCGCTCCCAAACCATGACGAGCCAGGATCTTTACGTCGAGTTGGGTGACATCCGAATATGCTACAGGCAAGACGGGTCTTCGGATGCGCCCACCCTCATCTTGATACCTGGCCTCGGCATGCAGTTGATCGAATGGCCTTCAGCCCTTGTCGAGGCGCTTTCACAAGACCATAGAGTCATTCGCTTGGACAATCGGGATTGCGGCCTTTCAAGCCGATGCGGCGGGCCATTTTCGGCGATTCCGTCGGGCTTCTCCTGGAAAGGAAGTGCATTAGAACAGGCCCCCTATGACCTGACAGATATGGCGGATGACGTCATTGCATTAGCCAATCATCTGCAACTGAAACAATTTGGCTGTATAGGCTTTTCCATGGGAGGCATGATCGCGCAGATTGTCGCAACGAAGGCTGACGATCGGGTGCGGTCTCTTGTGTCAATCAGCAGCACGGGGGGTGAAAGCGTGATTTCCGCCGAGCCTGAAGCCTTGAGGCAGATGGAAAGCTTTTTCTTTCCTTTCGTCACGGTGATGGAAGCGTTGGAGGTGATCCGATCGAGCACCGACTATTTTTCGCACGGCGCCTTGCCCCGCGATAGCGCGCAGAGTATCAGACTGGCCCATTCGCTTGTTGACCGCGCTCAAGATGAAGGCGGCTATCTGCGACAGGCCTGGGCTATGACGGCCACTCCTGACTGGAGGGACGGATTGGCAAAGCTATTGGTTCCGACTCTCTTTCTTCACGGAGACAAAGACCCTTGTATCAAGGCAACATCGGCCCAACAGATGGCAGGCTATATGCATCAGTCCAGCTGTACGATCTATCCTGAGCTCGGGCATTGGATGGACGGCCAGATTTGTGAGCAGATCGTAAGCTGGATAAAGGAAATAGGTCTAACGACATCTCAATGTAGCGCTTAGTCCAGCATTGCAAGAGCACTTCGCGTACCGCGCCTAGAAGATGGTTCTCAATCTTTTTGCATTATTGTAGCAGGACCATGGCTAAGAGAGTTGTCAGGTGGCATGAAACCCTAAAATTGGGGCCATCAATGAATTCATGAAAAATCTTGGCCCCAAATATGGCCCCAGACGGGTCGGATCTGGTGAAATCGCCCGACACACTCCGAGAAATCTGAGACCTAAAAACCCCATAATTCCAATGACTTGTCGACATGATCGGGGCAGGCTGGGAAAAAATGATGGTGCCCGGAGGCGGATTCGAACCACCGACACGCGGATTTTCAATCCGCTGCTCTACCAACTGAGCTATCCGGGCATCTGCTCTATCATTTTGCTTTGAAAAAGCTTTCTGACAGAAGCGCTTGCTTGGGTTATCAGAGCAACCCTGCAATTTGTTTCGGCGTTATAGAAGGTTCATATAGCCCTGTCCAGTGCGCTTTTGATGTTTTCTACAGGGCTTCGCATTTTTTTTCATCTGGTGAGGAAAAGTTTCAAAAATGACCCCGAAATCCCGCCAGGAAATGGGTACACGCCAACAAGGGAGATGACTATCTCCTTGTTTTGTCGCTCAAAAAGAAAAAATGATGCGCCTTTAATCCTGCAGATCGAAATCGCTCTCGTCAGGATCATCCTCTTCGCTTGCAGGAATGGCATAGACACCAGTCAGCCAGCGGCTGAGATCGACCTGCTTACAGCGATCCGAGCAGAAGGGATAGTTTTCTTTTGTTGAGGGCTTGGAGCAGATCGGACAAGGACGAGACCGACGCATACCGGTCACCTTGCCGCCTGCTGCCGCCTTTTCATCTTCCGGTTTCTTTGTCATGCTTGCTTCATCCTCGATACGCATCAGGAGGCGTGCGCCTTCAGACTGGTCGCCTTACTCAACGCCGCCCAACCATTTTAGCCGCAGGGGGTAGCCCTCCCCGATCAGCAGATTCGCCGTCTCATGCAGCGGCAGGCCGACTACCGAACTGTAAGATCCGACAAGATTGACCACGAAGGTTCCGGCGATGCCCTGAATGGCATAGCCGCCCGCCTTGCCGCGCCATTCGCCTGAAGCGATATAGGGGTCAATATCATGGTTGAGACGCTTGAAACGCACTTTGGTGGTGACAACCTTGGTGCGCGTCTTACCCTTCGGAGTGATGAGGGATATGCCCGAAAAGACTTTATGGGTCCGCCCTGAAAGCAGGGTGAGACACTGGGAGGCCTCTTCTGCCAACTCTGTCTTTGGCAAAATGCGGCGCCCCACGGCGACGACGGTATCAGCAGCGAGGTAATAGCACCCAGCCAGATCCGGATCATCCTTGCAGGCCTTGTAAACCGCTTCGGCCTTTGCCTCAGCAAGACGTTTGGCCAATGCACGGGGCTGTTCGTTCTTTTGCGGCGTTTCGTCCAGATCTGCTGGTTTGAGCGCATAGGGCTCAATGCCGATCTGCTGCAACAGTTGCAAACGGCGTGGTGAGGCAGACGCCAGAACAAGGCGATGAGAATCAGTCATAACGCTATCGATATTCATAGGGCTTGAGCGCAACGGGCAGCACGGCTCCTATGCGCATCAGGCATTTACACAATGACAGATGGACCTGCCCCAACGGGCCGGCCTGAACGCAAGGAAAAGACCTTTGCGCCATTTTCACCGCCTTCAAGAACTCGTTGGCCGCCCCTTGGCGGGGGAATGATAGGCCAAACAGAACAAGAGCGCGCAGCGGACAGCTTCCCGCTTGCGCTGAGCTCCTATTTGAAGCGATAGGTAATCCGACCCTTGGTCAGGTCATATGGAGTCATTTCCACCTGAACCTTATCGCCAGCCAGCACGCGAATACGATTTTTACGCATACGCCCTGCCGTATGAGCCACGATTTCATGGTCATTTTCCAGTTTCACGCGGAAAGTGGCGTTTGGCAGCAATTCGGTTACAACACCTGGAAATTCCAATACTTCTTCTTTCGCCATAAGCGTAATTCAATCCTTTTAGGTTGTTTTTCTGTTAGAAAAGACTATGCGCAACAACAACGCATAATCCTCATCTTTGTTTCACCTTTGCCCGATTTGGCCACATTCGGCACATGCCTTGTGGCTTCTGGCAAGAGGAGCGAGACGGTAAGGCCACCAATGCGTTAGCGCCTTGCGCCCGAATTGGCTACAATCCCCATCCATCCCGCAGATTTGCTTGATAATTGACTTTAGCATGAATCCGCTTGCATCCATGCAAGAATTCGACCCGATGCATTCCGTTCTTATCAATGAGATTGCGCGCAATCTAGTCCAAAGCGGATTTGAGTGCAATCGCTTCACGCATTTTTCGCGAAATCTGCCGTTAGAGCGGCAGAAAGTCTCATCTGTTCTTCAGCAGATCTTCATGAATTCTTTGCCCAACAGAGCCGTCAGGGCCCCTTCCCTCACCCTAGCATGTCACGCCTTGATGTCGGTGATCCATTCAAAGCGATCCTTGAGCTTGACGATGAGGCCATCGCGCACCGCACGATAGGAATCCATGATCTGCTCGCGTGAGCCTGTCACCAGAGCTGGGTCCATGGTCGGCCAATATTCCGTTTCAACCGCATGGCCACGGCTCCATTCAAGCGCCCTGTGGTGGGCTTCAGGTGCCAGAGAGACGATCAGGTCGAAATAACTGTCTTCCAGATCATCAAAGCAGCTGGGTTCATGCTCGGATATGTCCAGACCGATTTCTTCCATAACAGCAGCAGCAAAAGGGTCGGGCTTGCCACAGCGTACACCGACCGACTGCACATAGAAGGTGCCTGGGAAAAGATGTTTGGCAAGGGCTGCCGCCATCGGCGAGCGAATGGCATTCATGCCGCAGGCAAACAATATGGAGTCGGGGCGAAGATCGGGCCCAATGAGACCAAGAACCATGCTACCCCCGCCAATGCAATGCGCAGATCAGCGTAAATAGGCGCCGCGCGGTGGCAAAGTCCGTTTCGATCTTCCCATCGAGACGGGCCTGCAGGATCTGGGATCCCTCATTGTGCAATCCACGACGTCCCATATCTATGGCTTCGATCTTACTCGGCGTGGCGGTTTTTATGGCTTCATAATAGCTATCGCAGATCAGGAAATAATCCTTGATGATGCGGCGAAATGGGGTCAAGGAGAGAATATGCGTGGCGATCTGGTCGCCATTCTCAAGCTTGATGTCCATCACCAGTTTCCGCTCGATCATGGAAAGATCAAGCCTGTAGGGCCCGCCCTCGTCATGACCGACGGGGTGGAAATTATTTTCCTCGACAAGATCGTAAATGGCGACCGAGCGCTCATGCTCGATATCGGGAGTGGCCGGTTGAATGGATGTCGGGTCCAGCACGATCATGCAAAGGGAAAACGGTCCCTGACCGGTATCCTGAGCATTCATTTCGCAAGACTTGACGCCCTGCTGCTGATCGGAGGTCTGCATATGATCAACCTCCTCTTCCCGTTCAGCCATTTTGCACCATGCGTTATTTTCCCGAGCATTCGGCAGGCATGTTTGCCCAACTTGGCTGCTGGAGTCAAACTTTCTGCTTAAGGGGTAGCACGAAATTCGAGCTTTCCGGCCAGTTATTCCATGTTCAGTCGTTTAGCAACAGAGCGGGCATGCGCTTCCAGCCCTTCCTGACGGGCAAGGGTCACGGCCGCAGGACCGATCTGGCGCAGATTCTCCACGTTGCATTCAAGCACGGATGTGCGCTTGACGAAATCGAGCGTGGAAAGACCGGATGAGAACCGAGCCGAGCGCGCCGTTGGCAAGACATGGTTGGAGCCGCCGACATAATCGCCCACCGCTTCCGGTGTATAATGACCAACAAACACTGCGCCCGCATTGCGTACCTTGTCCAGATAATCGGGGGCGTTATCCATCGCCAGCTCCAGATGCTCGGGTGCGATGCGGTTGGCCAGCGCCATGCCGGCTTCCCAATCGGGCACAGTGATCACGGCGCCATAATCGGCCCAACTCGCTCCGGCGATCTCCGCCTTTGGCAACGTGGTCAGCAGCCGCTTGACGGCTTCCTCGACGGCGTCGGCCATGGAGGCATCGTCGGTGATCAACATGGCTTGCGCCACCTTGTCATGCTCGGCCTGCGCCATCAGATCGACAGCCAGCCAATCAGGGTCGTTATTCTTGTCGGCCAGAATGAGCACTTCGGATGGCCCGGCGATCATGTCGATGCCCACGAGCCCGAAGACGCGGCGTTTGGCAGCCGCCACAAAGGCATTGCCGGGACCAACAATCTTGTAGACCGGCGCAATGCTTTGCGTGCCATAGGCCAGCGCTGCCACGGCCTGTGCGCCACCGATACGGTAGATCTCGTCCACGCCAGCCAGCTTGGCTGCGGCCAGCACCAGCGGGTTGAGCACATCATCAGGGGTTGGCACCACCATCACGAGGCGTTCGACACCGGCCACTTTGGCAGGCACCGCATTCATCAGAACCGAAGAGGGGTAAGCCGCCAGCCCGCCGGGCACATAGAGCCCCACTGCCTCAATGGCGTTCCAGCGCGAGCCGAGCTTGACCCCGAGCGCGTCTTCATAGAAATCGTCTTTCGGCAGTTGGCGTGCATGGTGAGAGCGGATGCGCTCTGCGGCCAGCTCCAGCGCCTTCATCACCTCAGGATCAACCTTGGCGACGGCAGCCTCTATTTCAGCCTCGCTAATGCGCAGGCCTTTTGAGCGCGCATCAAAGCGATCGAACTTGGCAGTATAATCGTAAAGGGCGTCATCGCCTCTCGCCCGGACCTCATCGATAATATCGCGAACGATGGCATCGACATCATCGGAGACTTCCCGTTTCATTGCCAGCAAATCAGCAAATGCGGCATCGAAATTGCTATCGGTTGCGTCAAGACGAATGGCCATGGCGGGTCCTCTCATGTGCGGCTTTTCTTGCAGACGGACGCCTCGGAGCACAAGAGATCGCCTGTGCGGACGTCGGCGCATTTATGAGAGTTTCTTTTGTGAGAGGCAAGGGAAAATCTGTAAGAGCGGCAAGTTTGACATGCGCAGCCGGACGACAGGCCGATCAAGCCCCGTCACCCGATGATTTTTTCACATGCCAGACGTGGCAGTCAGGTCATGCTAAAAGACGCCTTGCGGCAGGGACCAATCCTTGCGCTTTGTGAAAAGCGCGGAGCCTTTCCCTCTACAGGCAACCGCCCCTTGGCATATGTGGTCTGCTCCGGTCTATTTTTCACCACGAGACCAGCGGCCATCCTTTGGCGATCGAAACCACATCATGAACAGCCAGAAGGCGCCCAGAGCGATAACCGCCCCAAAGATGATCCAATAGATATTTTCTAACATTTCTCTTCTCCCCTATAATGCAAGCCTACACCACAGCAATCCTGAAGCATATTCGGCTTTCCGTGCAACCCTATAAATATATGAATATATTCTGGTGATGACGGTTGCTTTTACGCGCAGCACCGTCCCCCTTTGCTCAAACCATTCTGAGATAAGTCCGGCATTCAAAATCGGTGATGGCTGCCGATACGATACGTTCCTCTGCTTCGCGCGAGTGCGTGTAGCAGACATGGAAATCCTTCCCGAACAACGCCTCGGCCCACTCAGAAGTTCCAAAACTGGCAATGGCTTCCTGCCAGATGGGCGTCAGTGGCTTGTTGGCTGCCACATCCTCCAGCGTTTCAACCGGCTCACCTGGATCGATGGCTTCGTCAAGGCCGGTCAGCGCGCCTGCCAGAAGGGATGCAATCACCAGATAGGGATTGGCATCCGCCCCCGCGACCCGATGTTCAAGGCGGGCCGCTGCGCCCTTGGCGGTGGGCACGCGGATGGCCACGGCTCGATGGTCATAGCCCCAGCATGGGGTCGTCGGCGCATAGCTTTCGGGTTGAAAGCGTCGATAGCTGTTGGCATGAGGCGCATAAAGGATCTGGCATTCGCGCATATGTTTGAGCAAGCCACCGATAGCATGGCGCAAGGGCAGATTGGCCTCAACGTCACTGTCGCCGCCAAAAATGTTGGTGCCCTCTTCATCCTGCACAGACATGTGGATGTGGAAGCCATTCCCCGCCGAATGGGCATAGGGTTTGGCCATGAAGGTGGCATCCAAGCCATGCTTGCGCGCCACATTGCGCACGACCCGCTTGAACAGCATGCAGTGGTCCGCCGCTTCCAGAGCGCTTGGCACATGCAACAGGTTCATCTCGAACTGGCCCGGACCGAATTCGGAAATGGTCGTCTCAGCGGGAATATTCTGGATCTGGCAGGCCTGATAGATTTCGGCCAGAACCGGCTCGAAGGCGGCGATGATGTCCATATTATAGACCTGACTGCCCGTCAGGCGTTCGCCAAGACCGGGCACCATGGGTCCTTGCGGATGACCGGTGGCGGTTGTTTCGCCATCAATGAGATAGAATTCCAGCTCTGTGGCAACGACCGGCGTCAGCCCTTTTTGAGAAAAACGCTGCTGCATGCGGGCGAGAGTGCCACGGGTGTCATAGCCGCAGTCTTCCCCCGTCACCAGATCCTTCATGGTCACCAGCACCTGCGCGGTGGGCTCGCTGGCCCATGGCACCATGCACAGAGTGCCGGGCACCGGCATGCAAACCCCATCCGGGTCTCCCTTCTCCAACGCAATGCCGACAGCGGGTACATCATCACCCCAGATATCGAGCGCGGCAGTGGAACGGGGCAGACGCACTGCGCCATCGGCAAGCTTTGCCAGCATGTTTGCAGGCAACCATTTGCCCATCAAGGAGCCGCAGAAGCGGGGCAACAGCATTTCCACCTTGACCAGATCCGGGTGGGCCTTGAGGAAGGCCTCGGCCTCGGCCTTAAAGCTGATGGTTTGCTGGTTTGTCTTTTCGGTCTTCAGCATGAGTATCTCGTTTGTTCAATTGGCCTTAGCAGCCCGGATCGATTGGATAAAAAGGCTTACAGGGTTAGCCGCTTGCAAGCAACGGTTTCGCGCCTGAGACCGTTGCGTCCTCTTCTACCTTGTTTGTCATTTAGGTGTTTCTCAAGTCGCCATAAGCCTAAGCTCAAGCCATAAACCTAAAGGCACCCCTTTAGCCACCGGCAACGGCAGCCCTCTCCTCGCGACGGCGTTGCACTTCGCGCCGTTTGGTCAGAAGCGACGCGGCGATGACCCCCGTTGAAACCAGCACCACGAGGATAGTCGAGAGAGCGTTGATTTCAGGGGTCACCCCGAGGCGCACCTGAGAATAGATCTTCATGGGCAAGGTCGTCGCCCCCGGACCGGAGGTAAAGGAGGCGATCACCAGATCATCCAGCGACAATGTGAAGCTCAAGAGCCATGCAGACACGATAGATGGCAGAATGATCGGCACGGTGATCTGGAAGAAAGTCGCCATGCGGCTTGCGCCCAAATCCATGGCCGCTTCTTCCAGAGACATGTCGAATGTGACCAGCCGCGAGGATATCACCACGGCGGAGTAACACATGGAGAAGGTGACATGAGCCAGTATAACCGTCCAGAAGCCACGATCGAAATCGAGCGAGACGAACAACAGCAACAGCGACAGACCGGTGATCACTTCAGGCATCACCAGCGGCGCATAGACCATGCCTGAAAAAAGCGTTTTGCCAGGGAAGCGCCCTGCCCGCACCAGCACCAGGGCCGCCATGGTGCCAAGGATGGTGGCGAGCGTTGCCGAAACCAGCCCAACACGAACCGTGACCCATGCTGCGTCCATGAAACCCTTGTTGGCAAAGACGGCGCTGTACCATTTGGTTGAAAAGCCCCCCCAGACCGTCACCAGCCGGCTTTCATTGAAGGAGAAGATCATCAGTAGCACGATGGGCAGATAAAGGAAGGCAAAGCCCAGAGTGAGCGCGGAGGCATTGAAAAAGCTGAACCGTCTCATGAGTTACGCTCCCTTTTCCTGCTGCTTTTCCTGCTGCCGCTGGAACAGCACGATGGGCACCACCAGCAGGATGAGCAGGATAACGGCAACCGCAGAGGCCACCGGCCAATCGCGGTTGGAGAAGAATTCCACCCACAGGGTCTTGCCGATCATCAACGTGTTGGAGCCGCCCAGAAGATCGGGGATGACGAACTCTCCCACCGCCGGAATGAAGACAAGGAAGCAACCAGCCAAAATACCGGGCATGGAGAGCGGCACAGTGATCAGCCAGAAAGCCTTGAAGGGCGAGCAGCCCAGATCGGTTGCGGCCTCAAGCAGGGAATCGTCCATCTTTTCCAGGGATGAATAGAGCGGCAACACCATAAAGGGCAGATAGGAATAGACAATGCCGATATAGACCGCGATGTCCGTGTTGAGGATCGTCAATGGATCGTCGATGATGCCCAGATGCATCAGGGCCATGTTGAGTAGGCCCTCTTTCTTGAGAATACCGATCCAGGCATAAACGCGAATGAGGAAACTCGTCCAGAAGGGCAGGATGATCAGCATCAGCAGCGTGGGCCGCCATTCGCTGGGAGCCCGCGCCATGGAATAAGCAATCGGGTAGCCGATCAGCAAGGCCAGCAGGCTGGACACCACCGCAATTTCGAGGCTGGAGAGATAACTCTTCCAATAGAGATCATCCTCCATCAGCCATGTGAAATTCTCCAGATCCCAGCCCGATATCATATCCCAGAATCCCGCCCAGCCCTCGGACCAAGTGAAGGTCGGCATATAAGGTGGCATGGCAATGGCAGTGTCAGACAGGGATATCTTGACGACGATGATGAATGGCACAAGAAACAGAACCAGCAGCCAGATATAAGGCACCAGAATCAACAGGCAACGGCCCCAGTTTTTTGGCAAGCTCATGCGGCGCTGTGTTTTCGGGCTGTCCGGCTGACCATTGGTCATCAGGCCAGCCCCTTCGGTGATGTTGCTCAATTCGCTCATGGCCTCATCGCTCCAGCAACACGCAGCCGCCTGCGCGCCAATGCACATAGACCTCATCGTCCCAAGTGATGGCGCGGCGATGCAGATGCTCCAGATTGGCTTCCTGCGACTTGATGATCTGGCCGTCTTCTGTCTCCACATGATAGGTGGAGATGTTGCCGGTATAGGCGATATCAAGCACTTTACCCTTGAGGATATTGTGGGTGTCGGTGGGGTAGTCCTTGGTGATGCGCACTTTTTCAGGGCGCACGGCCATCCACATTTCCGTTCCCTTCTCGGGGAAACTGACCGGCTGCGGCAGGCGAATGCGCAAGGGGGCATAATCTTCATGCCATGCGAGCTGCACAATGTCGTCTTCCTTGTCGTCCGGCCCCAGAATGTGTCCTCCGATGATATTCACGTCGCCCAGAAAATCAGCCACATACCGACTATTCGGCGTTTCATAGATTTCCCGTGGCGTGCTGACCTGCACCAGCTTGCCCTGATCCATCAGCGCAATGCGGCTCGCCACCGTCATTGCCTCTTCCTGATCATGAGTGACGATCACAAAGGTCGTACCGAGCTTCTCCTGAATTGTCATCAGCTCGAACTGGGTCTGCTCACGCAGCTTTCTGTCAAGCGCCCCCAAGGGTTCATCGAGCAATAGAAGCTTGGGTTTCTTGGCGAGAGAACGGGCCAGCGCCACGCGTTGCCTCTGACCGCCCGAAAGTTGGTGCGGCTTGCGCTTGGCAAAAGCCTGCAGCTGCACCAGCGCGATCATTTCCTCGACCCGGTCTTTAATCTCTGCCTTGGGGCGCTTTTCCTGCTTGAGACCGAAGGCGATATTCTGCTCTACACTCATGTGCGGGAAGAGCGCATAGGACTGGAACATCATGTTGACGGGGCGCCGATGAGGCGGGATGTCTGTCAGATGCTCTTGCCGCATCATGATGGAGCCCATGGTCGGTTGTTCAAAACCGGCAAGCATGCGCATCAGCGTCGTCTTGCCACAGCCGGAGGGGCCAAGCAGCGCGAAAAATTCACGCTCGTAAATTTTCAAATTCAAATTGTCGATAGCTACGAAGTCGCCGAATTTCTTGGTGACGGCGTCAAACCGTATCAGCGGTTTTTCTTTCGGATCACTCCAGGGCGCAAAATTGCAGCCGGATCCGGAATTAGGGGAACCGTTCATTCTCTCTCTCGCTATCCAAACGCTCGATGGATCACCTCAAAGGGGAGGCTTTAGGCGATGCCCTCGAACCACATACAATGCCAACATGCGCCATTGGCCCCAAACAGCGGTTGGCACGCGGCCACCACGCTGCGCGCCTTGCCAACCGTCTGACCGTGCCCTGCGATTGGCAAGCAGTTTGCCTCACCGCAAAGGAGGCTCAGATGGGAAAGCCGGGCCAAAGAGGCCCGGCGCGTCTTCCTTACTGTCCTGATTTCACCTTGGTCCATGCGCGGGTAACCACACGCTGGATTTTTGGCGGGTAAGGCATATGTACAAACAGCTTTGCTGTGGTTTCCTCATCGGGATAGACCGCAGGATCGCCGATGACATCTTCTTCAAGCAGCTCCTGAGAAGCCTTGTTGCCATTGGCGTAATAGACATAGTTTGAGGCTTTGGCGATCACGTCCGGGCGCATGATGTAGTTGAGGAAGGTGTGGGCTTCTTCCACATTTGCCGCATCGGCCGGAATGGCCATCTGGTCGAACCACATCTGAGCCCCTTCCTTGGGGATGATGTAATTGACTTCGACGCCATTATCCGCTTCTGCCGCGCGGTCGCGGGCCTGGAAGACATCGCCAGACCATCCGATAGCCAGACAGATGTCACCATTGGCCAGTGCGTTGATATATTCAGAGGAATGGAATTTCTGAACATAAGGGCGAATGGAAAGCAGCAGCTCTTCGGCGGCGGCGATATCATCCTTGTCATGGCTGTTGGGATCTTTCCCCATATACATGAGGGTCAGCGGAATGACTTCGGTAGGCGCATCCAGAATATAAATGCCGCAATCGGCGAATTTGGCCGCGACTTCCGGTTTGAAGACCATGTCCCATGTGTTGAGCGGCATATCGCCCATGCGTTCCTTGGCAGCGGCTACGTTGAAGCCAACGCCGGTGGTGCCCCACATATAGTTGATGGAATAGTCATTGCCCGGATCATAGGCTGCGGTGCGTTCGGAGACCGCGTCCCACATATTCTTCAGATTGGGCAGCTTGGATTTGTCCAGCTTCTGGAAGACGCCTGCCTGAATCTGGCGCTGAAGGAATGTGCCGGTCGGAACGACAATATCATAGCCGGTGGAGCCTGCCAGCAATTTGGTTTCGAGCACCTCGTTGGAATCAAACACGTCATAGGTGACCTTGATTCCGGTTTCCGCTTCAAAATCGCTAATAATGGATTCGTCGATATAATCCGACCAGTTGAAAATATGGAGTTCTTTGTCCGCCGCGATCCCTGTGCCTGTTGCGGTAAGCAGCGCCGCTACAGCGAGTGCGGTTTTGGAGAAAAGCTTGCCTGCTTTGTCTGCCATCGTGTAAGTCCCCTCGATTCTATCGGGAATTGTGATGATTGCGATGGGCTGTTGTCGCCCGATTGGCCTTTTTGGCCATTATTCCAAAATTTGATCACAAAATTTTCCCTGCCGCAAGCCTTTTCGATCAAATTGTCTTTGCATGTTTGAGAACCGCCGGTATAAAGGAGCCATGACCAAGGACGAGATCGCACCACCTGACAGGACACCAGAAAGCGCGGATGAGGCAGAGGCCAGACCGCTGACCGCGCACGAGCGGATCTATCAAGCTCTGCGCGAGCGCCTGCTGTTTGGCGGCTTCCTGCCGGGCAAGGCAGTAACCCTGCGTGGCCTTGCGGACAACCTGGAAGTTTCCCCCATGCCGGTACGCGACGCCGTGCGTCGCCTGACGGCAGAAGGCGCCCTTGAAAGCCACGGCAACCGACGCGTTTCCATTCCCGCCATGACCGAGAAGAAATATCACGAGATCAATCTTACGCGATCCCTGCTAGAGCCTGAACTGGCAGAGATGGCCCTCCCCAATGTGACAGCGGCCGATATCCAACGTTTGATCACCATTGATGACGCGATCGACGCCTGTCTGGAAAATGGCGATGTCGAAGGCTATATGCGGGGCAATCACGCTTTTCACTTTGCCCTTTACGAAATGGCCCAGTCCGACGTCATCATCAAACTGGTGGAAAATGTCTGGATGCAATTTGGTCCCTTCATGCGCCTTGTTTACGGACGACACGGCACGGCAAACCTGATTGATCAACACAAACAGGCTATTGAAGCCCTGCAACAGGGCGATAGCGCAGCCTTGCGCACGGCCATCTCGGAAGATGTGCATCAGGGCACCTTGCTGCTGAGCGACGATCTTTAAGACAACCTCTTTCCAAATCCCCCGATTACCCGCAGACTGACCGTTGTCGGCCTTTCTTTGCGCTTTTGCGGAAGGAACAGGGCAACAAAAGCGCAAATCCCTTCATTTTGTGATCACAAATTTTTCTTGCTTTGTGATCACATCCTGCGGTACGTTACAAATGCAATCGCACTGGCTGCGATTTGACTTCAACAGGTAATTTCATGACCAGCTCAGAAGACAAGACACCCAAAGCGCCTATCCCTACCCCGTCCGACAATAGCAGTCTGGGAGACGGCATTCCCTTGCCGCAAAAGGCCGAAGAAGTACGCGAATGGATGCGCTCGCGCCACATTGATGAAGTGGAGTGCGTCGTACCCGACATCGTGGGCATCGCGCGTGGCAAGGCCATGCCAGCCTCGAAATTTTCAGGCCTCAATCCAACCTATCTACCGACATCCATTTTCTTCCAGACCATCACCGGCGCCTATATCGAAATGGAAGACCGGCAGGATTTCATGATGGAACGGGACATCCAGCTGGTGCCGGATCTCTCCACGGTGCGCTCAGTGCCCTGGGCCAATGACCCGACGGTGCAAGTCATCCACGATCTGTACACGTTGGAAGGCGAACCGGTGGAGCTGGCCCCGCGCAACGTTTTGCGCCGTGTGATCGGGGGCTTTGAGGCCATGGGATGGAATGCGGTTGTTGCACCGGAGTTGGAATTCTATCTGACCAAGCGCAATTCCGACCCTGATTATCCGCTAGAGCCCCCCATCGGGCGCTCCGGACGGCAATCTGTTGGGCGGCAGGCCTATTCCATTGCTGCGGTAGACGAATATGACCGCATTATAGAGGATATCTATGATTTCGCTGAAGCGCAGGGTCTGGAGATCGACACGGTCATTCAGGAAGGCGGCGCAGGGCAGCTTGAGATCAACCTCATTCATGGCAATCCGCTTGACCTCGCCGACCAGATTTTCGTCTTCAAACGCCTTATTCGTGAAGCGGCCTTCCGGCATGATTGTTATGCCACCTTTATGGCCAAGCCGATGGATAACGAGCCGGGCAGCGCCATGCACATCCATCAGAGCGTGGTGGATGCTAAGACCGGCGCCAATGTCTTCTCCGATGATGATGGCGAGCCGAGCGAGCTGTTTTACCACTTTCTCGGAGGCCAGCAGACATATCTGCCGGACGTGATGAGCATCCTTGCGCCTTATGTGAACAGCTACCGCCGTTTGCTGGCGGGCGATTCCGCGCCCATCAATCTGGAATGGTCCATTGACAACCGCTCCGTTGGCTTGCGCATTCCCAACTCTTCGCCCAAGAACCGGCGCATCGAAAACCGCCTTGTTGGCGCGGATACGAACCCGTATCTGGCGATTGCCGCCAGCCTTGCCTGCGGTCTTCTGGGCATCATCAACAAGGACAAGCCGAAACCGCAATTGCAGCATCATGCCCATCATATGCCCTTCTCGCTGCCGCGCTCGGTGCATCATTCGCTTGGGCGGCTGGAGAAGAACGAGCAGCTGCATGATCTTTTGGGGCCGGATTTCGTCACCATCTACAGCCAGATCAAGCTGCATGAATCGGAAGAATTCAATCAGGTCATCAGCCCATGGGAGCGCGAGCACTTGCTGCTGACTGTCTAATTCACCCTTTGCCTTTGCCAATCGCTATCTGCCCAGCCGCCATCAAAGAGCGGCATCCAGAGACGGGAGACCAACATGACTTTCATGGCCAACCTGCCACCGACCCAAGAGTTGCAACAAAAGGATGCCGCCCATCATCTGCATCCTTTTACAGATACTAAGGAACTCAACGAAAAAGGCGCGCGCATCATCACCCGTGCCGAGGGCGTGTATCTTTATGACAGTGAAGGCAACCGGATGCTGGATGGCATGGCCGGGCTCTGGTGTGTCAATGTCGGCTATGGGCGCAAGGAAATTCAGGAAGCTGCGATGCGGCAGATGGAGCAGCTGCCCTATTACAACACCTTTTTCATGACCTCCCACCCGCCAGTGGTGGCCCTTTCGGAAAAGCTTGCCTCGTTGGCACCACCTCATATCAATCATGTCTTCTATGGCAATTCCGGCTCGGAATCCAATGACACGGTGGTGCGCATGGTGCGCCATTATTGGGCCAGCATGGGCAAGCCCGACAAGAAGGTCATCATCGCTCGCAAGAATGCCTATCATGGCTCTACGGTGGCCGCGGCCTCTCTGGGCGGCATGAAGGGCATGCATGCGCAAGGCGGATTGCCCATTCCAGATATCACCCATATCGACCAGCCCTACTGGTATGGCGAAGGTGGGGACATGGATCCGGCAGACTTCGGCCTGATGCGTGCCCGGGCACTTGAGGAAGAAATTGACCGGATCGGCGAAGACAAGGTTGCGGCCTTTATCGCTGAGCCCATTCAGGGAGCCGGAGGCGTTGTCATTCCACCGGACAGCTATTGGCCGGAAATCCAGCGCATTTGCGATGAACGCGACATTCTGCTGATTGCCGATGAAGTAATCTGCGGCTTCGGGCGTACGGGCAACTGGTTTGGCTCGGACACCTACCAGATCAAACCCGACCTGATGACCATCGCCAAGGGGCTCTCCTCTGGCTATCTGCCGATAGCAGGTGTGCTGGTCTCCGATCGTGTGGCCGAAGGCTTCATCGCCCATGGGGGCGAGTTTGCCCATGGCTACACCTATTCAGGCCATCCGGTGGCCTGCGCAGCAGCCTTGACGAATCTCGAAATTATGGAGCGCGAACATATCGTTGAGGGCGTGCGCGACCGGGCAGCACCTTATCTGGCAGAGAAATGGGCCGCACTGGGCGATCATCCACTGATCGGAGAAGCCCGCTCCAAGGGGCTCGTTGCCGCACTTGAGCTAACGCCAGACAAAACTGCCCGCGCACCTTTTGCCGCCAGCAAGGGAACTGTCGGCCTCATTTGCCGTGAACATTGCTTCAATAACGGGCTGGTAATGCGCCATGTGGGCGATACGATGATTATCGCGCCGCCACTGGTCATCTCCAACAGCGAAATTGATGAGCTGGTCAGCAAAGCCGCCAAATGTCTTGATCTGACGCTGGCCGACATCAAGGCCCGCGATCTTTATAAATAAGTCTGCCCAACCAAACATGCACTGGAGGAGAGGCATCGGGTCAAGGCCAAAGGCCCAAGCGCAAAGCCTCTCCCACACAGCACGCATTGCAATAGGTGCTTTCATGAGTCTTAGCAGCCCCAAGGGCGGTTTTCTGCATGGCAACGACAAGCAGGGAACCTATCCAGACAGTTATTACGCCGCCACAGCCAACCCGCACGATCCTCTGCCCTCTCTGAAGGGAGAGCAACAATGTGATGTCTGCGTGATTGGTGGAGGCTATGCCGGGCTTTCATCGGCCCTGCACCTTGCCCAACAGGGGCACAAAGTCATTCTGCTGGAAGCCCATCGTGTGGGTTGGGGTGCTTCGGGGCGTAATGGTGGTCAGGTCTGCACCGGGCAGCGCCTAGAGCAAGATACGCTGGAGAAAATGGTCGGAACCGCCGATGCCCGCCTTTTGTGGGATATCGCGGTGGATGGCATCCAGATGGTCAAGGATCTGATTGCGGATCACGACATCGCCTGCGACCTAAAGCCCGGCACGCTGCACGCCGACCACAAGCCCCATTATGCCGAAGACTCCAAAGCCTATGTCGACAAGCTCAATTGCGAATATGGCTATGAGCATATTCGCTATGTCAACAAGGCTGAGGTCGAGGAGATGGTTGGCTCGACCGCCTATTATGGAGGCATGGTGGATATGTTTGCCGCCCATCTGCATCCGCTCAACTATGCCCTCGGTCTTGGAGCTGCTGCGCGTAAGGCAGGCGCGATCCTTTTCGAGAATAGCGAAGTGCAGGCCATTGAAAAGGGAGACACCGTCACGATCAAATGCGCGAAAGGCCACGTCAAGGCCAAGCATCTGATCATTGCCTGCAATGGCTATATCGAAAGTCTGGTCCCGAAGGTCGCCGCTCGTGTGATGCCGATGAATAATTATATCATCGCCACCGAACCGCTCGATGAAGGGCTGGCGCGGGAGCTGATCCGGAATGATCTCGGCGTGGCAGACAGCAAGTTTGTCATCAATTATTATCGTCTTTCCGCAGACAAGCGTATGCTGTTTGGGGGAGGAGAAACCTATAGCTTCAAGTTCCCCGAGGATATCAAGTCATTCGTGCGTCAGCCGATGCTGGAAATCTATCCGCAATTGAAGGATGCCCGGATCGACTATGGCTGGGGCGGTACGCTGGGGATCACGGTCAACCGCATGCCCTATTTCGCCAAGCTCGACAAGAATATCATCAATGCCAGCGGCTTCTCCGGCCATGGAGTGGCGATTGCCACCATCGCCGGCAAGCTGGTGGCCGACCTGATTGACGGACAAGCAAGCCGGTTTGACGCCATGGAACATGTACCGACCTACCCCTTCCCCGGTGGACGGCACTTGCGCCATGCCCTTCTGGTTATGGCGATGCTCTATTACAAGGTGCGCGACAGGATCGGCACGCCAGCACGACCATAAAACATCTTGAAATTTGCTTTGTAAAAAAAGGGGCCTTTCGGCCCCTTTGTCGTCTTGAATTGATCTTCCCGATCAGGGGCGCGAGACCGCCTTGATCTCAAGAAAATCATCCATGCCGAAATGGCCGCCTTCGCGCCCAAGGCCGCTCATCTTGTAGCCCCCGAAGGGGCTGCCCCAATTGATGTCGGAGCCATTGAGGCGCACCATGCCGGCCCTCAAGGCCTTGGCGACGCGCATACCGCGCGCTTCGTCTCCCGTTTCAATGAAAGCAGCCAGACCATAGGGCGTATCGTTGGCAATGGCGATGGCTTCTTCTTCGCCCTCGAAGGGGATCATGGTCAGCACCGGTCCGAAGATTTCTTCCCGTGCGATGGTCATCTCGTTAGTGGCATTGCCGAAAACGGTTGGTTTGCAGAAATAGCCCACATTGCGTCCTTCCGGTTTACCTGTGCCGCCCGCCAGCAGGGTGGCGCCTTCATCAATGCCTTTCTGAATGAGAGCCTGCACCTTGTCATATTGCATCTGGCTCACCAGCGGTCCGATATGAGCGCCATCCTTGGTGGGATCGCCAACCTCGGTTGCTTCTGCTGCGGCCTTGGCAATCTGCATTGCCTCGTCATAGACGCTTTTCTCAACCAACATGCGGGTTGGCGCGTTGCAGGACTGGCCGGTATTGTTGAACACGGCGCGTGCGCCACGGGTAACCGAGCTTTGCAGGTCTGGCGCATCGGCAAACACCACATTCGGGCTTTTGCCACCCAATTCCAGAGCCACGCGCTTGACGGTATCTGCCGCATCCTTTGTCACAGCCACACCGCCGCGGGTCGAGCCGGTAAAGGACATCATCTGCACATCCTTGTGGCGTGAGAGAGCCGAGCCGACCACAGGCCCTTCACCATTCACAAGGTTGAACACGCCTTTTGGCACGCCCGCCTCATGCAGGATTTCCGCATAGAGCATCGCCGAGAGCGGCGTCAATTCGGATGGTTTGAGCACCATGGTACAGCCAGCGGCCAGCGCCGGAGCGATTTTCAGCACCATCTGGTTCATCGGCCAGTTCCACGGCGTAATCAGGCCGCACACACCGATGGGTTCGCGCAGAATGATATCGCCGCAACAGGTGCTTTCAAATTCATACTCTTTCAGCGCATCAATGAAGCCTTGCAGATGCCCGACACCGACACCGGCCTGAGCCGCATGAGAAAGCTTGCAAGGCGCCCCCATCTCGGCGGTGATCGTTTCGGCCATTTCATCGTAACGCGTTTTGTAAACGGACAAAATGCTTTCCAGCAAATCGAGACGCTCGGCCTTGGTTGTTTTTGAAAAGCCCGGAAAAGCGGCGTTTGCAGCCTTGACGGCCGCATCGGCATCGGCTTCACTTCCCATGGAAATGACCGCAATCACCTCCTCGGTTGCCGGATTGATGACATCCAGATCCGTAGCAGAGATCGGGTCTACCCATTCCCCACCGATAAAGAATTTGCGTTTGTCCAACATGATTGCTGCGCCCCTCTGCGCTTATCTTATTTTATCCGGCGTTTGCCGCCTTTTTGTTGATCCATTCGGCTTCTCGCGCTTTCAGAAATTCCACGATCCCCGCACCGATGGCCACTCTGTCGATTGGTTGTGCGAGCGACGTTGCTGCCTTTTCTGCGACGGTCGCCCCCAGAACATCATCACGCTTTTCTTCGATCAGATCTGCAACGAAGTCGGCACTGAATTCGGGATGCCCCTGAAAGGAAAGCACCTGATCGCCATAGACGAGCGCTGCTGCCGGGCAGAAATCACTCGACGCGATCACCTCCGCTTGCGGTGGCACTTCAACCACCTGATCCTGATGGAAGGCAAGTATGGAGAAGGCATCCTGTCCGGCAAGATCCGTTGAGGCCAGCCAATCGGGTTTGGTCTTGCTCCATTGATAGGCCTGATGACCGACGCCCCAGCCTTTTTCCGATTTGATCACCTTACCACCAAGCGCCTCAGCCAATATCTGATGCCCAAAGCAAATACCCACCATTGGCACCCCTGCTGCATAGGCCTTGACGATAAAGGCCTTGAGCGCATGAATCCATGGATAGTCTTCATAGGCACCAAATTTTGATCCGGTGATCAGCCAGGCATTGCAGGTGTCGGGACTTGGCGGCAACGCGCCTTCAAGAGCCACATAATAGTCAAATTTCCAGTGCGCGGGTGCGGTCGCTCCGACCATTTGGGCAAACATTTCAGCATAGGACGGGAATTTTCCTGCCAGTGCCTCGGGTGGTCGCCCGGTTTCCAAAATGCCGAGCGTAAATGGTTCAGTCATGGGTGCTATCCATAGCTCTGGCCTCAGAGCGGTCTTTGAAAATAAATTTGTGATCACAAAATACTGTGTCAGCCGTCCTACGTCAATCGCCCTGACGCACTCTTTCTCCGTGGCTACAAAGACTGAAAAGCCATAAAAAACCATCAAACATAAGCCACTTTTCTGCTATTTCAGGCAAAGCAGGGAAAACCTCTCATTGTTTGGTAAAATTTGTGATCAGAAACAATCGTATGACATTTCTTATTAAGGGTGCCATTCCGGTTCCGCTCGCGGGCATGTTTCCCATAAGAGTCAAATCCACTGCATTGTCTCTCGATAAAGAATATTCTCAAAATTTAGAATTGATTGCCACCTTTCAAGATGGCATACACAAGCATAGGCGTGATTTGTTCGCTCCGAGTCATTGTCGCTTGGCCCGGTCATAAAATGAGGTTGTTTCATGGACATAGGGCAAGGCATCTCGATCGAGGAAGTTGGTCAGAGGCTCAAGGCATTTCGGGTTGGAGCAGGGCTCTCCCCCGAGGAAGTCGCTCAAAAGACAGGCATTTCACGCGCAGCCATCTATCGCTACGAACTGGGGCAGCCGATCCGCGTCGATACGCTGGGCAAGATCGCGACCCTGTTGGGGATTTCTCTTCCCACTCTGCTTGGCGTCGGGGTTGAGTATATTGCCTCGGCTGTCAGCTTCTTTGAACGCATGCGCCAGATCGAAGAGAAGGTAGACCAGATTCTCGTTCTTTTCGGCCCGGTATCCTATCTGCTCACCACTGACGCCTACGATGCCATTCTCCCGGAGGTTCTCAAGGAAAGCATCCCGCTTGATGTCGAAGACCGCGCCAAGGCACTGCAGGATATTGATGCCCTTCTGGACATCCTGCATGCGCGTAAGGCCTGCTATCAGACCCGAAGGCCGAGCATCATCAGCCTTGTATCTGCAGCGGAGCTGGAGCAGTTTTTCCGTAACGGCTTCATCGGCGCCTATGATCCGCCCGAGGCGGACATGAAGCTGCGCCGTGAGGTAGCCAGAACGGAAATCGAGAATATCGTCAAGATGTTGCGCGAACCACCAATCGGCACGCAAATTGGTCTCGTGGTGGATTCCATGCCAAGTGCCAGCTTCCAGATTTTCAAACAGGCCGACCGATCACAGGTCGCCGTCAGCCCCTTCCGATTGGGGGCCTTTGCCAATATCCGTCTTGGCGTTGCCACCATTTCGGCGGCTCCGGAAGCCACGACCCTTTATGGCGCCATGACAGACAAACTCTGGCGGCGAAGCCTCAAAGGGGATCAGGCTGCAGACTTTATTGAAAAGACCATTTTGCGCGCCTGATTTTCAGCCTGGCGGTAGTTTTTCCTCCACCTTCTCTGCGCATTACGCCCAGTGGCCGACGAACCAACGTTCATCTTTCTCCAATGCACGGATTACGGCAGTCGGCATCTCTTGCCTAATTTCAAGGCAATTGTCATCAAATTGTTCCATATTCGAGATACGCTATAATAAATTCTCAAAATTGAGAAATTTCTTGACCAATCATGATCTACGGGTTTAATCTCTTTTTTTAAGCAACAGCGAAACTAGGAACAGGCGATGAATCTTCCCTTTTTGCGCTTTGGCCACTCCGCCGACTTTTCGGCATCTGCCAAGCAGACATTGCGGGTTTTAGACATCCGGTTTTTCAAGCATCACGCCACTGCCCAGAGCGCCGTCCCAGTGGCTCGCCTTTTCCATGCTGTCACCTCGACATTGCGTACAGCTGGTGTTGTAAAACATCGCGCTTCCCATGACGCGATTTGGCGAAAGCGCCACTTTCTAGACCATCGCCGAAGCTTAACACTTAGCTTCAGATAGGTTTTCGGTCCCAACCGTTCCCCAAAATCTCCCTGCAACCGCTTTCTTCATTCCAAATGCCTTTGGAGTGAAGGGAGAGTCTTTTCTTTTTCCCAAACAGTTCCGTGACCGATATGACCCTGACTCCCATTTTCGAGACCATCTGTAGAGTCAAAAGCAATGAGCCGATCAATCGCGAATACAGGCTCATCATACTGGATGCACCGTCTCATATTCTCAAATGCGAGCCGGGACAGTTCTTCCATCTCTTGTGTCCGACTAAAGGGGATTTGCAGCCTTACCTGCGACGCCCCATGAGCATCTACGGCTTCTATCCCGAAGCGGGCGAGCTGCATTTTCTCTACAAGATTGCGGGCGAAGGCACGGCTGCTCTCTCTGCCCTTGACGCTGGCGAAGACCTTAATGTGGTCGGCCCCTTGGGGCATGGGTTCGACATCCAGGACGACTGGCAAAAGCTGATGGTCGTGGCTCGCGGTGTTGGTCTGGCGACTTTGGCCCCGTTGGCGCAAAAGGCCCAGCAGATGGGGCGTAAACTCACCGCCGTATGCAGTGCACGTTCTCCTGATGTGCTTATGTCCATCGATCATTTCAAGGCGCTCGGGGCAGAGGTCATCACGGTCACAGATTCTGAAGCGACATCGGGCGTTGAGGCGCTTGAGCAGTTGATCGAAGCGCATATCCAGGCGGAGGGCGTAGACGCCTTTTATACCTGCGGTTCCAACCGGCTTCTGACGATGCTGCAAACCATTTGCGCCCGTCATGGCATTCCCGGCCAGATCGCTCTTGAGCAACAGATGGCTTGCGGCGTGGGCATGTGTCAGTGCTGCGTCCGGTCCTTCCGGCGCAAGGATAAAATCATTCATGAGCGGGTCTGCAAGGAAGGCCCCGTATTCAATCTTCAGGAGGCAATGGGATGTTAGATCTTTCAGTCAATATCGGGGCTTTGCGTTTGAAAAACCCGATCATGCCTGCCTCGGGCACCTTCTCGGAAGACTGTGCAAAGCTGTTTGATATCGATGCGCTGGGCGCGCATGTGACCAAGACGATCACCCGTGACATCAGAGGCGGCAACCCGACCCCGCGTGTCTGTGAAGTGCGCGGCTCAATGCTGAATTCGATCGGCATTCCCAGCAAGGGTGTCGACTATTTCAAGACCAATGTCATCCCCTTTTATGATCAATATCAGACGCCGCTGGTGGTTAGCATTTCGGCTGGTAGCGCAGATGAATTCGCGCAGATCTGCGAAGAGGTGAGCGTGCCCGGCGTGGCAGCCATCGAGGTGAATATTTCCTGCCCGAATATCGAGGCAGACGGCAAGGCCTTTGCCATGCGCCCCTCGACCACCGAAGCGGTCATGCGCAAGCTGCGGGCAGCAACAGATCTGCCACTCTGGGCAAAGCTGACGCCCAACACGGGCGAAACAACCGAAGTGGCTCAAGCGGCAGAGAGCGCCGGAGCGGATGCTCTCGTTGTGGCAAATACGATGCTGTCCATGGCCATTGACATCCACACACGCAAGCCCAAGCTGGGCAATCTCATGGGTGGCCTTTCCGGCCCGGCCCTCAAACCGATTGCCCTGCGCATGACCTATCAATGCGCCAAAGCGGTCTCCATTCCTGTGATCGGCTGCGGCGGCATCGCCACAGTAGAGGATGTTGTCGAATATCTGATTGCCGGAGCAAGTGCCGTACAGATTGGCACGGCAACCTTTATCAGCCCGACGGTCATGGTGCGGCTTATCAGCGAACTGGAAGCATTTCTTCGCACAGAGGGGCTTTCAAGCGTCTCCGAGCTCACTGGCTCCATTAGGGATGAAGAAGCCAGCGACGGTGTGTTCTTTGCGGAGGCAGCAGAATGACCATGGTTTCCATGACACAGAGCCCTGCCCTCACAGCGGCAGACTATGAAGCAATGGCGGCTCAGCTCTTTGACGAAATCGCCGCTTTTTCTGCAGACACGCAAGGCATCAGCCGCCCTGCCTTCTCCGATCTTGAGACAAAGACCCTCGCCTATCTGGAACAGTTCGGCCTGAGCCACGGGCTGACTGTCACCTATGATGCGGGCCAGAACGCGGTCTTCTCCCTTCCCTGCGATGCGGAGGCTGATGCGTTTGTATTGGTCGGCTCTCATGTGGATACGGTGCCGCAAGGTGGTAACTTTGATGGACTGGCCGGTGTCATTGCCGGTTTGATGTGCCTTGTACGCGCCCAGAGCGAAGGCACCTCTTTTGCGCGGCCGGTTAAGGTTCTGGCTATGCGAGCCGAGGAAAGCGCCTGGTTCGGGCCATGCTACATTGCTTCCAAGGCCCTGTTGGGCCGGTTGAGCGAGGCTGAGCTGCGCACACGCCACAAGGGCGACAATCAGACGCTGGATGCGCATATGGAAAGCATCGGCATCGATATGGCACCCGTGCGCGATGGCACGCCGCTTATGGACGCCAGCTCGGTTCTTGCCTATATCGAACTGCATATCGAGCAAGGCCCGCTGCTGGTCCAGAAAGACCTCCCAGCCGCCGTGGTTTCGGGCATTCGGGGCAACTTCCGTTACAAGACCATTCGTTGCGTTGGCGAAGCGGGGCATTCCGGTGCCGTTCCGCGCGCTTTCCGCCGCGATCCGGTTCTGGCGATGGCAGATCTCTTGACCCGCCTCGATGAAAGCTGGCTGACGGTCGTCCAACTGGGCGATGACCTTGTTTTGACCAGCGGCATGATTTCAACGGATGTGGAACGCCACGCCCTCTCGCGCATTCCCGATCAAGTGGACTTCAGCCTCGATGTGCGCAGCCAGAACGCCACAGTGCTCGATGGCATGCATGATCTTTTGGCACAGGATATCCGCACCATCGAGCGAGAGCGAAAGGTGCGCTTCGAGCTTGGTGAAAAACTGAGCACCGCCCCTGCCCTGTGCGACCCTGCCATTGTCGAGGCCATGTCTGGCGCCATGCAGCAGGTGGGGCTAGAGCCTTTTATCATGCCTTCCGGCGGTGGCCATGATGCGGCTGTCTTTGCCAATGCGGGCGTGCCGACAGGCATGGTTTTCGTGCGCAACAGAAATGGCTCTCACAATCCGGCAGAAGCGATGGACGTTTCCGACTTCATGATCGCCTCGGAGATCATCTACGCCTATCTGATGGATGCGCAAGGATGAGGAAGAGCAAGAGACAACATCTCTGACTGTGCCTCCCGCCCCCAATAACGGGCAGGCACATAGACCCAACAAACCAGATAAGACCCTAATGAAAGGCAATCACATGTTCAAAAAATTCCACGACATCCTCATTGATGGCAGCAAGGGCGTCAGCGCCTACAAGAAATGCGCCAGCGTCGCACGGGAAAGCGCTCTGGAAAATCCAGACTTTGCTGCTCCCTATTTCCTCATCAGCATCATAACGCAGGATTTCGCCGACAATTATGACCGCGAACCCCTTAGCAGCAGCGTCGCAAAGGACCAGATCGACCGCATCGAACGCTACACCAAACTGCTTGACGAAGCCTTTTCCACTGGTACAGCGCAAGATCAGGTTGCTGCGCTGAACTCGATTTCTCAGGAAATTGTCAAAGAGATCTCTTCGGCCTCTTAAGGCCGATTGCTCTTTGGCTTTGGCATTGCGCTTATGGGCAATCCAGCCTTGAAGATCGCGTCAGCGAAGGGCTATCAGGCCCTTCGCTCAAACGGATAGTTGGCAGCAAGGAGGCGCGCAGCTTGTTGTGACGCGCCTAGCAGCCCAGATGCCCGGCAACCAGATCGGCCACAAAGCCGAAGGGCTTGATCACTTGAGTGCCCTCTGGCTTGATGCTCAGGGATTGTGAGCCATGCGGTACCTCATGGATCAGCAGGGGTACACGTTCACGCGTGTGGTCGTTGCCGTGCCATGTGGGATCATTGCCATGGTCTGCCGTGAATAACAGAAGATCTCCCGCCTTCAGTCTGGCAAGGATCTCGGGCACACGCCGGTCAAACCGCTCGAGCGCCTTGGCATAGCCGCAAATGTCGCGGCGGTGTCCATAATGGCTGTCAAACTCGACGAAATTGGCAAAGACCAGATCGCCGCTCTTGGCCGTGTCGCAGGCATCCAGTAGCTGATCAACCAGTCCCATATCATCCGCTTTCGGGCCGACAACCGAAATACCCCGCATGGCAAAGATGTCGGCAATCTTGCCGAGGCTGCGCACATCGCCCCCTTTGGCGATTACGCGATCACAGATGGTTGGCTCTGCCGGTTTGATGGCCAGATCCTTTCGGTTCTTGGTGCGCTCAAAACCGGTTTCCACTGTGCCGACAAAGGGTCTGGCAATCACACGTCCAACACCGAGCGGATGGAAAATATCCGCCGCGATTTTGCAAATCTCATACAGTCTTTCCAGCCCGAAGCTTTCTTCGTGCGCAGCGATCTGGAACACACTGTCAGCCGAGGTGTAGGTGATCGGATAGCCGGTTTTCAGATGTTCCTCGGCAAAGCGATCAATCATCTCTGTGCCTGAGCCATGAATATTGGCAAGGGTGCCTTCAAGCCCGGCACGAGCCATGAATTCCTGCATCAGATCTTCCGGAAAGGCCGGATCGGTATCGGGAAAATAGGTCCAGTCTTTGGCTAGAGGCAGCCCGGCCAGTTCCCAATGTCCGGTCTGGGTGTCCTTGCCCTTGGAGACCTCTTGCAAAACGGCCCAGTTGGCCTCTTGCGGCGCGTCGGCAATGCCCGGCGCACGAGAGCCCGAAGCGAGATTGATGCAGCTTCCAAGACCCATGTGGGCCAAATTGGGTAGATGCAACAGCCCATGCCGACCATCTTCACATTCCCCCCTGCTACAAGCCTCAGCAATATGCAGAAGCGTGTTGGCGCCCTCATCACCAAAAGCCGCGGCATCAGGTGCGCCGCCACATCCGACAGAATCGAGGACGCAGAGAAACACCCTGCGCTCAAGGAGAGATGCTGTATTGGTCATAAGAACCGGTCCTCAACGCGCCTGCGTGCGAAATCAAGAATGGCAAACAGAGCCCATCCAACGAAGGACAGCAGAATCACCATGCCCATGACCGTCGCCGTATCGGCATTTTCCTGACCTGTTGCCAGAACGAAGCCCATGCCCTTGTTGGCCCCCATCAGCTCGCCGATGACCGCAGCAGTCATGGCCAGAGTTGTGGCCACGGTGGCCCCGGCAAACAGGGTTGGAATGGCGGCAGGCAATTCGATATGCCAGAAGCGCTGCCATGGCGACAGGCGCAAGACATGCGCAAGATCGGCATAGGATTTATTCATGTAACGGATGCCGGAAAGCATCGCGGTCATGACAGGGAAGAAGGTAACCACCGCAACGAGGGCAACCTTGGGTGCGGCCCCCAAACCAAGCCACAACAGCAGAAGCGGCGCGATTGCGATTTTCGGGATGGTCTGCAGAAGCAGGATAAGCGGCGTCAGTACGCGCTCGATCAACGGGAAGCGCGCAAAGGCGAGCGCCGCTGCAATGCCCACCACGGCCCCGAGGACAAATCCCCCGAAGACTTCGGAGAGCGTCACATAAATATGCCATGCCAGATCACCCCGCTGAAAGAGGAAGATGAGGCGTTCGGCAACGTCAATCGGCCCGGGAAGCAGATAGTGTGGCACATCGAAAATCGGAACCGCCGCGCCCCAAAGCGCGGTGATTCCTACGAGGCCAAGGATGGCTTTCAAAAACATGGTCGATTACTTGATATCAGATGGATCGACAACGAAGTCAGCGGCTTTTACGCTGCCAGAGATAACACCATATTCAGAGAGAATATCAATGTTGTTCTGCCATGCGGCCAGATCGGCTGCGCCAAGGCCTTTTTCCTTGGTCAGATCGCTCTGCCATACGGAAGCAACAAAGGTATTTTTAAAGGCAGTGGACAGCATTGCAGTCTGGTCAACCCAGGTCGGGGTGTATTTGTCCATGGAGATCTTCAGAGCGTCATCAATGTGACCATCGATCACCCACTGGTAGGAAGCGCTGACTGCATTGGTCATGCGTTTGACGAGATCCGGATTGTCAGCCAGCTTCTCTGCGCTGGTTACCAGCACGTTGCCGAAGGATGGCAGGAAGTCGTTGGAGAGGATCATGGTAACGTCGAAGCCATTGGCTTCCAGTGCATATTTACGCAGCTCGGAGAAGATGATGGCATCAACATCGTCAGACTGCAGCGTCTGTACGATCGCACCGGAGGAAACCACTTCAACCTTGACGTCGTCAACAGAAAGACCGGCCTTTGCCAGACCAACCTGCAGCTGAAGATAGTTCGGGCTGCCCAGAGAGGTCACTGCAACGGTTTTGCCCTTGAGATCTGCATAGGTCTTGATGCCGCTTTCGCTCTTGGCAAGCAGAGCGCCAATGCCGCGCTGGTAGGTGGTGTGAACGACCTTGATCGGCAGGCCGTTGGATGCAGCAGCAACAACAGCGTCACCATTGGGGAAGCCGAAATCCACGTTGCCTGCAGCGATGTTGGTCAGAATGTCGGAAGCGCCACCATAGAGGAATTCAACTTCGATATCCTGATCGGCAAAGAAGCCATTTTCAACGCCGGCATAAAGCGGAGCGTAGAAAGGAACGACGTTGCCGTCGATCTGCAGAACAACTTTATCAGCAGCCGAAGCACCTGATGTGAAAACGGATGCAGCCACAAGCGCAAGCGAGGCTGCAAGTCCTTTGAGGGTGAAAGACATGATGGTTTCCCTTTTCGGTTTAGTGATTGTCTTTAGATCTGGCCAACGCGATACCAGCAATATCGAGAAGTTTGCGTTGTGTGGGCTCATAGTCGACGAGCCAATCATTTGTTGCACGGTTGCCATGGACTCCCAGAAGACAAGCCGCCTTCAACCCCAGGCTCGGCGCAACGGACAGCACGGTCTGGCATTCCATATCCACGCCAACAGCGCCGCGTTCTTGCAGGTCTTTAAGATAGCTGATTTTGGGGGCCGTGCCGCTTGATGGCTTCTGGGTCCGGTCTTGTCCGTAATAGTAGCTGTCCGTGCTGCCTACCATGCCGGAGACGATCCGTGTGTCGTCGCCAAGATTGGTATTCAGCAGAGCCAGATACAAATCACGGTCCGCATACGCCGTGGCATTCTCATCGCCGGAATAAAGCTTGGCGAGAGAGGAATAGCCTGTCGCCTTTTCCACGCAGAGGAAAGCACCTGTAGGAATTTCTGCCACAAGCGAGGACATCCCCCCCGTACGCACCACACGCTTGGCACCCAACAGGGACAATTCCATCAGGGCAATCTCGGTGGAGGAGCCGCCAATGCCGGTGGAGCAGATGGTCAGCGGATGACCCTTATAGGTGCCGGAGATGACCGCAAATTCACGACGGCGGCCAAAATCGCGCACATCGTCAAGACGCGCGGCCAGAAGTGCGACCCGATCCGGATCGCCCGGCAGCAGCACATCTTCGCAGATATCGCCCGGACCACATGGCAGATGCGGCGGTCGTCCATCGGTAAAAGGATGTTCCGCTGTCGGTTTTGAACTAGTGCTCATTCGGGGTGCTCCAGGAAAGAAAGCGCGCTTCGATCTCGTTTAAAATCGCATGCATCGCGAGCCCCAAAAACGCAGTCAGCAGAACGGCGCCAAAGAGCAAGGGTGTTTTGTAGGTGGCGGTGGCGAAGGTCATGAGATAGCCCAGACCATCAGAGCCGGACATCCATTCGGCCAGAATTGCCCCGACGAGAGCCTGAATTGCGCCAATCTTGACTCCGACGAAAATACCCGGCAGAGCGGCTGGCAAGTCGATCCGCAGGAATCGCTGAAAGCGTGACAGATTCATCAACTGAGCAAGGTCATGCAAGCGACTGTCTATCGAGCGGAACCCCGCAAGGGCTCCGGCAAAAACAGGGAAGAAGACAAGACTGAAGATAAGGACGATCTTGGCGGTAAGGCCCAGACCGAACCAGATGATGATAAGGGGGGCGAGCGCGATCTTGGGCGCGGTCTGGATCACCACCAGCGGACCTTCGAGATAGTCACTCAGAGCTGGCGTCTTGAAAAAGGCATAGGCCAGCAACACACCAAACACAGAGCCAACCACCAAACCTATAACGATATTCTGCACCGTAAAGGCAAGATGGGGCAGCAGCTTGCCATTCATCAGCATGGACCAGAGCAATTCTGCCACCGAAGCCGGAGACGGCAACAGATAGGCGGGCATGCCCATCGGGCCGCTCACATACCACCATGCGGCAAGCAGAACCAGAAGCGCTGCACTATATTCCAGAACGGGTTTGATGCGCCCCTTCATGACGTCATCTCCCGCATCAGGGTGCGCAATTCGGAGACGAGATCGAGGAACTTCGGATCTCTTTTTGTCTGCTCGCCACGCGGCTGGGCAAGGTCTACATCATAGGTGGCCTTGAGGCGTCCGGGACGGGGGCTCATGACCATGACGCGACTGCCCAGATAGGCGGCTTCCTCAACCGAGTGGGTGACCAGAAGAATGGTCTTGCCGGTTTTCTGCCAGATCCGGCTCAGCTCATCATTGAGCGTCTCACGGGTGAGCAGATCGACTGCAGAGAAGGGTTCATCCATCAGCAGGATCGGAGGATCATCGGCCAGAGCACGAGCAATGGCCGCGCGCTGACGCATACCGCCGGATAGCTGCTTGGGCAGGGATTTCTCAAAGCCCTTGAGACCAACCAGTTCCACAAGCTCAGCTACTTTTTCGTTGGCCTGCATGCGCGAAACACCGGTCGTGTCCAGCGGAAAACGAATATTCTCAGCAACGGTTTTCCAGGGCAGCAACACCGCATCCTGAAAAACAAAGCCGACCGGCCGTTTCAGATTGGCAGTTTCCAGCGTTACGCTGCCCGAGGTGGGCGCTTCCAGACTGGCAATCAAGCGCAGGAGAGTCGATTTTCCGCAGCCAGACGGGCCGATGATGGAAACGAATTCGCCTTCATTGATCTGCTGGTCCAAGGGCTCCAGCGCCACAACCTGATCGTCTCCTTGCCCATATATCTTGCTGAGCTGTTCTATTTTAATCAATGCAGTTCTCCCGCGTTCTCTTTGGCGCGACGGTCTCAAGCTGGAAGGGGGCCTTGGTGAGAAATGAAGAGCGTCGCTTTTGCTATGTTTTCCATGCCCCATTCTCCATGTCAAGAATATTCTCAAATTTGAGAATATTCACACTTCCTTCGCGATACGTGCGATATTTTGCATGACCACCTCTTGCGTGCTAACGTGCCTTCCGCCTCAGCCTCAGCCTCAGCCGCAACATAAAGGGCATGAAGAACCCGATTTGAGGTCTCTTCAAATTGCAATGGCTTTAATGTAAGGCTATTGCGGACTATTCAGTAAGTTAGAAAGACGGATGCATGGCAAAGCAGTACGAAACGGCTCTTGATATTGGTGATCGGCTGAGATTGGTTCGTGTTGGCAAGGGATTAACACCTGAAGAAGTCGCATCCGCCACAGGCTTGTCTCGCGCCGCCATCTATCGCTATGAGGCCGGCAACCCAATCCGGGTTGACGCGTTGGGCAAGATTGCCGACTTTTTTGATGTGTCTATTGCCTCTCTCTTCGGCGTCGGCTCGGAGTTCATTGGCTCGGCCAAAGAGTTTTTCGAGCGGATGCGGCAGATCGAAGCGGTCGCGGACCAGATCACAGCTCTGTTCGGCCCCGTGGCCTTTCTGCTCACAACAGAGAATTTCGACTCGCTGCTCAAGCAACTATTGCATGAAAGCGTTCCCGAAGCCGCACCGAATCAACACAGCCTTGATGAAGAGATTGCCCAGATTCTGGAAATCCTCTACCAGCGCAAAGAGGCCTACCTCTATCGCAGACCAAGCATTGTGAGCCTCGTCTCTGCCCTGGAGCTAGAGCAAATGCTGGTTACAGGCCTTGTTGGCAAATATGGCCTGCCGGAGGATGTGGTGGCCCAGCGCAGAGAAGCGGCAATGATCGAAGCAGAGAATGTCTTGCGCATGATGATTGACCAGCCCATGGGCGTGCAAATCGGACTGGTGGAAGATTCCCTGCCGGGTGCCAGCTTCCAGATTCTGAAGAATGGTCCCAGCTCCGTGGTCGCCATGAGCCCGTTCCGTCTGGGCCTCTATGCCAATATCCGGGTGGGCGTTGGCACCATCACCTCTGCCCACGAATCCGTGGAGATGCATCAGAAGGTGACATCAGACCTGTGGCACAACAGCAAGAAGAGCGAAGATGCCATTCAGCGGGTCAAAGACATCATCAAGCAGCATACGCGCTAAGGGCGGCCATGCGCCAGAGCCCCAGCACTACCCCCCACAATGCTCCGTCTTTATCACTCTTCCTCAACACTGCTGAGGCGGCTTTCGAGGTGATGGGCATCCAGCATGGCAGCGCGCGCCTGTAGCAGGTGATATTTCATGTAGCCTGCTGCCGTGTCTCCGTCCTTGGTGTCGATCGCATCGCGAATGCGCGAATGCTCTTCAATGATGCGCAGGCGGCGGGTCGGCGCGGCCTCGCGGGCCAGCTCCAGACCGATATTCATGGTTTCCATCACTGGAGCGCGCAGATCTGTGAGCAGATCGACAAAGAAATCATTATGCGCTGCCCGTGCTATGGCATCGTGAAAAGCGATATCTTCCTTCTGACCCAACTCCCCCTTGGCGATCGCCTTGTCGAGAGCCTCGACGCTTTCTGCGATCTCTTCCACTTCTGCCCGGGTACGCCGGGTCGCAGCCAGCCGCACAGCTTCCACTTCCAGAACGATGCGCGGTTCAAAGGAACGGATAAAGCGGGACAAATCGAATGCATTGGCAAAGTCTGTCAGCCGCTTGGAGGGCTTGATCGCCACAAAAGAACCGATGCCGCGTTTGGAATAGATGAGGCCGTCGGTGCCCAGCCGCGATAGCGCCTCGCGCACGATGGGGCGAGAGACATGGAAGGTCGTAGAGAGCTCCGCTTCGGAAGGCAGCTTGTCTCCCGACGAATATTCCCCGGCAGTAATCTGCGAGAGAATATGAGCATAGATCGTATCGGACAGTTTCTGTTTGCGCGCAGGCATTACCGGTATTTTTGCCATATCCAAGCTTTGCGGTTTCCACTCGGTTCAAAATCTCAATAACAACTCGCTCTCTTTGTAGTTGGAAACAATCAAACAAGCCAGAGCGAAGGCACCACCTTGATAAATTATTTTACAAGGTCTGTTTATTTCCTCTCCTTTTAGTAGCCTATCTCCCCTCGCAATCAGACATCGGGCGCCTCAATCCAGACGCGTCTTGCGACGGCACTCCCGCCCACAGCGCTCAAACCGACGGGCAGGAAAGAGTCTTGTTAGTCACTTTCCAACGGCGCTTATAGCAATCTACTTAATACCAATGAAGAGCAGAATTTTGCGCCTCTTTTTGGTTTTATCAGCGACGGGCCATTCGTCCACAGGCCTATTTTTCTTGCGCTCATATTGGGGCTGTCGCAAAATCCTTTGCAGTTACCGTCAGTTGTCTCATGCGCCTAGCGCACCAAATTGTCTAAAAAATCGCAAGACTCTCTTCATGTAAAATATAATTACATGTTACATGTAAATTTTATTGACAACAAGTAAGGTCAAATCTACGCTTCCAGCACCGTTAAGCGTTGCCATCCACCCCATGCGAACCTGTGGTGGATCCATAGCTTTTCAATAAGGGAAGACCAATGGAAGCTCACGAATCTGCGCCTTTGATGGAATTTGAAAAGACTGGGTCGACACGCATTGTGACGCTCGGCAACGCATTTTTGGATACGATCCTCTATTTGCCTGAAATCCCTGACAAGCCAACCAAGATGCGTGTCATGGATGTAAAGATGACAGGTGGCGGCATCGCAGCGACAGCCGCCTGCGCGGCTTCCAAGCTGGGCGCGGAAGTATCCTATTGGGGAAGGCTGGGCGTGGATGAGGTCGGCGACCGGATCGTCGAACGCTTATCCCAATGCGGAGTCAAAACCCACGGCGTGGCCCGGGTCGAAGGCGGCCGCAGCCCGATGGGCACCATATTGGTCGATCAGGGAGGCGAACGCACCGCCCTTGGTTTTATCGGCCGCAATCTGGGTGATGAGGCAGACTGGCTGCCGCTTGAGGACGTCACCGGATTGTCCGGCGTACTGGCAGACTATAGCTGGTGGCAGGGGGCGGCGGCTCTTTTTGAAGCGGCCAACCGGCAAGGCATCGTATCTGTTCTGGATGCCGATGTGGGCGACATGAATGCCGTGCATAATTTGCTGGCCTTGCCCGAGCATCTAGTCTTTTCCGCTGCGTGCCTGAGACGCCTGACCGACCATAGCGACCTGTCCGACGCCTTGAGGAAGGCGAACGGCATGTGCCGAGGCGTCGTTTCTGTAACCGATGGGGAGCGGGGCTTTTTCTGGTGTGAAGATGGGCAGATCCACCATGTGCCCGCCTTCAAGATAGACCCGATAGACACCAACGGGGCTGGCGACATTTTCCATGGCGCCTTCACCCTCGGACTTTCCGAGAAAATGACAATTGAGGAGGCCGCGCGCTTTGCAAGCGCCGCTGCAGCGCTCAAGTGCGCTTGTGGCAGCGGCTGGGAGAGCATTCCCGACCGAAAGCAGGTCGAGACTTTGATAAATGGAGGAAACGCATGAACATTACCCCTGGTAAATATTGGAGAATGCGCCGTCTGGCGGACGATAATGGCCGCTTCAAGATGCTGGCCATGGACCAGACCGGTCCGATCGTCAATCCGATCAAGGAAATCAGGAAGACAGACAAGGCGCCGTTCAAGGATGTCGCTGCTGTCAAGTCGATGCTTGGCCGCTATCTGGCCCCCAAGGCTTCGGCGGTGCTGGTAGATCCTCCACTGGGTTACGCCCCGACGATTGCCCAGATACCAGCCCACCGGGGCCTTTTGATCGGCACCGAATGGGCAACATGGGAAACCACCGAAACCGGCCGCAAATCATCCAGCGTTCCCGGCTGGGGACCAGATGTTATCCGCACCATTGGCGGCGATGGCGTCAAGGTCAATCTGTGGTATCGCCCCGATGCCGATGAAGGGGTCAAGCTGCACCAGCTCAATTATCTCAACGGCATCAAGAAAGCCTGCCGTGAAAATGACATCCCCTTCATTCTGGAATATCTGGTCTATCCCTTCCCGTCCGAAACACAGGAAGAATTTCTGGCCCGTCGTCTGGAGCTGGTCAGGGGCTCACTGGCAGACAAGGACATTATGGACCCTGATGGTGTCGATGTGTTCAAGCTTGAACCGCCGACCGAAACCACCAATGTGCCAGACCCGGACGGTCCGCAAGCGGCGGCCATTCAGGCCCGTTTCGATGATATGGCCAAGGATCTCGGTCGCCCATGGGTGCTGCTCAGCGCTGGCTCGACGCCTGAAGACTTTGTCCGCCTGCTGACCTATGCCTACAGGGCCGGCGCCAGCGGCTATCTCGCAGGACGGGCCATCTGGCTTCAGCCTTTCTCCAATTTCCCCGACATCGCCACGATGGAAAAGGAATTGTCGGAAACCGCCCCTGCCCTGATGGATCAGCTCAACGCCATGACCGATGACATGGCAACCCCATGGACAGAGGCCGCACCATGGCATGGCTCGGTGGAGATGGCCCCGACAGGGGAAAGCTTTGCGCCTGACTACTCCAAGAAGCTGGCTGCCGGTTTCTAAGATGGATTTGGAGTGAATAGAATGAATTATCTGGACTTTGGCGGCGTCTTCTCTCGCATGGATCTGCTCATATCGGGCGCAATCCTGACGATGCAGATCTCGCTCGTCGCAATGCTCTTTGCACTGGTCGTGGCCACGCTGGTCGCAGTCATGCAGCTCAGTTCGTTTCGCGTGGTGCGTTTCATTGCGGTGGCCTATATCGAGGCCATTCGGAATACGCCGTTCATCGTCCAGCTTTTCGTTATCTATTTCGGCCTACCCGCCATCGGGTTGAGCTTGGAGCCCCTGCCTTCGGCGGTGTTGGCCATGACCTTTTATGGCGGGGCCTACACGTCCGAAATCATCCGTGCGGGTATCCAGTCTATCGACAGAGGTCAGGTGGAAGCAGGACGGTCTCTGGGGATGTCACCTCTTGATATCTTCCGCTACATCATCATCAAGCCTGCGCTTGCTGCGGTGTTCCCGTCGATGGTGTCCCAGTTCATTCTGCTTTTGCTGTCTTCCAGTGTCGTCTCTGCCATATCCGTTCCCGAATTGACGGGCATCGGCAACGACATTCAAGGCATGACCCTGCGCAACATGGAAGTCTATCTGGTGATTGCCGCCATGTATGTGGGGCTTGTGGCCTTGCTCAAGGGCGGATTGACCCTGCTGGAGCGCAAGGTCTTTCCCTTCAAGTTTCTAAGAGGATGAGGGCACTGTCATGATGTTTCAAGACTTTACCATGGCGCATGTCTATTACATGCTCAATGGCCTTCTCTGGACGATTGGCCTTGCCCTAATCGCCCTTACCGGCGGCTCGATCGCCGGGTCTATTCTGGCGCTGATGGCGGTTTCGCGCAACAAGTTGGCGCGGCGCATCGCCAAGCTCTACATCTTCGTGGTGCAGGGCACGCCCCTGCTGGTCACACTGTTCATCGCCTATTTCGGCGCCAACTATGTCGGCGTTGACGTGCCGCCTCTGGTGGCCATTTCAATAGCCTTTTCCTTTTATGCCGCGGCCTTTCTGGGAGAGATCTGGCGTGGCTCTATCAATTCCGTGCCCATGGGGCAAAGCGAAGGATCGCACGCACTCGGGCTCAGCCGCGTTGATTCCATGCGCTTCATCATCATTCCGCAGGCGGTGAAGATTGCGACCCCGCCAACGGTCGGCTTTTTCGTGATGCTCATCAAGAATACATCGCTCGCTTCTGTTGTGAGCATCACCGAACTGACGCGCACGTCCCAGATTGTCAGCAACGCGACCTTCAAGCCGCTCCAAGTCTATCTTCTGGCGGCCCTATTTTATTTTCTCGTGTGTTTTCCGCTGACAATCGTCAGTCGCAGGCTCGAAAAAAGACTTCATAAATCTTGATTATCGTAGGAGGAGTTTAAAGATGATCAAATTACTGAAAACCGCAATGGCAAGTGTGGTCGCCACCGCGCTGCTTTGCACCGCCGGGTTGGCTCAAACAACCGACGAATCCCTGCAAAAAATCATTCAGCGCGGCAAGCTGATTGTCGGCATTTCGCTCTCGACGCCCCCCTATGGCATGACCGACGCAAACATGAAGCCAGCCGGTTTTGACGTCGCCATGGCCAAACTGATTTCACGCGATCTGGGGGTGGAGCTGGAGATCGTTGATCAGGTATCGCAGGCCCGCATTCCGAACCTGACAAGCGGCAAGGTCGACATTCTGATTTCGTCCTTCGGAGTGACCGCCGAACGCGCCAAGACCGTCATGTATACCAATTCCATCTATGTTGACGAACAGATGGTTCTGGCTCCGGCCCAGTCTGACATGGGGAGCCTGAAGGATCTCGTAGGCAAACGCGTTGGCGTTACCCGCTCTACGACGAATGATACCCTGATCACCGAACGGGCTGTAGAAGGCACGATCATTCAGCGCTTTGAAGATGATGCCGCCACCAACCAGGCACTCTTCACGGGCAAAGTGGACGCCATTGTTTCGGGCGTTGCAGCTGCCATCGCCATCAGCAAGCATACCGATAAATTCGACCGCAAATTTGCCGTTCGCCAGTCACCAATGGCAATCGGGGTGCGTCATGGCGAGTTCAATCTGCGCCAGTGGCTCAACACCGACCTCTTGATGCTGTGGAACTCGGGCGAATTGCAAGCCGCCCAGAAAGAATGGCTTGGCGTTGTAAACGAAGAATTGCCACGCTTCTAAGGCTCTTTTAAGCGGCAGACCTGCCGAAGGCCCCGGATCGTCAGGGCCTTCGGGATCGATAGACGAACCCGGATATAACAAGACCATTCCTGTGTTAAAGACCTTTTCTCGAAGGTGGAAACAATGACGAGCTCACAACAAGAAGCAACTCCGATCATCCGCGCCAACAAGATGAACAAGTTTTTTGGTGTCTTTCATGCGCTGAAAGATATCGACCTGACCGTCGCAAGAGGGGAAACGGTGGTGCTTTGCGGGCCGTCCGGATCGGGAAAATCGACGCTGATCCGCTGTCTCAATGCCCTTGAAAATCACCAGAAGGGCGAGTTGGAAGTGGCTGGCGTTCAATTGACCGGCAAGCGGCGGGAAATTGACATGGTGCGCCGGAAAACCGGCATGGTCTTCCAGAGTTTCAATCTGTTCCCCCATATGACGGTACTCGAGAATTGCATGATTGCACAGATGCGCGTCAAGAAGACATCGAAGGAAGATGCCAGAAAGGTCGCAGAGCGCTTTCTAGCCCGCGTCCATATTCCAGAGCAGGCAGGCAAATATCCAGCGCAACTCTCCGGTGGACAGCAGCAGCGCGTGGCCATTGCCAGAGCTCTGTGCATGAGCCCTGAAGTGATGCTGTTCGATGAGCCGACCTCGGCGCTCGACCCTGAAATGGTGCGCGAGGTTCTGGAAACCATGGTTGAGCTTGCTCGCGAAGGCAGCACCATGATCTGCGTGACCCACGAAATGAACTTCGCCCGCAAGGTGGCAAACAAAGTGGTGTTCATGGATCAAGGAAGCATTTTGGAGATCGCGAAGCCGGACGATTTCTTCACCAATCCGCAGCATGAGCGGGCCAAGGAGTTTCTGGCTCAAATTCTGCACTAGCACTGCAAGCACCCATCAAATGCAACGAGCATAAGCACAAAACGAAAAAGCGGGCTTGAGACCCGCTTGTTTTTGGTGGAGCTATATTTGTGACGGTTCTGCTCCGCCCGTCGGGTCTTCTCTTTCTGTCATCAAGTAAAAGCCAAGATAATCAGAAGAGAAGCTTCGCAGCTATTAGCCGCGAAGGTCGTTCGACATGTCGATCATTACGTCAAGACCACGGTCAGACATGAATTCGTCAACAAAACGCTGAGCCTGTTCTTCACGAGCTGCGACAACTTTTTCAAATGCACGGTTAAAGAAGTTCATGATATTTTCCTTTTTGTTTCTGTTCGGTGTATTTCTTCTTGTTCTTACGGGAATGAATATGATCCCTTTCACCCGATTAGAAAAGATCCAATTGCTCAAGCTTGATATGCATTAATTGCATATCGAAATTTTAAGCTATCCGATTCACGCAACTAACGATTAAGAAAGCGCAGAATTCTGCGGATGATCAACACCTTCACTTACTTGCACAATGTGAGAGCGGTGCGAAAAGCAGCACACAAGCCGACATTGAAGACATTGAACAACGACAAAAATGCCCCGCAATAAGAATTGCGAGGCTTTCAAGCTCTAAATGATCTTAATGACTAAAGCTTCAGTAGACCCGAACAATGGCGCGGTTCATATGGATATTGCGCACATCGCTGGCCCATGCATCCCGCACGCGCTTTAATGTCTCTCGCTGCCACGCATCGCTCAGAGCGCCTTTATCAGTGATGCCTTCAGGGAGCATCAGGCGTTCCAAACGGGTAGACAGCTGACCATCCTGCCAGTTGGTATCCATCCAGTAGACATGCGCATCATAGCGCAGGGCAAGGGCAAAAGCCCCCGCAGGCAATCTGGCGTCAACCCCGAATTCCGGGAAGGATTTTGTTTGTGCACCAGACTGACCATCTGCGGTAACGAATGTGCACCCGCCCCTTTTGAGGACTTCGATCAGCCTGCGCGCCATAAGGTTGACCGGACGCCCATCCAGCGATGCATAATGCATGTCAACATATTCCGGCACGGTTGCGAAAGCATGCTTGGAGGAGATGATGCGCACATCAATACCACTGCGGTGAAATTCCAACGGCATGGCAAATCTGAAGCTTGCATGGCTTGAGGCCAGGATTACAGGATGTCCATCAGACAGGCTTTGTTTCACTGCTCTCCAGTCCACGGGCGGCAAGCTGCGGGCCAGATGTTCCCGATAGGCAGGCACGCCCAAGATGGCCGTGGCAAGCTTGTTGTTGGCCTCCTGTGCCGATGCGACACGCGCAAGCCAGTCCGAGCGTTCATTGTCTGGCACCCCCAGCCAATCAGCCACCAGAGAAATGCTTGGACCGATGGGGCGAGAGGGCCCTTCTCCAGATGGAAATGCATTGGGGTCAATTTCGTCTGGAGAGAGCTGACTACACAGCCTATCCCAAATCATGGCGCTCAGTTTTGGCGATTGCGGCAATCCTGTGACGATACTCTGCTTAATTTCCCAAAGCTCGGAAAAATTGGACGCGAACGCAAAGTAGGCTTCCAAAAAGGAATAGTCGACCGCTTCCCCCTGCTCTGCCCTGTGATCAAGCACAAGAGCCGCTTCTTTAAGCGCAACACCCAGAATACGCACAGGCACCGGCTTGCAAAGCTTAAGCCGTTCACGCACAGCCTCCCCATCGTTAAGCAAGATCAGCGCTGACAGATCTGTTCTGAAATAGCTTATCGGCTGGGGTGAAGAGTTTCTCAGTTCCAGCCCCCATTGCGCCGCTGCGTGATAGTCACCAGCGACGAAGCTCGCAAGCGACAGACGCCTTAACAAGTCTCGCAAATGGTGTGGCTTTAGGGTGTCTCGCAAGACAGAAAAAAGCTGTTCTGCTTCTGCAATCCTACCTGCGCCAATCAATGCCCCAAGGCGCAGCATTTGCAGTCGCCTTGTTGCAGGGGCCTTTTCCAAAAACTCTAAGGCCTCATCAGGGCGCCCGCTTTTCAAAAGAGCTTTTGCTTTGAAGTAAGCTTGAAGAGGGGCCGGAATCTGCGCGCCATCCTTGTCGAGGATAGCGAATACAGTCTCATAATCCTGCGCCTTTGTCGCCTTTTCCAATTGCTCGCGAACTGCCTTTGCCTTGCCTGGCTTTCGCGCCTGTTTGGCAGGCATCCGCCTGATCATCGAAAGAAGCCGACGAGATATAGGCGTGCCGCGCCGTGCCACATTCTGCATGATCTTGAGAGACTGAGGATCCGGCATGAGATCCAGAAAGGGCCGAAGAAGGGCGTACTGGACTTTTTTGCCCTCGGCTGCCCGCCGATCAAATACCACTGCAGCCTCTCGGAGCGCATGCCCCAATATTGCGGCTTGATTTGAGCCACTCAGAGGCAATCGCTCACGAACAGCCTCAACATCGCCAAGTAGAATTAAACCGGATAAATCGGCATTGAACCTGGGCATTGGCCGGGACGCGGCCTCTCTGAATTTAAGGCCCCAATAGGCCGCCGCGCCATAGTCACCACAAACGAATGCAGCCCGCGCCAGTCGGGCAAGATACCCTCTTTTCTGATGCGGTTTTAGCTCTGCTGAAGAGAGCCGCAAGCCAGCTTCTCCAATTTGTCCGGCGTCGATCAGGCTTCCAATGAGCAACCCCAAATTCTGTTGATTTTCAGGCCCATTTTCCAACACCTCCAGCGCCTCGGCCGGACGCCCCGTACGCACAAGAGCCAAGGCCCTGAAATAGACTTGCAGACGCAAAGGCAGACAATCGCCCTGTGCATCAAGCATCTGGAATATGGTGTCGAAGTCACCCGCCCTTGCGGCAGAGCCAAGCGCTTCGCGCATGGCCTTGATGCTCTTGGCCCCTTCGCCAGAGGTTACAGTCACAATTGCTTCCTCAATTCGTTTTTCGCCACCTTGCCTGTGGTGGTCTGCGGCAGGGTTTCAACAAATTTGATACCCCGCGGGCATTTACCCGAAGCGAGATTTTTCTTGCTCCATGCAATGAGTTCAACCGAGGTCAGTGTATGTCCCTTTTTGGGCACAACGAAGGCAACAACCACTTCCCCCAGAGTGGAGTTTGGCTTCCCAAGCACAGCAACACTGTGAATGGCAGGATGTTGCGACAAAACTTTTTCGACTTCTGGCGGATAAACAGACAGGCCGCCCGTCTTTATGACTTCCTTGGAGCGACCGATAATGAAATAGTTTCCGGCTTCATCGCGATAGCCCAGATCTCCTGTGGCAAAGCGCCCGTTGAAATGCATGGAATCATCCCCCTCGCCGGTCCAGTAGCCGATGGCTACCTTCGGGCCAGAAACCACCAGCTCTCCGGGTTCTCCTTGGGGCACAGGCTGTCCATCCGGATCCAGGATCTCGATATCCGTGCCGGGTGCGGCGGGACCGGCGGCACCATCCGGCGCACTCTTGCGATCAATGAGATAGATTGTGGGCGCTACTTCAGTGGACGCATAGATGACGTCGATACGCACACCGAATGCCTCGGCCAGACGGTCTGACAGAGCTGCCGAAACATAGTTGCCCCCGATGGTCATGATCCTCAGATCAGGAAACGGATCGTCCATGCCTTCGGTCATTTTCAGGACGAATTCGGCAACGGTCGTCACAGTCATCATCATGGTGACCTTAGCGCGTTGCAAAGTCTCTATGATCGCATCGGGTCGATGAGTGCGAGTGATGACCAGCGTCGCACCGACATGGCGCGTTGCGGTTACCAGCGTGATGGAAATGATGCTCGATACTTCCATGGGCAGCAGAATGACATCCGTTTCATTCAGACCAAACAACTCTTCGCCAAACTGTTTGCCGTTGCCATCGAGATAAGATCGAGGAAACACGACACCCTTGGGATTGCCAGTTGAACCAGAGGTGTAAAGAACCAACGCCGGGGCTTCAGGCTTGATCTCAGCAAACGCTTCTGGAGCGTCTTCCTTTAGCAGATCATCCAAACTCAAAATATCGACCGATGCATCAACGCCATCGGTTTCGCGAACATTCTGCAGATCTGTCAGAATCGCAACGGGCAGCGCATCCTTAAAGATGCGCTTCTTTTCCGGTTCAGGCAGCGCCGTGTTAACCGGCACGATAATCAGCCCGGTTTCCAGTCCTCCCAAAAGCGCAGCGACAGCATTGGCACAGTTGCTGGCCAGCAGCACAACGCGAGCGCCTGATTGATAGTCCCGTGCAAGAATGGCATTGCGAATAGCAGCGGCGCGCCGTGACAGCTCTGAAGATGAAACTCTCGTCTCCCCTTCGATGACAGATGGACAACGAATTTGTGGGAGACGCGCAGAAAAATCTTGAACTGACATATGGGCGGAACTCTTGTAAATGGAACTCTGGATCGATTGATTTCTGAATAAAAAGGCTTGGTTTATCAGAGGGCTACTGCAAATAGTTTACCGAAGAGCAATAGCGTTTTCCAAATCACCGAGGCGATATTCAAACGGTGCATTTTACAGTTTTCAAATGACAGAGCAACGGCTTCTCATTGCCGGATCAACACATTTGAGTGACCCCCGCCAAATGGGCTAAAAGCGTCAATATATCATCAAGATATAGAAATATTATACCCGACAGAGATCGGATTTAATATGAGAAGAGAGACGTTAGCAAAAGGAAGACGTTTGATCATCACCACAAGATGAAGCCGGTTCCACAAACTCTCAAAGCGCGCTTTGATGCCACGGCAAATTTGATACGAATTTTAGGGGAGGGAATGGTGCTGCAAGAGAGAATTGAACTCTCGACCTCTCCCTTACCAAGGGAGTGCTCTACCACTGAGCTACTGCAGCGTTCCTAGGTGTTTTGACCAGATGTTGACCACCTGATGCGGGGCGGTTTTTTGCATACAGATTTCGAATATGCAAGCGCGATTTTGAAAAAAGGCAACAATTTTGTGAATTTGATGACACCTGTGAAAATCCTGCCCGCAAAAAGCATCTTCCATAGCGTGTGAGTGCCTTGCCATATGGCAATAGACCGTGGCTTCACAAAAAGCGCATTTCAGCCCTTAAATGGCCTCATTGTGGGCTTTCTTGGCGCACACTTTTGGTATAGAACCTGCCAACAGACAAATTCAATGATCCTTTCATTGCGCACGCATAGCAGAAACCATGTCCTCTAAAGATATCAACACCTCTGGCAAACAGTCCTCCTGCCCCGCCAAGGGCAAGGGCGATGAACGCAAGGCGCGCCTGTCGCAAGCCCTGCGTGACAATCTGAAACGCCGCAAGGCACAGACCCGCGCCAGACGGACGGAAAGTGCGCCTCAGGCGCCAACGTCTGCGGGGAGCGAAGACTAGAGGGCTTTGGGCTGCGGCTTGGCTGTTCCGGCCATCCGGATATATCCAGTTTGGATCACCGTGCCAGTTTAACGATAGCCTTTTGCTCATGAGGCAGGATCAGGAAAACAGAATCATTCCCTTTTCGGGTTTTACAAGAATTATCGGCCAGGCAGGCACAACAGGATTGCCCAGTCGACCGACAACAGAAAGAGTTTGAAATGGACGCAATTCGCATTGTAGGCGGCGCAGAATTAAACGGGGAGATTCCCATTTCCGGAGCAAAGAATGCGGCTCTTCCCTTGATGATTGCCTCGCTTCTGACCGATGAGGCGTTGATTCTGGATAACCTGCCGCGCCTTCGCGATGTGCAGCAGCTCCAGCAGATTCTTTCCAACCATGGCGTCAGCTACATGATCGAAGGCAAGCGCCCAGGTCAGGACACCATGGCAGGCCAGACCGTTCATCTTCAGGCCGAGGAAATCATCGATACCTGCGCCCCTTATGATCTGGTTTCCAAGATGCGTGCCAGCTTTTGGGTCATCGGCCCGCTTCTGGCCCGCATGGGCCATTGCTCTGTGTCCCTTCCGGGAGGCTGCGCCATCGGTACCCGTCCGGTCGACTTTTTTATCGACGGACTGGCCGCGCTTGGGGCCAAGATCGAAATCGAGAATGGCTATGTGGTTGCCGATGCGCCCGACGGGCTGGCAGGCGGCGAATACACCTTCCCGCGCATTTCTGTTGGTGCGACCCATACGCTGATGATGGCGGCGACCCTTGCCAAGGGCACCACAACCCTGAAACAGGCCGCCAAGGAGCCCGAAGTGGTGGATCTGGCTGAATGCCTGATTGCCATGGGTGCAAAGATTTCCGGCGCAGGCACCGACACCATCACCATCGAGGGTGTCGAGAAACTGCATGGGGCACGCCACAGCGTTTTGCCAGACCGCATCGAGACCGGCACTTACGCCATGGCCGTGGCGATGACAGGCGGCGATGTTTTGCTCACAGGCGCCCGCGCCGATCTTTTGCAGTCTGCGCTTGACGTTTTGAGCCAGACAGGCACCACCGTGGAAGTGAACGACAAGGGCATCCGGATTGCCCGCAACGGCGCCGCCCTGAAGGCGGTGAGCGTTGAAACCGATCCGTTCCCCGGCTTCCCGACTGATCTGCAGGCCCAGTTCATGGCGCTGATGACCATGGCAGAGGGCACCTCGACCATCACGGAAACCATTTTCGAAAATCGCTTCATGCATGTTCAGGAGCTGGCGCGTCTCGGTGCCAAAATCTCTCTGGACGGCCAGAAGGCCTATGTCACGGGCGTGGATACACTGAAGGGCGCTCAAGTCATGGCAACAGATTTGCGAGCCTCTGTATCGCTGGTGATTGCCGGACTGGTCGCCGAGGGTGAAACCAAGGTGAACCGCGTTTATCACCTTGATCGCGGGTTTGAACGGCTGGAAGACAAACTGGCTGCTTGCGGGGCCACGATTGAGCGTATTTCTGCATAAAGTCATATCTTTAGGGGCGCACAAGGGTGCGCCTCTCTTGCATTTGGCACCTTTCCTGCCTATGTGAATCCCAGAGCGGATGACTGACCCGTCCGCTCCTATCCCAGACAGGGCTCGACTGCGACTTGGGCACTGTCACACGCGTCGGGCCTTGGCGCTCACGCGATCAAGAACAGAAGCAAATATGCTTTGAGAATTATGTTGTAAGGAGAGTGCCATGACCATGCTGAAACTCGCCGCTCTGGATTCAGACGACCTGAATGTGCTTTCCAGCCAGACGCAGGATGCTGTGGTCAAGGTTGGTGACATCAATTGGCTCAAGGATGAGGGCCGCCTCGTGGTCGCCATGCACCGCTTTGCGTGGGAAGAGGCAATCCGACAACAGCGCCGCGTGTTCGGTTCCAAACCATCCTATGAGCGCCATCAGGCCGTTTTGCATTTCGACCGGGTGACCGGCGTACAAAGCCGCAATATTCGCGTGGCGGCCAAAGATGCCATCCTCAATCTGCTTGCGCTGACCTTCGAGCCCAATGGTGAAGGTCCGGACGGCTTCATTTCCCTGATCTTTGCAGGCGATGCAGAAATACGCCTCAGCGTGGAATGCATCGAAGCCCAGTTGGCAGACACAGGCGCAGCTTGGGAAACCGAAAATCTACCCGAGCATGAAGCTGCAGAAACCTTCGAGCAGCAGGCAGCTTCACAGGGAAATTAGGCGACCGGTTACAGCGCCGCCTTAAAGCGGGTGCCTTGAGAGCCGTTTACAGGTGGCTCGAAAACCTTCGATCAAATCATGACCGCTCAAGTTGGTTGGGGCCTCCCCTATCGACGGCTTTGTTGCATCCATCTGCCAGGCAAGGGATCGTCCAGACTGGCAAACGCAAACGCGCCCACAGCGGCCAATCTGGTGCTCTCAATCCATTGCATATGCGGTTTTTCCCATATCAGGAGAAATCGCATCGCAGCTATTCGCTTTCATCCATGGCATTTAACAGACCATTTAGTCTATTAAATCATAAACCAAGGGAAAGCCATCACAATGACCAATCAACCAATGCCTACACAGACGAGAAGACCACGAGGCCGCCCACGCAGGGCGCCTGATGATCAACTTGCGCGCAAGGATCTCATTCGGGTTGGTCTGGTCTGCCTCACCGAGCGTGGCTTTACCGATGTCAGCGTTGATGAAATCCTCAAGGCATCGGGCAAGACCAAGGGCACATTCTATCATCACTTCAAATCAAAGGCCGATTATGGCGAAGCGCTGATAGAGGCCTATAATGCCTATTTCGCCGCCAAACTTCAGAGCTGCTTTTCTGATGACAGCCTGTCGCCACTGGATCGCCTGCGCAAATTTGTCGATGGAGCCGAGGCCGGCATGGCCAAGCATGACTTCCGGCGTGGTTGTCTGGTGGGCAATCTCGGGCAGGAAATGGCGGCTCTTACGCCGGATATGTGTGCCCATCTCATTTCGGTCCTCAAGGGCTGGCAGAAGCTTACAGCGGATTGCCTGACGCTTGCCCAGTCCGAGGGCCAAATTGCTCCTGATCAAGCTCCTGAAGCTCTTGCAGAGTTCTTCTGGATCGGTTGGGAGGGCGCGGTGTTGCGCTCCAAACTTGAACGCCGCCCAGAGCCCCTGAGGCACTTTGCGCGCGGCTTCTTCTCACTTCTTACCAACACACCCTTTTCCAATCCTCCATTTCAAACTGAAGGAAAACACAATGTTTGATGCCATTCTGATCGAAAAAGACGACAGCGGCCAGACCGTTAGCAAAAGCCAGGTCACCTTTGAGCCTCTGGCCGAAGGTGAAGTGGCAGTGGACGTCGCCTGGTCAACCCTCAACTACAAGGATGCTCTTGCCATCACCGGCTCTTCGCCTGTTGTGCGCAGCTTCCCGATGGTGCCCGGCATCGACTTTTCCGGTATCGTCAGCGAGAGCCGTCATCCGGACTATAAACCCGGCGACAAGGTCATTCTCAATGGCTGGTCCGTGGGTGAAAAATATTGGGGCGGCCTTGCCAAGCGGGCACAGGTCAATGGCGATTTCCTGATCCCGCTGCCGGCCGGTATTTCCATGCGGCAGGCCATGGCCATCGGTACCGCTGGCTACACAGCAATGCTGTGCGTGCTGGCACTGGAGGCTAACGGCGTAACCCCTGATGTGGGCGAAGTGCTGGTCACCGGCGCAACCGGCGGCGTGGGCAGCGTTGCCGTCGCTCTGCTGGCCGCCAAGGGCTACAATGTGGTCGCCGTAACGGGTCGGGCCAGCGAAAGCGACTATCTCAAGGGTCTGGGCGCAAGCTCCATTCTGGATCGTGAAGAGCTTAGCGGCAAGCCACGTCCACTTAACAAGGAACGCTGGGCAGCTGCCATTGACGTGGCAGGCGGTCAGGTTCTGGCCAACCTGCTCTCCATGATCAAATATGGTGGTACCGTCGCTGCCTGCGGTCTGGCCAACAGCATGGACCTGCCGACTACGGTGGCTCCATTCATCCTGCGCGGCGTTACGCTCAAGGGTGTTGACAGCGTGATGGCACCGAAGGCGGCCCGCCAGGCGGCATGGGCGCAGTTGGCAACCGATCTGGACAAGGAAAAGCTCGAAGCCATCATCAAGACGGTCGAATTTGAAGATGTCATCGAAGTAGCTCCACAATTCCTTGAAGGCAAAATCCGTGGGCGCATCGTCGTTCCGGTTTCCCCCGAACTGGTCTAGGTGCAGGAGCCTGCTTGATAGGTCGCCTTTTAGCTATCCGGTTTGAGCCGGCCTTATCTGATTACAAACGAATGCAAGAAAGCCCCGCATCAGATGTTCGATGCGGGGCTTTTCATTGTTTTTAGTTTTGCATCATGTCCTGAAGGACGTGGAAGGAAGCTTATTCTTCGCCTTCTTCTTCACCCGTCGACATGAATTTAGCGCTGTAGGTTTTCTCGCCAAGGCGTTCAATCAGGTCGAGCTGCAGCTCAAGCCATGCCTTATGGCCTTCTTCGTCGATGACGATTTCTTCGAACAGAGCCTTGGAGCCGATGTCGCCCACTTCGTAGGCTTCCTTGGATGCCTTGGTGTAGGTCTGGATCGCATTTTCCTCATCGGCGAGGTCTGCCTTGAACAGCTCAACCAGCGAGTCATGCAACACAGGAGATTTTTCAAACGCCAGCTCAGGCGTACCTTTCAAAAACAGGACCCGTTCAATGAAGCGATCGGAATGGCCCCATTCTTCCCGCATTTCTTCGCGCATCTGATTGGCGAGTTTGCCCAGACCCCAATCGTCCAGACGTTGCGCATTGAGCTGATACTGATGAGCAGCGCTCATTTCCATTTGCAGGGCTGTGTTGAGATTCTCAATGGTCTTGTCGTTTGACATATTGTGATCCTTTCATTTACAGGCGCGATTGCGTCAATCCTAACTTCTATTTGCGTTAGTTAGCGCCGCTTTCAAGGTCTCCAAAATGGTTTCAATCAAATTCGCACTGAATATTTTTCTTAGTTATTTATCCATATAAATTTAATACTACAAAATACTTAGATAAACACCCTTAAATTCTTATCTTTCAAATTCTGACCCTTATTGCGACCCTTGTTAGTGTTACCATCTGTACTTATTGACCTTTACACAACCAGATGCAACTTTTCTGATAGGCGTCACATTCTGGCCCATCAAATGGTTTATTTAACCTTTTGTTAACCATCTTGATTAACCATAAAATGTAGCTTTTCCGCCATTGCAGGCCTCTTTGCTTCTTTTCTCTTTTGCACAGAGAAGCGGAATTCATAACAGGCAACATCTGGGGAGATAGGATGCCCAAATATATTTCAATCCGGCCACATCTACTGAACGAAACCGAAATCGAATCCGTTATCCTGCATTCCGGCATGGATCCGCATAACAGAGGTCTCATCGTTGACTTCCTCGTTGAGAATTATGCTGTTGATCTGGACCTTCTGGCCTCGGTTTTCTCACATTTCGAGTGCGATAGTCTTCAGTCGCTCCCTATGCAGGAAGCTGCCTGACACGGTCCGACAGCCCTTTTCTTTGCCTTTTACAAGCCCATCGCCATAGCATGGACATTTGGTCTTAACGCGCTGAATTCTCCGTATCGCTTCTTGCCTCCAAGCATCAGACCTCTTGCGCTGCGAGCAGTTCTCCCCATCTGCTCACGTACGCGTCTCCCCCATGATGGCCCCTCCCCTTAAAAATCCTTTCCGCCAGCCTGCTGCAATAAGAAAAATTCTTTCGTTGTGCGGCCTGCAAAAATCGTTCATTGATCTTAACTTAAGGTGACGTTTGCAATCTCAGTTCGTTTCCGCTCTTTTTGCGTGTGAAACGGGGCAATTTTTCGGAGAAATTCATATGATCGACCCAAAGAAACTGTCTGATTATCCCATTACAAAACGGTGGCCAGCGCAGAATCCGGATGTGATCCAGCTTTATTCCTACCCGACTCCCAACGGCGTGAAAGTATCCATTGCGCTGGAAGAAATGGGTTTGCCCTACGAAGCGCACAAGGTGACGCTTTCGGACGCGGATGTGAAAAGCGAAGAATTTCTTTCCCTGAACCCCAACAACAAAATCCCGGCCATCATTGATCCGGTCGGCCCGGACGGTGATCCCATCGGCCTGTTCGAAACCGGTGCCATTTTGATCTATCTATCGGACAAGACCGGCAAGTTCATCGGTGCCACTGAACGGGATCGCGCCAAGATCATCCAATGGCTTATGTTCCAGATGGGTGGTATTGGCCCAATGTTCGGTCAGCTCGGTTTCTTTGTGAAATTCAAGGGTGCCGAAATTGAAGATCCGCGCCCGCGTGAGCGCTATATTGCAGAAACCAAACGCCTGTTGAATGTTCTCGATGGCGTGCTGGCTGACCGCGACTGGATCGCTGGTGACTATTCCATTGCCGACATCGCGATTGCCCCTTGGCTACGACCGATCGGCGGCATTTATGAAGCTACAGATCTGGTCGATTTCAACAGCTACACCAATGTGGTTGATTATCTCAAGCGCTTCATGGATCGTCCAGCAGTGCAAAAAGGCATCAATATTCCGCCTAGGGACTGATCCGAGCCGCGAGGGCTTTTGGCCCGCTTCCATTCTTCTATCCGCCGGCTCTCAAGGATCTTGGGTCTTATGGTCTGGCGGATTTTTCATGTTTAAGAGAGGCCAGTTATAAGAGAGGCCAGCTCAGGGTTAGGCGACCTGCTCCAGATCGTCATTGTCTGGCAGGATAACCCGGTTCTTGCCCTGCTGTTTGGCTGCATACATATGCAGATCCGCCTGCCCGAACAGGGCCTGAAAATCATGAGCGCTGCAGGTGAAGGCAAGCCCGATGCTCACCGATAGATCATGGGTAACACCCTCTCGGGGCTCAAAGGTCATGGCTTCTACGGCTGTGCGGATACGTTCCGCAACTGTGCGGGCTGTTTTGAGATCTGTCGGTTGAAGAAAGACCGAGAATTCCTCGCCCCCCATGCGGGCCAGCAAGGCATCGTGCGGCGTAGCGCTGGAGATGGTCTCGGCAATCATCTTGAGAGCTTCATCCCCGACCAGATGTCCAAAGCTATCATTGATCACTTTGAAATTATCAACATCAATGCACAGAATGGCCCCTTTATCGGTTCGCTCGCATTGCTCGTTGACCGCCTGTACAAAATAGCGCCGGTTCAGGAACCCGGTCATGAAATCGAAGCGTGCCTGCTTTTCCAACTCTCCGTTTAGCGTTTCAAGCTGGCCGTGCGCCTCTTTGAGATCAGCCAGGGCCATGTTGAGCTTACGTCTCTGACTATCAATGAAGAAGGTAATCGGCAGGCCGGCGAGAATGGGAACAAGCGCCGCGATAATCAAACCGGCGCGCGGTATATTGCCAAACATGAAATGCATCAGGATAGCGGTCGAAAGCACGGAAACCACGATCGAAGCAAGTGTAATAACGCAAAGGCGCAACAGACGCTTTTTCATTTCAGACAGTGTTCCCCCAAGAACTATTGCGCGCTATTTTAAACAAATTGGTATAAAGACGTATTAACGCAAACGAACAAAAGCGTCCAGAACCACAAATATTCACGATGACCCTAACTCTGCCAGTATCGGCAAGATGCGAATTCGCCAACAGGTTGCAAGCCATAGGCATAATTACTAATAATCACGCCTATTTGGCCAAATGACCATTTCATTTAGAAAAACTATCGTATTTATATTTATTCTAAACTTCTAACCCGAGGCCGTGAATCAAAGGTTATTGTGAAGCCACATAAAATGCTGTTTTGGAGAACGCATCGGAAATGTCAGATTATGCAGCAATGAAAAGCGGGAAAGATAGGCTAGGCTGACAGCCAACGGCGCAGCAGGCGGTCTGCCAGACGATGCAATAGCAATGTCATGGCTACGATGACGACCAGAGCAGCGAACATCAGGGCGATGCGCGAGCGAGCATTTGCCATGAGCATCAGATAGCCCAGTCCCTTGGAAGCGCCGATCCACTCTCCGATCACGGCTCCCGTGGGAGCATAGGTTATGGCAATGCGGATGCTTGCTGCGAGCTGTGGCAGAGCATGAGGAAAGCGCAACCAGATCAGTTCGCGCCAGCGGCTTGCCTTGGCAATGCGGGCCATATCAAGGCTTTGTTGTGGTGTTGCAAGCATCCCGTCCAGAAGGCCCGAGGCAATCGGGAAAAACACCAGCAGAATGGTCATGATAATCTTGGGCGCCAAACCATAGCCGAACCACAGGGTCAAAATGGGGGCCAGCACAAATACGGGGATGGCTTGAGAGGCATTGAGCACCGGCCTGAGATTGAGGCGCACAATCGGTGACAACATCATGAATATCGCAGCGCCAACACCGAGAAACGCTCCGATGACGAAGCCGTAGGCCACTTCTTCCAGCGTTACCAGACCATGGGTGAGCAGCAAGGCACGATCGGACCATAGGGTGCCAGCTACATCGAGTGGACCGGGCAGGATAAAGGCAGGCAGCAATCCGGCAGAGACGCCCCCCTGCCAGACTGCGATCAGCGCCAGAGGAATCATCAGCTTTCTCATTCACACATTCTCTCTCTTGCTGACATTTGTGTAGGTGAACCAATTCATGGTCAGGCGCTTTTCCTGATGTCGTCCAGAAGGCGCGCTGCGGTTGCCTGCAGGGCAGGATCAGCCAGATCATGGGGTTTGGTTCCGGCCAGAGGCGCGAGTGGCTGCAGATGATAGTCTTTAAGCCCCCAGATGGTCTGGCAAAGACGCAGGGCCTCGGCCGGATCGTGGGTGACAAGCACAACGGTGCGGCCGACGAACTGATCAAAGGCCAGATCCTGCATGGTCGCCCGCGTGGCCGGATCAAGCGCCGAGAAGGGTTCATCCAGCAGGATCAACTCGGCATCGCTCATCAGCGTGCGCGCAAGGGCAACCCGCTGTCTCTGTCCGCCGGAAAGGGCCGATGGCTTGCGGCTCTCCAAGTCCGAAAGCCCAACGGCGGCCAGCAGATCGCGGGCGCGATTTCGATCTGGCTTGCGCCCTGCCAGCATTTCAATCAGCATGACATTCTGCAAAACCGAGAGGCGCGGCTGCATGAGATCGGATTGCGCCATCCAGCCGATACGCTCTGCTCCCTTGCGGGTGCCTTTGAGCTCGGCTTCACAGTCGAGCCCCCCCAGAAGCCGCAAAAGCGTCGACTTGCCCGACCCGGAAGGGCCGAGCAAGGCTGTCCAGCCTGCCTGAAGCGACAGCGTGAAAGGGTCAATCAACGTTTCCCCATCCAGCAGGATCGTTCCCGACAGGCCGTAAGGATCCACTTCGGCCACACTATTCGCCAGATAGATCATGGGTGATGCCATCGAGCGGTGGAGTGGCCTCAATCATACCGATTTCATTGAGATAAGCGCCAAAGGCTTCATAGCGAGCCTTGTCCAGCGCCATCGGCTTGACCGAGAATTTGGGATAGGTATCAAACCATGCGTCATGATTGAGCTGATCATCCAGCTCGGCCGCATAGCCTTTGAATTCTTCCCAGGTGCCTTCGGGGTCTTTGGCAATCTCTTGAGCAGCACGGGCCGTCACCTTGAGGAAGGTCTTTATCGCACTAAAATCTGCTCGGTCTGCAGCGGTTTCATAGATCAGCTCTTCATAGATCGGTACGCCATTCTCCTCTGGGAAGAAGCATTTTCCCTTGCGCCCGACCATGGCCATCTGGTGCAGTTCGAAATTGCGGAAGGCACCGCCAACGGCGTCTACCTTGCCTGCGGCCAACGCAGAAGTCAGGGCGAAATTGACATTGACCTGCTCCACCTCATCGGGCTCGACACCGTTGGTGCGCAACATGCGATGCATCAGGGCTTCCTCAATGCCGGGAACGGAAAAGCCGACACGCCCGCCCTTGAGATCGGCAAGGCTTTTAACCGGCCCGTCCGCATCCACCATGATGCAATAGAGCGGGCTATCGATCAGCGAACCAACCCGCACCACAGGCAGGCCTTCCTTATGCTGCAAATAGAGCTGGGGCTGGTAGGAGACCCCCAGATCGATTTCTCCAGCGGCAGCCATCTTGGGCGGATCGGACGGATCGGCGGGCGCAATAATGTCAACATCCAGCCCGGCTTCCTTGAAATATCCCCGTTGCTTGGCAACGATGATCGGGCCATGATCGGGGTTCACAAACCAGTCGAGCATGACCGAGAAAGGGGTTCCGGCGGATGCGGGCAAAGAGAGACCAGCGAGCATAAGGGCCGCAGCGAGGCTTTTGATCGGGAAACGGGACATAAGTTAGTTCCTCAGCATGAAAAAGTGGTCTGTCGGGCCATGGCCAGATCCGACATCGAGATTGGCGCTGCCTTCAATCGCTTTGGAGATGTAGCTCTTGGCGGCTTTGGCGGCAGCAAGGCCATCACCGGAAAGCGCCAGCTGGGTGGCCAGCGCTGAAGACAGAGAACAACCCGTGCCATGGGTGTTTTTGGTTTCGATCCGCGGGGCAGAGATCCATTCGCGCTGCTCGGCTGACAAGAACAGGTCCGGGCTGTCTTTGGCCACCAAATGACCGCCCTTGAGGTAAACCGCCTTGGGTCCGAGAGCGATGAGCGCTTCTGCCTGATCCTGCATGTCGTCAGCGTTGCGCGCCTCCATAGAGCCCAGAAGATCGGCAGCTTCAGGCAGATTGGGCGTAATGAGCGTTGCCATGGGCACGAGAACACGGCACACAGCGTCAACGGCTTCCTCATTGAGCAGGCGAGAGCCGCCTTTGGCCACCATCACCGGATCGAGCACGATGGGCGCGGAACACTCCTTGAGGGCTTGCCCAACGGCTTCGACAGTCTTGGAAGTACCCAGCATGCCGATCTTGATGGCATCGACGCGAATATCTGACAGAATGGCCTCGATCTGCGCGACGATGAAATCCGGCTCGCTCGGCACCCAGCCGCTTACCCCTTGGGTATTTTGTGCCGTCATGGCGGCGATCACCGCCATGGCATAGCCGCCGTTGGCCGATATGGCCTTAAGGTCAGCCTGAATGCCCGCCCCGCCCGACGGATCGGAACCGGCAATCGAGAGAATATTCGGGATCATGCGGCCTCCCAGGCGTCAACCAGTTCACGCGTTGCCGCTTCAGGGTCTGCCGCTTGCGAAATGGCTGAAACGATGGCAAGACCGGCGCAGCCTTCTGCCTTGACGCGAGGGATGTCAGCCAGCTTGACGCCACCGATGCCAACACAAGGAAATGGCGCGGCGCGAGCAATACGCCCCATGGTTTCCAGCCCGATCGGGGTGGCATGGTTCTTCTTGGAAAGCGTCGCACGAACTGGACCGCAGCCGATATAATCCAATGTGCCTTTAGGCAGTGCCGCCGCGATGGCCAGCTGGTCCTCATTCTCGATGGATAGCCCCAAAATCTTGTCCGGCCCCAGAGCCTTGCGCATGGCGACAGGGTCTCCGTCGGACTGGCCCATATGCAGCCCAGCAGCTCCGCTCTCGAGCGCCACATTGATGCGATCATTGATGATGAAGGGCACACCGTAGTCTTGAGCCAGCTTGTTAAGGCGCGTGGCCTGCTCGATCAACACGTCATCAGGCGCGGTCTTGTCGCGCAGCTGGATGATGGACGCCCCGCCCTTAAGCGCAGCGAGCACGAGGGAATCGTCAGGATTATGAGGGGTTACGAAATAGACGGAGAGATTCATGATTCCTGTATCCTTGCAGCATCGGAGAGCTGATCGGGGGTGATGGTGTAGAGCGAGTCAATGAAGGCGGTGGCAAAAGAGCCCGGCGCGGCGTTGGTTTCTGCGGCGAGCTGTCCGGCGAGCCCGTAATAGGCGATGGCGGCAGTCGTGGCTTCCAGATGAGGCTTGCCCACGATGAAGGAGGCAATCACGCCATTGAGCGTGCAGCCAAGCGCGGTGACGAGCGGCATCATGGCGTGGCCATTGTCCACTCGATAGGCGCGTGTGCCATCGGTGATGAAATCCTGAGGGCCGGTTACGGCCACGATGCCACCGGTGGACGCGGCCAGTGAACGGGCACCGGCTTCTGCTTCGGTGACGCTGTCAGCGCTATCGGCGCCTTTGCCTTTGGTCATTTCGCCACAAACGGCGAGAATCTCAGAAGCATTGCCGCGAATGACGGATGGCTTCAACGCCAATAGAGCCGAGGAGGTTTCCCGGCGAAAGGCCGTTGCGCCCGCCGCGACCGGGTCGAGCACCCAAGGGGTATCGTTTTCATTGGCGCTTTCAGCGGCAACGATCATCCCGCGCACCCAGTCAGTGGAGAGCGTGCCGATATTGATCGTCAAAGCGGATGCAAGCGCAGCGAATTCCCCGGCCTCTTCTTCGGCATGCAGCATGGCGGGTGACGCACCCGACGCGAGCAGCGCATTGGCCATGACATTCATGGCGACATAGTTGGTGATATTCTGGATAAGCGGCGCATTGGCGCGCATATGAGAGAGATAGTGGCCCCAGTCGGTCATTCTTCGCTCCTACTGAGGCGGAAGAATTGACATCGGGTCGAGGTGGAAACCATCAGGCTCCCTTGGGACCTAAAGCGCAACTTCCTCCGCCAGTATGATCTGGTTCAGGTTCGAAGGGTTCATCTCAGCCCGGTCTCCCGGACGCCCCTGTTACACAGCCGATTTAAACGTAATTTGCCTATAATTACCAGTGGCCACCCGCGCATTCCCCCCGAAGCCAGCACTAAAAACCTGCGCGCCAGAGGCCGAGGCGCACCGCAAGGGTCAGATTTTCCACCACTCAGCTCATTGAAATGAAAGACAAATTCATCTATCAGACGACTTGTCGCTCAAGGAAAATCTCTCTTGTGCACAAGCCATATCAGGTGTAGTGGGCTATGTGCATGCGCTCTTCTGTCTATTTGGCTAGGACCACAGGTTCGGTGAGAATTCCGAAATAAATGTATTAAGCCGCTTTCCATATCATCAAGAACAAACTAATGTTGCCCTGATACTCCGTTATCTTATACTATTTCCGTTTTTGCGAATATTTATAGCTATTTTTAAAAATATTCAAAAATCTGTTACAGGTAACAAAGAACTCAATTCATTCGGATCATTATTTATCACTGCAAGGCAAGGCAAAACATACGCATGAAGCATACCGATAAATTTCCCCTAGACGATATGCAACGCACAAAGATTCGCGTGCTCAAGCAGCTTCTGACGCAGAATCCTGATCTTGTCGAACAGTATGAGCAGACCAAGAAAATTGTACGGGTCTTTCGACGGCCCGCCTTCTATGAAATGTCTACGCGCTGCAATCTGCGCTGCGAGGGATGCTATTTCTTCGACAGAGAACAGCAGAACCCGCATGATGAAGAACAAGATCTCTCGGTCTGGGACGCTTTTTTCGCAGCAGAAGCAGAGAGAGGCGTCTCCATGGGCTACTTTGTCGGGGCTGAGCCTTCCCTTGAGCAAGAGCGCCTGAAGGTGGCTGCGCGTTACATCAGATATGGCAATGTGGGGACAAACGGAAGCGTGTTCATCTCCCGTGAGATCCCCTTCAAGATCGGCATCGCTCTTTGGGGCAGCGACGACGCCATGGACCGTCGCATGCGGGGAGCCAGCGTCTTTCGCAAGGCTCTGAAAAATTATGCCGAAGACCCTCGCGCAATTTTTTTATATACAGTGAATGCATGGAATTTCGATCAATGTGAAACCGCAGTCCAATTATGTCAGGATGCCGGTGTTCCCATTACCTTCAATCTGTTTTCGCCAACCAAGTCTCTGCTCCACAAACTGGGCGAGGCGGCTCCCAATGACAATGAGTTTTTCAGAGTCAGCCGTCCGGAGAAGAACCCATGTATCGAGGATGAGCATCTCAAGCCGATAAGGGACACCCTGGCCAGACTGATCGACGCTTATCCGGAGACCGTCGTTTACTCCCATGCCTATAACAAATGGTCCACATCACCGGGGCCGTTATACAGCATTGATGAGCGAACAGGCATCGCCGAGGATTGTCACTCACGCATCAGAGACCCTATGAACTATTACACATCAACCCTTGAATCGGTTGATGTCAAATGCTGCACGCATGAAATCGATTGTCGACACTGCCGCATGTATTCCGCAGGCTGGTCAAGCAAATTCGAACCAAGCTTGAAAGACCTGCAATCCAGAAGCAGTTTTTGCGACTGGATGGAAATGATCGGTGTTCTGTCTGATATATTTGTCTACTAACATGAAGTTGCCTCTTTCTCCCCAGACAGCATTCTCGCACCAACGGGTCCTTGCCCCGGCTTTATTCCTGCAACCTCGCCGGGAGGAATACCTGTGAATCCGATCGCACGTCACATGCGACGACTAACAGCACTTATCTTCGACAAGGGCGCCACGCCCCTCGCCCTCTATCGGCAGGGTGTCAGGGCTTGCCGGAATGGCAACCAGAAACAGGCCACAGAAACATTTCGCACTATTCTGGATGTCTGGCCCGAATTCCGACCGGCTCGTAACAGCTTGCTCCGGACCCTTGTCGCACAAGGTGCCTTGGAAGACGCCCAATCCTTGTCACGAAAGATGCTATCCACGCACCCTGATGATAAACAGGCCCTGATGACACTTGGACATGTAGCCAGTCAACTTGGCGATCACGAACAGGCGACAATATGGTTTCAGCAGGCAATAGAAGGTCATCCGAATTTCTCTCAGGCCCGTACAGCTCTGGCAACCGAGCTTTTTGCACTGAAAAGGAATGATGAAGCTGAGGTCTTGTGCAAGGACGTTCTCTCGAAGGAGGCCAAGCACTATCAGGCTCTCATGACGCTTGCCATGATAGCCCGCAGCAAGAACATTCATCGGCAGGCCCTTGCATGGCTGCGCAAAGTCAGAAAGGCCCATCCAGATAGTCTGGAAGCCCGTGTGGAAATTGCCTCGTCTCTCATGGACCTGAAGCGCTATGCCGGGGCAGCGACCGTGTGTCGAGCGATCCTGCAAGAGGACACCAACAATGTGCGCGCTCATGCCATGCTCGCCATGATCCCGTCAAGAAAAGGCAATCATGCGTTGACGCTGAAGCGCTTCCAGACGCTTCGGCGCACTCTGCCCGATGCCTTTGACACTCATATCGAAGACTATGATGAATGTAAGGTGGCGCTGTGTGAAGAGATCCTCCACATCGCAGCCAAAGGGCTTGAACAGGGAAAGAAAGCTCTTGAAGAGCGAATTGATGCGATCTGTGCCGCCTATGCCCACACAGCCAGCCGCGCCATTGGTGGAAGGGATATCGGCAATGTCTTGTCATTCATAGAAACTCTGAAGGATGGGTCCAACCACAGAGACCGCAGGATCTGGTCGAACGAAAGCAACCTGTTCGTCGCCGAAGTCCCTGACGCCGAAGATGTGGTTCTGACATTCCGAACAGGTCTGGAGCTGCCAGTCCTTGATGCATTTCTATCCCGATATCGCTGCTCACACATCCATATCAGTGCCCAGGAAGGATTGAACTGGGGACTTTCGGGCATCAATGGCTTTTCCAATTCCTTTGAGGAATCCATTCCTTCGTTGCGATCCATCATCGATCAACTCGGCGCAAAACGGCTTATCGTGGTTGGTTTTTCCGGCTATGGCCTGACTGCCATTCAATATGGCATTGCTCTTGAGGCAGACATTATTGTTGGCTTCAGCGCGATTACCAATTTTGAAATACCCACCGTTGCCAAGCTCTATACAGGTCGCAGGCCCACTGCGCTTGCACACAGATTGGCCAAGACGATCGATCCGGCCCTTCTAGACGCCAGAAAGGCGCTCGTACGCGCGCAAACAGCACCTGATGTAAAGCTTTTCTTCGGAGCAGATAAAGAGAGAGATAAACATTTTGCTCAGATTCTGACCGATCTGGATTGTGTAACTCTTGAGGCATTGCCTGGCTGTCGGGTCCACCATAGCTTGTTATTCCTGATGCAAAAGGGAACGCTGCAGGAAACACTCGAACGGGCAATGGAAATCACACCTGTCCCATCGAGCCACTGGGGATGATAGAAACGAATGGCCAGAAGCTGCAGCTCAGAACGGCGGCATAGAGACAGGGCTTGCAACTATTTGACTGAAGAAACACAAAACCCCGCCTTTAAGCGGGGTTTTCTTTTTCTGAAACTCTTTGCACCCCAACAATAGGATGAGCCACGCCGTCAAAGCGCCTAAAGCGTTTTGTCAGCGAAAGCGTTTTATCTCTGGCGGCTGAGACTCAATATAGCCTACGGGGCATTCATCCACGTCAGATGTTTGCACACGAAAGAGCTTGCAATCGTTATAACTCGCATTCTCCTCGCATTGCTGACGTTGATTTTTGCTGAATACAAGCTCAAATCCACGATTGATTCTCAAAGGATAGCTAACAAGGACAGAGCCTTGATCAATGACCATTTGCTTCATGGTTTGACAGCTATACTGAGGGCTCCATACGCGTTCAGCAGCGAAAGCGGCTTGCGTGCTGAATAAAAACGCAGAGGTCAGAAGGAGTTTGCTGATTTGTTTCATTATACCTTCCTTTATTGAGTGCCAAAAATTTGGCTTTAACTTACCATCTCATATCACCTGGCTTAGTCACATTCACTAAGAGATCCCTGATATGCCCCTTAAAAAATGTTCACGTTCCAGCTTGCTGAGATATGGCCCCCCAATCCCGCTGCCTCGAATGCCTACGATGGGAGCAAGAAGCAGTTCGCATGTATGGTGCTGTTCTGAGAACGAACAACTCGAAAACCCAACACATCTCACAATGCGTTCTTTTCATTACATTTTCGGGGAGTTTTGAGAGCCACAGGTGGTACAGTCGGGTGGATTCGAACCACCGGCCTTCGGAGCCACAATCCGACGCTCTAACCAACTGAGCTACGACTGCATGGGTTCCCTGTAGTGCGCTGTTTTTTAGGGAAGCTTGGCGCAAAATGCAAGAGCAGATGTCAGGACTTCCCACAGCTTGTCAAAAAAACGTCATCAGAAGCCGTTTCACGCCCTTTTCACGCCTTTTTGTGGCCGTTCGCTTGTGGATTCCTGTTTGAAAAGGCTCAACATTGCGGATCAATCAGCTCATAACAGTTCTTCGGTGTGAGTCTCTTTCCCGCGCGTCTATGATTCAGAGCTTGGATAGACCGACAAAGCTCAGGGCTTTATTCAACCGGCAAGCGACTATATGGCTTTCAGATAGGCGTCCCATTCTGATACATAGCCAGCAAGCCGGGATTTCGGCCAAAGAGGCGGCTTTGCCCGTCCGGTCTTTTCAGAAATGCGGGTGATTTTGAGCCGATGATCGGTCTTGCAAATTGCAACGGCTTCCTCAAAATTCGGTGATCATAGGCTCACCAAAGCACTTGCTCTGCGCCCCCGTCTCAAGCATCAACAATCTTTAGCATGGCACTTCTTTCACCTTGTGCGCCTCTGCCTCAAATTATTTTTGCGGCGCACAGTTTTCCACTCCCTCTTGGCAGTGATCACTCACCGAGGGCATCAAAGCCTATTTGCTCTTGCCCTGCCTTGTCGCTTCTGTAGCCATTGTGTTTGCCACCTCTCCCATGGCGGTCGCCACTTCACCAAACCGCATCATCTGGGATTGCATATAACTGGTCTGTAACAACATCGCTTCCTGAAGCGATGTTGCCTGCGCCAGTTCACTGGCCAACTCGAATGAGGCCTTCATGCCCTCATCAGCCGCAGAAAATGCCTTTTTATTGGCCTCAACCAACGCACTATTGATGGCTTTTGCCGGTCCTTCAAATCGCTCGGCGGTGTCGCTTGCAGCATCCCGAAAGCTCTCGTAGGCCTGAAAGGAGTGTGCGATGCCCTGTTTCGTCAGGGTGCGGAATTCTTCGGAAATCTCAAAGAAGCCTGAGGCTGAGCTCATCGGGCAGTCTCCTGATTTGGGGATTGATACAAAATTGTGCAATGCAGCATAACAGCAAACTTTCCGCGACGCAACATTGGCCTTTGGCCTTCTATTTAGCTGCATTTTTCCTGAGTATATCGTATCGACACCATGAAAAAGCGCCAGCCTGAGCGCCTCCAAATCGGGGATTTTTATTTGTAGAAACAACTATGCAGGAACGGGGCGATTGATTTATAATTCGTTAACGGGTCCAGCTTGGGTAGATTAACCATGCTACCTCTTTGACGGGTCGAAATGTCTCGAATTATTGGACCTCGTGGGACGAAAAATGTAATAACACTTTATTAACAAAAGCGGTTCTTCAAACCGGGTTTGAAATCCGCTCCACCCATAAAGCAAGATATTCGAGACCCCATGCCCTCATTCCAACCTGCCTCTTTGGCGAGCCCCTATCTGACGCTGTCGGCCCATCCGACCATCGGCGCCGTATTGCTGGATTCCCGCCCGGCCTGGGTCTGGAATGGTGAGGGAAATCGCATCCTGTGGGCCAATGCAGCCGGATTGACCTTCTTTGGCGAAACGAGCATGGCTTCCCTGCTGGAGCGCAGTTTTGGCGATGTCCATCCGGCGCGCCGCCATTTGGCGCGTCTTGCCCGCAATGCGCGTCCGGATTCGCCAACACTGGATACCTTGCGATTCTTTCTCGGGCTCTCTTTCGTCACGCTTTCGTGCCTGTGCAAGAAAATCAAGGTTGAGGGCGAGACGGTGCTCCTCGTGCTCTCCTCAGAACCGTTAGACGCCATAGAAGCGCCAGATCAGACACCGGACTGGCCGGAAAATGCCGACCCGAAGACGACCCTGCTCTCTGCCCTTTCCTGCGATGGAGCCTTGCACTCTGCGCTGTTGGATAATCATGGCAAGGTGATCGCCGCCTCGGAAGGGTTTGTGCCCTTTGGTAAAAATGCGGTCGCGCTCGACAAACTGCTCGCAAAGCTGGCTGATGATGCACGCTATGCCGAGGGATCTTTGCCCTTTTTCGATAGCCAAACCAGCGCAGCCGTGGCCCGCATTTCCGATGAGCCTGATATTGGCTATCTTCTGCTCGTGCACAATCCCGCCATCGCTGTCGAGAATGCGCCCTCAGGAGCGGACAATCCGTTTGCTGAGCTGGAAGACGACAATCAGGACGAGATCGAGAGAGCTCTGGCAGAAGAAGAGGCGGACATTTTTGAAGATCCTTTTGGCATCGACGAATTGTCAGAGCTGGAAGAGCGCCTCATCAAGGGACCGGACCGGCTCAAGGACCGAGACCTGCAGCCTTTCCTTACCGACGAAGGCCGCCCCTACTCTTCCTTGCTTTTTACAGATCCTGTAACCGGGCGGGAACTGTCCAGAGAAGACCTGATAAAAGACGGCAAGGATCGGCCCACTTCGGAAGCCTCCATCACGGTTCTTGATTCGCATTTGCGGCAGAAGCAGCAGACCAAAGACGATAATGTCTATCGGCTGCAATTTCCGCAGCCTGGCAAAACATCATCAGATCAGTCCGCGTTGAATGGCATGTCTGATGAATTTCATGCCAATGGCGCTTACCATTTCGTTTGGGAGAGCGATGAAACAGGCCGCTTCAAATTTGTCTCCGAAGAGTTGGCTAACGGTGTAGGCCCTAAAAACGCCGATATTGGTGGTTTGACTTGGAGAGACGTAGCCGCCCGCTTCGAAATGGATGAAGACGAAGCTGTCGCGAGTGGCTTTGATTCGCGCGACACATGGGCAAGCCTCGATGTCTGGTGGCCGGTTGAGGACAAACCCTACCGCATCGCAGTGGAACTAACCGGGCTCCCTATTTATGGCCACCTGCATGGTTTTCAGGGCTTTCGCGGATTTGGGCTGTGTAAGCCTGATCAACGACAGGATTTGCCCGGCTCAATGGGCCATCAGGGTGAACATGACAGAGGCGAAGCCAAGCAGGAAGGCCTAGCACTCGAAACGCAGCAAGACCGGAGTGAAAGCCAAGGGCTTCAGCTTCAGATTGCTCAAATTGAAGAGCTAATATCTGCAGACCTACTCAAAGCGGCGCAAAATGCCGTAGCATCCACGACAGAACTGATTTCGCCAGAAACAGGAGGGGACAGGGGACAGTCACCTCGAGACTCTGACGAAACGAGCGGGGTAATCGCCGTGTGTGACGATAGCAAGAAGGGAACGGAAGACCAGAGCTACGAAAATAACAATAAAAACCAGAGCGAGCCTGAGAACCTATCTGTCGAGGCGTCTCAACCGAATGAAGACGCAGAAACCATTGCGCATAAAGAGACTTTTGAGCTTGTGGGCTCGCTGCTCAGTGGCAATCCAGATGGCGTGAAAGAAACGACGCAGGATGCATCCAGCAAGGAAGAAACCGCGCGTGAAGCCAAGCTGAGTGCAGGCGAAGAGCATGCCTTTCAGGAGATCGCCGAGGCCTTGTCTGGCGAGAGCTTCGAAAGCCGTTTGCCAGCAGAAGATCTCGATGACGATTACGAGGAATTTGAAGCCTTCGGTGAGGATGAGCTGGAGGATGATGAAGAGGAAGGTGCTAGGTTTAAGGCTGCCGCGCCACAAGCCTCCATTTTCCCAACCGATGAGATCGTGCAGCAGATTGCCAGCGAGGTGGAAAAAGCCGACACGACAGCTGCACCAAGCAAGCCAGCTGAAACCTCTGACGCGGCCGAGGACAAATCTGCGCGACCGACCATTACGCGACGGCCTCTTGCTGCCCTCATCAAGAAACGGCTCAAGCATGATGAAGAACCTGCTCTGCCATGGCGCTCTTCCAAAGGCTCTCTGGGTGATCTGCTGGCTGCGCGAGAACGCAAAGATGCTGCGCACAAGTCAGCCACCAGCAAAGCTTTGCTTGATATTTTCTCTATCGATCCAAAGCTGAAATCCCTGCATGAACAGGCAGAGCTAACACAGCAGCCCTCTCAAGGGGATACTTTGGCCGGGCCTATCGAGGTTTCAGATGCGTCTAGTGACGGTGAAGAAATCACGACGGAGCAAAGTGACACCCCTCAGCAGTCCGAGCCGGAGGATAGCCTCCAGCCAGATGCTGATGCGCAGACCACCAAATCTCCGGGCGCCGCTGTGGAAGACTCCAAGGTGCAAGAGGAAGAAACCGCGCAGGGCGATGCCCCTCAGAACGCGCATGATACGGACAGTGATGTCGAAGCCGATGGTGATGGTCAAAGTCCACCCTCTGGCGATGAAGACGGAACTCCGGGTATCGAAGAGGTTGAGCAGAGTGATCCTTTTGAGGAACCGGTGGTATCGTCGAGCCACTTTGTCATTTCTGCGTCCGGCGATGACGAGGATAGCCTGCCCGAGCCCCCTGCCCTGCCTTCATTGGAAGATGCCAATCCTGAAGACGTGGAGACGCCATCCGAGAGCTCGGCTGATTTGACGGCAGCAACCGTTGCCGGTGTGGCGGCCCTCAGTGTTGAAACTCTTTGGGACAAGGGGGATAAATCTTCCCCGCTCATCGATATGCTGAACAAGCTGCCCACGGCAATCATTGTGTCTGCGCAAAGTACTGTCCTGTTTGCATCGAAAACGGCGCTCACGCTGCTAGGTTATGAAAGCCCTGAAGCCTTGCAGGCGATGGGAGGTATGGAAGGGCTCTTTTCCGGTCGTCCGGGAGATTGGCTGACCAAAACCAATGGCCGCACAACCTTGCGCACCGAAGACGGCAGCCCGATTTCCGTCGAGGCCAATATTTCGTCCATCAATTGGGGCGAGCAGCCTGCTGCCATGCTCTGCTTTGAAGAAACCCCGGCGATACCGCCTTCTGTTGGCGTCTCCGAGGAAGACGAGAAGATTGCCGAGCTGGAAGCCATTCTGGATACGGCAACAGACGGAGTTCTGGTGCTGGACCGAGATGGCTGCATCCTGCGGATGAACCATTCCGCCGAGGCGCTGTTTGAAGTGGATCGTCACAAGGTGGCCGGAGAGCGATTCGTCTCGCTGCTGGCAGACGAGAGCCACAAAGATGCCCTGGCCTATCTGGAACGGCTGCGCAACAGCGGCCTTGCCAGCCTGCTCAATGGCGGGCAGGAAGTCATAGGGCAATTGCGCTCGGGCGGCCTCATCCCGCTGGTGATGACGATGGGGCGCGTTTCTATTCCCGGAACGAACCGCTTCTGCGCCGTGCTGCGTGATGTCACCGACTGGAAGCGTACGCAGGAAGAGCTGCTGACCCAAAAGCTGCGCGCTGAAGATGCCAGCAAGAAGAAATCGGAGTTTCTGGCCAAGGTCAGCCACGAAATTCGCACCCCGCTCAACGCGATCATCGGCTTTTCCGAGGTGATGATGGAAGAGCGGTTCGGCTCTATTGGACAGGAGCGCTACAAGGACTATCTCAAGGATATCAAGCTTTCAGGCACGCATATCATGAGCTTGCTGAATGATCTGCTGGACCTCTCCAAGGTCGAGGCCGGTAAGATGGATCTGCAGTTTGAGGCCGTCGGGCTCAATGGGCTTGTCGCCGAATGCGTCGGCATCATGCAGCCGCAGGCCAATCGCAGCCAGATCATTATCCGCACCTCCACAGCCTCCAGACTGCCCGATGTCGTGGCTGATTGCCGTTCGCTGCGCCAGATCATTCTCAATGTGCTGTCCAATGCAGTGAAGTTCAACCATGCTGGTGGCCAAGTCATTGTTTCCACGACACAGCAGGAAAATGGCGACGTGGTGCTGCGCATCCGCGACACCGGCATCGGGATGAGCAAAGAGGAGATGAAACGGGCGCTCGAACCGTTCAGGCAGATTTCTTCGACAACCCGCAATGCCGCTGAAGGCACAGGTCTTGGTCTGCCACTGACCAAGGCACTGACCGAGGCAAACCGGGCCCGTCTGAGCATCTCAAGCGAAAGCGGCCACGGCACGTTGGTGGAAATCATTTTTCCTGAAGAGCGTGTTGTGGAGGCAGAGCCGGAAGATCAGGTGGAAGCAGAACCGGCCAGCTAGGCGCGGCCCGACACGGCTCGTTCGTCCTGCCCCTTACCATGAAAAGGCAGGGGCTATTCCCAAACCTGCGACAGGCGCTTGCAGGCTTCAGTCAGATCTGCGCGATCACGCGGGGCGGTGACGCATATGCGGACCCCGTCTGACAACATACGCCCGGCACAAAAGGTGGATGCTGGCACCAGATCCACCCCTGCGGCCCGCGCCAGAGAGGCGAGCTGTTCTCCGGTTTTGTTGCTATAAGGACTTCCCTCTGCCGTTGAAATCCAGAGATGCGGCGCAGCGGGGTCACGCCCCAGTGCAGGCAGGTTCAGACGTCGACGCACGAGCGACTGGCGGGCACGCGCTTCCTGCCGTTGCCAATCCATATGCTGCTGCACGGCTCCGCTTTCGATCCAGTCGCAAGCAAGTTCGAGCATGACCGGCGCCGTCATCCAGCTTGTCACATGCACCAGCTCGTCGGCCGCAAAGTTCAGATTGAGCGCCTTGGATCTGGCCTCATCAAAGGTTACGACAATATAGCCAAAACGCAGCCCCGGCGCGACCAGTTTGGAGAGGCCACCGACCAATATGGACCGCCCAGCCAGCTGAAGGCTGAGCGGGGGCTGATTGGAAAAGCCGCCATAGACATCCTCTTCAATCACCAGCAGATCAAGCTTTTCGGCCATTTCGACAATATCGGCGCGGCGTTTGCGATCCATGGTGGCCCCGGTCGGATTTTGCAGTATCGGGCTGACCACGAGTGTCTTGGCACCGCTGGCTCTGGAGGCCCTGTCCAGATCTTCGGGCAAGATGCCATGTTTGTCCATGGTCACGGGAACCAGCCGCAACCCCATTTGCTTGGCGGCAACCTTCATGCCTGGAAAGGTCAATTCCTCGACCAGCACCGGCAGATCAGGTTTGGCGATCATCTGCAAGGCCGCAAACAGCGCCGCCTGCGCACCGGCACAAGGAAAAATGTTGCTCTGACGCGGATGGAACCCGCGCGCCCTGCACAATGTGACCACAGCATCCCGACAGCGCGCAATCAGGCTCGGCGCATGATATTCCATGACCTCGGCCAGATCCTCTCGCTCCAGCATCGCGGAAAAGAGGCTGCGAACATCCTCATTGGAAAAGGCATGCGCGGGCTTGATGGTGGACAAGTCAATGGCATTTTCCGCATGGGGTCGATCAATGGCGTAGAGCTGGGTGGCCGTGTTGACGGGCAGAACATAGGTGCCGCGCCCCACTTCGCCAGCGATGAGACGCAAACGTGTGGCCTCCTTGAAGGCTTCCGTCACCGTGGAGAGATTGACCTGAAGTGCCCATGCAAGATCGCGCTGGGTGGGCAATCGTGCCCCCACAGGCAAGGCTCCGCTGCGGATATCCGTCTGCATGGCATCCACGATGGCACGGTAGAGCGGACCGGTATATCCGGTCAGGTCCGGACACCAACTTACCTTTTTATCTTTCATTTTACCCTTCCGCACCGTCTTGCAAAAAGACCAGCCATTCCCCCTCGCACTCTTTATGGATCAAACAGGGAAAAAACGGGCTCTAAAAATTGTATGGAAGGCAATAATCTTGCATCCCATACAATATAAGATTTGAACCATACAATATCCTTTGCCATGATTTTTCACAACAGAATTTTACGCAATCAGCAAACCTGCCTTCTCCCGCCCTTTCCATGCCCCTTTTGGAAATCGGTTTGAAGGAGGGCGTCTTGGAGCCCGGTGCCCAGACCGCCAAAGTCAGATGATTGCTGATCCATTTTTGATAACCGAAGGATACCTGCAATGCTTAGCTGTCTCGATTTTGAAAAGGCCGAAGAACTCATTTACAAGGTTCTCGCCCCGACCCCCTGTTACAATTGGCCCATACTGGCCCAAGAGCTTGGCGTTGACGTCTGGATGAAGCATGAGAATCACACCCCGACCGGCGCTTTCAAGGTGCGCGGAGGTCTGGTTTATGCCAATCGCTACAAAAAGCGCTTTCCCGGTGGCGCAGGCCTCATTTCCGCAACGCGCGGCAACCATGGCCAAAGCCTTGCCTTTGCGGCACGCATTGAAGGGCTGAAGGCCACCATCATTGTTCCCAAGGGCAATTCGCCTGAGAAAAACGCCGCCATGCGCGCATTCGGGGCGAGTGTTATTGAAGCGGGTGAGGATTTTGACGAAGCCGTAGCCAAGGCAAAAGCAATGGCCGCAGAAGAAGATCTTCACATGGTTCCTTCCTACCATGAAGATCTTGTTGCTGGCGTTGGCACCTATTCCTATGAAATGCTGCAGCAGAATCCGGATCTGGATACGGTCTATGTGCCAATCGGCAAGGGCTCGGGTATTTGCGGCATGATCGAAGCGCGCAATGCCTTGAACCTCAAGACCAAGATCGTTGGTGTTGTTACAGCCCGCGTCGATGGCTATGCCAAGTCCTTTGAGTCAGGCATTCTGACACCCGCCGACCGCAGCGATACCTTTGCCGATGGCCTCGCCGTGCGCGTGCCTGATCCGGACTCTCTGGATATCATCATGAAAAATGCAGAGCGCATCGTGCGGGTCGAAGAAGACACCGTTGCCGACGCAATCCGGCTCATTTACCGTGCAACGCACAATATTGCCGAAGGCGCTGGCGCTGCTGCGCTGGCCGCGCTGATGAGCGAAAAAGACAAGATGGCCGGAAAGAAAGTCGGTGTGGTTCTCAGCGGCCAGAATATCGATACCGACTGGATGACCTCCATCCTTGGCGGCCAGACTCCGACGGTTTGACCCGACCCTCTGGTCGAGGATCTTCAAAGCATTTCACAAGCCTCAAAGACCAAGGGCCGACGATGATCCATCGCCGGCCTTTTTCATACCACAAGCCTGAAGCCACACAGCAAGTTAGAAGAACAACTCGGGCTCACTCAACATCAGATGCTGGATGAGAAGGATGGTCTTTGCGTCCCTGAGATTGCCTTGCAGCACCGCTTCGCCCAGCTCGTCCAGCGCGATTTCCTCAACGATGATATCCTCTCCCTCTTCGGCAAGCCCGCCGCCTTCGCTGACACGATCCGTGAGGCTGTAGGAAGCCAGATAGGCATAGAGGCGTTCGGTCAATGTGCCCGGCGAAATGTAGAAGCTGGAGACTTTCTGAAGATCGGAAATGCGGAACCCCAGCTCTTCCTCGGCTTCGCGCAAGGTCGCCTGTTCGGGCTCTTCGCCCGGATCGATCAGACCGGCCGCAACCTCGAGGATCATGGGATCCTTTTCTTTGTTATAGAGCGCACCGGCGCGCAGCTGGCGCACTAACAGGGCGACGCGGCGCTCGCGATCGACGGGCAACACGCAAATCGCCTCACCATGGTCGTGGATTTCCCGCGTAAGCGTTACCTTTTCGCCATCGCTCTTGGTGAAGGAGAGCGTACAGGTGGAAAGCTTGATGAAGCCATCATATTGGAGTTCGCAGTTGGTGAGCTCAGCGTCCGTCTTGTCACGCCGAGGAAGGAAGCGATCCGACATTTTATGTGCCTTTATTGAATTTGGGTTGCTCTGCCAGCTGTTGTGTGGGCAGTGATAGTTTGGGCGGTTGTTATCTGACAGCCCTTGTATGGACAGACTGACAGCCTTCAGCGTGGACCAAACAGCAAGGTGCGGGCTTCAAAGGCACTGGCCTGAGGACGACCAAGACTCATGCCCAACTGTCCGAACAAGGCAACCTGCTGCTGTTGGCTGCTATAGGGTTCTCCATCCACTGTGTGGACATTATATGCCCACCCCGGAGCAATCTGTCCACCCATCGCGATGGCAGCCGCTAGAGAAACCGCCTCCTGAGAGCCGTATGCAGCCACCGACCAGCGGACGGTCTCCAGCAAGTGAAGTTTATCCAGCCCGGTAAGATATTTACGCAAGTCATGCACATTGCTGGCCGGCTCCTCGCCATCTTCGCCCAGAACGAACAAAAGAGCCCGCTGGCTTTCGGGGATAACGCCATATTGACGGAATGCGTAATACCAATCGACATCGGTCGGATCTGTCATGGCGAACTGGACGCCAATCCCCAATTCCTCGCACACATCAAGCAGATCCCTTGCGCTGTCCTCGTCATTTTCATCACCATCACGCGGAAAGAGCTGGCCAAACGGCAAGAGGCAGGCGTCCGGTTTCACATCGCTCAAAAGGCGGGCACAGGCGTCCACGGCTCCCATATCGCTTAGATCCAGTTCCAACTGGATAAGGACACTTTCCTCCAGCGTTTCACGCAGCGCTGCGACTGTCTCTTTACAAACCGCCTTGTCCAGAGATGCCAGACCACGCTCATCGCGCGGCGCACAAGAAAAAAGAGCCGCACCGGACGCACGAGCGTCAAGAGCGGTGGCCTGCAATTCAGCCAGTTTGACAGGCAGGAAAAGATGGTCGCGCTTTGTCCGCTTCGGACCATTGGCAGACATGGCGATAATCAGGGGTTTCGGGATTCCGAGCATTAAGGGGTGTTCCAGCAATCAACGAAGAAACATGTCTTCAAACCATTATTAAATATCAGAAGCTTAACACCAGAATGCAGCAAATGAGAAACCATTTTTAACTATTAACAAGCCAAGGCTTGCACCCCATCCCTGTGGCGGCCTAAAAGAGGAACGCTGCTGTTTTTGCCAAACCCTGCCATCTTATGTAATAAGAAGCCAGAGACCCACTCGGCGAGCCCGGTTTCCCTGATCCGGCACTGCCTCGCCCACCTTTTATGCCGAATGAAGAGAGCCACCATGACACTGGATGACCTCCGCCAAGAGATTTGGGAGTCCTATGCAGACCTCTCTCCCCAGATGAAGGTTGCAGCCTCCTACATATTGGAAAATCCGGCCGATGTTGCTTTCAAGTCGGTGCGTCAGTTGGCAAAGGCGGCCGATGTCCATCCGTCAACGGTGGTGCGCCTGGCACAGGTGGTCGGCTTCTCCACCTTCGAGCCTTTCCGCGCCGTGTTCCAGCAGGGTGTGCAGGCGCGCGACGTGCGCTTTGAAGACCGTGCTGCTGCGCTTCAGAAAGACGGCCGCTGGGACGGGGAGTCTGACATCTTCTTTGAAATCGGCAAAGCGACCCTTGGCAACCTAACCAGCCTGTTCCAGCCAGACACGCAAAAGGCTGTGCAACGCATCGCCCAGGCCATTCTGGATGCCAACCGTGTTTATGTGTCCGGCTATCGCTCATCCTTCGCCTTTGCCCACTATCTGGCCTATGCAGGGCAGATCGCCATGCCTAAGATCCAGCTTCTGGAAAGTCCTGACGGCTCGCATTTTGATGTTCTGGGACAGGCGAACGAAAAGGATCTCATCATCCTCTTCACCTTTGCGCCCTATGCATCCGAGGGTGGGCGCTTGCTGACGGTCGCCAAGAAACGCGGCTGCAAAATCGTTGCCATCACTGATACCATGTCCTCTCCGGCTGTGCCCTTTGCCAATATGGGGCTGTTTGTTCCCATGACGGGGCCGCAGTTGTTGCCCTCGCTGGTGCCGGCAGCATCGGCCTGCGAGCTTATTCTGGCCGAATGCACTCGCCTCGGCGGGTCAATCGTGGTGGACAATCTACGCCGGTTCCGAGATCAGGTGCATGCGGTGGAAGGCTATCTAAGCCCGCTGGAGCCTGCTGAAGATATTGAAGACGACGAGTTCTTCAATTCCTGACGGTACGCTGGGTTACCCCATTGCGGCAGACAATATTTTCTTAACCACACAGGAAGAAGACTGGGGTCAGAGGGGGAATCCATCCGCCTTCCAGAGCCGGATTAACGGCTTGTTGCGCGCCTGTCCCTTAGTCTGAAGAAATAGAAGCAAAAGTCAGGCGCCTACATGATGAACAAGATACCCTCGCAAGATGAACAGACGTCCGCTCCCCACCGTGAAGCTCCCCTGATGGCAGGGCGGACACGTGTGCCCATGGATGCGGTTATGGATGCGGTTCAAGAAACCAGTCTGTCAGTCCGGATGCCCGCCAGCAACAGCAAGACAGCGCGGACCATGTTGCAGCGCCACTTCAAGGACGCTCATATCCATTACGGCGTCGGTTGGTCTAGTGCTTTCTATACGGCCCTACTCGCCTGCCATGTTGCGCCGGGTGATGAAGTCATCCTTCCGGCATTGGCTCCGGCCGGTATAATTCATGCCATTCTGCTCGCCAAGGCCAGCCCTGTTCTGGTTGATGCGCGCGCGGACACCCGCCTCATTGATCATGATGCGGTGATAGGTGCGATTACCGAGCGGACACGCTGTGTCGTCCTTTGCCATCTCTATGGTCAAGTAGCCTCTCATCAGGCCCTGCACGAGCAATTAAGAGCCCGCTCCATTGCCCTGATCGAAGATGGGTCTGACGCCTTCCTTTCTCTTGGACAAAGCAACGGCGTGGCATCTCACTGCGATCTGTTGGTTGCCTGCCTGCCTGGCTGGCGCGATGTAGAAGGGGAGCTCCCTGCTTTACTTGTCACACGCAATCAGGATCATCATGCACGCCTATCCTACTGGACAGCACAGCATGATATCGCCGAACGACTGTTTCAAACCGTCGAGCCAGAAGCCGAAGAAGCCCCTTATGTCGATCTGGTGGGGCAGCTGACAGGCGATCAGGATCAATATTTTCAAAATTGCATTAGTTATAGCCTCAACACTCAATCCGCGATCGAAAAACAGGTCGCTCTATATGATGAGACCCTCTCCCGGATGGGGCTTCAGACACTCACTCCATCAGAAGAATCTGTTCGGATATTACAGAGTTATCCGATATGTCTGGAGCCATTCCAAAGGACGCCCCTATTCGATGGCCTCTATAACGAGGGGTTTCGGATAAGCCAGAGTTACCGCAACCTTGGTCAGTTGAAATTCTTTTTTTCACAAGAATCAGTTGGTAATTTCCCGAATGCAGCGAGTTGGAGTGAGGGTGCAATCAGTTTACCCACAGGCAACCACTTGTCTGGTCGAGAGCAAAAACAAATGATCGCCACAATTCAGCGTTTTATGAACGCAGCGACCGGACCAGTCAAAAAGTGCTAAGTGAATATACTTAACACAAATCTTTTCCTCTGTAATGTATCAATAACATCAAATATCTGGCAGACATTTTAGCATTTCTCCATTCTGGACACAGCGCTCCAATTGCATAGATTTAATAATATTATGCATAGGATTAATCTAATTTTTGACCTGATAATTTTCCCGATCAGACGCCATCTACTAATGTATTAGTACGACTGATTTTACATTTTATTGGTCAATATCATTGCTAGATATCGAATTGAGAGGTAAATTTTAGAGTTATAGTAGTTCCAATCTGTCGAAACGCATGACCTAGGGGGGTATGATGGGCCGACCTAAAGAATTCGACTCAGAAACTGTACTTGAAGCGGCAACGAATTGCTTTTGGGCCGATGGCATCGTGCGTACATCTATCAGTTCTTTGGTAGACGCGATGAAAATACAACGGTCCAGCTTCTACAATAGTTTTGGATCTCGCGAAGGTATTCTTACAACTGTTCTTGACCGGTACCTTGAAAGCTCTCCATTGAAAGAACTGATGAAGAGCGGTCCGGTTGAGGATGATCAACAACCAGACCTTGTGCTGGTGGATCTCATTCTCGATTTCAGCCATTTCCTTGCCGACCAAGGTCGGGGGCGCGGCTGCTTGATTTTTAACGGCCTGAGTGAGCTGAATGCAGAGGACGCCCAGTCCTACGAAATCTTTCAGGATCAATATGCCAGCCTGACGGCGGGGCTCTCCCGGCTGATTGAGCGCATCAAGCAGGAAAGCGCCAGTGAAGATGATATGGGACGGTTGAGCCTGCATCATGTGATGACTATCCTGACAGGCCTTGCCCACTATTCCAAACTGGATCCTTCCGAGAACCGGCTTGCGACAATAGGGCTTGACCAATTGTCGGGTCTGTCACCTCACTTTGCCGCCCTGATCGACCGAGAGGTCCGCTCCAGGGACGCCGATGATCGCATGCGCCTAAGAGCCTGATATCGCCCGGCTTCCAGTCACGACCAAACGCCCCTTGTTCGCAAAGTGAGCGCCAAGGGGCCTTTGCCATTGCCTGCCCTATCAGATCCCTCTTCACCTTTCAGTTGCTTTGTTCCTTGAGCAACGCACTTTCCGTCTCTCCATAGCCATCTTTCCATAGATCAATACAAAGTCGAGCAATCGACTTGATATTTTGCCCGTGCTTGGACAGTCTTGGCCCAACCAAACACGAATCCGTCAAAGTGATTCCATCATCAGATTCCACGAAGAACGAAGCTGCCGCGCCGTATAACAGGCTCCTGCGGCAGCTTTGCGTTTGTTGCGAGGCAAGAATGGACTGGTCACCACAGCAGGATGCGGCTCTCAAAGCAGTCGATAACTGGATCAAGCGCGGCGATGAACCGATCTTTCGCCTCTTTGGCTACGCAGGAACAGGCAAGACCACGCTGGCACGCCATCTTGCAGAGGGGATTGACGGCAGTGTTCTGTTTGGGGCCTTTACGGGCAAGGCTGCGCAGGTTTTGCGCCAGAAGGGATGCGCAGGCGCCAGCACCATTCATGCCATGATCTACCGACCGGACACCAGCGATGACGAGGAGCGCGATGAAGACGTGCCAGCCTTTGTTATCAACCGCGACAGTCCGGCCCATGATGCCGATCTGATCATCATTGATGAATGCTCCATGGTCGATGAAATGCTCGGCTCGGACCTGCTTTCCTTCGGCAAGCCCGTGCTCGTGCTGGGCGATCCGGCGCAGCTGCCACCGGTTTCGGGCGGTGGCTACTTCACCGAAGATGAGCCCGATATCATGCTCACGGAAATCCACCGGCAGGCGCGGGACAATCCGATCATCCGTCTGGCGCAAGACGTGCGCGAAGGCAAAACGCCGGAGTATGGCGACTATGGTGCCGTGCAAGTAATCGGTCGGCGCGGTCTTGAAACCGAACAGGTGCTTGAAGCCGATCAAGTGCTCGTCGGGCGCAATCTGACCCGTCAGAAATACAACAAGCGCCTGCGCGAGCTGAAAGAATTCGAGGGACCCTATCCGCGGGTTGGCGACAAGCTCGTATGCTTGCGCAACAACCACCAGAAGGGCCTTTTGAATGGCGGCATCTGGATCGTCGACAAGGTCACAAGCCGCACGGGCAAGGATCTCAAGCTGCGTGTCTCACCAGAGCTGGGGCATGAGTTGTCCGGCCGTGTCCCGTTGAAGATTCCCAAGATGCTGTTTGAAGAGCATGAGGGTGAAATCCCCTGGACGGTCCGCAAGAAGGGCGATGCCTTTGACTATGGCTATGCGCTGACCGTTCACAAGGCACAGGGCTCGCAGTGGAACAATGTGATGCTGTTTGACGAAAGCTGGGCCTTTCGTGACCATAGGACACGCTGGCTCTATACCGGCGTGACACGCGCAGCAGAAAGTCTGACAATCGTTCGATAAGCTGGATGTGGCTCCGCCTTAGGCAAAGGCAGTTGGCACGGAAACTCCAGACTGTCCAAGGTCGGCGGCTCCATCGCCAGCGCGTCGCGTAACGGATTCCCGGGGGGCCGGTCCGTAATAATTGTCGGTACGCACAAAGGGACGATCCATCGATGTGGCAGCCACTATTCTAAGATACATGTCTTTGGCCGAAAACGGCTTTCGCAGGAATTCATGCACGCCAAGCTGTTTGGCCTCCATGATGCGGTGCTTCTCGGCGTAGGACGAAATCATGATAATCGGAACCGTTCCCATGGGGTGGTTCGGGTTGCGCACCAGGCGCACCAGTTCCGGCCCATCCAGAATGGGCAGAACCCAATCGATGATCAACAGATCAGGAGAGAGCTGCTCGAGCTTTTCAAGACCAACGCCACCATCTTCTGCTTCGAAGATTTCGCGGACTCCAAGCCCCTGCAAAATGGTACGAATGATCGTGCGCATATACGCACTATCTTCTATGACCAGTACTCTCAAAGCCGAAAGAACAGTTACAGGCATACACAACTCCGCACCTGCGCCCCTCCGCAATGGATATGCGGATAGATCAACAGTGCTAAGAGTTTAAATGCAAAGCGTTTATGAATCTTTACTAGGGCGCACATGCGCATATACCCATATGCGATTTTGTAGCATGGGGAACCGCATCATAGAACGAGAACCTCTTGACTGATCAGGCTGTTTGCTCTCAAACCGTCTGTTTGGCTCCTGCTGCGACACTGTCCCGTGCTTTCTCTGCTTCGGCCCGCTCGCGCGCCACCTTGCGTTTGGCGACGAACAGCATGCTCCGCAACGCAGCCAGATAGAAACCAGCATGCAAGATGCCCCAAGCATCTTTAAGGAAGTATTTCGGATAGAAGACCAGCAAGGGCTCCTTGGGCAGCCCCGGACGGCGCAGATGCCGGTTGCGGTAGCGCCCCGACCCGACTTCATAAACGCCGGTGCCCCCTACGCGATAGCCAAGGGTGAGGCCAACAGTCCATGCAAAATTGGTAACCGCCTTGGTCGGATTGCGCAGGCCCTGCAGCATGATGGTCCAGGCACGGCGCAGAGAATATACCTTGGGCACGATGCGCGGCGTCAGGCGCTCGACCGACGTTTCATCCAGCGTATCGTGATTGAAAACGAAATGGCCCAGATCATAGTTGTTCAGATCAGGGTCCATATAGGTCCCCTTCTCGTGCAGACGCTTGTGGTCCACCGAACCCGGCAGCGGCGTCAGCACCGAGAGCGTGAAGATTTCGCCTGAATATTCGCTCACCAACGTGTCGACATTGCTCAATATTCTGTCTTCCGTTTCTCCGGGAAAACCGATGATGAAGCCCGAAATAGTGACCGCTCCGGCCTGATACCATGAACCGAACATATCCCGCACGTTGGCGGCGCGATTGTGTTTCTTGCCTGCGGCCTTGATGGTTTCCGGATCGATGGACTCCAGCCCAAGGAATACATCCGTAACCCCGGCAGCTGTTGCCTTTTCGATGAAACGAGGAATTTTGTAGGCGACTGTATCGGCCTCGATAATCAGCTCATAGCCCACTTTGTGCTTGCGACGCATTTCAATCAGCTTGTCGAAGACCTCTTCCCAGCGTTTGTTGCGGGCGATGTTGTCATCGGACAGAAAAAACGTTTTCACGCCCTTGCGTGCATATTCGAGCACATAGTCCGCAATCACCTGCGGGTCTCGCATCTGCATTTCCACCCCTTGCGTGTTGGGAATGCAACAGAAGGTACAGCGGAACGGGCAGCCACGGCTGGTTTCGATCGGCACGACGCCTGTAAAGCTCTTCTTGATTGTGTCGACGTCATAGGCTGGCATCGGCGCCGAACTCAGATCCGGCAGATCCCTGAGATAGTCGTAAACCGGTTTGAGCTCATTGGCGTTAAGGTCTTTCAAGAGATCATCTAGGTGCCCTTCTGCTTGCCCGACAAAGAGCGAGGCTCCCATATCCAGGGCATCCTGCAAGCCATAGTCATTGTCCTTGAAAAGGGCCTTGATGCCGTTGATATGCACGCCGCCGATGACCACCGGAATATCATGGGCGCGAAACATGCGGGCCAGATCGAGCGCACGTGGGAAGAAAGCACTCAGGACACCGGTCAAGAAGACCGCTCCGTTGCCTGCCTCCCTTATCCGGGCGACGATGCCCTCGATCGGCACAGGGCCGAAGATCTCGTAATGGTCTTCGCAAGATATCTCATTGTCATCGCCCAACACATTGCGATCATTGCAATCCTTCAGAAGGGCCTTGATGGCCGCTTGCGCCTGGGTGACCATCACCGGACGCTTCCATTGCTGAACATAGCCATCGGTATCGTAGCGCGAAGGCGTTATAAGAGCGATGTGAAGCGCCATTTACTTCCTCCCAAGAAAGATAAAACAAGAATTTTACAAACTTATATTATCAAAATAGACGATAATACCTATTCTTATTGTTCACTAAATCCATTCATTGTCAAATTTTGCAAAATATTTTCAATATTATACGTTCGTATTACCGAGATTTATTAAAGCCGGCTCTTTGAACAGTATCACACCGGAGAGACTGCAACCGCCTTGTTTACCTCTTTTGGATAAGGGAAAAGTGGTCTTTGGAGCCATTCAAAGGATTGTAAAGATGATAAGTCATACCAAGGCTCTAGTCGCTCTCAACGCAAAGACCAAGATGACCGTTGGCTTACGGATGCCTTAACAATTTGTAAGCTGCGCAACAATTGACAAATCTCAACGTCTCAGCGCAAAGTGTCGTTCAAAGTCAGACCTGTAGAAATGAGGATCAGGGCCTGATACAAGAACCAACAAATGGCCCATTCCGACCAGCAAGCAATGCCAAGCTCTAAAAGACCGACCGGTTCGCTTACTTTGGACCAGAAACAAGCGGATATCAGTGATAATGCAGTATCTTGATTTTTTCGAAAGCGCCGTATCTTCCCTCAAGGAAGAGAAACGCTACCGTATCTTTGCCGACCTTGAGCGGCAGGCAGGACGATTTCCGCACGCCATCTGGCGCGCCGACAATGGATTGGAACGCGAAATCCTCGTTTGGTGCTCCAATGACTATCTAGGCATGGGGCAGCATCCCGACGTGATCGACGCCATGAGCGACACAGCCCAGAAGATGGGCACCGGCGCTGGCGGCACACGCAACATTTCCGGCACCAACCATCCACTGGTCCAACTTGAAGCCGAACTGGCCGATCTACACCACAAGGAGGCATCTCTGGTCTTTACCTCCGGGTTTGTGTCGAATGAAGCGGCTATTTCCACCATTGCCAAGTTGCTGCCGAACTGCCTTATCCTGTCCGATGAACTCAACCATGCGTCCATGATTGCCGGTGTCAAGAATTCCGGCATGCAGAAGCAGGTCTTCCGCCACAATGACATGGAGCATCTTGAAGAATTGCTGGCCGCAGCTGGTAAGGATCGCGCCAAACTGATCGTGTTTGAATCCGTCTATTCCATGGATGGCGACGTAGCGCCGATCAAGGAAATCTGTGATCTGGCCGACAAATACAGCGCGATGACCTATATCGACGAAGTGCATGCGGTTGGCATGTATGGCCCTCGCGGGGCAGGCATTGCCGAGCGCGAAGGGTTGATGGATCGCATCGATATCATCGAGGGCACCCTAGCCAAGGCCTTCGGTACGCTGGGCGGCTATATCACCGCCAAGGCCCCTATTGTGGATGCTGTGCGTTCTTATGCGCCAGGCTTCATTTTCACCACAGCTATGCCGCCAGCCATTGCGGCTGCCGCCTGCTGTTCTGTACGTCATCTGAAAGAAAGCCAGAGCGAACGCGATGGGCAGCAACGTCAGGCAGCGCGCACCAAAGAAGTGCTGTCCAACGCCGGCTTGCCAGTGATGCCATCTGACACGCACATCGTGCCGCTTTTCGTGGGCGATCCGGACCTGTGCAAGCAGGCCTCCGACATTCTTCTGGATACCCACGGTATCTATATCCAGCCGATCAACTATCCGACCGTGCCGCGTGGCACAGAGCGCCTGCGCATCACGCCGACGCCTTTCCATGACGACAAGCTGGTCGACGGTCTGTGCGAAGCGCTCAAGGATGTCTGGGACCGTTTGAAGCTGCCCCATATCGAGCCGGGCACCTTTCACGACCTGACCAAGCAGCCCGAGCAGCAGGTTTTTCAAGCCGTCGGCGGCTAATTTATTTTGCAAGCATTTTTCAGCTTGGTTCCTAGCGCACCTTCCGCAGTCATGCGGTTGGTGCCTTTTTTTGTCTTATTCCCGCCCTGCCCCTTGTCCCTTGCCCCAAAACATGCCCTCCCAATGAGAATGACAAAACCCCGCCAATGGCGGGGTTTCCTTTTTACCGCCAGGAGAAGAGATGGCGGTTCGGCGCGGCTCGGAGAGGGCAAGCCGCTTGGGAGAAAGAAAAGGTGCTTACTTGTATTTTTCCATGTTGGACGGTACGACCACTTCCCACGGAATCCAGTCGAACTCCTGCGCGTAGCCGCCTTCGGCCATGGCAATGGCATTCTTGATGGATTGCTGACCTTGCGCCGCTGCGTTCTGCAAGACAGTGACCTTGATCTTGCCTGCTTCCATCTCGGCAATGGCGCTCGGGGTGGCATCCACGCCGCCAATCATCACATCATCAAAGCTAAGACCCGCCTTCTCTATCGCACGAACGGCACCGATGGCCATTTCGTCATTATTAGCGGCGATGATGTCGATCTTGGTGCCCTTGTTCAGAAGACCGGTAATGATCTGTTCGGCTTCATCGCGGCTCCAGTTGGCGGATTGCTCATGTACGACCGACAGGTCCGGATATTGTTTCAGCACTTCCTTGAGGCCTTCGGTCCGCGCCTTGGCTGCCGGATGGGAAAGAGCCCCGTTGAGAATGACCACATTGCCCTTGCCGCCGACCTCATTTGCCATCAGGCGCATCTGAAGGCGACCGGCAACCAGTTCGTTGCAGGAAACGACGGAAACCGGGCCGGGGAACCGGCTTTGCGGCGGCTGCCGGTTGACATAGACCAGCGGGATGTTGGCCTCGGCGGCCATCTTCTGCATCTCTTCGTTATGCTCATCAGCCACGGCGTTGATAATAATTGCATCCACCTTTTTTTCGATGAATGTCCTGACCTGACTGATCTGGGTGTCCTTGTCCATGTTGGCAACGACAAGATCAAGGTCCACGCCGCTGGTCTCGCTAGCGGCGGCCTTGATGTTGTCCGTCAGAATAGAGACAAAGGCATCCTTCTTGGACATGGTGGTGCCGATTGTGACCGCAGCGGCTGCATTGACCATCAACGCGGTTGACACCAAAAAGATCGAAAAGCGTTTCATGTTAGGACCTTTCTTCAATCCCGAAATATGTGTGTCACCGGCGCCCATTATGAGGCTGCGCGGACAGTTTGAAGGAAATTCTGCATTTCCGTTCTGAGGGTCTCGGCCTGATTGGCAAGCTGCTGGGCAGAAGACAACACCTGAGCCGACGCGCTGGCCGATTCCTGAGCCGCGTGTGAAACACCTTCAATGTTGGCGGTCACTTCTCTGGTGCCCACCGACGCCTGCTGCACGTTGGTCGCCACTTCAGACGTTGTCTGTCCCTGCTCCTGCACGGCATCCACGATGGAAGTGGAGATATCGCTCATCTCGCCAATCGTATCACCAATCGCATTGATGGCATTGCTGGCATCGGTACTGGATGTCTGCATGCTCTTGATTTGCGCGGCAATCTCAGCGGTGGCCTTGGCAGTTTGCTCGGCGAGCCCCTTGACCTCGGAGGCCACGACAGCAAAACCCTTGCCGGCTTCTCCTGCGCGCGCCGCTTCGATGGTGGCATTGAGCGCCAGAAGGTTGGTCTGAGAGGCAATCTCGTCTATCAGGCCAATAATAGTGCCGATCCGCTCTGCATCGGTCTGCAGGCCGGACATGCGGGTGTTGGTCTGTTGGGCTTCCGAAACGGCGCGATTTGCCACCTGCGTGGAATGAGACACCTGCTGGCCGATTTCCTGTGAGGAGGCAGATAGCTCTTCAATGGCAGCCGCAACGGTTTCCACATTGCTGGAAGCTTGCTCGGCGGCTGCGGCGACGGCTGCACACTGGGCGTTTGTTTCTTCCGATGCTGCGGTCAGGGTGCCCACGTTTGTTTGCAGTTCCTGAGCTTCGGAGGCCACGCGTTCCACAACCTGCCCGACGGCGGTTTCGAAGCGGTCTGCCAGTTCCATCATTTCCTGATGGCGTTTCTGGGCTGACAGGCGCTCCTGCTCTTCCTTTTCCTGCCGCATGTTGGTTGCGGCAATCATATTTTCCTTGAACACCAGCACAGCTGACGCCATTCGGCCGATCTCATCCTTGCGCTCCACGCCGGGCACATCGGTGTCCATATGGTTATCTGCAAGAGCACGCATGACCTGAGCCAGATTGACAATCGGGCCGGATACATTGCGCACAATCAGCCAGACAACGATCATGCCAACCAGAATGATGACCGCCAAGGCGATGGTCACGCTCAGGCTGGAACTGTCGCTCATGTCTTCAGCCAGAGCAGCGGTTGCGGCGGCCTGCTCGTTGCGATATTGCAGCATGCGGCTGACCGCCGTGTTGAAGATCTCGGCGTCATTCTTGAGGTCATTGAGCAGCACTTCCTCTGCCAGATCATTCTGCCCTACAGCCTGAAGGCCGGAGACTTCTTCTTCAACGGCGAGAAAATGTTGCCATGCCGAGAAGAGTTCATTGGCGCGGGTTTCGTCTTCGCCGGGCTGGATGGTCGGTGCAAAGCTGCTCCATGCGCGCGAGAAGGCCACCTGCGCCTCGTGGATTTCCGCAGTCAGGGTGGCTCGCTCGGTTTCATTTTCGGTGAATTGGCGCAACAGATCATGGGCCCGCAAATGCTGGCTGAGTTTGGCCATTTCGCCCAGCGTCTCAACCCCGGTCAATTCTTCAGCCAGATCCTGTGTCATTGCGCTCATATTGTTGATACGATCAAGCGCGAACAAGCCCAGCACTGCAGAGAATGCCAGTATGACACCAAATGTGAGGAAAAGACGGATCCTGATGGAAAGACTGTTCATTCCGAGGGACATCACGGGGGGACCTTTCGAACGCAAATACCTAAACTCTCAGGTCTACAGCCTCCACGTAATGTATTAAATTAGTATTTCCTAACTATACCGTTATCTATATTTTCAAAGACTTTATCTATACAATCAAAATCAAAAGTAGATAATATTTTATACACAATTGAACACAACCTATATCAGTTCTGTTTTATTCAATATTATCTCGAATTTTGAACTTACTCTTAGCTATTCGCAAATTTTGTCGTAACAAGGCGGACAGCAAGCGCCAGAAAAATCGTACCGGCGACATAGTTGATCATACGCTGTGCGAACCGGCTTTTTCTCAGCCAGTCTCCCAGATATCCGGCACCGAGTGCTATCAATGAGAAAACAAATAGTGTGACGATATCAAAAATGAAGCCGAGCAGTAACAACTGCAGGGTCATGGAGCCATGGGACGGATCTGCAAACTGCGGCAGGAAGGCCAGAAAGAAGATGGCCACCTTGGGGTTGGTCACATTCATGATGATGCCACGCATATAAAGACGATGCATCTTCAGTTTGGGCGCGGAGGCATCACTGTCGTCAAGAGAGCTGGCCTTGGCCCTGAAAGCCTGCCAGGCCAGATAGGCCAGATAGCTCGCCCCCGCCACCTTGAGCAGAGTGAAGGCGATTTCCGAGGTGCGGAAAATGACCGACACGCCCACAGCCACAAGCGTGGTATGAATGAGAATGCCAGTGCACAGCCCCAACGTAACAACAAGACCTGTTTTGCGCCCCGTCAGAGCCGATTGGGTGAGGATGAATATATTGTCCGGCCCGGGAGCCAGACCGAGCACGACAGAGGTCATGATGAACAGGCCCATGGCATCCAGCGAAAACAACATCTCAATTCCTCAAATCTTCTGCCCTTTTTCTTCCATCTCTTGTCGCGACTGGCCTTCTGCCGTTTCCTCGGAAACGACCCGTTCGCGATAGCGCCGCCAACTGGCCCAGAGCCACCAACCAGCACCTGCCGCCACGGCAAATGCAGCAATGAAGCCCATACCGTCATTGGCGAGCTGGGCAAGCTCCGCCAATCGGTCTGCAAAGTAATAGCCAAGCAGACCATAAGCTGCAACCCAGCAGGCAGCACCGATAAGAGACGCAACAGAGAAATGCAGCCACTTCATTTGTGCAGCTCCACACAAATAACTGACCCATGGGCCAACCGGGCTGATTACCGTGTGCGACAGAAAAACCGCAAGGACACCTCGCTTTTCAAGCAGCCTTTCGGCGCGGCCGATCATGGCACCGGCCTTTTTGGATTTGCGAAATCTACCCACAAGATGAGGGCCAGCAATATAAGCAACCCGATAGGCTGTTTGATCTCCCATAACATAACCCGCATAAGCAACTCCCATGGCCAGATACAGATCAATATCACCGGTAGAAGCAAATGACCCGGCGGCAATCATCAGCATGGAGCCCGGTACAGGGATTGCCATGGAACAAAGCAACAGCGTGAGAAAAATAACCCAGAGGCCATAGGAAGGGATAAGAGCGAGGATCGTTTCGGTCATTTGTCCGGCCCGCCTTTTTGCCCCAAAGGTCTTTTCGCTCCGTCTCCCTGTGCCAAGAATGCAATCTTGGCCTTGCGAACCCTCGCCTCCAGCTCGGCGAGAGAAATGCCCATGCGGTCAGCGATCTCGCCAACGCGCATCCGGCGCCCTTCCGTATTTTCAAGATCCATAACGTCAAAGATGACATCCCGTGGCAGCTTATAGCTCATGCCCACATAGCGCGGCGTCATCCATGGCTCTAGCGCCTGATTACGGTGGGCAGGATCATGAAAATACATAAAGCGGTCCACAAAGCGGATACCGAAAAAGACAAGCAACACAAGCGCCAAGGCAAAAACCGACAAGGCAATCGGCTGTTCCTTCCAGAAATATCTCAGAGCCTTGCGCATGCTTTTGCCTTTTATCTGTCTATTCGCTGGCTGCTATACCCGCCAGCACCTGTTCAATCTGTCTTGTTATCGGCTGGCTTTTTTGGCCTGCTCCTGAGGACCGGCGTGGATTTTGGCCTGCTCCTCGGGCTCCAGATCGGAATCATCCAGAATACGATAGGCAGCGCCTTGCAAATCTTCATACTGATTGCTTTTCAAAGACCAGAGAAAAGCAATCAGGCCAAGCGCACCAAGACCCAGTGCGATGGGAATAAGGAAGAACAGAACGTTCATGCTGCGCCAGCTCCTGTCTTATGCCTGCCCGGACGTCGATGATTTGCGATTTTTAATTGGTAGCAAAGGGGCAGATCCAATGAAACGAGATTTTTGTAACGAACCTTATCCCTCAGCCTGTGATGGGCGCCTGTCGGCAAGGCTTTCCTCAAATCCGCCATTGTCAGTGAACCAGGGGTCACTTTTGGCACGGGCGCGCAGGGCATTGATGGTTACCACCAACGAAGAACCAGACATGGCCAGAGCCGCAATCAATGGCGTGACGAAGCCCGCAATAGCAAAGGGAACGGCGACGACATTATAGAGGGTCGCCAGTGACAGATTCTGCTCCATGATGCGGCGTGCACGTTTGCTGATATCCAGAATATGCAGCACCGGTGCGAGCTTTTCGCCAAGGAACAGAGCGTCCGCAGCCGCCTGACTGACATGGGCTGCGGTCACTGGTGAGAGAGACACATGAGCACTGGCGAGCGCAGGGGCATCGTTGAGGCCATCGCCCACCATCATCACGCGGTTGCCCTTTGCTTTTTCCGCTTCGATCAGAGCGATCTTGTCGGTGGGGGAAATGCCCGCATGAAACTGGTCGATGCCAAGCTCTTGCGCGATGGTTTCAACCGCGCGCGGCTGATCGCCGGAGAGGATCATCAGGGCCAGCCCGCGTGCCTTGAGGCTATCAATCACGTCTTTTGCGTCAGAGCGCAATTGCTGCTCCAGCGCAAAGACCACTGGATGCTCTTCCCCACGCCGGAAGGCGATAAGCGATGCTGTTGGATGGGCCTGCCGGATGATCTCCGCTTCTTTATGCGCATTGCAAAAATCGATGGACCCCAGCCGTAACCGCTCGCCAGCGTGAAGCACCTCGAGCCCCTTGCCCTTTTGCTCTGCGGCTTCTTCAAGAGGCTGGACACGCCGGTCCATACCCGCCAGCGCGGCAGACAATGGATGGCTCGATGCCTTGGCTAGGGCGATGGCAAGCCTTAGGCTTTCTGCGTCACAAGCATCGGGGTTGACCAGCCCGACGGCAGGGCGCGTCAGGGTGCCGGTCTTGTCGAACACCACAGTGTCGACCTTGGCAAAGCGTTCCAGTGCGTCGGATCGGTTGAGCAAAACCTGATTGCGGAAAAGAGACCCGGAAGCGACCACCTGCACAGCAGGGATCGCCAGCCCCAAAGCACAGGGGCATGTGATGATCAGCACCGAGATGGCAATCACCAGTGACGGTTGCCAGCCGATACCATAGAGCCACCAGCCCGCAAAGGTTACCGCCGAGGCGGTATGAACGATGGGTGCGTACCATTCGGCGGCGCGATCAGCCAAGTGGCGATAGCGGGACTTGGCTTCCATGGCCTCATCAATGAGGCGGTTGACTTCATCAAGCAAGGTGCCTTTCGCTGCCGCTGTGACAGAGATGGTCAGCGCATTCTCGCCATTAAGGGTGCCTGCATAAACAGAGTCTCCGTCGGTCACCTCAACCAGCACCGTTTCGCCCGTCACCAGACTTTGATCAATCTGCGAGCTGCCTGACAGCACCGTACCATCCACAGATACCCGCTCACCGGGGCGCACCAGCACCCTGTCGCCGGGCTCGACCTTGGAGAGCGGCACTTCGCGCAAGGAACCATCGGCAAACAGCTTCATGGCCGTTTCGGCCTTGAGCGCGGTCAGATTCTCCGCAAAGGAACGGGTCTTCAGCCGCATCATCTGGTCAAGCCAGCGCCCGACCAGCAGGAAGAAGAGCAGCATCAGGGCGCTCTCGAAATAGGCCTCGGCTTGATGCTGCACGGTTTGCAGCACCGACAGGAACAGCGCCAGAATGACCCCGATGGAGATAGGCACATCCATATTGAGATGCCCCTTGCGCAAAACGCGCCAAGCAGAGCTGAAGAAGGGCTGCCCCGAATAGGCGGCCGCAGGCAGCGTGATCACTGCCGAGAGCCAGTGGAAGAAGTCACGGGTCTCTGGCGTGATATCAGAGACATTGCCCGACCAGACGGAGATAGAGAGCAACATCACATTCATGGAGGCAAAGCCGGCCACAGCCAGCGCGCGCAACAGGCGTTGGCTCTCTTTCTTTTCTTCCGTCTTTACCCGTCCGGGGTCAAAGGGATGCGCACCATAGCCCAGATCGGCCAGACGCTTGAGCAGCTGTTCGGGGTCGGTTTCCTCCGGCTTCCATGTCACAGCAAGCCGGTGAGAAGAGAGATTGACGCGGGCGTTGCAGACGCCCTCAAGATCCATCAGGCCCTTTTCGATGCGCGTCATGCAGGCAGGACAATAGATCCCCTCCACTGCCAGCGCCAGCTTTTCGCTGCCATCAGGCAAGCTTTCGGAGAAGGCGGACCAATCCCGTTCAATAGGTTGATGTGCGGTCATCAAGAAGCCCCACTGCCAAGCGCTGCGTTGATTATTTCAAAGCGATGATTTCATGGGTCTGGAACAGTTTCTGCCCCTGCTGCAATGCTTCGAACTCGACACGCCAGCGACCCGGGTCAAGCATTCCGATTTCCCCCTGATAGATGCCATCACCCGAAGGAGAAAGGGTCAACACATGGTCGAACTCTTCTGTAACCTGCCGCCCCACGGTGGCGTTGATGGTCAAATCCGTCAGCGGCTGCCCGTCTTTGTCCTTCGCATCGATCACCAGAAAGGCCTTCTGCTGGCTGCGCTTGAGCGCCAGTTGCATATGCCAGTCGCGTTCATTTTGCGCGGCGGCTTCGGCCAATGTCTTGTTGTAATTCTGGCTTGCCTGATAAGGGCTTTCTTCCACCACGCCGGGCCATGACGTGCGGGCATAATAAACGAAAAAGCCGTTGGCGATGAACATGACGCCAAAGAATCCAAACAACCATAAAAGCATATGCGTGCCGGTGAATTTCTTCTCTGCCTTGTCGGTCGTAACTGCCATTTATCCTGCCTTTTGATCCCTCTGACTTCGGGTTAACCCTTCGCCATTATGCGCGTATCTTGCCAGAAATAAAGAGAGGCTTTAGAGCGAGATCCAAAGCCTCCCGATGTCTTTCTTTCCTATGCCCTCAAGGGGCCTTGAAATAATCCGTCACCAACTGGGCTTCACCCGTTTCAGTGTCTCTGACGTTGAAGCCGATGGATTGTGACTTATCGAGATCTGCCTTTGGTGGTGCGAAGACCTGAACACGCAGTTCCTTGGTAATGTCCTGATCAATCGGGATGACCATGGAGCGAGGATCATCGCTTTCAATGCCCACCGCTTTCATCGAGAAACCTTCCGGCACACCGACCAGCGACATTTCGAAATCCCGATGGGTCGATGCCTTGTTGATCAGGCGGATGGTGTAGCCATTGCGGATAGAACCATCTGACAAGGTGACGAACAACGGATTGCGATCATGCAGCACATTGAGGTCCACCAGCTGACGGTTGGCCAGCGTATAGAGCATCAGGCCACTGACCAGCGAGATCATGGCGATATAGATGATCGTGCGCGGGCGGATGAAGCGATAGACGCTGTCCTTGCCTTCCAGATGACGCTGGATGTTGATGTCTGTATCATAGTCAACCAGACCACGCGGCTTGCCGATCTTCTCCATGACATTGTCGCAGGCATCAATGCAAAGTCCACACTGGATACAGGCCAGCTGCGCTCCGTCACGGATATCGATGCCGGTGGGACACACCGCCACACACTGGCCGCAATCAACGCAGTCACCCGCAGGCAGGCCCTCTTCGGCACGAGCCTTCATTTTCTTGAGCGACCCACGCGGCTCGCCCCGGTCCTTGCGGTAGGTGACGTTGAGAGCCCATTCATCCGTAAGGGCAGCCTGAATGCGCGGCCACGGGCACATATAGACGCAGACCTGCTCGCGCATGTGGCCGGCCATGATGTAGGTCGTTGCCGTGAGGATGCCAATCCAGACATAGGCCACCATGGGAGCATGTCCGAAGGCCAGCTCTTCAACCAGCATCGGCGCGTCGGCGAAATATAGAACCCAGGCACCACCTGTCCACCAGGCGATAAGAAGCCAGACGATATGTTTTGAAATCAGTCTGCCCACCCGCTGCAGCGTCATCGGCTGCTTGTCGGCCTTGATGCGTTCGCGGCGATCGCCCTCAATCCAGCGCTCGACCAACATGAACAGGTCCGTCCAGACTGTCTGGAAGCACATATAGCCACACCAGACGCGCCCTGCCAACGCATTCATCAGAAACAGAGTGAGCGCTGCAAGAATCAGCAGGCCGGTGAGATAGTAGACTTCCTGCGGCCAGATCTCGATGAAGAAGAAGTAGAAACGGCGAGCCGGAAAGTCGATCAAGACTGCCTGATCAGGCGCATTGGGGCCACGATCCCATCTCACGAAAGGCAGAAAATAATAAAGCCCGAGGGCAAAGATCATAAATGCCCATTTGAAATTCCTGAACCGGCCCTTGACGCTTTGCGGGTAGACCTTCTTGGCCTTGGCATAGAGCTGCAAATCGCCGGGGTTGTTGTCCGAGCTGGTCTGCGGGGCATCAACCGTCATCTATCGTCTCCTCGAAATGGTCCCTAAGATGATCATGCCACAATCCGGCCTAGTAAAGCCGATGTCCTCTCTTGATCATCCCGATTGCCCACAAGTGGAAGGACTTGAAGGCAACATGTTCCTGAGCATACGTGCAACTAGAGTCTCAGGAAAAACTCTCCAATTCTTTACTGTCGTCCGAAATGGCTGCGCAATACTGCAAGGAACTTCTCAAGTCTGACGAACTCACAGTAATCCGCATATGATTTACCAGTATTGGGTCAAAAAAATCGCCAGTCATTCCTGTTTACAGAAGAGTGGCGTCAATTTTGAGGAAATATACTGAGACATATTGACGCAACCATTTGCGCGCCAAATCGGAAACAAGCCGAGACATGTAACCCCGACCAGAAAGAAGCGGAGAACGCATACGCCTTCCCCGCCCCTGATGCATAAGCTAATTACTGGCCACCACCACGGGTATGCACATAAACCGCAAGCGACTTGATCGTTACCGGATCAAGACGAGCTTCCCAGCTCGGCATGACGCCCTGGCGACCATTGGTGATGGTTTCGATGATCGTCTCCCGATCTCCACCATAGAGCCAGATGGCATCCGTCAGGTTGGGCGCGCCCAGTTCCTGCATGCCCTTGGCATCTTCACCATGACAGGACGTGCAATTGTCTGCGAACAGGGTTGCTCCTGCGTCCAGATCGGCGCCTTCAGAAGGCTCCTGACCGGAAATGGACAGGACATAGTCTGCCAGCGTTTCGATTTCGTCAGATTCCAGAATCTCGTCACGGCCAAAAGCGGTCATGTTGTTCAGTCTGGTATCCTCATGGGTAGACCGGATGCCATAGAGCAAGGTCGTATGGATATCCTCGATGGTCCCCCCCCAGAGCCAATCGTCGTCAAGCAGGTTCGGGTAGCCCGTGGCTCCGGCTGCGCCAGATCCATGGCAAGCCGCACAGTTGTCACCAAAGGCCGCAGACCCTTGCGCAACAGCGAACTGACGCAGATCGTCATCGCCGAGAATTTCCTCGACGGATGCGGTCTGCAGGCCAGCACCCTGTTCCATACGCTGAGCAATCAGGCTTTCATAAGCCTTGATGCCGTCTTCACGGTTGGTATGGCCCAGATAGCCCTTGGTGTAGCTGGATACCATTGGCCAGGCCGGAAACAACACCCAGTAACCGATCGCCCAGACGATACAGGCATACCAGGTCCACAGCCACCAGCGCGGCAGCGGATTGTTGAGTTCCTTCAGGCCATCCCATTCATGACCGGTCGTTTCTACCCCGGTAATGTGGTCAATTTCTTTTTTGTGGTCACTCATTCTCAGTCCTCCCGCAGTGGCATCCGGGCCGCATCATCGAACCGCTTCTTGTTGGTGGGCCAGAAGGTATAAACCAGCACGCCAGCAAAAATCAGCACGAAGTAGAGCAAGCCCCAGGTCTGCGCGAAGTTAGCCAAAGTTTCATAGGTCGACATGAGCCTGCTCCCTAGCGAAGGTCCGCCTTGTCATCATAGATCGAGAAATCGACCAAGGTGCCAAGCATCTGCAAATAGGCAACAAGCGCGTCCATTTCCGTCACCCGGTCCGGATTGCCATCAAAATCCCGAATAGTCGGTTCTCTATCCTCATCCCCCAAGGTCTGGGTATAGCGATCGAGGAAGTCGTCGACATTGTCGTCATCAGGATTCGCCTGAGCCATCATATCGGCCTTGGCATTGGCAATCTGTTCGTCGGTATAAGGCACACCCACCATTCGGTTGACCTTGAGGTCAGCAGAAATGTCGGGCACCTTGAGATCCGTTTGGGCCAGGAATGGATAGCCGGGCATGACGGATTCGGGAACGACCGAACGTGGGTCTGTCAGGTGATTGACGTGCCACAGATCGGAATATTTGTTGCCCACACGCGCGAGATCAGGACCAGTACGCTTTGAGCCCCACTGGAATGGGTGGTCGTACATGGACTCGGCTGCGAGAGAATAATGGCCGTAACGCTCGATTTCGTCGCGCATCGGGCGGATCATCTGTGAGTGACACAGATAGCAGCCTTCGCGGATATAAATGTTGCGGCCAGCAAGTTCGAGCGGGGTATAAGGGCGCATGCCCTCAACCTTCTCGATGGTGCTTTTCAGATAGAAAAGCGGGATGATCTCGACCATACCACCGATGGCAACCACAATTAGGATGCCAACGAGCAGAAGCATGGAGTGGCGTTCGAGAATGCCGTGTTTATTCATTAAAGACATGCCAAACGCTCCTTATTCTGCCGGTACCAGCGCAGGATCGGCGGCATCTTGTTCCGCTTTCTCGCCCGCGCGAATGGTCATCCAGATATTATAGGCCATGATCACGGCGCCGGTGACGAAGAGAAGACCACCAATTGCACGGATCATATAGAAGGGGTGCATGGCTTCTACGGTCTCGATGAAGGAATATTCAAGGAAGCCGAGCTTGTCATAGGCACGCCACATCAGGCCCTGCATGATACCAGACACCCACATCGAGGTGATGTAGAGCACGATACCCAGCGTGGAAATCCAGAAGTGCCATTCAACCAGCTTGGTTGAATAAAGGCTCTTGCGGTTCCAAAGCCAAGGGATGAGGCAATAGATTGCGCCAAAGGAGATGTAGCCAACCCAGCCCAGAGCACCCGAATGCACGTGACCGATGGTCCAATCGGTATAGTGCGAGAGGGAGTTCACGGACTTGACGGACATCAGAGGCCCTTCGAAGGTGGACATGCCATAGAAGGCAACGGAAACGACCATCATGCGCAAAACCGGGTCGGTGCGCAGCTTGTCCCATGCGCCCGAAAGCGTCATCAAACCGTTGATCATGCCACCCCAGGACGGCATCCAGAGAATGACCGAGAAGGTCATGCCCAGAGTCTGCGCCCAATCTGGCAGAGCGGTATAGTGCAGATGGTGCGGGCCTGCCCAGATGTAAATGAAGATCAGAGCCCAGAAGTGCACAATGGACAGCCGGTAGGAATAAACCGGGCGCTCGGCACGTTTGGGAATGAAATAATACATGATGGCCAGGAAGCCTGCCGTCAGGAAGAAGCCCACTGCGTTATGGCCATACCACCACTGGACCATCGCATCCTGCACGCCGGAGAAGACCTGATAGGATTTGATGCCGAAGATGGAAACGGGGATCGACAGGTTGTTACCGATATGCAGCATCGCGATGGTGACGATAAAGGCAAGATAGAACCAGTTTGCCACATAGATGTGAGGTTCCTTGCGTCGCCACAGAGTTGCCAGGAAGACAAGCAGGTAGGCCACCCAAACGATGGTCAGCCAAAGATCTGCATACCATTCCGGTTCGGCATATTCCTTGGACTGGGTCGCGCCAAACAGATAGCCGGTTCCGGCGATCACGATGAAGGCGTTATAGCCAAGAATAACGAACCATGGCGCAACACGACCTGGCAAGCGCGCGTGGCTGGTGCGCTGAACGACATAGAAGGATGTCGCGAGCAGCACGTTGCCACCGAAAGCGAAAATCACTGCAGACGTATGCAGCGGACGCAAACGGCCAAAGCTGGTCCATTCCAGATCGAAGTTCAGGATCGGGAAGGTCAACTGCCAGGCGATGATGTCGCCGACAAGAAACCCTGCGATACCCCAGAAGACAGCAGCAACCGCACCGAACTTGATCGGCCCGAGGTTATATCCGCTCTCCACGGCATCCGCAGGACGCTTGAAGTATGAATTGAAAATCAGGAAAACCCCGATTGCCGAGAAAAGCAATCCGAGCCCTGCGTGAAATGCCATAACGCCATCTACCGCTTTGCCGGCGATAACGAGGCAAATGAAAGCCAATGCAGTCAGGAATCCTGCAAACAGGCCTTCTTCTAAAGAAAGTCGTTTCGCTGTGTGAGCCATCTTTCAGTCCCATCTGTGGCCCGAACCTCCCCATGAAGTCGGGCTACAGCACCATTGTAAAGCCACCCTGACGACACCCGGATGTCGACAATTTCAGGTTGATCTTTGAGCACACTTCCCCCAAACGGGTCCGGAAACCCTAGGGATCGCCCTATTTTTACGCTTTGACTCATGTCAACGGAAAGGGGGCGCACTCCATCGTTTGTGCGACCGGTTGTCGCAGTCAAAAGACTTACAGATTTGCAAAATCAGCATATCTGCCAATTATTACAATACCTTAATATTCCGCCCCGACCCAGGTCTCAATGGTCGCATGCTGCTTAAGTGGCAGAAAAATATTCATGCCCGATGCACTTTATACACGGATATCCCAAAGGCTGACAAAGCGAATTTGCCTATACAGAGAATTTTGGCTCATCAAGCGCCTATGAAGACTTATGTAGAATCACGATTTCCCTTTAGTCTCAAAGAGATAATCCGCAGATAAAATACTTCTTTTAAGCCCGAACGACTGCGCTCATGGATTGTTCCGGTCGTCTTTTATCCGCTCCGACCGGGTCAGGCGCGATGCGATCATCGGGGTAAGCATGACCAGCCCGAGATAGCGCACCAGATGGTGGCCGGTGACATAGGCAGGGTTGAGATTAATGAGGAAGGACAACAGCACCATCGTGTCAAACCCGCCAGGGGCGAAGGCCAGGATCACCTGCCCCATGGGGAAATCGAGCAAAGTGGCACACAAAATGGCAGCCGCCCCTGAAACGCCAGCTGAAACCATCAAGGACAACATGGAGATCCCCGACAGGCGGACAAGATCCCTGACAGAAATGGCTGCAAAGCGTCCGCCGATATTGATACCGACTGTTAGATAACCCGGTATGGTAAACCAATTGGGAAAGGGCTCGTGATAGAAACCTGTCAGATAGAGTGTTCCCGAGACTGCAATTCCGGCCAACATAAGACCCGATGGCACCCGCAAACGCAGCATGATGGGCACCAACAAGGCGACCCCTGCTACCATCATCGCCAAATGCATCAGATCAAGCGTCACCGTATCAGCGGTCACACGACTTGTGACACCATCAGTGAAGGGCATCAGAATGATTGGCAGAATGGAGACCAGCACAAACACGCGCAGGCTCTGCGCGATTGCCACCTTGGTCATGTCTGCTTTGGACTCTTCTGCGATCACCATAATATAGCTAAGCGCACCGGGCAGTGAGGAGAAGAGTGCCGTGGCATGGTCCCACCCGCCTACCTTGCGTAAGACCCAGTAGGCCGAAGCCGCGATGGCCACCACAGTCACAGCCAGCATGATGATGCTAAGGGGCCAAGCGGCGATGGCATGCAACATTTCGGGCGAAAAGCCGGATCCGAGAATAAGGCCCACTTGCGCAAAGCCCAGATCCCGCAGAAGCGTTGGAAGCTTCAAGTGCACCCCCGCCAGCGACGAGATAGCCACAGCCAGAAGTGAACCGGTCAGCCAGGCTGCCGGAAACTGCACCCAATGAGCCAGCGCGCCCCCTGCCATTGCAATCAGATAGAGTCCGATGACATGAAGCACCTTTGTGCCAAGGTCTTTGCCAAATCCGCCTGCGCTCCCCTTGCTTGAGGCTTTATCGTCTTTTTCCGAAGGCATTGGCAGTCACCGCAAGCAGGATATCAAGAGAGCAAAAGAGCCGGATCACGATACCGATCAGAGGCAGCCGATCTGACTTGGACATTGGCGATAGAGAAGTAAATTCTGGATTTTGGATCGCTGTACCGACCTCAAAAACCCAAGGCAGGCAGGGCATTATCAAGTAGCATCCCTATATTCTCTTGGCAAGCTGTCAGTCCCTGCAATCCGCGTTTAGGGCCTAGCCTCACGAAGACGGATTTGTGGCCCGAGCCGACATGAGGGCGCCACAAACCCCGTGCTATATCCATAGCCCAAGCTAGCAGAATTCGCCCGCTTTGCTATTCGCGCAAAAACTGCTAAATATCGAGCCTGCACCACTTGCAGGTTGCGTTGACAGATAAAGAGCAAGAACACCCATGAAATTCATTTGGAGCCAATATCAGCCCCGGATGCCGCGCATGATCAGCGCGCATCGTGGTGTGGCCATTGTTTTTGCCACGGCGCTTCTTGCGGCCTGCTCCACGCCAACGGGTGTCAAGTTCACGCCATCGCCTGCGGATGTCCAGAGCGTAGAGCCGGTTCTGGTCGCGACCAGTCGCTCGCCGAAGCAGAATGCTGACTATAGTGGCGATCGCGATGCTAAATTGCACTTGGCCGCCTATCAGGTCTCCATTCCCAAAAGTCATAAGGTGGGGCAGATCGAATGGCCGCGCAACAAGCCTGATCCCAAACGTCATTTTGCCGTCGCCTCGGTTGATCCATTCGATGATCCAAAAGCCTATCAAGCCCGGCTTGGCACCATGGCGGCGGAAGCCAGCGCCAAACTGAAGAACGCCCCCCGTTCGGCCGCTCTGTTCGTGCATGGCTATAACACCGACTTTTCCGAAAGCCTCTATCGCGCTGCGCAACTACGCCATGATTTTGATCTGGCCATGCCGTTGACGCTGTTTAGCTGGCCTTCGGCCGGCGAAGCGGGCCTTTATATCTATGACCGGGATAGCGTGAAAACCTCACGGGATCAGCTGGCCTCAGTGATCAAATTGATGGCGTCGTCCAAGCTAGATGACATCGTGCTAATTGCCCATTCGCTCGGTTCGGAGTTGCTGATGGAGACCCTGCGGCAGATTGCTCTGGCCAATCATGGCTCCCTGCCCTCCAAAATCCATTCAATCATTCTGATTTCGCCGGATCTGGATATCGATGTGTTCAATGCACAGTTAAGTGCCATCAAGGTGCTGCCGAGAGAATTTGCCATTTTTGCCTCGCAAAAAGACAGGGCACTGCAACTCTCCAGCTTCCTTGCCGGCGACCGGAACAGGGTCGGCAACAATATTGATGAAACCAAGATCCGCCGAGAAGGCATCACGGTGATCGACGTGTCCGAATTTACCGGTGGAGATGGCATGAATCATATGACGGCAGTTACCTCTCCTAGCCTTGTTGCGCTGCTCAAGGGCATGACGGCAAGCAACCAGCAGGTATTCCTCAACGCGCCGGGGCAAACCCAGACCTTCTCTGATGTCGTTGTCGACACAGCCACCTTGCCATTGACCCTTGTAGTGAAAACCACAAGTGCTATCTTGAACCAATAGTCCCACGTTGCCGCGCAAAGCTGTTTTAACCGCCGACGCCGTCTGCCTCTATACGAAAGCCTGTGATGACAATTTGGTAAGAATTGACAAGGCTCAAAGTACTTTCCCTGACCAGAGATCTAAATGCCACAATGACCAATGTGACCTTGAAATACGCAACGCGCTCAGTGCCGCGTTACACCTCTTATCCCACTGCCCCGCATTTTTCCAATGCAGTGGGAGCCGAGACCTATGAGCAATGGCTGAAGGCGGTTGATCCACAAACGCCGATCTCGCTCTATCTGCATGTGCCCTTCTGCGATTCCATGTGCCACTATTGTGGCTGCTACACCAAGGTGACCAAGCAGGAAAAGCCGCTTCGGGACTATACAGACCATCTGGTGAAGGAAGTGGCGCTTGTGGCCAGCAAGCTGCCAGCCAACCAACCCGTCAGCCATATTCACTGGGGTGGCGGCACACCATCCATTTTGCCGCACGATTGTTTTCTCAGGGTCGTAGACGCGGTTCGATCGCATTTCAGCTTTATCGACAATATGGAGCATGCCATCGAGCTAGACCCACGCACGGTGACGCCGGAGCTGGCAGAAACCTTGCGACAGGCGGGCATTACGCGCGCCAGCCTCGGTGTGCAGGATTTTGATCTCAAGGTGCAAGAAACGGTCGGACGCGTGCAGCCCTATGAGCAGGTCAAGGCATCGGTGGAGGCTTTGCGAGCTGTCGGTATCGAGAAGATCAACCTTGATCTGATGTATGGACTGCCCTTCCAGACGCTGGAGACCGTCCGCGAGGCGGTCGCGTTGACCGTGAGCCTTGATCCCTCCCGTCTGGCACTATTTGGCTATGCGCATGTGCCATGGATGAAAAAGCACCAGCGCCTCATTCCGGAAGACAAGCTGCCCAATGCAGAAGAACGCATTGCGCTGTTTGACGCGGCAACCCATGCGCTGGAGCAAAATGGCTATGAAAAGATCGGACTGGATCATTTCGCCAAGGCGGATGATCCGTTGGCCGTGGCGGCCCGCGCAGGCACCATGCGCCGGAATTTTCAAGGCTATACCACCGATGAAGCCGAGATCCTGATTGGCATTGGTGCATCATCTATCGGCAAGATGCCGCAAGGCTATATCCAGAACAGTCCTGACTTCGGCGGCTGGGAGCGGGCTGTTGATGCAGGCACCCTGCCCATCGCACGCGGTATTGAACTGGATCAGGATGACCGGGCACGCGCCGCGATCATCATGAGCCTGATGACCGCCTATGAGGTCGATGTGGCTGCCGTGGCCGAAGCGTTTGATGTCGATCTGGAGCCCTTGCGCGCCTGCTATCCGCATCTTGAAGAACTCGAAGCGGATGGCATCGCCGAGCGCAAAGGAGACGCTGTTCGCGTAACCCACACGGGCCGCCCACTTGTGCGCCTGGTGGCAGCAGTCTTCGACGCGTATCTACAGACCGGCAAGGCCAGACATTCCGTCGCTGTTTAGGCGCACCAATTCCGGCTCCCGACCCGCCGTCCGGTTTGGGAGCCATCTTTCTTTGAACCAATCAAAGGGGGGGGGCGTTTTCCGCCTGCGACCATACCGCGAAACACGCACGCGAAAACGCATACGACATTGGTTTGAAAATCTGCCGAATATCCGTCCCACACACAAAAACCTACCCATTTGGATAGGTTTTAACACGCATAGCCTAGCGCTTGTTTTGTGGATATCTCTCAGGAGGTAGTTAGTTTCACCTAACTAGAATTTGCCAGTCAAATGGCATAGGCCACACACATTCATCACGCGAATGCGGTCCTGCTTCTCCATCGTAATGACCTTGCGCCTCTTCATATCGGAAAGAACACGGCTCACAGTCTCAATGGTCAGGCCCAGATAGTCGGCTATTTCCTGACGCGTCATATATAAAGTAACCACGGACTCGTCTTCGGTTTCAGACTGAGGGCCGGAGCAGGCAAAGCCGCCACGGTTGGGAACAAAGCGCATGAGGAAGGATGCAACACGCTCATGCGCGGATTTCCGGCCAAGCAGAACAGCATGATCATGCAGGTTCTGCACTTGGGAAATCAGGCATTTCTTCATATGCTGCTGGATTTCGTCAGACCCTTCGGCATCTTTGCGCGAGATCATGTGCACGAGGGTTTCTGTCAGGGTTTCTGCTGAAGTATCATAAACTTCACCGGCGGGAACGCCGAACAGATCACCGGGACCGAGAATTTCAACAACCTGTCTGCGACCATCGGGCAGGAGCTTGTAAAGCATCACTGAGCCGTCCGCGACTTCATAGATGTTGTTGGCAGGATCGCCTTCAAAGAAGACGACGCCATGAGCGGGGAAGGTTTTGTGTCGGCTCTGATCGCTTGACATAATGCCTTTAAATTCAGATTCGATGGGGAAGTTGGATCGACAACGCGCCGCACCGGTATCAAACTCGGCTTTTGGCATTCTGACAATTCGTTCTTCCGGCATCACTCGTTTTCTCCCGATTCAGACCGCCTCGGCCTTTGAACCAATATAATTATTTTCAGAAGACTGTCAGCAGCTATACGACATGTTGACCGCCGTAGCAATCTGTCCAACTGAAAATACTTATTACACGTATTTTCACCTACTGTATCAATAAATGCAATCAAAACATGGTGAAACGATTACGCTTGACAACTGAAGAGCCATGCGCCGGGCGCTTCAGGCTATGCGATCTGGCAGGGATAGCGCGGAAGAGAGCCGATTTAAAACGATCCTGGAAATCGGTAGTCATCATTTTCAATTCAGCGTGGGGACAAAATAAAAGGACCGGGATTACTCCCGGTCCCATTGGCCATTGCCCCTCATCCTGCTACACATCCTGTGTGCCTGCGGGAGAGAGTGTCCTCCTGTTTGGCCCCTGTCCGCCCTTCGGCTCTCTACAAATAGATGCTCGACGGCGGCAGGTTGGCCTATCAATGGCCGGTCAGTACAATACGAACGAGGTCTGCCGTATTGCGTGCTTTCAGTTTTTCCATGATGCGCGCCCGATGCACCTCGATGGTGCGGGGCGAAATCGCGAGATGCTGGCCAGCTTCCTTGTTGGAAGCCCCTTGCGTTATCTGCAACAATACATCACGTTCGCGCGGCGTCAAGGTTTCTGCACGCGGGAAGCTCCAGTTGGTTAGCGCCGACTGACCCGGATCCGGCGCCTTGTTGGCAGTTGCCAGAATTTTCTCGATACGGTCGACAACCTGCGTGCCGTCGAAAGGCTTTTCGATAAAGTCATGCGCACCCTGCTTGATGGCTGCAACGGCCATTTGGATGTCGCCCTGGCCGGAAATGATCATGACCGGTGCAGAGATATGACGGGCGGCCAGCTCTTCGAGCACTTCCATACCGGAACGGCCCGGCATATGAACATCGAGCAGAATGATCGACGGGATGGAATCGCGCAGATTTGCGAGGAAATCTTCACCGTTCGAGAATGTCTCGACGTGATACCCTTCCAGTTCAAACAGAACCGACAAAGCGTCCCTCACAGCGGGATCGTCATCAACAATATGGATAGAAGGATGTAAGTCAGTTGTCATGTTGTCTTCGCCTCTTGGCTCTATTCACGCTCTTAAGGGGCCGGTGAACTTTGTTGGTGACTGCCCGAGGGTTCTTCTACATTTCCAGCTTGCGGGGAAGTTCGCGCAGAAGACCGGGAAGCGATGGGCAGGGTCAGAACAAAGCAGGCTCCCGGCTGCTTGTCATCAAAGGGTGCCAGCTCCAGGCTACCGCCATGGCTCTGAGCAATGGAACGAGCAATCGCCAGGCCGAGGCCCATACCATTGCGCCGTTCCGAATCGAAGGCTTTGAAAAGATTGCTACGGTGTGTTTCCGGCACACCCGGGCCGTTGTCCTTGAAGCGTACGACCAACCGTTCCTTTTCCTCGGAATCAGAGGTCCTCTCAAGGGATAGGGTAATCGTGATCGCCTTGTTCTCAATGTCGTGCAGAGCCTGAAAGGCATTACGCAGAAGATTGAGGAAAATCTGCTCGATTTGAACCGGATCTACCCAGACCACAGGCACGTCATCGGGGGCGACGAGATCCACCTGCACATCCGTCGCTGCGAACCCGACCAGAGCCAGTTCGTGGGATTTGCGGATGATATCCACGATATCGCAAGCGCTGCGTTCCGGCTCCTTCTTCTCGATGATGGAGCGGATGCGCTGCAGCAGAGAAGACGAACGCTGGGCCTCGCGCACGCACCGGCCGCAAAGATCAACAAGTTTATCGATTTCCTCACGGCTACAAGGCTTCTGCTCATCATAGGATTGCAGCTTGCGCTCGATGGCCTGCAAATAAAGGATGATCGCGGTCAGCGGCTGGTTGAGCTCGTGGGCCACGGTTGCGCCCATCTCGTCCATCGCGTTGATCCGCGTGAGCTGATTGAGCTCGGTCTGCAGATTGCGCAAATGCTCTTCAGCCTGTTTGCGACCACGCAAATCGCGCATGACGCCGATAAACTGCTTGCCATCTTCGGTTTCGGCAACGCCCACGGAAAGATCAAACGGAAATGTTGATCCGTCCTTGTGACGGCCGACAACTTCACGCCCGATGCCGATGATCGAATGCTCACCGGTGCGCAAATAACGCCCGACCCAGCCATCATGATGCTGGGCATATTGCTCTGGCATCAGGATATCAACGGATTTTCCGATCACCTCATCTGCGCTATATCCAAACATGACTTCTGAAGCCTTGTTAAACAGAAGGATGCGGGACTGCTCGTCAATGAGGCAGACCGAATCAGCCGCCACATCCAGCAAGGATGTGAGGCGCGAATCAAGTTCGCCGATCGGTCGGAATGGACGCTCTGGCCCGTCATAGGCTCGCGTTTGCATCCGTTTGGGGCCATTGATGGTCACAGATCCGTTCATTCTTTCTTCTTCTGTTGACAAGAGTCTGACCTGAAAAGGAAGTCCTGCTGATTCTAGGTGTTTTTACGAAGTATAGCGTATTTCACCGGCTTAGCCATTGGTTCAGTCGGTAAATTGCCTGATCCAATTTGTCCGGATTTGTCGCGAAACATAGTCGCATAAATGCGGACCCGCTTTGACCAAACGCAAACCCGGGCGCCAAACCAACATTTGCTTCGTCAACCAAGCGTTTTGCAATGATGGAAGCGTCCGCCTCCCCTTCGAGCCCGAAAAAGAAATAGAAACTGCCCATGGGCGGTGCAAAGCGAATGGCGTTGTGGCCTTGAAAGGCTGCGAGCAGCTTCTCGCGGCCAGAACGGGCGCGCTCGATTTGCTCTGCAATGAACAATTCACCATCATTGAGCGCAACGGCAGCGGCTTTCTGCATGAACGGTGCTACGCCGGATGTGGAGCATTGGGTGAGGTTTCCGATGGTGGGAATGAGGGAAACTGGCGCCGCCAGCCAACCGACGCGCCAGCCAGTCATGGCCCAGTTTTTCGACATGCTGTTTACATAAAGGATCTTGTCGTCCTCTTCAGCGATCTCATAAAAAGACGGAGCCATCTCGCGATCATCACCAAAATAAAAGCGGGTGTAGATTTCGTCGGCGATGATCCAGATGTCGCGTTCACGCGCAAAATCAAGAATGGCCTGCAATTCATCGAGCGTCGCCACCCAGCCGGTCGGGTTGTTAGGGGTGTTGATAAACAGGGCTCGGGTCTTGTCCGTGCAGGCATCAAACAGCTCGTCAATGTCCAGCTTCCAGCCTTCAGGGTGAAAATGCAGCGGCAGATCAACGGGCTTGCCCCCCGCGACGAGCACAGCAGAGCTGATATTCGGCCAGGCCGGAGACGGGACAATGATCTCCTCGCCCGCACTCATGACCAGACGCACCGCCAGCTGGATTGCCTGCATACCAGAACCGGTTACCGAAAAACGGTTGGAATCGAAGGGGCGCCCATAGAGGCGCTCATGATATCGCGCGATGGCTTCACGCAGCTCGGGAATGCCATTGTCATAGGTGTAGAAAGTTTCACCGGCCTTCAGAGCGTCTTCAGCGGCCTTGCAGATAAAATCCGGAGTAGGCAGAGCGCCTTCTCCGATCCAGAGGGGAATGACGTCTTGCCGGCCTGCCGCGTAAGATCTGATGCCGGTAATGCCACTGTCAGGGGCGTTACGGGCTTCCGGGCTGAGATGCGCCAACAGGTCGGCGCTTACGGGGGAGGAAGATGGGGTCGACATTGGATCGGTCATGGTCTGCTCTGAAAGGACTGGTGCTGTTTTTGGTTTTATTCAGCAAAGGGAATGGAACGGCGCGCAAAAGTTTACTGTCCCGAATAGTGCTATCGGGGATCTAAGTATAAAGAATAAATATCTTTGCGGTTTTTCCCCCAAGAGTGCAACAAAGAGGGTGCGTTTTTCCGTCCCATGTTTGCCGTAAGACCAACGGTTTTCCACCAAAATGACGGCGCAACGCAGCTCGGGCACAGCCTCTCAAGATGGCAACAAGTCGCTCCAATCCGGGCCTTTCGGCCAGTCGCTCACACCTGTTACCCCCAATTGTTCAGATCTGTCCTTAAAAATTCGTCTAAATTCCAGCATCCGAGACGCTCTTTCTGGTGCCTTTGAAATTTCTTATGCTATATCTTTGAAGACTCTAAACAAGGAGCAGGCTTCATGCTTCAGGGCTGGATGGTTGTTCTTACAACCCTTCTCTATATCGGGCTTCTGTTTGCCATTGCGTCATACGGAGACCATCGGGCGCGAAACAAGACAGCGGCTCAACGCCATCCTAGCCTTTATGCGCTCTCTCTGGCGGTCTATTGCACCAGCTGGACCTTCTTCGGGTCTGTTGGCATGGCAAAGGCCAGCGGACTTGATTTCCTGACGATCTATATCGGCCCTGTCATCGTCTTCACGCTGGGCTATCCCCTTGTCTGGCGCATCATCCGGCTTTCCAAAACCGAGCGCATCACCTCGATCGCAGACTTTCTGGGCGCTCGCTATGGCAAGAACCAGCAAGTCGCAGCCGTTGCAACCATTATCGCCGTAGTGGGCACAATGCCCTATATCGCGCTGCAGCTCAAAGCGGTGGCCACCTCGGTTGCGACGCTAATCCAGCATATGAATATCGCCTTCCCGACCGGGTCGGTACCCGTGTTGGCCGATATCGCCTTCTTCGTCGCGTTGGCGATGGCAATTTTTGCCATTCTGTTCGGCACGCGCCATGCGGATGCCACCGAGCATCAGGGAGGCCTCATTCTTGCGGTTGCGGCGGAAAGCGTCGTCAAGCTGTTTGCCTTTCTAACCGTCGGTTTGTTTGTTACTTTCTGGATTTTTGATGGCCCGTTTGACCTGTTTGCCAAGGCGGCGGAAGCCGGTATCTCAATCCACGGTGTGGAAGATGGGCCGGATGCGATCCACTGGATTGTGTTGTCCATGCTCTCGGCCAGTGCTGCGCTGCTTCTACCGCGCCAATTCCATGTGGCAGTGGTCGAGAATACGTCCAAGAAATCTCTGGTTCGGGCCACATGGCTATTTCCGCTCTATCTGGTCGGCATCAACCTGTTTGTCATTCCGATTACATTGGCTGGCCAGTTGGTTCTGGGTCCCGGCGTGGATGCAGACAGCTATGTATTGAGCCTGCCGATGGCTGTGAATGCGGATGCGATCACGCTAATCGCATTTCTGGGCGGTCTTTCTGCCGCGACAGCTATGGTCATCATCTCCTCGGTCGCGCTGGCCATCATGATCTCCAATGATCTGGTCATTCCGCTCATTCTGCGGCGCCATGCCGATACCGCCATTGATGCGCCGGATATGGGGCGCTTGTTGCTCAATGTGAGGCGGATCTCGATCCTTGTGCTGTTCACTCTGGCCTATGCCTTCTATCGGCTGGCGGTCAACAACAGCTCTCTGGCTCAAATCGGATTGATTGCCTTTGCCGCCATGGCGCAGTTTCTGCCAGCTCTTGCGGGCGGTCTCATCTGGAAGCGGGCCAATGCACGCGGCGCCATCGCAGGTCTGGTCACCGGGTTCATCATATGGGGCTATACGTTGCTTCTGCCGATGTTTGCCCAGTCTGGGCTGTTCCCGACCAGCTTCATGACCCATGGTCCCTTCGGGATCGAATTTCTCAAGCCTCAGGCTCTACTGGGGACCGATCTGCCGCCGTTGCTGCATGGTGTTTTCTGGAGCATCCTGTTCAACATCATCGCCTATTCGGCTGGCTCGGTTTCCCGTCGGCCGGAATTGATCGAGCGTTTGCAGGCAAACCTGTTCGTTCCTGATGAATTGCGCCCCTCCCCGAGCCTTCGCCTTTGGCGCTCCATGCTCTCAGTTGGTGATCTGGAAGACATGGTCGCTCGCTATCTGGGTGCCGAACGCACGCAGCGCAGCTTCCGCTCACATGCCCAGCAGCGGGACATCCTTTATGATCGCAACATGGAGGTGGACCCGCAATTCATGCGCTTTGCCGAGCAGTTGTTGGCCAGCGCCATTGGCGCGGCCTCGTCGCGACTGCTGATGAGCCTGCTGATCAAGAAGCGGGAAAGCGCGCCCAAGGGTACAATGAAACTGCTGGATGATGCGTCAGAAGCGCTGCATTATAACCGAGACCTGCTACAAACGGCGCTCAATCATGTGCGTCAGGGCATCGCCGTGTTTGATGCGGACTTGCGGCTCACTCTCTGGAACCGCCCGTTCCGTGACCTGTTGCGCATTCCTGCAGATTTCGGGCAGGTTGGCACGCCGCTTTCCTCGGTCTTGAGCCATATTGCGGCACGGGGCGATCTGGGCGAAGGCTCGGTGGAAGACCTTGTCAGCCATCGCCTTGATCTGATCGTTGTGCAACAAGCCCCCTATCAGGAAAGCATGGCAAGTTCAGGCCTGACGCTGGATATTCGGGCCAATTCCATGCCCGATGGCGGGATCGTCATCACCTTCACTGATGTTTCCGAACGGGTGCGAGCAGAGCGGGCGCTGGAAGCGGCCAATGAATCCCTTGAACGACGCGTGAAAGATCGCACCCGCGAGCTGATGCATCTGAACGATGCCCTACGCAGCGCCAAACAGGCAGCAGAAGAAGCCAGCGTCTCCAAGACCCGCTTTCTTGCCGCAGCCGGGCACGACATCATGCAGCCCATGAATGCAGCACGTCTTTATACGACGGCGCTGGTCAATCGCCTTGAGGCGCTATCAAAAGCCGATGAAGACAATTCGGGGCTGGCAGAGAGCGCTGTCATGTCTACCAACATCGATAGCTCGCTTGAGGCTGTGGAAGACATTCTGGCTGCGCTACTCGACATCGCTCGGCTGGATTCGGGCGCCATGAAGCCGCAGCTTTCGGCCTTCCCGATTGACGAGATGCTCGACCGGATGCGCATTGATTTCGAGCCACTGGCCCAAGAGAAGGGCCTCAAGCTCAGGATCGTGTCTTGCGGGCTGCATGTGCGCTCCGACAAGCATCTGCTACGGCGGCTTTTGCAGAATCTCATTTCCAACGCCATCAAATACACCACCGAAGGCACGGTACTGGTGGGCTGTCGCCGCCTTGATAGCGCTATCGAAGTGCAGGTGCATGATACTGGAGTTGGCATTCCGCCCGAACAGCAGGAAGAAATTTTCCTCGAATTCCAGCGTCTCGACGAAGGCGCGCGGATCGCCAGCGGACTGGGGCTCGGCCTATCTATTGTAGATCGCATTTCCAAGGTGCTTGACCACCCCATCCGATTGATGTCGACCCCGGGGCAAGGTTCTGCCTTCGCCATCAAGCTGCCAGCCTTCCGCCTGCTCCACAGCGCCAGCCGCGCTGAAGCGCCACGGTCCATAGCCAACCAGCCGCTCAGTGACCTCCGCATTTTGTGCGTGGATAACGAACCGGTTATTCAGGATGGCATGAAGGTGATGCTGGAAGGCTGGGGATGTGATGTCATGATCGCCTCGTCTCTGGATGAAGCTGAAAAAGTGCTTGAGGAAAGCGAGAAGGTGCCGGACGGGATTCTCATTGACTATCATCTTGATGAAATGCTCGGCACTGAAGCCTGCGAAAAGCTGCGCGCCAAATTCGGGCAGGAGATTGCGGCCAGCCTGATCACGGCGGACCGCACAACCGAGGTGCGCGATGAGGCCAAATCCAAGGACATGGCCATTCTCAACAAGCCGGTCAAACCGGCCCAGCTGCGTGCCCTGCTCAATACCTGGAACATGACCGCCATACGCAAACGCGGGCAGTAATCGCACTGCATACAGCTGCGGCACGAGGCAAATTGACCTGCCAAGAAGCGGCATTGGACGGGACGGATACACACCCAACAATAAAACCCGCAGCCGAACCGGCGCGGGTTTTTCAATTCAGGTTTCCTCAAAGCCTCATCAAGGCTTCAAGAGGGCCAACAGAGCGCTCTAGCTCTTGGCACCAATGGCCTGCCACTGACCGGCCTCAATCTTGGCGGCGGCAATCACGGCTTGAGTGCGGCTGTCCACATTGAGTTTTTGCAGGATGGCCGAAACGTGCGCCTTGACGGTGGCTTCGGAAACGGAAAGCTCATAGGCGATCTGCTTGTTTAGGAGCCCTTCGGACAGCATCATCAAAACGCGAACCTGTTGCGGCGTCAAAGTATTGAGGCGCTCAACAAGATCGGTGATTTCATCGCTATAAGGAGCGCTGAGATCGATGCTTTCGGGTACCCAGGTTTCACCGTTCAGAACGGCGCGGATACCTTGTGCGATATCATCAATCGGCAAGGATTTCGGAATGAAACCCGACGCGCCGAACTCCATGCAGCGGCGAATGGTCGGCACATCCTCGCTGGCAGAAACAATAACAACCGGGATAGCCGGATATTGCGCTCTCAAATAGAGCAGTCCGGAAAATCCGCGTACGCCCGGCATGGATAGATCCAGGAGCACAAGGTCCATATCTTCGAATTGTTCGAGCTTCTCGCCCACCTCTTCCAGCGTTCCGGCTTCATGGATGGCTATCTGATCGAAAATTGTTTCCAGTGTCTGGCGTAGCGCCCCACGAAACAATGGGTGATCGTCCGCGATAATGATGTTAAGCGAAGCCTGTTGCACTTTCGGTCCTCCCCAGCGACTGAACGGAATGATTGGCACCTCACAAAGGACAAGACTTTATCATTCCACGATGCGTATTCTCAGGTCCTCAAGCCCACTGGCCTTCTGTCTGCTTGAATACGCGCAACCAATATTGTCATCTTCATCTCACAGCAGATGAAGCGACCCCTCTATAGAGGGTTTGAAGACAGACAACAGAACAAGTCAAGGCCCAACACCCTGTTTCCTGTTGACGATACTGCCAAGCAAGCAGTTCCTGCCTTCATGTCAAGTTTTGTCAAAGTGTTACAAAACCAAACACACGAATAAGTTGCCAAGATAAACTTCGGCTACTTTAGTTCAAACTATGAGCGGTTGCATTGCGGTTGGCAAGTCATAGCTGCGATATATTGAAAATTTAGTCCATTTAATCAGATATTTCTGCTGGAAACGCTCTAATCAGTCGGCTCTTTGGGGAAATTGTTCCAAGCGGCAGCAGTTTGCCGTATTGCATCCCGGTCAGGTTGTTTTACGGCTCAGGAATCACCGGCCAGCCTTGTTGGGAGATCAGAGGCGTCACCGTGAGGGCCTGCAGCATAAAGCACCAGTGCATCGGCACTTTCTTGTCATGAAACAAAGACATCTGGTCGTAACATTCCGCCCTTACATTGCCCGCGCATTTGGGCGTGAATCGGTTGGCCGTCACCTTGCGGTCATTTCCCTCAGCTGCCACCCCATGTCCGCTCTAACATGGGTGTCATAAAGCCATGAGCACGCCAAAGCGACCAAGACGAGGGGAAATCTGATCATGAAACTGTTCGAAATGGCCACCTGTGCCAATTTGCCCCCGGTTGATGAGGCACTCAAAAAAGACATCTTGCAGTCAGAGCGCACATGCGAGATGCATAAGACGCTCTTTGAGAAAGTGGAAGCCCTGCATGTGCTCGAAACAGGGGGCGAATTGCTCGAGGTGTCGTCCCTCTCCAGCTCTCTCTGCGTCATGAGCTGGAATATGCAGCGCTGTCTATACCCTGAACAGAGTGCGGAATTGCTCCGGCCCCATGCGCCCGATGTCATCGTTCTGTCCGAAATGGATTGTGGCATGGCTCGGACCCATCAGCGCAATACAACACGCGCGCTCGCTGACTGTCTGGGCATGTGCTATGCGTTCGGGCTTGAATTTTTCGAGCTCGGGCTGGGCAATGATCTGGAGAGGCGGCTGGCTGCCGATGATCACAATGAGAAAGGTTGGCACGGCAACGCCATCCTCTTTAGCGTGCCTCCGGTTGCTCAGACCCTCATCCGCCTTGATGCATCCGGGCTCTGGTTCTGTCCCGACGATGGCTTGAGCAATAGCAGCGTATCAAAACAACCGCGCATTGGCGGACGCTGCGCTGTTGCGGCGATCCTGCCGACGCAAGCAGGCGATGTCTGCGTTGCATCCGTGCATCTTGAAAGCCTTGATGATCCAGCCATTCGGCTTGCCCAGATGGAGCGTCTGATTGCTGCGCTGGATGCCTTTGCCCCTTCTCTACCCACTATCATCGCGGGAGATCTGAACACCGCTTTCACCCCTGAAGATGGTACCGCGCTGCAAGAGCCGCTTTTTCGGGCGGCGGAGCGTCATGGCTACAGCTGGGAGAATAATGCTCAGGGCACAACAACCCGCTCAAGCCTTTTGACCTACAAGCCCCGCCCGCCCTGCAAGCTGGACTGGTTCTGCACGCGAGGCTTTTCGTGTCACGGGGCGCATATCCTGCCCGCCGTCAATGACATCGGCAGCGCCCTCTCCGATCATGAAATCATAATGGGCCGTTTTGAACGCGCCTGAAGTGCGAAGACACACCGATTGCGGCAGCATCCTGTTACCCATCAATGCCCGGCGGACATGTCCTTAAACGCGATTGTCGTCAAAATCCTTGCGGAATTCTTTCACGACACCGAAGAAGCGCCGCATCATGGCTTCGCCCATATCAAGAAAGCGTTCAAAGTCGCTGGCCATTTCTTCGTCTTCTTCATCAGAAGGCGCTGAAGACTTCTTACCTTCTCCGTTAAGGGCCTCGTCCTTTTTGCGCGGAGCCATTTCGGCCTGGTCGGAAGGCTCTTCATGCGCTGTCTCTCCGGAAGACTGGGCCTCGAATGCCTGGCGCAGGGCATCCTGCAAGCTCTCGATACGTTCGGCCTGCTGCAAACTGCGCTGCTCCAGCGTATCGAGACGCTGGGTCATATACTCTACCCTGTCTTCGAGCAATATATTGAGGCGACGCTGTGCATCGAGATCATTGGCGAGACGCCCCATTTCCGCGAGCAGAGGCGCGCGCCAGTTGCCTGCATCATCAGAGCCGACGGCCGCAGTCCCCATCTCTTTGTCTGTCGTCTGCGTTTCTGAAGGCTCTTTTTGCGGCTGCTGCTGCTGAGAGACAGTCGGAGAGGAGCTTTGCGCATACACTGACGTGGATGTCACCGCGACGCCAACAAGGCAGACAGCCCCCAGTCCTGCAAAAACAGCGTTCCTTGAGAAAAGCGGGCAAGAGAAGGCATCAAACATGAGCGTATCCTTTATCCGGAGCAGGCAATTTACGCAGGCCATGGGCATCACGGGCAGCCACAGTCTTTTGGGCGTCAAACCATCAGGATACAGGAGTCAAACAACCTTTTGTGGCCCTCTGCATGGGCTTTTGACACAAAGCCGAATCTTCCCGCAAATCAACGGTCCGGTTGAATTTTACCAGATTAGGTGGGAAAATTGTGATGAAAATCAGATCGCGCCGTGCATCTGTTTTTCGCTCTTGCGCTTCTGAGACATCGATTGCCGGTAATTCTCGACCTCGCGATGCACATGCCGGGTGGGAAAGCCCACATGCTCAACCCGCCACTTGGTGAGGGCCGCAAAGGTTTTGACCGACACATCCTGCTCTAGCAACAATCGGGTGAGAATACGGTTGGTTTCACTGGCCAACAGATGCTCCATGGCATTGGTCGACAAGCCCGGGGCATCCTTCAGCAGCCAAATCACATCCTCCTTGCCTTCCTTGGAAATCAGGGTTTCCAGCAGATTGTCGAAGGTCAGTTCACCGAGATTGATTTTTACCAGCAGTTCATCACGCGTCGGATCGTCGCTCAACTCGTCCGTTTGAAAGAGCCTTGCTTCCATATCGGCAACCAGCTGTTCAAGCGTGCCATCGAGGGTGGCTCGCGAGAGCGGATCTGGCAAAAACGGACAGCCCTGTTCGGCATGGCGACGCATGCGTTGCTGGAAGACCTGATCAGCCAAACCACGGGCTGCCATGAGCGACTGGATTTCAAGAGAGGTCTGGCAGATGATGGCGCACAGCAAAAGGGCATTGCTGGAGAAGTCACTGCCCAGATTGCGCAGCAATTCGCACACCACTTCATTTTGCCCGCGAGACATCAGGGCATCCACCACCGGCTCTGGCACCCGCTGGCGGCGAGCAATGGCGCGCAACACGCTTTCGCTGCGCTCCCGCGCGGCCTGTAGCAATGTTTCCTGACTGAGCATGGGGGAATATTCATAAAGGGTCGTAACCAGTTCATCATTCTCGCCTGCAAGCTTTTCGGCGAGCGGCGTTGATATATGCCTGGTACGGGCCAGCAAGGTGATGATGTCGCGACGCACGGAAAGATCAATCTGGTCATACAGATCCAGCACGAGTGAGGAGAAAAGCTCCCGTTCGGCATCTGTCGGCTCATGCCCTGTACGGCGCACATATTCAGCCGCGACCTTGCGCACCAGCAAGGAGCGGGCCGAGGGGTCTTTTTCCCGAGCCAGAGATTGAAACTGATCGACGATATCGTCCGTCATGAATTCCCCAAAAAGCAAGACTGCATCCGAAAGAGCATGCGCCCTTTTCTGTTAAAGCACCAAGCTCAGACTTGCCTAACTCATCAATAACACTGCGTGCAAGAGATTGCACGCAGCAAGAGCATAGGATCAATTTCTTAAGGAGATCTCCATATTGAGTTAAATTGTTGTTACTCTTTGCCCTTTTTTGCGGTTTTCAGAATCTTTCCAAATCCCCGGTGCCGGTGGCAAAAGGGACCAGACACAGCGGATTTTCGCAATTTTTGGACATGGTTGTTTTTCTGCCATATTAAAGGATCATGGTTTGATGCCTGACTGAAATTCTTTTTGATTGCCATAAACCAGGCAAAATTGTTTTTGAGCTCGAGTTGACTGATCCGATGGAAGTAAAAAACGACAAGGAAATCATCCAGCTTTCCCGACGCACGGTCTATCAGAACCGTTGGATGCAGGTGAATGAAGACAAGGTGCTTTTCCCCGCAGGCTTCGAAGGCATTTATGGTGTGGTCGAAAAACCTCCCTTTGCCATCATCATTCCCGTCCATTCCGATGGTCGCATCCAGATGGTTCAGCAATTTCGCTATCCCATCGGCCAGCGCTGCTGGGAGCTGCCGCAAGGGGCATGGGAGGACACGCCCGATAGTGATCCGGAAACACTGGCGCGTGGTGAACTGGCAGAAGAAACAGGCTATCGCGCAGGACGCATGGAGAAGATCGGCGAAATGTTCCCCGCGGGCGGCCTTCTCAACCAACTGTGCCACATATTTCTGGCGCATGATCTGACAGAAGGCGCAACCAGCCGCGAAGCAACGGAAACCGACATGGAAACCGCAGCCTTCAGCATGGACGAGATATTGGCCATGTTCGAGAAAGGCGCCATGCCGGATGCCAATTCCATGGCCGCTCTGGGCTATTGGAAGATGAAAGCCGGTCTTTGCGACTAAGCTAGTCCCTTTCTTGCATGTGGATTAAGGGCTGTTGAGGGCTTTCTAGCCCTCCTTCTTTTCCTTTTCGCGCAGCATGCCGGAGACGACTTCCACCGTCCGTTCCAGATCGGCGATGGCCTGATCTACATCGGTCCTTTGCTGCCGCAGGATATTGATATGCAAGCTGAAGCGATCCAATGCTGCGCGCAACTGGGGCACCTGCCCGTCACGCAAATCATACAGATCGAGCATTTCCTTGATTTCGGTCAGTGAAAAACCGACCTTTTTACCCATCAAGACGAGCTTCAGGCGCGCTCGGTCTCGGCGGCTATAAACCCGGTTAACACCATCCCGACGCGGATTGAGGAGGTTTTTGTCCTCATAAAAACGCAAGGTGCGCAAGGTCACGCCGAATTCCTTGGCGAGATCCCCGATGGAATAGGAGAGCGGTCCAGACTGGTTGGTGGCCGCGCTAAGCACATCCTTGCCTTCGTCCTTGCCGGCCTCTGCGGCAGGTGCGGGCGTTTTTTCCTCTTTCAAAACCGTCTCCCCAGACCGTTTGTTGGCAATCTGGTCTATGTCCATTGCCTGTCGTGAGCTTACCCGTGGGTAAACCACCCTGCATCCCGTCTGTCAACGCTCCCTTCGCATATACGCCCCTTGATTGAAGAGTGAGACACTGAACAACCAGTAGAAATCGGAAGAATATGGTGAGCAAATGATTAAAGCGATCAGTATTTTTCGCAATACGCATCAGGATTAACGCGTTATTTACCCTAACTTATCACAGTACTCTGGGAAAAGACCGTTTTCGCGGGGGGGCGGGTGCCCGCATTGCGCAGCGGATGCAGAGAACCGCAAAGAGTTGAGCCAGTACTATGATTGATGACACATATCACACCGATCGCGATGTAGGCGAGTATATAGAAGGTCTTCGAGGTACGGATCGCAACAGAGGTGCGCATGACAGCCTCCGTGCAACCGCCCCCAAAGGTCGGCCTCGTCAGAATTCGGCTCTTCTGGATGCAATTGAGGATATCGAAGCCCAGCTTCATGCATTGGCGGGTGAAGCGGCTCAGTCCCCCGACATGCCCTTTGAACGCGAAGATACCCCACAAGACTATCGTGCCTCCCGTGCCCGACGGGACGCAAGAGGAGACTTTGGCTCGTCTCCCCGTCGCGGCAGAGCGCGTGGTGTTCCCTCCACTCTGGATCAGGCCAATTATGGCAACGCTCTTGAACGCATTGAAGCCCAGTTGCAGCGCGTGGATCAGGCATTGGAAAGAAAAGGGGGCAGCCAGATGGCGCGACCCCGTTCCGGCCTGCGGCCAGAGCGGGCACCTGCGCGGTCAGCCTATTCTGTAGGCACCGTCTCTGACCATACTGTGGCCCGCGAACAGATGCCCTCCTATCAGGACCGTCTATCTGCACAGACCGGAACTGCTGGCCCGAGAGGCACTCTTGATTCGGCCATGCGCCAGATGCTCGACCACAGCCAGACCCTCAATGAACAGATTGCACGTCGGGCAGAGACCTCTGTTTCTGAAGTGGCCCGCACAGCGCAGGATGCCTTGAGTGCCGCACAGGACTCGCAGGGAACTTATCGTGATGCCCTCGACAAACTGGCCAAATTGCAGGCCCAGGACGACAGTCTTGCCACGCTGCGTGACGATGTCACCTCCCTGCGAAAGCTGATCGAAGAAGCCAACCTGACCGGCGCCTCCGATCGGGTTTTGCGCGAGATTGCAAGCCTTTCCGGTCGCATCGAGCAATTGTCGACTGCCATTTCCGAAACCCGAGAAGATCCCGCCATTCTAGAAACAATGCGGGATGTGCGCGCCTTGCTTGACCGTTCGGCGCAGGATCCGTCTATCAACGCACAGTTCGACCGCATTCTGGCCAAGCTCGATGATATGGATGCCGGCGGGCATGAGGAAGATTTCGCCAAATTGTCCGAACAGATGGACCACTTGCGCGATATTCTCGCCACTCAGCCCGATATGCAGCATCTTTCGAGCATCTCTGGCCAGATGAATGAATTGATCGAACGGCTTGCCACGCTGGAGAATGACGTCAAACGCGCCAACGCATCTGATCCGAATTTTGCGGAACAGAATGGCCTTGAGCAGCGCCTTTCCCAAATGCAGGCGCTGATCGAGCGGCTTGATCCGAATGACCGGCTGAGCGGTTTGGAGAATCAGTTGTCGGCTTTGGCTGACCGCCTGGAGAATGGCTCCGACCACACCAGCATTCACAAGCCCCTTGAAGCCCTTGCCCGTCAGGTGGAAAGCCTTGTGGAATTGACTGATCAGGGCACCCATCGCGATCAACTCGATATTCTGGCCACATTGGCCGAACGGGTGACCAATCTGGACCAGTTTGTCCGGACCGAGCAATCCCCGGCCGTTTCCGAGCACCGCTTTGAACAGGTAGAACAGACGCTTGCGCGCATCGACGACATGCTCGCCAACAAGATGGCAAGCTCTGATCTGGGCGCTCTCGAGCGCAGCCTGTCTCGTCTTGCCGACCGCATGGAAGCGCAGGAAGACATTTTGCGCAGCGCACCGCAGGCCGCAGCAGTAGCGGATGGCTCGGGTCTTTCCAGCGGCGCGATTTCGCAGCTTGAAAGCCAGATCATCGATCTTGCGCAGCGCCTTGACAATGCCAGCCAGTTTTCTGACGACCATCAGTTCTTCGAGATGCTGACGGAGCGGCTGGATACGCTGGCCGCTGAATTTTCGCGCACCCAAACTCGCTTTGACGCCGTTGATCGCATTGGCGAAGATATTCGCAAGCTCGCCGCGAACAGCAGCTCTGGCGCCTCTGGCGGCGCCAATGCTGCTCAGGTGGCTGAACAAGCTGCGATCAAGGCTCTCCAGCAGGTTGGCCCCATTGCAGGAGGCGGCAACGACGCCGCGCTTGAAGCCATTATCGACGGACTCAAGGATGATCTGCACGGCTTGCGTCGTTTCGCAGAGACCAGCGAAACCACGACACAGCAAAGCCTGAATGGCGTCAGCTCCATGCTCAATGCAATTGTCGATCGTCTCGGCAAGCTCGAAGAGCAGGTGCGCGCAGAAGAATTGAAACCGCAGCAGTCTGCTCTGCCGGACGCACCGCTTGAGCCAATCGCTGAGGCTGTTTCTGAAGAGCCCAAAAGTCGCGGTCTGGGCAACATTCTGCGCCGCCGCAAGGCAAAGAGTGCGCCCGATGCTGCAGAGACAAGCCCGCAAGGACACCAGGGCCAGCCCCTCAGCGCCAGCGAGCTGCTACAAAATCGCGGCAGGCAGCCTTCGCGTATGCAACAGAGCGACACCAATGCGACGTCTGCGCCAACACGCAGCCGAGCGGGTGCATCAGCCGGGCCACAACAGGGAATGCCCGCCGCAGCGTCTGCCGGAGCCTCCGCTCCGCAAGTTTCCTCTGGTGAAACCAGACAGCCGGGCATTTACCTCTCGGGCAAGGCGGTAAGCGTTTCCAAGGCACAGACCGATACGGCAACAGCGCGCCAGACTGGCGAAAGCGCTCAGGCGCAGCCTCAGGTGACGGGCAATGTTGCCCTAAAGAATACCGAGCAGGAAGCGCCCGCAACAAAACCGAGAACCGCTCGCATTGTGCAAGGAGCTCCGGGCTCGTCGCAAGCTGCCCAGAGCAGCCAGAGAGCCAGAAGCGGCTCTCAGCACGATCAGGGCCAGTCCAAAGCCGACTTCATTGCGGCCGCTCGACGCGCAGCACAGGCCGCAGCACGGGAAAGCGCTCAGGTCGAGAAGGAACAGGGCGCGGGCGGAAGCTTCCTCTCCCGTTTCAAGGGCAGCAAAAAGCCTGCGACCGAAGCAGAAGCGCAGGCAGATGTAGCGAACGAAGAAGACAAAACCAAAGGCATGAGCCGCAAAGAGCGCCGGGCAGCCATCAAGGAAGCCGCCCGCATGGCCAAGAAGATGCAGAAGGAGGCCGCTATCGGCTCGCCTGATGCAGCGGCCATTGAAGAAAGCGCGGTTCATCTGCTTGAGAATGAAGAGGCCAGCAACAGTCTGTTTGCCAAACTGGGTCAAACCTTCTCACGCCATAGCCGTCCGTTGCTCATGGCGGCGGCAGCCATTTTGCTTGCCATTACGACGATCCAGCTGGTGAAAAATCCGGATTCCAGTCTCTATGGCCTGTTCAATACCGATACGGCGCAAACGCAGTCAGACAATGCGGTACCAAGCTTTGATGACATTGGAGAGACAGTGGCTCCGGCTGGTTCGTCTGCACCAGCTCAGAGCATTCCGGACCTGCCGGAAGCTCCCGTTGCTTCCGAGCCGGCATCTGCGGGCCCACAATCCAGCATCACCCCCTCCTCGGGCAGCGTTGCTCCGAGCATGAGTGATGAAGAGGCCACGCGCGCCATTGCCTTCTCGCAGCCGACCCTTGCTCAGGACAAGCTGGGTGGTCCACGCGTCAGCAGGCCAGCCTCGCAGCCGATTTCCCATGACGCAGCCATGGCAAAAGCCAAGGCCATGCTCAATCAGCCAGGCAATCAGGGCATTGACCTGACGCCAACAAGTTCTATTCCCGAGGGCACCAAGCTTGGTAACTATGACACGCTGCAACAGGAAGCCCAGTCGCAGCCAATGCCTCCGGTCGTCTCCGGAGGGGATGACAATCAGACCAATGCCAATCTGGGCAGTGATACCGGCACGCAAGAGCAAACGCCGATCATGCAGGCTGCGACCAGCGGCAATGTACTGGCGCAGTTTGAGCTGGGCCGTCGCTTTACCGTGGGCGAAGGCGTAGAGGTTGATCTCAAGGAAGCTGCCAAATGGTTCGAGAAAGCCGCCAACCTCAACATGCCGCAGGCGCAATATAGTCTGGCCAATCTGTACGAGAAGGGCCATGGGGTCAAAAAGGACTTGCAAGTGGCGCGGCTATGGTATCAACGCGCAGCCGATCAGGGCAATGTGAAGTCCATGCACAATCTGGCAGTGCTTTACGCAGAAGGTGGCTTGGGCAAGCCCGATTTCAAGCAGGCTGTGCAATGGTTCCTCAAGGCAGCCGACCATGGCCTCAAGGATAGCCAGTATAACCTCGCCATCCTGTTTGCCCGTGGCATGGGCGTCAAGCAAGATCTGCTGCAGAGCTACAAATGGTTCGCCATTGCAGCCAAGCAGGGCGACAAGGGCGCCGAGGCCAAACGCGATGAAATTCTGAGCGTGCTCAAGGGGCCTCAGCAGAAGGCCGCCAAGGCGCTGGTTGCTGCCTGGGTTCCAAAAGTGGCCAAGGCCTCTGCAAACCAGTTATCAGCTTTGCCGCCTGAATGGGTCGCCACAACGCCCGAGCAGTTGGCCAATGCCAACAAGCGCCTCGGGGCTGACCCGAGAGTGATCGCCAAAGCCCAGTCAATGCTTGGCGCTCTTGGTTACAATGCCGGACCGGCTGATGGTCAGATGGGCCCCCGTACGCGCACCGCGATCCGCAATTTCCAGGAAATTGCGGGATTGAAGGTTACGGGCGAAATCGATGCGGCTCTCCTTGAAGCGCTGGCACAGCGGGTCATCTGATCCGCTCTGGCGACGCCGCCTGAACTGCACCATATGAGGGGTCCTGCTGACCTTAACACGCATTCGCAACCCCATTGTGGCTGCGAATGCCCAAAGGTGCGGCGCGCCCTGATCCGTACGCTCACCTCGCACGTATAGACCTCGGTTGGGATAAACACCAAGCAAGCGCATCAAACGCGGCTCTTTCGGGCAAGGCAGTGCAATTTAACGTTATTTGCGAGATGTTTCGTTGACACCGGGGCGCTCTATATGGGATGCATGAAGACATGTATCTTGTGTTTGGAGCGACGATTGAACGGCGCTTTGAAACAGACCAAATCACAAATAGCCTATCGGGCCACACCTTGAGCGGGCAAGGCTTGGGGCAATTTGTTCTTGAGCATTTTGCCGCACTTGTCAGGGAGTGATTTTCCTGACAGTCGACAGAACTGGCGGCTGGAAAACAGGAGTAGCGCGTGGAGCTCTACCTGCCTATCGCTGAAATGCCTGTCAACATCTTTGTCATCCTTGGCATGGGAGGCACGGTCGGGTTTCTTTCTGGCATTTTCGGGGTTGGCGGCGGCTTTCTGCTCACGCCCTTGCTCATTTTCTACGGTATTTCCCCTGCGGTTGCTGTTGCTTCGGTAACGGCCCAGATCACGGCTTCTTCCACGACCGGAGCGCTGGCCTATCTCAGAACCGGCAATCTCGACCTCAAACTGGGAACGGTGCTCTTTTCAGCCGGTATAACGGGATCGACAGTCGGGGTCTTTGTGTTCAAGCAGTTGAGAGAGCTTGGGCAGTTGGACCTGATCATCTCTGTCTCCTACGTGACCTTTCTTGGTGCCGTGGGCACTCTTATGGTAATGGAGAGTGTGCGCGCCATCGTCAAGGCCCGCAAGGGCATCGTCACGACACGCAAACCGGGCCAGCATAACTGGATTCACGGGCTGCCGCTCAAGATGCGCTTCAAGAAGTCCAAGATCTATGTCAGTATCCTGCCGGTGATTGCCATTGGCGGCAGCATCGGCTTTCTGGGAACTGTTCTGGGTATCGGTGGTGGCTTCATGCTGGTGCCAGCCCTGATCTATCTGCTACGCGTCCCCACCGCTGTCGTGATTGGCACATCGCTCTACCAGATTCTGGTGACCATGGGCGTCGCCACCATTCTGCACGCCACAACCAACCATTCGGTCGATATCGTGCTGGCACTCATTCTGATGGTTGGCGGCACCATTGGCGCGCAGTTTGGCGCCCAGATCGGCCAGAAGATGAAGGGCGAGCAGTTACGTGCCCTCCTGGGCATTCTCGTACTCATGGTTGGCATGCGCTTTGCCGTGGATCTCATACTCGAACCGACGGACCATTACAGCACCGAGGTGATGGAGGTGAGCAGATGATCCCGTCGCGCCTCTCAAGAACGATCTTCGGGGCCAGATTGCTGCTCTGGCTTGGCGTATGCATGGGAGGAACCATCCACGCCGCTCATAGTGAGCGCATCGTGGCGGATCTTTCCGAGCGGGTCATCAAGATTTCCTCCAATTTCACCGGATCGGACATCGTTATCTTCGGCACGATCGAACGCGACAGAGCAACTGTGTCCCGCGGCGAGCCCTATGATCTGGTGGTTGTCGTAAGAGGCTGGGACCAGACGCTGGTCTCGCGTCGCAAGGAGCGCACCTTTGGCATCTGGATCAATCAGGATCGCAGGCTCTATAGCAATGCGCCCAACTTCTATGCCATGTCGACAACGCGCAAGCTGGTTGATATCGCCCATCCTTCGCTGCTGGCTAAATTGCAGATCGGCACACGTTATCTGCTGTTGCCCCCGACTTTCAATCCGCAGGACAGATTTGCGACCTACGACCCCTTCCGCGTGGCGGCCTTGAGGCAAATGCGGGAAAAAGGGCTTTATACAGACGACCCGTCCTCGGTTACATTCCTCAGCAAGTCCCTCTTCCGCAGCACGATCCCCATTCCATCCAACGTGGAAGTGGGAGAATATGAAGTGACGGTTCATCTGTTGCGTGGCGGCGCCTTGCTACATTCGTCAACGCAAAAGCTGCATGTCGCCAAAACGGGCTTTGAGCAACATGCCTTTACGCTGGCGCGGGATCATGAATTCTTCTACGGGTTGACCTGTGTGTTGATCGCTCTTTTCACCGGCTGGCTCACCGGTGTGGTCTTCCGCAAGAACTGATCTTTCCCTCTTGCCGCCTTTCCAGCTCTTTTGTCGCGCTAGCGCCTGCGCCTCGAAGAAGATCTGGGCACAGAGATGCTTGCTCCATGCATCGCGAGGGTCTGGCGACCGAGCACCAAGAGTTTGGCATCCTCAGACATGTAAGGCGCGAAGGCTTCCTCGCACAGCTCCAGCCCACCGGTATAGCTGCCATAGGCGGGCATTATGATGCGATCCTTGGCCAGCACGAAGCATTTGCGACGCAAGGTCCGGCCACGCGCCGGAATTCTTGCCACCGGATGCAGATGGCCGCAGATCTCAAGACAGAGCGTATCCGATTGCCAAGACGCCTCAAGGCCCGCGCTCTCTCCTGGTTCATGGCAAAGGATGACGGCGCAATTGGCTCCCTCCATCTGTCGGATATCACAAATCTCTCCGCCAAGATCGGAGGAAATGAGCGGGTCATGGTTGCCGGTCAGCCAAATCCATTTTTGCGCAGTGGTCAATGCCTGCAACCGCTCGGCGACGCTGGTTGACATGCGTTTGGGGCCATCGACATCATGGAAAGAGTCCCCAAGGCAGATGACGGTCTCAGGCTTGAAATGAGCAATATCAAGCGCCAACAGGGCCAGCGTTCGCTGGCTGTCATAGGGGGGCAGGAACTGTCCGAGACGGGCAAACGCCGATCCCTTTTCCAGATGCAGATCTGCGACGAGCAGGGTTTTCTGCTCAGGCCAATAAAGCGCGCCGGAAAGGCTGGCAACAAAGGCTTCACCGGCATGGGAGAAGGCATAATCGACTGGGCTGGCAGGCTCAGGAGCGGATGGCGTCAAGGTTTCACCGTCCGGCTGCCGCTCTTCAAAGCCCTCGGGCAAGCTTGATGAAAGGGAGCATTGCTGCAGACGTTTTTGCCACCCCATGATACGGGCCTCCTGTTGCACGTTGGCTCACTCAATGCGGGACATCACAGCCCCATTTCCTCGGCCGCTTCGAGCAGCATTTCGTCCTCCGCCTCACCATAGATCGGCTCTCTGCCGATTTCCAGCAACACCGGAATAGCAAGCGGGGACGGGCTGTCCAGAGGGGCGTGGACGATTCGGCCCTTGATGCGCTGGAGCATAGCCCCAAGACGGGCAATATCCAACAGACCACTGGCTGCATCATCCCATGTGGCTTTCAGCAACAGGTGATCGGGTTCGTGATCCTTGAGCACATTATAGATGAGATCGGACGACATGGTGATCTGACGTCCGGACTTTTCCATTCCCGGATGCCGCCGCTCGATCATGCCGGAAATAACGGCACAATTGCGGAATGTGCGCTTGAGCATGGCAGATTCGGCCAGCCAACTTTCCAGATCATCCCCGAGCATGTCTTCGTCAAAGAGCTGCGCAAAGCTCCAACCGAGCTCCTCTTCCAGCTTGGCCAAATCCCTGAGGCCCCAGATCATCAGGGCATAATCGGAGGCCACGAAGCCAAGCGGCCGTGCCCCTGCCCTTTCCAGACGGCGCGTCAGCAGCATACCTAGCGTCTGCAGCGCCAACCGTCCCTCGAAGGCATAGAGCGTAAGATAGAATTTGCCCGATCGCGGGAAGGTCTCGATCAACATCTGATCGGCAGAGGGAATGATCGAGTGCTGCTTTTGCAGGGCCAGCCAATGCTGAACCTGCTCAGGCAATCTTGACCAGCTCTCAGGATCGGCCAACATGGCCCTGACCCGCGAGGCCAGATAGGTCGAGAGTGGAAACTTGCCGCCATTATAGGCTGGCACCTTTGGCTCGCGATGCTGGGTTCTTGTTACCAGCGCAGAATTCTCGTCCAACCGCTCAAAGCGTAAGACCTGACCGGCAAAGAGAAAACTGTCCCCCGGCGCAAGCCCCTCAATGAACCCCTCTTCCACCTCCCCCAACACGCGCCCAAAGCGCCCCAGTCGCTTCTGCTCGCCGCTGCCGCCTTTCCATGAGGTAAGACGCACCTTGATCATCGCTTCTTCGACGATGGTGCCGATATTGAGCCGATATTGCTGCGCCCGCTTCGGATGAGACAGGCGCCAGAGGATTTGACCTGTCTCCTTGTCCTTCATGGGTTTCAGCTTGGCAAATTGCTCATAGGCCCGCATGGCATAGCCACCTGTTGCGACGAAATCGATAGCCTGCTCGAACAGCTCCCACGGCAGGGCCCGATAGGGATAGGCGGCGGTCACCTCACGATAGAGATCGAGCGGATCAAAGGGTCCAGCACAGGCGCGGCCCAGAATATGCTGGGCAAGCACATCAAGCCCTCCCTTGCGGACCGGTGGCGTGTCCTGATCGCCAATATAGTTGGCGTCGAGCGCGGCACGGCATTCCAGAAGCTCGAAACAGTTGGAAGGCACGAGAATGGCCTTGGAAGGCTCATCAAGGCGGTGGTTGGCCCGCCCGATACGTTGGGCAAGACGGCTTGCTCCTTTCGGCGCGCCGATATTGATCACCAGATCCACATCGCCCCAGTCGATACCCAGATCAAGGGTCGAGGTACAAACCACAGCCCTCAGGCTGCCCGCCGCCATGGCCGCTTCCACCTTGCGGCGTTGGCTTACATCCAGCGAGCCATGATGAAGGGCAATGGGCAGGGTATCCTCATTGATGGTCCAGAGGGACTGGAACAGGAATTCAGCCTGTGAGCGGGTATTCACAAACAGCAATGTGGTCTTGTGAGCCTTGATCAGGGCATAGAGATCGGGCAGCGAATAGCGGGCACTATGGCCTGCCCACGGGATCGGTTCTTCAGATTCCAGAACCTCGATATCCGGGCTTGTGCCGCCTTTCAACTGGATGATCTGTGGTTCGCGCTGCGGTTTCGCTTCAGCATGGGGCACCAGCCAATGCCCGAGCTCCAGCGGATCGGCCACCGTTGCCGAGAGGCCCACCGGTCGCGCATCCGGCGCAAGGCTACGCAGACGGGACAAACCAAGGCTCAGCAGCTCCCCCCTTTTGGAGGTAACCAGAGCATGCAGCTCGTCCAGCACGATGGTCTTGAGGGAGGCAAACAGGGTTTCGGCCTCCCGTGAAGCCAGCAGCAGCGCCAATTGCTCCGGCGTTGTCAGCAGAAAATTTGGCGGACGCTGTTTTTGTCTCTGGCGTTTGTGAGCGGGCGTGTCGCCGGTGCGGGTTTCGACCGTTATATCGAGCCCCATCTCTGCAATAGGTGTTTCCAGATTGCGCGCAATGTCCACCGCCAGAGCCTTGAGAGGCGAGATGTAGAGGGTGTGTAGCTGTTCGTGCCAGCGCTCATCTCCCCATTCGCGCCGATCCCTTTCCAGCTCGATCAGCGAGGGCAGAAAGCCGGACAACGTCTTGCCAGCACCTGTGGGCGCGATGAGCAGGGTCGGCTGCCCCTCAGCCTGCGCCATCAACATCGCTTTTTGATGCGGACGCAATTGCCAGCCCTTGCTCTTGAGCCAATCATCAAAGACGGCAGGAAGAAGCGAGCTACCCTTGTCGTCCGACGGCAAGGCAAAGCGCGTCACCAACCGCCCTGCAGGATTGGGAATCTGGTCACTGTCTGGCTGATTGGTGATTTCTTCTTTGGGTGGCATCTCAGTCATATAAAGACTATGGGACAGAGGCAGGGCGTTGTCTATCCGTTTGCCTTACGCGACATGTCCCGGAGTGCCCTGTTCATCACTAAACATGACATCCTGTTCGAAAGCTGGCACAGTTTCCAAATGGTTCCGCAGAAGATGGACCCGATTGCGCCCGGCAGCCTTGGCCAGATAGAGCCCCTTGTCTGCACGCTCGACCATGGCTTCCAGGCTATCGCCCTCATGGGTCCATTCTGTCACACCGGCGCTGATGGTCAGGCACATGGCCCTGTCTTTCCAGATGAAGGGCGTCTTGGCGATCTTCTCACGCAGGCGTTCCCCCCAGATGGTCGCGCCCTGGGCGTTGGCATTGGGCAAGATGATCGCAAATTCTTCCCCTCCCCAGCGGGCAACAACATCGCCATCACGACAGATCTGGCGCAGAAGGTCTGAAAGATGCCTGAGAGCCATATCGCCAGCGGAATGCCCGCGCGTGTCATTGATTGTCTTGAAGTGGTCGACATCGAACATGATCATGGACAAGGAAGACATGTCGCGCTCGGCTTTCATGGCAAGATTTCGCCCCCTGCGCAGGAAACCGGCGCGGTTGACCAGTCGGGTCAAATCATCCCGCTCGGCAATCTCCCAGAGATATTCGTTTTTGGTATGGACAGCAGAAAAGCCGCGAATGAGCAGGAAGCTGGACGCAAAAACCAGAGAGAATGGCAGGATGTAGGACAAGAATTTGACCAGAGGCTCGATGGGAGAGCCAACAAACACCAAAATGAAATGCGTGCTGAACAAGGAGAGCAGACTGCAAACGGCAGCAAACAGTCCAGCGACAAGCAGCATGTGGCGTGTGGTCTTGATCCTTCCAAGATAGCGGCAAAAGCTATCCAGATACTCTTCACTCATCATTGTGCCCAGTGCCCCTGCTCTTCAGCGCGCTCCAATGATGAGGAACGATCTCATGCTGATGTCTGTGCTCAGCCTTATGACTCTTGAGAGAGGGAATTACACCCTTATAGAGGTTGTTTGTACGCATATATACGCCCTCTTATCGCCCGAATTCAAGCTATATGCTTAATCAAAGGTTGATGCCACCTTCCAAGTTGACTACATGCTCGTTTATGATGTCCATGCCGGAACGGATACCCTTGGAAGAATTGTCAATCTTGCCGGTTTCAGAATACAGGGAGAAACAATGTGACCGATTCGAAACTTTCGCGCTTTTTCGGCGGCTCGCCCGGCCCTGTGATCCTACGGTTGATCGGCCTTTCCGTCGTGGTCGGCGTCGTGCTCAGCGCCCTCAACCTCCACCCTCGGCAGGTGCTTACCTATCTTACGAGTCTTGTACAGCATATTTATTATATGGGCTTTGATGCAGTGCATTGGGCGGTGGAATATTTCCTGCTTGGCGCGCTGATCGTCTTCCCCATCTGGTTGATCATGCGTCTGCTCAAGGTTGGCCGTCGGGACGACTGACCAAGCCTTTTGCCCGCCCTCTTGTTTCTCCTCTTGGCAAACCTTTCCAAGACATTACATATGTTTAAGATGACATGACAAGGTGGCTGAGCAATACTCGTCACAACAGCAATGATCCTGAAACACAGGAAGCTGGCTGATCTTTCAGACAGCGTTTCGGGATTGAATGAGAGGCGGTTTCTCCGGTCAAACCAACTCTCTAGCCAGAGTGCCTGTCCCCGGCCCGTCCCCAGTACCTTTTATTGGTAGGACCAGAGATTTGACACTGCAAATCAACCGTCGCGCGAATGGTCCCCGTGCGGCGGTTGATTGTTTTTATGACCGTGCCCCACGCCTTCCCTGCCAGATCCAATCCGTCGGTTGTCTTCTATTGTCTCCTGTTTCCCTCCGGTGTTCACGTCCAGCGTGGCCTTGTCCCGCTAACGCAAGGGGCATCTTTGCGCTTTCCTTGCTCAGCCAGCGATGCTAGAGGAAGAAGGCTCCGATCTACGCATGGCGTAGTCCCTTCCTATTTCTTCCGGACATTCCGGCCTCACTGGATTGCTTTCAATGGACCTTGCGCCTGCAGACAACAAGCGTGCTTTTTCCGTCACCCATAAGCTGGTTCTGGGTATTGCTGTGCCCATGACCCTTGGGCTCATCACGGTGCCTTTGGTGGGGATCGTCGATATGGCGGTCATCGGACAATTGGGAAGCGCCTCTCTGATGGGTGGCATTGCCATTGGCTCTTCGCTGTTTGATATCGTGGCTTCCTCGTTCAATTTTCTGCGCATGGGCACTACGGGGCTCACAGCGCAGGCGCTTGGCGCAGGAGACACGATTTCACAACGGGCTGTCGCCTATCGCGCCTTGGTGATTGCGTTGCTTCTGGGGCTTCTCACGATCATCTTCGGCCCCTTGGTCACTCCTTGGGCTCTGGCTGCCATGGGCGGATCTGACGCGGTGAATGAGGCGGCGCAAACCTATCTGCTCATCCGACTTTTTGCGATGCCCTTCAGTCTGGGTAACTTCGCCATTTTCGGCTGGCTCTTCGGCCTTGGCAAATCACGTCAGGGGATGGCACTGCTTATCCTGCAAAACAGCATCAATGTCATTTTGACGGTCTGGTTCGTGCTCGGACTTGATCTTGGTGTTGCCGGAGCGGCCTTTGGCTCGGTTGCCGCAGAGGCTGTGGCAACGCTGGTGGGGCTGGGCATGATGGCGCACCATCTGCGTGCCGATTGGCGGGTGCCACTGCCAAGGCTTTTCCATAAAGAAGCCTTTGCCCGTTTTCTGGCGGTGAACAGCGACATCTTCATTCGATCCATGGTGATGCTGTTCACCTTCACCCTGTTCACTGCGCTGAGCGCACGCCAAACCGACGCAATTCTGGCCGCCAACGAACTGCTAATGAAATTCTTCATGTTCGGCGGCTTCTTTCTGGATGGCATCGCCACGGCCGCCGAGCAGTTGGGCGGCCGGGCCATCGGCGCTCGTTATCGCCCGGCCTTTGAGCGCACAGTCAAACTGACCCTTATGTGGGGGCTTGGCCTTGGCATAGGTCTCAGCCTGATCATGCTGGTGCTCGGCTCGACCATTATTGATGCTCTGACCACGGCGCCTGCCGTGCGCGAGTTGGCAAGGGTCTATCTTTTCTGGGCTGCTCTTACGCCTTTTGTTGCCACTTTCGCCTTCCAGCTTGATGGCATCTATGTGGGCGCAACATGGTCCTCGACCATGCGCAATGTGTCCATTCTTGCCACCAGTGTTTTCTTCATCGTGCAATTTGTGGCAATGCCCCTTTTGGGCAATCACGGGCTATGGCTGGGGCTTATGTGTTTTCTGGCAGCACGTGGTATCAGCCTTGGTCTGATGCTCCCTCGGCGAATGGAACGCGCATTCGCCTAAGCGCGGCACCCGGCACGCCTTCCCAATATGAAAAAGAGGACCGCACTCCATGCGCTCCCCTTTTTGATTTGATCTCTTCTCTTTTCCGCTGCAGGCTTCTGCTCCTCGAACAGAGGGCGCCCTAGCAAACTTAAAGAATTTCAAGCACGGATTCTGGCGGGCGGCCCAGACGCGCCTGTCCATTCTTGATAACGATAGGGCGTTCGATCAGCTTGGGATTGTCTGCCATCGCCTGGATCAAGGCGTCGTCATCGGCCACATCGGCAAGCCCCAGCTCCTTGTAGAGCGCTTCCTTGGTGCGCATCAGCGCGCGCGGTTCAATGCCCAGCAGCCCCAGAATGTCACGGATTTCCTCGACGCTTGGCGCGTCTTCGAGATATTTGCGAATGGTTGGCTGTTCGCCCTTTTCTTCGATGAGAGCCAGCGTCTCGCGTGATTTCGAACAGCGCGGATTGTGCCATATGGTTGTGCTCATGATTATTCCCCTAATCTTCAGGCCAAAGGATGCTTGGCCCAGTCATCGCAGCTTTCGCCGCGGATTTGATCCAGATGTGAAACACCGCGTTCGGCAAGAATGGCCGACATTTCCATCACCATCAGGCTGACCATGGAAACACCGCCATAAACCATGGAGGTGTAGAATTGCACAAGATTGGCACCTGCCCGGATCTTCTCGATGGCCGAGATGGCGTCCGTGATGCCACCAACGCCCACCAGAGGCATGGTCGGCCCGACGCGCTTGCGGGTTTTGGCCAAAGCAATGGTCGACTTGTCAAACAGAGGCTTGCCGGACAGTCCACCGGCTTCGGACAGTTGCTTCTGGCAGGCGAGATGATTGGGGCGATCAAGGGTGGTGTTGGAGACCACCATGCCATCAACGCCACGGGCGACAGCTACCGCGCAAATATCATCAAGGCCGAATTCATCCACATCCGGGGCGATCTTCAGCAGAACCGGAACCGAACGACCGACCCATTTGGTCTGGGTGTTGCGTTCTTCCAGAACGCGGGCCAGCAAAGTGTCCAGCGCATCCCGTGCCTGCAAGTCGCGCAACCCCGGCGTGTTGGGCGAAGAAATATTGATCGTGAAAAAAGACGCCAGATCAGCGAAGGCGGCAATGCCCTTCACATAGTCCTGAATGCGATCCTTGCTGTCCTTGTTGGCGCCCACATTCACACCGATGATCCCATTTTTGGCCTTGCGCGCGGCCAATCGCGCATGGGCTGCAGCATGCCCTTCGTTATTGAAGCCCATACGATTGATAACCGCATCATCCTCGATAAGGCGAAAGAGACGCGGCTTGGGATTTCCTCCTTGCGGGAGCGGCGTGATGGTGCCGATTTCCGTTGCACCAAACCCAAGAGCCAAGGTCGCATCAGGTACCTCGGCATTTTTGTCAAACCCTGCAGCCATCCCCAACGGGTTGGGAAATTCCAGATCCCAGAGCTTGATTTTCAGCGCCGGATCGTCCGGCAATCTGGGGCCACGCACAAGCCCTGTCTTGAGCAACTGAATGCTTATCTTGTGAGCCAGCTCGGGGTTCAGGGTGAACAGGGCCTTGCGCGCCAGCGTATCGAGAAAGGGATTGGACATGGTCGTTTGCTCTTGTTCTATTCTTCTTGCAACTGCGGGAAGCGATGATATCCGTCACGCGTCATAGGCAAGGCGCTCTCTTCGCTTACGGCCTCTAGCGGCATAGTGTGATAAAGATGCGGGAACAGGGCGCCACCACGCGATGGTTCCCATGTCACTGGACCGGCACAGTGCTCCAATTCCTCAACGCAAACACCAAGCAGCAGAAGATCATCAACGCCCTTGAAATGCTTTCTTGCTGTCTCTTCCACCTGCTCTGCGGTCGAAAAATGAATGAAGCCATCGGCCAGGTCGACAGGCGCCCCTTCGAAGACACCCTTGGCCTTTGCCTCGTTCCATTGGTCTTTGGTAACCAGTTTATAGATCCGTTTTGCCATAGGGCAACATGCTCCGCGAAAGGTCGTCCGCTCCGCTCGAAACCGCCTCGCGCCCCTTATTGCTGGCAGATGTCTGACGGCGAACTCATCGGATTTCTAATAGCAGCCGACCGCCCAGGTTGAAAGTGGCAAAATTCCGTCGCTCGCAGCTATGCGAAAAAGGCTTAACGGCAGTCTGTTAGGACGCGGGATTGTCAACAATAGGCCCGAATACCTTGTGCAAAACACAACTTTTGATTGTATTTATTATTTTTCCCTCTATGGTTTAGATATTCATATGAGTTTATTGAGAATCACCAATGCTATCTCACAAACGCCTATGGCAAGCCATAGATGCGCTAGCGGCCAGGGAGGGGGTATCTATCACCTCCCTGGCTCGTATGGCGGGGTTGGATGCCAGCATATTCAACCGCTCCAAGCGGTTCCAGCCAAATGGGCGGCCCCGCTGGCCATCAACAGAGTCGATCGCCCGCATTCTGGATGCAACACAGGTCTCCGTAGAAACCTTTTTCGTTGAATTGCTTGGCGAGCGGCAATGTGTCGTCTGGTCCTATCAGGACATCCTTGATCAAACACTCGCCGCAGATATCCCATCTCTGGATCATACGGTTCCCTCTTCCTCTCGATCCGGATCGGATGACAGTGATCACATCGGCCTTATAGGCTCCTTTGATAGCCCCTCCCCGCAACAAGGGGAAAAACTAGAAACAGCCTCACCAAAGGGAGCTTTATCACCAGCAGAAAGGGTTTTCCTGTTCAGGATTGAGGAAGACCGCTTGACGCCTTTCTATAAGGAAGGAACCTCACTTTTGCTGGGCCTTTGTTGTCCGATTGTTGAGGGAGATCGCGTGGTCTTCTTCTGCCGTGAAGAACACGAAAGCGGCATCATTGTGGGTGATATTTCTGCCGATCACGATGGGGCATTCTATCTCGCCCCACTGGGCCAAGCCCAACTTGCACTGCCCGTGACAGACGACAATAAGGTACGCTTGGCCAAAATCCTGTGGGCCAGCCAATAATCCCCAGTAAGGTTTGAAGAAGAGTGCCAAGGGAAAGCCCCCTTGTCAGAACTGCTGCCTTTAATTCTCTATATTTGAGGTTATATTCTCCCCATGTCTGCATTCGGGGCTCTCCTCGGCAGGCGCGGCGTTAGGCCGAGTGCAAACCAGCTTATTGAGTATAGTCAGGGTCATGGGCAGAAAAAGGCGAACAAATGGCGCACCGGCGGACGATCATTATGCCGCCCGGCAACCAGCTCCCGAGCGTTCATGGCTGGACAGGCTTCTGGGCAATATCATGCTGGTCGGCTCAGCCTTTGCGCTGACGGCACTGGTTTTCTATCTTTTCTGGTATTGGCAGGGCTCCCCTTCCGCACCGCAGGATGCCTATCTCTCAACGCAAGAGCGCAAGAAGGCAGACGAGCAAAGCGCGTCCGAGACAGCAAAAAGAACCCAAACCGGACAGCAACAGGCCGCCCTTCCCCTCGATGCCAAGTCTGACGATGAAGCCTCATCCAACATGCAAGTGTTGTTGCAGGGGCCGCAGGCTGGCAAGCTTGTGGCACCGCCCAAGCGCAATGTGACGCCGGGCTTTGCGCTGTCCCCTTATTATCAGGCCGCTCCCCTCGAGCGCGAACAGGGTATGCCTCTTCCGCCCGAGCCGGAGCCGGAGCCTCTGCCGGAGATTTTCCGACGGGTTGCTGTGCAAACGCCCACCAAGCTCACCTTGATGGTCAGCAAATATCGCGAGGTGGATGTCAATCTCGCCCATCTTCAGACTTCCGACAGCAATAAAGAATGCTGGATGGCCGGCAGGGCCGCCAAATGCGACAAGCTGGGTGCCACGGCGCTCAAACGCTTCATCCGCGCCCGCTCTGTACGCTGTGACTGGATCGGAGAAGACGGGGCCACCAATGACGAGAAAGCCAAAGAGGGGTCGGATAGTGCAACCTGCTATCTGGGGCCGGGCATCAACCAGTTCAAGGCAGGGGAGCCGCCGGTCAATGTGACCGATCTGGCCAGCTATATCGTGCGCCTTGGTTGGGCCATGCCCGAAGAAGGCTATTATCAGGATGAATTCTTTGAAGCCAAACAGGCCAAGCGCGGCCTGTTTGCCACCAAGGCCACCGCAAGCGGCAGCGACATCATGGCGCGACAGAAGGAAGCCGACGCGCTTTCGTCCTCGCTCAATGCCCAGTCGCAGGATATCGGGCCGATTACGGCGCCGGATCTGTTGGCCGGGGCCAATGCCGGTGCGCTGTCCATCATGACGCCCCCTTCCGAACCGGAAGAGGAAAAAGAGCTGCCGCTCCCACCCGGATTTGAAATGCGATAATTTTGCGTTGTTGGAGCTTGCCAGCGTTTATGAGGCGCCCAATAGGCAAGGCGCTATTTTCTGGCCTGTTGCGGGGTCAGCAGAAATGAGAGATCCGCATTCTGAGCGCAGGCGGTATCCAGTTTTTCAGGCGCGTTGCCAGCAAGGAATGCGCCCGCCAGCGTTCGTGCGCACGGATTGACGCTGAGCACATCATGGCCACCAAACGGCAAGGTCACCCATGAGGCGTCGGTGAAGAATGGCAAGCTGTCTGCGACAGCATCCGGATAAACGATGGTGTCGAACGCGCCGTTCAGAATGAGCGTTGGCCGTGCCGTCTTATTCGCCTTATCCCACCCTTTTTCAAGTTTTACCGTGTGAGATGTCACCTCCGCGATGCGGTCACAGGCCTTGCGGTAAAATCGCATGGTCAGAGGTTGCTGAAAATCGATCTCCGACTGCTCGGCAAGCGGTGCAATCTCTTCGGCGCAAGCAACCGCGAAATGCATCAACAGGCTGATGCGCTTCATGGATTGAGGCAACGGATCAGGCGGCGTCCAGATGGCGTCCTCTGCCAGAGCCTTGTCGACGCTGGTCACTGTGGCGGCAATATCGGCAGGGACGAGCGCGGCCTTGTTGCGCGCCAGAAGGGCGTTGAGCCTGTTCTGGTAGAAATAGGGCTGAGCTTCTGCTGGATAGACCGCATCTTCAGCCAGCTTCACCTTGCGCATGGCAAAGGGAAGACGCTGGTAATCCCAATAGAGATCGGGGAATGCATTGCGGCAGGCATCATCTTCGTTACAGGCGTCGATCAGGTCGTCTATTTTCCCTTCCGGCTTCCAGTCAAATAGCCGGGTCGCCAGAAAGAGCGGGCCGTTGAAGAGAATACGGTCAATGCCCTCATTATCGCGACGCACCAGCCCTTGCGCCACCCGCGCGCCATAGGAACTGGCGATGATGGCCCATTTGTCTATTCTGAGCGCATAGCGCAGGGCTCGATAATCCTCGACAGCAAAGGCCGTGCGATAATCGGAAAGCCGCACTCCGTCGGCATCTGCGGCTTTGACGCAGGCGACCAGAGCATCAACATCGATGGCTTCTCCCTCGCCCAGCGCCTTGGGGCACAGCATATCTTCGGCCAATGGACCGGTACCGCGCTGATCCATGAGAATGATCTCACGGTCCTCTCGCAGATATTGGAGATTCTTGACGATTTTCTTCTGAAGGGTGATGACCGATTGCCCCGGCCCGCCAGCCAATATGAGCAACGGCGGCTTGCTCGCCTCCGGTCCCAACGGGGCAAAGCGCATGACCGGCAATTCCATGGGGCGATTGGCTATATCATTCCAATCGGACGGCACATGAAAGAGGAAGCAGACCACGTCCTGCCCTTCAGCGGCCTCGGCCGGGCAATCAATGGGCTCGAGCGGCACATGGCTATCCTCGGCCCTTGCTTCAGGCACCCCAGCAGGGAGGGCAAAACCGCTGACGTAAGCCAACATAGCCGAAACAGCCAAAAGAAAAACCGGCAGAAGAAGGCGTCTCTGTCTCTTGCAGCCGGTTTTCATCAATTTTGCTCCCGATCACGGTGAATGAGGGCTGATTACACGTTCAGCAATTCGCCCTTCAAACCTTTTTCGATCAGGGCGATGGTATTCTCAACCCCGTAAAGAGCGATGAAGGAGCCAAAGCGCGGGCCCTGATCCTGCCCCAGCAGAACCTGATAGAGCGCCTTGAACCAGTCGCGCAGATTGCCGAATTCGTAGGAATTGCCCACTGCGAAGACTTCCGTTTGCAGCTCTTCGGCGTCGGTCACATCGGTCATGCCGGCAAGGCGGTTTGCCAGATCCTGCATGGCGGTTGCTTCCATCTCGGTTGCTGCGCGGAACACCTTCTTGGGTTTGACGAAATCCTCGAAATAGCGGATGGCATAGCCGACCAGTTCATCCAGTTTCGGATGGGTTTCGGCGCTGGCACCGGGTACATAGCGCGAAATGAAGCCCCACAGAACATCCTTGTCCTGCGCGTTGGCCGCACTGACCAGATTGAGCAACAGAGCGAAGCTGATAGGCATATTGGCTTTTGGCGGATTGCCGGAGTGAATATGCCATGTCGGGTTGTTGAGCTGCTTGGTCAGATCTTCCTTTTCGATATTGCCAAGGAAGGTGAAATACTCGTCAACTGCCTTCGGGATCACATCGAAATAGAGCTTCTTGGCCGTCTTTGGCTTCTGATACATATAGAGCGACAGGCTCTCGGGCGAGGCATAGGTCAGCCATTCCTCAATGGTGAGGCCGTTGCCCTTGGATTTGGAAATCTTGGCGCCCTGATCATCAAGGAATAGCTCGTAGGACAGGCTTTCCGGCTGCGGCTTGCCGAGGGCGCGACAAATCTTGGTGGAGAGCTTGACGCTGTCGATCAGATCCTTGCCGCTCATTTCGTAAGCCACATCAAGAGCAGCCCAGCGCATGGCCCAGTCGGCCTTCCACTGGCATTTGACGGCACCACCGGTGACCGACACTTCCACCTTCTCATTGGTTTCCGGATCCAGATAAACCACGGTGCCCTTGGAGACATTCCGCTCGATCATCGGCACCTGCAGTACCTTGCCGGTGCGCGGGCAAACCGGCAGGAAGGGCGAATAGGTTGCCTGACGTTCCTTGCCCAGAGTCGGCAGAATGATGTCCATGACCTTGTCATAGACGTCCAGCATTTTCAAAAGGGTCTCATCGAACCGGCCAGAGGTATAATAGTCGGTCGAGGACGCGAACTCATAGTCGAAGCCGAACTGATCGAGGAAATTGCACAGACGGGCATTGTTATGCTGGGCGAAGCCTTCATGAGTGCCGAACGGATCGGGCACCTGCGTAAGCGGCAGGCCCAAATGCTGGGCCAGCATCTCCTGATTGGGCAAGTTGGTTGGTACCTTGCGGAAACCGTCCATATCATCGGAGAAGCACAACATGCGGGTCTTCACTTCATCCCTCGTCAGGGCGCGGAAGGCTGTGCGGACCATGGAGGTGCGAGCCACTTCACCGAAGGTGCCGATATGGGGCAAGCCGGATGGGCCATAGCCGGTTTCGAACAGCACTTCATCAGGCATGCCGGACTTCTGATAGCGTTTAACCAGCTTTCGCGCCTCTTCAAACGGCCAGGCCTTGGACGTTGCTGCTGCTTCGACCAGGTCATCGGAGAGCGCGAGCGGAAGGGCGGTTTGCGAAGTCATAGTCAGGTTCCTTGAGTGTCCTTGATAATCGGGCTGTGGGCCATCAACGGCCAGCTTTGTGCCAGATCCCAGATTGGCAGCATATCCCATGCGGCCAGATGAAGTTGCGACAATAAACAGCTGACGGCCCGCCGTCCGGGCAGGCCGTCAGCGCTGTTCTAGCTGATAGACAAGCCCAAGAAAAGGGACTTTTTGGCCTCGCACCCAGCCATTCCCAATGGAGTTTGCCATTGGCAAGGATGAAAGCCCGCTCATATGCCCCCATCCCGCAAGAAAGGCCCGAACCAGAGCTTGATCCGAACGCCTTTGATGCATAAGTTCAAATGACTTGATGAAAAGTCGGGCAACTGTGCCCTTTTGCGCAACTTTTGCGCCCGAAACAGGAAAAGAAGAATGACCAAGATCGTCTCGCCGGAAGAAGCCCTGATCTATGTGATGGTGTCCACATCTGCTGCGGACCGGACCATGACGGACTCAGAACTCATGAAAATCGGAGAAGAAGTGCAGACGCTGCCTGTTTTCTCGGATTTCGACCATGAACGCCTCGTGACGGTTTCTCGCGATTGCTCGGACCTGCTTGCCGAGGGCGGTGTCGATCTCGTCCTCAAGGTTGTCCATGCCAGCCTGCCGATCAAACTGCGCGAGACAGCCTATGCGCTGGCCATTGAAGTGGCAGCGGCCGACTTGCAGGTAGAGCAGGATGAATTGCAGTTTCTGCTGCTTCTGCGCGATGAACTGGAACTGGACCGGCTGCATGTCGGTGCCATCGAACACAGTGCTCGCGTTCGCTATCGCCGCATCTAAAAGGCCCTTGAGGCACAGGTCACATCACTCCGCCCGCCTGCAAGCCCCTGCGCGAGCGGCGTGATGGCTCCCTATCATGCTAGATGCCTTCGGACTCACTTAACCGATATTTGTTTGGATTTGTTCTGAATAACTGAGCCTTTTTGGCACTACCTTTGTTCATCTGGCGCCATTTTGGCCTGCATGTCATCTATTTGTTGCAAGTTTGATAAATTCAATCAGCCTTGATGATGACAGATTTGTCCGTTTTATGGGTGGCCTCTGACCAAAACCAGAAGCGGCAAGCACGATAAGAGCAAGTCAAGTGCCATTATGGCTTGTCTGTCGGGAGCAGGTGCGTGAAGCGTATCAAGGGGACGATGAGCTATGGGGGAAACGATGACACAGAAGTCCATGCGCGTCATATATGACAGGGTGAGCAAAGCCCAGTCTTCCCTCGCAGACCGCCAAGCCCGCCGCCAAATGGAACGCACAGCCCATATCACTGATGATGTGAGAGAGCTGGTGGACTGGTATATCGAAGTCCGCGCCCGCCATCTGGTAACCGGTCGTTTCGGCAAGGCCTATGCGCCTTTGATCCGCAAGGCTGTGCGCTATGACAATCTCTGCCGTCTGGTTTCCGGCTGGCGCTATAGTGAATCCGGCTATGAAATGGCCGAAGCCATGCTGGACTTGATGCGACCCCGGGTAACGACAACCGGGTTGGAAAAGCTCCCCCAAAAAGGGGGGTGTCTGGTGGCCACCAACCATCCCACCGGCCTACCAGATGGACTGGCGCTGTTTGATCAGGTGCGCCATGTGCGGCAGGATCTTGCGCTGTTTGTCTTTGCCGATCTGCTCTCGATCAATCCCAACGCGGCCGATCTGATGATCCCCGTGGAATGGCGGCCCAATCTGCGCGACCGCTCGGCCATGCGCCGCACGATGTCAATTGCGGCACAAGCCTTCCGGGATGATCGCTGCGTGGGCATCTTCCCTTCGGGGCGGCTTTCCTACTGGAATGGTGTGCGGCTCAAGGAGCGGCCATGGAATTCGAGCTTCCTGCGCATGGCCAAGAAGCACAAGATTCCCATTATTCCGGGGCACATCAGGGCACGCAACTCACTCACCTTCTATGCCCTCAGCCAGATCTCAACCGAATTGCGGGATATCCAGTCCATCCGCGAGCTGCAGAATAAATATGGTGCCAAGTTCCATATCACCTTTGGCGAGCCGATTGATCCGGACAGCCTGCTGGGCGATCAGGATGAAATAGCCTTAAAAATGCAAACATATGTGGAGCGGGTTCTGCCCAAACAGCCGGAACGGGCCTTCGATTCGAAGGCGTAAGTTCCTCGTCCTTCTCCTTCTAGGCCCAGCCCCAGCAAACGCTCTGCTCTTCCCTGCCTCATGCCTGCCTCATCCACATATCGCGTTATGGGACGAGCAGTGCCCTTGCATATTGGCACAAGCGGATTTAGCAACAGACAATCCCTTTTGTTTGCAAAAAGACGATTCCCGCATGGCCAAGCTCTATTTCACCTATTCGGCAATGAATGCAGGCAAGTCCACCTTGCTGTTGCAAGCGTCCTACAACTATGTCGAACGAGGCATGAGGACCCTGCTTTATACCGCAGCGCTCGATAACCGCACCAAGGTGGGTGAGATTTCCTCGCGCATCGGGCTTGGAGCCGAGGCCTTCGTATTCACGCAGGAAATGGATTTGTTCGACCATATTTCCAAGCAGTTCAACGTGGAAACGGGCGAGAAAAAGCCGGACTGCATCTTTTTCGATGAGGCGCAGTTCCTGTCTGAAGATCAGGTCTGGGAGCTCTGCCGGGTGGCCGACAACTTGCGAATCCCTGTCATGTGTTACGGTCTCAGGACCGATTTTCAGGGCAATCTGTTCCCCGGTTCGAAATGCCTTCTGGCATGGGCAGACGAGCTGCGCGAGGCGCGCACCATATGCTGGTGTGGACGCAAGGCATCCATGGTGGTGCGCATCGACCATGACGGCAAGATCATCGATGAAGGCGATCAGGTGGTGATTGGTGGCGAGGAAAGCTATGTTTCCCTTTGTCGCAAGCACTGGGCCGAGAAGGATCTGGGTGATGCAGACCGCTCGGATCCACAAGGAGATCTGCCATTTGACGCATAAGGCCATGCTGTTGCCACAGGCGGGTTGTAAAGACACGCCGATAGGTTTTTCCATGAGGGAAAGAGCCGTGGACATTGCCACATCGTTCTGGCTGACCTTGTGGAGAACGGCCTTCTGCAGCGAGCCGGACCATGCGACCATGTGAGCCAAACAGACCCGAGAATGCCGGCTATGAAGGCGTTGTTGCCTCCCTTCTCCTGCACGGGCTCTTCCTCTTTGCACTCATGACCATCGCCCCCAAGCTGCTGCCATCTCTGCCACCGGAAGACCCGATTGCGGTGGAGATCATCGCGCCCCCTCCTCCGCCGCCGCCAACTGTAGCCCAAAAGGCACCAGCCGAGCCTGTAGCCGCTTCAGAGCCTGCTGAGGACACTCCACCCGAGCCAGAAGCCAGTCCGGAAACAAAGCCACCGGACGACGGAATGATCCGCTCAAACCAGATTTATTCTGGGAGCGTTCTCGCGCGGGCGGGCAACGAAGAGGCCCTCCACGACTATCGCAATCTCACTGGAGATGAACAGCGCGAGCAGCTCTGCTCGCTGGAAGCCCTTGAGCAGATCGCCGCCTGGAACGATGCCTATAAGCCCGAACGCATGGTCACCTACACCTTTGAAGAGGTGCGCTATGAGGGCAACCACATGATCGCGGACGGAGCCGTTTTCTGGAGCCACGACAATTGGCATCGCGTGAAATTCGACTGCGAGCTGTCTGATGATCAGAGCACGGTGCTCAATCTTGCCTTCGCGGTGGGCACCATCGTGCCCAAGAGCGATTGGGAAGACTATTATCTCACCCAGTATAAGTAGAGCGATTAAGACACGCCTTGGGCTTTACGCCTCGTCATACTCAGCATCGAAATCGTCAACCGGCTGATCGGGGCCGAAATCCATTTCCAGAATCGGCGGATTGGCAGCGAAGTCTGCCGCAAGGCGGGCGGCATGCTGCATGTTGCTCTTCATGGTCGCTTCGGATTTCCCGGTCGGACCGAGATCGTGGCTGCCATTGGCGATCCATTCAAGGGTCACCTGCGGGGGAAGCTCGATGGCATCCACTTCATCCCACCAACCGAAATCATCGCGCTCACCCTGACAGATCAGCACCGGCAGCAGGCTCTTTTCAAGCGGCTCAAGGCGCCAGTTTTCCGGCTCGGATTTGCCAATCGGATGGAAGGGATAGCCCAGAACCACAACGCCCTTGACCGCCAGATCGAGATCTTCATCGCAAGCGAGCATAGCCGCCACACGGCCGCCCATGCTCTTGCCACCGATCAGCAATGGCAAACCATCCCAAGCGCTGTTCCAGCTCTCGCCCTGTAGCAATTCTTCCACGGCGCGGAAATAATGGTGCGTCCAGCGTTCGGCACGGCCTGCCGGACGGCGCTTGCCATCGACGCGGCGGCGGGCCATGTAGGAAAATTCAAACCGCACAACGACAATACCATTCTCCGTGAGCATGGCCGCGATCCGCTCCATGAAGGAAGCATCCATCGGAGCGCCTGCGCCATGGGCCAGCATCAGAACCGCGCGCGGGGTTCGTTCCGGCTCGTTGATGAGAAAATCAAAGGGGCTGTCAGCGGTGATCGGTGCAGGAGTGGACATGGTGCAATCATCTTTGGTTCGGGTGGCGTGAGGGGCTTTCTATCAGTTTCATTGCAAAAGGCAAAGGGAATCTACAGATCCAGCCACTTGTGCCGGAGCGCCTTTGGCGTCACGACAAAGTGAGAGGCTACGACCAACTTGCAATTTGCGCTAAGCTCTGCTTCTGGCTATAGATGCAGAAAAGCGAAACTATGTCCCGAGCCGACAGCAAGACCTATGGCAAGGCGGGTAGCATTTGAAGGTGCAAGATGGAAAATAGTGATCTCTTTTCCCTTTTCGGGCTTGGCGAAAGCAGCCTGCGCCTTGGGGTATTCCTGTCTGTCTTTGTTATCATGGCGCTAGCCGAATGGGCCCTGCCCAAGCGGGATCGCACCATGGGTCAGGGGCGGCGCTGGGTGACCAACTGGGGAATTGTCATTCTCGATAGCGTGGTGACGCGCCTTGTCATGCCGATCTTGCCCATAGGCGTAGCCATCTATGCTGCGGATCAGGGGTGGGGGCTTTTGAACTGGGTTTCGCTACCCGCTTGGCTCTCCATTCTCATTGCCTTTCTTATTCTTGATTTTGCCATCTGGCTGCAGCATCTGCTCTCACACCGGATTCCGATATTCTGGAAACTGCACAAGGTGCATCATGTCGACCGGGATATAGACGTTTCGACCGCCTTGCGCTTTCATCCAATCGAGATTCTCTTGTCGCTCATCTACAAGATTGTCTGGGTTCTGGTGTTTGGCGCGCCGGCGATTGCCGTGTTCCTGTTTGAAGTGGTGCTCAATGCGGCAGCGCTGTTCAATCACGCCAATGTACGCCTCCCTGAAAAGGCGGATCGGCTGTTGCGGCTGCTGGTGGTCACCCCGGATATGCATCGAGTGCATCATTCCAACCGGCCACGGGAAACCCACTCCAATTTCGGTTTCAATCTCTCCATATGGGACAGGATGTTCCGCACCTATGTAGCCCAGCCACAGGACGGGCATGAGGGCATGACCATCGGCCTCGACCCGTACCAGGACGAGAAGCCAAACCAGTTTTTCTGGTCGCTGCTGCTCCCCTTCTTCCGCCGCTAATTCACGCTTGGTGCTTAGCTAATGAGCCAGCCTCGATAGCCAGCCTCGATAGCCAGCCTCAATAGCCAACCTCAATAGGAAGCGTAAACATCAAAGGCAAAGTGCCGCGCATAGAGTTCGGCCAGACGACCGCTCTGGGCGAGTTTTTGCAGGCCGAAATTGAGCAGATTGCCGATATCTGTCCGGCCAGCCTTATAGGCGAAGGCCATGCCATCCCCGAAGAAATGGTCGTCATAATAGGGCTCACCGGCAAAGCTGAAGATACCATTGCGCTGAGCGGCAATGGGCAGAAGCTGGAACGCATCGCCGAAGATCGCCACCACCTTGCCTTCTTCCAATAGCTCGCGCGCTGCATGCAGATCGTTGACAGGCACTCGATTGACCCCGTCGAAATAGGCACGCAAAAAGGCCTCATGCGCAGAGCCACCGATAACGGCGACCGGCTTTCCCTGCAGGGCTTCCTTATCCGTCGGCAGCGCATCATCTTTGAGATGCAGAAAACGGCCGGGACGCTTCAGAAACACATTGGAGAAAGAGATCTTGCCCAGCAAATCCGGATGGCGCACAAGACCAGCAAGCGCTGCGTCCGCCTGATCGCTTGCCAGCAGATCTGGGATGGCGTCAAACGGCACCACCTTCATGGTGCAGCCAATGTTGAGCTGCTCACAGAAGGCGCGTGCCAACTCCACATGATAGCCCACGGGAGCACCCGATTTGTTGCGGTAGTTAAAGGGTGGAAAATCCGGAGCGGTAAGAAGGCGCAAGCCATTGTCCATCACCGCATCGCTGGGTTGACGCAGACGCTGGTGTATATCGATGAAGCCATAGAAATCAGCCTTGGCCCAGTCTTCGCTTGCAACGGGCCCTTCGCCTTCGCCAGACCGTGGCGTGCGGGTTGTTTCCACATCCGTTGGCTGTTCGACAATAGTTTCGTTCTGGCCCTCTTCTGCGAGCGTCTGAGCCAGACCATCCGTCACAGCCAACAGCAGCAAGCCGAAGACAAATAGAGATACCCAAAAGAGTGCCAAGCCCTGACGCAGCCCCTGCAAGAACCCGCTTTTGACCACAACCAGCCCCATCCGCATGCGGCAAATGCTCGCATTGCGCATTAATTTACCAATTAACGGTGGATTTAATACGGTTGTACAATCCATTTAGCACTCTTTTTGATCTAGTCTAATTTCGATTTTCTTTAATTTTTATTTGATATAAATTTTTGATCCACCTTTGTCATGAACTTTCTGAACAAAGCCCCAGATCCTGCAGCCCTTGAAGCGTCGGCTTTAGACCAAGCCGCAGTCGCCTATGGCGAGCATGACAGAGAATGGCGGGAAACGCCACAGTCCACAAAACCCGTTCAACCCGACCTGCCTTCCGGGCTCGAGCTTTCATCCTGGTTGCCGTTTCATCTCTCCATTCTGGATTCCTTGCAGACTTTCAAAAGTCCCTCTTTGCAACAGGCCCTCAAGCGTGCCGCGCAAACGGGCGATCCTCTGATCGAGCGCTGGACACGGGAGGGCAAACTGGATGAAACACTTTATTTTGCATGCGCGGCAAAGAGATTGGGGGTTCCCTTTGTCGCGCAGCCATGCACCTCTGGCCTCTACCCCCTGCCTGATAATTGGCCGCTAGAGAAACTGCGTGATCTATCGTGGATCTTGATCAGGCCATTTGCCAGGCTGGATCACGCACCACCTGTGCCCGACAGTCTCTATCTTTGCGCCCCCCATGGCAAAGAGCTTGACGCTCTGGCAGAGAAAATGGCACTGGACCCGCACTTCAGGCAACGCGTACGGATAACCACTCCGCGGCAATTGCGGCGCCTGCAGCGAGCTTCCGCTTCAAAAGCGGCAATGGACCATCATGTGTTCCGGCTCAAACAGACGATGCCGGGCCTGTCCGCGCACGGCAAGTTCAAGCCATTCCATTCCTATTATCTCGCGATTATCCTCTTCGCCCTGATCGGTTGCAGCCTTGCCTTTTCGTCCATCGGCATCGGGATCAATCTGATTACCATCATGATTTTCCTGACGATGAGCATTTTGCGGCTGATATCCGTTTTCCGCTTGCCCCACACGCGCACAACGCAGGCAAGCCGTGTTATCTCTCTGCTTGATACGACCAAAAAAACCGAAGCGTCTTCAGACTGGCCAAGCTACTCGGTGTTTGTGCCGCTTTTTCGGGAGGGACGCGTGGTACCGGATTTGATCCAGTCGCTCTGTCGGTTGGATTATCCGCGCGACCGCCTCACCTGTTATCTCTTGCTGGAAGAAGAGGACGAGGAAACAAGAGCCGCCCTTGCCAAGGTCACGCTGCCTGGCTTTATTGAACTGGTTGATATTCCCAAAGGCGGACCACAGACCAAGCCCAAGGCGCTCAATTATGCACTCTCCTTTGTGCAATCCGATCTCACCGTCATTTATGACGCAGAAGACAGGCCCGACCCGCACCAGCTGAAAATCGCCGCGCTGCATATGTTGAGCGGGCGCCCTTCTCTTGCCTGTCTGCAAGCCCAGTTGGCCGTTGACAATGCGCGCACCAACTTTTTGACGCGGCAATTTGCCGTGGAATATTCAGCGCTCTTTGATGGTCTTCTGCCCTTTCTGGCTTTTGACCGGCTGGTGGTGCCGCTGGGGGGCACGTCAAACCATTTCAAAACCCGAGTGTTGAAGCAGATCGGCGGCTGGGACCCTTACAATGTAACGGAAGATGCTGATCTTGGCTTGCGCCTTTCCCGCTTCGGCTATGACATCGAAACCATCAGAAGCGACACATGGGAGGAAGCGCCGGAAAGCTACGCTGTCTGGCTCAAACAAAGAACACGCTGGTTCAAGGGCTGGATGCAGACATGGATCGTGCATATGCGCCAGCCCCGCCATCTTTATCGAAAATTGGGCAGCGACCGCTTTTTCTCGTTCCATATCATGATCGGCAGCATGCTTTTGTCAACGCTGGTGCATCCGCTCTATTTTTTGACATTCGGCATAACCGCCTGGAATCTCGCCCTCTATGGCAGCCAGAATGGCTCACTGTTTTTTGTCCTGCTGACCATCAACAGCATCAATCTGGCGCTTGGCTATGGCGGCGTCATGGTGCTGGGGCGCATATGGGCGGGCAAACGCTATGGCTTTGGCTGGCGGGCCATATTGGAAATGCCCCTCTATTGGCTTTTGATGACACCGGCGGCCTGGCGCGCGCTCTATCAACTGATACATGATCCGCATCATTGGGAGAAAACCGACCACGGCCTGTCTTCAACACGCAGCCGTTTGCCCAATGCCAAGGTTAGCTCTGGTATAAAGCCATCCAATATGGCAATTTTGCCCAAACTTGGCAGCCATTTCAAACGGAGACCTTTTTCCATGCGCCGCGATCCCTCCACCCCCAAAGGCACCCTGCAATCCATCACCGTTTCTTCCAAGGCATTGGAAAATAATCTGCTGGGAGATAGCTGCGAACGCGAGGTTGTCATCTATACGCCCCATGGCCATGACGGAGCGGGCTTGCCATTGCTTGTCGATCTTGTCGGTTTTACTGCCGGTGGACCTGCCCATGTGAACTGGAAAAATTTCGGTGAGAATGTTCCCGAGCGGCTGGATCGGCTCATTGCTTCTGGCGAAATGCCCCCCGCGGTGGTGGCTTTCCCCGATTGCTTCACCCGGCTTGGCGGCAACCAATATGTCAATTCCGCAGCACTAGGCAATTGGGAAGATTTCCTGATCAAAGACATGACTCCGGCCATCGAAACACAGATCGGCTGTGGCGGACCGGGCAAGCGTGGACTGTTTGGCAAATCATCCGGCGGCTATGGCTCTATCCTTCATGCCATGAAACATGCCGATTTCTGGTCGGCTGCGGCCTGCCTCTCCGGCGATATGGCCTTCGAGCTTTGCTATCTGCCCGACATGCCGAACCTGCTGCGCGCGCTGGCCAAGAAGAACAATTCCATTGAGCGGTTCCTGACCGAATTTGAAGAAGGTCCGAAATATGACGGCAAGGACATCCATGCTTTGATGACACTCGCCATGGCCGCCAGCTATGACCCGGATCCGGATTCCTTCTTCGGCATTCGGCTGCCGGTCAACATGCATGATTGCTCGCTCATTCAAGAGCGCTGGGCAAACTGGCTGGAATGGGACCCTGTGGTTCTGGCCGATCAGCCCGAGGTGATTGCCAATCTCAAATCCATGAAGGGCCTCTGGCTCGAATGTGGCTATGTTGACCAGTATAATCTGGTTTACGGCGCCCGCCGCTTGCACAGCAAGCTGGAAGCCGCAGGTGTTGAGCATATTTATGAGGAATTCCCTGACAACCATTCCTCCATCGATTATCGCATGGATGTCTGCCTGCCCTATCTGGTGCGGGCGCTTGGGGAATAGGGCCCAGAAACCGGGTTGAGGGGTGTCTCCCCTCCCCTTTCAAAGGAGCGCTCTTCACAGCATCGCGGCAAACGCAACAATTCGGTTTACCAAAGCGCTGCAAATCAGATACGGTCCCGTTAACCCTTTCTTCAACTGAAAATTCAGCGCCTTTATGCCTCCTCCAGCCCAGCCTCTCCTCGCCTGTGATGTCGAACCACTTGAGCAAGATCTCATTGCAGCGACGCAGGCCATGCCTCTGGATTGCGAAGCCAGTCCGGGAGAGCGCGCGCTGGAGATGCTTAAAACCGTTTATGGCTACGACCAGTTTCGTGGCAGACAGGCCGAAGTGATCGATAGCCTGCTGGAAGGAAAAAGCACGCTTGCTGTCATGCCTACGGGGATGGGCAAGAGTGTCTGCTTTCAGATCCCTGCCCTGCTGTTTGGTGGGCTGACGCTGGTCATCTCTCCTCTGGTAGCCCTGATGGAAGATCAGGTGATGGCGCTCAAGCTTCTGGGCATCCCAGCTGACAGCATCAACAGTTCCCGCTCGCGAGAAGAGAATGTTTCCGTCTGGCGCCGCGTGGCCGCTGGCGAGGTGAGCCTGCTCTATATAGCTCCGGAGCGGCTGATGACCGAGCGCATGCTGGCGGCGCTTGCCAAGCTGCCTATCCGCCTGATCGCCATTGATGAAGCCCATTGCATCTCACGCTGGGGGCCAAGTTTCCGCCCGGATTATGAAGGGCTTACACGGCTGACGGATTTCTTCCCCGGCACGCCCATAGCGGCCCTTACGGCAACGGCTGACGAAGCAACCCGCGAGGATATAGCCGAAAAGCTTTTCCCGCGCACGCCAGATGGCCAGCGCGACGGCAAGGTTATTGTTTCCGGTTTCGATCGCCCCAACATCCGCCTGTCGGTCCAGCTCCGCAAGGACTGGAAGAAGCAATTGCTGGAATTTGTCGAGGCACGGGCCGAGCAATCAGGCATCGTCTATTGCCTTTCGCGCCGAAAGACCGAAGAAGCCGCCGAGTTTCTCAAGGAGCATGGCATCAAGGCCTTTGCCTATCATGCGGGCATGGATAGCAGCATCCGGGCTGCCCATCAGGCCCTGTTCATGCGGGAATCCGGCACTGTGATGGTGGCCACCATCGCCTTCGGCATGGGCATCGACAAGCCCGATGTACGGTATGTGTTTCACACCAATCTGCCTTCGAATATGGAAGCCTATTCTCAGGAAATCGGGCGAGCTGGCCGCGATGGCGAGCCCTCGGAAGCCATGATGCTTTATGGGCTGGATGATATCCGCATGCGCCGCAGCTTCATCGATAATGAGGGGGGCGACGAGGATCATCTGGCCCGCGAGCACAAGCGGCTTGATGCGCTGATCGCCTATTGCGAAGCGCCAACCTGCCGTCGTCAATCGCTGCTGTCCTATTTTGGCGAGACCATCGAGCCCTGCAACAATTGCGATGTCTGTCTTGACCCACCCGAGTTGAAAGAGGGCACGACTGAAGCGCTAAGCCTTATCGATGTCGCCGAGCAGACGGGAGAGATATTTGGCGCAGTGCAGTTGATCGACATTCTGCGTGGGCTCACCCATGAGAAGATCAAGAAATATAATCACCATACGCTTCCCTGCCATGGCTCCGGCAAAGGCACATCCAAGGAAGACTGGCGCGCCATTCTGCGTCAGATGGTGGCAGCCAACCTTCTCAGGCTCGACATTCAGGGCCATGGGGCTCTCAAGCTGACCGGTAAGTCGGAAGCACTGAAAAAGGGGGACATTCGCTTTTCCTATCGCACCGACGTCATGGCACCAAGCGAGCTCAGTCGGCCCAAGCGCACCAAATCCAGCCTGCCGGAGCTGGATGCGGCGGACAAGGATCTCTATGAAGCGCTCCGTGCCGCCCGCTCGGATCTGGCCCGCGAGCATAAAGTGCCCGCCTATGTGATTTTCACGGACAAGACGCTGGCCGAAATGGCCATCCACAAGCCGACGACCCGCCCTGATTTTTTGCTCATTCACGGTGTCGGCAGCTCAAAACAACGAAAATTCGCCGACGCGTTTATCGATGTCATCGAGGCGTGGCTCGCTATCTAGCCGCCCTATAAGGCACTCTAATTCAGCTATATATATTGTTAATAGTTACAGTGGTAATATTCTGAGTAATTAACCGCGAATTTACGGTCTCGCGGCGTGCTGTGTATAGAGTAAACATGCCAAACAACCTTGACCTTGCGACGGTAATCCTACTACAGAAGACCGCCTACATAGTTGGCGTGGTTACCTTTGTTTATCTGTGGCTTACTTCTTCGAAACAGGCTTCCCTCATTCTGTTGGCCGTCGGCTTCGCCATTATGGCTGTGGGCTCTACATTGGCCGGTAGAGGCGAATGGGGGATAATTTCGGAAAGAATGTGGCAGCTGGGCAGCCTCTCACTCGGTCTGTGGGGCTACGCCTTTATCTGGATGGGGCAGAAGGCATTGAGTCAGCGACACTTCAGTCGGTCGAGCATGCTTTCCCTTGCCCCGGCAACTCTCATCATCCTCATTGCAATTGTTACCCATTTTGAAGAGGTCAATGCCTACCGCGCGGCAACCTTCAATCTGGTGGCTGCAACTGCCTTCCTTGCCAGCGCTGTGCAATATGCCATCGACTTCAAGAACGACCCTCTACGCTCGCGGCAAATGATGATTGCAATCAATGGTCTTGCCGGATTACTCGCGCTTGCGGCCGGCCTCAGCTTTATTGACCCGCGTCTGATGCTTCTGACACCATTGTCCGTTTTTTTCTTTGTTATCGTGCTCAACTTCACGCTGGTGCTCTTCACCGCAGTGATGATTTCGGACAGGGCACATACCAAACTGAGGCGACAGGCAGACACCGACCACCTCACAGGTATCTCCAATCGCCGCTCCTTTTTCATGCATTTCATCGCGAGCCCTCATCCCGGAGACGTGGTGCTCCTGCTCGACCTAGATCATTTCAAGAAGGTCAATGATCGCTTCGGGCATATTGCTGGCGATGTGGTGCTGAAGACCGTGGCGAGCCGGATCAAGCAATGCATGCGTGCGAGAGACCTGCTGGCGCGGTATGGCGGCGAAGAATTCATCGTGCTGTTGCCAAACACAGGCGCTCAGCAGGCCGAAGTCATGTGCGAACGCATTCGCCACGCCATCGGCTCCGAGCCAGTGGTCTATGGCGATGAGACGATCTCCATTACCGTCAGCATAGGTGCAGCGATTGCCGATCAGCAATGCGAAACACTGCAAGAATTGATCAACGCTGCCGACAAAAAGCTCTATGAAGCCAAGCATCAGGGCCGAGACCGCGTTGAAATTGAAGACTTCAAGGTTGCGGCCTGACACGGCTTCCTGACAAAATGGCGCCATGAGGCAGGCGCTTCTCCATCACATCCTCTCAAACTCCCGTGAGACGGCCCATTGCGGCGAGACATTGCCGCAATCTGCTGCCACACTGGTCTGAACAGGGCTTTCCTTTGCCGTTCTGGTGGAAGGCCCCGGGGCTTTTTCCCGTCTCACGCCTTCGGAGGAATATGATGTTTGCTCACCTTTTCAAGTCCGCGCTGCTCGCCTTGTTTGTGATTGCAGCCCCAACTCTGGTCCAAGCGCAAGAGGCGCCCAAGGCAGCCATCTTTGCTGGCGGTTGCTTCTGGTGTGTGGAGAGCGATTTTGACCATGTACCCGGAGTGCTGGAAACAGTGTCCGGCTATTCGGGCGGAAGCACGACCGACAATGTCACCTACAAGAACCACAGCGCAGCAGGCCACCGCGAAGTTGTGCGCATCACTTATGACAGCAACAAGGTCAGCTATGACAAGCTGCTGGACATTTTCTGGCGCTCGGTTGATCCGACGGATGGAGGTGGCCAGTTCTGCGACCGCGGCCATAGCTACTCCACCGCTATCTATACACTTGATGAGGACCAGGCCAAAATCGCAGAAGCGTCGAAGAAAGCGCTGGAGGAAAGCGGAAAACTGGGGGCTCCGATCGCCACGGAAATTCGTCCGGCAGCGCCATTCTTTGCCGCCGAAGACTATCATCAGGATTATTATAACAAGAACCCCATTCGCTACACCTATTATCGCTTTGCCTGCGGCCGTGATGCGCGAATAGAAGAACTTTGGGGCGATGAAGCGATGATGGGGATCAAGAAGAAATAGCACAAGTCTGTCGCAAAGCCCGAATAGTCCTTTCCTCTTTTTCGGGCTTTGCCTAGGCTCTGGCCAAAGACTGATTGATTCCCTCCTTGGCAGAAGGATATTGACGCCATGAAGCTATTCGGTATCAAGACATGCGACACCTGCCGCAAGGCGCTTAAAACGCTCGAAGGCGCTGGCAAATCGGTAACGTTTATGGACCTGCGCAGCGGCGATTTAACCGGGGATGATATGGATCGCTGGCTTGCCGCTTTGGGCTGGGAGGCGTTGCTCAATCGACGCTCCACATCGTGGCGCGCGCTGGATGAAGCAGACAAGCAGAATCTGGACGAAACCAATGCGCGTTCGCTGATGCTCACCAACCCCACACTCATCAAGCGCCCCGTCATTGAAACGGAAGACACCATCTTCGTAGGCTTTGGCAAGGCACAGCAGGACGCTCTTCTCAAGAGCTAGCCAGTTCTGGCGAGCAGTGCCTTGAGCTGTTGAATGCGCCGGTCTTCCTCTTCCGGATCGGAGCGCAGGGTCGCTTTGTCCTGATGCGAAACGAATGTGACCCGTCCTCGGCCATTTTGCTTTGAAATGTAGAGTGCTTCGTCGGCGCGGCGCAAAATGGCTTTCACCGTGAAGGCATCCTCGGGCCAGCGTGCCACGCCAATCGACGCGCCGACTTCCGCCACACCTCCGGGCACGAGAACCGGAATGTTAACGGCAGCGATGAGATCCTCGCACAAGCATTCCAACTTATCCTGTTCCAGATGATCATAAAGCAGAATGCCGAATTCATCGCCCCCTACCCGCGACGCCATGCCAGATGAGCCCAGACGCTCCGAGATACGCTCAGAGACGGCAGACAGAACCATATCACCCGCCTGATGCCCATAATTGTCATTGACGGCTTTAAAGCGATCCAGATCAAGGCTGATAATGGCACACCGCTTCTGTTTTCTCTGCAGGATCGTTTCTTCCAGCTCCCGATCAAAGAACAGGCGGTTGGGCAGCCCCGTCAAGGCATCATGAAGTGCCAGAAACCGGTTCTGCTCCTCGCTTTTCTGCAGCGCCCGCAGCATAAAGCTGAACCGCCAGGCGATGGCAACAAGCGCAAGAGCGGTGATGAAGAAAGGAACAGCCAGAACTGGCAGTGTCTGCTGCCAAATGGCTCTTGAAGGATCGTCCGGCGTCCAACGAGCGTGAGCAATACGCCCATCGGGCAAGGTAACAAGCGGCAAATATCCGATTTCATTTTTCACGCTATCGAGATAGTCGAAATGAAAGTCTTCAACAACCAGCTTTTCACTGGCAGCTGCTATGTAGTCCTTGTTGATCTGCTTGACCGTGAAAAGAACATCCGGTTCATGGTTACCCAACTCAACGGCCCGGTTTGGCGCGACAGCCTGAGCGATAACATAGGACAGGCGACCATTGACGGGGCGAATGGACCAGGCGAAGCGTCCTTCCTCAGGACCAGCCAGAATGTCCTTGAGCAATTGAGCTGCCGGCATGGGCTTGTCCGTGGTGAATTCCTTTTGGAATTTCGCCCGCGCTTCTTCTACGAGGTCGATATTTTCCTCGATGATATATTCGCCCTGCCCCGCCTTGAGCCGCGTCTCCTTGAGAACTGCCACTTTGGTTTTGTTGGCAGGTGTGACCACATAGGTCATCAGAATTCCGAAATCCCCCCAAAGCCAGGACGTGATATTGTCAAAGACAAATTCATCATCAATCTCGCCCATGAAGGCATCATAGGAGGCATCCCAATCGGAAACCTGCGATTGGGCATGGGCAAACAGGATCAGGAAATTATTCAGCTCATGCTCAACGAGCTTGCGCTCCTGTTCATGACGCACTGAGTTAGCGATTTCGCCAGAGCGGTTCAGCAGAAAGATATTCGAGAAGGTCAGGGCGAGAAACACGCCAACACAGGCCACAATGACAATGGCTCCAAAATTCACTTTCTGACGACCTGAAGCGACACCCATAAATCATCCCTTGCTTTGATAATGGCTGCTAATCCTATTTAGAAAGCCTAAAGGGCGAGTTATAGATCATAGTTAATATAGTATTTAGGAAACAATAAATCCTTCAGTTCACACTTTTCTCCTTACACCCAAACCAAGTTTGGATATTTCCAAATGCATCCACAACTCTAAAGTGGTATAAATAATAAATAACCTTTCCGAAATACTCCGGAAAGGTCATTTTCTTACTAAAAATGTGCTAACACTGCATTATTTTACAACCATCAACTCTGGCTTTGGTGTTTCTGACGTTTCAACCGGAAGAATTGGATAGTCTACTTTGGGCTGTTCTCCGGTGAGGGTTTTCAAGAAGGCCGTGATCTTCCTGATCTCGTCATCAGACAAATCCTCACCCAACTGGCTTGTCCCCATAATGGCGACGGCCTGTTCGAGATCCCACACCTTGCCAGAATGGAAATAAGGAGCGGTCAACTCGATATTACGCAAGGGTCCGGCGCGGAACACATATTCCTCGTCGGCGGTCTGTGTCACAGCGAAACGGCCCTTGTCCCCTGCAGGCAGAACGTCTGCCCCCGGCTTTTCGACAACACCAAACGGATAGTAGCCTTCTCCCCCGAGATTAACCCCTGCATGGCAGGAAGCGCAGCCCGTATCGATGAAGAGCTGCAGACCGGCCTGCTCCTCCTCATTCATGACCTTTGTGTTTCCTTCCAGAAACTGGTCAAAACGTGAATAGGGTGTAATCAGGGTTGCTTCAAAAGCTTCTATGGCCTTGGCCATATTATCGAAACTGATCGGGCTATCCTCTCCCGGGAATGCCTTGGCAAACGCAACTTCATAAGCAGGCATGCTTTTGAGCGTTGCTTCGACGCGGGCTGGAGTGGAGGCCATTTCAACACCGGCTTGCACCGGTCCCTTGGCCTGAGCCTTGAGATCTTCGGCGCGGCCATCCCAGAATTGGGCAATATTGAACACCGCATTCAGCACGGTAGGCGCATTGCGTGGTCCCTTCTGCCAACCGTGACCGATCGATGTTTCCAGATTGTCGTCACCCCCCATGCCCAGATTATGGCAGGTATTGCACGAAATCAGGGCCGATGAGGAGAGACGCGGATCGAAAAAGAGCATTTTGCCCAATTCAATCTTATCACCCGTCACGGCGTTGTTCTTGACAGCAGGAACAACAGACGGGATCGGTTCGAAATAGTCTTTTGCTTCTTCCAACAGATCGTTGGACAATGCGGCTGTCGGCACTGCCAGGAAAACAGTGCAGGCAAGCATTGCTCTTAGGTTTTTTGTGGTCATAAGGTCCTCCCAGTCGGTTATGACCCGCCTATTCTAGCTGGAAGGAAACTTTGTCGCATTGTGCTAGGCAATGGACCCATGATATTAGAATAGCTATAAAGAAGATATGTTCGAGGGCGACTTTTTCGGTCGACGGATAGCTTTGCGCGAAATTCAATTTTGTTTTTGCGCAACGGATTTTCTCGTCCGATTTTTCCTCATCGGCGCTGTAAAACCGCAAAAAGCCACGCCTGAAGCCTAAAGAGGCAGGGTCTTTCCCCACCCCTGATCAAACTTTTTTCTTGGCATTTCGCCCAATGAATTGCGCCAAACACCTCTTTTCAGATCGACATGGCATACCAACAGATGGAGCCAGTAGACCCCATGCATCATCATGACTGGTCGGTTTAGATCGCAACCTTCAAAACCGAGTGAAGCAAAACATCAGCACTAGCGGCAGCCCATTCTGAAGAGATGGCTTCTGCCTCATTGTGTGACAGGCCATCAACACATGGACACATGATCATCGCTGCTGGAGCCACTTCGGCAATCCAGCAGGCATCATGGCCTGAGCCGGACACCATATCCATATGCTTATAGCCCAGCGTCTCTGCGGAGGACCGCACCATATCGACCAGTTCAGGAGAGAAGGTGACCGGATCAAAAGAGCCGACCTCTTCCACCGCACAGCCAACACCCAAGTCCGCACAGATCTTTTCCGCTCTTTGCCAGATGGTGTCATACATGCGTTGCAGTTTGTCGCCATCCACTGTGCGGATATCGATGGTGAAGATCACAGTCGACGGTAGCACGTTGGGGGAACATGGGTCATAGACCATCTTGCCGATCCCGGCCACGGCGTTGGGCTGTTCGGCCATGGCGACGTCCTGTACCACTTCGGTGATACGAGCTGCAGCAAGACCCGCATTGATGCGCATATGCATCGGGGTCGAGCCGGTGTGCACCGCCTTGCCAATGAGGGTATATTGCGGTCGCTTCATGCCCTGACAATGGGTGATGACGCCGATTTCCTTGTTTGCGGCTTCCAGCACCGGCCCTTGCTCGATATGCAGCTCGAAATAGGCCTGTATCTTGCGGCTTCCGGGGATTTCATCTCCAGCCCAGCCGATGCGCTTTAATTCATCGCCAAAGCGTTTGCCATCCATATCTTCGCGCCCATAGGCAAAGGCTTGATCCTGCTTGCCTATGAACACGCCCGAGCCAAGCATGGCCGGATGGAAGCGTGCGCCTTCTTCGTTGGACCAGTTGACCACCACGATTGGATGTCTGGTCTTGATGTCGGCCTCATTGAGCGTGCGCACCAATTCAAGCCCGGCCAGCACGCCCAGCACCCCGTCATAACGCCCCCCTGCAGGAACGGTATCCAGATGGGAGCCAACATACACGGGCAAGGCGTCAGGGTCAGTGCCCGGGCGCATCATGAACATGTTGCCGACCGTATCGACAGCCATGGTCAGTCCTGCCTCTTTGCACCAAGCGGCAAACAGGGTTCGGGCCTCGCCATCTGCGTCGGTCACGGCCTGGCGATTGTTGCCGCCTGCCACGCCGGGGCCGATTTTGGCCATGTCTTCAAGGCTCTGCCACAGGCGGTCGGAGTTGATATGAAGGTTGCTTGTCATAGTCTCTTGCTTCTTGCTCGTTCGCTGCACACCCGATTACCAGACCACCGGATGGGTTTCGCCGGTCGCAACATTGACGAGCCCCTCCGGGATGCCCTCAGCGGGAGCAACCAGCACCCAGCGCCATGGAGCACAGGTAAGGGTGGCAAAGGCCAGACGCTCGGGGAACCCTGCCCACCAGCGCGGCGAAGAGGAGGGCTCGAACATCCAGTCAATCTTTGCGCCTTCCGCATAGAGCTTTTGCATGTCCGCATCCAGCGCTTCTGCAGAGCGGGAGGACATCAGCCCGGCCACCTCATAGCGCACGGTGGCGACGACCTTGTTTTCCCGCACCAGAGCCCAGCCGCCACCGATTTCTGACAAGACATTGACAGCCATGGCCATCGCTTCATCAGACGAGCCAACGCACCAGACATTATGCTTATCGTGCGCCAGAGAGCTGGCAAGCGCGCAATCGGGCGTGCTCGGCCCAGTGCCTGCCCAGAACATTTTCGAGAGGGATTTTGTGCCGGAGAACCGGTCAACAATGGCAAATTTGGTGATGTTGCGGCTGACATCCCGCTGAACCAAACCCTCTTTCACCGGCAGCTCATAGGTGAGGAAGGTCTCTTCCCAATGGAACGGGCGCAGCACCGCCGCTGTCATCGTTTCGCGTCCGGCCTTCGCGGGAATGGCAAAATCCGCAGCGCTGAGCGCTCCGCCGACTTGCACCGTATCGCGCGCCCAGTCCGGCCAGTTGATTTCGGGCACAGGTTCAGTGAAGCGCTTGCCTTCAGAGACCTGCCGTCCATCGGCCCAGACTTCAGCGATCTCGAAGCTTTCCAGATCGGAGAGCAGCACGATATCGGCAAAACGCCCCGGCGTAAGAGAGCCCACCCATGGGGTGAGCCGCATGTGGCGCGCCGGGTTGATGGTCACGCACTGAATGGCGATTTCCGGCTTCAGGCCAGATTGGATAGCGAGGCGAACATTGTAATCGGTTGCACCTTTTTCCAGTGTTTCCGAGGCCGAACGGTCATCGGTGGTAAAGGCAATCTGGGACCAGTCTTCAAGCCCCTTTTCCATGAGGCCCTGCAAGACATCCAGCATGGAATGGGGGCGCAATTCGATGAACAGACCGTGGGTCAGCTTGTCCCAGAATTCCTCAGCGGTCCATGCTTCATGGTCCGAAGCAAGCCCTGCTGCGGCAAAGGCATTGATGGTAGGCAGATCCTTGAGGCCTGCCGCATGACCTTCGACCACGCCACGGGCTTCAAAGGTTGCTTCGATCATTCCCCAGAGCCGCTTGTGAGACGCGTTTTCCGGGTTCCAGACGGCTGGCCAGTCCATGACTTCGTCCAAGCCCGCCACCATCATGGAATTGCCGATGAAGTCTTTCTGCTCGTCATAGCCCAGATATCCGCCGCCATGTTCATAGGCGGTGGGGGGCACGGCAGAGCCGGGAAGAGGGAAAATCTTGAGGGGTGAGCCCTGCTTGCGGGCTTCAAGCCAGAATTCCACGGTGCGCGACCCGCGCACGTTGGAGAATTCGTGGCTGGCTTCGCAGGTCCATGTATTGCCACGAGGCAATACGAGGGCGGCTTCCCACTCCGGCGTCAAATGCGAGCTTTCAATATGCTTATGCACTTCGCCAAGCCCCGGAATGGCCATCAGATCGGGGCGTTTGACGATAGTCTCGCAAGCCCCTGTCCACGAGCCAATAGGACCGACATAGGCGATCCGGTCGCCCTTGATGACGATTTCCTGCGTGCTCGACCATGTGCGCGTGGCGGTGTCGAGCAGCTTGCCCACATGCAGCACCAGATCGGCAGGAGCCTTGCCTAGCGCGACGAGGGTCAGCTGCTGGCGGATTTGAACTTCGGATTTTGCTGTGATCATTTTTTATCCAGATTTTTTGTCAGCAGGTCAACGGTATCAGCCGAGCAAATGGACAGGATGCGCCCTGTCTTGGGGCCCACAGCATAGAAGCTATGGGTCTGGGCTGCATCGAAATAGACCGAGTCGCCGGTCGACATCAGCGTCGGTGCGTAAGGGTCCATCTCGAAAATGACATCCCCTTCGAGCACATAGACGAACTCTTCGCCCGAATGGGCGCTTTGCGGTGCCGGATGTCCGCTGACGCGTGGATTGACCTCGATGACCATGGGCTGGAGCAGCTTGGCCGCCAGCTCGGTCGAGAGCAATTCATAGAGCCCCATGTCATTGGAGAGCTTCTTGCCCTCCCCTGCCCGGCTGATGGTGCGTGCGGCACCGACACAGCGCTGCTTGGGGGCTTCTGCTCCCACCAGCTCGGCAAAATCGACATCAAGGCCGGAGGCCAGACGAGTCAGAACGCTATAGGCCGGTTGGCTCTGACCATTTTCGATTTTCGACAAAGAGGAGATGGAAACGCCGGTCCGCTTGGACATTTCAGCCAGAGTCCAACCGTTCTTCTTGCGCAAGTCCGAAATGATCTGGGACACGGAGGATTGTCTCTCCTCCGGTTTCACAAATGACATGTCTTGGTCCACGGACACGGTGCTATCCCCTTTGTGTCGGCTCATGAGAGCCATCCTTGATCAGGCCTCGTCATCATCGCTGATGATCGGTCCCTTGGTCTGGGTGATGATACCATAATGCTTTGGCTCGCGATGGCGGGCAAAGTCGAAGATGGTCCGGCGGTAGAGCGCAGCCATATCAAGGTCGCACCGCGCAGTGATCACCTCGTCGCCCGTGCCCAGAGCCATGGCAGCAATCTGACCGGAAGGCGCAACGATCATCGACTGGCCGATCATGTTGGAGCCTTCTTCCAAACCAGCCTTGGCGGTTGCGACAACCCAGGTGGAATTCTGGTAGGCCCCGGCCTGAATGGAGAGCTGATTGTGGAATTCCGTAAGGCTGTCAAAATCATAGACGCCGGTGTGATCAATGGGGGTGTTATAGCCCACAAGGATCATTTCCGCGCCCTTTAGGGCCATCACGCGATAGGTTTCCGCCCAGCGCCGGTCATTGCAAATGCACATGCCGATACGGGTGCCCATGGTCTTCCAGACCTTGAAGCCAAAATTGCCCGGCTTGAAGAAATATTTCTCCAGATGCTGGGCTTCCAGATCAGCTTGCGGCTCGTCCCATCCGGGCAGATGGACCTTGCGATATTTGCCGACAATTGTGCCAGCCCGATCCACCAATATGGCGGTGTTGTAATGGTTGGTCTCTCCGTCTTCGACGGCAATTTCGGCATAGCCGAGATAGAAGCCAATACCAAGCCGCTTGGCGGCATCGAACAGGGGCTGGGTTTCCGGCCCCGGCATCTGCTTTTCATAGAAGGCATCGATTTCTTCCCTGTCGGTCAGGTGCCAGCGGGGGAAGAAAGTGGTCAGCGCCAATTCGGGGAAGACAACCAGCTCAGCGCCCCGGCTCGCAGCTTCTTCCAGCAAGGCAATGAGGCGCTTGACAACAGACTTGCGGTCATCACTGCGCTGTATGGGCCCCAGCTGTGCGGCGGCGGCAACAATGGAACGGGACATATCAGTTTTCCTCTACCGGCAGAATGCAGCAATGCTCGAAATTGAATTTCAGATTGATGGCACCACCCTCTTCATGCAATTGCGTCAGCGGGGCATTGGCAATCAGCATACCAGTCGGCGTATCGACCTTATATTGATAGGAGCGGCCAAGATAGGAGCGGGTCAAAAGCTTGCCGGCGATGGCGTTGGAAGGATCATCCGTAAGCTCTATGCCCTCGGGGCGCGCACCAACAACGAAGCGATCCTCAAGCGGGCCGGTTTCGGCCTGCGACAGGGTGATCAATGCCCCGCCCTCGACTTCTGCCGTGACCAGATCGCCTTCGCGTTTGACCACTTTCATCTCGATGAGATTGTCAAAGCCGACGAAACGGGCGACAAAAGCGCTGTTGGGGCGACGATAGAGCACTTCGGGGGTATCAAGCTGGACGATGCGGCCTGCATTCATGATGGCAACACGGTCGGAAATGGAGAAAGCCTCTTCCTGATCGTGGGTCACGTAAATGGCGGTGCGGCCATTGGCCTTTTGCAGCTCGCGAATTTCCACGCGCATATCCACGCGCAGCTTGGCATCAAGGTTCGAGAGCGGTTCATCAAACATCAACAGCGGTGGATTGATGGCCAGAGCACGTGCCAAGGCCACGCGCTGACGCTGACCGCCAGAAAGAGCCGCTGGCAGGCGATTGGCATATTCAACAAGTCCCACACGCTCCAGCATGGCATCCACACGGGCCTTGCGTTCCGCCGCTGCCACCTTGCGCTGTTTAAGCCCGAACCCCACATTCTCAGCCACAGAGAGATGGGGGAAAAGGGCGTAATTCTGGAACACGATGCCCGCGTCGCGCTTATGCGGCGGCAGCTTGGTGACATCCTTGCCCGCAACAGTGATCTGGCCGCTGGTTGGCTGAAGGAAGCCCGCCAGCAGGCGCAGGGTCGTGGTCTTGCCGCACCCAGAAGAGCCAAGCAAGGAAACCAGCTCGCCCTCGGCAATGGTCAGGTTAAGCCCGTGCAGCACCTGCGTCGGGCCATAGTGAGCGACAAGATCTTGTAGGATAACGGCGTTCTGTGCCATTTCAGCTCCTGCTATTTAATCGTCTTGGACAGGCCCAGACTGCGCTCGATGAGAGCCATGACACCAATGGTCACAGCCATGAGCAGCACGGACACGGCGCTGACGGTCGGATCGAAAAACTGCTGAACATAGGTGAAGACTTCAATCGGCAAGGTGGAAACCCCCGGTCCTGTAAGAAACAGGGCCACCGCCATGTCGTTCAGCGAAGTAATGAAGGCCAACACGGCACCCGCGATGACGCCGGAGCGGATGTTGGGCAGCACGATGGACCAGAAGGCCTTGACCGGATGCATGCCAAGGCTGACGGCCGCTTCCTGAATGGAGAAATCGAACCCCGCAAGGCTCGCCCCTATGACGCGAACGATATAGGGCAGGCACAGGATTGCGTGGCCCAGCATCAGTGAAGGCAGGATCGGCAACTCGAACTGCACGATCAGTGTCTTGAGCATGGAAAAGCCGAACACGATCTCGGGGATGAAGAAGGGCAGGAAGAAGATGGAGCCATACCAGCCGGGCAGCCGCACCTTATAGCGCGACAGGGCATAGGCTGCGGCAAGGCCTGCGATCAGCGCAATCATTGTTCCGCCGAACGCCACTTCCATGGACGTGATGAAGCTTTCAACAAAATTGTTGAGCTCGAAAACCTTGTGATACCATTTCAGCGTAAAGCCCTGAGGCGGAAAGGCAAGAAAAGGCGTATCGCTGACAGAGGTGCCGATCACGATGATGATCGGTCCGGCCAGATAGAAGACCACCAGCCAGCCTGCGATTTTGGAGAGAGGATTGATCTTTCTGGCGCTCATCGCATTTTCCTCCCCGCGGCAATCCGGTTCGCAATTGCCCCCATGGCAATCACGCATGTGATGGTGATGGCCATCATGATCGCAGCGATGGTATTGGCCGCAGCCCAGTCAAATGAAATCATTGCCTTGCGATAAAGCAGGGTAGACAGGGTCATCTGTTGTTCGCCGCCAAGCAGAACGGGCGTAACGAAGGTCGCCAGACTGCCGGTAAAGACAAGGATCGAACCAACGATCATGCCCGGCACCGCAAGCGGCAGCGTCACCTGAAAGAAGACACCAACCGGGCTGGCGCCAAGCGAGCCCGCAGCGGCATAAAGATCGTCGTCGATATTTTCCAACACGCCAACCAGCGACAGGATCATCAGGGGTGTGAAGAGATAGGCAAGACCAGCCACCACCGCGCCTTGCGTGAACAGCAGTTCCAGCGGCTGGTCGATCAACCCGATCTTGAGGAAGAGCGTGTTGACCACCCCGTTACGCCCAAGGATCGCCATGAAGGAGAAAGACCGCACAACAACACTGGTCAGCAGCGGGAAGACCGACAGGATCAACAACACGCGCTTGAGGTTGGGTGAGGCATTGGCGATCATATAAGCGCCCAGGAAGCCTGCCACGAGTGACACGAACGTGGACATGAAAGCAATCTTGAAGCTGCGGATCAGAACAACGCGATTGAACTCATCGGCAAAGAATGCCTGATAGTTGTCCAACAAGCCGCCTGACGCACCGTCAAAGCTCTCCTTGAGCGTGCCAGCAACGGGCAACACAAGGAGCAGAAAAAGCAACATGGTTGCTGGCAGAACCAGCAACCATGGGCCCAAAGCGGCCATGCGCTTTGTTATCGATAAAGAAGGTTGTGTAGACAAATCAGAACCCGAATGTCTTGTTCCAGAGTTTTTCCCAATCATCATTCACTTCAAGCAGTTCCTTGATGGGAGTGGTCTGCATTTTCTCAACCTGATCCTGTCCGTAAACCAGGCCGCTAGCCTGTTCGTCGGTCAATTCTACCGTTTTGTTGATCGGGCCAGACCCTGCGCCGAGTTCGACAGCTCCGTCTTTCTGCACCTGCGCGGAGATCGAGAAATCGATGAATTTCAGCGCTAATTCCTTGTTCTTGGAATTTTTCGGAATGTTGTAGGTGTTCATCATGGCGAAGTCGCCTTCGTCAAGCTCCGCCCAACCGATATTCGGGTTGGCAGCCTTGATGGCAGGGAAGGCATAATCCTGAGCAAGGCCGATAAAGGCTTCGCCGGTGGACAGCAGGTTGGTCAGCTCGGAGCCTGAAGAGAAGGTCTTGACGATATTCGGCTTCAACTCGGCCATTTTGGCAAAAGCACCTTCAGGATCCTTGAAGGCATCTGTGCCTGCGCATTTTGCAGCCATCATCACGGTGAGCGGACCTCCGGTGGTGTTGAAGGCTGGCATGGCGACAGAGTCTTTGAAATCATCACGCCACAGATCGCACCAGGATGTGATCGGCGTGTCGGTGCGGGTCTTGTCATAGACAATGCCATAGCGACCGAAGGTGTAGGCCGGACCATATTCACCCTGCGGATGCTTGGCCACTTCATACAGCTCATCAAGATGGGTCAGCTTGGAAGAATCAATAGTCTCGAAAGCGCCCTGGTTGATGCCGATCTGGGAAAATTTGTCGGTCAGCAGGATAACGTCGACACCGCCGCGAATGCGAGCCTTGTTCAGGCGTTCCGGGGCGCCGCCGCTTTCCGTTACAATCTTGACATTGTGTGCTTTTTCGAATGGCTCAAACACGAAGGGCTGGTAGAAATTGTTAGAATAGCCCCAGTTGGAGACCACCAGTGTATCTTGCGCATGCGCGAAAGCAGGAAGGGTCAGAGCGATCGCAACAGTCGTTGCGCGGATGGAAGAAGAAAAAGACAGCATAGCGGGGAATGTCCTGTTTTTTCGAGCTGGAAAAGAATTTTCCTGTTGGAAATATCGAGTAAATACAAAATGCACGGAATTGTGCAAGCGTTGATTTTGACCAAATCCTGTGCAAAGTAGCGCTCTTGGCCTTGCTGTGTCCGTCTTGTCATTTTCTGACGGGGCCGGAGGCAGGATGTGCCCAAAGACGATTTCTATTTGGGATTTAACTTCTGTGAAGCTGATTATTGATACGGACCCGGGCATTGATGATGCCCTGGCCATTGCCTATGCCGCCCTGCATCCCGACATCGAGTTGATTGGTCTGACCACGATTTTTGGCAATGTGACCACAGAGCAGGCGACTCGCAACGCTCTCTATCTTGCGGAAAAAATGGAACTTTCCATTCCCGTTGCATCCGGGGCTGAAAAGCCTTTGGCGCTTCCTCCCTTTGCTCCCAAAACACGGGTTCATGGCCTTGAAGGACTGGGCCATTTGCCTGCTCCCGCCCCCACAGGCACAGCCAGCCCGCTGACCGCGGCGCAATTTCTATGCGAGATGGCAGAGCGCCACCGGGGGGAGTTGGTCATTTGCCCGATCGGCCCGATCACCAATATCGCCCGTGCTCTCCAAATGGATAGAAACTTTGCACAAAATGTGGACAAGATCGTTTTCATGGGTGGAGCGCTGGATGTGCGCGGCAATGTTTCCCCCTATGCAGAGGCCAATGCCTTCCATGATCCCCATGCGCTGGACGTCGTTTTGGCCTCAGGGGCAAATGTCACCATGGTGGGTCTTGATGTGACGCTCAAAGTGCTTCTTGATGAGCAGGACTTCAGTCATATTGCCACAAGAAAGAACCCGATTGGCCCGTTTCTCAAAGAACTCGGGGCCTTCTATCTGGACTTTTATAAAAGCATTGGCCTGTCCGGTTGCGGCCTGCATGATCCAATGGCGATCATCGCGGCTCTTTATCCGGGGCTTTTCACCATGGAGTCCATGGCGCTTGAAGCCGTCATGGAAGGGGAAGCCAGCGGTCAAACGTGCCGCAGTCAATCCAAGACCCGCTTGCCGTCTCTCGTCGCCCTTGGCTGCGATGCGGATGCAATTCGGCACACCTTTTTCTCCGTGTTCGACCAGGAAGACTATCCTGTGCTTTAACTGAGTGGGGCCCCGGAATAAACGGGCCTCACGAGACCAACATCCATAAGGCAACCCCGGCCAAGAGGCCCCCGAACAGCAAATTCAGGTGTCTTGAGCTATGGGGTGAGCGAAAGACGCTCGCAAGAGCGTCTCCCGTCAGGGTCCAAAGCACAAAGGCGACCATATTGTTGACCGTGAACACGGTTGTTATGAGCGTAATCTGGCCAGTCTGCTCACCGCTGTCCCCTTCGAGAAACTGCGTAAACATCAAGGCAATGATGACGTAGGCTTTGAGATTTAGCACCAGTAGCAACGCACCATCGCCAAAGCCCGCAGCTTTTGGCGTTGCACTCTCCTTCCAGACACCGGCCGTTAGCAGGGTCCAGGCAATCCAGAACACATAGAGAGATCCAGCCACTTTGAGATAACCCAGCAAGTGGGGGATCTGCTCCATTACCGCCAGAAAGCCAAACCCGATTGCGGCAGTCACCAGCCATGTGGCGATGTGATAGCCGAGATTTGCCGGCATCGTCGCCCTAAAGCCGAATCTTGCACCATTTGCGGCAAAGAACATATTGCCTGGCCCCGGGCTATAGGCGAGCGGGAAGAGGAAGACGACGAGTTCCATCACTGTTTGTATCATTGCAAACACCCCTTGGTTTGGTGCTTACTTATCCCAGCCAACCGGTCATGAAAGCGACCCGTTTCTTGCGCCGCCAAGCCTGAAAGGGCAGGGCGCGACTCCCACCTCATTTCAGGGATCAAAATGAAGGACGAGAGAAGGCCCATGATGACGATGGAATCGCTCGCCGAGATCTACCGCACCTTCGCCAAGCGCGAAGCCAGCGGCATCTCTCCGACCTATGAAGCCTATGCCTATTCGGTAGCCGAAAGCGGGACACTTCTTGAGTTGCTTTTGCAGCTCCCTTCGGGCAAGCAACAGCCTAACCTGCTATTTGCCGCAACTCGCCATGTGATCGGACTGCCCGATCACGGAGAGGACTTTTCTCAGCATGTGCTAAGGGCCTGGGAGGAGATCATGCCGGTCGTTCTGTCTCGCTCAACGCAGACCAATGAACCGGGGCGTTGTGCCTGTTTTCTGCCAGCCTTCGCACAGATCGAGGGTCCCCTTTCAATCCTTGAGGTCGGGGCATCCGCTGGCCTTTGCCTGTTGCCAGACCTATATGGCTACGACTATGGACAATCGGTTCTGGCCCCGGCTAGGCCGGATGGTCCCATCTTCCCTTGCAAAGCCTCGGCACAAACGCCGCTCCCGCAGGCCCATCCACAAATCGCTTGGCGAGCGGGGCTGGATCTCAATCCCCTGGATGTTGGCAAGGAAGAAGACATGAGCTGGCTGAAGACGCTTGTCTGGCCGGAACAGAAAGCACGGCGCACTAGGCTGGAAGCAGCGATCGAGATAGCAAAGAGCCATCCGCCCCGCGTCGTCACCGGTGATCTTATTGCGCAGACTGAAGCCCTAGCCTCTGAGGCCCCGTACGGAACGCGTCTCGTTATCTTCCATACGGCTGTGCTGAACTATGTCTCACCGGAGACGCGAAAGGAATTTGCAGTGCTGGTGAAAGATCTTGGAGCAGAATGGCTGGCCAATGAAAGCGTGCGTACGCTTCCCGATGTGGCACCCGCTTCAATTCTCGAGGCTCATCCGGGCGCCTTTGTCCTGTCTCGCAATGGACGCGCGATTGCCTGCACCGGTCCGCATGGCCAGTTTGTCGAGTGGCTGTGATCTGAAGGATCGAGCCGAGTTTGCTTGTTTGGGAAGGGCTTGTTGGAGCGGGTGAAGGGAATCGAACCCTCGTCTTAAGCTTGGGAAGCTCCTGCTCTACCATTGAGCTACACCCGCCTTCTGGCAACGCCCTATCGGGCATCGCATCAGGATAGAGTGTATCTATCACACTGAGCCATTTGCTCAAGATGGCAGAGCTGCTTTTTTGTCAGTTTTTTGACGGTGCGAACAGTTTTCTTTTATGCCTCCCGTCCGCTTAACGCTCGGAAGAGAGAACGGGCTTTGCGCGCGTCCATTGACAAACAGCAGCTCCTTATGCATGAAACTACCTATTTCCATCTTGAATTCTCTTTTCAAGTACCCAATTTCTGCCAGTTAACCCTTTTGTTTCTTTAAACCGAAATGGCTTTGCGACAGGATTTCATTCGTATGTTGGACCGCATCAAAACAATTCTCGGCTCCCGGCCCTTCGAACTTGGCATTACCGGGCTTATCGTTCTGAATGCGATCACGCTGGCGCTGGAAACTTGGCCTGCGGCGGAAGCCCGTTTTGGTGGCCTGTTCCATATTGTCGATCGGACCATTCTCGTGGTCTTTGTGGTGGAAATAGCCATGCGGCTGCTGGTTCACCGGCTGCGCTTTTTCACCGATCCATGGTCCCTGTTTGATTTCTCGGTGGTGGCCGTTTCCCTGATGCCGACGACCGGCGCACTTTCGGTGTTGCGTGCCTTCAGAGTGCTACGTGTTCTGCGGCTTATCAGTTTCGTGCCATCCTTGCGGCGCGTGGTGGGTGCGTTGCTCGAGGCGCTGCCCGGTCTGGGGTCTATCACCTTGCTTCTGGGCTTGCTCTATTTCGTGTTCGCCGTGATGGCGACCAAGCTTTATGGCGCAGAGTTCCCCGACTGGTTCGGCAACCTTGGCGAGTCGGCCTATACGCTGTTTCAGGTAATGACGCTGGAAAGCTGGTCCATGGGCATCGTGCGACCGGTTATGGAAGCCCATCCCTATGCCTGGCTCTTCTTTGTGCCCTTCATTCTTGCGACCTCCTTTACGGTGTTGAACCTCTTTATCGGTATCATCGTTTCGGCGATGCAGTCTGAACATGAAGCCACGGCAGAAGCTGACCGTGCGGCGCTGCATTCGGAGACCGAAGGTGTGATGGCTGAGGTGAAGGCCTTGCGCACCGAGATTTCCGAGCTGCGCGCGCTAATCAAGGCGCAAGGCAGCGGCAAGTAACAGCTTCTAGAATGGGCTTGAAAAGCAGAATGTGAGCAACGGGCTTTTCACACCCTGCAGCACGCAGTCATTTTGCTGCCTTGATTGGGGGCTTTGGTCAGCGGACCATCCACAAGACGGGATTTACAACCAGAATGCCTAGCTACAATACCCTTCCCATTCTCTATTCCTTTCGACGCTGCCCCTATGCCATGCGCGGACGAATGGGGCTGTTTGCGTCTGGCACTGCTGTTGAACTCAGAGAGATTGTTCTAAGGGACAAACCGGCCCATATGCTGGAAATCTCTCCCAAGGGCACGGTACCGGTGCTGCTCTTGCCAGACGGGACGGTGATCGATGAGAGCCTTGATATCATGCTCTGGGCCCTCAAACAGAATGACCCGCAGGACTGGCTCTCGCCAGAAGAAGAGACGCTGGATGACATGCTGGCCCTGATTGCGGAGCTAGATGGCTCCTTCAAGCATCATCTGGACCGCTACAAATATTCAAGTCGATATGAGAATGCCGATGAGGTAGTGCATCGGTCCATGGCCATGGTGGCTCTGGCCTCGCTACAGGCGCGCCTTGAGCTTTCACCGCATTTGTTCGGCTCGCGCCCGAGCCTTGCCGATATCGCGCTTTTTCCATTTGTTCGGCAATTTGCCAATACCGACCGGGACTGGTTTGATACCAATGCACCAATAGCCCTGCGTAAGTGGCTGGTCGGGCATGAAACGTCCGAATTGTTCATGAGCATTTTCTGCAAGTGGCCTGTGTGGAAGGAAGGCGACCCCGTTACACTGTTCCCTGCTCCCGAGCACCCTTGACTATGAAGGCGAGCAGAACGCTCGCCTCACACGATCAGGATACCCAGCGCCGTAAACGCTCGGACATAGCCGTCTTGTTCACGGCTTCGGCGACTGTAAGACCGACATTGCCAAGCATGGAATGGGTATGCCAAAGCGTAAAAATAGGCACCTTGCTTGTACCGAATTTGAGCTTGTAGGGTTCATCTCCAACCGTGAAGTCAAAGACCTTCATTCCTTCCCTGATGCATTCCTCAATCAGGTCTTCCGTCATGAGCAGACCGGGGGAATAGCGCCCCACCCGTTCGAAATCGAGCCCCATCATGAGCATCAGATAGCGACCATTATGCTCAATGGCATATTGCACGGCGACAATCTGGTCGTCGTAGGTGAACTGATACAGGCGCACATAGCCGTTGGCGGCATTCTCGATTGCCAGATTGACATAGAAGTCGAAGGTGTGCGGAGTCTGGATGAGGTCCTCACCTGGGCGATCCTTGTAGCGCTCCTTATGGAACTCTCTCAGACGATCCATGGCCAGGCGGATGGGTTCTTCATCGACAAGGCGACGCATTTGCCAATTGCCCTCACGCAACATGGCGCGTCTTTTCTTGTCACGATGTTTGCGCTCGCTTTTGGAAATATTGGCAAGGCGCCATTCCTGATAGTCCGGACCGAGTTCCGTGATATAGGCGGAAAATTCCGCACGCTGGAAATGCCCCGAAGGGAACAGTCGCAAAACAGCAGGATCGTTGACAGGCATGTGCTTGACACGCAGCACATCGTAGGCTCCCAACGTTTCAAGGAGTCGTTTGCTAAGATAGTCCGGATCGGGGATCCAGTTTCCGATATCCTTGTGCATCGTCGGCAAAGCATAGTCGACCAGACACATATTGGCATATTCGAGGATGGTCGCCCCGAGCTTTTTGCGAGCGATCAGAGGGACGAGCCCAACAAGACAGCCGGATTTCTTGCAGCGCATTTGCAATGTGCGCTCCTCAATGTCCGGAAAATTCTTCAGATACTGCTGCATCGCATGATGCCAGACCGGATGTTGGAATGCAGTCACATCAGCCTGATCAAACAGGGCCTTATATTCATCGGAACAAAAATCAAAACTTGAACATACGCTCAACTCAAGCATAACAATTGCCTGCAACTTTTTGGTCAGTGAGAAGTGTTACGACCTAACCATTTCATAGAGAAGATAAGCAATCGTGAATCGGCTACGCAAAAACACCAGAAAGTTGCATAACAGGCATTTTATTTGCCTGTTTACACACATTTTTGAGATACGCGCTGTAACTGCGACGAAAATTCGGGGGAGTTTGAGGAGAAATTCAAGAATGTCAGTAGAGATTTAGCTCATGCATGAAAGCATCCATACTCTCAATGGTTGTCTTCGGCCCTTCTAGCAGGATATCGACGCCGGCTTCATGATAACTGCGATCAAGCACGGTCAGCTGTAGCAAGGCGATCTGCCGCTCTATTTCGCTGGTTTGTTCGAACCGGCCCGTAAAGGTCTTTTGAACGATGCGTTGCCAAGGCACCAGCGCGGCAGCATCAAGCGCCATGGAGGCAACTCCGGAATAGGCGCGTGCCAATCCGCCAGCCCCCAGCTTGGTGCCACCGAAATAGCGCACAACGATCACGCCACAATTGATGATTTCACGCCCGATCAACACCTTGAGCATCGGCATGCCAGAGGTGCCCGCCGGTTCCCCGTCATCCTTGGCGCCTTCCTCGATATGATCATCTTCGTGAATGAGGCGGAAAGCGGTGACATGATGGTTAGCCTTGCGATGCTCAATGCGCAATTGTTCAAGCCGGGCCTCAAACTGCTCAATAGGCACGAGGAAAGCGAGAAATTTCGACTTTTTTTCCTCAAGCTCGGCATAGAATTCGGTTTCGATTGTTTGCAGCATGGCCTTATGCCATCCGGAAATGCTTGGAGAGTTTCAGCCCCTGCGCCTGATAGTTGGACCCGATACCCGTGCCATAAAGGCGGGTCGGGCGCTCCCGCATGCGTTCATAGGCGAGACGTCCGATCAACTGGCCATGCTCCACAATGAAGGGCACTTCATGGCTGCGCACTTCCAGCACGGCACGGCTCCCCTTGCCTCCAGCTTCTGAGGCGCCGAAGCCGGGGTCGAAGAAACCAGCATAATGCACCCGGAATTCGCCCATCAGCGGATCGAACGGCACCATTTCGGCGGCATAGCCGGGAGGAACATGCACTGCTTCGCGGGAGACCAGAATATAGAACTGGTCCGGGTCCAGAATAAGCGCATTCTTGCCGCGCCCCGCTATAGGTTCCCAGAAATCGAGCATATCGAGTGCATCGCGCTTGTCGACATCAATGACAGCGCTGTGACGCTTGGCGCGATAGCCGATGATACCCTCGCCTTCCAGATCGATCGATACTGCAATGCCGTTGTCGATAAAGGGGTCATCGGAGGCAATGACAAGGCTTTCGCTGTTATGGAGCGCCAGATGTTCGGTATCACTGAGGCGCGAACGCCCCTGCCGGAAGCGGATCTGTGTCAAGCGGCTACCGGCACGGACCACAATGGGAAATGTGCGCGGACTGACTTCCAGAAAGAGCTGACCACGATAACCGGCAGGAATGGTGTCGAACTGGCGGGATCGATCCGCAATAACCCGAGTAAAGATGTCCAACCGTCCGGTCGAGCTTTTCGGGTTAGCCACCGCCTCAATGCCTTCGGGCAAGGCCAGACTTTCCATAAGCGGAACAATGTAAACACAGCCAGTTTCCAGCACGGCGCCCTCGGCGAGGTCAATCTGGTGGAGCTGCAATCGGCGTAGTTTTTCTTCTACAGTCTCGTTAGGACCAGGAAGAAAGGAAGCGCGCACACGATAGGCCGTCGCACCAAGGCGCAAATCCAGACTGGCAGGCTGGATCTGATCGGCATCGGGAGGGCAGGCAAACCGGACCCCCTCGCCTTCAACCAGTTGGGCAATATCGGCGTCATTGAGAATACCGCTTCCGGCAAAGGAGAAATCAGTCATGCATAGGCCTGTTGATTGCGTTTTTATGTTGTTTAACAGGGATAGTGCCCTTGGGCAACCAGCCTGAAAGCGGGCCAGATAAGGCCCATAGAGAGGCGAACGCCCTGCTCACCACACGCATACCGGCAGCGCCATGCCCTCATTGCGCGAGCAGATATTCCAGAAATGCATAGACACATTTGTAGTTGTGCACAAATGGGCAGTTGTTTCAAATTTTACCTTTTATTTTTACCGCAGAAATAGGGAAGTCTACTAATATTGGACACAACTTGACAGAAGGCGTCTGACACCAGCAGGCGCCATTGCTATATGGCCAACCAGGAACAATAGTGTCTTAGATGAAAAAGCTCTTAGCAGTTTGCATTTTAACGGCCTGCTTTATCACAGGTATCATTCTCACTTACGAGACTCCGGCAAACTCCAATCAGCTCAATGGTACACGTTTGACTTCAGCCGAGAAGCAGGAAGCGGAAAGCAAGATTGAATCCTTCCTTGAATCGAATATGGCCTATTTCAATCCCTTCAGCGATCAGGTGCAGGTCAACAATTGCCGGATCACCTATAGGCTGAACAGCACGGGCGATTGCGAAGGTTCTCCGACGGCACGTTTTAACGAGTTCCAGATAGATCTCAAGGATGTTCGCAAGGTGCGGATCTTTGAAAATTCGCGTCGCGGCACCGGTGCTGCAGGGTCCATCCGCTTCGAGTTTACCGAAGACGTTCAAAAGCGATTTGATCGAGCCAAACAGCTGTTCAAGCGCTACAATCAGCATAACAATGGCTATACCGGTTCCATGTGGGCACAGGAAGCCTATTCGGCAGAACAGAATGCTGTGAAAGGCGCAGGTCTGCCCAGCATGCGCAGTTATGCCAAAACACAGAATTGCTCACGGAGCATTCAGCAGTTCCATCTGCCCAAAACACTGGGCACCATCAGCCTGTCAACGGTGGATCGCGGTGCAGCCTACAGCCTGAAAAATTACCACGCCAGCTGCATCAACAGCTAAGTCTAACGCTGGCAGCTTGGCTGCTTGGCTGCTTGGCTGCTTGGCTGCTTGGCTGCTTCGACAATCGGACATCACTTAGATACCTGTCAAAATTGCCTAAACTTTAGATTGAAACTTTCCACACCAATCGCGAGATAGATTCAATTTTAATCATTCTGCTATGCGCCTTTAAAACAGTTTCGTCCAAAATCCCTTCATTGATTAGTTCCACCAGACAAAGACATTCTGCGAAAAAATGAAAAAGAACATTATTGTCTTAACCTCCTTATTCTCGGTGATCATTGTTGCCATCTGCTTTCTGGCCCTTTTCGAAGGAAAGAGCTTTGCCAAGATCAAACCGCTTTTCAGCAAGAGAGAAGTGGCGCGGATGGAAAGCACCATTCAGAAGGCGCTTTCAGAGACCTCCAACGTCGCTTATGGTAGTGATCTGGTGGTGAAGGATTGCGAGATCGTCAATCGGGTTGAAACCGCACGCAATTGCGCAGATCCCTATTCCCTTCGCTTGCAGGAATTCCGGCTCGACATCAGGGAAACCGCATCTGTCACCCAGTCTAGTCTGGTTTCCAGCAAGCCGGGTCGTCAGAGCCTCCTGAAATTTCACTTCACTCCAGAGATCGAGCAGAAGGTGCAGAGTGCCAAGCAGCAGATCTGGGAGTATGTGAGCGACAAACACGGGTTGCGCGGCGCTGTCTGGGGCGAGTTTGCGGAATCAGCAGAGCAACGCCTTGTCAAGCAATATGGCTTTGACAAACTGGGCAGCTATGATGTCACCCAGACCTGCGGCTCCAGCAAGAAGATGCGTCATCTGCCCGAGAAGCTGGGAACCTATATTCTGAGTGGCGATTCCAGAGAGCTGGGACGGGTCATCAAATCCTATCACCAATATTGTGTTTCCTCGGATTCATAAGCTGCCTTGCTAGCGGCATGCCTCTGGCGGGACACTGGTGCCCGGAGCCGTGCCATTGACAGGTGGGGTCTTTGAGCGTACAGAATGTCGCACTTGTGGTCATTTGAGCCGACCGGCTTGCCGCCACGTAAAAGAATGTTGCTAAAAGGTCGGGGATGAAAAACAGTCTATCCCGGCCATACTAACCTATGACGCCGGGTTTTATTTTGCCCAAAATCCGGCCACTCACGAAGAATGAGCCCGACGTCTCGCGGTGTTCTGCTCCGGACGGCGTGTGGGCAAAACAAGAACAGGATTGAGCCATGTCTGAGACCAAAAAGCCCGAAACCGGTTACCGCCCAGCGACCGAAATGGTCCATGGAGGCGCTATGCGTTCGCAGTGGGGGGAAACATCCGAAGCGCTTTTCATGACGCAGGGTTACGTCTATGACAGTGCGGAAGCTCAGGAGGCCCGCTTCAATGGCGAGGAACCGGGCTATGTCTATTCGCGGTATGCCAACCCGACCGTCTCCATGTTCGAAAGCCGTATGGCGCTGCTGGAAGGCGCAGAAGGCGCACGCGGCACGGCCTCCGGCATGGCGGCTGTTTCATCGGCGATGCTCTCTTGCGTGAAGGCAGGAGACCATGTCGTGGCTGCCAGTGCCCTGTTCGGCTCCTGTCTTTACATCGTTTCGGAGTTGCTGCCCCGCTTCGGCGTTGAATGCACTTTGGTCGATGGCACCAATCTTGAGGAATGGAAAGCAGCGATGCGGCCAAACACCCGCGCCTGTTTCCTTGAAAGCCCGACCAACCCGGTTCTGTCCGTCATCGATATTGCCGGCGTTGCCGAAATTGCGCATGAAGCCGGTGCGAAGCTGGTTGTCGATAACGTGTTTGCTACGGCCATGTGGCAAAGCCCGCTGGCGCTTGGTGCTGACGTGGTCATCTACTCTGCCACCAAGCATATTGATGGTCAGGGTCGATGTCTGGGTGGTGTCGTGTTGTCGACCGAACAGTTTTTGGAAGAAGAATTCAAGGATATCCATCGCCATACCGGCCCGTCGCTTTCCCCGTTCAATGCATGGATCATGCTCAAGGGGCTGGAAACCTTCCCTCTGCGTGTGAAGGAACAGACCCTGAGCGCGGGCATTCTTGCCGACCGTCTGGCAGAGCACAAAGCCATCGAGCGCATTTTCTATCCCGGCCGAGAAGATCATCCGCAGGCTGACGTCTGCAAGAAGCAGATGCGTGGCGGCTCTACCATGGTTGCGCTCAACGTGGCTGGCGGCAAGGAAAAAGCCTTCCAGCTGGAAAATGCCCTCAAGGTCATCAAGATTTCCAACAATCTGGGCGACGCCAAAAGCCTGATCACCCATCCGGCCACCACCACACATCAGCGCCTCACCGACGATCAACTGGCTGCGGCTGGCATCGGTCAGGGTACACTGCGCTTCTCGGTTGGTCTTGAAGATGTAGAAGATCTTTGGGAAGACTTTGAGCAGGCACTTGCGAGCCTCTGATCGTCATCCAACAGAGCTATTCACCAATTTCAGGGGCGCTTTTCCAAAAGCGCCTCTTTTGCGTTACCGCTTGCCTTGAAGCTGCCCCCTTTCCTCGAATAGACTGGCCGCATCACGTCCAAAAGGCAAAGATAGATGTCCCAGAATTCTTCCTCTGAAAAAGACCCGACCATTCCCTATGACATGCCGATCGAGGTTCTGCCTTCCGATATCGACATGATGGGGCATGTCAATAACACCATCTATTTGCGCTGGGTTCAGGAAGCGGCGACCGAGCATTGGGATGCTGTTGCCCATGAAGATGATCACGCAGCGATGGTCTGGCTCATCACCCGCCACGAAATAGACTATAAGCGCCCTGCTTTTGAAGGTGACAAGCTGGTTGCCCGTACATGGGTTGGCTATTATGAGCACCATAAATGCGAACGCTTCACCGAAATTATCCGCTTGAGCGACAACCGCATTCTGGCCAGCGTCAGAACACTTTGGTGCCCGATCAGTCTGGAAACAAAACGCACAGTGCGACTCTCTGATGAGCAGATCGGGCGCTATTCCAAGGGGCGCAAGCCTGCCTGATCATTCCTTGCTGATCAGGCCTCACCAATTTCTGTATTGTTCTTCCAAATAAAAGTCCGGACGAGAAACCCGCCCGGACCATGCTTGCCACCGTCTTATTCCAAAAACTCATTTCTTGGGCGGAACCAGCGCGCAAAAAGCTCCGCTGGCTGCTTCATCTGAACCCAGCATAATGGCAGCGGGTGCCGTATAAGGATTGAGCGGCTGACTTGTTTTAAGATCGAAAACCAGAAGTGCGCCAAGTGCCAGCAGGGTTGCTGACGCGGGCAGCGCCCGGCTTGTAAAGAATCCAGTCATTTTCTATCCCTCCAGCCCCAACGGTTTGCGTAGGCGGATGCCAACCCACGAACCGGCAAAGGCGGCCACGAACCAGGCCCAACCATGCAGGCTGCCTGTCGAGATGCCCGAGAAGAAGGCGCCGACATTACAGCCTAACGCCAGACGGGACGAATAGCCCAACAGGAACCCCGCCACGATAGCTGCAATCCATGCCTTTGCAGATAGGGAGGGCAGTTTCGCCGAGAGGCCAGACCGCCAGACTGCCACGATGAAGGCGCCCAGAATGATCCCGAGGTTGGTCAGCGATGTGTAGTCGGTCAGAAGGCTGGCCGCGAGCCGCTCCTGATGAGCAGCACTTGCCCAATAGGGAGAGGCAGACAGATCGGCACCAAGCGCGCTGGTGACTTTTGCCCCCCACAGCCCGAGGCCATAGACGACACCCCAGGGCTGACCCGCCACGACAAAGTTGGCGACGGCCAGCGCGGCGAGCAAAAGCGCAGCAATGAGCAATCGGCGCGGCACCTTGCGCGCATGCTTTGGTGCAATGGCCAGAGCCACGCCTCCCACGATCAGCAACCCCAGCACAGTAATACCCAGACCACTTGTACCTTGCAGAGCGACCAGTGGCAGCTGCCCCAGTTCCGTCCACCAGAGCAGATGATATGATCCGGCAAAGGCTCCGATGATGAAGAAGGGAAGCGCAACCACGCTCACCGGATTGCCGCTGCCAGCATTGACCAGCGTCCCCGAGCCACAGCCAAGCACAAGCTGCATGGCCGCTCCAAAGACAACAGCGCCCCCGACCATGGCCCAGCCAATGGCGGCATGTGCCCCGATCAATTCGGGATGATCTCCCGAGAGCAGCGGAAACGCGACCACAGCCACCAGAGCAATGGCAATAAGCTGTGCAAGAAGGCCCGCCGGTTCACGCCGCAGGATCATCGCCCGCCATGGTCCGGCAAAGCCGAACCGCAAGCCCTCAAGCGTCAGGCCGAACCCGATGCCGATGGCCAGTAGCAGCCCGTATCGGACGCCCGCAGCAGCAATCAGGGTCAGAATCGCAGCAAGAGCAACGCCTATAAGAGCGGCCCTAGTAAACAGACGAGACCCCTTGGAAGGGGTCTCAAAAGATGCGCTTATATCAGTCACTGGATTAGCCGCCGGTTACCTGTTTGATGAGGGTCTGAACAAGGCCTGGCGTGTTGGCCAGATCATAGCCAGCGTTGGAATAGCCCACCAAAGATTCCGGATAGAGCTTCACATTGTCCAGCTCGGCCAGTTCGGAAAGGGCGAACCAGTTGGTTGCGGCCCAGTGACCGGTATTGCAGAAGCTCACCAGCTCTTCGCCACCCTTGAAGCCGGCTTCATTGGCCAGTTGCTTGACCTTGGCCGCATCGGCGATGACCGGCTTGTTATCGAACCAGCTTGAATGCACGAAATATTCAGAGTGGGGCAATGTGCCAGGCTTGGCCGCAGCAGGATGCTTCTTCTCGCCTTTCCAGAATTCTTCCGGGCGGGCGTCGACCAGACGGGCCTTCTCTTCACCATTGACGATCTTCAGGATCTCTTCGCGAGAAGCACGCCATTCATCAGAGAAGCTCACATCAATGGTGGTTTTCTGGGGAGATACTGCACCAGCCTCAAAGGAAAGGCCCTGTTGTTCCCAGTTATCCAGTCCGCCATTGAGAATGGCAATATCGGTAAAGCCTGCTGATTTCAGCGTCCAGTAGACGCGGGCCGCCGCACCAAAATCAGAGATGTTTGCCCCCTGATAGGCAATGACCGTGGCACGGTCTTTTTCCGCTCCGATGTCACCGAGTACTTGTTCCAAATGCTCTTCGGTTACCAGCTGGCCTGGATTTTCCTTTGGACCACGAAACAGCCCATAAGGAGCGTTGACTGACCCTGCAATATGGCCCTGTTCAAACAGGCTGGCGCCGTCTTTACTATTACCGCGAATATCGATGATCAGAGGTTTGTCAGCATCTGCAACAGCATTGAGATCCTGAGGGGAAACCAGAGGCCCGAAGGTTGCGGCGAAGGTCGGGGTTACAAACAGCCCGAATGCAACGAAGGCCTGGGATAGCATTTTTTTCATAAGTGTCTCCGTGTGAGCCAATTCGGTCTATCAGCATCGCTGCATTTGCGAATTGTTTGAACGTGATGTCTCAAGCAGCCAGAAGCCTCCCCGGCCCCAGCGTTTTTTGTTGGAGCTATTGTGCTTTTACGCTCTGTATTTACAAGAAAGAGGATCTTAAAGTTCATTTTTAAATTAGAATATCCTGCGCCCTTGCCTGCATATCTTGATAAATTTTGCCACTGTGTCAGCTCCTGCTCACAAATTGAGAAAATTGCTTTTCCTAATTGCGTATTATTCTAGGGCTTATAACGCAGCAAGATAGTGGCAGGATCATTCTGCCCGATTGGGAGGATATGCATGGAACCGCGGCTATCACTGGTCACCCTTGGCGTCACCGATCTTGAGCAATCCGTGCATTTCTATCGTGATGGCCTGAGCTGGCCCTCAAGCTATGAAGCTGGCGATGGCGTTGCCTTTTTCAAGACATGGGGCACGGTGTTTGCACTCTGTCCAATCGAGAAAATGGCCGAGGAGCTTCCCGGCGGAACGTTCAAACCACAAGCAGGCGCTTGCGGCATCACGCTGGCGCATAATTGTCGTGAACGGGATGAGGTGGACAGTGTGTTGCAGTTGGCCCAGAAAGCGGGTGCCGAGATCAGAAAGGCAGCCAGCGACACCTTCTGGGGCGGCTACAGTGGCTATTTTGCCGACCCCGATGGCTATCTGTGGGAAGTTGCCTGGGGAGCCTTCCCAATTGGAGAAGACGGCCATCTGGTACTGCCTTGAGGCATTTTGCCTATAATGCCAAGGAGTACCTCGTCTCGGTTGCTTGCGGTACTCGATGATCAGGGATGCGCATCACTTTCATTTGCCTTGCCATCGGGCTGATCTGTATCGGAGAACAATTCTCTAGCCAGAAGAATGCGAGAGACCGTGGTGATCGCGGTTATGGCTGCAAAGCTGTAGGCGATCACGCCGAACCAGTCCGGCAGTAGGCAGAACAGGGCAAAGACCGCATATGTTTCGCCTGCTTCGGCCAGCCCTCCGGTAAAATAGAGCGATTTCGACCCGTGGCTCTCGGTTGAGATCCTGCGCTTTTCGGCCATGATGGCAAAGGCAAGAAAGCTTGCCCCATTGGCATAAAAGACCATCAGTAGTACAGCGGCAGGCAGAGCATTCTCCGGGCGCGCGAAGGCGAATGCCAGCGGAACGAGACCGTAGAAAATGAAATCGAAGACAATGTCGAGATAACCGCCGAGATCGGTTTTTCGCCCTGCGCGGGCGACCGCACCGTCCAGCCCATCCATCAAACGGCTGAGGCCAATCAGCAGCAGCCCCCAAAGATACAACTCCTGAGCGATAAACAGACCTGCGACGCCACCGATAAGCAAACCAAACGCCGTTATTTGATTGGCAGTCACCCCAAACGCATGCAGGCTTTTGCCGATATGCCCAATTGTTGGGTCTATGATTCTTTTTATCCGGGCATCCAGCATGTGATCCTTCCATTTCTTCTCTTAAAGTTTAGGTGCGCCTATATTTAATTACCTAATTAGTATTGGTAAGACATGTCTGTTTGTGGATTGAATTATTACCAATACAATTTCTGGTCTGCCTGTTCTATAATACAGCAGGGAGGTTATATTAATTTAGACAAAGCTTTGCTAAACAATTCCTATGAATTTTTCGCGAGTTTTGCCGGAACATAACTCTTATTTCTTCATTCTATTCCGATGGCCAAGCCTAGCATGAACCATCGTTCCACCGGAGTATGAGGACCAAGTGCAGAAATACACAGCAACAACCGGATCGATTCAAGTCATGGTTGTGCCGGAATACCAGCCGGACCAATCAACACCCGACAGAGGACAACATGTTTGGACCTATCATGTTGAAATCTGCAATAACGGCCAATCCAACATTCAGCTCCAGGCTCGTTTCTGGCGGATAGTGGATGGTCAGGGTCGAATACAGGAAGTCCATGGCCATGGTGTGGTCGGGGAGCGCCCTCACATTGGTGCCGGCAACAGCTTCCAATATACTTCTGGCTGTCCGCTCGATAGCGAAAGCGGCTTCATGTCTGGCCACTATGAAATGGAACTGGATGACGGGACGAAATTTGACGTCACCATTCCCACTTTCTCGCTCGACATTCCAGACCAAACCAAAATTCTGAACTGATACCCTTTGGCTTTGCTGGAGAATGCGTCACCTGCAGCGCCCTTTCTCAGGGTCTGGGGCGTCAAAGACGGCTGAAGGTGAGATATCAACAACAAACTTTTATCGGCCGCTTGCGCCTACGCCAGCGGCCTGCCTGTGTTTTGGTCCTCTTGAGCATGTGCCATTTTCTCTTTAAAGCTCTATAATATATAGCGTAACCGATGTTTTCCCAGCCGATGAACGGGAGTGGCCGAGCGTTGTCCCAATTACCGCTAGCTCATCGGCCCACTCTTGTCCTGTTGCATCTTCGAGCGGATTGGCGAAATTTTGTTCGAATTTCGCTTTCGCAATAAGAGCAGCAGGTCATTGTTGCAAAATGGTTGCTTTTGTTTGGCATGGTGCTTGCCAGCCAATCGGGGAGACAAGGCCCCGGCTTTTTTGATTATTGTTGAATTGGAATGAACGACATGGCACGCGACAACCGCAAAGCAGGACTTGGAACTTCGGCCGATCTGGACCGCCTTTTGGGCGGAGGTCCGCTGAACCGGTTGTATGGTGCCCGTTGGTCTCTCATCGTCATGGCCATTGGCCTAAGCTGGATTGCCATGCAGGACGAGCGGGAAATGTGGCAAGTGGGGTTGGTACTTGTCGCCGTGATCATGGCCACGATGTTTCTGCCGCGCCGCCGCAAGGTTACGCGCCTCAAGGCCAAGGTGGAAGCCCGCCGCCGCGCGATCGTGCCTGACGTCAACATGCGCAAACTGGCATCTGCCCTGCCTGACCCCTGCTTCATTCTGGATCGGCGCGGCATCGTCCGCTTTGCCAACCATGCAGGCTCGTCCATTTTTGGCAATGTAAAAGAAGGCGACCCGCTGTCCTTCAGAATCAGACAGCCGGACATGTTGGCCGCGTTGGATAATGTGCTCGATGGTGGCCCCATCGAAAAGGTGGACTATACCCTCAAGAGCCATAGCGAACGCTTCTATGAGGCATGGGTCACACCTATTCATCTGAATTCCGATCCTGAAGGGGAGCATCGCCCCGAATTCATCCTGTTGCTTCTGCATGATCAGACAGAACAGAAGAATATGGCCCGGATGCGCGCAGATTTCGTGGCCAATGCCAGCCATGAATTGCGCACGCCGCTGGCGTCCGTCATCGGCTTTATCGAAACCCTATTGGGCCCGGCCAAGGATGATCCGGTCGCACGCGACCGCTTTTTGCGCATCATGCTTGATCAATCCGAGCGCATGTCGCGGCTGGTTTCGGATCTCTTGTCGCTGTCGAGAATCGAAATGCGCGCGCATGTGTTGCCGGACACGCGCGTCGATCTCTCCAAGATCATGCGTCATGTCATAGATAGCCTAAGTCCACTGGCAAAGGATCTGGATGTCGCAATCAAAACCAATGGGCTTGATGACGATCTCTGGGTCTCCGGTGATCGCGATGAACTCGTGCAGGTGTTCGAGAACCTGGTCGAGAACGCCCTTAAATATGGCAAGGACGGCGAGAAGATTGATGTCAGTTATAGCCGGATCATCGATTCTGCAGATGGCAAGCCCTATCATTGTGTCAATGTGAGGGATTATGGAGCAGGCATCCCGCAGGAGCATTTGCCCCGCCTGACAGAGCGCTTTTATCGCGTGGATGTTGCCTCTTCCAGAGAGCAGAAAGGCACCGGTCTCGGATTAGCCATTGTAAAACATATTCTTACGCGGCACCGCGGCAAGCTGCTGGTGGAAAGCCAGCCCGGCGAAGGCGCAACCTTTCAGGTCCGCTTGCCGGTAAGCGACTCTGCCGATTTGTGACAGTTTATGACGGTTTTATAATTGTCCAAAAAATTCTCCATATATTTCAGTTGCTTAAATTGTCATAAAACTGAAATACAGATGTCATATACCCATCACATACGAAGGATAGGTTCGCGCTTGTCCCGGCCACCCGGTCATCATGCTTGCACAGATAGGCGCAAGTCTTTCACGGGAAGGTCGGCATATTCGTGAGCGCACTTTGAAAGCCAATTGTGTGGCTCGTCGCTCGAAAAAACTGACTTATGGAGAGGTCAAGTGAAATTCGCTTCTTTTGCTAGTGCAGCTGCTATTGCTGCCACCGCCGTTCTTGCTGGTACCGCCGCACAGGCTCGTGACCAGGTTCAGGTTGCTGGTTCTTCCACCGTTCTTCCTTACGCAACCATCGTTGCTGAATCTTTTGGTGAAAACTACCCTGACTTCAAAACCCCGGTTGTTGAATCCGGTGGTTCTTCTGCTGGTCTGAAACAGTTCTGTCAGGGCGCTGGTGAAGACACCATCGACGTTGCCAACGCTTCCCGTAAGATCAAAGACAAAGAAATCGCGACCTGCGCTGAAAACGGCGTCAAGGAAATCATGGAAGTCAAAATCGGCTACGATGGCATCGTATTCGCTTCTGACGTCAACGGCCCGGACTTCGCTTTCGAACCAATCCACTGGTTCAACGCTCTGGCTCCAAAAATCGTAAAAGACGGCAAACTGGTCGACAACTCCAACACCAAATGGTCTGACGTTGACGCCAACTTTGCTGACTGGGAAATCGCTGCTTACATTCCTGGCGAAAAACACGGCACCCGTGAAGTTTTCGAAACCAAGGTTCTGGAAGCTGGCTGTAAAGCCGCTGGCGCCTTCGATCTGTATGTTGCTTCCGGCCTCGACAAGAAAGCCGCTGGCAAAGAATGCATGAAGGTTCGCAAAGACGGTAAAGCCATCGACATCGACGGCGATTACACCGAAACCCTCGCTCGCATCGACAGCAACAAAACCGGCTTCGGCGTCTTCGGTCTTGCTTTCTATGAAAACAACATGGACAAGCTGAAAGTGGCTACCATGTCCGGCATTTCCCCGAATGCTGAAGTGATCGCTGATGGCACCTATCCTGTGTCTCGTCCGCTGTTCTTCTATGTCAAGAAATCTCACCTGGGTGTTATCCCTGGCCTGAAAGAGTATGTTGACTTCTTCATGTCCGACGACATGACCGGCGAAGGCTCCCCGACCTCTGAATATGGTCTGGTTCCTGCTCCGGAAGCAGAACGCGAAGCTATCAAAGCTGCGATCGCTGAAGGTAAAACCCTTTAAGCTTTGCTCTTTAGAGCCATGCGCGGGGTTTCCCTGCGCATGGTTTTTTTTGACTTCCGTCAGCTGGTTTTTCCGTCAGTTGGCCCGCAAGGAAAAAGTGAAGTCCCGTTTTCCGTCTTGGGCATGGCGCTCGATTATGGGGCAGACGTCTGGAGCGGCTTTCTCGGCCTCACCGATTTTTCAAGATGAAGTCGGATGCAGGCAGCCAGAGAAATCTCGTAGTAAATTTACAATGCGATAATTGAAATCGCTCAAGGGGCAGATCGCTATGAGCCCGTTATGGCTTTTGGTAGCTATCATCGTTTTCGCGCTGGTCGGTGCAGTTCTGGGGCGTAATCGCGCCGTCTCCTGTGTCAACGGAAATATAGCTACACTTCATTCGCGTCCCGGATATTACGGTTCCTATGTGATGATATGGACCGCACTTCCGGCAATTTTCTACATGGTGGCCATTCTCGTTGCGCAGCCATTCTATAACAGCTCAGTGATCGACACCGAGTTGCGCACTGGCTACACCCAATCCTGCGATCGCGCACTGGCGCGGATTGAGGGGGACGCGGATGCGCAAACCCCGGCCATTTGCGAAGACAAAGAGCAGTATGAAACGCTCGACACCCGCCGCGCCCTGATGCGTAGCGTTGTTGAAAGTGTCGCGATTGGTGTCAGCCTTCTGGACGAAGACACCGCTGCCAAGCTTCACAATGGCCTTGTCGCCGTGCGCCCGACTCTCAAATCGGTTGGTGTCGCGCTTGCTGAAGATGTGCCCGGCACTGTTGTGGATGCTGCCAACCGGCTCAATGAGGTCAACGCGACCGGTAATGTGGTTCTGATCGCCGGGGTCGTCCTACTGGTCATTCTCGGGTTTGTCCTTTCCTATCTGCGCGTCAAGCCGCGATTGCGCGCACGCAACCTGGTTGAAAGCAACATCAAGGTCGCGCTGGTGCTGGCTTCCTCCATCGCCATCCTGACGACCGTGGGCATCGTGCTTTCGATGTTGTTTGAAGCAATCCACTTCTTCAGTCAGGTGCATCCGTTCAACTTCTTCTTTGGCACCGAGTGGGATCCCCGCTTTACGTCCGCTGGCCGTGAAGGCGGGGGCGAAGGCTCCTTCGGTCTCATCCCGTTGATCTGGGGTACGCTGTATATTTCCTTTGTCGCCTTGCTCGTAGCGGTTCCAATCGGCATGTTCGCCGCCATCTATATGGCCGAATATGCCAACAATTCGGTCCGTGCCATTGCCAAGCCGCTTCTGGAAATTCTCGCCGGTATCCCGACCATTGTTTATGGTTTCTTTGCGCTGGTAACCGTCGGCCCGTTCCTTCATGACGCTGGCGCGGCTATCGGGCTGGATATTTCAGCTACCTCGGTGCTGACGGCAGGCTTTGTCATGGGCATCATGCTGATCCCGTTCATCTCTTCGCTGTCCGATGACATTATCACGGCGGTGCCGCAATCCCTGCGTGATGGGTCTCTGGGGTTGGGTGCGACCAAGTCGGAAACGATCAAGAAGGTCATTCTGCCCGCCGCCCTGCCAGGGATCGTCGGCTCCGTTCTGCTCGCAGCGTCCCGCGCCATTGGTGAAACGATGATCGTGGTCATGGCCGCAGGCATCGCGGCCAACCTGACAGCCAACCCGTTTGAAGCGGTGACCACCGTGACCGTAAAAATTGTCAGCCAGTTGACTGGTGACCTTGAGTTCAACTCTCCGCAGACCCTTGTGGCCTTTGCGCTGGGTATCACCCTGTTTGTCATCACCCTGGGGCTCAACATCTTTGCTCTGCACATCGTGCGGAAATATCGGGAGCAGTATGACTGATGACTGATGCAACCAACATACAGGGCGAAACCATCGCCACGAGCACGCAGCGCGATCTGGGACTGAAAAAGCGCTATAGTAAAGAACGTCGCTTTCAGGCTCTGGGCATCACAGCCATCATTCTGGGTATTCTGTTCCTTGTGATGCTGTTCCTGTCCATCGTCACGAAAGGCTATTCAGCCTTTCAGCAGACAAAGATTCATCTCGATCTTTACCTTAATGCCGAGCTGATCGACCCGTCCGGCAACCGCGACATCAGCACCATCCAGATGCCTATCCGCTATAACAAGGTTCTGGAGCGGGCTGTTTCCAAGGCCGTTGGTCTGGACCCCAATGACAAGGCGACACGAAAACAGCAGCGTGTGGCAAAGAGCCTGCTTTCCAAGGGAGCATCAGTCGATTTGCGCGATCTGGTTGTTGAAAATCCCGATCTGATCGGTACGCGGATTGATTATTGGGCGCTGGCAGATGGCGACATTGACAGCTTTGTCAAGGGCCAGATCCCACGCGATGTTCCAGAAAAGCAACGCTTGGTCAAAGATGCGCAGATCGCCTATATCGATCAGCTCGTTGAAGAAGGGGCGATGGAAAAGAAATTCAACAGTAACCTGTTCTTCAATGGTCCCTCCTCCAGACCGGAATCGGCCGGTATTGCCGTGGCTGTCATGGGCTCCATTTTCATGATGCTCATCGTGCTGGTTCTGGCTCTGCCAATCGGGGTTGCAGCTTCCATCTATCTGGAAGAATTTGCGCCGAAAAACCGTTGGACCGACCTTATCGAGGTGAATATCAACAACCTCGCGGCGGTGCCTTCCATTGTGTTCGGTCTGTTGGGGCTGGCTGTGTTCATCAACTTTGCAGGCCTGCCGCGGTCCGCTTCGCTTGTTGGCGGTCTGGTTCTGACGCTCATGACACTGCCGACCATCATCATTGCGACCCGTTCGGCTCTCAAGGCTGTCCCGCCTTCCATTCGTGAAGCGGCACTTGGTGTGGGCGCTTCCAAGACACAGGCGATTTTCCACCATGTCCTGCCCCTGGCAACACCGGGTATCCTGACAGGCACGATTATCGGTCTGGCGCAGGCACTTGGTGAAACCGCACCTCTTCTGATGATCGGCATGGTGGCCTTCATCAAGGACTTCCCGGCAACGCCTCTTGATCCGGCAACGGCCCTGCCCGTCCAGATCTATATGTGGTCGGGGGAAGCACAACGCGCCTTCACGGAGCGGACATCCGCTGCGATCCTGATCCTTCTGGCGTTTCTTGCGCTGATGAATATTTCCGCGGTGCTTCTGCGTCGCCGCTTTGAGCGCCGCTGGTAAGCCAGCGACGCACTGAACCACCGGTTTGAATGGCCGGGCAGCCCCAAAGAGACGGCGCCCCGCTCACAGGATAAAGAAAGCATTTGACCATGCAGGATACCAATCCAAACCTCAAGCAGGATAGCGATATCCGCTCCAACCCGATCAAGATGTCGGGTGAAAAGGTGACCGTTCATTATGGCACCAAACAGGCGCTGTTTGATGTCGATCTGAAAATCGAGGAAAATCAGGTGACGTCGCTCATCGGGCCGTCTGGTTGTGGTAAATCCACGTTCCTGAGATGCCTTAACCGGATGAATGACACCATCGATATCTGCCGCGTTGGCGGTAAGATCATGCTCGATAGCACGGATATCTATGACGCCGACGTGGACGTTGTGGAGCTGCGCGCCCGTGTTGGCATGGTGTTCCAGAAGGCAAACCCGTTCCCGAAAAGCATTTTCGAGAATGTGGCCTATGGCCCACGCATCCATGGCCTCTGCCGCACCAAGGCAGAAATGGATGAAGTGGTTGTCACCTCCTTGCAGAAGGCCGGTCTGTTCGAAGAGATCAAGGATCGTCTTGATGAACCGGGCACAGGTCTTTCCGGTGGGCAGCAACAGCGCCTTTGCATCGCCCGCGCCATCGCTGTCAGCCCGGAAGTCATTTTGATGGACGAGCCCTGCTCGGCTCTTGACCCGATTGCCACGGCGAAGGTTGAGGAATTGATCGATGAGCTGCGCGAGAATTACACGATCGTCATCGTGACACACTCCATGCAGCAGGCTGCCCGTGTGTCCCAGCGCACCGCCTTCTTCCATATGGGCAATCTGGTTGAGGAAGGTCCGACCGACCACATCTTCACCAACCCCAAAGACAAGCGCACCCAAGACTACATCACCGGCCGCTTCGGCTAAGCAATTTGTTCGCCTTCTCTATCAGGCAAAAAGCTTTATCCTGTTGAGAAATATGCGAATTTAAGGAGAGATTCGAGATGACCGAACATACAGTCAGCTCATATGATGACGACCTGCGCAACCTGACCGGTCGCATTGCGGAGATGGGTGGCCAGGCAGAAAGCATGGTCGAGGACGCCATCAACGCTCTGGTCCGTCAGGACGTGAAGGCGGCACAGGCAACAGCCGCCAAAGACCGCGCCATCAACAAGATGGAACAGCAGATCGAAGAAACCGCCGTTCTGATCATCGCGCGCCGCCAGCCTATGGCACAGGATCTGCGTCAGATCATTGCCGCTTTGCGCATTGCGACCGATCTGGAGCGCGTTGCAGATCTTGGCAAGAATATCGCCCGTTCCATCAGCGCCATGGATGGCAAGACGCCTCCCAAACAGCTGCTGCATGGCATCGAGCATATGGCCGAGATCGTTCTGGAGCAGATGCGCATGGTGCTGGATGCCTACACCACATCGGATTCAAACGCCGCCATCGCCGTTGTGAAACGGGATGACGAAGTGGACGCGATTTACAAGTCCCTGTTCCGGGAATTCCTGACCTACATGATGGAAGATCCGCGCAATATTACCTTCTGCGCCAATCTCCTGTTTGCCGCCAAGCATCTGGAACGCGTGGGCGACCACGCTACCAACATTGCCGAAAGCGTCTACTATGTGGACACCGGCAAGGTTCTGGAAGACGGCACCTTTTAACGTAACGGATCGGGCTTTGGCCCGATCCATTCCTTGCCATGATGGCACGCACACTGGAACAGTTCGGCCCGTTTGCCGCCGGCCTGCTCTCTTCAAATGTCAGATCCGAGCGACATCCGATCCTGTCGATCGTCCGGATCGCAGAATGCGGAAAAGTGGTTATGAGCCCCAAAGTCATGATCGTTGAAGATGAAGAAGCCCTTAGCCTTCTTCTTCGTTACAATCTGGAAGCCGAAGGCTATCAGGTTGAGGTGATCGCCCGTGGAGATGAAGCCGAAAGCCGGTTGCAGGAAACACTGCCCGACCTGCTTCTGCTGGACTGGATGCTGCCGGGCCTGTCCGGAATTGAACTATGCAGACGCCTGCGCGCCAAGCCCAAAACAGTCAAGCTGCCTGTCATCATGCTGACGGCACGTGGCGAGGAATCCGAACGCATTCGGGGACTTTCTACCGGCGCTGATGACTATGTCGTCAAACCGTTTTCTGTTCCTGAATTGATGGCACGTGTGCGGGCCATTCTGCGCCGGGCCAGCCCCGATCTAGTCGCAACCATTCTCAAGGCCGGAGATCTGGAGCTCAATCGCGAAACCCATCGTGTCAAGCGCGCCAACCGCGAGGTAACACTGGGACCGACAGAATATCGCTTGCTGGAATTCCTGATGCAGAATCCGGGGCGGGTCTATTCCCGCGAACAATTGCTGGATGGCGTCTGGGGGCATGATGTCTATGTCGATGAACGGACCGTAGACGTGCATGTGGGTCGGTTGCGCAAAACCATCAACCGCGGCCGGGCGAAAGATCCCATCCGCACAGTGCGCGGCTCTGGCTATAGCTTCGACGACCAGTTCTCAGTCGAATAGAACGGCATCAGGAAGCCCTGCGACCTCATGTATTCAATAAGAAGGCCCTGTTTCCGACAGAAACAGGGCCTATTGTTTTCTTCAGTTTGCAATCAGCTTTATCATCAGCGGGCAAGGCCGAAAGCTGGTGCCCATATCAGCGGGTTTTAACCTCGGTCAAACTCGCACCGCGATTGATGAGCATGGAGAACAGCCCCTTCTTCTTGGGGGCTTCCTGCACGGGTTCGGTTTTGCTTCTGGCGACCTGATTGGGCTTAGCGGGCTTTTTTCGCTCCACCGTCTTCTGGATCGGTCTGGCGGAAGGAAGATCCGGCTTGGTCAGCACAATAAAGTCTGTGCCGACAGGGGTTGTCTCACGGCTGAAGCCCCTGTCAGAGATCGTAATTGAAGAGCCGCTGTTGACCAGAAGATCAATTTGGGCGCGCACTTCATCGGGAATTTCGATCCGGTCGAGAATAGCGCTGGAGGCAACCAGAGCCTCGTTGTCCATATCCTGCGTAACACCAAGGCGGGTCTGCATGCTATCGTCATAGCGATCTGTCAAATTGACGGACAGCCAATCCAGCTTGCCACTTTGCGTGCGCGAGTGGGTCGCGGTCAGCAGATGCGCCCCAAGAGGCGCCTCGGGATTCTTGATCATGATCGGCGCATCAAACAGAGGCTTGAAACGGGACCGCACATAGATGTGGCCTGTCGGCACTTCCCCCTTGCCTGCGGCATGATAAAGCGCGGTCAGCAGAGTCTTGTCGATCACGGCCTTAAGCGGCTGGGCTTGGTCTTCGATGCTGCCTTGTCTGGATTTGATGAAGGCGCGCACGGCCCCATAAGTGGCCTTGCCAGCCAATCCATCCGGCTCACCGGCATCAAAGCCCAGTTCATTGAGCATGATCTGCACTTCACGCACCAGATTGCCGCGCGGCTGGCGGGTGATGAATACCCGAATGGGGGAATTATCCCGTTTCACCTGATCAAGCAGATTAAGACGCATGGAAATTTTCGCAGCAAGCGGATCTTCTGAAGGGCGGTCATCGAGAAGCGCGATCTTGCCGTGCCCCTTGACCGGCTGTGTCGGGCCAAGGCTCAATTCCGTCAGTTTGTTGGCCAGTTGCACATCTTCGGGTTGGAAAAGCCGTGCGTTATGGATCAACTCCGGCTCGGCTTCCCGATTGGCGATGATGACATGCGCGCCACGTTCAGTCATGGAGAAGAGCTTGCTTGCGAAACCGCGTGGCAAACGCACACAGCCATGGGATGCGGGATAATTGGGCACTGAGCCGGATTCATGCAAAGCGATACCAGACCAGGTCAGGCGCTGCATATAGGGCATGGGGGCACTATCATAGATATTGGAAAAATGCTGTCTTCTCTTTTCAAGAATGGAGAAGATGCCAGTTGGCGTCGAGTGCCCCGCCTTGCCGGTCGACACGCGAGACGTAGCGATGACCTCTTGTCCACGATAGACCCGCAAGCGCTGGTCTTTGCGCGAAACAATGATCTGTAGTGGCGCCTCCTGATCGGCTTCCAAAGCAGTCTGAACGGCCTGGGAAGGACTGTCCGTCGCGGCCATCGGATCAAGCGGCTTTTCCGTCGCCAGTGCGGCTCCGCCTGCGGACAAAATAAACCCTGCGGTAAACAGCAATCGCCCTTTATAATTCATTTCGTCCCCCAAAAATCCAACCCGGTCCGTAGGCTCATTCTGCGCCTGTCTTTTCCCGTCAAATCCCATTTAAAAACGATCAAGGCATTCGAGAATAGACTCGTGACGATTGGCATAATTGCACCATTTCTATCATCGTTAACCCATTTTATGCCACACTGAGCCTTAAAATCGCCCTAATATATAAAGATACGCACTAACCCAGATCGCGCAAGCAACCATGGCTTTTAGAGAAAAGCCTATACCAATCGCCTTTCTGCATAAAATTTCTTATTACTTGCTCACAAATTGATCAGGCTACTATATCTTGCAATTAATTTGTGCGGACCTTTCGTATCACGAAATATTATTATCAATTTGTCAGATTATTCTGTGTTTTTCTGGAATAAAAGCCAACTGTCAGATTAAAATTGCGACAGTTAAGCATGGTGCCGTTTGATCAATACGGGTCCGTGAAGATTTTTATTTCCTTTTGTGAAAATAATCTATATTTTTGAGGACTTCTAAAAACAAGGCCCAAATTGAGACCCCCAATGCGCCTGTCGAATGCAACCGGGTCGGTGTTTTTCAGTAACGACAGGCGCACATCCCGGCAGACTTCGCCCCTCCCAGCGGCGTCTGCCAAATCGCAACCAAGGAGACCGAAATGACAATAACAATTTCTCCTACCGGTATAGAAAAGCAGTTCGGCGAAAGTGAAATTCTCGTCAGCAGAACCGACAAGGACGGTTACATAACCTATTGCAATGCGTTCTTTCGGGATATCACGGGCTATGCCAACAAGAGCCTGGTTGGTCAGCCCCACAATTGTGTTCGCCACCCTGAAATGCCTCGCTCCATCTTCAAGTTCCTCTGGGATGGCCTTGAAGAGAGAAGGGACATGTTTGCCTATATGCAGAATCTGACGACCACAGGAGACCATTATTGGACCTTTGCCCGTGTCACTCCGTCTCGAAATGACAAAGGTGAAGTGGTCGGCTATGAAGCATCGCGCCGTGCACCCAATCGTACAGCAGTGCGTGAAGTCATAGCTCCTCTTTATAAGACACTCTGCGACATCGAAAACAGGTTTGATGATGAGGAACAGGCCGTCGAGGCGGGGTGCGCTCATCTGAATGGCTTGTTGCAGGAGAAGTCGACGTCCTACCGGCGGTTCGTATTGTCTTTATAAGACCAACACCCGACCGGGTTAGACATAAAGAAGGGTCGGCACACATCGTGCCGGCCCTTTGTCGTTTCTCCCCCCGGGCAAAGGGCCCGTCTTGGGCGACCTTCGTCCATTCCCCAGCCAAACCATTTGATCAAAATCAAGGTCTTTGCCACTTCTCGCATTGACTTCACAAACGCATTGCTTATGGTTTGCGCGACAGCGGGATCGTCCAGCCTTGCGCCTTTGGCAGCCGGAGGCAGGATTGATCTTGCAAGCTTCATCACCATCAACATGACAAGCTGAAAGCAAGTGACATGACCCAAGTTGATCTGAGCGCGCTCCAAAGCACGATCGAAGCAGGCTTCGAGGCTCGCGAATCCATCAATAGCAACACGACCGGCGACATCAGGGACGCAGTCGAAAAGGCGCTGACCCTGCTCGACAATGGCCATGCGCGTGTTGCGGAAAAGGCAGAAGACGGCAACTGGGTTGTCAATCAGTGGCTGAAGAAAGCCGTGCTCCTGTCGTTCCGGCTCAATGCCATGGAAGTGATCAAGGGTGGCCCGGGCGAAGCAACATGGTGGGACAAGGTTCCTTCCAAGTTTGAAGGCTGGGGCGGCATCGACTTTGAAAATGCTGGCTTCCGCGCTGTACCGAACTGCACCGTGCGTCGCTCCGCCTTCATCGGCAAGGGCGTTGTGCTGATGCCATCTTTCGTCAATCTGGGCGCCTATGTTGATGAAGGCACCATGATCGACACATGGGCAACAGTCGGCTCCTGCGCACAGATCGGCAAGCATGTGCATCTTTCCGGCGGCGCTGGCATCGGCGGCGTTCTGGAGCCGCTGCAGGCTGGCCCTGTGGTGATCGAGGACAATTGCTTCATCGGAGCCCGCGCCGAAGTGGCCGAAGGCGTCATCGTGCGTGAAGGCTCTGTGTTGTCCATGGGCGTTTATCTTGGTGCATCCACCAAGATCGTTGACCGCGCCACCGGCGAAATCTTCATGGGTGAAGTACCGCCTTACTCTGTTGTTGTCTCGGGCACCATGCCGGGCAAACCGCTGCCAGATGGCACGCCGGGCCCGAACCTTTACTGCGCCGTTATCGTGAAGCGCGTGGACGAGCGCACCCGCTCGAAAACCTCGATCAACGAGCTGCTGCGCGACTAACTGTCCGTAAGCAACAACAAATATACGAAGTCCCGCCATTGCACTGATGGCGGGACTTTTTTTATTTTATCGCTTGACCTAGAGTGCACTCGAACATCTAGCCTCCCGAATTATCGAAACAGGAGCTGACCCTTGAAGATCGGAAATCTGGCACATCTGACCGGCCTGTCCGTCCATACCATCCGCTATTACGAGAAGATCGGCCTGTTGCCCGACGCCTCTCGAGATGCAGGTGGGCGGCGACAATATGGTATGGACATCGCCAATTGGCTGACCTTCCTCAAGCATCTCAAGGCCACCGGCATGGGCATATCCAACATGGTTCGTTATGCCCAATTGAGGGCCGAAGGTCCGCAAACTGCTGCGGCGCGACGCCAGATGCTGGAGGACCAGCGCAGGACCGTGCAGCAACAGATAGACGCTCTGCAAGCGACGCTTCCCGTTCTCGATAACAAAATCGAAATCTACAAGGACATGGAAAAAGCCCATGTCATGGAGGCAGATCATGCAAGAGACACAAGCAAAATCCCCCGCATCCAACAGCCAGACAAGCGCTCTTGAACGAGCCCGTGCCTATTGCGACGCGCACCACCCCGGCCTTGAAGACAATCTGAATGCTTGGTTTGGCGACATGCTGCCAGACTTTGGCGAGAGCCTGATCGAATGGGCCTATGGTCGGCATTATTCCCGCCCGGGCCTTGATAGCAAAAGCCGACAGCTGGCGACCGTAGCCGCGTTGACGGTATTGGGCGGACAGACTGCGCCACAGCTCAAGATCAATATCGAGCATACCCTTGCCGTAGGGGCGAGCGAACAGGAGATCGTCGAAGTCATCTGGCAAATGGCCGTCTATGGCGGATTGCCAGCCGCGATCAACGGCCTCAACGTGGCCAAGGAGGTGTTTGCGGCCAGAGAACAGACTAAGCGATAGTCTAACGGGCCGGTGGAAAGCGTCTTATCATTTGTCCCGAGCGATGAGCCGCGCTAGGCTTGTCTTATCATCTGTTTGAAGAGCGAAGCCATGGCAACGCCCTTCAAATGGGGATTTGGGGGAGAATGAGATGACGTTTGAAGGCCTGTTGTTTGATAGTCGCGGCGAGATCGGAAAAAGGGACTTCTGGTTTGGCCATCTGTTCCTGTTTCCCATGGAGATCGGAGCGGCCTATCTGTTTCGAGTGCCGCAAAACCAGCTCTGCTCGCAAGACCCGTCTACCTTTCTTGGCATGGCCTATTATGGCGCACTTGGCGTCATGGCCCTTGTCTTTTTATTCATGTGGTATTGCCTCGTGATCAAGCGCCTGCGCAAGATGGGGCGTGGCCACAAGAGTTTCTTTGCCTATGCCATTCCCATCTTGCTCACTTTGAGTGCTCTGGCCCCACATTTCCCGCTGTCCTGCTCGGTTGGCTTTTCCACCCGCCTGATGTTTTTGGCGCCACTCATCCCCTTCTGGCTGATCTATTTCTATGATCTGGGCCTACGCGCGCCCAAAAGAGCCGCCCTTGAAGAGGATGGGGAGCCGCAAATTACAGCGATCTAGCCGCTTATCATCAAACATGATTGCTCTAGTGCAGAAAGCTGGTTGAAGGCCGCCGCGCGGTCTTCTATGCTCGCGCCAGACCCTGCGTCCTGCCGACTTGATCCGTAGAACGACGCCCTCCATATCTTTTCTATCCGAAAGAAAGCGCTCCTGCGACATGACAAAAGCTCCAACAGCCACGGACCTTGCCAGCGCCCTGATCCAATGCCCCAGCGTCACGCCCGCTGAGGCTGGCGTTCTCACCCTGCTTGATGATTTGCTCTCCCCTTTCGGGTTTGAGGTGCATCGTCCCACTTTTTCTCAAGACGGCTATTCAGACGTTGAAAACATGTTCGCCAAGATCTCCGGTGGCGAGGGGCCGCATCTGGCCTTTGCCGGTCATGTGGATGTGGTGCCGGTGGGAGAGGAATCCATTTGGCAGCAGCCGCCTTTCAGTGGCGCAGTGAAGGATGGCAAGCTGTATGGACGCGGCGCAGCTGACATGAAAGGCGGCGTCGCTGCCTTTGTTGCCGCGGCCTTGCGTTATGTCGAGACCCACGGCGCGCCGAAGGGCACCGTTTCCTTCGTGCTTACCGGTGATGAAGAAGGACCGGCAGTCAATGGCACCGTCAAGCTCATGCAGTGGGCGGCCGAACGGGGTGAAAAATTCACCGATTCTGTTCTTGGCGAGCCAACCAATCCGAACAGCATGGGCGACATGATCAAGGTCGGGCGTCGTGGCAGCCAGTCGGGCACGGTGACCATCTCCGGCAAACAAGGCCATGTGGCCTATCCGCATCTGGCCAACAATCCGGTGCCGGTTCTGGCTAAAATCGTCGAGCATGTCAGCGCCCAGACGCTGGACGAGGGCACGGACTTTTTCCAGCCGAGCAATCTGGAATTCATTTCCTTCGACGTGGGCAATCCGGCCTGGAATGTCATTCCCGAGCAGGCATCCGCCCGCTTCAATGTGCGCTTCAATGACCTCTGGACTGCCGAAACGCTGGGCCAATTTGTTACCAAGCACGCTACAGACTGCCTCTCGGGCGATGCCTTCAAGCTCTCTGTTTCGCTCGAAGCGGATGGCAGCGAGGCTTTTCTGACGCGCTCGGATAGCCTGATTGATCGCTTCTCCAAGGCGGTCGAAACCGTCACGGGCAAAGTTCCGGAGCTTTCAACCGGCGGCGGCACATCGGATGCCCGCTTCATCAAGAATTATTGCCCGGTGATCGAGTTCGGCCTTGTTGGCCAGACCATGCATATGGTCGATGAACATGTCGCCGTGGCCGACATCGAGCAGCTCGCCGAGGTCTATTATGAATTCATGATGCAGTATTTCGAGCGTTAATCGCGTTTGCGCTCTCAAGTTGATTAAAAGACGGGGTCAGCTATGCTGACCTAGTTTTGTATCAGCTAATGCATAGTGCAGTTTTTTCTGGGTATGCAGAATGGCCGCGTTTGGACATCTGCCGCTTGTTGATCTATCCATAGTGTTCGACGCATTGCTCCTCACCTGACAGGCACTCAATGACCTATATTTTCTATCATCTTGAACTGTTGTGGTCTTTTGTGCGCGGCAAGGACGACGCCCTTTATGGCATTGATGCCACCCGACGGGGCTTCTGGCTTTCCTTCATCGCGATGCTGATCGTCGAGCCGCTCAGCCTGTTCTATGCGCTGTTGTTCGGCTATCTCGATGAGGTGCTGCTCTTTCGCTCTGGCGGGGGCACGCTTTATCTGTTGCAGCTGTTTCTGGATTGGGGCCTGCCGCCGCTGATCCTTTATGCAATCATTTCGGTTCTGGGCTACCGGGACCGGTTCATTCCGCTGATCGTGAGTTACAACTGGCTGAGCGTGATCATGGTTCTGATCACCATGCTGCCCGGCGCAATGATGACAACGCAACTCATTCCGCCCCAGCTTTCCATCATGCTGATGCTCGGCATCTATGGCTTTGCCATGTGGGTGGCCTATCGGCTTTATAGCTTCGTGCTGGAATGTCCGCCCTTTACTGCGCTTGGACTGGCTATTCTGATGGTCATTATCGGCATTGCCTCAGCCTTCTGGCTGCATAGCGTCAGTCTGGCCATAGTCAGCGCCTAAGCATCTCTCCCGCAGCCCTTACTTGTGACCGTGGCCCTGCCATGGCTCTTCCGGAATGACATAATCAATGTCTTGGCGGTAATCGACCTGCGTGAGGTAAAGCCCATCGGGTGGCGCGACAGGGCCGCAGGCGCGGCGATCGCGGGCCTCCAGAATTTCGCTGATCCATTCGACCGGTTTGCGTCCGGAGCCCACTTCCACCAGAGAGCCAACAAAAGAACGGATCTGGTTATGCAGGAAGGACCGTGCCATCGCATCCATATAGACCCACTCGCCCTCGCGGCTGATGGTGAGTTTTTCCATGGTACGCCATGGGCTCTTGGCCTGACAGGCCGTGGCGCGGAAGGTGGTGAAATCATAATGCCCGACCAGCAGATCGGCACCGGCCTGCATCCGCTCCACATCAATCGCGTAGCTATATTGCCAGGCACGCCCGATTTCGAAGGTCAGCGGCGCACGACGATTGCAGATGCGGTAACGGTAATAGCGTTTGACGGCCTCGAAGCGGCTGTCAAAGGCGTCCGTCACCTTCCAGACCTTGAGTATGGCCACGCCGGTTTCCTTGAGGAAGAAATTCAGCGCCTCATTCAGCTTGAGGCTGTGCCAATCGCGCTCCAGATCCATATGCGCGACCTGCCCGGTGGCGTGAACCCCTGAATCCGTGCGCCCCGCACCAAACAGCGTCACTCGTTCATGCGTGAATTTGAACAGAGACTCCTCGATCAGGCCCATGACAGAGGGCGCATTATCCTGCCGCTGCCAGCCAGAAAAGGGGCGTCCGTCATATTCGATCAAAAGCTTGTAACGAGGCATGAAATCTTTAACCGGTTATGCGATCACGTCGCCGATGGTCAAATCGGCACCGCGCAGGAACTCATCTGCATTCATGGCGCCCTTGCCGGCGCGCTGCAGCTTGGCAAGGCGCACCGCCCCCTCGCCGCAGGCTATGGTCATGGCATCATCGAGCAGAGTGCCCGGAGTGCCAGAGCCATCGGCCAGCTCGGAGCGCAGAAGCTTGACTCGTTGCTCCTTGCCGCGAATGGTCATCATGACCCATGCTCCGGGGAACGGCGACAGACCACGAATGATGTTATGGACTTCTTTCGCGCTTATCGAAAAATCAATGCGGCTTTCGGCCTTGTCGATTTTCTTGGCGTAGGTTACGCCCTCTTCGGCCTGAGGCCGGGAGGTAAGCAGCCCGCGCGACAGGGCGCCGAGCGCCCGCACCATCAGGTCGGCTCCCAGTACCATCATCTTGTCATGCAGGTCTTCAGCCGTCATCTGTTCTGTGATGGGGATGGTCTCTGACATGCAGATGTCGCCGGTATCAAGCCCCTCGTCCATGCGCATGACCTGAACACCGGTTTCGGCGTCACCCGCCATGATGGCACGCTGGATGGGAGCAGCCCCGCGCCAGCGCGGCAGAAGCGAGCCATGCAGATTGAGGCAGCCTTCTTGAGGCGCATCAAGAATGGCCTTGGGCAGCAACAAGCCATAGGCCACAACCACAGCCACGTCCGCATCAAGGGCGCGGAATTTTTCCTGCTCTTCTTCAGACTTCAGCGACATTGGCGTGAAAACGGGAAGCCCGAGCTGATCGGCGGCCTGATGCACCGGCGTCTTGCGTTCTTCCATGCCGCGACCGGCCGGGCGCGGTGGCTGGCTATAGACAGCGACCACTTCATGGCCTTGCCCAACAATTTCCATCAGGGTCGGAACAGAAAAATCCGGCGTTCCCATAAAGACGACGCGCAGCATGGCATACCCTCGTTGCGTTGCAGTGATGATGGAAGACCGTTACAGGACGATCTTCTCTTTCTGTTTGGCCAGCTTGGTGAATTTCTTGATCACCCGATCCCGGCGCAGCTTCGAGAGATAGTCGATGAAGAGAGCCCCATTGAGATGATCAAACTCATGCTGGGCGCAGGTTGCTGCCAGCTCATCCAGCTCGAGGGTCTGCGGCTTGCCATCGCGATCGAGAAATTCCATCGTCACCTGCTTGGGACGATCCACTTCTGCGTAATATTCAGGGATCGACAGGCAGCCTTCCTCGTGGGTATTCAGCTCTTCAGACTGAAAAATGATCTTTGGATTGATCATGCAGATGGGGGAATTCTCTTCGCGAGACACATCCATCACGAAGAGGCGTCTGTCCACGCCCACCTGTATGCCCGCCAGACCAATGCCCGGGGCCTTGTACATGGTTTCAATCATGTTGTCGATCAAAGTGCGCAGCTCATCGTCTACGCGCTCAACCGGAAGCGATTGCTTTCGCAGGATCGGATCCGGCAATGTTACAATATCCATCACAGCCATGAAGCTGACATAAGCTTTTCAGCTTCAAGCGTCAATCTCAAAGGCGCGAAAGAATAGGAAATTCCTATGCTTTTCTAACCAATGCCGACCAAAGCACACACATCCATGTTCACACTTTGTTTCGCTCCACTTCCGAATCGCTCTATAGTCGCGCCATGAATGACATTGTGATCACACTGGGCCAGCATGGCATATCGACCTTCCAGATCCTGATCTGCGCCTTGGCGCTGATCGGGCTGCTGGTGCTTTGGCTTCTCATCAGCCTGTCGCGACAGAATACCGTGCGGGCGCAGGAGCTGTTTGACGCGCAGGAACAGGCCCGCCGCCAAAGAGCACAGGTGGATGAACTCTCCCGGCTTCAGGCCGAGATGACGGGCCGCATGCAGACCATGGCAGAGATCTTCTCGACACGACAGACAGAGATGTCGCAGGCTCTGACCAACCGGATGGACGGCATGGGCCACCGGCTGAGCCAGACGGTAACCAAGAGCCTTGGTGATCAACAGAAGATGACAGGCGACCATTTGCGGGCGCTGCATGAGCGTTTGGCCCTGATCGACAAGGCGCAAGGCAATATCACCGAGCTTTCCGGACGGGTGGTCGAGCTGCAGCAGATCCTCGCCAACAAGCAGGCGCGCGGGACCTTCGGGCAAGGGCGCATGGAAGCCATTATCGAGGATGCCCTGCCCAAACATGCCTATGATTTCCAGTTCACCTTATCAAACGGCAAGCGGCCTGATTGCGTGGTTCATATCCCCAATGACACGGCCGTGCTGGTGATTGATGCCAAGTTTCCACTTGAAGGCTGGACGGCGGTAAAGGAAGCGGCCAATCCGGATGAGGACAAGGCCGCCCGAAGCCGTTTTCGCAATGATGTCAAAAAGCATATCAAGGATATATCGGAGCGTTATTTCCTGGTGGGTGAAACGCAGGATACGGCCTTCATGTTCGTACCATCCGAGAGCCTGTTTGCCGATCTGCATGAGCAATTTGACGATGTGGTGCAAACGGCGTATCGGGCGCGGATTGTCATCGTTTCGCCTTCCCTGCTGACATTGTCCATTCAGGTCATCCAGTCGATCCTCAAAGATGCCCGCATGCGCGAACAGGCCCACATTATCCAGCGCGAAGTGACCCTCCTGATGGAAGATGTAACGCGGCTTGATGATCGGGTCTCAAAGCTACAGGCCCATTTCGGGCAGACGCAAAAGGATGTCGACCAGATTCTCACCTCGACCGGCAAGATCGTCAAACGCGGGCGCAAGATCGAGGAGATCGATGTCAGCGAAGCCGAGCTGCAAGCGGCTGCAAGGGACAATTCCGATCAAATAGCCGACAAAAGCGAGAATGAGGAAACACTAGAATCCGAGACGTCAGCTCCTGTTGAGGATACGCCCACCTTTCCCTTGAAGGGACCTTATGGCATTGCCGGCCCCAAGATTGCAGAGCCGGGTACCTCGCGCTCCCTATTCAGCATGGATGAGGAAGAACGCTGAAAGCAGAATGATGTGGGACGCTTCGAAGAAAGCCGCGCCCCATCTCCTTATTCAAAAGCTTTGCGGCTGCGGATCGCCTGTAACAGGGTACCTTCATCGAGATAATCAAGCTCCCCACCGATGGGCACACCATGAGCCAACTGGGATATCCGGATCGGCTCATAGGCAGGGTTGGAGGCCTTCAGCTCCTTGGCCTGTTCCTGCAATTGATCGGTGATATAGTGGGCCGTGGTCTGGCCTTCCACCGTGGCATTGACCGCCAGAATGATTTCGCGAATTTCGCCCTTGGCAGTGCGCTTGAGGAGCCCGGCGATATTGAGATCATCAGGCCCCACACCATCCAGAGGGCTTAACGTTCCGCCCAGCACATGATAGGCGGCATTGATGACTGAGGCCCGCTCCAATGCCCAGAGATCGGAGACATCTTCCACCACGACCAGAACGGACGAATCGCGGCGGGTGTCGGTGCAGATGGTGCAAGGGCTGGCGCTATCGATATTGCCACAGATTTCGCATACTTGAACCTTTTCAACCGCGACCGTCATCGCCTCGGACAACGGGACAAGAAGCTGGTCCTTGTTCTTGATCAGATGCAGCGCCACCCGACGGGCCGAGCGCGGCCCAAGACCGGGCAGGCGCGCCAGAAGCTTGATCAGTTTTTCAATTTCCGGACCGGCAACATGACTTGCCATACCACACCTCATCTCAGTACCGCGATTGCATCAGGCGGCTCTTGTCTATGCAAGCGCAATCAGAATGGCAGATTCATGCCTGCTGGCAGTCCCAGATCACCAGCCATTGCCTGCATTTTTTCCTGCATGGCGGCTTCAACCTTGGCTTTGGCGTCGTTATGGGCGGCGATGATCAAGTCTTCAAGGATTTCGGCATCATCTGCATTGATCATGGATGGATCGATAAAGAGGGATTTCATCTGTCCCTTACCGGTAACCGTCACCTTGACCATATCGCCCCCGGCTACGCCTGTTGCTTCCATTTCGGCGACTTCTTCCTGCATCTCGGCCATCTTGGCCTGCATTTCCTTCGCCTTCTTCATCATCTTCATCATGTCCATGGGGATCATCCTTTTTCGTTCGCGCCCCGGCGGCTTACAAGCGCCAACGGGCTTTTCTCACATTTGTGGCTTGTGCAGGAGACGGATCGCGGCCTCTATAAATTGTCGAGCCCGAACTCGTCCGCGTCATCGATTGTCAAAGACATATCGCCCTCTTCATCCGGGTCTTCAATGACCGGCGCCAGAAATTCTTCTTCAAAGTCGCGATTGATGCGCACGTCGACGACCTTGGAACCGGGGAAAGCCTTGCGCACAGCTTCAACCAGAGGATGGTTGTCAGCTTCTTCGCGGGCCTGCTTTTCGCGCTCTTCCTTGCGCTCGAACAGGGTAGCTCCGCCACCTTCCTTTGCGAGGTCGACGAGCCAGCGTTCGCCGGTCCATTCAGAAAGCTTGCGCGAGAGTTTGGTCTGGAAAGCCTCGCCATCGGCGCCATCATAGGCGACCACTACACGTCCAGGCTCAACACTGACAGGGCGAACGGCCGACTCCAGAGTGAATTGCAGCGCGATATCGCGATGAGACTTGGCCAGCGCAATGATCTGCTCAAAGCGTGTGATCACGGGTTTGACCGGTGAACCGGTATTCTCATGACCCGACGAGGGATTGGCGCGGGCCTGACGGGCTACCTGAGCTTCGCTTTGGCTGGAGACCAGCCGCAGATTGGTTTTTTCCGCCTGAGCCGGATCGGCATGGCCGCGCTGAAGTTCCTGAGTTGGCTGGTTGGCCGGATTAGCGCCCGAATTCATGCCCGACCCGGCCTGCATGGCGGATGGGCTCCCCCCTTGCGATGGGTCGGAGGGCCCTTGATGGGGCATGCCTTGCGGTGGCATATCCTGCTGGTCCTGCGGGCCAGAATGGGGCGGAAGTGTTGCATCTGGCGGGATCGAGGGGCCTGATCCCGCGCCGGTGGGCATCGGAGGTCGGAAATCTCGGTTGGCGAGCATACGCAGCGCTTCGTCCGGACTTGGCAGATCAGCGACATAGGCCATGCGCACCAGCACCATTTCAGCCGAGGCCAGAGGGCGTGGCGAAGACTGCACTTCGGCCAACCCCTTGAGCAGCATCTGCCAGGCCCGTGAGAGCACGCGCACGGACAGATGGGTAGAAAATTCGCGCCCGCGGGTTTTTTCCGCTTCGGTCGCGGCAGCCTCCGAGCTGGCATCAGGCGTCAGCTTGAGGCGGGTAACCAGATGCACAAAGTCGGCAAGGTCGGAGAGAACCACCGCAGGTTCTGCGCCAATATCATACTGGCTCTTGAGTTCTTCCAGAGCCTTGGCGATATCACCCTTCATCAGGGCTTCAAACAGATCGATGATACGCGCCCGGTCTGCAAGGCCCAACATCTGACGGGTGGTCTCGGCGGTGATCTTGCCGGCGCCATGAGAGATGGCCTGATCAAGCAGCGAGAGCGAGTCGCGCACCGAGCCTTCCCCTGCCCTTGCGATCATCTGCAAGGCATCTTCCTCGATTTCCACCTGCTCCTTGTCGCACATGCTCTGCATGTAAGTCGCCATTTCGCCTGCATCAATGCGGCGCAAATCGAAGCGCTGACAGCGGGAGAGCACGGTGACGGGCACCTTGCGAATTTCGGTCGTGGCGAAAATGAATTTCACATGCTCGGGCGGCTCCTCGAGCGTCTTGAGCAGTCCGTTGAAGGCTGCCGTGGAAAGCATGTGCACCTCGTCGATGATGTAGACTTTGTAGCGCGCGCTCACCGGTTTGTAGCGCGCCGCTTCAATGATCTCACGGATATCGTTGATTGAGGTGTGGGAGGCGGCGTCCATCTCCATGATGTCCACATGGCGGCCTTCCATGATGGCCTGACAGTGGGTGCCAAGGCGCGGCATCTCGATGGTAGGGCTGCTGATCTCGCCGGGTATCTCATAGTTGAGCGCGCGGGCCAGAATACGAGCGGTGGTGGTTTTGCCCACCCCGCGCACACCGGTCAGCATATAGGCCTGTGCGATGCGCCCGGTTTTGAAGGCATTGGTCAGGGTGCGAACCATCGGGCCTTGACCAATCAGATCATCAAAGCTCGCAGGGCGGTATTTGCGCGCCAGTACGCGATAACCTTCAGCTGATTGATGTTCTTGATCGTCCATAAGGGAATCCTGCGCCTTCTTGCAAAAACCGAATATCGCTATCCATAGCAGAGGAACGCGCGCTGCGTCACCTATCTTGTCACAGGATACGTCTTTGTTGTTGAAAGGAATGCAGCAGGCGCTGTCATTTCCCGCACCGTGCAAGGGAGCAATGCGAAAAGGGCCGTTGGAGAACGGACTTAGAACGCTTTATTGTGCGATTTGTCAAATGTTGTGGGAAGAGTGGAAGACTGAACAGATGACCCGCTCTGAAACTCGTTAGGGCTGCTTCCTTCCGGACCTGACCCGATTGGCGAGGGGAACGTCCATTGCCAGCCTTCCGTCTGTTCATATGTCACTTGTGACATGCTAATGCAAGAGGCAATAGGCGATTCCTTGTCAGCAAAATTGGGCATATGGAGCAAAAAGATGGTTGAATTCACACTTGATCCCCAATTGAAGGCTGATAGCCTGCCTCTGACCGAGTTAAAGCTCTGCACTGTGCGGCTCATGAATGATTCCAATTTTCCATGGCTGGTGATGGTGCCGCAGATCGCAGGTGCCGAGGAATTGATTGATCTTGTCCCAAAGGATCAACATCGTTTGATGGACGAGATCACGCATGTCTCCAAAGTGCTGCAAGCGGAAACCGGATGCGATAAACTCAATGTCGCCAGCCTTGGAAATCAGGTGCGTCAGCTCCATATTCATGTTATTGCCCGCTTTGAAAGCGATGCGGCCTGGGCTGGCCCGATCTGGGGCAAGGTGCCTGCCCGACCTTATGAAAAGACGTCCGCATGCACTTTGATCGAAAGGATTGCCGCAGCCCTGCTCTAAAAAGCCAGACTCGCACTCTCCTTTGCCACCGCATTTTCTTTCGCTTGCCCTACGGCCTTGTAGCCTTCCCCATACCGACCTGCTTCTGGACACTCATTGACCATGAATGATTTTTCTTTCTCATCCGATCCCTTTGCTCCTGTCCGCTCCTCCCCGACTGTCGAGGGCGTCGGATTCATGCATAACCGCCTTAGCAGAGACACCGAGCATCGCGATGGGGACAGCATCCCGGCCATGATGGCGCAGTACAATGCGGGGTTCTATCTGTTTTACAAGGACACCCTTCTACTGGCCACACAGGAAGAGACCTCCAGGGCCATCTTTAGCAGGGCAGAAGCAGAAACCCTGGGCGCAGATATGGAAACGGCGATCATTCTTGGCACCGATCCCGAAGAAGGAGACGCTCCGCGCCTTGCCATGCTGCTTACTGATGACGCAGCAGACAAACTGGAAGGAACCGACGGCTACGGGTTTGAATCCGTGCGTACCTTGGGCCTGCACGGCATGCTGCCAAACGATCAGCTGGGCGCCATCGCACAGGCGCGCGGTCTGCTCAACTGGCACGATACCCACCCTTACTGTTCCAGATGCGGCAGCAAGACAGTGGTCACTCTTGGCGGTGCCCGTCGTGACTGCCCCAACTGTTCCGCCGTTCATTTCCCGCGCACGGACCCTGCGGTCATCATGCTGGTACTGCACAAGGATGATGCGGGCGTCGAGCGCTGCCTGTTGGCGCATCACACGCGCTTCACCGGCCCGATCTACACCACGCTCGCCGGCTTTATGGAGCAGGGCGAAACAATTGAAGCGGCGGTGCGGCGGGAAGTCTTTGAAGAATCGGCGATCCGTGTAGGAGCCGTGCGTTATATGGCCAGTCAGCCATGGCCTTTCCCGGCGTCCTTGATGATCGGCTGCTATGGCGAAGCGCTATCCAGCGACATCACTGTGGACCCGACAGAACTGACAGATGCCCGTTGGTTCACGCGCGACGAAGTGCGAACGCTGATGGATCGCGGCACTGATAGCGACCTGCCCCACACGCCGGGCCCCTTCTCCATCGCGGCCTGGTTGATCCGGAGCTGGGTCAATATGGTCGAGTAGGCCCACGCGCCTTTGATCAGGAGGGGTTTTTGGAGGGATGCAGAGCCATGCTCTCGACCCCATTGCCCTCGCCAAGCGAGAGGAGTTTCTTGCGCACCGGAGCTTCAAAGAAGCGCGCGGACAATAGCGCCGTGGCAATCGTTACGATCAAGGCAAAGGCCAGCACCGGTGCAAATCCAATGATCTGCATGGGTTCAAGTATCATCAGCCAGCCCAATCCCAGAATGGACACGGTAAAGACCGGGTGCCACATATAGATGCCGAAGGAAACAGCAGCCAGAGGCATCAGCGGCATGAGATAGGCGCTGCGTTCCGGTGCGTTGGTTTCCACCTGTGCTGCGAGATAGAGCGCGATTGTTATGGCCACAATATTGGCATAGCCAAAGCGGAAATCCATGAACATAACCAGCAGCGCAAATAGCAGCGCGCCCCATGCATACCAGTGGCTCTGCACCCTTATCAGGCGTATGGAAGCGACGATGGCTATGATGGCCCCCAGCACGAAATCAGCGAAAACGCGATAAGCGCCCCATGTGTTGGCGTCCAGCCATGTGGGGAAGGGTATGACCTTGAGGTAAGTGAGCCCTTCAAGAGCGATCACACAGAACGCCAGTAGAATAACGAGCCCCCACAATCCACTTTTGCGGAATATGAACACGATGACCGGTAAAGTGAGATAGCAGAACCATTCCGCCGACAGTGACCATGAAACGAAGTTGAAGGCGAGCCCGTCCGATAATCCCCAGGCATTGACCAGGAGAAGCTGACGTACCAGTTCTGGAAAGGAGTAATAATCCGTCAATTCGACCGACAGTCCGGCGACCGAGATGATCAGCCAGGCCATGCAGAAAATTCCCAATGTCAGAAGATGCAAGGGATAGAGCCGAGCCAGACGGCGCAGCAGAAAGACGCCATAGGCCCCCGGCCCCGTCAGCCGTTTGGAATAATGCACCCAGATCAGAAAACCCGAAACGATGAAGAACAGATCAAGCAGAGCTGTGAAGACTTCTGCATCCATTGCGAACTGGCGGTAGGCTTCCGGCCCGAAAGCGCAGAAATGATAGAGCATCACCATGAGCGCCGCGAGCAGGCGCCAGACGGCAAAGAGGGCGAAAACAGGCCTTTTTTCTCCGCTCACATTCTGCTCCTGCTCTTTGCTGATGCCGAAAGGTTCGTGAGGTGTGCCCTGTGTTCCATAAGCAGTCCCCATTGCTTGATGCGTATTATGTCTTAGCGCAATTCGATTGAAATCCCGTTAAGGGCGGAAATAGAAGGAAATAGTTGCGACACTGAGCCGCGTGAAAAACCGAACACGATTTCATCACAGGATAGTGTTTCGCCAGCGTTCGTATCCTCGACTACCATTCACGCCCAAGGCGATTGAGGGCACGCCTCGAGAAGGCCTGCCTTGAACCTGTTTTTTGACGCGAATAGTGATCAGGGGAGAAACACTATGACCATTTCGATTGATCGACGCATGGCGATGGTTGGTGCTGCGGGCGCCGCCGGGCTGATGCTTGCACCCAGAATTTCCCTTGCCGAAGACATGATGAAACCGGCTCTGCCCATGGCCAAGGCCCGTGGCTTCAAACTCGGAGAACTGGATGTCATCACGCTGCTGGCCGGCTCTGCCCCGCGCGACAATCCGCATGGGATTTTCGGCATCAATGTCTCCGATGATGTCTTCGCCGAAGTCAGCGCCAAGAATTTCATCGGCACGGATATGGCTCAATTCTATTTCACGCCAACGCTGGTGCGCTCCGGAAAGAATGTCATCCTGTTTGATACGGGCCTCAATGCTGAGGGCATAACGGCGGCTCTGGCTCAGGCTGGCCACAAGCCCGAGGATGTGACCCATGTGGTGATCACGCATATGCATGGCGACCATATTGGCGGCTTGATGAAGGATGGCGCCCCAACCTTTGCCAATGCGGCCTATCTGACCGGGCAGGTTGAGTATGACGCATGGTCTAAAACCGACAATGCCGGTTTCGCCAAGAATGTCAAACCTCTGGCCGAGAAGATGACCTTCCTCAAGGATGGAGACTCGGTTGCACCGGGCATCACCGCCATGGCAGCCTTTGGCCATACACCGGGGCATATGACATTCATGCTGGACAGCATGGGCAAGCAATTGCTGCTGATGGCCGATCTGGCGAACCATTATGTATGGTCGCTGGCCTATCCTGATTGGGAGGTTAAATATGACATGGACAAAGCAATGGCCGTGCAGACCCGCCGCAAGGTTCTGGGCATGTTGGCAACCGACCGCATCCCGCTGATTGGCTATCACATGCCCTTCCCGGCTGCCGGCTTCGTTGAAACCCGCGATCAGGGCTTCCACTTTGTGCCCGTCAGCTATCAGTTGATGGGGTGATCGGTCCTGCTGATCCCAATTGGCAGGCGGAGGATAGAGCACCGCCTGCCGCTTCAAGGGCCTTCATTTATAACAAGCGGTACAGACCATGCGTTTGCAGCGTCAAGCGACGTGAAACCGGCTGCCTTTCGCATGATGGGTGAAGAATTTTTCGCGCGTCATCGGCCGACTGAAGGCGTATCCCTGCAGCAGATCTGCCCCCATGACACGCAAAATTTCCGCATGCTCAAGGGATTCAATGCCTTCGGCAACCACACCGATGCCCAGCGTCCGCCCGATGTGGATGATGGAGTGCACAAGCTCGCGCTGATGCTCGCTTGACGTTACAGGCAGGATCAGTTCACGATCGATTTTCAATCGGTTCGGTAGCAGATGCGTCAGGCTGACAATGGAGGCATAGGCAGTGCCGAAATCATCGATCTCGATTTCAATCCCCATCTCCCTTAGCCGACGAATGTTGGCGGCCACTTGTGGCGCACTACGATCCAGGAAGGTCGACTCCACCAGTTCGAAAGTCAGATGCGAAGGATCGAAGTCCATTGCCTTGAGACCTGGGATCAGATCCCTGTCGCTCAATCGCTTGGCCGAGACATTGACCGACACACGATCAAGGTTGAGCCCCTTGTCTGCCCAGATTTGTTTCGTCTCCAGAGCATGCTCCATGACCATGGCATCGATATCGCCGGTTACGCCAAGACTGTCGGCCAGCTCGATGAACATGTCTGGATAGACCAGCCCACGCTTGGGGTGCGCCCAGCGCGCCAGAGCCTCGGCACCAACAAGACGATGAGTCTCTGCATTATATTGGCCTTGATAATAGGCAATGAATTCGCGGTTTTCGATGCCGCGCAGCAGATCATCGGCAAGGCGGCGTTTCTCATTGGCCGTCTGGAACAGTGGCTGGCTGAAGAATGTGAAGCATCCCTTGCCATTCTGCTTGGACTGATACAGGGCGAGGTCCGCATTGGAACGCAGCTTGTCAGGATTTTCCTTGGCATCGGCCCAGTTGGACAGGCCAATGCTCGCGCCCAATCGACAGGTAAGGCCCTTATAATTCTGTGGCCCATGCATCATGGCAATGAGTTTTTCGGCCAGTTCCTGAGGTCTGTTTCTGTTCTGTGCACTTGAGCACAGCATGATGAATTCATCGCCACCAACACGGGCAATGAATTCTTCGTCCTGCTTCAGAGACCGGAGCATATCGGCTACCTTGAGCAACATGGCATCCCCGGCTGCATGGCCGAAGCTATCATTGATCTCCTTGAAGCCATCCAGATCGACTTTCAAAAGCCAGCTATTCTCGGCATCCTCAAATGGCCAAGGCGCACCATTTTCACCGTTTAGGAATTCATCGACATAGCGACGGTTGGGCAACTTGGTGAGGAAATCATGCAAGGCGTTGAATTCTATGCGGGTTTTGGCTTTGGCGAGTTCCTGATAGCGCTTTTCGCTTTCGGCGCGCGCATCCTGCAAAGCTTCTTCGCGGGCAACATGTTTGGAAATATCCCAATTGACCCCGACATAAATCATTTTGCCATCATCATCCGTCCAGCCCAAAGCTGACACGCGCACGGTCTTGACCGTCCCGTCCGGCAATTTTAGACGGTAGTCTGTGCAATATTTGCCATCGCACGCGATGGCTTGCCGCCCCTCGACAAACAGACGTTCCCTGTCCTCAGGGAACAGGCGATCTTTCCAGTCCAGTATATTAACGTCGTAATCTGGGTCGATGCCATAGATCTCGCGCGTTTGCTGATCCCATTTGAACTTGCGCACCTCCGGATCATATTCCCAAACTCCGAGTTTGAGGGCATCCACAGCCAATTCGAAGCGTTTGGAGACGCTGGCAAGCTGGCGCTGGCTTTCGATATGGGCATCCAGGTGCGCCATGCGCTCGCGCGACAGTTTGAACACGATGGCCATGGGGATAACCACCAGCAAAAAGGCAGCAAAGGCAATCGCCCGGATGAGCCAAAAGATCGATGCAGGAACGCTCCAACCACCATGAGGCACAACGCGCAGTTCCCACTGCGCGATGCGGAAATCCACGGGTACTCTGATTGGATCCATCTCGTTGATATCTTCAGATCCGAAAAACTGATCGCCAGCGGCTCCCATCCCGTCCTTCCCAACGATGGCATAATCGATATCGGCGCCTTCATCGAGCAGCCCTGCATATCGATAGAAAGATTTGGCATCCAGAACGGCAGACACAATGCCCCAGAAATAACGCCCCTTGTCAGGAGAATCGATATAGATCGGATAGCGCACAATCAGCCCGATGCCGCCCTGCACCAGCTTGATCGGGCCAGCCATGGTCAGCTCATTGTTGTCTCGAGCCTCGATAACAAGATCTTTCTGATCTTCCACCTTCCGGTAATCAAGCCCGATCACGCTTTCATTGCCCTCCAGCGGATAGACATTGGAGACAACTAGGTCTGGTGCGATCGCGATAACCTTCATGGATGAATATCTGTGAAAGATCTGTTTGGCGAGCTGATTGAAGCGTTCGGTGTCCATATCCGGTTCGGTCCGGATCACATTGGCAAGGCCTCTACCGGTCTCAATATTGGCTATGATAGCACCCTGAATGGAAAGGGCGACCTGAGTGGCTTTGTTGCGTAATTCAGCCCGCGATTTTTCCAGATAGGCATCTTTGCTAATATCTTCAGCAATAAGGGTAACAGCCACGATCACAAGGGTAGCGACAACAACAGGCAGATGGGCCACGTTCCAAAAACGCTCCCTTAAAGCAGCCCAACGCTTCAACCACTTTCCATTCCGCTCATTGTTCAATGTGTTTGGTCCCGATTTTCTATCACCAAAGTAAACTACGCAGAAAAAGTTGAAAATTGGTGAGCAACGAATTCCATTAATTCCAAGTACTTAGATTTGTTTTTGGACAGAGTTCGGTTTAACTTTTTGTTTAGCAAGAACTATGCTTGCGCCATTATTAAGCAGCTACAAATTACTCGTTTTTCCTACAAAACACTCTTTTTGGTGGCGCAAAATCGTCTCACACACTTTATAGACGTGTTGACTATCAACAAAGTTCCCAAATTAAATACTCCTCCTACCTTGGGAATAGACGCCAGCAGCTCGGTTTATCTCCTTATTTTTTACCTGCGCCTATTTACCTCATCATATGTTTGAATACCTGTGCGCAGCTGGATACAGCAAATCTGCAACAGAAAACGGGCGCGCCCATCTGGACGCGCCCGTTTCATATCGACACCACTTAAGAAGGCTTGTTGCCTATCCCTTTCACAGGTCGGGGCTTGGCCGCAAATCCCGGTTGGCCTCAGGTTCGTGATTTCTTTTGCGATATTCATGTGCCGGATAAATGCCGAGAATCTTGAGTTCGGCCGAGAAAAAGCGCAGTTCCTCAAGCGCCAAACGCACATTGATATCGTCTGGGTGACCTTCGATGTCAGCATAGAATTGCGTTGCGAAAAACTTGCCGCCGGTCTGATAGCTTTCCAGCTTGGTCATGTTGACGCCGTTGGTGGCAAAACCGCCCAGCGCCTTATAGAGAGCAGCTGGCACGTTGCGCACACGGAACACGAATGTGGTTACAACAAGATCGGTGCTTTTATCTGCCTTGATAGGATATTTGGACAACACGATGAAGCGCGTCGTGTTGTGGTCTTCATCTTCGATATCGGCTTTCAGGATATCCAGGTCGTAGATATCGGCAGCCAGCTCGGAGGCAATCGCCGCTTTGGTCTTGTCCCCCTGATTGGAAATCTGATGAGCCGAGCCTGCCGTATCGGCCCCGACGATCGCCTGCAGCTTGCGGTCGCGTATGATCTTGCGGCACTGTCCCAGCGCCATCACATGGCTTTGAACGGACGTAATGTCCTCAAGGCGTGCGCCGCGCAGGCCGAGCAGTTGATGATGAATGGGCAGGAAATATTCGCCGATAATGTGCAGATCGGAAGTAGGCATCAAATGATGGATATCGGCCACACGGCCTGCAACCGAGTTTTCAATCGGGATCATGGCCAGATCGGCAAGGTCATTCTGAACCGCATTAAAGCAGTCTTCAAAGGTTGCCATCGGAACCGCCTCTGCATCTGGAAATACATTGTTACAGGCGGTGTGCGAGTTGGCACCAGGTTCCCCCTGAAAAACGACTTTCTTGGCGATCATAATGGCTCCTTACCGGGCACCCTCGTGCCCCTTCCTTGGATAGAGTGTATTTCGTCTGCCTGCTTTACGCTTTGGAGGCACCAATGTCACGCGCCTTTTATGGCCGGATACGGCCAAGCCTGTCACGCTTGCAGCAGAACCAGCAGGCGGGAAAACAAAAAACAAAAGGATAGGCTCTGCGTCTATCTCCTTTGCAAACATAAGGATTCTTCCTTATGTTGTTGAAAAGGGCCCGGTCTATGGCGAAAGTCGAGCCCTGTTAGCCGCTATTCCTATGGACATCCATCAGGAAAAGCTAGTAGTTTCCGCAGGAAGAATTACCGAGTGAACCTTAGGACCAATCCTAGGTAATCCGTTTCGTCCTTCAAAGACCGGGAGCAAGGACCTATGAACTTTTTCGAATTCAACAAAATGGCTGGCGCTGTTTTGATGGCCCTTATTTTTATTATGGTTACAGGGATGGCAACGGGCTACATCTTCAGTGATGACGCCCCGGACCAGCCCGGCTATGCGATTGAAGTTGCAGACGGGTCCGGCGGTGGTGCAGCCACAGAACCCGAACCAGAGGTGGATTTTGCCACCCTTCTCGCTTCTGCTGACGCTGGAAGAGGCGAGCGCGTAGCCAAGAAATGCGCAGCCTGCCACACCTTTGACGCTGAAATGGCCAACAAGACCGGCCCGCATCTGTTTGGCGTTGTCGACCGTGCCATCGCCTCGGTTGATGATTTCAAATATTCTGATGCGATGGTCGAATTCGGCGATGGCAAGGTGTGGGACCCGGAAACACTCAATGTATATCTGACCAAACCAAAAGATCTGGTGCCCGGTACCGCCATGGCCTTTGCTGGCCTGAAAAAACCGGAAGATCGCGCCAACCTGATCAGCTATTTGCAGACGTTGACAGAATAGCGCTTCTCCATTGGCGTGGAAATTCTGACGATATCAAAGGGCCGGAACCATCCGGCCTTTTTCTTTGTTTTCTTTTTGCAGCCCCTTTTATGTTTGGGCAACTTTTTATCTTTTCTTGCAGGCACCATCTGGCGCCGGGCGCCGTTCTTTGATTTAGTAGCGCTAATTTCGTAGGTTACCAGTTGAGTATCTGGAAAGGCGCCCATTATGGAACGCTCACAACATCAAGCGCTTGTCATTGTTGATGTTCAGAATGACTTCTGCCCCGGAGGCGCTCTGGCTGTGCCCGGTGGAGACGAGATCATCTCCAAAATCAACCTGATACAGCAAAGCTATGCGCAAATCGTCCTGACACAGGACTGGCACCCGGCTTCTCACAGCTCCTTCGCCAGCGCTCATGACAGCAAATCCCCCTATGACATGATGCAAATGCCATATGGCGAGCAGGTCCTCTGGCCCGATCACTGCATTCAGGGCACCTCTGGAGCCGCCTTCCATGCCGAACTTGAAACAGACATGGCTGATCTGATCCTGCGCAAAGGCTCCAACCCGCAGATAGACAGCTATTCAGCCTTTTTCGAAAATGACCACCAGACAACGACGGGGCTTGAGGGCTATTTACGGGACAAGGGCGTGGTTTCCTTGCTTTTCGTAGGACTTGCGACAGACTTCTGCGTGCGTTATTCGGCTGTAGACGCTGCCAAACTCGGGTTTGATGTGTCAGTCGATCTTTCCGCATGCCGCGCCATTGATCTTAATGGTTCGCTCAAGGACGCTCTGGACGATATGCGAGCCCATAATATCCACATCATTGGCCAATAGGCTTCACCCATTGCCAAAGCTTGCGCTTGCAAAGCGGGCCCTGCCGGTCCAGCCTGCCTGCGTATTTCTTCATTCAGGATAGATCATGACCATCGATCTTGCATCTCGCGTTTATAGTCACCGCTGGAAAATCGACCCCATCGTCCGGTCCCTTATCGACACGGATTTCTACAAGCTTCTGATGGCCCAATCGGTTTTTCACAACAAGCCCGACGTGCATGTCGAGTTCAGCCTGATCAACCGATCCAAGGATGTTCCCCTCGCCAAATTGATCGACGAGGGAGAGCTGCGTGCCCAACTTGATTATATCCGTGGGCTGAAACTCTCACGCGGTGAGAGCACATGGCTGCGTGGCAACATGTTCTATGGCAAGCGCTCCATGTTCCATCCCGATTTTATGGAGTGGTTCGAGAATCTCACCCTGCCTCCCTATAATCTTGAACGGGTGGGCGACCAGTATGAGCTGACCTTCGAGGGGTCATGGCCTGAAGTCATGCTATGGGAGATTCCGGCCCTTTCGGTCATCATGGAGCTGCGCTCGCGTGCGATTTTGCACAAGATGAAGCGGTTCGAACTGCAAATTCTCTATGCCCGCGCCATGACCCGCCTATGGGAAAAGGTCGAGCGCCTGCGGGCAATCGGCGATGTGCGCGTAGCAGATTTCGGCACCCGGCGGCGCCACTCCTTCCTCTGGCAAGACTGGTGCGTGCAGGCCATGCAGGAGGGGCTCGGAGATAATTTTACCGGCACCTCCAACTGCCTCATCGCCATGCGCCGCGAGATGGAAGCCATTGGCACCAATGCCCATGAGCTGCCGATGGTCTATTCGGCCCTTGCGCAAAATGATGAAGAGCTGGCCTATGCGCCCTACAGAGTGCTGGAAGACTGGCAGCGCGAGCATGATGGCAATCTACGCGTCATCCTGCCCGATACCTATGGCACCAAAGGGTTCCTCGAGCGCGCGCCAGACTGGCTGACCAGCTGGACCGGCATCCGCGTGGATAGCGGCCAGCCAGAAGAAGCCGCCGAGACCGCCATCCAATGGTGGAAGGATCGTGGCGAAGATCCGCGCAAGAAACTGATCATCTTCTCAGATGGTCTGGATGTGGATCAGATCGGTGCCCTTTATAACAAATTTCATGGTCGGGTGCGGGTATCCTTTGGCTGGGGCACGTTGCTGACCAATGATTTCAGAGGGCTGGTGCCCGATGACGAGCTGTCGCCCTTCTCGCTGGTTTGCAAAGCGGTCTCGGCCAATGGCCAGCCGACTGTCAAGCTTTCGGACAATCCGAATAAAGCCATGGGGCCTGCCGACGAAATCACACGATACAAGCGTGTGTTTAACGTTGGCGAACAGAAGGCCATGGATGTAATTGTATAATTCCGTTTGATTTTGGAGTGATTTTGATAATGGCAGGCAAGAAAAGTTCAAAGGTACGCGTTCAGGAAGCCATCGATGCCCTAGGGCTCGAAAGCGAAGTGGTCACCATGCCGGATACGACACGGACTGCGGAAGACGCAGCTGCTGCCTGCGGATGCGCAGTGGACCAAATCGTCAAAAGCCTCATTTTCGAACGTCACGACAACCAGCATCTGGTGCTTCTACTCATCGCAGGCAGCAACAGGGCTGACATGGACCTTGCCGCCAAAGTGATCGGTTCCACGCTTGATCGGGCCGACCCAAAGAAGGTGCGCTCGGAAACCGGCTTTGCTATCGGGGGCGTTGCGCCGGTGGGTCATCTTTGCCCCATGGAGGTCTATATTGACCCACATTTGCTTACTTTCGAGACAGTCTGGGCAGCAGCAGGTGCTCCCAACGCTGTATTCAAGGTAGAGCCGCAAGCGCTGATGAAGGCAACAGACGCCAAGCCGCTCAGCGTGGACTAAAACCGGCGCGATTATTGACATTATTACGAAAAATTCACGGAATATGGCACAAAATGCCATATTCCGGTCCAATTGCTTTTGAACATTTTCATCATATGTTGCGTTGACTTTTTAAGCCAATATTTGCCTGAAATTGCGGCTACTCGACCATTGTCAGCTTTGCTAAGGTGGTCCAAATCGGAATGATTTCGAAGGACCGTAAGGGCAGTGCCTTCAGGCTCATCGCCTTTGCGTGACTGGATATACAACGCAATCATGTAACGACACTTCTTCCCGGTGCGGCGTTTGAAGCGCTATGCCAGATGAAGAAGGTGCCACAGGAGAAACAGAGTGTCTCAATCTTTACCTAGTCGCGGCCTTTCAGCCCTCCGAGCCGGGTTCCTTTCCCTTGCGCTCTTATCGAGTGGCGCACTCAACCTGATCGACGGAGACGGCACGGCAAGCGCGGTAGAATTCGAGACATGGGTCAGTGGTTCATCCCTCATGGGTGAACCTAAATATACAGGCGATTTCGCCCATTTCGATTATGTCAACGCCGACGCCCCGAAGGGCGGCACCGCACGGCTTGCGGTCACAGGGAGCTATGACAGTTTCAACCCGATCCTGACCAAGGGCGAAGCCGCATCCGGGTTGGGGCTCATTTATGAAACCCTGTTCACGCCCTCCTATGATGAAGTCTCCACCAGCTATGGGCTCTTGGCTGAAGCCATGTATGTGGGACCGGATTTTTCTTATGTGAAATACCGCTTGCGTGAGGATGCTCACTGGCATGATGGTGTTGCGGTAACGCCGGAAGACGTCATCTGGTCTTTCGAGAAATCCATAGAACTGAACCCCCAGCGCAAATTCTATTATTCGCATGTTAAATCTGCCGAGATTACCGGCGAGCGGGAGGTGACCTTCACCTTCGACCAGACCGGCAACCGCGAATTGCCTTTCATCGTTGGCGAATTGCTGATTCTGCCCAAGCACTGGTGGACCGGGGTCGATGACAAAGGCGAACAGCGCGATATCAGCCACGCAACGCTGGAACCACCGCTTGGCTCAGGACCCTATGAGGTCAAGGATTTCTCCCCCGGCAAATATGTCGAATATGAGCGCGTGGACGACTATTGGGGCAAAGACCTCAACATCAATGTCGGTGAGAACAACTTCGACATGGTGCGCTATGAATTCTTCCGCGACAATACGGTGATGTTCGAGGCTTTCAAGTCTGGCGCATATGATTTCCGGATCGAAACCACCGCAAAGACATGGGCCACCGGTTATGATTTCCCTGCTCTGGAAGAAGGTAAGGTCGTCAAGGAAGTGGTTCCGGATGAATCGTCCGGCGTAATGGTTGGCTTTATCCCGAACCTGCGGCGTGAAAAATTCCAGGATCCAAAGGTTCGCGAAGCGCTCAATTATGTGTTCAATTTCGAGGAAATGAACCGCACACTCTTCTATGATCAATATAGCCGCATCAACAGCTATTTCTTCGGAACCGAGCTGGCGTCTTCCGGCGAGGTCGATGGGGCGGTGCTTGATCTCTTGGAACCTCTGCGCGACCAGATTCCGGCATCGGCCTTCGAGCCATACACCAACCCCAAGGTGGAAAGCCGCGAAGACCTACGGGATAATCTCAAGAAGGCTCTTGATCTCTTCAAGGAAGCAGGCTGGGAGCCACGTACCGAAGTGGACGAGGAAAAGCGCGACAACGGCTTTTTGCATAAGATTATGGTGGCCGTAGGGCTTGCCAGCGACCCGACGAAAATCGTCATGCGTAACGCCAAGGGCGAAGCCTTCGAGATCGAATATCTGCTCAATGGCGGCGCTTTCGAGCGAGTGGCCCTGCGCCTTCAGGCTTCTCTGGAGCGTGTCGGCATCAAGCTGATCCCGCGTGTGGTGGACAGTGCCCAATATGTCAACCGCGTACGCAACCGCGATTATGACATGGTGTATCTGGGCTGGGGGCAGAGCCTGTCTCCGGGCAACGAGCAGCGCGAATATTTTGGATCTACCTCTGCGGATCGGGACGGCTCGGCCAACTATGCGGGCATCAAGAATCCGGCCGTGGACGCCCTCATCGACAAGGTTGTCTATGCCAAGGATCGCGCAGGACTGATCAACGCTGTCAAGGCAATGGACCGGGTTCTGCTGGCCAACCATTATATCATTCCCGGTTGGACCATGCCGGCAACGCGCATCGCCTATTGGAGCAAGTTCAAACATCCGAACCCGCTACCAAGGATGACGGTAGGCTTCCCCACAATCTGGTGGTCTGATGAAGCCACGCAATAAATGACCTGTTTTCCATGGGGCCTTGTGAGGAGAAAAGGCTTCATGGATCGGTGCTTTGCCGCATTTGCGGAAAAGCACAAATGCCCGAGCAAGGGCGCGATATGGCTCAACAGAGATGGAATGGTGGACAGGAGGCCCTCTCTTTCGTCTCTTTGAGCAATTCGGTAACCAAATTCTGATTTATGGTTACCAAAGGGTTATGGCTCATGATGGGCCCTTTTCAATCCGCCAGAGCCACAACGGGTAAAAGCCCGATAGAGACCAAACAAAACCGGCAAGCAATCAGACAGAAAGCCGGACCAGAGGATGGAGAGACTTTTTGGGCGCTTATATTCTGCGACGTCTCCTCTTGATCATTCCGACGCTGATCGGGATCATGGCAATCAATTTCGCGGTCATCCAGTTTGCCCCCGGCGGGCCGGTCGAGCGCGTTATCGCACAGGTCACAGGCACCGATGTGTCGGCCACAGCGCGCATTTCCGGCAGCGGCAGCGATTTTGCCGGAACGGGCACCGGCGGCGGTGGAGGTGGTGAGGATATCACCTCCAAATATCGTGGCGCACAGGGGTTGGACCCGGATTTCATCAAGGATCTGGAAAAGCAGTTCGGCTTTGACAAGCCCCCTCTGGAACGCTTCCTCGGCATGTTGCGCAGCTACGCCACTTTCGATTTCGGCAACAGCTATTTCCGCGATATCAGCGTGTTGCAGTTGGTCAAGGAAAAGATGCCGGTTTCTATTTCCCTTGGCCTCTGGATGACGCTGATCTCCTACATGATTTCCATCCCGCTGGGCATTCGCAAGGCGGTGTCCGATGGGTCTAAATTTGATGTCTGGACCAGCGCAGTCATCATCGTCGGCTATGCCATTCCGGGCTTCCTGTTTGCGGTCTTGCTGATCGTGCTATTTGCTGGTGGTTCTTTCTTCGATCTGTTCCCCCTGCGCGGACTTGTCTCGGACAATTTCGCCGATCTCAGTTGGTGGGAAAAGATCCTCGACTATTTCTGGCATCTGGCCTTGCCGCTCACAGCCATGGCGCTTTCTGCCTTTGCCACCACGACGCTTTTGACCAAGAACTCTTTCCTTGATGAAATCCGCAAGCAATATGTGGTAACGGCCCGCGCCAAGGGGCTCACCGAACATCAGGTGCTTTATGGCCATGTGTTCCGCAATGCCATGCTCATCATCATCGCCGGTTTCCCCGGAGCTTTCATTGGCGCCTTCTTTGGCGGATCTCTGCTCATCGAGACGATCTTCTCGCTCGATGGATTGGGCCTTTTGTCCTTTGAAAGCGTGATCAACCGCGATTATGCCGTGGTCTTCGCCACGCTCTACATTTTCTCGCTGATGGGCCTGCTCATCAGTCTTGTTTCCGATATCACCTACATGCTCATCGATCCCCGGATCGATTTCGAGAGCAGGGAGGTATAGGAATGAGCAACAAAGACATGACAAAACCAGCCAAACCAAGCTTTCGTGATCGCCTTTCTCCGCTTAACCAGCGACGCCTCAAGAGTTTCAAGGCCAACCGACGCGGTTACATCTCGCTATGGCTGTTCCTCGCCCTGTTTCTGGTGACGCTGTTTGCCGAATTGATCGCAAACGACAAGCCGCTTCTGGTCTCCTACAAGGGCGAGATCCTCTCGCCCTTGATGACGGATTATCCGGAAACCAAATTTGGCGGCTTCCTGCCGGTAACCGACTATCGCGATCCGTTCATTCAGGATGAAATCGACACCAACGGCTGGATATTGTGGGCGCCGATCCGCTATAGCTACAAGACCGTCAATATGGATCTGCCTGTCCCGGCCCCTGCCCCGCCAAGCTGGATGCTTGATAAAGAGGTGCGTTGCGCGCCTTTTGATGAAGGGGTCAATGACCGCAACTGCACCATTGGCAACTGGAACTGGATCGGTACGGATGACCAGGGGCGCGACGTGTTGGCTCGCCTCATCTATGGCTTCCGCATTTCGGTTCTGTTCGGTTTGACGCTGACCTTCTTCTCCTCGATCATCGGGGTGACGGCAGGCGCTGTTCAGGGCTATTTCGGCGGCCTGACGGACCTCATTTTCCAGCGTTTCATCGAAATCTGGACCTCGGTGCCGCAGCTCTATCTGCTGCTCATCATCGCGGCCATCATTACGCCAAGCTTCTGGATCTTGCTTTCCATCCTGCTGCTCTTCAGTTGGGTGGCGCTTGTGGGGGTGGTGCGCGCCGAATTTCTGCGCGCGCGCAATTTCGAATATGTTTCGGCGGCCCGTGCTCTGGGGGTTTCCAACCGCACCATCATGCTCAGACATCTGCTGCCCAACGCCATGGTGGCAACGCTCACCTTCATGCCTTTTATCCTCAATGGCTCCATCACGACGCTCACATCGCTCGATTTCCTTGGTTTCGGTTTGCCTCCCGGCTCACCATCGCTGGGCGAGCTGTTGGCGCAGGGCAAGAAAAATATCGAGGCTCCGTGGCTCGGGATTACCGGGTTCCTGTCCATTTCCATCATGCTGAGCCTGTTGATCTTTATTGGCGAAGCGGTGCGCGATGCCTTTGATCCGCGCAAGACATTTCACTAAGGAGGGAAGCCAATGACCAAGCCCCATTCTTCTTCACCGCTTCTTTCCGTCAAGGAACTGTCCGTTGCCTTCATGCAGGAGGGCAAGGAACAGCTGGCCGTTGATCGCATCTCCTTTAATCTGGAAAAAGGGGAGACCATGGCACTGGTGGGCGAGTCCGGTTCGGGCAAGTCTGTCTCGGCTCTATCGATCCTCAAGCTGTTGCCCTATCCGGCGGCGTCTCACCCTTCCGGGCAAGTGTTGTTCGATGGCGTCGACCTGCTCAATGCGCCAGACAAGACGCTGCGTTCGGTGCGCGGCAACCGCATTTCCATGATTTTTCAGGAACCCATGAGCTCGCTTAACCCGCTGCATACGGTAGAAAAGCAGATTGGCGAAGTGCTTTCGATCCATCATGGCATGGGCGAAAAACAGGCGCGCGCCCGGGTGCTTGAGCTGCTTAATGACGTGGGCATTCGTGAGCCGGAGAAGCGGCTGAAGAGCTATCCGCATCAGCTTTCGGGTGGCCAGCGCCAGCGCGTGATGATCGCCATGGCACTTGCCAACGAGCCCGAGCTGCTCATCGCCGATGAGCCAACCACGGCGCTTGACGTCACGGTTCAGGCCCAGATCCTTGAGCTTCTGCGCAACCTGCAAAAGACCCATGGCATGGCGCTGTTGTTCATCACCCATGATCTGGGCATCGTTGAAAAGCTGGCAGACAAGGTCTGTGTCATGACCAAGGGGCAGATTGTCGAGCACGGGCCGACCGAGCAGATTTTCGCCACCCCTTCCCATGCCTATACCAAGCATCTACTCAATTCCGAACCAAGCGGACGAGCGCGACCGGTGGCAGATGATGCACCGATCGTGCTTGAAACCGATGATCTCAAGGTCTGGTTCCCGATCAAGCGCGGTTTCCTGCGCAAGACGGTGGGGCATATCAAAGCCGTGGATGGTATATCCCTTGCCATTCGTTCCGGCGAAACTCTGGGCATCGTGGGAGAATCCGGTTCGGGTAAGACAACGCTTGGGCTGGCCCTGTTGCGCATGATTTCATCGAAGGGCCCGATTGTCTTTCAAGGCAACGCGCTTGATGGCCTCGACAGCAAGGCCATGCGGGAGAAACGCGGTGACTTGCAGATCGTCTTTCAGGACCCCTTCGGCTCCCTGTCTCCGCGCATGTCCATTGCCCAGATCGTAGATGAGGGTCTTGAGATCCATGCTCCCCATCTCAGTGCAGAAGAGCGTGACGCCAAGGTTGTCGCCGTGCTCAAGGAAGTGGGCATTGATCCGGAAACCCGCCATCGCTATCCGCACGAATTTTCCGGTGGGCAGCGCCAGCGCATTTCCATTGCTCGCGCCATGGTGCTGGAACCCAAATTCGTCATGCTGGACGAGCCGACCAGTGCCCTGGATATGAGCGTGCAGGCACAGGTGGTCGATCTTTTGCGCGATCTGCAGGCCAAGCATGATCTCACCTACCTGTTCATTAGCCATGACCTTAAAGTGGTGCGGGCCCTCTCCAACCGCGTGATCGTCATGCGCAATGGAAAGGTGGTTGAGGAAGGCACAGTCGAGCGGATTTTCGACGCACCGGAAACCGACTATACCAAGGCCCTGATGGCAGCCGCCTTGCGCATGGAAACGGCGCCGGAAGGTGTGGTGGCAGATTAAAGAGATTGGGGTAAAAGAGGTGGACTAAAGCTTATCAAGCACAAATTCCAAGGCTTTTCTCTCTCGATCGATGAAACTGGCCGGATAGCCATCGATCAGGATGTCCGGTTCGACCCGGCCGTCAGGCAAAGTCTCATCCACCAGACAGACGATCGGGATCCTCAGTTTCAGTTTGCTATAGGGCATCTCGAACGTGCCCGGAGCCCTCTCGCACATGCGATTGGCGCGTACGGTGGTTGGCATGCCCACAAGGGTGGCTCCACGAAACTGCCTGAGTTGCGCTGCCAAAATACCGGCAGCTGAGGCCGTGCGTTGCCCGATCAGCACATAAAGCTTGCTTTCAAGGCCCGGCACATCAAATGTCTCCGGTTTTATCGCAATCATATGATTGTCGCCAACCCTTGGCTCTGTTTGAGCGACTTCCGCCTCCAATTTAAGAGCCCAATTTTCCAGCATTCCATCGGACTCGTAATTTTCAGGAAGATGAAGCGCTCCATGACGATAGACATTATAGCTCACAAGTTTGGAAGTATCGACGCCAAGCAGTGCCGCTATGAGCATTTCGGTCCGGCTTTTTCCACCACCGCTGTCTCTCAAATCCAGGATTAGGGTTTTTGGCTCATGGGCACGAATAGTGCTGAATATCGCTTTATAATCGTTCCCTACAGCTTCATAACTCTTGAAGTTTGGGAGGTGGAGATAGACTGCGGCCTTCTGGTTGGAAAAGAAAGCATAGGGCTGTGCAACAGATAGTCCCCGCTGCGATTTTCTTTGCAGCCTTTCAAACCCGGATTGGTGCAACAATTGAATCTGGGACATATATTTGTTCTGTCGCGTTTGCCTTTTTCGTTTCGCCTCGAAATCCAGCGTTCCCTTGATCTCATCCGTGCTGTCGGGGTCGGTGTAACTGTAGGCAGCCTCGCGCCTCTCTCCCCACATGCCATGCAAAACCATTTCATAGAGCAGTTGAAATTGCTGCGTATTCACGGTGTCTGGCGCAAGACACCCATCCTTGGGCCAAACCGCCTGCAGCATGTCGCGCAATGCTTCTCGTGATGTTCCATTGATCTCTACTAACGACCGCATGGCTCCATCGACCTCAACCATCAGCTCGCCATCACGAATCTCCAGCGGTCGAGTCCTGACCGGCCACAAGGTTGATTTGGCGCGGTAAAGCTCAAATGCCCGTGGCAACCGATGCTCGCCCACGAAAATACTGGTGTGATAATCGCAGACAGACGCCATCATGCGCGCATGCAGCATGTAGGCTGTCGCCAGATCATTGTCTTGGCGAACATCATTCTTGATCGCAGCATAGACCAGATCGAGCTCTTTCCTTGAGCGGTAGAGATGGGCGTAAGGATGATAGCGGTTGAGAAGATCGTAGGCTTCATCCAGCTCTTCAGACATTTGCTGGCGGCTTAGATGAACACCTTCGGCTTCTGCATCCAGCTTCTTCTGCCAGACTCCGTTGATATTCACGAGCCCAAAGGCAATGAGGCCAAACAGGGCAACCGGAATGATTAGAACATTGGAAAATTGTTTGAAAAACATGGCAAAAGGTCATCTGAGGTCAAAACCACCTGAAATTGCACCATCGAGCTTTAAACAACCTTAATATCCTTCGACCAATCTTTACATGGTTAACAAGTCATTAAGCTGATCACGCATCCAGCTCCGCACCTTCACTACCATGTTATTCATCGTCACTTGGCAGTTGCACCGGCCCTGAGGGGAAAGCCGGTTCTCCGCGGAGAATGCGGTTCATACAAGCGGTATATTCTTTCATCAGATGCCGATCATTGTGTTTTATCGCTTCCTTGCGGATCTGCTCGCAGCGTTTCAAATCTGATACTGCATCACCTGCGGGCACTATCGAGCGAGCAGAAACCGGGGTTGCCAAAAGTAAAATTAAGAGAAAGCTGCAAGTCTTGCATGTCATGGTGGGCTCCTTTTGTGAACTGTGCTTTCCTTTTGGTCGCTTTGACTTGCCATTGGGTTCAAACAAACTTTATTGTTCCGACCAAAAGAGCCATAGCCTCCAAAGGACACCATTTCATGAAAATTGCACTGACCGCCAAGGGCTGGGAGATTCCCGCCTGGATCGAGAATCTGAATAAACTGCTGCCCGAAGCTGAAGTCCGCCTGTCTGATGACCTTGGCAATCTTGAAGAGATCGAGTATGCCCTCGCATGGAAAGGCGACACGGCCTTTCTCAATGATCTGCCGAACCTGAAAGCCATTTTTTCTCTGGGGGCTGGAGTCGAATTCCTGACGCAAGAGCCAAACCTACCAGACGTGCCCATTGTGCGGGTTATCGGCGATGATCTCACCGCCCGCATGTGCGAATATGTAGTGCTCAATGTTCTGATGCATCACCGCCACAGCCTGCGCAGCCTTGACCTTCAGTCCCGCAAGGATTGGACACAGATAGCAGATGCTGCCGCAGAAGAATTCCGTGTGGGCGTGCTGGGGATCGGCGTTCTGGGTCTGGCAGCGGCGCGCAAGCTGCAAAATCTGGGCTATCGCGTCTCCGGCTGGAGCCGTTCGCCCAAAGAAATCGAAGACCTTGAGACCTATCATGGCGCGGACGGCCTTGACGCCATGTTGGGCAAGACCGACATTCTCGTTTCCCTGCTACCGCACACGCCGGAAACCGAGGGCATTCTCAATCTCGATCTGTTCAAGAAGCTGGCCAAGGATGGCCCTCTTGGCGGCGGGGTGATCATCAATGCGGGGCGCGGCAAGCTTCAGGTGGAAGACGATATTACCACTGCAATCAATCAGGGCATTCTGGCAGGCGCGTCGCTGGATGTGTTCGAGCAGGAGCCCCTGCCCACTGACAGCCCGCTATGGGAGCTGCCCAACGTCATCATCACGCCGCACATTGCTGCCGTCAGCGCGCCATATGCCACAACGAAATGCATCGCCGAGCAGATCAAGCGCAACGAAGCGGGCGAACCGATGGTCGGTATCGTTGATCGGGGTGTGGGCTATTAAGCCCACCCTTTGCTATTTTGTCAGCCGCCGGATCGTTCTGAGCTTGCCATATTCATTCTGGGCTATGCGCTCAATCGCTCCGGCGAGCGGTTCTTTTGCCACCGCCATATGATGGCCGTTGGCATGGAGCAGAGTGTCTGGATCGGTCATGATGCCCACATGGCCGGGCCAGAAAATGAGGTCGCCGCGCGTCAATTCAGGGAGCCCCGCGGAGATATCCAGCGCAACGCCTGCTTCCTTTTCCTGCATGGAGGCGTCCCGCAGCATCTCAATGCCTGCCATTTCTGCGGCCAATTGCACCAGCCCGGAGCAATCGATGCCAAGCGAGCTTTTGCCACCCCATAGATAGGGCGTGCCGATCAGGCTTTCTGCAACGGCGACGAAATCATCCGCCTTGCTATCGACCTCGCACACATGTTGGGCAACCACCCAGCCAGCTTCCCCGTTGGGCGTTGGCATGTTTAGCAGCTTGCGATAGCGGGTGCCGCGCACCTCCTGCTCTTCGCCAAGGATGAGTCCTGCGCCCATCGACAGGAAAACGGCTGCGGGATATTTCAGATCCGGCCCCGGATAGACAAAGGTGCGCACGGCGCTCACCTTGTGGGTCGGCGCTCCGGCGATGAATTCATCATTGAGAGAACCGCCAAACGGCCCCAGCGCGTTGGAGGGTATGTACCCTACATAGCCGTCATCATCCAGTTGCACCCAGCTCCAGCCGTTGGCGCCTTCTTCAAAAACCTTGGCCACTTCGCCGAGCATGGCTTGCGTATCAAGGCCACTGCGTCCGTCCGGACCGGATTTGAGCGGTGCAACGGGCACCTGCACCCGCTTGATGACGGGATCAACGAAGCGTTCAGCCTCCACCTGCCCTTCAAGGCGTTTGTCGGCAAGATCCGGGCGGAAGGCATTCAGGGACGAATTCAACATGAACTTTCTTTACTCATTGAGGCTCCTCGAGAGGCGCTGTCTGTGTGGGGCGATGGCCTGGAGGGTCAGTAGCTAATCTGGTGGGCTTTGTGAACGATCTTGTGGCCGAGTTTTTCAACATAGAGCGCGCCCTTGACAGTGCGCAAGATAACCACGTTGCGCTTGTCCATGTCGTCACGGCGGCGGGTCAGAAGGCCATTGCGGCCCATTGTGTCCAGTGCACGGGTGATGGCAGGCTTGGTGACCCCGAGCTTCGCCGCAAGGCCTCGCACCGTATGAGGCGGCGTTTCCATATAGACTGTGAGAAGCACCATCATCTGCCGTGCAGAGAGGTCGCTTTCATCTTCCAGCACCATATCATGGGTCACGTCGTGCCATAATTTCAGCGCCTGGCCAGCGCAAATATCCATAGACATCAATTCACAAAACCCCCGGGCACTATGGCCAACCCCATCCCGGAATCCACGTATATTCCGGTTTCCTGCTCGTGCCCCTGTGTGATTAATGCAGATTCATGGCCCGCAAGCAAGATGCGGGAACCGAGCCAAAGGCTCAATTCCCGCAAATAACAACTTTGATGATGTATTGTTCTGTTATGACCAACTCACATCGTAGCGATTGCGGATAAGGTTATAAAGCGCACGAATACCTTGCGCTTCGCCCCCTTTGGGGCGGGCAGCCTGAGCTGCAGGGGCCCAGCCGAAGATGTCGAAATGCACCCAGCTCTTGGTCTTGGCCACAAAACGACGCAGGAAAAGAGCGGCGGTGATCGAGCCTGCAAAACCGTCAGAGGAGATGTGGTTCACATCGGCAATATCGGAGGAAAGCTTGGCGTCATAGGCATTCCACAGCGGCATATTCCAGAGCGGATCCCACTGCCTATGGCTTTCGCTGGCAATGGCGTGCACCAATTCGGAATCGTCACTATAGAATGGCGGCAGATCCGGACCAAGCGCCACGCGCGCTGCGCCGGTCAGGGTGGCCATGTCGATCAGCATTTCAGGCTCTTCATCGTCAGCCAACGACAGCGCATCGGCAAGAATGAGGCGCCCTTCGGCGTCGGTATTCCCTATCTCGACCGTCAGGCCTTTGTGACTCTGCAGCACATCCCCGGGCCGGAAAGCATCGCCCGCAATGGAGTTCTCCACGGCAGGGATCAGAACGCGCAACCGCACCGGCAGCTTTGCGGACATGATCATAGACGCAAGCCCAAGAACGTTGGCGGCCCCGCCCATATCCTTTTTCATCAGCGCCATGGAGTTACCCGGCTTGATATTGAGCCCGCCGGTATCAAAGCAAACGCCCTTGCCTACCAGGGTCACTTTCGGATCGCTCTCCTTGCCCCAGATGAAATCAAGCAGGCGGGGTGCGCGCGGGGATGCACGGCCCACGGCATGGATCATCGGGAAATTCTTCTCAAGCAGGGCGTCACCCGTGGTGACTTCAAGCTTAGCGCCGTGGGTATCGACCAGCCCGCGCGTCACCGCCTCAAGCTCATCGGGGCCCATATCATTGGATGGCACATTGATCAGGTCGCGGGCCAGATTGCACCCCTTGGCCTGACGCAGGACTTCATCATTATCCACGCCTTCTGGCCAATCGAGTTGAGGCATTTCCTTGGCGTTTTCCTTGTAGCGATCAAAGCGATAGCAGCCCAAATGCCAGGCCAGTGTCGCCAGAAACAGCGCCTGCGGATCTTCAACAAACCTGTCAGTATCTGCAAAATGATAGCGCCCAGCAGGCAGCTTGACCGGCAAAAGCCCGGGCAGCAGGGGAGACGCTGTCTTGCTATCTTTCTTGCCAAGGCCAAACAGGACCGCTTCGCACGCGCCTGACGGGCCGGGCACCAAACAAACCTCGCCTTCCTTGGCGGCAAAGCCTGTCGCTTCAATCCATTGGGTCGCCTGAGCGGACAGCGCTTTGGGCACGAGCGCTTCGGAATCACTATTGATGAAATAAACAGGACAGGAATCAGGTTTAATCGGCATTGTCATTCTTTCTCATTTATCATTGCTTGTTATCAAGATGGGCTTTCGAGCGACCGGAATCAATCCGCCAATGACGAACAACCCTAATGCATTTGACAAAATTCGCAAAGGCAATGGCTGGACATGCGCCCTGCCCGATTTTCTCTCCCACAGAAGAGAAAAAGTCAGAAACCCACACAGTCCAAATGCGTGCAAATTGCGAGAATTAACCAAGCATTAGGGTTAATACTTTATTTCTGGAGCATATGCGATCCCGCGCCGGAGATGGTGCGATTGTTGCGGGTTTCGCCTGCGGTGCCGATTTCAGAGGTTTGCTCCATGAATACTCAATTGAATGCCAAGCCATCCCACGCCATGCGCAAGATCATGCTCGCAGGCTCCATCGCTCTGGTCATCGCCGTTGCGGGGTGCTCCTCGAACAAGAAAAGCACATCGTCCTCGACCCATCAGGGTGCGAGTTATGCCACTGAGGAAGCCCTCAGAGCCTCGGTGACCTATTGGGAAAAGCGCTATCGCAACAATAACAAGGATACCAAGACCGCCCTCAATTATGGGCAGTCTCTGCGCCTGCTCGGCCGTCATGATCAGGCGCTTGCCGTTTTGGAGAAGCTGGCAACCGAGCAACCGAAAGACCGCGTGGTTCTGGCCGCCTATGGCAAGGCGCTGGCCACCGTGGGCCGCTTCCAACAAGCACTGCAAGTGTTGCAGACCGCCCAGACCCCAACGACGCCAGACTGGCGGCTGGATAGCGCCATGGGTGCGATCTATGACCAGACCGGCAACTTCCAGAAAGCCCGCAGCCATTATGACAAGGCCTTGCTGCAGGCTCCAGACGCTCCCAGTGTTTTGAGCAACTATGGTCTGTCCTACTTGTTGGAAGGCGATCTGGTATCGGCTGAAAGCTATCTGCGCCGTGCCGCAAAGAACCCCAAGGCAGACAGCCGCGTCCGGCAAAATCTGGCACTGGCGCTGGGGCTACAAGGCAAGTTCGGAGAAGCTGAGGCTATCGCCAGCAACGAGTTGTCTCCTCAGCAAGCCGCTGAGAACATGGCCTATCTCAAACAGATGATGAGCCAGCGCAACAATTGGGACAAGATCAAAAAGCAAGGCTGATCTAGGATCTCAGGTTTGCTGCCTCAATGCGGTATGCGCGTCTAACACTGCAGACTGAACACATGACAAAGGGCCTTCACGGCCCTTTTTTAAATATTACATATCGAGTTCTTTTACTTCCTTACCCCCAGATAGCCCCTTAAAGGCCGGTCCAGCTAGTGGGTCGTGAAATACTGCACGGCAATTGGCCCCAGAACCACGATGAAAATCGCAGGCAGGAAAAACAGGATCATCGGCACGGTCAGCTTTGGCGGTAGGGCAGCGGCCTTTTTCTCGGCAGCCGTCATGCGGGCCAAGCGGTTTTCTTCGGCCATCACGCGAATAGCGTCCCCCAGGGGCGTTCCGTAGCGCTCGGCCTGAATGAGCGACGTCATCACACCGCGGACCCCTTCCAGCCCGGTACGATCTGAGATATTTTCATAGGCAATCCGCCGGTCCTGCAAATAGGACAGCTCTGCAGTCAGGATGGTCAATTCCTCTGCCAGCTCGACGCTGGCGGTTCCGATCTCGGTAGCAACCTTCTGGAAACCCATTTCGGCGGTCATGCCGGATTCCACACATATCAGGAGCAGATCCAGCGCATCCGGCCAAGCCCTTGTGATGGACGCCTGCCTCTTGTTTCTCACATTCTGCAAATAGAGCAAGGGCGCATAATAGCAGGCATAGGCAAACAGCACGCACATAAACAGGTTTACCATCGGCGGATAGTCAGGCTTCAACATGACGAAGACATAGAACAGCGATATCAGCAAGCCGGCGAAAGGCCCTATGATACGTGCGAAGGTGAAAGTCATGACATGCTTTTCAAGACGAAAACCGGCCTGTTTGAGCTTGGTGCGGGTCTCCCGATCGGAAAAGGCATCGCGCATCTTGAATCGATCCACGATATTGACAATCAGCTCCTTGGGTTCCTGACGCAGAGAGATTCGCCCTTCCTTGCCGCCACTATTCAACAGCGCTCGCTCGCGCTTGCGGATGCGTTCCCGCTCGCTTGCGACCTCATGCATTCTTTCGCCGAGGCGATCCTTTTCAAGGAAAGGCATGGCCACGGCAAGAATCGAGGCGATGACGGCAATAGCCGTTAGCAACGCAAACAGATCCTGAACTTCAAAGCCTGCCATTTTCTATTTCCCTACTATTGCATCGTGTTACAGAACAATGGGTTCACAGTGACACGAGCGCTCAAATATCAAAATTGATCATCGCCCGCATGACCAGAACCCCGATCCCCATCCAGACCAAGGCCCCACATACCAGCATGATCCCCATCGATTCCTGAAACAGAATCATGATGAGATCTTTCTGTGTGAGGTAGGTCATGAAGCCGATAATGAAGGGCATCGCGCCGATAATGGCAGCGGACGCCTTGGCCTCGGTCGATAGGGCCTGCACCTTTTCTTTCATTTGGGCACGGGATCGCAGAACCCGCGAAAGGTTCCCCAGAGCTTCGGACAAGGAGCCACCGGCCTGCACCTGAATGGCGATCACGATGGCGAAAAAGTTGGTTTCCGGCAAGGGAACACGCTGATGCAGACGCGGCACAACCTTTGTCAGAGGCAGCCCCATCGCCTGTTCATCAACCAGACGTTTGAATTCGCTGCGTACAGGCTCGGCGGTTTCCGTTGCCGCGATCACCAGACAGTCGCCCAAAGGCAATCCAGTCCTGATGCCGCGCACAATAACGTCGACCGCATTGGGGAATTCCGCAATGAACTGTCTCATACGCTTTTTGCGTTTGCGCGACAGCCAGAAATGGGGAACGCCCAGAAAGCCAACGATGCCGACGCCCACGGAAATAGTGATGGATGAGCCACCCAGCAAGGCAATGAAAAAGAAGACCACACCGCTGACAGCGCTATATAGCCAGAATTGCCTTGGCGTTATCGTGAGACCGGCCTGCCTTAGCCGTGCCTTGAGAGACTGCTTCTTCTCTTTGCCCTTTTTTTGCAGATCTTCCATCTGCTTGAGGTTGGCCTCGATATCCTTGCGCCGGTCTATGTTGGCCGATTTCAGACGCTTGTCGGCAATCTGAATGCGGCTCATCGAGACAGCCTGCATGCGCTGATCGCGGTTATAATTCTTGGAAAGGCGAGGATAGAAGAGCCCCCAGGCGATGCCGATAACGGAAAAGACGACCAGAACAACCAGCGCGATGGCAAAGATCAGATCATTGCTGATAAAATCCATGTCTCCTCCTCCTGATCAGGCAAAACTGCCCGGTTCGATGTTGGATGCATCAAGAGCAGCGGCCAGCGCCGTTTCCTCATTATAATAGCGCGCCCGTTCCCAAAAGGCCGGTCGACCAATGCCGGTGGACCGATGTACGCCAGTAATCTTGCCTGTTGCATCTTCGCCGGTCATTTCATAGACGAACAAGTCCTGAGTGGTAATAACGTCGCCCTCCATGCCGGTCACTTCGGTAATGTGGGTGATGCGACGAGAGCCGTCTCTGAGGCGCGAGGCCTGAACGATGACGTCAATGGAACCCACAATCATCTCGCGAATGGTCTTGGTTGGCAGATTATAGCCGCCCATAGTGATCATAGCTTCCAGACGAGAGAGCGCCTCCCTTGGGGAGTTGGCGTGCAAGGTGCCCATGGAGCCGTCATGGCCGGTATTCATGGCCTGCAGCAAGTCGAAGGCTTCAAAGCCACGCACCTCGCCCACGATGATCCGCTCTGGGCGCATACGCAGACAGTTCCTCACCAGATCTGTCATGGTGATCTGCCCTTCCCCTTCAAGGTTGGGCGGGCGGGTTTCAAGACGCACGACATGCGGCTGCTGCAATTGCAATTCGGCAGCGTCTTCGCAGGTGACAATGCGTTCGTCATTCTCGATATAGTTGGTCAGGCAGTTGAGTAGTGTCGTTTTACCCGAGCCGGTACCGCCGGAAATCACCACGTTGCACCGTACGCGCCCGATGATCTTCAGGATCTGAGCCCCTTCGGGCGAAATGGTTCCAAACCGCACCAGCTGATCCAGCGTCAGCTTGTCTTTCTTGAATTTACGAATGGTCAACGTGGGGCCATCGATGGCCAGTGGTGGTGCGATCACGTTCACACGAGAGCCATCGGGCAAGCGGGCATCACAAATGGGGCTTGATTCATCCACGCGGCGACCAACCTGAGACACTATGCGCTGGCAGATATTCATCAGCTGGCCATTGTCGCGGAAGCGAACATTGGTGAGATAGACCTTGCCCTGGGTCTCGATGTAGGTTTTCTCGGCGCCGTTGACCATGATATCAGCAATATCGTCACGTGCCAGAAGCGGCTCCAACGGACCATAACCCAGCACGTCATTGCAAATATCATCCAGCAGATCTTCCTGCTCGGCGATCGAGAGAACGATATTCTTGAGGGCGATGATCTCGGAGACGATGTCACGAATTTCCTCGCGCGCGGAATCCGTATCCAGACGCGCCATCTGTGCCAGATCGATCGTATCGATGAGCGCGCCGAAAACCGAGGTCTTGATGTCAAAATACTGTTCGGAACGGCCAGAGGCAGCGCCATCATCAATAGGCTGATAGTTCACCTCGACCGCTTGCTTATAGCTTTCCTCGTCCTTCTTGGCAGAAGGTTTGGAAGGCGCAGGCTTTGAGGCGCTCGCCTTTGGCTTGCTCACTGGCACCGCAACTTTGGCGCCTTCTGTTCCACGTTTTCCGAACATATCTTACTAACCAGACTAACTCGATACTATTTGGATTTTTTCAGCTTCTGCAAAAGCGGTGCGAAAAGGGACTTGCTTGTCTTGGGCGCTTCCGAGCGCCCCGTGATATCTGAGGCCAGATTGTCGAACAGTTCCACCAACTTTGCACCAGACCCCAATTCGCTAATCATCTGACCATTGTTGGCCGCCTGCCCGAACACCGCTGGCTCAAAGGGAACCTCGATATAGGCATCGCGCTCAAGAGCTGCCGCAAAATCCTTGGGCTTGATCTCCGGGCGTTTCTGCATGCCGGTCTGATTGATGATGAGATGCGGAGGCCGTTCGCCGCGACGCTCCTGATCGATCAAGTCGAACAGGTTCTTGACGTTGCGCAGGTTGGCCAGATCCGGAACCGCCGTGATGACAATTTCATCAGCCCCCATGAGCAGAGCCTTGCTCCAGTCGGTCCAGACATGAGGCAGATCAAGCACCGTATAAGGCGCGCTATTCTGCAGAAGTTCCACCATCTGAACGAAGAACTCGGCGTCATAGTCGCAGGTATTGTCGAGCACGGCAGGCGCCGTCAGCAAATGAAGTCGATCACTGCACTTGGTAAGAAGGCGCTCCAGATACTGATCATCCAGACGCTCACCGGCCTTGATCGCATCTGCGATGGATTGCGGAGGATCTTCATTGAAATCGAGCCCGGCGGTACCGAACGCAACATCAAAGTCAGAAATGATGACATCCTGCTGGTTGCTGGTGGTGATCGACCATCCGATATTGTGCGCCATGGTCGAGGATCCGACCCCGCCCTTGGCCCCCATGAAAGCCACGGTCTTGCCCAATGGCTCGGCATCGGGGCTTACAAACAGGTCACTCAAGGCCTGAATGAGTTCCATCTGGCCGACAGGCGCAACGATATATTCGGAGACACCACGGCGCACCAAGTCACGATACATCTGCACATCATTGATATGGCCGATCAGCACGACCTTGGTGCCCACATCGCAGACTTCAGCCAGCCGGTCGAGATCTTCGATCAGCATCTCGTAGCTTTGGTTCGCTTCCAGCAAAAGCAGGTTCGGGGTCGGTGTATCCGAAAAGAACTCAATCGCCGACTGGACACCGCCTGATACCGATTTCATATGGACCCGCGACAGGCGCCGGTCCGTACTGATCGCATCAATGGTTGCCTGAATTTGCGGCGTCTCGCAAAAGGCTGAAATGGAGACACGAGGCAACGGACGGATGTCAATTGCTTCATTGGCGCCGGGGCCGGATAGTTCCTGCTGGAATGCCTGCAATTCCGGATCATCCTCAAAGCCAATAGCTGGGATTGTTTGATCACTCATTGCCCGACCTCCGAGCTAGAACCGGATTTGGTATCCAGGCTGCTGGACCAGGTTTCCTTGCCATCGCGATATTTGTCTGACATCGCCGAGCGCAGCATGGAATCGCGCGGCTCCCATCCGCGTGGCTGGATCAGATCCTGCGGATTGGCTACGGCGGCAGCGAGATTTTGCTGTGTCGTGCATCCGAAGTCGAAATGCTGCCTGTTATGAATGCTGCGTCCGAGATCTTCAGGGTGAGTTCCACAAGGCAGTGTCTTGGCTTCCATGCGCGGATAGGCCAGACGGATCGGCGCGTCGCTCGCATCGGTCGCTGTGTAGGGAAGCATATCGATCTGGGCAGACTGTACGCCCTGCCGCATCAGATCCATTCTGATTTCCCTTGCCATGAAGCCTGCGCTCATCTCGTTGACGGCTCCGGATGGCACCATGACCTGAATGACCGAAGCACGTTCGCGGCTGAAGTCACGTGCAAACGCTGCGATGGCCGATTGAGAAGACGGGGTCAGCCTTTCGCTATGCACACCGACAGGAATGTCCAGTGTGCGAGCCGATTGCTGCAAGGTGATCGGATGGCGCAGACGATAGTCCTGAGAAACCGAACCAGTCACTTCCCGCTTGGATTCGCACCCGACCAACGCCAAGGCGCACACCATAAAAACGGCTCCCCGTAAAAAGGGAGATCTTGCGACAGGCTGTCGTGCGGATTGTTGCATTGGCGTGATCTCACCATGTTTGAACATTGCCATGCCCTCACTCATAACTGTAGCCAAAGCGGCCATTATATTTCACACCCCGGCGTCCATTCCCGCCGACCATGTCGTACCGACGGGTCAGAGCACCAAGGAAAATGTCATTCATATCGGATGATGGCTCGACGTTTTTTGTGGGCAGAGCCACCTTCGACTTGGCCACCGGCTGGACAATATAAGGAGTAACGAAGAACACCAGTTCGGTCTGATTGCGCTTATAGTCGCGAGACCGGAACAAAGCGCCCAGCACTGGCAAATCCTTGAGATAAGGGAAGCCGTCGATATTCTTGCGTATGTCATCACGCAACAAACCAGCCATCGCCATGGTGCCCCCAGAGGGCAATTCCAGCGTCGTGGACGAGCGCCGGGTTCTCAAACCCGGAATGGAAAGCTGGGCATTGGTGCTGCCGACGGTCACAGTTTGATCTGACGAGATTTCCGAAACTTCGGACTTGATCTGCAAGCTGATGCGATTTTCAGACAGAACAATCGGGCGGAAGGATAGCGCCACACCATACTGCTTGAACTCGACCATGATCTTGCCGTCGTCCAGACCGACCGGAATGGGGAATTCGCCACCAGCCAGAAAATCGGCTTTCTCGCCGGAAATGGCCGTCAGGTTGGGCTCGGCCAAGGTGCGGATCAATCCGTTGCGCTCCATGGCCTGAACGACCGTGGTCAAATAGTTGTCTGTGCCTCCCAGGCTCATGCCCAAAGCACTTTCAGACATATTCTGCAAGGCAACCGAGAAGGGGTTGGAGATCTGTCCGGAACTGGTGAAGATACCACGTGAAAGAGCGCCTCCCATGCTGATGCCGAGCTGCTTGATAACGCTGCGCTCCACCTCAGCCACGGTGACGCGAATCTGAACCTGCTCGCGGGCTTCCACGGAAATATAGTTGCTGACCTTCTCGCGGTCGCCAACATAGGTAGCAGCCAGATCCATGGCTTTTTCCGCGTCAGCTGGTCGCTCAACCGAGCCGGAGAGCGCCACACCTTCGCCGACGCCATCCACACGGATGTTGGACGAGGGGATCATCCGGCGCAACAGAGCGGCAAGAGAGGCGTTATCTCGTGCAACATTAACATCGAAGCTGGCGATCTGATTGCCGTTGCCATCAAACAGGATCACATTGGCCTGCCCTATCGCCATACCGATGATGTAGACCCGGCGCGGCGTGCGCACCACCGCATCGGCAACAGACGGACTGGAAACCAGCACATCGCGCACATCACGCGGGGTTTCGATCACCACAGACTTGTTTAGCCCGACATCGATGTTGCGCCCATTGGCACTGGCGGCGTTGAGGCGCATCTCAGATCCGGCAAAAGCTCCGGACGTCGGAGCCAGAGAAAGCAGGGTCATCAGGCATACAAGCATCATGACCGGCAGGGCCCTGCCAGACAGTCTGCGGTGTGTGACCATTTTCATACCAAGCGAAAATCTGATCATTGCTTTACTGTCCTCTTGCTCATCATACCGGAGCGCACCATGATTACGGTGCCATTGTTGGCCTGAGAGACCTCGGTATCGTCTTCAGCATCTTCCAGAGAGCGCAAGACAAGCGATATGGTTCCGTCGGCCTGAGCCGCCGAGAGGTTTTCAACCTGAGAAGGCAACAGCTCCAATGTTGCGGTTTCCCCGACAACCACCTTCACCCCGTCCTTCTCTTCAGTTGTCTGGTCGATTGCCAGAACCCGGATATTATTGAGGATGGTTTCAGAGCTGGCGCCATTTTTGCCTTGCTCGGTAAGAATGACATCAACCTTGTCTTTGGGAAGAATGAAGCCGCCTGCACTCGTTGCCGCCGAAATAGGCGTTGCGACGGCCCGATAGCCCTTGAGCAGAACCGAAGACATCATACCCTTGCCTCCGATGGCCAGCTTTCCTTCGGTAATGGGCTCGCCCTGCAGGAAAGAACCGCGCGCGACAGCACCAACCAGCTCGCTATCGGCTTCTGGGCGTTCGTCACGTACGATATAGCCGGGGCCGAGATTGGCTCTTGGCCATTTACTCCATGCAAAGAGATTGGCCGTGAAATTTGTGCCTAGCGAAACATTCTGCGCAGCGGTCAGCACTTCAGCCAACTCGATCTGCTCGACTGGCGCAGCCGGTTCCACCTGGACTTCCTGCTTCTGGGTGCCAAGTGATCTGGCCAACACCAAAGCAAACAATCCGGCGACCAAAGCGACAACAATGACGGCAATACGCGCTACTCTCATGTCCTCGTTTCCCATGCGTTTCAGGCACTAGACGCTTTCAGGGCGCAAAGGCACCCGCGTCCAGTGTCCAACACTTATGGTTAACGACAAGTAAGCGTGTTTGCTTAATATGAGCTTAATTTCGCAAAAAACCGTAATTATAAACGCTCAGAAACAAAATTTGGACGCATAAAAGGAATTGGAGGGCTCTTGGTTACGTGAATATTTCATAACTTAAAGAGTAGAAGAAAGAAAACCGCCCTTCAACGAAGAAGACCGGTATTCCGTGCTGCATCTATTGGAAGAATTTCCTATCGAACAAATGCCGATCCTCAAGAAATCGCAAGGCGAATACCGGCATCCATCCAATCAGAGATTGAATAGAGCTGAAGCCCGGCGGCGCCGAGAGCCAAACCGTAGGGAATACGCTTGACCGTATGCAGACGCATAGCCCAATCCATCTTGACCATGAAGGCGGGCAGAAAACGCGAGCGCATGAGAATGAAGGCGAAAGCCATGATGGACCCGTAAATGGATGTGAGCGCGAAGAACATGATCGTCAGTTCCGGTCCCATCCAGATCGCGGCGACAGCTGCAAATTTGGCGTCGCCACCACCGATGCATTTGAACATCCATAGCAAATAGACGGCGACGAACGTAATAGCGCCAACGCCCAGATGCGCGAAGGCATCCTGCCAGCCCATGCCCGTACCATAGGCAAAAACGGGAAAAGCGGCTAGAAAAACAAGAGCAAGACGATTGGAAATACGCATGCTGAAGAGATCAGAGCTGGCTGCATAGGCAAATACCATTGGCACAAACAGAACAAGACCCCAGCCAAAAACAAAATCCATCATGCTTTCATCCTTCCCCATGATCTCAAAGAGGGTGACAAAACTCTGGCCTTGCAGCCTTTTCAAGCAGCGCGCCCGACTTGGTGCAAATTACCAGAGAAATATTACCAATCCATTGTATTTCCTGGATAATTCATAAAGAAAAGGCCACCCGCAGGTAGCCTTCCTTTGTATCGTAGCTTGCACTTTCTTTTGAGAAAAGCGCAAGCTCCATACCTTTAAATGTCATGCCATTAAGGCAGGGTAATACCGGAAAGCTTGTTGCCAACGTTGGTCATCAGCGTGGATACGCCGCCAGCAAGAGTAGAGGCAGCAGCCATGATGCCTACGCCGATGAGGCCAGCAAGAAGGGCATATTCAATAGCGGTTGCGCCAGATTCGTCTTTCAGAAAGTGAGTAAACTTGTTCATTTTGGACTCCTAATATTCCACATTTTTGACAGCTCTTGCTCCAACGATCAGCGCTTGCCGCGTTTTTATTGCATCATTGGAACGATGTCAGTTTTATCGAATAACTCTTTCCATCACGTTAAATGAATAGGTAAACCAATAGCTAAACCAACTGAATAATGTTCTTGGTTAAGAAATCACTTCGAAAAAATCAACAAATCTTAAATCTACAAAACACAACAACTCAAACGTATATTTATATATACAATGTAACCTAAAGAAAAATCATCCCTAACAACTTATTAATTCAAAAAACCATCAATCTATATTTCTATTTTCGTCATGTCAGAAGCCTAACACGCTAGTTTTGGTGCCCCGGCACATCCAACCAATCCTTGCGTTTTTCTGCTCTTAAAGCTTCCTTCACCATTTTTTTCCATCTTTAGCGGATCAAGGCTAGCCTCCAAAAGGAGCGCTGGCGGCCTGCCTCATGGAGACAGATTATGAAATTCGCCCAAGCGTCCTTCGCTATTTTAGCAATCGTTTTTTTGTCAATGGGTCAAACCGCACTGGCGGACCAGTCCTATCCCATGATCGACGTAAAAGTAGACCGGGCCAAAGTCATGCGCGTATCCCGCGCCGCTTCCATGGTGATTATCGGAAATCCTGCTATCGCAGACGCCACCATCAAGGATAGCCAGACCTTGATCATTACCGGCAAGCAATATGGTACAACAAACCTTATTGTTCTGGACGCTGAGGGTGAGCCGATTGCCGATGAAATTCTGAGCGTGTCCTCCGCAATGGATAGCAATGTCGTGGTCTACAAGGGCACAGATCGCTACACCCTGCATTGCTCACCCAATTGCGAGCCGGTTTATCGGGTTGGCGACCAGAAAGACAAGCTGGCAGAGCTCAATACATCCATTCAGTCCCGAGGCCAGCTTTCCGAAGGTGGCGAAACCGGCCCAAGTCTTGAGTAGAAGATCTGCGTCAGGCGCCAGATCTTCGCGATTAACCAGTTTTACCAATTATTCGTAAAGGCTTTTCTGGCAATGTTTCTGCGCGTTATCCGAAGCATATGAGAGAGTTTTTCGCAGCACATTTGCCATCTGCATCGCTGCTCAGTTTTCTTCCGTCCTCTTCGGCGCAGCGCCATTGAATAGAGGAACTCCCAATGAGACTGTTCTTGAGAAACGGCCTTTTTGCCAAACGATCGATCGGGCTTGGAGACAAACGGTCCTTCAGGCATGCCTTTATCCCCGACGAGGAAGGCGCCACCACGATTGAATTTGTCTTGCTGGCGGCACCGTTTTTTGCGTTTCTCTATTCGCTGCTGGCAATCGGCTATATCTATCTTAACGCAACCATTCTTGAAGATGCCGCACAGCAGGCCGGCCGGAAAATCCGGACAGGCGAAGTCGCAGCCTTGGACCTCTCAAAGAATGACTTCAAGAAAATGGTTTGCAGTGGGGTTCTTGTTCCGGAAGCCACGTGCCTGAGTGAACTGGTCGTTGATGTGACCAGCGATCCGGACCTCTCCCAGCTTGATACGGATGCCCCCACCAATAACGGGCAGCTGGACAGCTCGCAGGAAACGTATGATCCGGGCGATGCCAATGACTATGTCATTGTGAAAACCTATTTGCCTTTGGGGTCCATGAGCGATTTGTTTGCGCTTTTGAATAGCGGAACTGCACCAGAATTCATTTTGTCTTCTGTCGAAGTCTTTCGTAACGAGCCATTCGAATAAAGCCTATCGCGCGCCCTATTTGATCCTTGAATTTCGGACATCCCATCATGCAGGCATTGACAAACAGACTTCTTTACAAGATTAGGGATCAGCTCAGCCGCTTTTCCAAAGATCAACAGGGTGTGTCCGCAATTGAGTTTGCCATCATCCTGCCGTTGATGGTTTTTCTGGCCATCGGCACTTGGGAGCTGACCCAGGCCATCATGGTCAGTCGGAAGAATTCCAATCTTGCCACTTCGATTGCCAACCTGGCGACACAGGACTCCGAGATTACCGCGTCTGACTGGACCACGTTTGGCGATATCGCAGAGAAGATCCTGTATCCCTATGACAATCTCGCCCATAGAATCGGCATGATTGCAGTCAAAGTGGACAAAAACAGCAATCTGGATGTCATCTGTCGCTATGGCTCGGCACCGGTTGATGCCTCAACGCTGCCTGCGGGTATGCGCGTGGCCGATCGCTTTTATATCATGACGGCAGCCGAAGTGGATTATCTCTCCTTTTCCGACACATTCTCGGCCTATGGTGTTACCACAGGCATCGGAGATATGACCTTCAGGGATACAGCCATATTCTCTCCCAGAAATACTGAAGAGATATCCTGCAAATAGCGCCCTTCACAGGTAGGAGCCATTGCAGCCTCGTGCTTCCCTATGAAAGAAACTTCCGATCAGCGCGCGGTTGCGATCTCGATCAAGGGTTCGTAATCCTGCAGGCTGACGCTTCTAAAGCCGCCGCCATAGCGACGCTCAATCGCATCATAGGCTTCCGGATCGCGCTGGTTCATCTCTTTAAGCGCATTGATCAGATCTGCCCGGGTCTGCTTGTCCACCTCATTATGGATTACATGTGGCCCCGCCGGAACGGCTGGTGAATGCCAGATGGAGAGGAAGTCGGGCTTGGTGTCCGCCTGTCTGGTTCCATGTTTCTTTTGCAAATAAGCAGAAACGGCTCCTTCACTGGAGAAGATATTCTGGTTGTAAGGGGTGGTCGACCAAACCAACGCGGCATCAACGGACCCTTCATCAAGCAGTTCAAGAGCCTCATCCGGGCTATCCTTGCCAACCAGAGAGTCAAGATCCCGCTCGGGGTTCAGCCCCGCTTTCTTGAGCTCGTTCATCGCCATATAGAAGGGGATTGCGCCATCCTTGGAAGACAGGGCCATGGAGCGCCCGGATAGATCGGCCAGATTCTGGATGCCGCTGGCACCACGAACGACCAGCAACATATAAATGCCATCGGGTGCTTCGCGGGAAATGGGCGCGACCATTGGCGTCAGGCATCCACAAGATGCATAGGCCATGGAGAAAATACTGGCCGGATAAATGGAATAATCCACCTGTCGCCCGATATGGGCTGCCATGAGCGAACGCATCGAGGTGTAGGCCACAATCTCGATCGGTCTTGAAAGGCTCTCCTGAAGATAGCGGCGGAAGGGCTCTATGCGCGCCTGCAGATAGCTTGCGCCCTGCTCGGAGATCAGGCCAACCCGCAATGGCGGCTTGTCGTCAAGGAGCGTAACGGTGTTTGGCTCTTCCAGCTGGGTGATCGACGGGCTGACCGGATTGCGGTTACCCTCGCCTGCGGGAAGCGGCTGAAGCGCATTGCCAGAGGAGCGCACATCGCTTTGCGTCATGGGGAAGCCGGCTTTTGGTTCCGCTGCCATATCGCTGCCCAGCGTGTCGAGCATGTGCCGTTCAACGGCCTCTTGCGCCTTTACCCCAGGCGCTCCAATCATGGCAAGGCAAAGGGTTGCAGCAACACATATGCCGATCAATGCGCCAAACGGACGCTGACATGCGACCAAACAGCCAGAAACGGAATTAAACATCGAAATTCAATATCCCCCAGCAAGGATTTGTGTGAATCATATAATCTACATCTTGTGGTGATAAATCACCCGGATCAAATACAATACCCTTCGTACACTCACGCCAGATGAATAGCGAGCCTCACATGTCACAGAATCCATCCATTGTGGTTTTCGATGTTGGTAATGTCCTTATCCGTTGGGACATGCATTATCTCTACGAATCTTTTTTCGCCAGTAAGGAAGAGATTGATGCCTTTACTGCGGAAACAGGCTTGCATGACTGGAACTTGCAGCAGGATCTTGGCCGAGATTGGGCAGAAGGCATAGAAATGCTCACCAAGGCACATCCCGGCTATGAAAAAGAAATCCGCGCCTACAGAGAGCGCTGGCATGACATGGTACCCGGAGTTGTCGCCGGAACCGTACTCATCAAGGAACGCTTGCAGGAAATGAATGTGCCGCTCTATGCGATCACCAACTTTGCCAGCGACACCTTTCGGGAATGTCAGGAGCGCTTTCCCACGCTCAAGCAGTTCCGCGATATCGTGATTTCCGGCGACGAGAAAACCGTCAAACCGGGCACTGACATCTTCCATATTCTGCTGGAGCGCAACAATCTGGATGCAGCCGATTGTCTGTTTGTTGATGATTCCATGCCGAATATCGAAGCCGCACGCTCCATTGGCATGCATGCACATCACTTCAAAAGCCCGTTCGGGCTGGCCGAAGATTTGCGCAACTATGGCTTTGCCATCTAGGCGCGGTTGAGTGCTGGGAAAGATCCGCGGGGCCGGGGTCAGTTCTCCAGAATGAGCCGACCTCGCTCAACCCTGATGGTCTTGAGTTTTCGCAGATAGCTCATCCCCATCAGCGTGACACTGAGAGCTCCTTTTGGCGCAACCAGTAAATCAAGATTGTGCACTCTGACCTGTCCGATCCTTACGCTGGAAACCCGTGCTCGCGCATAATATTGCAAGCCATTCCCCGTCCGCACTGGCTCCTTATAATCGGCAGCATTCGGGTGAATGCCTATGCGCCGCGCATCTTCGTGGGTCAGCGCGACAGTGCTGGCTCCCGTGTCAATTAGCGTCCGCACGGTCTTGTTGTTGAAATAGGCCTGAGCATAAAAATGCCCACCGGGTCCAGGTTTCAACACAACGCGATTGACGCCATTATAGTTGGTTGTCTTGCTGCTCTTGTCTGCTGAGGATGTATTGAGCAGGGCAGCGGCATCATCGCCAGCCAAATAACCATTGGCCACAAGCCAATCGGTTGCCACGCCCGGTAGCAGGGTGGCAAGGACAACAAAGACGATGGCCATGAAAATCAGACGCGCCATGATCAAGAAAACTCCGGTTTCGACAACCGGTGCCAACATGGCAAATTTCAGAATAAAAGCCGTTAAAGGCGCGCGTCTTGCGCATCACTTTCAACGCGCATGGTAAACAAGGCCTGAATGGAGGCCTTGTTCTTGTCGATATTCAATTATGCAGAAAGCAAAAGCTTACTTGGTGCCATACATGCGGTCGCCCGCATCGCCAAGGCCTGGAAGAATATAGTTCTTCTCGTTGAGCTTCTTGTCGATGGCAGCAGTGATCACCGGCACATCAGGATGCGCTTCGGTGAAGGCTTCAATGCCTTCAGGAGCAGCCAGAAGAGAAACAAAGCGGATATTCTGTGCGCCGCGTTCCTTGAGCTTGTTAATGGCAAGAACAGCCGAGTTTGCCGTTGCCAGCATCGGGTCAACGGCGATGACCAGACGATCTTCCAGATCTTCAGGAGCCTTGAAATAATATTCAACCGCTTCAAACGTCACCGGATCACGATAAAGGCCCACATGTGCCACACGGGCCGAAGGGACCAGATCAAGCATGCCTTCCAAGAGGCCATTCCCAGCGCGCAGGATGGAGGCGAACACCAGTTTCTTGCCGGAAAGCGTTGGTGCCTTCATTTCCATGAGCGGCGTTTCAATCATCTTGGTGGTCATTTCCAGCTCACGCGTTGCTTCATAGCAAAGCAGGTGGGAAATTTCCCGCAGCAACTGGCGGAAGGATGCCGTGGACGTGTCCTTGTCCCGCATGATGGTGAGCTTGTGCTGAACAAGCGGATGATCGACGACTGTTACCTGCTGCATGGCCCGATTCCTTTGATCTATGGTACAATTTTGCCTCTTTTAGCCTAAGCCGCGCTTTGAGAGCAAGCAACCGGGTCAAATGGATGTCCATTGATGAACCGGTTTCTGGCCTTAAGCTGAACAAACGTCCCTTATAAGGCCACGGGTGTTGATATCACCCGCTCACGCAACCGGCTCAAGACGTGCCAGAAGGCTGGCTCTGGTATCTTCATCCACGAAGGCGGCCTCAAGCGAGCGACGGGTAAAGCCGAGCATGGTATCATCATTCCATCCGGTCACGGCCTGCATACCATCATATTCTTTGCCGATGGAAGTGGAGAAGAAGGGCGGGTCGTCCGATGAGAGGGTTGTCAGCACCCCCGCCTCCATCAAGGCCTTGAGCGGATGCGCGTTGAGCGAAGAATAAAGCCCAAGCTCCACGTTGGAATGGGGGCAAACCTCCAGCAGGATGGCATCATCGGCCAGTCTCTTGACGAGATCGGGGTCGTCAATCGAGCGCACCCCATGGCCAATGCGTGTGACAGGCAGATGATCGAGCGCATCTTTCACGCTTTCCGGTCCACCAAATTCCCCTGCATGGGTCGTGCAGGCAAGGCCCGCATCGTGCGCGATTTCAAAGGCCGGAGCGAATGCTCGCTGGCTATAGAGGCGTTCATCGCCGCCCATGCCGAAGCCCGTTACCAACGGATGGGGCGTGGCGACCACGCGTTTTGCGACCTCTATGGCGGCTTCCGGACCCATATGCCGCAAGCAGGTGACGATAAAGCGCGCGTCGATCGGAAAGCCTGCTTTGCCGCTCTTGGCTTTGGCGCGCTCATAGCCTTCGCTTATGCCTTCAAGCAGATTTTCATAGCTCATGCCGAGCAGTGCCACATGATCGGGCGAAAGAAAAAACTCGGTGTAGAAACAACCCTCAGCAGCGTTGCGTAGCAGATAGTCTTCGGTCAGATCCGCATAATCCTGAGGCGTGCAGATGACTGCGGCCACCTTGTCGTAACATTCAAGAAAATTGGTGAAATCAGACCAGATATAACTGCCATCTTCACGCATGAAGGCATCCAGATTCTTGCCATGGCGCTCGGCGAGCCTGTGCACCAGCTCAGGATGTGCGGCGCCTTCGATATGGACATGCAATTCGGCCTTCAAAAGCCTCTGGCCGGAGGGAGCGGAGTTTGCTTGCATCATTGTTTTCTTGTTCAATCTCTTTGCATGCGGGAGGCTCCATCAGAAGCCCTTGGTGTCATTTTCCCATCGGCACTGCCAGCGTTTGGACGGATAGGCGCGCTCACAGACGAGCCACCGCCCGCATGGATGCTTACCTTTAAGGCGGCTCATTTGCCGCCCGAAACCATCGGCCATGGGCCAGAGGTCGGCCCCCGCTTTTTGGGCATCTTCCGGGCAGGCGCTTGCCTCTGCCAGCATCATGGAACGTATGCTCTCACAATCTCCCCTGCCATCTGCCCTGTCATCTGAATGTGCAGCAGAAGCGCTGAACGCTGCGACCATCAGAGTGAGACAAGATTTAAGAAGCATCGCTCTGCACATGCGCGTGTTCCTTGATCAGGCTTTGAGGAAGGATGTGCCATGCTTACCCGGAGCAAGCCCCAGATGCTCGGCCACCGTCTCACCAATATCGGCAAAGGTGCTGCGCTGACCGGCATAGCGTCCTGCGATATCCGGCCCGAACATCAGAACCGGCACCTGCTCGCGGGTGTGGTCTGTGCCCTGCCATGTGGGGTCGCAGCCATGATCAGCGGTCAGCACCACCAGATCGCCGGGCTGGAGCACAGCTTCCAACTCAGGCAAACGGCCATCGAAATATTCAAGGGCTGCCGCATAGCCGGGCACATCACGGCGATGGCCATAATGCATATCGAAATCAACAAGATTGGAGAAGACCAGATCCCCGTCCTTGGCCTCAGCGATGGCCTTCAGCGTCTCATCAAAGATCATCGGATTGCCCGTGGCCTTGATCTTTTTCGTAACTCCCTGGGCGGCGAAAATATCCGAGATCTTGCCAACGGCCAGCACCTGACGACCGGCATCCTTGGCTCGGTCGAGCAAGGTTGGCTCCGGCGGCAGAACCGAATAGTCATGACGGTTGCCGGTGCGCTCGAAGTCGGCGGGTGTCTCACCAATGAACGGACGGGCAATGACGCGGCCAATATTGTATGGGGCAACCAGATCGAAGGCGATTTCGCAAATTTCATAAAGGCGATCCAGCCCGAAATGCTCTTCATGGGCAGCGATCTGATACACCGAGTCGGCGCTGGTGTAGCAGATCGGCATGCCGGTACGGATGCTCTCTTCGCCCAACTCGTTGATGATCACCGTGCCGGAGGCATGCTTGTCGCCAAGAATACCCGGCAGGCCCGTTTTTTCCAGAAAGGCCTTGGTCATTTCCGGCGGGAAGGTCGGCTGTGTTTCTGGGAAATAGCCCCAATCAAAAGGCACCGGCACACCGGCGATTTCCCAGTGACCAGAAGGCGTATCCTTGCCGATGGAAACCTCGACCGCGTTGGCGCAAAGCCCCTTTGGCTCCCCTTCGTCGGTGAGATTGGCGGGACGGCTGCCCGTCGCTTTTTGGGCGACCAGTCCAAGCCCCAGACGGTCCATGTTGGGAAGGCTCAGAGGCCCGGAACGCAAACCTTCTTTATCGCCCTCACCGCGTGCGCAGGCACTGGCGATATGGCCCAGAGTGTCCGAGCCTTTGTCGGAGGTCGGCTTGCCGAATTTTTCCGCATCCGGCGCGTTGCCGATGCCGAAGGAATCTAGAACCAGAATGAATGCGCGTGCCATGAGACACCCCCTTTATCTTATAATTCAGGAAAGGGAGCGGCAGGAGCCTCCCGACCGCCGCTCGACCTTTTGTTTTGCATGATCGATCATTGATCGATGATGTCATAGATGGTTTTGCTCTCCGTCCCCTTTTCGCCAATGCGATAGGCAGAGCGAATGCGGGCGGTTGCCTTTTCGATCTGCTCCTGACTATTGGCATAGACGCGCGCGATTGGCGTGTCGGCGTCAACAGAGGCGCCAAGTCCGGCGAGCGCGTCGAAACCGACGGAATGATCAATCGGATCAGCTGCGCGGATGCGCCCGCCGCCCAGCTCAACCACGGCAATGCCCACTTCCCGCGTATCGATGGCTTGAACGAAGCCGTCTTCCTGCGCGTAGATATCGGCAACCATCGGGGCAAGCGCCAGATGATCTTCCATATTCTCGATGAAGTCCGTCGGGCCACCAAGGGCGGCAACCATCTCGCTGAATTTCTCGGCGGCACGGCCAGACCGGAAAGCCTCTTCGATCTTTTCTGTGCCTTCCGCGCGGCTGGCAACAACGCCACCAATCAGCAGCATTTCGGCGCAGAGGGCGACGGTGATCTCCCAGTTGCGCGGATCGACCGCATCGCCGGTCAGGAACTGCACCGCGTTTTTCATTTCGATCGCGTTGCCCGCAGCGCTTGCCAGCGGCTCGTTCATATCGGTGATAAGCGCGGAGGTCTTCACCCCTGCCCCATTGGCGACCGTTACAAGGCTCTTGGCCAGCTCGACGCTTTCCCCATGGGTTGGCATGAAGGCACCCGAACCGGATTTGACATCAAGCACCAGCCCCTCAAGCCCGGCCGCCAGCTTCTTGGAGAGGATCGAAGCGGTGATGAGATGGATGCTTTCCACCGTCGCGGTGACATCGCGGATGCCGTAAAAGCGTTTATCGGCGGGGGCCAGATCTGCGGTCTGGCCGATCACGGCGCAGCCGACCTCTTTTGTCACCTTACGGAAAAGGGCATTGTCCGGCTGGGTCACATAACCGGGAATGGAATCGAACTTGTCCAGCGTGCCGCCCGTATGCCCAAGGCCTCGCCCCGAGATCATCGGCACAAAGGCTCCACAAGCAGCGAGCGCTGGCGCCAGCATCAGCGAGGTGTTGTCGCCCACGCCACCGGTGGAATGCTTATCGACCACAGGGCCGTCCAGCTCTGACCAGTCCAGCACCGAGCCGGAATCGCGCATGGCCAATGTCAGAGCCACGCGCTCGTCCAGCTCCATGCCCTGAAAGAACACGGCCATCGCCAATGCAGAGATCTGCCCTTCGGTCACGGAGCCATCAGTGATGCCCGAGACAAAGAAGCCAATTTCCTCGGCACTCAGCGTGCCGCCGTCCCGTTTTTTGCGTATGATTTCCTGTGGCAGCATCAATAGCCGTCTCCTGCCTTTGCGGTTTGGCCCTGCATGGTGGCGAGCAAAGCATCGAGCACGCCAGAAGCGCCGAAACGGAAGTGATCCGGCGTTGCCCAGTCAGAGCCCATATATTTCGCGGCAATTGCCAGATAGGTGCCAGCGTCTTCCAGCGTTCTGACGCCTCCGGCTGGCTTGAAGCCGACCGGCTTACCGCTCTCGGCGATGGCCTCCATCATGATTTCAGCCGCTTCCGGGGTGGCGTTCGTCTTCACCTTGCCGGTCGAAGTCTTGATGAAATCGGCACCGGCTTCAATGGCCATATCGGCGGCGGCGCGGATTATGTCCGCATCCTGCAACTCACCGGTTTCCAGAATGGTCTTCAGCTTGGCTGGCGCGGGAACAGCCTCCCGCACCTTCAGCACCATGGTCTCGGCAAAGCCGCGACGCCCCGCTTTGAAGGCCTCATAGGGGATGACCAGATCGATCTCGTCGGCCCCGTCTTCCAAAGCTTTGGCTGTTTCGTCCAGCGTGGCAAACAGATCTTCCCCGCCATGGGGGAAGTTGACCACGGTTGCGACCTTTATCGTCGTGCCACCAAGGCACTCCTTTGCCTTTTTGACAAAGCGCGGCCAGACGCAAACCGCCGCCGTGTTGCCATAAAAGGTCTTTGCGCGCTGACACAGCGCCTCGATGGCAGCATCATCGCAGTCATCGTTAAGATTGGTCAGGTCGAGCAGAGAGATGGCCTTTTGAGCCAGTTGTTTTTGTTCCATTTTATTCTCTTTACCAGTAGGGATTCTCCGCAGGGTCTGGCACCCCAAACATCACGATCGTGATGCTCTAGACAGCCAATGCCTGCAAATAGGCGCGGATCACCTTGATCAGCTTTTGTGCACCGATCGGTCCGACTTCCTTGGTCTCCTCGTGAGACAATTCGGTTCCGGTCATGCCGGCTCCATAGTTTGTAATGGTGGACACCGCCGCAACGCGCATCCCCATCCAGCGGGCAAGGATGACTTCCGGCACGGTGGACATGCCAACCGCGTCAGCCCCCAGAATGCGGGCCGCACGGATTTCGGCGGGCGTTTCGAAATTGGGGCCGGAGAACCATGCATAGACGCCAGACGCCAGCTTTATGTCGGCAGAAGCTGCAGCACGGGTCAGGCCTGCGCGGATCTCGGCGTCATAGGCTTCGGTGAGCCCGACAAAGCGATCATCCGTTTCCACACCGATGAGAGGCGAGCGACCAGACCAGTTGATATGGTCATCGATCAGCATCAGTTCGCCCGGAGCCACCTCTTCGCGCAGGGAGCCTGCGGCGTTGGTCAGCAGAAGCTGCTCGCAGCCCAGAGCCTTAAGGGTTGCCAGTGGCTGCTTCATCACTGTGGCGTCGCCATGTTCATAATAATGGGCGCGACCAGCCAGAATGGCAACCCGGACGCCCATCAGCGTACCGACCACCAGTTCAGATGCATGAGAAGAAACCGAGGAGACGGGAAAGCCGGGCAAACTCTGATAAGGAAAGCGCTCGGCACCTTCCACCTCATCGGCCAAGGCCCCCAGTCCTGAGCCCAGAACCATACCGACCTCAATAGGGCCTTCGACTTTTTCCAGCACACGTTTGGCTGCATCTTGAGCGAGACCAATAACGGTCATGTGCGCATCTCCCTCTCATGTTTCGAGCATTGAAATGTAATGCAATGCTGTGGCAATTCAATGTCACGTCATCCGGCCCTTGCCGATGCAGTATCGGCAGGTGTGAGCCCTTGGCCGGTTTCCCCTGACGTGTGGTTATCTGTTTTCTTCCAGATCGAAGGCCGCAGGCAAAAGCGCTTCCAGTGTGAAGCTCTGCTTGATGCCGGTCAGATCGGCAGCGTGGACGATGGTGTCCGGACTGCCAAACTCCCTGATCCGCTGGCGGCACCCGCCACAAGGAGTAATGGGCGGTGTGTGATCGGCAATCACCACCAACTCCTCGATCGCCCTGCTGTCCGCTACCTCGTTACTCGCCATGATCATGGCCGAGATGGCAGAGGTTTCCGCGCACCAACCTTCCGGATAGGAGGCGTTTTCGATATTGCAGCCGGTGTGAACCGTGCCCGAACGCGTGCGCAAGGCAACGCCAACGGGAAAGCGAGAATAGGGCACATGGGCCTTCTCGCGCGCGCTGGTGGCCAGCGCCAGAAGCGCCAGCGTCTTTTCGGTCACAGCAATGGGCTTGTCGCTCATTCCACTCATGGGTCTCTCCTAGCGTTCCTTGGTGTAAGGCACACCGCTCGCCTTGGGCGGAATGGACTTGCCGATAAAGCCAGCAAGCAGCACGACGGTCAGCACATATGGCAGAGCCTGCATGGCCTGCACGGGCACCTCGCCGATAACCGGCAATTGCGTGCCCTGCAAGCGGATGCCCACGGCATCAAGGAAGCCGAACAGGAAGCAGGCTCCCAGCGCGTTGACGGGCTTCCATTTGGCAAAGACCAGAGCGGCGAGCGCGATGAAGCCCTTGCCTGCCGTCATGTCCTTGGAGAAGCCTGCCGACTGGGCAATGGACAGATAAGCCCCTGCAAAACCGCACAAAATACCCGTGATGACAACAGCCCGATAGCGCATCCACGCAACCGAGATACCTGCCGTATCCACCGCACCGGGATTTTCCCCCACAGCGCGCAGACGCAATCCGAAGCGCGTGCGGTAGAGCACCCACCATGTCAGCGGGATGGCGACGAAAGAGGCGTAAACCAGCAAAGAATGGCCCGAGATGACTTCGGAATAGATCGAGCCGACAATCGGAATATCCTTGACGGAATCCGCAAAGGGCAAAGTAATTTCGTTAAAGCGGGCCGTATTGGGCAATTGCGGTGTCTTGCCGCCACGGCTGAACCATGCCTGCCCCAGCAGGGCGGTGAGGCCACTGGCGACGAAGTTGATGGCCACGCCGGAAACGATCTGGTTGCCCCTCTGGGTGATGGAGGCATAGCCATGCACCAGCGCCAGACCAATGGACACCAATATGGCTGCCAACAGTCCAAGCCATGCGGAGCCGGTAACAGCGGCCACGCAGCCAGCCGCGAAAGCGCCTCCAAGCATCTTGCCTTCCAGACCGATATCAACGACGCCGGAGCGTTCGGAATAAAGCCCGGCAAGGCAGGCGAAAAGAAGCGGAACAGAGAGGCGCACGGCCGAATCTGTCGTAAGAATGAGTGTTTGAAAGAAATCCATAGTCACGCCCCCTTACGCTTCTTGTCCAAGATCATCATGTCTTGATGTGAAAATCCGCACCAGCGCGGGACGGAACATATGCTCCATGGCACCGGCAAACAGGATCACCAGACCCTGAATGGAAATGATCATGTCGCGGGTGATCTTGGGCATTTCAAAGGCCAGCTCGGCGCCGCCCTGATAGAGCATGCCAAACAGGATTGATGCCATGATGATGCCCACCGGATGGGACCGCCCCATCAGGGCCACGGCGATGCCAACAAAGCCGTAGCCGGTAACATAATCCAGCAGCAGGCGGTTCTGAGCGCCCATGACCTCATTGAGCGCCATGAGCCCGGCAAGCCCGCCGGAGATCATCATCGTGATGATGATGATGCGCGAAAGGTTCATGCCCGCATAAACAGCCGCGTCCTGATTGGTTCCGAAGGTACGAATGGCATAGCCAAGGCGCGTGCGCCAGATGAGTGCCCAGACGAAGACACAAGCCAAAAGCGCAACCACGAAAGAAAGATTGAGAGGCGAAGAAGCCATCTCAATGCCGAACCATCCGGCCACATCATGAATGAAGGGCAGACGGCCGCCTTCAAGGAAAGTGCGGCTTTCTGGCTGCATCGAACCAGGCTGCTTGAATACACGCACCAGCAAATAGGCCATCAGCGAATAGGAAATGAAGTTGAACATGATCGTGGTGATCACGATATGACTGCCGCGCTTGGCCTGAAGATAGGCAGGAATGGCAGCCCATGCGGCACCAAACACCGCCGCGCCAATGAGCGCGAAGGGGAATGTCACATACCATGGCACATAATGATCAAGCGCCAGACAGGCGAGTGTTACCCCGAGACCACCCACATAGGCCTGCCCTTCCCCGCCGATATTGAACATGCCCGCATGAGCAGCAATCGCAACGGCAAGGCCGGTAAAGATGAAGTTGGTGGTGTAATAGAGCGTAAAGCCGACGCCCTCGCTATAGCCCAGCGAGCCCTGCACCAGCCAATAGACCGCTTCGAGCGGGTTTTCACCGATGAGCAATACAACAAGACCGGACACCAGCAAGGCAGCTGCCAGATTGAGCAGTGGGATCAGGCCATAATCGACCCAACGAGGCAGCTTTTCAGATTGCGCGCTCATTCTTTACCCCCTTTGGCCATTTCAACGAGGGCCTCATCTGTATTGTCGCGGGCCAGTTCTGCACTAACCATCGGGTCGGAGCCCATTTCGGACGGGTCGTCAATACCAGCCATCATCAAGCCGAGTTCCTGCTCGCTTGCGCCTGCGGGACGCTCGCCGACGATCTTGCCATCAAACATGACGAGGATACGGTCGGACAGAGAGCGGATTTCATCCAGCTCCACCGATACCAGCAAAATAGCCTTGCCCGCATCGCGCATTTCGATAAGCCGTTTGTGAATAAATTCGATAGCGCCGATATCCACGCCACGCGTTGGTTGACCAACGAGCAGGATATCCGGATCGCGTTCCATTTCGCGCGCCAGCACCAGTTTCTGCTGGTTGCCGCCCGAAAAGTTGGCCGCCTTCAAATGCGGGTCTGGCGGCCGGACGTCGAAATCCACCATGAAGTCCTGCGTTTCCTTCAGGATTGCAGTGAGATCGAGAAACAGACCCTCGCCATATTTCTTCTGGTCCTGATAGCCAAGGATCATATTTTCCTTGGCCGGGAATTTGGTCACCAGCCCGGTGCGGTGGCGGTCTTCTGGCACATGAGCCATGCCGCGATGGCGCCGGTCCAGCGCATCGGCCTTTGTGGTCACTTCACCATTGATCGTGATCGTGCCCGAACGAGCGGTGATCATGCCAGCAATGGCTTCCATCAGTTCGCTCTGGCCGTTGCCAGAAACACCTGCGATGCCGACAATCTCGCCCGCGCAGACCTTGAAGGACACATCCTTGACCAGATCAACGCCGCGCTTGTCGGTGACCGTCAGATTTTCAACCGAGAGCACTTCACGGGTCGGGTTGCTGGGGCCTTTCTCGACATTGAGCAACACATGCCGGCCGACCATCATTTCAGCCAACTGCTCAACGGAGGTTTCCGAGGTGTGTACAGAGCCCACCATCTCGCCACGGCGCATGACCGAGACCTCATCGGTGATGGCCATGATTTCGCGCAGCTTGTGGGTGATAAGAAGGATGGTTTTGCCCTGATCGCGCAACTGCCCGAGAATGCGGAATAGATGGTCCGCTTCAGCCGGGGTCAAAACGCCCGTAGGCTCATCCAAAATTAGAATATCGGCGCCACGATAAAGCGCCTTGAGAATCTCGACCCGCTGCTGCAAGCCCACGGGGAGATCCTGTATAAGGGCATCCGGATCGATATTGAGTTCATATTCATCGGCCAGACGCTTGAGTTCAGCGCGTGCCTTTTCCACGCCCTTTTGCAACAGTGGCCCACCTTCGACGCCGAGTACCACATTCTCGAGCACCGAGAAATTATCAACCAGCATAAAGTGCTGATGCACCATGCCGATGCCAATGGCGATGGCCTTCTGACTATCGGGAATGGTTTCTCGTTTGCCGTTCACATAGATTTCGCCACCATCGGCCTGATAAAAGCCATAGAGAATGGACATCAGCGTCGATTTGCCTGCACCATTCTCACCGATGATCCCGTGAATGGACCCTTTTGCGACATTCAGATCGATATTCTTGTTGGCATAAACCGGGCCGAACCGCTTTTCGATTCCGACCAGACGGATGGCGGGCACGCGCTCGCTTTGCCCGTCACCGGCGCTTTTTGCCCCGGTTCCATCATTGCCCTGCGCCTTTGTTTTCTCGTCCAGATGCAAGATCTCTTCCCCAATTATCAGCCCCTCCCGACTATTTCATCGCCAGCAGTTCGCGCCTTTACGCAAACAGCCGAAAGAAAACCGGGACCCACTCTTCACTTATGGTGCGGAGTGGTATGGGTGGGCTTTGTTCCTCAGGGGCCACTGACGCGGCCGGCTGGTAGATAGATTGTGACCCAAGGGATCACTTGGCTATTGATGCTAATAAAAATGCGCCCCATCCGGGAATGAGGGACGGGGCACATTTCATTTCAGGGTCAACTACTTAGAATGGGCAGCTGTTGTCGGCACGGTAATCGTGGACAACGATCTTGCCATCAATGATTTCCTTGGATGCCTGATCGACAGCTGCGCGCATGTCATCGGTGATCAGGTCCTTGTTGTTTTCATCATCAGCCCAGGCCACGCCATCTTCGGCCAGACCGAGAACATAGATGCCTGAAGACCAGTCGTCAGAGGCCAGATCCTTGAAGGCATTGTAGACAGCCGTGTCAACACGCTTGACCATGGAGGTCAGAACGTTGCCCGGATGCAGGGCATTCTGGTTGGAGTCAACGCCGATGCCCAATTTGCCCGCATCAGCAGCAGCCTGCAGAACGCCAGCGCCAGAACCGCCTGCAGCGTGATAGATTACGTCAGCGCCACGGTCGATCTGGGATTTGGTCAGCTCGCCACCCTTCACAGGGTCGTTCCATGCAGCACCGGTGGTGCCGATCATGTTTTCAAAGATTTCAATGTCTGGATTGGCAGCCTTGGCACCCTGCTTGTAACCGCATGCAAAAGCGCGGATAAGCGGAATGTCCATACCACCAACGAAGCCAACTTTACCGGTCTGGGAGGCCTTGGCAGCCAGAAGACCTACGAGGAAGGAGCCTTCATGCTCCTTAAAGACGATGGAGCGTACGTTTGGCAGATCTACGACCATGTCGACGATAGCAAACTTTGTTTCCGGGAATTCCGGAGCCACTTTTTTCAGGGCTTCAGCCTGAGAAAAACCGATAGCCACGATCGGATCATATCCGCGCTGGGCAAAGCGACGCAGAGCCTGTTCGCGCTGGGCATCATTCTGGATCTCGAAGTCACGATAGTCCGTGCCGGTATCCTTCTTGTAGGCTTCCGCACCATTATAGGCGGACTGGTTGAAGGACTGGTCGCTTTTACCGCCCAGGTCATAGACCACAGCAGGCTTGATTTCAGCAGCGAGTGCAGGTGCTACAACCATCATGGTTGCCAGTGCAGCAGCACCGAAAAATTGACGCAACATGTTTAACCCCTTTTAATTGGTATGCTGTATCGATTGCTCAATCGATCGCTTCAACGATCTGTTGTTCTATCATGTTTTGCCCTGCCCCCGGGATTGCGCTTAAGCAGCATGGCGACCGATAGTGTCGGATAACGACCGGTTCCAATTATAACAACTTGTCGGCAAACTGAGGGCCTCTTGCAACACATTGCGGACAGTCTTGCATGGTCTGATGCTCTTTGCAGCCAGAATCTTCGCTTTTCACCACCGGGATGAGGCCTTTTGTTGTATTAGTCAGTCCCTGCAAGCAAAAAGCGTTTCCCTGCCCCTTGTCGTGAGAGGAATGGCCGTAAAAACACAAGCCATTTTGAAAAATCGTGATGCGAATCCGAGCAAATTTGAGGGATTTTTTCTCCCCCGCTCTCATTTCACGAACAGCAAGAACCGATTTGCTATCAAACGTGCCATAAATGATTTGTTGATAACTAACCCTTTGCACGCAAATCTGAAGCCTGTGAGCGGTTATCAGGCGTTCCTGCCACTCTGGATCATTTACGCGGCTTGGCGCGGCGCGTTGCTTCGGTATGGATCGGATCATCCGGCCAGACATGCTTTGGATATTGCCCGCGCATATCGGTCTTTACGTCTTTCCACGACCCACGCCAGAAGCCGGGCAGATCCCGCGTCACCTGAATGGGGCGCTGGGCAGGTGAGAGCAGATGCAACAGCAGCGGTAGCTTTCCGCCCATAATCGCCGGATGCGTATCAAGGCCAAACAGCTCCTGTACGCGCACGGCAAGAACGGGGCTATTTTCTGCAGCATAATCAATGGGAATACGCGAGCCGGTGGGCACGGTAAAATGGGTCGGCAGTGCCGTTTCCAGCGCGGCCAACCGATCATAGGGAACCATGGCTTTAAGAGCCGCAGAAAGGTCACCGGCAGAGATATCCGAGAGCGCCATTTTGCCGGCAAGGAAAGGGGCAAGCCAATTTTCCAGCCCGTCCAGCAACCCCTGATCGGAAAGATCCGGCCAGCCATCTTCCCGCTCGGCAACAAAACGCACACGACCGCGCCAGCGCTCAAGCTCCTTGGTGAAGGGCAAGAGCCGCAGCCCCCCTTTGCGAATCGCGTCTATCAGCGCTTTCTGGATCGCGTCGGCTGAGGGCTCTTTCAAACGCCGGTCGGCCAGCACGATGCGCCCCAGCCGCGTTTGCAGTTTGGCGGACACAGCTCCTGAATTCTGGTCAAAGCTGATGGCCTCTTCCTGATGGATGAGAGCGGAGAACTCCTCTTCGATGACCTTGCGGGCAATGGGGGCGGCCAGCGTTATGCGCGCGTTGGCAGCGGCGCCTTGCAGGTCGGCCACAACGAGAAAGGTCTCCGCGTTGAGCGGATCATCAGGCTGGAGCACACCTCCACGGCCCGAAGCCAACAGATAGCGCCCCTCGGCGCCACGTCGCATGGCGATCCGGTCCGGATAGGCCAGCGCCAGAATGCGGCCAGCGTCCTCAGTGTTCGCTCTTTTTTCGCGGCTCTTGCCTGTCCAGCGTTTGGCCAGCGCCTTGATATCCCTTGCCCGCGGCAATTTTCCGGCAATCAAATCCTGCAAGAGACGGCGCATATCATTGTGGCGCAGGCGTCCCCCCTCGCTCAGGAGTGCTGCCATCATTGCAGCCAGTTCCTCAGCCCCTGCCTTGCGGGCCATGACGAGCATATGGGCGAGCCGAGGCGGCAGGGGCAAGGCAGCCAGCGCCTTGCCATGGTCCGTGATCGCAGCTGCGTCATCCAGTGCGCCGAAGGATTGCAGCAATTTGACCGCTTCAGCCCAACCTGCTGCGGGCGGTTCATCCAGCCATCTGAGATTGGTGGGGTCACTCTCGCCCCAAAGTGCCAGATCCAACACAAGGCGGGAGAGATCTGTCTCAAGAATTTCGGGCGGCTCGAAGGCTGGTAGCGCGGCGGTTTGCCCCTTGTCCCACAGACGATAGCAGACCCCAGGCTCGGTACGTCCTGCCCGGCCCTGTCGCTGATCGGCACTGGCGCGGGAAACGCGAACCGTCTCCAGCCGCGAAATACCAAGGTTGGGCTCAAAGCGAGGGCGTCGCACAAGGCCCGCATCAATGATGATGCGGACGCCATCGATGGTCAGCGAAGTTTCCGCAATGGAGGTGGCCAGCACGATCTTGCGTTTGCCTTTTGGCGGCGATGCAATGGCGCGATCCTGATCCTTGCCTTCCATGGCGCCATAGAGCGGGGCAAGGATGATGTCTTTATCCCTCTTGAGTTGCTCGGCCAAACGATCCTCGACGCGATGGATTTCGGCCTGTCCGGGCAGGAAGACCAGAAGCGAACCTTCATCCTCGTTCAACGCTTGCAGCACGGCATCGCAGACGGCGTTTTCCAGCCTGTCGTGCGGTTTGCGCGGCAAATAGCGGGTCTCGACCGGATAAGCACGCCCCATGCTCTCGATAACCGGCGCTCCCTCGAGAATGGACGCCACACGCCCCCCATCCAGTGTGGCGGACATGACCACGAGGCGCAAATCTTCGCGCAAAGCCGCCTGCCCTTCAAGCGTGAAGGCCAGTGCCATATCCGCATCAAGACTACGCTCGTGGAATTCATCGAACAGAACCGCCGCAACGCCCTCAAGGCTGGGGTCATCCACGATCATGCGGGCGAAGACGCCTTCCGTCACCACTTCGATGACAGTTTCCTTGGAGATGCGACTTTCCATGCGCACCCGATAGCCGACGCGCTTGCCAACCGGCTCGCCAAGCAGTTGAGCCATGCGACGGGCCGCCGCCCTTGCGGCAAGACGGCGCGGCTCGAGCATGATAATCTTGCCATTGCCCTCGGACGTCATGGCAGCAAGCCATGGCTGATCGAGCAAGGCCAGCGGTACGCAGGTGGTTTTACCGGCGCCGGGTGGCGCGATCAGTACGGCCCGTGTCCCCGCGTCAAGCGCGGCCAGAAGGCCGGGCAATGCTTCCCGGATGGGCAGATCAGGCAGAAAGGCAGGCAATGAAATGGAAGGCTTCTCGGTCATATGTTGGCCCTACCCGCTCCATGGAGAGAAGGCAAGCAAATTCATCCAACCATGCCGTTTGGTGCAAGGCGAATGATGCGTCCTTGCGCGGCTCTGGCGTCTGCCTCGTCATGGGTCACCAACAGAGTAGGCAGGCCTTCCGATCGCGCCCGTTCGAACACATGATGTCGCATACGGACGCGCAAATCTGCATCGAGCTTGGAGAAAGGTTCATCCAGCAACAGGGCGCGCGGTTGGGAAAGCAGGGTGCGCGCCAAGGCGACCCGTGCCTTCTGACCGCCTGAGAGGGTCTCAGGATCGCGCCCTTCAAAGCCCGCCATATTGATGGCCTCCAGCGCCTCGCAAACACGCGCCTTTCTTGCAGCCCGCCCTTTGACGTCACGGGTCAGCCCGAAGGCCAGATTGCCTCCAACGGAGAGATGGGGGAAGAGCAAGGGATCTTGGAACAGAATTCCGATATGGCGCCGCTCGGCGGGCAAGGAAGAGACATCCTGACCATCAAGCCACACCCGCCCTGCCCCCTCAAAGGCGGGAGGCAGAAATCCGCCTATATAGGCCAGCAGCGTGGATTTACCAGAGCCGGACGGCCCCATGATGGTCACCACTTCGCCAGCAGCAACAGAGAGAGAAAGATGGATCAGGCAGTCGCCCGAAAGACGAATTTTCACCTCTTCGAGCATCATCGGCTCTTGTGGCATTCTGTTGGTCTGTGTGTTCGTCATACAGGTCTCTTTGAAATCTTCTCTTGCTGCTGCGCTGCTTTGTTAGAAAAGCAGCAGATCAGCGGTCGGCCGGTGTCATACCACGCCGGTTTTTATAGAACAGGGTCGGGATCAGTGTGGCAATGAAAAATCCCACAAAAGGAAGCAGCATCTGCATGAGGGCATAAACGCCGATCAGACGCCGGTTGCCTCCCGCGCTCAAGGCCACCGCTTCCGTGGTGATGGTTTCCCAGCGTCCGCCACCGATCAGCAGCGTTGGCAGATACTGCCCGATAGAAACAGCAAAGCCCACAGCCGCCGCCGTCAGAATCGGGCGAAGCAACATAGGCAGGCGCACCCGCCAGAAAATGGCCCACGCGCTGCGGCCAAGGGCCGTTGCCATCTGCATATAGCGCGGATCAAGGGCATGCCACTGGTCGCTCAGCGACAAAAAGATATAGGGCAAGGTGAAGATCAGGTGGCCGAACACCAGCGCCCAGAGTGCATAGCTGGCATTGACGGTCAGCAGGATCAACTGCAATCCGAACAGAAAGGCGACCTGTGGCACGATCAGTGGCAGATAGAGGATCACCATGGCGCTGCGCCCAGATCGTTTACCCATGCGGCTTTGGGCTTCCAGCGCGGCAAGGGTCATGACAGTGCCGACAACGGTCGCCAGCCCACCAATGAGCACGGCGTTATAAAGCGGCTCCATAAGCATCGGCCCCTGCCGCATCCATGTATTAAGGGAAAGGCTGACGGGAACCGCATCGGGAAATCGCCAGAAACCCGCAAAAGACCAAAGCACAAGTCCCCCAAGGCTTAGCAGCATCAACAACACGGCAGCGATACTAAGCGATGCAGCAAGGCGTCGGGCCCATTCGTCTCGCTGAAAGCGCAAGCCGGATTGAACAAGGCAGCCAAGCAGCCGGCTGGCCATCCTTTCTCCGCCCCACCAGATTCCAAGCGCGGCCAGCGTAACAAGCAATTGCAGGATGGCACCAGCGGACGCCAGAAAACGCATGGAGAGGTCCGGGTCACTCATCCAGCGCACCAGCTGCACCGCCAGCGGTGGCGGGTTGGTTGGCCCCAGAATGAGGGCGACATCCACGACGGACGAAGCATAAGCGATGACGGCAAAGATCGGCAGGCGGATCTGTCGATAGAGACGCGGCCAGACAGCATGCAACCAGCCGACCATAGGCCCATAGCCAAGACTGCGTACAAGATTTTGCGTCCGGCGCGGCTCAATCTGTGGCAGAGCAGCAAGACTGACAAGTAGCAAAAACGGCAATTCCTTGATCGTCAGTCCCGCAATCATGGCAAGACCATAAGGATCATGAGGGAAAAACCAGTCCGGCGGCCGGCTCCAGCCGGTCAGCTCTGGAGAGATCATCCGCACAATCCAGCCCGAGGGCGCCAGCAAAAAGGCAAATCCGAGCGCTGTCGCTGCATGAGGAATGGAGAGCAGCGGCGAGATCAGCCGCACCATCCAGCGAAACAGCCGTGTGCCGGACCATGCACTGAGCAGGCCGATCACCATCAGCATGGCCAACAGGGTCGCCAATAGTCCGCTTGCCAAGCTAAGTGCGATGGAGCGAGCAAGGCCCGGTGTCGCAAGAAGCGCCCGCACGGGCTCCAAAGTCAGGCTATCGCCCCCCAGCACCGGCAACCAGCCAAAGGCGGGCAACAGTGCGCCCAGCAATCCGGCCAGAACCGGCCCAAGCATCAGCAGGCTGGTCAGCATCGGGGTACTATGAAGGGGCCGAAAGCGCATGGTGGGGTCTCGTTCCGATCAGGGGCCAGCCTCAGGACTGCCCCTTCCTGTTTGTCGCTCTTGGTGCAATCACTGCACGCCGTAATGGCTGGTCCAGTCTTTCTCCAGCCGCTCCATCCATGAGGCATGGGGCTCTGGCAGAGCGGGGCCGAAGTCTTCCGGCTTCAGTGTCGCCACGCCAAGCTCCAGCGCATCAAAGCGAGCCTTGTCTTTCTCAGTCAAGCTGGTGATATCCAGAACCGTTGGGTCGCCCCAGATGGCGGGATCCTGCTTGCGAGCCTGCGCCTCAGGGGAAAGCAGGAAGTCGGCGAGCACCATCGCCCCTTCCTTTGCATTGGCGTTAAAGGGGATGGCTACAAAATGACTGTTGCCGATGGTTCCCCCTTCAAAGGTGAAGGAGCGCACCGTGTCGGGCAATTCATCATTGGCAATGGCCGCAGAGGCATCACCGGGATTAAAGGTGAAGGCGATTTCGATTTCACCATCAGCCAGCAGATTCTTCAGGCTCGACACATTGTCCGGAAAGGCCTTTGCTTCGCGCCAGAGATAGGGATGCAACGCATCAAGATAGGCGAAGAGTTTATCGGACACGGCCTCGTAACTTTCCTCTGTCACCGGACGGGAGAGCACGGACGGATCATCCGCCAGCTCAAGAGCCAATTGCTTGAGGAAGGTGGAACCAAGAAAATCCGGTGGCTTCGGATAGGCGAAACGCCCCGGATGCGCCTTGGCCCAATCGAGCAATGCTGTGGCAGACTTCGGCACCTCTTTAGTAATGGCGCTATCATAATAGAAAGACAGCTGCGCCATGCCCCATGGGCTTTCCAGCCCATCGGTTGGCACGGTGAAATCTGTCGTAAGGGTTGGCTTGCCTTTGACATCGGCAAATTGATAATTGGGCAGATCCGGCGCCCAGCTCATGGGCAGAAGCAATCCCTTTTCCTTCAGGGATGCGAAATTCTCGCCATTGATCCAGACCAGATCAACCGAGCCACCATCTTCCTTGCCAGCTGTTTTTTCTGCGATGATCTGGGAAACCACATTGGCCGTGTCCCCCACCTTGACATGCTTGACGGTGACGCCATAGCGCTCTTTCACCTTCGCTCCCGCCCAATCGATATAGGCATTGATGCGATCAGCCCCACCCCATGCGTGGAAATAGACCGTTTGCCCCTTGGCTTTTTCCAGCACGGCAGGCCAGTCTTTTACATCGACGGCTCCGGCCTGCACCATGGATGGTAAGGCCGCAAAGGCAGCTGCCAGCACAGCCTTTTTCAAGACAGTCAATCGCGTTTGGCGGGGAGGAAGGGCAGTGATACGCGCCTTGGAATAGCCCGCAGTCAAAGGCCGTGCGATCATGGCAATCTCTCCTGTTCTTGATCCGCATTGAGCTTGCGGTGGCTTGTGTTTTTGCTTTGCTGTTTGTTTCAGCTTCCACACTACACGGTCAATTCACAAGTGGTTGAAACATGGTTGATCTCGCCCTTTGGTATCAACGCCAAATGAAAAGCCCCGCGGCCAGACAGGCAACGAGGCTCGATGACATTTGATCAATCGATAAGGGGGCACGCTAGGCGCTTAGTCCTCAGCTGCGCCAGCATTTTCTGCCTGCAATTGGGCGTATTTTTCCTTGCCGAGCGTTTCGAGCAGATTGAGCTGGGTTTCGAGGAAGTCGATATGGCCCTCTTCATCTGCCATCAGCTCTTCAAACAGCTTCATGCTGATATAGTCGCCGGCATCGTTGCAGGCGTCGCGCCCTTCTTTATAGAGGGTCCGTGCAGAGACTTCGCCCTTCAGGTCGCTTTCAAGAATTTCCTTGATGGACTGGCCGATCATCAGGGGGTCAAGCATCTGCAGGTTCGGGTGCCCTTCCAGAAACAGGATGCGTTCGATGAATTTATCCGCATGCTGCATTTCCTCGATGGATTCCTCGCGCCATTTGGCCGCCATCTTCGAAAAGCCCCAGTCTTCCAGCAGACGGTAATGCAGCCAATATTGGCTGACTGCCGTCAATTCGCTGCGCAAGCCCTTGTTTAGATATTCAATTACTGTCTCGTTGCCCTTCATGATGGTCCCTTTGAATGTAATTGTCAGGTTTCAAGGTCGAATTATGCGAAAATGGCCGGTCTTGTGCCTGGTCGATGTCTCTGCTTGTCTTACGCCTGCGCGATCAGCCGCATGTGCAGCCTTAAACCCGCGCAATCCGAAGCGTAAAGAAGCCTGGCCCGAGTCACCAAGAAGAAAGTAAACCACGCTCTGTCGATCCGGTCAAAAACTCCCTACAGAATTTGGTCAAGATATCAGGAGAAGCCGGGGCAATCATTCGGCGCACCATGAAAGCTGGGTTGCTTGGCGCGGGCAATTTCATCGGTACGGGCAATGGCAACATCATGGCCATTCTGCAGCAGAATTGCTTCGATCATCGGACGGCAACAGCCGCATTTGGCCTTGCAGCCGCGCCCCTGATAGATCTGGTTGGAATGGATTGGGGCGTCAGGATCCTCTTTGGCAAGTCTGTCCGCTATCTCGAGAATCTCATGATCAGTAATTTTATTACAGTGGCAGATGAACATCAAAGGCCCGTTTATTGCTGGCGGATTGCAGGTGCGTGTCGCATACAGTGCCATATAGGGTCGATGGTAGCCATTGGCAAATAGGCAGCGGAACCATATCTAGAATGAAGGCACTTTCATCAATGAGGAAACATCATGGAGCCTTCCGAAAACAGAACCCTGCTGCTCACCGGCGCCAGCCGCGGCATCGGACACGCAACGGTCAAACGCTTTTCCGACGCAGGATGGCGGGTTTTCAGTTGCTCTCGTCATGCCTTCTCAGACAAGTGCCCTTGGCCGATGGGCGAAGAGAACCATATTCAGGTGGATCTGGCCAATCCGGAGACTATTGGCGAGGCCATTGGCGTGATCAAGGACCGACTGAAGGCCCATGATTGCAAGCTGCACGCGCTGGTCAACAATGCCGCCATCAGCCCCAAGGATGAGGCAAGCCAACGGCTTGACACGTTGCAGACACCGCTGGACCTCTGGCACAAGGTGTTTGCCGTCAACTTCTTTGCTCCCATCATGCTGGCCCGTGGCCTGGTCGATGAACTGAAGGCTGCTCAGGGGTCCATCGTCAATGTGACCAGTATCGCAGGCATGCGGGTGCACCCTTATGCGGGTGCTGCCTATGCCACTTCGAAAGCGGCACTTGCTTCTCTGACCAGGGAAATGGCCGCCGACTTCGGCCCGTACGGCATTCGCGTCAACGCCATCGCTCCGGGAGAAATAGACACCTCCATTCTTTCTCCGGGTACGGAAAAAATTGTTGAGACAATACCCATGCGGCGGCTAGGCCAGCCTTCAGAAGTGGCAGACACAATTTATTATCTCTGCACGGAGGCCAGCTCCTATGTTTCCGGCGCGGAAATCCATATCAATGGCGGCCAGCATGTCTGAGGCCTGAAGCCTATTTCAGGCTGTTTCGTCGCTACGTCATAGGCCGGGCTCTGTCCAAAAAGATAAATTTTTTGTGAGTCACAAGCGGCAGTTGTAGATCGCGACTGGTGACGCGCCCCTCTTTTTCTCCCTTTTTCCCAATAACTTACGACCAATCGTGAACGGAATACTCTTGTCTTTTCGTTTGCATCTTGTTCAGATTAGAACCAATTGCGACTTTCTGTCGCACCCAATTCGCGTTAGCCTTCTCTTTCAAGCATGAGGGAATGGCGGACAAGACACGCGGGAAGCCAAGCATGTCGCCACCGCCAGCATTTTGCGGGAGGATGAACGTGACCGACGTTGCTCAGGATTTTTCAGCTTTATCGTCCACACCGGGCAAGCCGACAGACAGCCACGCCGAAAAGCCGATATTGCAGCCACTCAGCATCGATGATCTATCAGAAGCGCTCAGTTTAGGCTTGCGGGATTTTCGCGGTAGTGCCGCCTATGGTCTGTTCTTTGGTGGGTTTTATGCTCTGGGCGGCTGGTTTCTATTCTGGATGCTTTCCGCCTACAATATGCCCTATCTGGTTTATCCGCTGGCCTCTGGCTTTGCCCTCATTGCGCCATTTGTGGCGGCGGGCCTCTATGAAGTCAGTCGCCGCCGTGAAGAAGGGCTTGACATTGCCCCGGCCCAGATTTTCGGCGCCGTCTTTGGCGAACGCTCAAAAGAGCTTCGCTGGATGGCCCTGATCACCGGATTTGCCTTCATCATCTGGATCGACATCGCGATTTTCCTGTATGTGATCTTTTTCGGGCTGCATCCTGTCAATCCGGCCGCGTTGATTGATACGATCCTGCTGACACCTCAGGGAGCCATGTTTCTTCTGGCGGGCAATCTGATCGGGGCCCTGCTGAGCCTCGCGGTTTTCTCGATCACCGCGATTTCCTTTCCCATGCTGTTGCATAAGGACGTGGATTTCATCACCGCCATGATCACCTCGATCAAATGCGTTATGTCGAACAAGAAGGTGATGATCAGCTGGGGCATCTTCATCGGCTTTCTGATGATGATTTGCCTGGCCTCGTTCCTGCTCGGCCTGGTGGTCATTCTGCCGTTGCTCGGTCATGCCACATGGCATCTTTACCGGCGCGCAGTCCGTTTTGATGAAGCGACCCCGGATCTTGCCGATCAAATATAAGAAACGACGAATGGCGTTCTCTTACTTCGCTGGCTTGTCCTTGCCTTTCACACAGCCTCCGTGTCCCCAAAACGGCGGTGAAAGGGCCGAAGCCCAACCGGCAGAATGGACGAGCACTCAGCCGCGCGCAGGTCAGCTCACACTGACCTCGCGCGTTTTTATGTAGATTGACCTTATCGCAGCAGAGACCGCGCCGGCCTTTCCCTATTCCGCCGGACTATGCTCGGCGGCCCCTTTGTTGCCATGCAACAGGAAGGTCAGGCCTCGCTTGATGTCTCCGCCGACGCCAAACAGGCTTGGCACCAGAAACAGCACGAACAGGGTGGCCACAGCCAGTCCGAAGACGATGGTGATCGCCATGGGCTTGAGGAACTGGGCCTGCGGAGAGGTTTCAAACAGCATCGGAGCCAAACCTCCCACTGTGGTGAGCGAGGTCAGCACAACAGCCCGCAAGCGGTCGCAACTTGCCCCGATCGCTGCGTGACGTATGGTCTGTCCATGAGCGATGCGCTCATCCAGACGGCTGACCAGAATGATCGAGTCATTGACAAGAATGCCCGCAAGCCCCAACAGGCCGATCAGGGACAGAATGGTCAACTGGAAGCCGAGCAGATAATGCCCGAGGATGGCACCAACCAGCCCGAAGGGGATGATCATCATGATCGCGAAGGGGCGCGTGTAAGAGGCAAAGATCCAGGCCAGAATGATATAGATCGCCGCCAACGCAATCATCAGACCAATGCGCAGATCGGCAAAGGCATCCATACGCTCTTCGTTCCGACCGGAGAAATGATAATCGATGCCATATTGGCTAGCGACCTGAGGCATCAGGGTCCGGTCCAGTTCGGCAACCAACTCGGTTGCTGTCACCACCTCTGCGTCCACATCAGCCGTAACAGCAATGGTGGTCTTGCCATCAAAGCGTTGAATGGAGGAAAAGCCCTGCCGGTCGGAGATCGTGACCACTTCGGTGAGAGGCACGAAGGTGCCTTGCGGACTCTTCAGCCACAGGCTACGCAGACTGTCTACATTGGCATGGGAAAGCCGCTTCAGACGCACTTCCACCTCTTCATCCAGAATGGCCAGCTTTCGGGCGGTGCGGCCTTCAATCAGATCTCGCACCTGCTCGCCGACTGTCTGGGCGGTAAAGCCAAGGCTGCGTCCGCGAGGCGTCAAGGCCAGCGTCAATTCCGGTTTGCCATAGGGCATGTTGTCATCAAGCTCGCTGACGCCGGGATAGGCAGAAAGACGTTCCTGCAAATCAAGCGACGCACGCTTGAGCACCTCCGGACTGCCGTCCGTCAGGCGAATATCCAGATCGGCTCCCGGAGGGCCACCGCGCTGCCCACGAATGGAGGCGCGTTTCAATCCGGCCATATCAGGCATGTTGCGATTAAGGGCACGAATGAAGGCTGGTGTGCGGATGGTGCGCTGTTCCGATGGCGTCAAGCGCAGGCGCAGGGACGCCACATTGTCAGCAGTGGTGCGGCCAGACTGTCCCAATGTGACAAAGGAAGCGATTACCAGTTGTTCGCCCTTGCCGATTTCCTGCTCGGTTTTATAGACGACATCATCCACGCGCTTGGCGATTTTCACGGCGTCTTCTTCCAGAATGCCCACATTGAAGGTCATGGAAATGGTGACGGTTTCTGCCTCTGCCGAAGGGAAGAAGACAAAGCCGACCCGTCCTCCCGCTACGAGGCCGCCCATGATTGTCATTGCGGCGATGCAGAGGGCCAGCGTCGTGTAGCGCCAATCATAGGAAAGGGTCACAATCTTGCGGAACGGCCCATCCCTTAGCGCATTGAAGCCCTTGTCGAACTTTCTGCGAAAAGCGCTCTCACTCATGCGGCCATGGTTGGCGCGAAAATCGGTACGGCGTAGCTTGCGCACATGCAGCGCTTCGATAAGGGTTGAGATAACCGCAGCAACGGCAATGAACACCAGGAGCGCAACCATGCTGCCTTCCGCAAACAGACCATGCAGCCATTGCCAGAGAGACTGGGTCGCACCGCCGAATTTACCCACCATCTCGGGCGAAAGACCATAGAAAAGCACCATCGGCAGCAGCAGAATAAGACCGATGGTAATGACCCGACGCACGCTCCAGTTTCGATTGTGGCTGGGTGTCATGGAGTGCGCCAGATGGCCGGGCAGAATGAAGAAACATTCCACAAAGCTCGCCGTCAAAACGGCGATAACAACCAGTGGCAGAACGCCCATCATCTGGCCGATTACCCCGCCGATCAGCAGGATGGGGCCAAAGGCCGCTACCGTGGTAAGCGAAGCCGCCGTGACGGGCAACAGCATCCGGCTGCCGCCCCCTTGTGCGGCAACGGGCCCGGGATCTCCAGCCTGATAGCGGGTGGTGGTTTCCTCCCCCACGACAATGGCGTCATCGACGATAACCCCCAGCATCATGATGAAAGAGAAGAGCGACATCATGTTGATGCTTTGGCCCAATGCCAGCAGCACAACGCAGGAGGCCAACATTGAGATGGGGATGCCTGCCGTAACCCATAGGGCCGTGCGCAGATTGAGGAACAGTGCCAGGATAACCATCACCAGAATGATGCCCGAAGCAGCATTCTTGACCAGCAGCAGGATGCGATCCACCAGCGCTTCGGCCAAGGCATCATATTGGGTGATTTTCAGCGTCGGCGGGAAAACGCCTTCGATGGATTTAAGATAATCGTTGACGATGGCCGAAGCTTCGAGCGAGTCCGCAGACGGAGCACGCCGCACGATCAGCTGGATCGCGGATTCCCCGCGCATGATGCCGCGTACTTGATCCGGGTCCAGCCGCCGTTCGACACGGGCAATATCGCCCAGAGCCACGCTGGAGCCATCAATGCCTGAGATGATCTTGATATCTGAGAGGCTCTCCGGAGTCTCTTCATTGGCCAGCGTACGAACCTGCTTCTCGAAGCCATCCTGCACGTTGCCTGAGGGTAGATCGCGGCTGTTGGAAGCGATCTGGCTACCGATATCCTGCACGGTCAGCCCGAGGCGACGCATGTCATAATCGGAAAGCCCGACGAAGAATTCCTCATCGCGCAAGCCGGTGAAATCGACCGTATCGATGCCCCTGTCTATGAGATCATCACGGATCTCCTTGGCAAATCCCCGGAGCGAAGCTTCATCAAAGGGACCGGACAGGATCAGCCGGGCCACATCATCGCGGAACTGGCGATAGGAAACCGTTGGATCATCGGCAAGATCAGGCAACGTGTTGATCAGATCAACAGCCGATTCCACATCCCGCAGGGCCTGCGGCATGTCCACGCCCTGCTTGAATTCAAGGATGATGAAGGCGCTGCCTTCCCGCGCATAGGAGGTCACCTTGTCGATGCCATCGATGAAGCGCACCTTGGGCTCGATAATCTCGAGAATGTTGGCTTCTACATCTTCGGCGCTGGCACCAGACCAACTGACGGAAATCTCGATGGTGTCTGAATCGATCGTCGGGAAGAACTGGCTGTTCATGCGCGACAGAGCAAAAAGGCCCGCCACCAGCAGAATGATCATCAACAGATTGGCGGCATTGGGGTGATGCACGAAAAAGCCAACCATGCCCCCTTTGCCGTCCTTGTCAAAACGGCTCATTGGGGTACCCTCCCCTCGTCGGCGGCATCCACATCCCCACGCTTGGCATCATCTTCAAGGCTCTTTTCTTCCATGGCGGGCGCAACAAGCTTCAAGCCCGGTCCGGCCTCGGCCACGCGGGTGGTGACAATCTGGGCTCCCTCTTTGAAGGCCGCGCCATCGATCAGGGCATTATCGCCCAGATAAGCCAATACCTTGACATCCCTTGGGGCCATACGCCCCTCCTCGTTGACATAGACGCGGTTGCCGCCATAAATCGCGGCCTGCGGTATGGAAATGGCGTTTTCATAAACCTGATCAGGCACCAACAGCTCAACGAAGGTGCCAGCCCTCAGCCCTGCATCGGCCTCAAGACGGGCATAGACCTCAATGCCCCCATTGGCCGCATTCACCTCCGGGGTTACCCGCGTTATGGTTGCTTCATGCGGTCTGACCTGCTCACCAAGCTGCCAGTTGACTGTTATGCTCTGGCCGATAAGCGTCGCCCCTTGAGTGGTCAGCCGTCCATATTGCGCGTCCGACAGAGTGAAGCGGACATCCATTTCATCAGGATCATAGAGTGACACGAGTGTGTCGCTGCCCGAAACAGAACGGCCCAGCTCGACAGATTTGCTCTGCACCAACCCTCTATAGGGCGCATTGAGGGTGGTGTTGGCAAGGTTGCGTCGGGCTTGCTCCAGCCGCCAGTCGAGCCGCGCCAGATTGGCTTTCTGCTGCTCGATCTGGGCGGCCAAAACTTCGAGATTGAATTGGCGGCTTTCCACGCTCTGCTGTCGCTGGGAGACCGTCAGCCTGCGGGTTTCCAGCGCCTGCTGTGTAAGGCTACCGCTGGCTGCCAGCGTTTCGGCCCGATCCAGATCATTCTGCGCCAGTGCCAATTGCTCTTTGAGCCGCTCAAGAGCCACCTTGTCGCTTTTGAGCGACACTTCGCTGGAGCGCAGTTGCGCCTCGGCTTCCCTGAGATTGGCTTCGGTTTCGCGCACGGCGCCTTCATAATCAAACGGATCGATGCGCACCAACGCTTCCCCAGCATCGACAATCTGACCCGTCTGCAAATTCGGATTGACCCAGACCACTTCGCCACTGACCAACGCTCGCAGCTCTACCGGACGCGCGGCATATACCGTGCCATAAAGAATGATATCGGGCTGAAGGGCGGCAGGATCTGCAGTCTTTATTTCCACCGCATAACTCTTCTCGCTCGGAGGACGGCGGTTGACTTCGGGCTTGGTCGCCACCATTTGCCAAGCCACAAAGCCACCTGCGGCGATCACCAGAACAGGTAGAATGAGTTTGAACGCTCCGCGAAGTGTTCGCGCAAGAGGCGATGGCTTTGCCTTGCTCTCCGTCGCCGCCCGAGGATGGCTTGTCTCATGGGTCAACGGTGAGGCGACTTGCTCTGATGTCGGGCTCGGCTTCAGGTCTTTGCTGTGATCGTTCATCATCTCTGGTCAACGGTTGGAACCGGATTGTCGGGGACTAGTCCCTGTCATTCCGTCTCTGAAATATCAAGGCTCGGGCTTAACCCGATAATTTTCAAGGAGTTTGGCACAGAATGGTAAATCTTCTGGCGCATCCCATATAACCCGGAGCTAGGCGTGGTTTATTCCGTAAAGTCTGTCAAATTTCAAAGCGCCGCCCAACACACCGTAAGCAGATATGCTCCCCCGAAAGGCCGCAGGTGCGTTGACTTGCCATTCCCCAATGCCCAACACTCTCTTTGGGCCCGCTTTTCGGCCCCCACTATGCACGCGCGCCATTTGCGAGTAAGAAACCGCCCTGCACCTTATGCGTTATTCCAGCCTTGCCGGGGTCTTGCAATCAAATCTTTGCACTTTTTTGTATCAAGTAGAAACATTTAGAAATAAAAAAAGCCACCCGCAATGGAGTGGCTTTTTTCTTTCATTGTTGATCGTCCTAGTGGGTAAACCTGTCGCGCAGACGTCAGCCCTTGGCGACTTTGGCAACGTCCTCGGGATCAAACTCATAATGCGCGCTGCAAAATTCGCATGTCACCTCGATTTTGCCATCAACGACCATGTCCTTCATTTCTTCGGGATCGAATGTCTTGAACATATCGCTGATCCGCTCACGACTGCATGTGCAGCGATCATAAATCGGCATGGATTCAAAAACCCGAGGCCCATTTTCATGGAAAAGCCTGTAGAGCAAAGTTTCCGCGGAAACATCCGGATCGGTCAGTTCGTGGTCATCCACGGTGTTGACCAGAGCTTCGCATTCACGCCAGGCATCAGCCTCGGTGACGTGGTGGGTTTTCTGCATATCCGGATCTGGATGGTCGCCGGGATGCAAATCCCGATGAGGGATGTCCTCTGAGGAATGGGGCAGATATTGCACCAATAGACCACCAGCGATCCATTCGCTTTTGGCTGGACCCTCATCCTGTTTGGACATCATTTCAGTGACAGCCAGACGCACCCGCGTGGGCAACTGCTCGGACTGCATGAAATAGGCATGGGCCGCATCTTCGAGGCTCTTGCCATCCAGAACGACAACACCCTGATAGCGGTTCATATATTGGCCCTGATCAATAGTCATCACCAGATGCCCTTCGCCCAACAGCTGTTCTGGACGGGTTTCGCCCTTCTCGATCAGAAGCTTGAGGGCCTCTTCATCAAAGCGGACATAGGCGCGCACGGCGTCCGGCGCATTATAGTCCACCACGAGCATATTGACCGCACCCTTGGACTGCACCTGCAAGATAAACTTGCCCTCGAATTTCAGGGAGGACCCCAGAAGGGAAGTCAGGGCAATGGCCTCAGCCAAGAGCCGATTGACGGCGTCGGGATAATTGTGGCGTTGAATGATACCGGTGACGGTTTCATTGAGATGGACCATCCGTCCGCGCACGTCCAATCCATCGACCTGAAAAGGCAAGACGCGGTCTAGCGAAGAGACGATATTGGTTTGTTCGGTCATCTGGCTTACTTTCCTGTGGCACCCAAAGGGACAAATTGCATCATGCATGATGGCTTTTCATTGTCCGGGGTGGGCCCTGTTCATCCCTCATCTGTCAGCATCGAGGGGATCGGGCGCGCAGTCTGTTCATTGTCTTTCGTTCATGCAAAGGCAAAGGGCGGATACACCTGTATCCACCCTTGTCTCTATTTCGGTTGCGCTCGTCAAGTCCGGCTGGTTGCTGGCAGATGTCTGGCCCTATCGCCATTGTCCACCTTCACCCGTAGCCTTGGTGCACAGTCTTGGAATTATTCGTCGCCGATGGCCTTGTGGAAGCACCAGGCCATCACGCCCTTTTGTGCATGCAAACGGTTTTCCGCTTCGTCGAACACAACAGATTGCGGTCCGTCGATCACTTCGTCCGTCACTTCCTCGCCACGATGGGCTGGCAGGCAGTGCATGAACAGGGCATCATCCTTGGCAAGCTCCATCAATTTGGTGTTGACCTGATAAGGTTTCAAGAGATTGTGACGATGCTCTGCATCTTCATCGCCCATGGAGACCCATGTGTCGGTGATGATGAGATCGGACTGGCTGGCGGCATCTTCTGCGCTGTCGCACAATTCAATGCGCACACCACGGCTCCGCAGACGGTCGATAACCGAGAAATCGGTCATCAGCTCTTCAGGGATGGCGATCCGCATGGTGAAATCAAAATGTTCGGCCGCATGGAGCCAAGACGCCAACACATTGTTGTAGTCCCCCACCCAGGTGACGGTCTTGCCTTCAAGCGAGCCGCGATGCTCCTCGTAGGTCATGATGTCCGCCATGATCTGGCATGGATGCGAATAATAGGTCAGGCCATTGATGACCGGAACGGTGGCATATTCTGCCAACTCGGCCACAGCTTCATGGTCAAGCATGCGGATCATGATGCCATCGACAAAACGAGACAGCACGCGAGCCGTATCGGGAATGCTCTCGCCACGCCCCAGCTGCATTTCTGCACCGGTCAGCATCAGCGGGGTTCCGCCAAGCTCACGCACGCCAACATCAAAAGAGACTCGTGTACGCGTGGATGGCTTATCGAAGACAAGGGCGATCACCTTGTCTTCGAGCATATCGGTCCGGCGATTTGTCTTGCGCGCATCCTTGATCTTGTGCGCGGTGGCCAGAATAGTCTTCAGGTCTTCGGTCTTCTGCGTCTCCAAATCGACGAAATGGCGCTTGGCATCATTCGACATGGTTTGCAATCCCCCTCATTATTGACTGTCTGCCTTTGCAGCGCGCATGGTATCGAGCGCCCGCTCCAAGGCCTGGAGTGCAAAATCTATTTCTTCCTGACCAATGGTCAGAGGCGGAGCCAACCGCAAGACATTATCACCAGCCCCCACGGTCAAAAGACCTTCCTTGCGGAGTTCGGCAACCAGATCTGCTGGTGGCATTTTCAGTTTGAGGCCAAGAAGCAATCCACGCCCCCTGATCTCTTCAATAAAATCAGGATAGGCATCCTTCAAACCTGCAAGGCTTTGCTTTAAAACTAAGCCTGTTTTTGCAACATTGTCCAGAAAACCCTCTTCCAGCACCACATCAAGTACAGCATTACCCACGGCCATGGCCAGTGGATTGCCACCATAAGTTGATCCATGTGTTCCTGGAACCATGGCGCCTGCAACCTCTTCTGTCGCCAGACACGCCCCCATCGGAAAGCCGCCGCCGATGCCCTTGGCAATGGCCATGATGTCCGGCTCGATGCCTGCTTCTTCATAAGCAAACAGATGGCCGGTCCGCCCGACTCCAGTCTGGACTTCATCAAGAATTAACAGGATGTCGGTTTCGTCGCACAAATTCCTCAGGGCTTTCAGGAAAGACGGCTCGATTTCACGGATGCCGCCCTCGCCCTGGATCGGTTCAAGCAGAATGCCAGCTGTGGTCTCGTTGATCGATTGTTTCACCAATTCGATATCCAGAGCAGGCAAACTTTCAAAGCCCGGCGCCTTTGGCCCAAAGCCTTCTAGATATTTGGCCTGACCGCCAGCAGCAATCGTGGCCAGCGTCCGTCCGTGAAACGCCCCTTCAAAAGTGAGGATCGTGAACCGTTCCGGCGCGCCCTTATCATACTGATAGCGACGCGCAGTTTTTACCGCACATTCGACGGCTTCTGCACCGGAATTTGTGAAAAAGACCTTGTCAGCAAAGGTGGCGGCGCAAAGACGCTCGGCCAGTTTGTGCTGCCCGGGAATGTCATACAGGTTTGAAACATGCCAAAGCTTATCGGCCTGATCCTTCAGTGCCTCCACGAGATGCGGATGGGCATGGCCGAGGCTGTTGACCGCGATTCCTGCTGCAAAATCAAGGAAACGTCGCTCATCTCGCGTCGTAAGCCAGGCGCCTTCTCCCTTGTCGAATTCTAGGTTGGCTCTTGCATATGTGGCATACAGCGAAGATTGCGTCATTTTAGTTATCCTCGTCCCAAGACAAAGGTCTCCTGATATCAAATCTGCCTCTTCGTGGCAGAAAATCGAACGACCGGTCCTTTACACGCAGATCCGGGCCGCTCTGATGAATGCCATTCTCTAAATGTCTTGCTGTTCTGGATCTGCCCGAATATCAGGGAACAAGAAAGCCAGGAACACAATACAGAGAATGGCAGGAATGCAACAAAAAAGCCGCTCCAACGGCGGCTGTTGAAGGTCCCTCTTTTGCAAGAATGTTCCCCTCTTGTCAATCGGAGACTTGCCTCTATCTGCAAAACATTATGCTGTTTAAGGACAAATCCACAAAATTTCATAGAAGCGCGCCAGAAGCGATGGTCGTTTGCTTTTGTGAAACCATTTTCGCAGCCTTCTCTGGAAAGGCCCTCACAGTCGGTTGACTAACCAACTGCACGCCCCCTATTTGGTCACCACCATCCAATCTGAGACCATCGTATGAAAATAAAGTGTTTCACGTTGTAACCTTGTCAATTTTGTACAACCCTTAGGCAGTATGAGCTGATAAAAGCGCCATAGCCGACCAAACCGCCGCAGATTTGGGCATCTGCCGTGGACAAGAAAAACCAACAGGGATATTCAACACTTAAACACACCTTATCCACAGGCAATCAACAAATGGATGAGGATAAATTCAAAAAACCGTTGTCAAGTGAATTTTGGACAATTGTTGATTCGATTAGTTGGGGAAAAGGGTTAAATTGGGCCTGCATCCAGTTGCGGCAGACTCCAACCGTATAGTAGTTTACGATTTATTAACGAATAACTATCGTGCGGCAAAAATCAAATCCACTTACGAAGGACAAACCATTGGTTGTGTTATCATAACCAGATGCGGTTTTTGGTTTGCCTTCTTTAACAGTCTAGACGGAGGCTTTTTATATGTCTTGGACTGACGAACGTGTTGAACTACTAAAAAAACTCTGGGCCGAAGGCCTGAGTGCCAGCCAGGTGGCGTCTGAGCTTGGCGGTGTCACTCGCAATGCTGTTATCGGCAAGGTGCACAGACTGGGTCTTTCCGGTCGCGCCAAAACGACGACGACAGCACCACGCCCGCGGCGCCCTCGTAACCAACAGACCAGTCGTCCCGCTCGGACAAGCAGCAGCTCATCGGCTGCGCCAAGCGTTGGAGCGACGGCTCTCAAGGTCGAAAGCCAGCCACAATCGGCTCCTCAGCCAAAAGCGGTCAAAAACCCTCAGGCAGATCCGGTCGTTGTGCCGATTTCCAAGCGTGCATCGATCCTCACGCTGACGGAAACTACCTGCAAGTGGCCAATTGGCGATCCGGGAGATACGGATTTCCACTTCTGTGGTCACAAATCCGAGTCTGGCTCTCCCTATTGCAAATATCACTCCGAGATCGCCTACAATACTGGCGCAGATCGTCGACGCTCGAAGAAAGCTAGCTAACAGCTGATTTCTTGCTGGAATTTACGAAACCGTCCGGAACCATCCGGACGGTTTTTTTGTGGCCGGATATGAATTCTTTCATGATCGAAACGCCTGCCGGACTGGCAATTGTCTCAAGACACCAGATACTTGTGTGCCTCGGCGGCCACTAAAGACAGGCGCCGTGCCCTATTACGCAAAGATCCACCGCTCTCAAGATCATGTTTAAACTTGAAGCGGGCTGCAAATACCCCCATATTGAAACTATGCCAGATGCTTGATGATGAGGTTTGGCACAAGGGCTGTGGCTTAAGCCGACCCTTTTGATGATCTGACTGAGCTATCTTTTTGAGGGGTGGATCAGCGTTTCATTTTTCACTTGGGGTTTTTGTTCCGGAGAGATTTGGGAGAAAACTCTGTCATGCAGCTCCGATTTTTCCGATTGGAAAGGGAGTTATCTAGCGCGTCGCTTAAAGAGAAGGACCGCCTAATGTCTCGAATGTCTGCTTTTTCCAGCCCTTTTCTCCTTGGCTTTGATGAAGTCGAGCGTGTGCTTGACCGCGTCGCCAAAGGTGCCAATGAGGGCTACCCTCCGTATAATATTGAAAGACTTGACCCGACCGAGAGCAAATTGCTCGAGGGAAATGGGGGCAATGGCGATGTTTTGCGCATTACCCTAGCCGTGGCCGGTTTCACCCGCGATCAGCTTGATGTGACACTGGAAGAAAGCCAGCTTGTCATTCGCGGTCGTCAGGTGGATGATCAGAGCCGCCAGTATCTTCACCGTGGTATCGCTGCCAGACAGTTCCAGCGCTCTTTTGTGCTGGCTGAAGGCATAGAAATTCTTGGCGCCGAACTGAAAGATGGCCTGTTGTCCATCGATCTGGCTCGGCCGGAACCTGAGAAAGTCGTCCGCAAGATTGCAATTGACGTGAAAGAATAAACATGTGTTCCACCCGGCCTGAGGGGCTGTCCTATCCTCCCGATCAAGGACAATTCTTTGGCCCAACATGGAGGTAGATGCCATGAATGAGGAAGAAATGTTCGAAGACGAGCTGGACGATGGTCTGGAATCCATCATGCTGGAACGTCGTATGGCCTATGTACGTCAGGTGAGCATGGAAGAAGTCATGAACATGTTCCCGGAAGCCCCGGAAATTCCGCAAAATCAGCAACTCTGGGCCCTGCTCGACGTTCAGGGGCAGCCTATTGCGTTGGCTGGGTCTGAATCTGCAGTCAAACTGAGCGCCATGCGCCATGATATTGAAACGGTGAGCCTGCACTGAGCGGTCTCTACCGGCAAAAGCAAACAATAGCGGTCTGCGATATTTTCAGACCGCACCGTTTTCAGGCCCCGTTTTGGGGCCTTTTTCATTTCGCTACAACAGCCCCCAGAGACATCCCAGCCCGCCAGTCACTCCAAGGCAGGGCATGACCGACCATTTGCGAGCATGCAAAAGATATCCGGCCAGAAGCGCCAAAACGAACAGGACCGGATTAAAACTGGTCCATTCGGGCTGATAGATCACCAGCCAACCAAATTTTTCTTTCGTAACGCTTTCAAACAGCACATGAAGCCCGAACCAGACCGAAAGATTGAGAATGACGCCCACCACCGCGGCAGTGATCGCACGCAAGGCTTCTCTCAAGCGAGGGCGTTCGCTGATCCATTCGATATAGGGAGCCCCAGCGAAAACCCATAAAAAGCAGGGAGCAAAGGTCGCCCACAAGGTGACACCAGCCCCGGCGAGCCCGAGCCATAAACTAAGCTCGCCTGTTGATCGCGCGGCTGCAAGAAAGCCAACAAATTCCGTGACCAGAATAAGTGGTCCCGGCGTGGTCTCGGCCAGCCCCAATCCATCGAGCATTTCTTTGGCGCTGAGCCAGCCATAATGACTAACGGCATCTTGCGCCATATAGGCGAGCACAGCGTAGGCGCCACCAAACGTGACCGTCGCCAGCTTTGAGAAAAACAACCCGATTGTGCCAAAAATTGTCATGGGAGCGGCCCAGGCAAGCAGCATCAGAGGCAGTAGCCAAATGCAAAGCCAGATGAGGATGGTGCGCATAGTGGCAAAATGGGAGAAGGATTGATCGACATAAGCTTGGGCCTTAGAGGCACAAGCGGGAGGATGCGCGGCCTCCTCTACCTTTTTCTCCACCTCCCGCTCGGGGCTCAACCGCGCCCCATGCCAGATGCCATAGAGACCCGCGACAAGAATGATCAGCGGGAACGGAGCTTGGAAAAAGAAGATACCGAAAAAAGACAAAGCTGCGATCAACCAATGCGCCATCCCGTCCAGCGCCTTTTTGCTGACACGCAACAAAGCCTCCAGCACAATGATCAGCACCGCTGCCTTGATGCCCATGAACAGGGATGCGGCTAAAGGGGCTTGCCCAAACAGCGCATAGGCACCTGCTAAAAACAGCACGACCAACGCACCGGGAAGCACGAAGGCAAGGCCGGCAATAAGCCCCCCAAACACCCCATGCAGGCGCCATCCCGCATAGGTGGCCAATTGCATGGCCTCCGGCCCGGGCAACATCATGCAAAAAGACAGGGCATTGAGGAATTGTCGCTCCGAGAGCCAGCTCTTTTCATCGACGATCACACGATGCATGAGGGCAATCTGGGCAGCAGGCCCTCCAAAAGAGAGAAGTCCAATGCGCCACCAGACGGCAGATGCCTCTCTTAGCGCGGGCGTTTCTGACCTATCTATACTACCTGTACTATCTGCCTGCGCGCTTGCCTGCGTTTTCTTTTCCATCCCCAGCCTTTCAGCTCCGCCGCACTCAGCCAACCATTGGCGAGAAGAAACAAGAGCCAGAATTCAGCTTTATTGCTTGCCAATTTTGACAATCCAATAACAGGGTGACAGAAATTTCAAAAGATGGACAGATTTGTCGGTGTCAGCGCTAAACGGCAACCTGCATCAGGCAGCATCCGATTCCGGCAGATGACACAGAACGGCCCTGATGGCGTCTCCATCGGTTGCCGCACGCAATTTATTGAGCGTGTCTTCATTGCGCAGCACCCGCGCAATACGCGCCAGGGCCTTGAGGTGATCCGCCCCAGCCCCTTCAGGTGCCAGCAGCAGGAAGACGATATCAACGGGTTGATCATCCATGGCATCAAAATTCACCGGCTTGTCGAGCAGGGCGAAAATACCATAAATCTTTTCCAGCTCTGGCAATTTGCCATGAGGGATGGCAACTCCCTGACCGACACCGGTCGAGCCGAGCCTCTCACGCTGGAGAAGTTTTTCAAAAATCTGACGTTGCGGTAATCCGGTCAGCTTTGCCGCGCGCTCCGACAGCTCCTGAATTACCTGCTTTTTGCTGCTTGCCTTAAGCAGAGGTACGATCGCTTCAGGAGCGAGTAGATCGTTCAGTTCCATGAAACTCTCATGTGTCAGGTATCGTGCTTTCAGGTCCGATGAAAACAGGATACCCCGGTTTCTTGAAATGATCAAAGCCTTCAGGTGGTCGGACCTGAAGGCCATTTGATCTTGAGCGAACACCAACGGCTTGGAGCCTAGTTGGCTAAAGCGCACCCCAATCAACCAGATTGTCCAATCGGGCGGGGCGCGCCTCTATGTTTTTGATGGTCAAAGACCATCATCCGTTACGACGTTCCTGCGCTTACTTCTCAGCAAGGGACGGGCTCACCCATCCGATGTGGCCATCGGTGCGTTTATACACCACGTTGATAGCATCATCGCCGGCATTCCGAAAGACCACAACGGGATCCCCGGTCAAATCGAGAGCGACTACAGCGTCGCCAACCGTCATGGTACGGATGGGTTTGCTGGTGCTTTCAGCGATAACAACCGGCGTGAAATCATCGGGCACTTCATCCTGGGCTGCTGGATTCTGCAGCACACCGTAAGCGACCTCGATTCCCTCAGGGCTCTCGTGATGATCATTGCGATGGCTTTTCAGACGTCTTTTATAACGGCGCAGTCGCTTGTCGATATGCTCGACAGCATTGTCAAAGCTCTTTTGAGCGTCAACGTCAGAACCGCTTGCCTGCATCACCATCCCGGTATCGAGATGAATCACAAGATCACTCTTGAAGCCGATGCCTTCCTTTTCCAAAGTCATCTGACCACCAAAGCCACCATCGAAATATTTCTCGACTGCTTCAGCAACCCGATCCTCTGCATAGGCGCGAAGTGAATCGCCAACATCAACTTGTTTGCCTGATACTCGAAGCGTCATGGAACCCCCTATCAATTATGGGCCTATAGAATGACCGACTTTTAGTCTTTCTCTCTTAACGACGTTCGCAAATGTGGCCTGAAGGTTTGGCCGGAATTTGCGGGCGTCATCAACATATCGAAAGCCCGGTCGGCCATACGCATGGAAACAAACCACGGACCGCATTGACATCTGTACGGGCCGCGCACAAATAGGCGGTAAGTTCGCAAATGTCAATGTTATGGAAAAGTCTCTCATGCATGCTTTTAGTCTGCCAAAATAAATGGGGTTTGACCAGCAGACTTGACAATCTTGGCAATTAAACACGCATCTTTACGTATTTATCCACTGACCTTGAGAAAGTGAAATTAACAAACATCTACCAACTCATGCATTTCGCAAAATTTCATAAATCAATCCTAAATTGATATATTATTACAATTCTGATATTTCAACACATCTTCAGATGCACGGTATATCCCCCTCTGCCCAAGACTTGTTCAATCACCATTTCGAGAGATGATCTGATGAGCAAAGCGTGGCGAACATCTTTTCATCAGGAAGGTTATACCCGCTAATTTATAGGCATATTGCCCAAGCTGGCACCATCCTTCCAGGAAGCCAATGATTTGATGGAATCATCAGCGTAAATATGCTGACGCCGTGTCTTATGCCTTGTAGTGCGCCTAGGCTCGTGTGGCCTTCTTCTCACGTCGGCGCTGCACCGAGGATGGAATATGCATGGCTTCACGATATTTCGCCACTGTGCGGCGAGCGATATCGATGCCGGATTCACGCAAAAGCTTTACCAGAGCATCATCAGACAGGATGCTATCGGCAGCTTCCTCATCAATCGCCTGCCTGATGCGGTGCTTGACCGCTTCTGCAGAATGGCTGTCACCGCCCGATGTTGCCGAAATGGCTGAGGTGAAGAAATATTTCATCTCGAAGGTGCCACGATTGGTGGCGATATACTTGTTCGAGGTGACACGGCTGACCGTGCTCTCATGCATCTGGATGGCATCGGCGATAGTGCGCAGATTGAGCGGCTTCAGGTGCGTCACGCCATAGGCAAAAAAGGCGTCCTGCTGCTTCACGATTTCCGTTGCCACCTTGAGAATGGTCTGCGCGCGCTGGTCGAGACTCTTGACCAGCCAGTTGGCGCTTTGCAGGCAATCAATGAGAAATTCCTTCTCTTTCTTGCCCGAGGCAGTCTCGTTGATTTGTGCATAATAACTGCGGTTCACCAGCACTCGGGGCAGCGTCTCACTGTTCAGCTCAAGCCGCCAGCCACCGTCAGATGCCTGCCGCACGAACACATCGGGCACGACGGGCTGCACGGTCAGATGACCGAAGGCGCTGCCGGGGCGTGGATTGAGCGCCTTGATCTCGGAGATCATGTCCGAGAGGTCTTCATCATCCACGGCGCACAGTTTGCGCAAAGCAACAAAGTCCCGTTTGGCAAGCAGCTCCAGATTATCTAAAAGCACAGCAATTGCCGGATCGTAACGATTGAGATCCTTAAGCTGGATCGCCAGACATTCGGACAGGGACCGGGCGAACACGCCGGATGGTTCGAAGGATTGCAGACTATCGAGCACACCGGATACTTCTGCTTCATCCACGCCAAGGCGATTGGCGACCATGGCCAGATCGGTTTGCAGATAACCGAATTCGTCCAGTTCATTGATAAGAAACTGGCCAATGATCCGTTTGCGCTCATCGGCAATAGCTGTCATCAGCTGTTGTTCGAGATGATCGGCAAGGGAAATTTCGCCAGCCAGCACGGATTCGAGATCGTAGTCAGGGTTGCCGCCCCCATCGCGCATGGGCGCTGACATCCAGGGATCATTCAGGCTTGGGCCTGCTTGCTCCTGTGGGCCACTATCATCGGGAAAAACATTATCAAGGCGAGCGTCCAGATCATTGGATATGGCATCCATCTGCTCCGGGCTCTCTCCGGAAAATTGATCGGACAGGTCCGGATCGGAAGCAGAGTCGCTGGTCCCTTCGCTGTTGGGTCCGTCAGAGCCTTCCGCATTGGTACTATTGGACTGATCAGCCCCTTGCGCTTCGCTCGCGCCCTCTCCGTTGTTATCCGAAGAGCCAGAGTCGCCGGAATAATCATCCGAGACAGATTCCAGCAGCGGGTTGCTCTCAAGTTCCTGCTGTACATATGCAACGAGGTCAAGATTGGACATCTGCAACAGCTGGATCGCCTGCATCAGTTGCGGCGTCATCACCAGCGATTGGCTTTGGCGCATATCCAGTCTGGGTGTCAAAGCCATGTAATCGTCTGTCCTTACCTGTGCCCCACCTAACCGTGATTGCTACGGCAGGTCTCATCCCTGTTACTTCAAGTCTGTCAGGATGTCCGGCGGCCTGCCTGTGGCACGCTCTTTTCATCCTGAGACACTGAGCCACGCGGTGTCGACGCGGGTCGCGTGCCATCAAACGCCTTACGCATAGTACCAATTAACAACACACATATTGTGAGTTGGTACAAATCTTGCTTGTAAAATATAGCAGGATTACACCCTTTTGCACAATTCAAATCTGCTTATTGATAGAATATCTAATTTTATCAAAAGCTTATCCTCTGATTATTGTGCTTGGGACGCTCAAAGCCGAAGTCCCTGTTGCCTTGCTTATGGTCATTGACCAATTATTTGGCAATTTTCTAAAACTTCAAGCCTCAATTCACGGCTCCGCCTATTTCCGGGCCGTTTTCCCGTCTTCTCACCAGACCAATATGGCTTACATGGAGAAGCTCTCTCCCAGATACAGGCGCCGAACGTCGGGATCAGCGATGATTTCATCGGGTGTGCCATTGGTCAACACATTGCCCGAATGAATGATATAGGCTCGGTCGATCAAGCTTAACGTTTCACGCACGTTATGGTCGGTGATGAGAACACCAATTCCGCGCGCTGTCAAATGGCGCACGAGTTGCTGAATATCTCCCACAGCGATGGGATCGACACCGGCGAAGGGTTCATCAAGCAGCATGAAGGAGGGGCGGGACGCAAGGGCACGGGCGATTTCGAGACGGCGACGTTCCCCGCCGGAAAGTGCAATGGCCATGGATTTGCGCAGATGTGTGATGGAGAATTCTTCCAGCAGCTCGTCCAGTTGTTCCTTGCGCTTCTTGCGCTTTGGCTCGACCAGCTCGAGCACTGCCATAATATTCTCTTCCACATTCAACCCGCGAAAGATCGAGGCTTCCTGTGGCAGATAGCCGATGCCCAAACGTGCACGGCGATACATGGGCAACTTCGTGATGTCGAAACCATCAAGGGAAATATAGCCCTTGTCTGGCCGTACAAGCCCCGTGATCATGTAGAAGATGGTCGTCTTACCAGCGCCGTTCGGCCCCAGAAGGCCAACCGCTTCGCCGCGCTTGACTGCAAGCGACGCCGAGGTGACGACCGTGCGGCGCTTGTAGCTCTTGCCGATGTCATGCACGACCATCCAGCCCAAACCATCCTGTTCGAGCGGATCGAACGTGGTTTGCTGATTTTCTATCTCATCAAGAGATGAAAGATGATCACTTTCCTGCATTGGCAGATGCGCACCTGACTCTGGATTGCCGCTTGAAGGCAATCTTCTGATTATTGTCTCATCCCTGCCAACTCATAGTGGCCGTGATGTTTTTGCTGCTCTTTTTCTCCGAACAGCAAGACAATGCCGTTGGATTGCTCATAAATGCAATTGCCCTGCTTGTCGAGGGGCTTTGCCTTGCTCACCTAGTTTTTCGGGTTGCGGTTTGGGATAAACAGTCCCTGTACACGGCCTGAATTGCCATTCTGACCACCAGAGGATTTGGCCGCAGCCAGACGCGCCGCGCCGGAGCGCATGTTGATGGTCAATTTGGAGCCCCGCAAGACATTCTTGCCTTGTGTCAGAACAACATTGCCGCTCAGAACAATCACCTCTTTTGCCATATCGACAGAGGCCGTCGAGCCGGTTGCCTTCTGATCCTTCTGGCTCACGGTTACCCCGCCATGGGCTTCAAGTCGCGTGATGGATTGTGCAGTGCCTGCGCCACCGCCCGAATAATGGATCGTCAGGGTGGAGGTGAGCAGGTTTGTTTCGCCCTGACGCGCCCGCACACTGCCTTTGAAAATCGCGACTTTCTTGTTGTCGAAAATATCAAGCTGATCTGCTTCAATCTCGATTGGTGCATCCGGATCCGTGCGAAGACCTGACGCCACATCGGCCATACTCTGGGCCATGACAGGATGGGATGCCATCAACCCGCCCGCAACAAAGAGGCCGCCAGCCAACAGCAGCGCCAGAGAAAGGCACGAAAGCCTGCGCGCTGGTTTCATGGTTGCCAGTACGGTCAAACGACAAAGGGAAACAATCAGGGTCATTGGGGATCCCCTTCTTCCTGCACAGCCCCTTGCTGAAGGGGCTCGGTTTGGTCTTGAGCCTTTGTTGGCGATTTATTGAGGAGCGCGGCGTCGACATAGAGGCGTACACTACCGGTAAACCTGAATTGTTCGCCATTGTCGATGGCCTCAAGCCGGTCTGCTGACAAGCGGATGTCCCGAGACGCGATATTCACCGGGCTCAAGGTTTGCATATATCCCTTCGGCATATCAACGGCCACCTTTTCGGTATGCAATTTGTAACCCAGAGAGGAGTCGACCTGCACATCTCCATCCAGCCCCAACGTCTCGTTGTTCTGATCGAACACGCCGGTTTTGGAACCAATCGTCACCCATTCCTGCTTTTCATCTGTAATGCGTGCCTTGACGGTTTCAAGGTTGATCACATTGGGTGTTTCCACCTTCTGGGTGGCCCGATCGGCAGCGACCTCATAGGCGCGCCCGTCGGTATAGCCGTTCAGGTTTGGATTTTGCATGACCAGTTCGTCCTGCTTCAGGCTTTCGTCATCCTCGAACTGAACCAGTTCTGTTGTCTCCTCGGGGTTTTGCTTGCTCACCCAGCCGACGAAACCGGCAATGATGCCCAAGGCAATCACCGGCAGGCTCCATTTGAGAATGAAGACGCGCCTTGAATGGCGCTTGGCCCGGCGGAAAGCCTTCATCTGTTCTTCAGAGGAAATGATGCGAGCGTTATCCAGCGCGCTGTCCGGACGGCGACCGCCAAGATCCGGCCCCCTTGGGCTCCCCAGTGGATGCCCCTGTGGGTGAGCGGGATCGCCGGATTGCTCTCGTTTAATCCTGTCTTGCATTGCTTCCATCCAATAAAGGCAGGCTCGATGCTTCTGCTTCGCCGCTCGGTTCCGGAGTTTCCTGTTTTTTGCAGGCTTTTCTCTGCATCGGCAAGTCATTTCTACAAAGGAAAGAGGCGAAATTAAGCGTCAGGCCTCTTCAGCTGCTTGAAATGACGAAGGGAGCCAGACCGGCGTAATGCCGTTGCTCCCTTGGCCAATTGATCAGCTTTTTCTTTCAGCCGGGATCTTGCCCTTAGCTATGGGCGAAGATGTCGGTTTCGTCCCAACCGGCCAGATCCAGCTTGGCGCGGGTTGGCAGAAAATCGAAGCAGGACTGCGCCATTTCCTTGCGCCCCTCACGCGACAGACGTGCGCGGAAGATGCCCATCAGGCCGTGCAGATGCAAAACATCCGTTGCAGCATATTTCTTCTGGGCTTCACTCAGGGTATCTGCCCCCCAATCCGAGCTTTGCTGTTGCTTGGAGATATCGACATCAAGAAACTCGCGGCAGACATCCTTAAGGCCATGGCGGTCTGTGTAGGTACGGGTGAGCTTGGAAGCGATTTTGGTGCAGAAAACCGGTTCCGGCATCACACCGAATGTGTGATAGAGCACGGCAACGTCAAAGCGGGCATAGTGGAAAATCTTGGTAATATTGTCATTTCCAAGCAAAGTGCACAGATTGGGTGCTTCTTTTTGCCCCTTGGCAATCTGCACCAGATCGGCGCTGCCATCACCTGGAGACAGCTGCACCAGACACAATCTGTCCCGATGCGGGTGAAGCCCCATCGTCTCGGTATCGATCGCGACTGCAGAAATGTTGTCATAGTGGTTGAGATTGGGAAGGTCTCCCTGATGCAGTCTGATTGCCATCGATCAAAAATCCTGGATAATTGCGAGGGTCAATGATGCTTGCCCTCCTGTACTGGAATGAAAAGCGACTTCTTGCGAATATCTGCCAATGTTTGGAGCAGCATAGAAGGTTCGCCCCAGTGACTCAAGACTTGCTGTTCATTAAGCACATGCATCGAGGACTCGCCTAGGCCTTTCTCACAAGGCCACACCCCGAGACCAATCAATAGCGCACCGGACAGATATAGCGTTCGAACACCCAGCCTGACGGATAGCGCCCCCCATGGGGTGCGTCCAGATAAGGCAAAATATCGACCTGACGCCAGCCCCGATCCCCGTAGGGCTCCCAAGTACGGAGTGGTGTATCCGGGCCTAGGCGCATGATTTCTGCGCAACGTGTGGAACCGCATGTACGCAGGGAGAGGAAATTGTCACCATAGGGATTGAGCCCGCAGACAACAAAAAGCTCCCCATCATAGCTCTGCGCGGGCGCCCCCAATAGGCAGCCCATAGCCAGACAACCTGAAAAGAGAGCCAAGGCCAATCTATGCCTTTGTTTTGCAAACATGGGTGCGTCTCCGGCTAGGAAGATGGAAAAAGAAGCAATGAAACCTTCCCTTCAGCCTATCATTAACTAGCGCCCTTCGGCAGCCCTTCCATCGTACTGCTATAGAAAGTGATACTGGATGAGATTTGCGTGGCGCGCGGATTAAAGATCAGGCAAAAGCGCATCGAGCACCAGCGGGTCTGGCAGGGTGGTTTCCGGATTGACCATCTGGAATCCGTCGGAGAAATCCCAGTGTGCCCAGCCCAGACAATTTTCCTCGGCTCCAGCCCGCACAGCGCGCAGCCAATTGGCCCGGTCATGCGGGTCCACATCAAAGGTTAGGGTGCCAAACTCGTTGACAATCACCGGCTTTTGATGACGACGCGACCAGTCTCCGACCATCGCGAAAGCATCAGAAATCCGCTTTGCATCCCAGCCATCCCGATAGCTATCGAGCATTGTCTGGACGGCCTCGTCCATGTTAGCTGCCTTGAGTTTTTCAACCTGTTTGAGCACAGCCGGAGACGATGCATCCCCCGGAAAAGGCATCTGACCGATGATGGCAAGCGAACTCCCCTGCATCCATGTCGCACCCTGATGGGTAAAATCCATGGGGTCATAATAATGCACGGCATAGACCAGCCCCTCCCCCTCAAGCGGTTCGGAACCGGCCAGCACTTCCACGCGCTGAAAGATCGCCGGACCGATGATCAATTTGCGATCCGGAGCGATGGTGTTGAGGTGGGTTACCAACCTCTGGGCCTGCTGCCACCAGACCGAAGCGTCTGCGGCCGGTTCATTGAGAAGCTCGAAATAGACATCGGCTCGGGACCAGTTTGCTGATCGGTGGACGATCCGATCCCATGCTTCGGTAAGCAGGGCAAGCCCGTCTTGCGGCGCTGAAACATGAATGCGCTGAAAGCGCCCTGAGGGATGAATATCGATGCTTACGGCATAGCCCATGCCGCTCAGCCTTAGGACTTCCGCATCAAGAGCGGCCATATAGGCTTCTGCTTGCTGCTCGGAAGCAAAGCGCGCCATGAAACGCTCGCCATTTACCGGCAAACGAATATGGGTAAAGCCCAACATGTGAAGCTGCTTGAGAAGGCTGTCATCGGGTTTGTAACCGGTATAGTCAGGATCCCAATTGGGCAGATTGAAGCCACGCGCCAGCTTGGCATCGGCACCGCCAACAGCGAGCGAAGAAACACCCTCGCACGCAGTAAGTCCTGTCGGCTGCTTTGCTACGATATCAGATGCCTTTGCCTCCCTCGCAGCAACAAGCCCCAAGAGCGCGAAAGCGGCACTCAAAGCGGCCAGCATATGACAGGCAGGAGATGCAAGGTGAGTAAGGTGGGCAATCGGCCGGATGGCCTTTTTTATAGCGAGCATCGACATGAACAGGGCCCCCTTGTGATCGAAAATGCTAGCGGGTTCGGGTCAGCAACAACCAGAGTGCATGCGGATTGGTGGTCAAATAGCGCCAGAACAGGCGCCCCGGTTCCTGATAGATGCGGTAGGCCCATTCAAGGCCAACATCCTGCATCCATTGCGGCGCACGGGCATTCTTGCCGGACAGAAAATCAAACAGACCGCCAGAGGTCTTGATCACGCCAACCCCGGTCAGCTTTTCCAGATTGCGCGCCACAAAGCGCTGCTCAAGAGGTACTCCCATACCAATCCAAAGAATGTCAGGTTTGGCTTCGTTGATGCGCGCAATCACATCGGCCTCTTCTTGCGGGGTCACATAGCCGTTGCGGTAACCGACAAACCGCAAATCCGGATAAAGCCGCTGCATAGTCTCAACGGCCAACTTGATGCCTTCTTCCGTCGCTCCCAGAAAATAGAAGGTCGCCTCTTCCTTTTCCGCCAGACGCGCCGCGTTATGGATGAGATCTGTGGTCGCGACCCGCTCGGGCAAGGGCGTTTTGGACAGAAGACGCGATGCTTTTACCAAAGGGGTACCGTCGGCGTGGATGAGATCGGCCTTGAGGAACAAATCCTCGATCTCTTTATCCCGGGCGCAAATGGAAAGAACCTGCCCGTTGGCGGAGGTCACATAGAGCGGCCTTTGCTCCTTACCTCGGCTATCATAGGCAAAATCAAGCATGGTGCGCGCCGCGCCATCGCAATCTTCCACTGCGATAGGCAACCCGCCAACCGTGATCTGTTGAATCTCTTTCATTCGATACCCCTTGGAGCCCCACACTCTTTTCATTCAGGGGTCGTGATATCTGAAAATACTTAACTTTGGGTTTGGTCCACGATGAGGGCCACGCCCGTTTCTGCGGACCATTCGCACCAATCATCCATCTCAGAAGGGCTAAGTTCACCGCTTTCAAGCACCAACAGGCAACAATCCACCAGATCAAGCAAATCTTCCAGCGCGTTCGGTGTCAGAATTTGCTGGGCTTCAACGATAACGAAGCCATAGGTTTCCCTGCATAGATCAATGAGGCTGGAGAGCTCTTGGGCCAGCTGCAGATCAAGGCCCTCAACATCGGCGAACCCCGCCGTGCCGATGAATGGGATAAGATCAAAGGCCTCGAAATGCTCGACTTTGGCGTTTTGCTGTTGAGAGACCACAGAGCCTCCAACCTGCTGACGCAGCCTTGGCTGTTCCTGAAGAGAGATAACAACCGGGCGAAAACCTTCATCCACGGCAAAGTTTGTGATCATGTCGGTGGTGACATCCAGACCAGCGCCCGGTTGGGTAGAGGTCACCAGCATACTCGGCTTATCTCCGTCGCCCTTCTCATTCACAAAGTCATTGAGCGCCTCAAAGAAATCATTGAGCTCAGAGCCCGATGGCAGATCTGAATTGGCTGAGGAAGTTCCGTGCGGCATTTGAATAACGACAGGTCCGGCTTCCTGTTCGGTTTTCATGTCAGCTTTGATGTCGGCTTCGTCTTTTACGGGGTCTTGTCCCCGTTCATCCATGCCAACCTCTTGGCTTTCGGTGCCTGCGGCCTTGCCCTCGTCCTCCGGAGCCGTTGCATCAACATTTTCGGCTTGAGACTCTGTTACAAAGCCTTCCTCAATGTCAGAAGGCTCAAGTGGTTGGACCTCATCTTGCTCCGGGACAGAGGGGTCCTTATCAGAGGGCTCGTCGCCTTCCTTGTGCAAGACTGGCTGATCTGACGCACCGGCCCCTTCTGAGGAATCCTTGGCTTTGGCCATCGCTCCTGCAGCAAAGGTGGCAGCTGCCGCGGCCGGCACATAGCCACTGGCATAACCTGACTGGCCATATCCGAACTGGGCCGAGGCCCCTGAAGATGCCTGCAAGGGCGAGGTACCACGCATCGCCCCCTGCGTCGCCACCGCCAAACCACCCGCATCCCACCGGTCCGCATCACGTTGTTCACTGCGAGAGCCTCTATATTCCGGGGCAGCAAAGGCGACCCGGATCAGCGCAATTATGAAGCCGCAAAGAAGCCCAAGAATAACAAGCGCCACACCGACCAGCTTGATGGAAGGCTTGGTAGACTTGATTGGAACCGGTGCTCTGGACACAATGCGCGCTTCATTGAAATTGAACTGCGCCTGCTCATCGGTCACCTTGTAGCGGGCCAAAAACTGCTCATAAAGATTGCGATTTGCTGCAGCTTCACGCTCCAGATTATCCAGCTCGACCTTGGCCTTGTTGAGCATGATGGAGCGTTGTCGCAAATCGGCCAACTGGCCTTCCAGCGCCTGCTTCTTGGCCAATGTGGTTTCGTAATCCTGCTTGGCACGTTCTACCAGACGGGCCTGTTCCTGCCTGATCTGGCCTGCAATGATGGTTTGCTGTTCGCGGTTGGCCAGAATACGCGGATGACGACTGCCCAGTGTCTGGTTTAGTTCGGCCGCTTCACGACGCAGGCGGTTCTGTTCCTGCATCAGCTGGTCGAGATTGGCAAATTCGCCGGCCTGAGAGCCTCTGGCACTGCCCGGAACACCATCCTTGCGCGCCTGATCATAGCGCGCCTTGACGTCGGCCAGTTCAGTCGTGACCGTGCCTAGCTGAGAGACCAGCGAGGTCAACTGCTGGTTATCCAGCGTGCCTTGCGCACCGGCATCGACGATCCCGTTCTTAGCGCGATAAGCCACGACCGCTTCTTCCGATTTCTTGAGATTGCTATGCAGAAGGGTCAAACGCCCTGACAGCCATTGGGCTGCTTCTTCATTGGCGTTGCTGCGATAGTCTTTCTGATCCCGCACAAAGGCTTGAGCCACTCCGTTGGCATATTTGGCAGCGCGTGTCTTATCAAGAGATGCTGCGCTGACTTCTACGATGTAGGTCGCGCCTTGACGATAGGCGGAGATGTTGCTGCGGAACATGCCGATCAGCGCGGTTTCACTCTGGGCTTTGGCATAGTCAGGGTCATCCTTGACCCCGAGTTCCTCAACCACTTTGGCCAGAAAGCCATCGCTTTTCATGATTTGCACATAGCTGGTCAGCGCCGCGGCATCGCCGCCAATACCGGAAATTCCGGTATCGGAATTGGTCACCCTTGGCTGGCGCGGATCAACCAGAATAAGCGCCGTGGAAGAGTATTTCTCTGGCAGCATCATGAAAATGGTGAGCCCGGCCAAAACCACCAGTATCGCTATGGAGCAGATAAACAGAAACTGCTGCCGCACGAAGCGCAAGATGGCGCGCGGATGCACCAAGCCGCTCCAGACATCGGAGGGCGGAGGATTGGAATGAAAGATGGAGGAGGCGGGCTCATCCTGCTTTTTACGCGCCTTTTTTCCTGCTTTCTTGACAGTCTTATTTTCGGCGGAAGAAGCAGCAGCTGCATCGGAAGCCTCCGGGTCAACACCCGGCTGCCAATCCAGATCAGATTTCTTTTTCTTGCGTCCAAACATACGCCAATCCCTGCAACTGAAAACATTCGCAACATAAACCGAAAAGCGGCAAAAAGATGCTTCTATTTGGTCGTCAGTATGCGGCGATCATATTGAGTTTTGGTTAACCATATGCCCGGCCATTCGCAGTTTCACGGAGTGCAAACCCAAATTTTCGCTGAAAAAATGAGACAAGAGGACGCATCCCCCGACATTCTACCAATGTCACTTATCTCCCCTATTGATGGGCGGGACGATAGATCCGGTCTGCCAGCTTTTTGAGCCATGCCAAACGCGGGCGCAAAATAGCTCCATCGATAACCTCAAGACGCCCTGCCCGATTGAGGGTATGGAGCTTGCGCCCCGGCCAGCGATCATTCGGCTCCAGTATCTTGAGGGTCTTCTGCGCGTAGTGATCCGGAGACAGGTTGGTGACTTCCACTAGCTGCATGCGTGCGCCGTAAGAACTGCTGCAATCCTGCACCGGGCGGCAGAGCCTGCCATCGATATGAACAAAATTGCCCGCAGGCCGCGCCGTTGCCTTATCGATCAGCACCGGATTTTGCGCGTGCGGATGCCATGGGCCGAACAGCTCATCGGCATGGAAGATAGACAGGCAATCGGAATAGCCCCCGCCCCCATCTCTTGTCACGCAAAAGAGCCACCAACGCCCGTCATGCTGGGTGATGGTCACGTCAGCGGCATCAATGTCGGTGAGGATGGTCTTGAATGGCTTCCATCCAATGGGAAAATTGTCTGTCCGATAGAGTGTCACCTTCCCGTCCGCCGAGGTTTCCGGGATCATATAAAGCTCTCCCTCATGCTCGATCAGGAAGGGGTAGGAGAGATGGAATGGCTCTTCCAGACAAGGCTGCGCAGGGCCTTTTGGGCCATTCTCATCCATCTCGACCACCGACAGGATCCCCTTCTGGGTGCGTGGATCGAGATCTTCGAAAAATAGATAATGCGCCCCGTCCTTTTCCCAAGGCACGGGATCTGCGTAGAAGTGATTGTCGACATCATCAAGCACGCGCCATGGCTCCCCTTCCAGGGATTGGCGGCTCCAGACATCGGCCTCAGACACCCAACGCCAGCCAATGCGCCAATGGCTTGGCAGAAACAGGCGATAGTATATCTGCTTGAGGTTCGCCTTGATGCCGTTTTTCACAGTCTGTTTGGAGAGCTGTCCGGCAGAAGGCCATTCGGCCCTTTTTGTGCAAAGCGGTTGGACCCATCGGTCGGGATTTTGCACCCACGCCATCAGTAGCGTAATCACTCTGGCATAGGTTTGATCCATGGAACCGGAGACGCCTTTTGCCAATTCGCCCGAAGGGTCTGCAGTGGCAGCAAGGGTGCCCTCCTCATCAATGAGAGCAATCTGCGGCATGCCCGAAGCCATGATCGAGGTGATGAGCGCAGCTTCAGCGGGAAACCCGTTGAACAGCAGTGTTAGCCGCTTTTCGCCTTGAGGGGCCGAGCCATCGCCCACCAGATCGATCACCAGATCAATCTCGTCAGACGAGTTCAATGCGGGCGCCTTTTCCTCTAATGCCTCGGGCGTCATCGGGGATGCCAAATGGGTCTTTCCCTCAAACAGCGAATGCGCTTCAGAGCGGAGCAGTTTCTCCACATGGGTCGGATGTGGAGAAACGGCCGAACGGGAGGAAAAGACCTGTGCCTGCACATTTGCTGACAAGCGTTCGACAAGTCGACCATGCCACATGCGGCAATGGGACGGGTCGAAATGGAGGCAATATCTCATAGACCCCGAGCTCCCTTCAAAAAGCAATATTAAAATGGTGTTTTAGATCAGCCGCGACCGGTGATGCTGCAAACCAATTGTTCGTAGCGGCCAACCATTGCGGACATGGAATAAAGAGATTTGAGCGCGCGACCGGACTCGGTCAATTGATCAGACAAGGTCTTGTCGCGCAGAAGCCTGCGGATTGGGTCTGCATAGCTTTCAGGGTGATCGCTATCGGCAAACAGGGCACACGGGCCGAGATCGGTTTTCATGACTTCCCGCAAGACGGGCAGATCATTGCAAACCACCGGCAGGCCGGTCTGGGCCGCTTCCACGGCAGCAAGGCCGAAGGTCTCCGCCTCTGTCGGGAACAGGAATATATCCATGGCTGCCAACAGGTCGCCAACTGCGGTGGAATCCATTTCGCCGGTAAAGTGCGTGCGGTCTTCCACGCCGAGCGCCTTGGCCACAGAGCGCAGGCGCATTTCATCAGGGCCTTGCCCACCCAGCACAAGATGCCAGCATTCATTGAAGGTAAGTGCCTCGATGGCCACCTCCAGCCGTTTGAGCTTGTTAAGGCGCGCGATGGACCCCAACAGGATGACATCATCGGGCAGGCCAAAGCGGGCACGGGCCTCTGCCTTTCCGAGCCTTGAGCTCTTGTCCTTGAAACCATGGGGCACATGGGAGATGCGACGGGTATAGGCGGGCGGGAAGCCTGCATATTCGCCTGCCGTATCCACCGAGTTGACCGTTACCACATCATAGAGCCCGATTTTGCCCCAAATCTTGTCGATGCGCCGGATCGTGTTGTTCATCGTTGCCTGAGCGGAGACCTGATTGGCGATCACATGGCGCACACCGGCCAAGCGTGCTGCAGGAGCGCCAAACAGATTGCCATAATGCTGAAAGGTCAACACAACATCCGGTTTGAGCGCCCGGATCTGGAAAATCAGCTTGATGAAAAACAGCAGGATCGCAAAGGGATTGCGGGGCCGTTTTTCAACGGTGAAGGAGGTATGAGGCGCATGATCGAAGGCATCGGTCTTGCGATAGAAAAACAGATGGTGAATATCATAGCCCTTGGGGGCCAGGCCCTCGCCAAGCAGGCGCGATATTTCCTGTGCACCGGCATTCTCGGCTTGTGTTTGAATGAAGAGCAGGCGCAATGGGCGCTCTGTGTCTGCAGCATCTTGTGCGGCATCGGCAATTGATGCTTCTGAAATGTCAGGCTCAGCGTGGTCCAGATTGCTCAAAAGATCACCTCGATGATAGTCAATCAGTTGGTTGTGCTTTTGCCGTCCCCGATGGCGCTTCATCGGAGCTTTCAGCCACGAACCGCAGGATCGAAGGATCCATACCGGTGAGGCGACGGCAGAAATAATTTGTCAGCAGTGCCATGCCGATCATAACGGTGCCGGACACGGCTGCGGCACCAAGAATGCCGAAATGTGGGATAATGACAAAGAATCCGATCACACGCAGGGCAAGCGATGATGTGACGATGGTCACATAGCGCCCTTCATGGCCGGTCAGCATGAGAAAAGCGGGGGCAGCCCCATTGGCGGCCGTCAAACCTGTGCCAGTGGCAAGCAGCAGGAATACCCAGTAATAATCAGCGTAAGAGCGGCCAAAGATCATCAGCATATAATCGCCACCGATGACCACAGCGGTCAGCCCAACCACGACAATGAGCAAACTCATGCCCGCCATCATATTGAGCGCATGCTTCAACTCGGCGGTCTGGCGCGCAAAATAGAGACCCGGCACACGACGGGTGCCGAAGGTATTGAGGCCACTGGTCGCCAAGCCGAACGCATTGGCGAGACGGGCGGCGACGAAATAGGCACCGGCAGAAACCGGATCGAGCAACAGGCCGATCAGGAACACGTCCAGATGCTGGTTCGAGGCTTCCATGATGGAAGCAAGCCACAGGCGCACCGATCGCGGCGTCCATTGGCGCACATCATAGCCGGGGGTTACCTCGCCGATCTGCTTTTTGATGCGCACAGCAACCACATAGACCTGCGTGGCGATAACAAAGGCCAGCCCAAAAGCAAAAACGGCCAGAATTTCCGTGCTGGTAACCGTATGGCCGACAAGGAGACTGATACTCAGGAAAATGACGGCAAAGGCCCGCCATGTGATCTCATAATGTCCGTCGGCCAGTTTGATGCTGACAACAGCCCGCGTCACATGGGAGCTATAAAGCGCAAGGCAGTTGCCCGTCAGAAAGGCCATGGAGAAGATGGCTGTCCAGTTGCTGCCCTGGATTGTTTCACGAAAGAAAGGCAGATCCATGGAATAGACGATCCAGAAGCCCAGACAGACGATCAGAACGCCAGCCGAGCTGACCATCCAACCATAACGCACTGCACCCAATGCCAGCCCTGGGCGATCAGATGCCAGATATTCATTCCAGGAACGCACAACCTGCATCTCCTGCCCTGAGGCGGCCACGATAGCTAGAATCGACAGGACCGAAAAGAGGATGGAAAAGCGCCCGAATTCAACGGCTCCAGCAGCGTGTGCAGCCAGAGAGAAGAGCGCAAAGGAGATGACGGCGCTACCAGCCTTGAGCACCATCGTTCCAAACAGGCCCCGCGCATCCCCGCTACCGATCAATCGCCGTATCTTGGCTATGGCCCCTGTCGATGCCACTTGTGTCGCTTCTGTCATTGACTGCTTACCTGTGTGCTTCCCAGACAGCTAAAGATGATCGACGCACCGGTGCACATTGCCTGCTCAATACCGTTGACCCCACCCGCCCTAGACAACCAAAACTAGTGGATCTTCAAAAACATTCGGTTACGACACTTGATTAATGAACAATTAATTCGAAAAATCTCACTATCCGCTTAACCGTCTCCTTACCTCCAAGGCAAAAATCTAACGCCCTGTCCAGCCATAAACCACCAGCCCGACCAGCTCCTTGATCAGCAAATCTGCGCGCTCGATCTTGCCGCCGGGATACCAGCTGAAGGCCTTGCTGGCCAGGTTCGTGCGATGATCCACCGGATAGGGCATCAGGTCTGTCCAACCCGCACGTTCAAAACTGCGCATGGAGCGGGCCATATGGAAGGCACTGGTGATCAGTAGCCAATGCTTTGATATATCATCGCCAACCAGACGGGCGGAGAATATGGCATTTTCTGCGGTGTTGCGTGATTTGGTTTCTATCTGGATGCGGTTGGCATCAACGCCCATCCCGACCAGCAGATCGCGGGTCATTTCCGCTTCACTTATCCCTTTATTTCCAAACACGACATCCAGAGGAGACGCATTGCCTCCTGAAATGAAGATCGGAATTTCGGGCAGCTTGCGGGCGAGACGGGCAGCCTCGGTGATCCGCTCTCCGGCATGGTTGAGTTCTGCCTGTTTCCATGTTTCGGAATGACCGGTCACAATGCTGCCGCCCAGCACGAGAATGCCATCGATTGGCTCGCCCTTGGCAAGATCGGGGTTGGTCGGATAGACGGTTTCCAGCTTGGCCAGGACCATGTCTGTCAGTGGAGAAAGCACAAGCACGAGAACAAGAAGCGTCATCGCCAAGCCCCATCTGGCAGGCACCACCGCGCCTGCAAACAACATGGTCAGGCTGAATAGCAGCCCAAGCAAAAGCCAGCTCTCAACCAGCAGCAGCAGCCCGACAATCTTGGACAGAACAAAGAAGATCGTCCCCATCACTGCTTACCATCCATGAGGTTCACCATTCCATTTAAAGAAGCTACCATTGTCCTTGTGCGTTGCCTTGTCGATGGTTTTGGCAATGCCTCTGGCGCTCTCTTTGGGCGTGATGTCTGCACGCGCACCGCCCATATCGGTTTGCACCCAGCCCGGATGCAACAGGATACAGGTGAGCCCGTCTTCAGCCACCTCCTGTGCCAGAATGGACATGACCTTGTTAACCGCCGCCTTGGAAGAGCGGTAGGCATATTGGCCGGTGCCCTTGTGGCAAATGGCCCCCATCTGGCTGGAGATGGTGGCGATCTTGGCGCTTTCAGCGGCCTTGAGATGGGTTAACAATGCTTCGGTGACCCTCAGAGGCGCCATGGCATTGACGGCAAAGACTTCAGCCCAGTTGTCATAATCCATGTCGCTGCGCGACTGGCGCTTGGACCCCTTGATGCCAGCATTGTTGATCAACAAATCGATAGGCTGGTCCCTGAGATCTTCAGCCAGTTTATTGGCCGAAGCCTGATCCACCACGTCAAGGGTATGAAGCGTTATGCGCCCCAGATGGCTTGTTACGAGTTCACGCAGAGCATCTGCCTTTTCCGGCTGTCGACAGCAAGCATGGACGTGCCAATCGCCCTTTTCAAGATAATCGGCCACGAGTGCAAGGCCAACACCGCGGTTGGCTCCGGTTATGATGCAATGCTTCATTCATTCGTCTCCTGATACTTGCTTGCCAGCCCACATGGCCCGCACGCCCTTTCTGGCAGAAGGGTAGTCCCCATCTTCCTCTTTCAATGGTTAAACAAAAAGGAGGCAATATGACAGAGACCACATTCAATGCATTATACGCAGGAACGCAGCGGTAAAGGGTGGCGTCTTCAACATATATTGTACGATTCAGACATTATAGATCATATAAAGAATTCTTTATATCATTATTGCTTTGACGCGCCATGCGGGGTATAGCTGTGGCAACATCGGGCGGATCATAAAACCAATTCTGATTTTTCGCCGTAAGAAATGACACGTTTGAATAGGGAGCAGGCAACAAGACCCGGCTCCGGAATTTGAGGAACCACTATGGCTGATTATGTCGTCAAAGATCTGTCCCTGGCTGATTGGGGACGCAAAGAAATAACCATTGCCGAAACCGAAATGCCCGGCCTGATGCAGACCCGCGCTGAATATGGCCCCTCCCAGCCGCTCAAAGGCGCTCGCATCACCGGTTCCCTGCACATGACCATTCAGACGGCTGTTCTGATTGAAACGCTGACTGCGCTGGGCGCCGAAGTGCGCTGGGCAACCTGCAATATCTTTTCTACTCAGGACCATGCTGCTGCGGCCATTGCAGCCACTGGCGTTCCTGTTTACGCCATCAAAGGTGAGAGCCTTGAAGAATACTGGGCGTATGTCGACCGCATTTTTGATTGGCCCGATGGCGAAGGCCCGAACCTCATTCTGGACGATGGCGGCGATGCAACCATGTATGTGTTGCTGGGTGCCAAGGTGGATGCTGGCGAAGAGATCATTCCAAATCCTGAAAATGAGGAAGAGGAAGTGGTCAAGGCCCAGATCCTGAAACGCGCCAAGGAGACGCCGGGCTGGTTCACCAAAATCCGCGACTGTATCCTCGGGGTTTCCGAAGAAACCACCACGGGCGTGCATCGTCTTTATCATCTGGCAAAAGCGGGTGATCTGCCCTTCCCGGCAATCAACGTCAATGACTCGGTCACCAAATCCAAATTCGACAACCTCTATGGCTGCCGCGAGTCTCTTGTCGATGGCATCAAGCGCGCAACCGATGTGATGATCTCGGGCAAGGTTGCCGTGGTTGCCGGCTTCGGCGATGTTGGTAAGGGCTCTGCAGAATCTCTGCGCTCTCAAGGTGCCCGCGTTCTCGTCACCGAAATCGATCCGATCTGTGCTCTTCAGGCCTCCATGCAAGGCTATGAAGTGGTCACCATGGAAGAAGCGGCCCCCAAGGGGGACATCTTCGTGACCACCACCGGCAACAAGGATGTGATCACCCATGATCACATGCGGGCGATGAAAGATCGTGCGATCGTTTCCAACATCGGCCATTTCGACAGCGAGATCCAGATCGGAGCGCTGCGGAACTATAAATGGCACAATGTGAAGCCACAGGTCGATGAAGTGGAGTTCCCCGATGGCAAGCGCATCATCGTGCTGGCAGAAGGCCGCCTCGTGAACCTTGGTTGCGCCACCGGTCATCCGTCGTTCGTGATGAGCGCCAGCTTCACCAACCAGACCCTTGCCCAGATCGAATTGTTCACGAACCATGACAGCTATGGCAAGGATGTTTACGTGCTTCCAAAGGCCCTCGATGAGAAGGTCGCCATGCTGCATTTGGAGAAACTGGGCGTCAAATTGACCAAGCTCAACAAAGAGCAGGCGGACTATATTGGCGTGCCTGTGGAAGGACCGTTCAAACCGGACCATTACCGCTATTAAGAGTTTCCTTAATCTTTTGTTAAGGAATGGCGGAAAACCAACAGGTTAACCCATTCGCCCGGTTACCGAGCCATCAGGCACCCTTTTCCCAATGTGAAGAGGGTGCTTTTTTTTGGCCATTTTTACACGAGGACTCTTCTGCCCGAGTCGCGGAAAGGTTAATGTAAAGTGATTCGATTTGGAACGGAGGAGGCCCCGAACCAAATCTCTTAGTGGCGTATATTTTAGCAGTATCCAATGCGTTGGGCCTGAGGCTTCTCCCCTGTTTGCACCATTCAGGGGCCGATGGAGGAGTCTGAGTCTTTTACGGATTCTGTCCGTAGCTGACGAGAAAAAGACAGCCGAACACGTTAGGCTGAGAATGAAGAACCGGTCATGGTGTGTTGGGCACCGCAAATGACCAATTGGGCAGATAGACTGGCTTCTGGCCGGTCCCGGATATGGACTCTCGAAAAGAAGGGCCTGTCCGGTAATTTTTAAAAATGAATGACCGTTAAGCGGTCTTTCGAAGCGGCGGAAAGGACGAGCAAGATGCCGAAAAACGGCCTGTTCGGAGATATAATAAAAACCCATCGTCTCGGTAGATCCAAGGCCAGTCCTTATTCATCCAAGGGCCTTTCATCGCGAGACGCATCCTCTTCCCCTTCGTTCCGCTTTTTTCTGACCCTGGTGGCCATTTCCAGCCTTTTCCCTGCCTCAGCTTTGGCCCAGGCCGAGGAGGCTGCCGCCCCTCTGTCTGATGCAGCCCAACAGAAACTGGTGGCCGGAGAGCTGTTGCCGTCCATCCCTGCCCTTGTCGAACGCCCCACCTCTTCGCTCACAGAATCCTTTGGTGGCAACCCGCTACAATGGGAAATGCTCGGCCTTGCACTTATCTGCGCCCTGACAATCTTTGTGCTGATTGCCGGGTGGGCCGTCATGCGCGAACGGCGGCGCAGTCGCGAACGCCTGATCAATGCCATGGAAGCGATCCAGACTTTGCAGACCAAGCTGGACCGCTCGGAAAGCCTTCTGGATGCCACAGATCAGTTGATGATCATCTGGAATGGCAATCAGGAGCAGCCTGTAGTCATTGGAAATCTGGTCAGCAATGATCATCTGCTGCCCGTGGGCAACGCCATTCTCGCCTTTGGCAACTGGCTGCAGATCGACAGCGTGCAGGACATCGAAGCGGCCATTGCCAAGCTTCGTGCAACGGGGCAGCGCTTTGTCCAGTCGGCCCAGACGCTGAATGGCAACCTTGTCGAATTCCGTGGCCGCACCTCTGGCGGACGGGCGCTGGTGCAACTGCGCGTTCTGGAAGGCGATGAGCATGATCGTGTTCGGCTTGAGCATGATGCGGCTCGCCAGCGCAAAGAACTGACCCGGATGAGCACACTACTCAACTCCATGCCTATGCCTGTCTGGTCTCGCGATGAAGAAGGCCAACTGACCTGGGCCAATGATGCCTATGTGAAGGCGGTAGATGGAGCTGATCTGGAAACCGTTCTGGAAGACCAGTCCGAGCTGCTCGACCAGCGCGGACGGGAAGCTGTTTTGCAGATCCACGAACGCCGCAACGAGGCTGGCCGTGACAAGGATCTGGCCATCAAACGCCTGCCGATTATCGCCGAAGGCAAGCGCAAGATCTTCGATGTTACGGATATCTATTTGCATCCGGGCTCTGTTGGCATCGCGACAGATGTATCCGATCTGGAATCTGCCGAGAAGGCGCTGGATCGCATGCATCTGTTCTATGCCAATACGTTGGATCAACTGACCACTCCGGTGGCCATTTTTGATTCATCCCAGCAGTTGCAATTCTACAATGCCGCTTACAGCAGCCAATTCAATCTGGACCCGGCATTCCTTGACAGCAACCCCGACGAGAATGCCATTCTGGAAAAACTGCGCATCAATCGCAGCCTGCCCGAGCAGGCCAATTTCCACGAATGGAAGAAGAAATTCCTCTCGTCCTATCGCGATGTGGAAGCCCATGAGCATTGGTGGCATCTGCCAGATGGTCAGTCCCTGCGCGTCATTGCTGCGCCCAATCCGGATGCGGGTGTCATCTATATCTTTGAGAATGTCACCGAACGGCTGGATCTGGAAAAGCGCTACAATGCCCTTATCCGTATGCAGAGCGAAACGCTGGACCATCTCAATGACGGGGTTGTGGTGTTCGGCTCGGATGGTCGCCTGCGCATGTCCAACCCGGCCTTCAGCCGCCTTTGGGACTTTCAGGAAGACCAGCTGGAAGGCGAGCCGCATGTTGCCGCCGTTCTGGAGCTGTGCCGCCGCAAATATGATTCCACCAAGGTGTGGGCCACATTGATCGGCAGCGTCGTCGGGCTGGAAGACAAACGCGAAGGCGTTATGGGCCGCATGGACTGCATCGACGGTCGCTTCCTTGACTATGCCTCTATTCCGCTGCCCGATGGCGCGACCATGATGACCTTTGTTGATGTAACGGGCAATGTTACCGTCGAGAGAAGCCTGCAGGAACGCAACGAAGCGCTGCTGGCCGCCGACCAACTCAAGAACACCTTCATCCAGCATGTTTCCTACGAGCTGCGCTCGCCGCTGACCAACATTATCGGTTTCACCGAACTGCTCACCAGCGAGTCCTTCGGCTCGCTCAATGAGCGTCAGCGCGAATATACCGATCATATCATGACGTCCAGTTCGTCGCTGTTGGCCATCGTCAACGATATTCTCGATCTGGCGACCATTGATGCAGGCATCGTCGTGCTGGAGCTGGCAGAGGTGGATCCGGTTGATTCCATTCGCGCCGCCGCAGAAGGGCTTCAGGACAGGCTGGCGGAAAAGAATATCCATCTCGATATCTCGGTTGCCGAAAGTATGGGGCAGTTCAAAGGCGATCCCAAGCGGGTGCGGCAGGTGCTCTTTAACCTGATCTCGAATGCGATTTCCTTCTCCGACCCAGAATCGTCGATTTCCATCGTAGCCGAGCGCACGCCGAGCGACATCATTTTCACCGTGTCCGATCACGGCTGCGGCATGCCTGAGGAATATCTCGGTTCGGCCTTTGATCGCTTCGAGAGCCGCACGACAGAGACGAATCGCGGCGGAGCGGGCCTGGGACTATCAATTGTGAAGAGTTTTGTGGAACTGCATGGGGGTAAAGTGACGATCTCCAGCAATGAGGGAAAGGGTACGAGCGTAATCTGTAGCTTTCCCATTGACCCTCAAATAGACGCCCAATCCACGACTGCCGCTGCAGAATAACAAGCTCCGGCGGCCCTTTGCCTCGGGCGGTTAGACCAACCGCTCAAGGCGCAACAAGACGATGAGCGTCTTGCTCATGGCTCACATGCCGCAAGCGGCTTGTAGTTTTTCACCATAAGAGTCGACAAGCTCCCCATTCCTGCTATATCCAGTGCCCAGAACATGGCTTTGCATTTTCGTCGCGCTGATAGCAGGGTGCCTGATGGCTGACCAAACATCCTCTTCTTTCCATAACAGCTCTGATTGGTCTTTTACCTTTGACCAGTTATCTGAGGCCGCAAGCGCCGCTCTGGCTGCGGATATTGCACCGCTGCTCGCATGTGGTGATGTGCTTGCGCTGGAAGGGGATTTGGGTATGGGCAAGAGCTTTTTTGCCCGCGCCCTGCTTCGCGCACGCGCGGATGATCCCTTCATGGAAGTGCCTAGCCCGACCTTCACTCTGGTGCAGGGATATGACATCGCCTTCGGTGACGAAGAGCTGGAGCTGTTTCATTTCGATCTATACCGAATCAGCGACAGTGAAGAACTCTATGAGATCGGCTTCGAGGAAGCCTGGGAGACGGGCGCCGCCCTTGTGGAATGGCCCGATCGGGCGGATGATCTGATGCCAGCCTCGACCCTTTGGCTGTCCTTTGTTCCCTCTCAAAGCGATGATGCACGCCATCTGACCCTTTCCGGTGATGCCCGCTGGGGTGAACGCATCCAGCGCCTTTGTGCCAAGCGTCAGCTGCTGATTGATGCCGGTTGGGGCGATGCCTTGCGCAAGCCGATCGCCTCGGATCTGTCCCCGCGCACTTATGATCGAGTCCGGCATGCGGAAGATCTGACGGGGGAGAGTAATGAAACCGAGCTCTCAACTCAGGGGGCTCCGAGCAAAAGCGATAGCCCTCAAGCTGCCATCCTGATGGATATGCCCGAGCGCCAGCCGGGCCCAAAGCTTGTGGATGGCCGTCTTTATGATCTGGTCGCCCATCGCGTAACCCGCCTCGCCCCGATGCTCTCTATCAGCGAGGGGTTGGAGGCCATGGGGCTGCGGGTTCCCAAACGCTATGGTGTTGCGCTCGATGAAGGCTTGATGTTGTGGGAAGACTTTGGCGCCATGACCCTCGCCGAAGGACCGGAAGCACCGGTAGAAGCCCGCTATATGGCAACGGTCACCGCGCTGGCAGCCCTGCATCAAAGGCCTCTGCCCGACGTGTTTGATGGCTCTGGAGGACAACATACATTGTCCCGCTATGACAAGGCGGCCTTCGAAGTCGAGCTGGATGTTTTTCTCGACCATTACTGGCCTCATATCCACGGCGCCCCCTGCCCTCAAGCCAAGCGGACAGCCTTCAAGGCTCTCTGGTCGCCACTGCTTGACCGGCTCGTAGAAGCGGAGCCCGTGCTCGTTTTGCGCGATGTGCAGGATCCCAACTGTTTCTGGCTGAGAGAGGCAGAGGAACAAGGTGAGGAGCGCATCGGTTTCATCGATTTTCAGGATTGCCTCATCGGTCCGAACGCCTACGACCTTGCGGCTCTTTGCATGGATGCCCGCGTTACCATTCCCGCTTCGCTTGCCGACAAGATGCTCGCGCTTTACAAGACCAGCCGTGCTCTAGACGACGCCCAAAGCGCGGCTTTTGACGAAGCCTACCATCTTGCTGCTGCCCAGCGCATTTCGAAAAATCTCGGCGCCTTTTCCCGAGCGGCCAATGAAGCCGGGCGCACCGCTTACCTATCCCACATCCCGCGCAGCCTTGCCTATCTGGCGCGCAGCATGGACCACCCTCTTTTGGAGACTCTACATAGCTGGTATCAGGCCGAACAGCTGATGCCGCCTTCTTCTGTCTGACGCTTGTTTGCGAAGCATTTAACCTTGTCTCCGGATTTTGCAGACAGAGACCGCATAGCATGATAACCACAGCCAAGCCCCGGTGCTTCCTGTTGCACCACCGGGGGAAAATAAAGACTAAAGCACGGACGAAACCATGACCACGCTCAAACGCCCCAAAACCGGAATGATCCTCGCAGCCGGAATGGGCAAACGCATGCGACCCCTTTCTGCGATTACCCCCAAGCCCCTGATTACCGTAGGTGGCAAGGCGATCATCGACCGCCCGCTCACTGCACTCGAACGGGCCGGTGTGGATCGCACCGTTATCAACGTGCATTATCTGGCAGACTTGATCGAGGTTCATGTCAAACAGTATGACAAATTCGAGATTGTCATTTCAGATGAGCGTGATGGTCTGCTGGAAACTGGCGGGGGCGTGACCAAGGCGCTGCCCCATCTGGGAGAAGATCCCTTCTATCTGCTCAATTCTGACAGCTTCTGGATGGAAGGGTCTGTTCCCAATCTCGACCTTCTGGCCCATTACTGGATCGACGAAACCATGGACGCCCTGCTGCTGCTGGCGCCAACCGTAACGGCAGTCGGCTACAAGGGGCGCGGTGATTTTCTGCTCGACCCGCATGGCCGTTTGCGTCGCCGCAAGGCCCACGAAGTCTCCCCTTATGTTTACAGCGGCGCTGCCATTATGCATCCACGCCTGTTCAAGGATGCACCAGCCGGCTCGCACTCCCTCAATGCAGAATTTGACAAAGCCATTGAAAATGGCCGCCTCTACGGCCTGATCATGGATGGCACATGGATGCATGTGGGCACACCGCGTGATATCCGCAGCGCCGAGCGGGCTTTGGCCGAGAGCGCAACCGGTGGACGCCTGCCCTGATTTCGGCATCTGTCGCCTTGCGTCTTGCGGCGATCTGGCTTCAAATACCCCATACATGAATCAGTTGGCCGATATCTATCGGCCAATTGGTTTTTGTGGCTCGCTTTAGGCCGAGCTGGCCGGTCCTAATCCGGAGAATAAACGAAGGAACAGCAAGGGGAGTGTCAGATGTACGGCGCAGCAAAAGTTTTTACCATCTCTCCTTCCTGCTCTTTTCTATCCACTCTGATCGATGCCTTGATTGATGGCCATCTGATTGAGGGCTTCAGCGCCGAGAATCCTTCCGATTTGGGACGCGCCATTATCTATGTGCCCACACGGCGCACCGCCGATGCGCTCAAGGACGCCTTTCTGCCCCATTTGCGAAAGCGTGGATGGCAAAGTGCCATTCTTCCCAAGATCCATGTAATCGGGGATGCAGAAGAGGATCTTCTGCCCTTCAAGGTGGCAGCCAGTGGCGGCGAGGACTTTCGCCATTTGCCAACCGCGATGGACAGCGTAGAGCGCCGCCTGACGATGACTCGGCTTGTGCATCACTGGGCCGAGACGGTGGCCCGTCAGGTTCTGGCGCTTGGGCCGGATCAGCCTTTGCATGTATCCGGGCGCCCCACAGATGCCGCCTATCTGGCGATTGACCTTCTGGCGCTCATTGACGCCGTGCATCGCGAACGCTCCGACTGGGCCTATCTGGACAATCTAGTGCCCGAAGATTACGGCGCCTTCTGGCAGATGAGCCTTGAATTTCTCAAGATCGCCACAGCCACATGGCCTGAGCATCTCAAGGGACTGGAACTGGTTGATCCGGTGGAGCGGCGCAACGCTGTGCTTGCTGCCGAGATCATGGCCATCGAGCAATATGACGGGCCTGTCATCGCGGCAGGCTCTACCGGCTCCATTCCCGCCACTGCCGACTTGCTGGAAGCAGTGGCGCGCCACCCCAAAGGGGCGCTCATCCTGCCCGGTCTCGACAAGGATCTCGACGAGGAAAGCTGGCAGGCCATCGGCCACCTGCATCCCGAGTTGGGGCAAACCGAACCTGCCGCCGGTCATCCCCAGTTCAACCTTAAGCAAATGCTCGACCGCATGGCCCTCAAGCGCACGGATGTGGTCAGCTTGGGCGCCGTATCTGCCCTACTGGCCTTAAGAGAAAAGCTGGTAAGCGAAGCCCTGCGCCCCGCCGAAACCACGGAGCATTGGCGCTCAAGCCTTGAAACCCTATCTCTTGCAGACCGCGCCGCTGCCCTTGCGGGTGTGACGATGGCCGAAGCGAACAACGAGCAGGAAGAAGCCCGCATCGCCGCGTTGGCTTTGCGCGAAGTTCTCGAGCGACCCGACGCCCGCACCGCGTTGGTAACACCTGATCGTGCATTGGCCCGTCGTGTGCTGCTGGAGCTCAAGCGCTGGGGCGTCAATGTGGAAGACACCGCCGGTATGCCCCTTGCCGAGACGCCGCCAGCTTTGCTCATGCGCCTGATGATCGACTGTGTGGTCAGCGGCTTTGATCCGGTCAAGCTGCTCTCGTTGATGAAGCACCCGCTCGCCTCTTTTGGCATGCCGCGGCCCGATGTACGCCGTGCAGCCCGCTTTCTGGAATTGCGCGTTTTGCGTGGCCCGCGTCTTGGCGACGGGTTGAAGCCTCTGCTCGATGAATTTGCCCGCAAGCAAGCCAAAGAGCTGGAAAAACTCGGCGCCCATATTGCTCTGCCGGAAGTCTGGCAGATTGCTGCGCATCTTCTCGAGCGTTTTTCGGAGGCAATCGCACCGCTGATCTCATTGATGGATGCAGAAGAAGAGCCTTCCTTTGGTGAGTGGCTGGCAGGAGTCATCTCCGCCGTTGAGGCTGTTGCGATGGACAAGGACGGCCTGCCTGACCGTCTGTATGACGAAGCTGCCGGGCGCTCCATTCAAGATTTCTTCGATCGCGCCTCGCTGGCAGCGAGTATTTCGTCCGACCTTTCACCTCAGGATCTGGAGCCATTTCTGGTGGCCATGATGTCTGGTGAAACGGTGCTCTCCCATGGCGAGGGCGATCCGCGCATTCAGTTACTCGGCACGTTGGAAGCGCGACTTCTGGATGTGGATCGGGTGGTTATTGGTGGCCTCAATGAAGGGTCATGGCCCGCAGAGACCAAAACAGACGCGTGGCTATCGCGTCCGATGCGCGCGCAAATGAAGCTCGAGCCGCCCGAACGCCGGATCGGGCTCGCCGCCCATGACTTTGCACAAGCCATGGGACGCAGCGAAGTCGTGCTGATCCGTGCGCTCAAGACCGGCGGTGAACCCACTGTGCCCAGCCGTTGGCTGCAGCGCCTTGAAGCGGTTGCCGGTTCCGATGCCCGCCATGCCATGCATGAAAAGGGCGCTGAGCTGAAACGATGGGCCGAACAGCTGGATGCCGCGCGCGCGCAGATTACTCTTAAACGCCCAGCCCCCTGCCCGCCGCTGGAAGCAAGGCCGCGCTCGCTTTCGGTCACAGAAATCGAGACATGGGTGCGCGACCCTTATGCCCTTTATGCCAAGCATGTGCTGGGTCTGAGAGATCTCGACCCCATCGGCTCGGCACCGGGCGGCGCGGAAAAAGGCTCGATCATTCACGACATACTTGGCCGCTTCACACAGGATTGGACGGGCCCCTTTGATGAAACGGCGGTTGAATGCCTTTTGGATATGGGACGGGAAGCCTTTGCCCAATGGGAAAATTTCCCTGATCTGTTGGCCTTCTGGTGGCCCCGCTTTGAGCGCATCGCCCGCTGGTTCATTCTGGAATGGGAGGCCGAGCGCGAGAACACTGTTGCTGGCCGCCATGCCGAGATATCAGGTCGCATCACCCTGCCGGTGCGCGGGGGAGATTTTGTGCTGCGAGGACGGGCCGACCGACTGGACATTACCAAGGATGACCGGCTTGAGGTGATCGACTTCAAGACCGGACAGCCCCCTTCTGCCAAGCAGGTGTTGCCCGGCTTTGCGCCGCAGTTGGCACTGGAAGGCTATATGGCCAAGCTTGGCGGCTTCGAGGCCATTCCGCGCGGCATAGAAGTGGGCGATATGGTCTGGATACGCCTTTCCGGCGGTCGCAAGGCAGGCGAACGCAAGCCGGGAGTGGAGAAGGATTACGCCGCCGAGGACATTGTCGAGCTGATCGGCAAGCGCCTGCTGGCCCTGATCACCGCCTATGATGATCCGGCCAAGAGCTATCCATCGCGGGCGCGACCCATGTTCGAGCGGTTCGAAAGCCCCTATGATCATCTGGCGCGCGTCAAGGAATGGTCGCAGCAAGGCGGGGAGGAATAGAGATGACCATGCAAATCCCGCAGGAAACCAAAGATGCTCAGGCCCGCGCCTCCGACCCGGAAAATTCCGCATGGGTGAGCGCCAATGCGGGCTCGGGCAAGACCTTCGTGCTCGCCCGCCGCGTTATCCGGCTGTTGCTGGCAGGCACCGAACCTTCCAAGATCCTGTGCCTCACCTTCACCAAGGCGGCGGCGGCTGAAATGTCGAACCGCGTGTTCAAGCTGCTGGCCGGCTGGACCGAGCTGAGCGACGACGAGCTGCGCGCTGAACTCGTCGAACTGGATGGCAAACGTCCCACCGATGCCCAGTTGCAGCGGGCACGGCGCCTGTTTGCTCGCGCATTGGAAACGCCGGGCGGGCTGAAAATCCAGACCATCCATGCCTTTGCCGAACGGCTGCTACATCAGTTTCCGCTGGAAGCCAATGTTCCGGCACATTTCGAGATTCTCGATGACCAGCTGGCAGCCGACCTTCAGGCGGCGGCGCTGGCTCATGTCATGCGAGCCGCACGGCTGCAAACACGCCCGCAATGGAGCGCTGCCCTGACGCTGCTGGTGGACCATATGGGCGATATGGACATCCAGAATGCGCTCATTTCTCTGGTCTATGACCGGGAAGGATTTGGCCGCTTCATGGAAGGGGGCGAAAGCTCCGAAGCGGGTGCCGGATCAACCGGGCTTGACGCAGCGGTTGCCAATCTCGCCCGAACGTTGGGGCTTTCCGGAACGGACAGCATCGAAGCGCTGGAAGCGGATATCCCGTTCGGTCCATTTTTCCCTGCCTCTTATCTTGGCGAGTTGGCGCCCCTGTTCGAGACCGGTGGCAAACGGGACAAGGCGCAGGCGTCCCTTATGCGGGGTCTTCTCGCCCGCCCGCCGCTCAGTGAGCAGACACGGCTCTGGCTTGAACTGTTTCGCAAGAAGGATGGTGCGGCCAAGTCCCTCTCCTACACCGCGTCGAAAAAGATGCTGGAAGGCGATCTCGGCCTTGCCGACGCCATCGAGCGCGAACAGATGCGGCTGGATGCCCTGTTTGACAAACGCAATGCCCTCATCACGCTGGAAGTCAGTCGGGCGCTTTTCACCCTTGCCGAAGGGGTGATTGGCTATTATCAACGCGCCAAGGCGGTGCGTGGACTGATGGATTTTGAAGACCTGATCATGAAGGCCGCTCAGATGCTGCGTCCGGTGCGGGCGGCTGCATGGGTGCATTACAAGCTCGATCAGGGCATTGACCATATTCTGGTGGACGAGGCACAGGACACCAACCCCTATCAGTGGGAGATCATCCAGCGGCTGGGGGAAGAATTCTTTTCAGGAGACAGCGCCCGCGAGGTCAACCGGACCGTCTTTGCGGTGGGCGATGAAAAGCAGTCCATCTATTCCTTTCAGGGAGCCGAACCGAAATGGTTCGCCTATATGCGCGATTTCTTCCGCACAAGAGCAAAGGCGGCGGACAAACCTTTCCATGATATCAAATTACGGCTCTCCTTCCGCTCGACCCCCCATGTGCTCAAATCGGTCGATCAGGTCTTTTCCAGCGCAGCCACCTACGAAGCACTCTCTTCAGACAAGGAACGGACCGATCATGAGCCGATCCGCGGACGTGATCCCGGTCTTGTTGAAATCTGGCCACTGCATGAGCCGATCGAGCAGGAGATGGATGAGGACTGGGCCAAGCCGCTGGACGCACAGGGCGAAGCTGACCCACAGGTAAGGCTGGCACAGGACATCGCCAAGACCATTCACCATTGGCTGGAGAGCGGGCAACATCTGGAAGGCAACGGACGCAAGATTTCAGCCGGAGACGTTCTTATTCTGGTGCGCAAGCGCGGGGCTTTTGTCACCGCCGTCAACAGGGCTCTCAAGGAGGCCGGCTTGCCCGTGGCAGGGGCAGACCGCCTTGCTCTGCTCGATCATATCGCAGTGCAGGATCTGCTGGCGCTGGGCGACGTGATGCTATTGCCCGAAGATGATCTTTCGCTTGCCGCCGTGCTGCGCAGCCCTCTTTTCGGCTTATCGGAAGAGCGCTTGTTCGACCTAGCCTACGAACCGGGGGGACGCCATACAAGCCTTTGGGATTGTTTGCGAAAACGTGCTGATAGTACCGCACCACAAGACGCGGATTTCGTCGAGATTTTCGCCCATCTCAGCCGCTGGCAAGGGCAGGTGGATTTTCAGCCTCCATTTGATTTCTTCGCCCAGATTCTGGGACCGGAGGGCAAGCGCCGCGCCTTTATCGAACGCCTTGGGCCAGAGGCTGACGAGGTGATTGACGAGCTGTTGTCTCGCGCTCTGGATTTCGAGAAAAAGCAGACACCGAACCTTCAGGCTTTTCTTGCCTCCATGCGGCAAGGCGGTGCGGAAATCAAACGCGATATGGGCGCTGCCGAAGGACAGATCCGCGTGATGACGGTGCATGGGTCCAAGGGGCTCGAAGCGCCCATCGTGTTTTTGGTGGATGGCACCGGCAAGCCCGCCAGCGCCAGCCATCATCCACATCTGGTGGAGCTGGAAGCGGCTGACGGAGGCCCTGCCATGATGGCATGGAAAGCACCGGCAGCCAACCAGCCCTCCCCCGTTGCCTCAAGCCTTGGCAAACTCGATGCGGAATCCGAGGAAGAATATTTGCGCCTGCTCTATGTGGGCATGACCCGCGCGGAGGATCGGCTTTATCTTTGCGGTTTTGCAGGCGTGCGCGGGCCAGCGGAGAATTGCTGGTATGAAGTGGCGCGACGGGCTCTCTCTGATCATCTCGAAGAAGTGCCCCATCCGGTGACCGGCGATCCCATCCATCGTTGGCATCTGGAAGGACGGTTCCAGGAGCGGCCAGTAGACAATCCCAAGCCTCTTTCCGGCGGGAAGGAGGCGCCTGATCTGCCCGCATGGATTACGCAGCCAGCGAGCAAACCGCCCAGCCCGATGGCCTTCTTGCAGCCCTCGAAGGCCGCAGAAAAAATCGAAGGAGATCAGGGTGCCATGCAGCTTGTAGCCAGTGGTCCAAGCCGCAGTCTGGTGCATGACTGGGAGCCGCGCAGGCGAGGCACCGTCATCCATGCATTGATCGAGCATCTGCCGCAAGTCTCTGAATCAGAAAGACAAAAGGCAGGCCTTGCCTATCTTTCTCATGTCGCCAAGGATATGTCCTTGCAGAGCTGCAAGGCTATTCTGGAAGAGGTTTTGCAGCTGTTGTCACGCCCTGAACTTGCTGCCCTGTTCAGCCCACAGGGCCTTGCCGAGGTCTCGATTGCAGGCATGGTCACCATTCATGGCGAGGAACATACTGTATCTGGGCAGATCGACCGGCTCTTAGTGGGTAAACACTCCGTCACCATCGTGGACTATAAGACGAATCGTCTTGTCCCCCAGTCGCCAGAGGAAGCCCCCCTCGCCTACCGGACGCAGATGGCTCTTTATGCCCGCCTATTGGCGCCGCTTTATCCGGGCAAGACTGTTGAAACCCTATTGCTGTGGACCGCCGAGCCTAGCATAATGGCGGTTCCAGAGGCTCTGCGGCAATCTGCGCTCGATGAGATTGGCGTCAATCGACCTATTGCTCCTTGACGAGGGAAAGGGGAATACCTACCTTCAGGGCAACAGAACAATATTCATTTATCAATGAATATTGATAGAAACCAGCCCGGATCCGTTCACTTGTGGAGTTCGGAGGGGCGCATTGAAAAGAGGCAAGCTATGGCTATCGTAAATGCTACCGATGCAACCTTCACTCAGGACGTCCAGGGCGATGTTCCTGTTGTAGTCGATTTCTGGGCAGAATGGTGTGGTCCGTGCAAAATGATTGCGCCTATTCTGGATGAAATCTCCAAGGAAAAAGCCGACAGCGTCAAAATCGTCAAGGTCAATGTTGACGAAAACCCGAATACGGCCGCTCAGTATGGCGTGCGCTCCATTCCAACGCTCCTGCTCTTCAAGGGCGGTGAAGCCGTTGCCATGAAAGTGGGCGCAGCACCGAAAACCGATCTGGTCAAATGGATCGAAACCGGCGCCTGATCGCTTCGGCACAATTAAGACATAGCAAAACTCGGTCAGCAGCTCTGGTCGGGTTTTCTTTTTGCCTTTTTTCAGGTTTTGCCTGAGAGCAAAGATGGAGATCCGCGCGCATGAGCGCTGGTCAGTGCGAAATAGACCGGAAAACAGGAGGGCAGACAAACGAAAGCCCACCGGGGGAGGAGGTCCGGTGGGCTTCGTTGGAGGATCCAAAACCGGGAGGAGGAAGTTTTGGATCGGATCAGGCTTTGGGAGGAGGTAAAGCCTGAATTCTTAAGAAACTCGTGGCTTTCGCTTGGACTTTTGATCGTCAGCGAAAGACTTTTTTATTTTGCAGTAGCAGCTTCGCGTGCAATGTCGCTGATGTCTGAACGGGAGATGCCCAGGTCGTTAAGATCGCGGGTGCTCAAACGGTTCAGTTCTTCAACAGTGTCACGGTAGTTGCGCCACTGACGGTAGTTCTTCACAACAGTATTCATCATTGTCGTCATCCTTTGTTGCTATGTGGCATTAGGGGTTCAACTGCTTTTTTCGAAAGCGTCTGAGTTGTAACTCGTTTTAAAGTTCCTCATCGCTTTCTTGATTATGTATATAGAACATGGCTTCGATTTTTTCACCCCCCAAGTTTGCATAGCTGTCTTGACGACCATGCAATTCAATATCATCTCAAAATTTAGCTATGCATTATTGATATATCAAAATTCTATGTAAATAATTATCTATATATTTCAATACCTTAAAAACACCACTCTTTACGACTAAGGGCGTATGTAGTTTCCACCGCTTAATTCCTTTGCATAGAATGCAAGGCTAGTTGGAGGGAAAAATCGATGGTGTCGGTGCAAAATATCCCTTTGCGATAGACAAAAGGGACCATTTTTGCCCTCGACCAGCCTTCAAAGCACTATTTATATCGATTTAAATTCACCGCTCATCGCGCCGACACGCAGCCACTTTGCCGGAAGTTTCAGAAATTTGGCATCAACAGCGGGACCAAGGCACGCAGAAAGGCAACAGGCTGGCCCGGAAAGCTCCGGGCGCCCCAAACAGCCCCTGCCGTAGCAAGACTGCAGCGCAAAATGTCATTGTTATTGTGGCAATGTACCGTTGGTCTTGAGAATATTGCCTGCCAGATAGAGCGAACCGGAGACCAGAATACGGGGTGCCGGTTTCATATTCATCAGAGTAAGCCGCTTGAAGGCCTCTTCAACTGATCCTGCCGCCGACGCGGGAATACCTGCTTGCTGAGCGATCTGGGCCAGATCAACAGGATCAAGCGCCGCATCATTGCCCTCGATAGGCACTGTTATGATATCTTTGGCCAAGCCTTTGAAAGGCGCAAAATAGCCTGCAGGATCTTTGGTGTTGAGCATGCCCACAACCATATGCAGAGAACGCGGGGCCTTTTCTTCCAGATCCGCAAAGGCGGACGCCACCGCCAGACCGGCATGAGGATTATGGCCACCATCAAGCCAAAGCTCGGACCCTTTAGGCAATTGATCGAACAAATGTCCCGAGGTCAGCCGTTGCAGACGTGCTGGCCAGTCAACCGAGGTTAGCCCCTTGGCGATTTGCTCATCGGTTATTTCTGGCAACACCTGACGGACTGTGGCAATCGCGGTTCCGGCATTGGAGAGCTGATGGCGCCCACCAAGGCGCGGCATAGGCAGATCCAGCAGACCGCTCTCCCCCTGAAAAATCAGGCTGCCATGCTCTTCAAAACTCATCCAGTCCTGTCCGCCAATGGAAAGTGGCTGAGCGCCAACCTTGGCTGCCTCGGCTTCCAGAACAGACCGCACCTCGTCTTCTTGCTGCGCCCAGATAGACGGAATACCCTTTTTCATGATCCCCGCCTTTTCCCACGCGATGCGGGAAATCTCGGTACCGAAAAAGCCTTCATGGTCATGAGCGATCGGTGTAATCACGGTCGCCAACGCATCCTTGATAACGTTGGTCGCATCAAAGCGGCCACCAAGGCCCACTTCCAGGATCAACAGATCGGCAGGATGCTCAGAGAAAAGAAGAAAAGCAGCCGTGGTTGTGATCTCGAAAAAGGTGATCGGCTCGCCATCGTTGGCTTTTTCGCAGCGGCGCAGAGCATCGATCAGAATTTCGTCGGAAACCAGCGTGCCCGCCAGCCGGATGCGTTCACGAAAATGCACCAAATGCGGCGAGGTATAGACATGCACTTTCTTACCCGCAGCTTCTGCCATCGCGCGCAGGAAAGCCGAGGTCGAGCCTTTGCCGTTGGTTCCGGCGATATGGATGGTTGGCGGCAAGGAAAGATGCGGATTACCCAGCTTGGCCAACAGCCGTTCTATGCGCCCCACCTCCAGATCAATGCTTTTGGGATGGAGGCCAACGAGGCGTTCCAGAATGGCTTCTGTCTGTTCGGTCATTATCTTATGTCGCTATCCAGATCGGGGAAGCCGCAAGAGAACCGGGCGTTGGTGCCAACAGCTCATTCATGCTGTCATTCCTCAAAAACAGCGGGCCACGCAGCGGTGGCCCAGAATCAAGAACATCCCGCGTTTTCCAACAACAGGATGCTCCGGTATAATATGTCGGCAAGTCACTTGCGAACGCCCTCCGGCCCCGCTCACTCCGCCACGAAAGGCAAGGATCAGAAGGATCAATCAGCCTTCTTGTCGGTGTCTTTTGCCTTTTCTTTCTTTTCCCCATCGCTGGCACCGTCTTCTGGTGTCTTTTCAGATGCGGCTTCAGGGGATGCTTCGGCGCTTCCTTCCGGATTGGCATCCGGAATATCAGCCATGGCCTTTTCAATGGCGACCTGTTCGGATGTCAGCTCTTCGCCAAGATTCTCTGGCACATCGGTATTGGTGAAGAAGCGGCAAAGGCGCGCGATAACCTTCTTGAGGTCATGACGATGGACCACCATGTCCACCATGCCATGATCCTTGAGATATTCGGCGCGCTGGAACCCTTCGGGCAGCTTTTCGCGGATGGTCTGCTCGATCACACGCTGACCGGCAAAGCCAATAAGAGCCCCCGGCTCGGCAATATGGATATCACCCAACATGGCATAGGATGCGGTTACCCCGCCCGTGGTCGGGTCAGTCAACACGACAATGTAAGGCAGACCAGCTTCGCGCAGCGCCTGAACGGCAATGGTTACGCGCGGCATCTGCATCAGAGACAGAATGCTCTCTTGCATGCGCGCGCCGCCGGAAGCGGAAAAGAGGACGAAAGGCGTTTTGTCTTCCACGGCCTTCATCATGCCCTTGATCAACGCTTCGCCAGCGGCCATGCCCAGAGTACCAATCATGAAATTGGGATCCTGCACGGCAGCGGTCAGCAACAGCCCTTCCACGTCGCCCTGCGCCACTTGCACAGCATCTTTATAGCCGGTTTTGGAACGAGCTTCCTTCAGACGATCAGAATAGCGTTTGATGTCGCGGAATTTCAGCGGATCATCGACCACTTCAGGGGCTTCCAGAAGGCTATAGTCCGCATTGTCGAACAAATACTGGAAGCGCTGGGACGCGTTGAGCCGCATATGGAAGTTGGAATTGGGAACAACATACTGGTTGTTTTCGAGATCCCGATGGAACACCATTTCACCGGTGACCGGATCTTTGATCCAAAGGTTTTCCGGGACATCCCGGCGATTCAAAAACGAACGAATTTTCGGTCGAACGACAGTGTTAATCCAGTTCACGAACCAATTCCTGACTTGAGCCTTAAAACAGTCTTGACGGGGCAAACCCCATATTTGCTCCCCTGTCTTACCGTATTGCAGCTGGGGATGCAATCTGATGGTTTCAAGGCCCGATATTAGTATAGGCCTTGCCACACGAGCCGCAGCCCCTTGCGCCCGGAAACAAAAATCCATGCTTTTCGTGATCTTGTCCAGGCCGGAGGCGTCGGGGTCTCAGCAGTAACACTCAATTGTGGTCAGGGCACGCCCTATTTTGTCACGCACAGCTTTTTTTTGCCTCACCCTTAACAAGGATATGGCAACAATGAAGCAGAGAACTCCGCAATGAAAAAACCCCGGACAGAGCCGGGGCTTCATGTTGCTTCTGAGTGTGCCAGACCTTAGGCCTTGGCGCGTTTGCAGCCGTCTGCCAATCCCTTGACGATATCGGTTACGGCAGAAACAGTCTTGTCTGTCGCCTTGCCGTCAGCATCAAGGCTATCCTTGATGGCATTGACCAGTACGGAACCAACAACCACACCATCAGCATTGCGCCCAATGGCTTCGGCCTGCTCGGGGGTTTTCACGCCAAAGCCGACAGCGACCGGCAGATTGGTGTGATCCTTGATGCTCTTGACGGCGATGGCCACCTTGTCGGCATCCAGTGCGCCTGTGCCCGTGATCCCGGTCACCGAGACGTAGTAAACGAAGCCAGAGGTGTTTTCGAGCACCTTGGGCAGGCGTTTTTCGTCCGTGGTCGGGGTTGCCAGTCGGATAAAGTTGACCCCGGCCTCTCTAGCCGGAATGCACAATTCATCGTCATGCTCGGGCGGCACATCAACCACGATCATGCCATCAACGCCTGCTTCCTTTGCATCTTTGACAAAGGCTTTCGGGTCTCGCACATAGATGGGATTGTAATAGCCCATCAGGATGATCGGGGTTTCATTATCTTCCTTGCGGAATGCGCGCACCATGTCGAAGGTCTTGGCCATGGTGTGACCACCGGCCAGCGCCCGCTGGGTGGCCAGCTGGATGGGAACCCCTTCGGCCATCGGATCGGAAAAAGGCATGCCCAGTTCGATCACATCAACGCCAGCCTTGGGCAGAGCCTTGAAGATTTCCAGCGAGGTATCCAAATCCGGGTCACCTGCGGTGATGAAGCCAACGAGGGCTGCGCGATTTTCGGCCTTGCAGGCAGCAAAGCGGGTATCAATGCGTGTTTTTTCCATTGCTCTTACTCCTGCATCCTATTCCGCAAGGGATCCCTTGCCGAGAAACTTGCTCACGGTGTTGACATCCTTGTCGCCACGACCGGACAGGTTCACGACGATAATCTGGTCTTTGTCCATGGTCGGAGCCCGTTTGATGACTTCGGCAATGGCGTGAGAGCTCTCAAGAGCAGGAATGATCCCTTCTGTCTGGCAGAGCAGCTGGAAGGCTTCAAGAGCTTCGGTGTCGGTTGCCGAGACATACTCGACCCGGCCGCTATCCCTGAGGAAGGAATGCTCCGGCCCGATGCCCGGATAGTCCAGACCGGCGGAAATGGAATGCCCTTCCAGAATCTGACCATCGTCATCCTGCAGCAGATAGGTGCGGTTGCCATGCAAAACGCCGGGCTTGCCCGCATTCAGAGAGGCGCAATGTTCATCGGTATCAAGGCCGTAGCCAGCCGCTTCGACACCGACGATCTGTACGTCTTCGTCATCAAGGAACGGATGGAACAGGCCGATGGCGTTGGAGCCGCCACCAAGGCAGGCACAAAGCATATCCGGCAGCCGTCCTTCAGCGGCCAACATCTGCTCTTTTGTTTCCTGCCCAATGATCGACTGGAAGTCGCGCACCATGGCGGGATATGGATGCGGGCCGGCTGCCGTGCCGATGATGTAATAGGTGTCAGCCACGTTGGTGACCCAGTCGCGCAGGGCTTCATTCATGGCATCCTTGAGGGTGCCCGCACCTGCGGTAACGGGATGGACCACGCCACCAAGCAGATTCATGCGGAAGACGTTCGGCGCCTGACGCTCCACATCCGTTGCGCCCATATAGACCTCACAAGGGAAGCCGAAGCGAGCACAGACGGTGGCCGTTGCCACGCCATGCTGGCCAGCGCCGGTTTCGGCGATGATACGGGTCTTGCCCATGCGTTTGGCCAGCAGAATCTGGCCAAGGCAATTGTTGATCTTGTGGCTGCCGGTGTGGTTCAGCTCTTCGCGCTTGAGATAGATCTTCGCGCCACCCAGATGCTCGGTCAGGCGCTCGGCGAAATAGAGCGGGCTCTGGCGGCCGACATAATCCTTATGCAGCTTGGCCAGTTCCTTGTGGAATTCGGGGTCTTCCTTGGCTTCGTTATAGGCCTTGTCCAAATCCAGAATGAGCGGCATCAAGGTTTCTGAGACAAAGCGTCCCCCGTAAATGCCAAAAAAGCCACGATCATCGGGGCCCTGGCTGACGCTGTTGGGCAAAGTGGTCGGGTCAGTCATTAGTGCTTCCTTGTTCAAAAGCTGTCCACGCCTGACCGCATTCGCTATAGCTCTTGAGCGGCGGCCTTGGCGGCATGAACGAAATCCATGATTTTCTGCCGGTCTTTAACGCCCGGCGCGCTTTCAATGCCCGAGGAGACATCAACTCCTTGCGGGCGGGTCAGGCGAATGGCCTCGGCGACATTGTCCGGGTTAAGGCCCCCTGACAGGACGAATGGTTTCTTGAGCTTGAGATTCTGTATCAGGCGCCAGTCAAAGGTGATGCCGTTGCCACCGGGCAGATCTGTCTTCATGTCCTTGGGTGGCTTGGCGTCAAACAGCAGGATGTCGCACACAGCCTCATAGGCAGGTATGGGCGCAAGATCTGCTTCATCCCGAATGGGCAGGGCTTTCATGACAGGGCGTTTGAACCGTGCCTTGATCTCTAAGACACGCTCGGGTGTCTCGGTGCCGTGCAATTGCCAGATATCGGGATCGATCGACCGGTCGATGGCCTCAAGCTCATCGTCACTCGCATTGACAGTGAGGGCTACTATGGACGCTTTGCCGCGTACCGAACCCACCAGTTCCTTCGCTTTCCCATAATCCACATGCCTCGGGCTTTTCGGAAAGAAAACAAATCCAATCCAGTTGGCACCACATTGCAGGCCCGTTGCGATCGCATCTGGCGTCGATAGCCCACAGATCTTTACATACATTGGGAACCCTCTTGTTGCAATGGCTTTGTCATCACCAGTTCGGGAGCTTATGGAAATCAAAGCCCTTCTTGGGTTGGGACCAAACAGAAATGCCAGCCCTTGAGGCTGGCATCAATTCTTGTCAGATCGCTTCGCATTTATCAGTCTGGCTCGGGTCATCCAGTCAAGCCGGAAAGGAACCGACCAGCACACCAGTCCGGATTACATCGCGACTTTGGTAACGGCGGTCGGCCCTGCTGCTGGCAAAGCCGGAACGTCGCTCTTTGGATCAGCGGCAATCTTTTCAAGGCGCTTTTGCTGGCGATCTGCTTCGTTGCGCCACTTTTGCGCCTCGTAGCGTTTTTCCCGCGCAGCTTTACGATGTCGACCCTGTTTGAGCCACGCCATGAAGCCGCCAATGAAAATTCCGATCAGCAATGCGCCAAAGATCACAACATAGAGCGGTACCGTAAAATCCAGAACAGGCTGTTCAGGAGAGAACGGATCCAGAGCAAGATTCACGCTGTGGCGGTTTGCCACCGCCAGAGAAATGGCGACAATGGCGAACGGCACAAGAATGATGAGCTGCAAAAAGCGTTTGATTATTTTCATAATCGAAAGATATCCAGTCTTGATCGGCAGGCTTATTCGCTCCCGTCCCCATCATTGAGACGCTCACGCATTTCCTTACCGGTTTTGAAGAAAGGAACATATTTTTCAGCCACCGGAACCTTCTCACCGGTTCTCGGATTGCGACCGATGCGCGCCGGCCGGTTCTTGACCGAGAAGGCACCGAAGCCACGCAACTCGACCCGATCGCCGCGCGCCAGAGCGTCGGAAATCTCATCGAGAATGGCATTCACAATATGTTCGACATCTCTCTGATAGAGATGCGGGTTTTGTTCTGCGATATGTTGTACCAATTCGGACTTGATCATCGTCCGCTCCCCTTCATTGCTACGCTTACAGATTTGAATTCGTTATCGAGCAGATCCCAACGTAATAAAAAGCGTAAAATGCTCTTATTGTTCGTTTTTTTGAGCCTGCCAAACTGAAACCAGTCCGTCAAGTTGCACTGCGGTATTTCGTTGGTCAAATAGGTCAATAATTGGTTGAGGAAGCAGGCTGGCAGCGATCTTGCTGGCAAAGCCAAATGGAAAACTCTCCGTGATCGGTTCCGGTTTCCACTCGATCAATTGCAGATTACTATCCAAATTATGGTTTTGAATCAACCAGTTCTTCGCTTCTTCAGGGCCGCCAAGCTCATCCACCAACTGCAGATCAACGGCCTGCCCACCTGTGACAATTCGGCCATCGGCCAATTCCAGTGCCCTTTCCCTGTCAAAGGGACGATTTTCCGCAACAAGGTCAACAAACCATTGGAAAGAATCATCAATCATTCTGGCGATCATCGCTTCAGCTTCAGGATTCTGGCCGGAAAACGGGTTTGGCTCGGCCTTCAGAGGGGCGCTTTTGATGCTGCGCATCTTCACGCCCACGGTATCCATCAGGCCGGTTAGATCGGTATATTGAAACAGAACACCGATGGAGCCGGTGATTGAGGTGCGTCTTGCAAAAATGCGTTCGGCTGGCAACGCGATGATGTAACCGGCAGATGCAGCCAAGGCATCCATGCTGGCGACCACAGGCTTTTTCTCGGCCAGTTGCTTGAGGGCATTATAGATTGCTTCACCGCCAGAGGTTGCCCCACCGGGGCTATTGATGGAAACGATGACACCCTTGACGCTGTCGGTCTTTTCCAACTGCCGGATCAGTTTGAGCTTGCGTTCCTGACCGATAATGGTGCCGGAAAAAACAATCTTGGCGATATGGCTCTTCTTGTGGGAGAGGCTATCTTCGTCAACGACAAAGTTCAGCGATGCGGCAGCAACCAGAATGATCAGCGCCAGCACGGCCACTATGCGCCAGACCGACAGTTTGCGCCGTAGCTTGCGTCGCTCGACCAAATGATCCATATCGAAAGCCATGGTTGTATTTTCCTCAAGCTGTTCCTGTTTGGTTTATCACCCGCGCAAACATATTTTGCAACGCCAATATAGCCTGCGTATCGAAAAAGAGTTTGAAAAGAAATAACAAATAAAAAATGCCGCAGGCGAGATCACCTGCGGCATCCGTTTTATTGACAAGGCCCTTTAAGGCAGGGCGACTTATTCGTCGTCGCCGCGTGCTTTAAGGGCTGCACCCAGAATATCACCGAGGGAAGCGCCAGCGTCGGAAGACCCGAACTGTGCAATGGCTTCTTTCTCTTCAGCAACTTCAAGCGCCTTGATGGAAACACCGAGTTTACGGTTTTTCTTGTCGAACTGGGTGATGCGAGCGTCAACCGTTTCACCAACCTGGAAGCGGTCGGTGCGCTGGTCAGCGCGGTCACGGGCCAGATCGGCACGACGGATGAAGGAGGTCATGTCAGAGCCAACAACCTTGACTTCCAGACCGTTCTCTTTCACTTCGGTGATTTCGCAAGATACGATAGCACCGCGTTTCAGATCGCCAGAAGCGTCTTCGAACGGATCGGATTCAAGCTGCTTGATACCCAGGGAGATACGTTCTTTGTCGACATCCACATCGAGGATGACGGCTTTGACAACGTCGCCCTTGTTGAATTCTTCCAGAACCTGCTCGCCAGGACGGTTCCAGTCCAGATCGGACAGATGAACCATGCCGTCGACTTCGCCTTCCAGACCGATGAAGAGACCGAATTCGGTCTTGTTCTTCACTTCGCCTTCGACGACAGTGCCAGCTGGATTGTTTTCTGCAAAAACAGCCCATGGGTTGTCGAGGGTCTGTTTCAGGCCCAGAGACACACGGCGTTTTACAGGATCGACTTCCAGGATCATCACTTCTACTTCCTGAGAGGTAGAAACGATTTTGCCCGGATGAACGTTTTTCTTGGTCCAGGACATTTCGGAAACGTGGATCAGGCCTTCAATGCCTGGTTCCAGTTCGAGGAATGCACCATAGTCGGTGATGTTGGTCACACGGCCGGTGAATTTCTCGCCCACTGGGTAACGCTGCTCGATTTCGGACCATGGGTCGACTTCAAGCTGCTTCATGCCCAGAGAAATACGATGTGTTTCCTGGTTGACGCGAACGATCTGAACCTTGACCGTCTGGCCGATGGACAGAACTTCGCTCGGATGGTTGATACGACGCCATGCAATGTCGGTGACATGCAGCAGGCCGTCGATGCCGCCCAAATCCACGAATGCACCATAATCGGTGATGTTTTTGACAACACCCTCGACGGTCTGACCCTCTTTGAGGTTCTGAACCAGTTCGGTGCGCAGTTCGGCGCGGGTTTCTTCCAGAATAACACGACGGGAAACAACGATGTTGCCGCGACGTTTGTCCATTTTCAGGATCTGGAAAGGCTGTGGCGTGTGCATCAGAGGGGTCACGTCGCGAACCGGACGGATATCCACCTGAGAGCGAGGCAGGAAGGCAACGGCGCCATCCAGATCGACGGTGAAGCCGCCTTTGACCTGGTTGAAGATGGTACCAGTGACTTTTTCTTCTGCTTCGAACGCTTTTTCCAGCTTGCCCCAGCTTTCTTCGCGGCGGGCTTTGTCGCGAGACAGAACAGCTTCGCCCATCGCATTTTCGATACGCTCGAGGTAGACTTCAACCTCGGAGCCAATCTCAAGACCACCGTCTTTTGCCTGAGCACCAAACTCCTTCAGTGCTACGCGGCCTTCAACTTTCAAGCCAACATCGATGATAGCCATGTCTTTTTCGATGCCGACGACAGTCCCTTTGATAACCGCACCTTCATGAGGTGAGGTTTCGCTGAAGGACTCATCGAGAAGGGCGGCAAAATCTTCCATGGACGGATTAAGATCGCTCATAAAAACTCCTAAATAACCCCATTTTTCGGGGCTCTTCGCGCCAATTGGTTCGTGTTACACCATGCTCTTTTCCCGACCATGTCCAACTTAAGGACAAGTCCACCCTTTGTGATAAAGGAGTGGTCCGGCGCGTATGCGGTCGGTAGGGAGCGCAATTTTAAAGGCATTCCGCAAGGATGCCCGTCAAGGTCTGAAAACAGAGAAAACTGAAACAGCACAATCCGCCTGTAACATCCCCCAACGTAACAGACTGAAAGACATAAGAAATAACCAGAGTTATGCAAGTGAGCGCATAGCAAAAAGGGCAACAATCAGAGACTGATTGCCACTCTTTTATTTTTCCTGGCTTTCCTCAACAATCCTAACAGCTTGCTGGAATGCGCCTTCTATATCCAATTTTGTTGTATCAAGCAAGTGGGCATCTGCCGCAGGCACAAGGGGAGCCACAGCTCTGTTCTGGTCGCGTTCGTCCCGTTTCTTCACATCGGCAAGGATCTGCGCATAGTCCGCCTGCTCGCCCTTGGCCAGAATCTCATCGGTGCGGCGCTGGGCGCGTTCTTCTGCGCTGGCGGTGACAAACAGCTTCACGTCCGCATCAGGGCAAACGACGGTGCCAATGTCGCGCCCGTCCAGAATGGCCCCACCCGGTCGGTTCGCAAAGCCGCGCTGGGCTTCCAGGAGAGCCTGACGCACGCGCGGCATTACAGCCACCTTGGAGGCTGCCTCGCCAATGGCATGAGCCGAGAGCACCGAGCGATCCAACGCCCCAAGATCCAGCCCGCGCGCGGCCGCTTCGGCCACATCTTCGTCATCAAGCGGTTTGCCCGCGACAACAAGCGCATGCGCCACAGCCCGGAATGTCAGCCCCGTATCCAGATGCGGCAACTTGAAATGCTCCGCCAATCTGCGCGCCATGGTGCCTTTGCCAGAGGCTGCTGGGCCATCAATTGCGATGATCATTGGACAGTCCACTCCTTAACAGTCTTGTCTCACGTCTTTTCTCTGTGATCGGCGGGGCGGGATGTCGCGCCGAATTCTTCCTTAGCGCCCCAATTCCCGCTCCAGAAACTCAAGGCTCCGGATACCATACCAACTGAGCCATTCGCCATCGACGAAAGCGTGGGCAAAGGGAAGCTCAGCCAAGAGCTGCTTCTTGGCATGAAACGGATAGGGTTCGGAGGCGCACAATAGGAGAGTCGTTTCCGGATCGAAAGCATCGAGATCGATCGCGGGATATTTTTCATCAAAATGCGCAATCTCGACGCCAAGGCGTGAAAGGCTATCACCGATGAAACACTCCCGGCTGACAGCCATCCATGGTTTGCGCCAAATGAGATAGAGAATTTTTTCCGGTGCGTGTTCGGGCCTCCGCCCCCATTCCATCAAGGCAGGCAAAGGGGTTTCCGGTTGCCACGGCTGCTTCTGAAGGCTCAATAGTGTGCGGCACCGTTCGGCCATCTGCTGCAATTTATCATTGGACAGAAGGCGTGCCAGATCGGCGAAGGTCGCCGCCATGTCTTCCAGCGACGTGACATGGGTGACATGACAGGGAATGTCCGTCTGCTCGCCCATGAAGCGGGCATTCTCTTCCCTGTCCAGCAGGATCAGATCCGGCTTTGTGGCCACGAGTTTGTCCCAGTCCCAATCCTTGGTGCCGCCAACGACGGGAATGTCGGCCACCGCCTTCTGCGGATGGATGCAGAAGCGCGTGCGGCCAACCGGCATGATACCGGCTGCCAGCAGGGTTTCCGTCCAGCTGGGGACAAGAGAGATCACGCGCTTTGGTGTCGTAGGCATCGGCTCTATTCAAACTCTGCGCCAAGCGCTTCCATGAGATCGGCAAAACCGGGGAAAGATGTATTGATGATGGCAGCGTCATCAACGGTCACCGGTTTTTCTGCCCCCAGCCCGAGGACAAGGAAGCTCATGGCGATGCGGTGATCCAAGTGAGTGATCACCCGGCCTCCACCCGCAATGGCGCCCCCGCCCCTCACGACGAGATAATCCTTGCCTTCTTCGAAAGGCACGCCATTGGCTTCAAGCCCTGCGGCAACGGCTGCCAGCCGGTCGCTTTCCTTGACGCGCAATTCTTCCAGGCCTTCCATGCGGGTTTCCCCTTCGGCATAGGCCGCCGCCACGCTCAGCACCGGATATTCATCAATCATGGAAGGCGCGCGGGCTGCAGGCACCGTTACGCCTTTCAGCGCAGAGCTGCGCACGCGAATATCGCCAATGCGTTCGCCACCGCTGTTGCGCTCATTCTCGATGGTGATGTCCGCGCCCATTTCCAGCAACGTGGTAATGAGGCCAGTGCGGGTCTCGTTGAGCAGAATATCCTCAATGACCAACTCCGAGCCCGGCGTAATAAGAGCAGCCACAATCGGGAAGGCAGCCGAAGACGGATCTCCCGGCACGGTGACGTCCTGTGCGGTCAGCTCTTGCAGACCTTCAATCGTCAGAACAGTCTCTCCCGCGTCATTCATCTCTTCGCCGAGCGTTGCGCCAAAGCCGCGCAGCATCTTCTCGGTATGATCACGGGTCTTGACCGGTTCGATCACCGTTGTGGTGCCAGCCATATTGAGCCCAGCCAGCAAGACGCAGCTTTTCACCTGCGCTGATGCCATGGGCACGCGATAGGTAATGGGCTGGGCCGGATCGGCACCTTTCAGCGTCAGCGGCAAGCGATCACCCGAGCGGCTCAGAACCTCGACGCCCATCTCGCGCAAAGGATTGAGCACACGCCCCATGGGGCGGCTGGAGAGGGATGCATCCCCCATGAAAGTCGTCGCAAAGGCGTGGGCGCCTGCAATGCCCATAACGAGGCGTGCGCCTGTACCGGAATTGCCAAAATCAAGCACACCTGTCGGTTCAACCAAAGAGCCCGTGCCGAGCCCCTCGACATACCAGACATCTTCATCATCCTTGCGCACAGTGGCGCCGAAGGCTGCCATGGCCTTGGCCGTGTTGAGCACATCCTCGGATTCAAGCAAGCCGTGAATTTGTGTTTCTCCGCGGGCCAGAGCGCCAAAGATCAGGGCCCTGTGCGATATGGATTTGTCACCCGGTACACGCAAATGACCGCGAAGGCCTGAACATTTGCGTGCGGCAAGCGGAGACAAGTTGGTGCTGTCGTGAGCCATTCCCACCCCTTGCTTGATTTCCATGCTGGGCCTTTTGGCAGAATTGCGCATGATAAAAGCAATCCCGCAAGGCCATTTCTTCGTTGAAACGGAACCCGACTTACACCATATTGCCCACTACGTCACGCCAACTTCGGAAGAAAAGAGTAAATTGACTCTGTTTTCGACTTTTAGCTTTTGACAGGCCGCATAAGGTTAGCTAATGGAGTTGGTCAAATCTTAGAATCGAAAACCTTGCTAGGTGAAGAGGCAAAGCTGTGGCACGACCAGAACTTGGAACCAAACGCGTCTGTGCAGATTGCGGCGCTAAATATTACGACCTGAACCGCGATCCGATAGTTTGTCCCAAATGCGGGACGATTTACGAGTTGGCCAAACCATTGGCTGCTGAAGTGGCTGAGGTGGATGAAAAAGAAGAAGAAGTTGTAGCAACCACCGCGGCTTCGGACGACGATGGTGATGCGGAAGTCATCTCCCTTGAAGATGCCGACGCTGAACAGGCTTCTGATATCGATGTGCCGGATCTCGACGACGACGATAACAGCGATGACGCTGATGTCTTCCTTGACGACGAAGAAGACGAAGAAGCCCTCGATGCGATCGGCCTCGACGTGGCAGTGCCAAACGAAGACGACGAGTAATCGATACGCGCTCTTTTCAGGTGGCTTTTGGCCCTTTGTGAAGAGCATGCATATTGTGCGATCCTTCGCGACGGCAATCTTCTTATATCAAATGCAAAGCGCAGCCGGAAACCGCTGCGCTTTTTCTTTATCCCTACTCGGCGGGGCCCATCTCCCTTATCGATCCTTGTCGGAATTTTGCTCTCATCCCCTAGCCCAGTCCACCGAAGCCAAATCTTTTTTAGCCACCCACGGCCCTTTCAGAGCCTTATCGGCACTGCCAATTGGCCTTTGGGACCAGCCTTTGAGAAAGACATCATCTATCTGGGGAAAGAATCCACATTTTCATGATAATGGGGATTGATTTCACCTAAACGCTTCAATATGTTCCGCTTCACCACGAAGCGAATATGACGCTTTGATGTGGGGCTATAGCTCAGTTGGGAGAGCGCGTGAATGGCATTCACGAGGTCAGCGGTTCGATCCCGCTTAGCTCCACCATTTTTCCCTCCATGAAAATTTTTTCAATAAATTCAATCTCTTAATAGAGACGAGTTTTTTGGTGCGTACCCACGTTCGTACCCAGATTGCGTACCCACCTGTGGAAGAAGTACCGCCGCTCCCAGAGAACTCCCCAAGCCATCTGCCCAAACCGTATGTATACACCTTAAGGGTTGATAACTTCAGTGTTGTCAACTTGGCGTCGCAAAGCCTAAGCTCTTGGCAGTGACACTTTGGAATCGCCAGTTGGAGAAAAATGCATGGGTTGTTCTGATGGCGCACCGCGTATAGCGGGTAACTTAACCACCGAAGACTGGGATGAGAGAAAAATGCTCCTGGACGGAGATGATGCCACCGATGCTGATTGGCGGAAGGCGGTGGATGACTTCTTTCTGCAGCGCATTCAAAAGCGGTATCTCGACCCCATCAAGATCTTGCAGGTGATTGGTGATGGAGATGGAGAGGGCTTTGCTATTGTCACCATCCAATGTGCGCTGATTGAGTTCTTAGCAGCATTGCGATCCGGTAAAAAATACACCACGAAAAGAGGCCAGGTAGGCGAGAATGAATACAATAGCTGCCGCGAACTTTTTAGAGATTTTCTACATCCAGTCTCACCATTTGCGACTTGCTTTCCCTCGCCGGAATCGGCGGAAAATTTCTACAAGTTCATTAGGTGTGGTTTGTTACACGAAGCACAGTCCAAGAGTGGCTGGCGCATTCGAAACATCGGTTCTCTCCCTGTTGATCATGATGCGAAGACTCTTAACCGCGACTCGTTTCAGAGGATTATTGAAAGGTACATCGACGTTTATGTTGATGAGATCAAGGAGTCAAAGCCACTCAAAGATGCTTTTCTCAGTAAGTTTACTCACATCTGCGAGACTGCGCTGGAAGCACCACGCCAGCCTTAATCGCCCCTACTCGTTCAGCAATACCTCGGCCCAGTCATCCAGCTTGGCCTTGATGGGCTGCCAGCCTGGTTGATAGCTGTCCAGCAGGTCATAAAAGGCTTTGCTGTGATTGTGCTCCTTGAGATGGCAGAGCTCGTGCAGGAGAACGTGATCGATGCAATCCCGAGGAGCCCGAACCAAAAATGGATGCAGCCTCACAATGCCATCGGTCGCACAGCTTCCCCATCGCTTCTGCATTTCGAGCAGCTCAAACCGGGGAGGCGTATCAATCCAAGGCAATCTGGCAGAAATCTCCTTGATGCCGTTGGAGAATATCTGCTGGGCACGGAACTTGTGCCAGGCCCGTATCCTTGCCCGAATGGTGTCGGGATCACGGGTCTCAGTAAAAATCTCAAGACTGCCGCGATAAAGGCGCGTTCTCCGCTCTGCCTTTGGGGTATCAATCAGTTTGAGCTGATAACGTCGGCCAAGGTAAAAAATCTCCTCACCGCTTACATATTCGCGTTCAAGGACGTTGCTGTGTCGCCCCTGCGCTTGAGCCACATTATCGGAGATCCACCGAGCCTTAGACTGAACGGCTTTCTGGATAGCCACAAGCGGTGCTCCCGCACTAGCCAGCACCTGAACGGTTCCATCGGGCTCCACATTGATGGCGATCTTGCCTGAAGGGCGATCTTCGCGGAGTACAACGTAGGGCAGCCTCGTGTCACCATAGACAAGCAGATGGCGCTCTGGTTCGGTTTCTTCAGAAGCTGCCATTGGTGGCCCCTGCTCTCACCTTATCCTGGATCACAGCGATCAGCTTTTGCGCTACCGTTATGTCGCCATACGTCTTGAAGAAAGGCGGCAGCAGGCTCCTGCTGATGTCATTCATGATGTCTTCCTGGCTGAGTGAGTTAGCGGCGATGGCATTCATCACCACACCGTCTACCAGCTGCGCCTCGGCAATGAAATGCTCTTCACCCAGCTCCTCGAAGCAAACCGGATCCACCTGCTGTTTGAAAATGCCGTAGTAGGCCCGAACATGACGGTTTCCCTTGATTGCCTCAGGAATGTCCGCCGGAGCGCCACCCTTCACCTGCTCTTCAAGATCCTTGAACAGATCATATTGCTTGCCTGGGAAGTCGAACATGGCTTCGGCTTCAGCGATGGCCTCTCGCAATAGCTCCGAGAAAACAGCCTGAGCGTAGGGATCATCAGCAAGATCCACCTCGATGGTCTGGGTGACTCGGGTACGGATGAGATCGGCCTCGTTCTTCTTCTTCTCATCGCTCCAATCTTCAGGGTCCTCAGAACGGTCGCCTGTATTGCCGCCAACCTGAATCAAGCCATCGGGGTCCTTGATGGCAACTCCGGTGACCTGATGATCGAGCAGGTTGCGGATCTGTTTCTCATATTGCGAGAAGTCCACTGTCTCCATGGCATCGGCTCGAGCCTGTTGTCGGATTGCCATGAAAAACTTGAGATCAGCCTTGTATCGGTTCAACTTAACCTCATCAAAGCCAGGATCTTCGAAGAAGGCACGGGTCGAGGTCGCCAGTTTGAGGCACATGCCGAAGTTGGTCAGCGCCACATAGAAGTCCTCGCGGAACTTGAGGTTGGCGTCAAAGCTCATCCCCTCTTCGGCTTCCATCTTCGGTACCAGAAGGCGGCGAAACTGCTCCTTATCGGCCTTATTCTGGACGCCAGCAAACAGAGCCCAAAGTTCACGATGCAGTTTCGGGAGTTGGAGATACTCGGTACTGACATTGGCATAGATGCCCTCGAGATCTTCGGGGTCGTAGCCATCCCGTGTTTCATCTGCCAGCTTCTGATAGTCTTGCAGTGAGGTGTCCAACTCCTTGAGGATGCCGCGATAATCGACCAGATAGCCGAACTTCTTATCCTCATGCAGTCGGTTCACACGGGCGATGGCCTGGAGAAGATTGTGCTGCTTGAGGTCTTTCTCGATATAGAGCACGGCATTGCGCGGCTCATCAAAGCCGGTGAGCAGCTTGTCGACCACAATCAGGATGTCAGGAGGTCCAACCAGGGAGAAGCCCGAGATGACACTTTCTTCATAGGCATCTGCATCATTGCCAACATTATCCGCCCACCAGGTCTGTACCTCGGGCGCATTGGCGGCATTGGTATCCTCGTGGCCTTCGCGGGTGTCGGGTGGTGAGATAATCACTGCAGACGTGACAAGGCCTGTTTCATCCAGCACCTTCTTGTAGCGGATGGCCGAGAGCTTGCTGTCCGTCGCTAATTGGCCTTTGAGGCCGATATCCTTGAAACTGTCACAGAAGTGTGTGGCGATGTCGAAGGCGATCAGGCGGATGCGCTGCTCTGCTCCATAAACCTGGCCCTTGCTGGAGAACTTACGCTTGAGGTCAGCTTTCTGTTCATCGGTCAGGCCTGTGGTAATTTTCTCGAACCAGTTGTCGATGGCCTTGTCGTTAATGTCGAGCTGTGGCTGCCTTTCTTCATAGAGCAGAGGCGTGACAGTGCCGTCATCCACGGCCTCGCGCATGGTGTAGGCGTGAAGGATCTTGCCGAACTTGTTCTCGGTCTTGCGCTCTTTCAGCAGCGGAGTGCCAGTAAAGGCGATGAAGGCAGCATTGGGCAGGGCGAGCTGCATCCGCTCGTGGTTCTCGCCGCCCTGGCTGCGGTGGCCTTCATCCACCAGCACGATCATGTCTTCGCTGTCATTCTTGCACTCGGGGTATTTGGTGGCCGAGTTGAACTTCTGCAGCAGAGTGAAGATGATCCGGTCGGTTCCTGCCCCGATCCGCTTGGCAAGATCCTGGCCGCTTTCTGCCCTGGCCTTCTCACCTTCCTTCTTGGTGGCAATAGCCGAACCGAAAGCACCACCAGACCGGAAGGTTGCCGCCAGTTGCTTCTCAAGGTCGGTGCGGTCGAGCACGATGAGCAATCGACATTTGGCGAGATCCGGGTTGTGAAGCAGGGCGCGGCAGAGGAACACCATGGTGTAGCTCTTGCCCGAGCCGGTGGTGTGCCAAATGATGCCACCCTTGCGTTTCCTGCCTGAGGCGCTTTTCTCGTCACGCTGCTGCACCTGGGCCAGCATGGCGCGGACACCGAAGAATTGCTGATAACGAGCCGCGATCTTACCAACCTTGCTGTCAAACAGCAGGAAGTAACGGACGAATTCGAGCAACCGGTCAGGCTTGGCTATTCCGATCAACAGCCGATCCTGTTCGGTGATTGCCATATCGGCAGACCATAGCGCTGTAAGGTGGGCCTTCACCTTCGCCGGGAGCCCTGCCAACAATGCTGACTTCTGAGCCTCAGCAAGTGGACTGTTCTTGATCGCCAGCATATCGACTTCAGAGATCTCTTCCTCATGCCATGCTGCCCAGAATTTCTTCGGTGTCTCGGTGGTGCCATATCGGGCCTGGCTTTCGGCCAGAGCCATCAACACCTGACCATAGGCATAAAGGCTCTGGATGCCGTTGGGCATCTGGTTGCGGATATGCTGGGAGATGGCCTCTTCTACCATCTTGTCCTTGTTGGCAGTGACCGCCTTCTTGGCCTCAATGATCAGCAGCGGCAGCCCATTTACAAAGCCAACGATGTCCGGGCGATAGGTCGTCGTCTGCCCTTGCCGTTCGACGCTCATCTCTTCGGTCACCTCGAACCGGTTGGCCCCAATGTCTTTCCAGTTGACCAGCGAGACCGTAACGGACTGCTTGTGACCGTCGGGCATGAATTCGGAGACCGTGATGCCGAGAGTGAGGATGGTGTGCAGCGCCTCATTGGCCTTGGCGAGCCCTTGCGCAAGCCCGAGATTGGTGACGCCCTTCATTACCTGCGCCTTGCCATCATCGGACAGCGGATAGAGCCTGCCTCGATAATCAAAGCGATAGGCATCGAGCCAAACCCGAAGACTGTCCTCCAGTAACACGGCGCGATTGGACCCACGTCGAGCGAGGCATTCATCGGCGGAGACATAGGCCCAGCCCATATTGATCATCAACGCCAGCGCGGGAATTTTCGAGGCAGCTTCTTCGGTGGTGATGGGCGTGAGTTGATCGAGCATGATGGCCTCGGGCAATGAACTGGGCTTCGCGAAAGCAGGACGGCAGAGCGACCTCTAGCTGTCACCATGTCAGCACAACAGCGCAGCAAGGAGCAAGGTGTGGTTGAAGAAAAGGACCTTTTGCCACCGAAAAGGTCAGTCCCTCACCACCTCATAGGGCCAATTGAAATGAGAATAGAGGAAGGGTTTGCTTCCCTGCTTGTTTGTCTCCTTGGCATAGATTCGGAAGCGAGTACCCACCGGATGGTTCTTGCGCATTGAACGGGAGCATTCCACGTCCATGGTCACTGGATAGACCTCACCCTCGACGGGGCGAACATGGATCGCCTTGCCTCTGCCTTTCCTGCTTGCCTCATAGGTCTCGACAACTACCTGCTGATAGGCACTCCAGAGTGCATTTACATCCGCCATCAGACCGTCACCCGCTTCTTTCCCGTGAGCAACTGCTGCATGAGGGCGCGTTTCTCAGTGCGGAGGTGGGTGAGTTTGCCAAGAGCCAGCTCAATTAGGTGATCCAGACTGGATAGAATGTCAGAAATGAAATGCTGCTCTTCTAGAGTAGGAACTTTAATGGACAATGGCTTGAGCGTTTCGAGATTGATGTTCTTTTGAGCAAGTTTTGGGGCAAGCCTATCCAAGTTCTCCTTTTCAATTTCCAGTCGTTGGTGAAGCCAGTAAGCTAGAATTTCATTCGGCAATGGGGATATACCGACAATGCTGTCTGGGCAAGCCACCGGGAAGGTCGTTAAAGCAACTTCACCGATGTTCGCTGCTATCGTCATTAAAACGGTCCCAACCGGGAACACTTTGCTAACTCCTAACCCCGCCTCATTGAGAGTCTGACTAGCAGATCGAAGATAGACTTGAGAGTTTGTCACATCTCCCGTTTGCACGAACGGATGGGTGCCTCCTTGAAAAAAGCGAGGATCGTTGCGAGGCCTCGCAGAGAACTTTCCTCGCTCGATATTCGCCACATCCCCCAGCTTCACGGTCTTCCACTCGCCATCGAAACCGGGGAGGCGGCGGGTGCCGGTGAGGAGCTGTTGCATCAGGGCCTTTTTCTGAAGCCGCGCATTCTCCAACTGCCGCTCCGCCACCTCAATAGCCCGGTCCCAGGTCGACAGGATTTCGGCAATTTTCTTCTGTTCGGGGAGAGGGGGGATCAAAATTTGCGAGTTTTCAATTTCACCCTTTTTAACGTGCACTAGCGTCGCTTTGAAACCATGCGCCCTTGTCTCGATGACATCCGTCAACTGCCTGAGCGCCAAGAACAACCAAGGTGCATAAGCCATTTTTTTAGGGAAGACCTTGAATATATGTTGATTAAGGACGCCCACAGGGCCTTGCCAGATGAACGGCCCAAACGAGACCCCTTTGGTTCCTGCCCATGCAAATAGCATCTGCCCAGGCTGGACGAGCCATTTATCCAGAGGTTCTCCAGAAAAATAGTTAAACGATTGATTTCCGTTAAGATTCTGAATTCTGATTATTGGTAGTCCAGCCTTATCCCACTCTTCAGGCTTAAAGCCTCTGCCGTTTTGAAGCGAACACAGATCTCCGATCTTACCTGACTGCCATCCCTCAGGCACCATAACCGAGCTCCTTGAGATAGGCGTCCATCTTGGCTTCCAGCTCGGCCATTTCCGCATTCAAGACCTTGCGCTCCGTGCGGACGGCGACGAGGTCGATCTCTTCTTCCTCCTCAAAGGTGTCGACATAGCGCGGGATGTTGAGGTTGAAGTCGTTCTCGACGATCTCCTCAAGGCTGGCACGATAAGCGTATTTGTCGACTGACTCACGGGCTCGGTAGGTGGCGAGGATCTTTGTGATCTGTGCTTCGCCTAGCCGGTTCTGGTTCTTGCCGTCTTCATAGTCTCGGCTGGCATCGATGAACAGCACCGAGCTGTCGGGCTTATTGTGCCGGAAGATGAGGATCGCCGCCGGAATTCCTGTGCCGAAGAACAGCTTTTCAGGCAGACCAATGACGGCGTCCAGCAGGTTTTCCTCAATCAGCGCTTTGCGGATCTTGCCTTCCGATGAGGCACGGAACAGCACCCCATGGGGCACCACCACGGCCATGCGCCCTGTGTCGGGCTTCAGGGTCTCGATCATGTGGGAAATAAAGGCATAGTCGCCCTTGGTCTTGGGCGGCAGACCACGCCAGAAGCGCTTGTGCGGGTCTTTCTCGGCGCTACCAATGCCCCACTTGTCGAGGCTGAAGGGCGGATTGGCCACCACCACGTCGAAATGCAACAGCTTGCCATTGCCATCCTGGAGCTTGGGGTTGCGGATGGTATCGCCCCATTCAATGCGATGGTTGGTCTCGCCATGCAGGAACATGTTCATCTTGGCCAGCGCCCAGGTCGACCCGATAGCTTCCTGACCATAGAGCTCGTAGGTGCGTTTACCGGTTTCCTCCAGAATGCGCCGACCGCATTTCATCAGAAGCGAGCCGGAGCCGCATGTCGGATCGCAGATCTGATCGCCTTCCTTTGGTTCGACGAGATGGGACATGAGCGTGGACACTTCCGCCGGGGTGTAGAATTCCCCTGCCGACTTGCCAGCCTCCGAAGCGAAGCGCGAGATGAGATATTCGTAGGCCCCACCGATGACATCGAGCGCCCCTACCCGGCTTGGGCGCAGGTCGAGCTCGTCCTTGGCGAAGTCTTCGAGCAGGAACCGCAGGGTGTCGTTCTTCTGATCCTCGTCGCCGAGCTTGTTGGAGTTGAAGCTGATGTCCTGGAACACGTCTCGCAGCTTGGTGCCGTTGGCGTCTTCGATGGCATGAAGGGCCTTGTCGATACGCTCGCCATTCTTTGGCTCATGCCGGTGTTCATAAAGAAAGCCGAAGCTGGCATGAGGCGGCAGGACGAAATTCTCCTTGGCCATCATGGCTTCGATCAGCTCGGGGGCATCGCCATACTGCGCCTTGTAGCCCTCATAGTGATCGCTCCAGACATCGGAGATATATTTGAGGAACAGCATGGTGAGGACGTAGTTCTTGTAGTCCGCTGCATCCACGACACCCCGGAAGGTGTCACACACCGCCCAGGCGGCCTTGTTGATCTGATCCTGGGTGACGAGACGATCCGCCATGCTTCTTCCTTGTCTTGTTCCTCGTGTGCTCCGCGAAGCACTTCATGCGGGACAGACTAGGCCGTTGCTCGGACAGAGGGAAGAGGCCGAAGGGCGAACTTGCACAGGTAGGAGGCCCGTCTAGAGCCCCGTTAGAGGGTCCGACGCTGCAGCGGAAAACCGCAGAAATCAGCCATTCTGAATTTGGTTGCGTCTCAACTATAGTAACCCGTGGCTCAGCCACACCACTCAACGCAAGGATTTCCATGCCGAACACCCCCACTGAACCACCCTCTGCTGACGACGAGCTTTCGGAAGCCATCGCCAAGCTGACAGAGGAAGCCGCCAAAGGCACCCGAGAGGATCGCCCTGATCGATTGCCCATAGCTGACATCATCGAATGCCCGGAAGCCTTCAACGTCCGAGGCGAAGATCCTGCCGAACATCACCTGACCGAACTGAAGAGAGCGCTTGAGCGCATGACTGATCTCGATCCGGTGTTGATCCTGCCGTGCGGTGACAGCTTCGTGCTCATCGATGGGCATCACCGCCTTGAAGCCTACCGCCGCGATGAAGAACGAACGGACATCCCCGTCCGGTATTTCGAAGGCAGCATTGAGAAGGCCGTCCTTGAAGCCGCCCGGATCAACGCCAAAGCAGTCCTGCCTCTCAACAACCAGCAGCGGCAGAACCTCGCCTGGCGTTTGGTACTCACCAAACGATACTCGAAGGCCCAGCTTGTCGAAGCCGCTGCCGTCTCCTACGGCCAAATCAGCAACATGAGGAAAGTAATGAAAGCATTGAACGATGACGCAAATACCTTTGACAGCTGGTGGAAAGCCCAGCAGGCAGCAGCGGGAAAGCTGCGAGAACAAGATGAAGACTTCGACCAGGATGCTTGGCTCCGCGAACAAGTTGCCATTTATGTTGATCGCATGTCGAAAGCACACGGTACCAAGCTGTCTAGCAACCCATCTCTCCTCGCTCTTGTCCTGGTCGATTATTGCGGTCGCAACGCTAAGAGCCTTTACGATGAGCTAGGAATGATCCTCGACCTCGATCCTGCAGATGAGGAGGACGACGAAGATACTGACTTCTGATCAGCGCTCACTGACCTCCTGAATTTCACCAAGGCTCCGCTCATGCATGCGGGGCCTTTTTCATATCCGGCAGGGTGCAATCCCTTTGCCACAATCAGACAATCAAAGGAAATACCATGAGATTTATCACTGACATCTACACCGCTTACCTCGACAACATGCCTCTTAACTTCTTCATCCGGTTTGAAGAAAATGGCAAAATGAAGCTGTTCTATTCCACCCACGATCTTAGACGTATCGCTGATTGCTTTGTCCGAGCCGAAAATGCTTGGGACTTCATCGAACGGTGCGAACGAGAAGTTGGCGTCCATGAATTCATCATGTCGAACCGAAAGGACACCTATCGGGTAGCGGAAGTCTGGTACCTCTCGCCGCTTCTTGAGGACGACAGGATTGAGTTTCACCTCCCTGAGGAAATTGCCGATTGGATCATTCACCAGAGCATGGTTGCCTCAGACAAGGCGCTTGAGTACGGCAGAGATATGCTTAAGCAAGAAGAAGAACTGCTCCCATTTTAAGGGCATCAAGAGCAGACCTCGGTGTCACCGCCGGGGTCTCCCTCGCTAACCAGAGCTCCCCTTCTGTTCATTCCTTAGGCTGTACATTTTGTACAGGCTGGCGCTCGTTCGGGATGTTCGGCACAAAAATTCGAGCGACCAATCAGATTAACAGCTCGCGCCTATCCCCCCTTACGGGGGCCTCGTCCCTACCCAAACCACTTCCCTATTTCTCAAACATGGAGGCCGGTCCAACCATGCCCTACCCCGACTACATCATCACGATCCATACCGATGGCTCATGCTCTGGCAACCCTGGCCCTGGGGGCTATGCAGCCATCATCCGTAACCCAAGGAAGCAGCTTGAGATATCAGGTGGAGAACCTGGTACCACCAACAATCGCATGGAGCTCCGAGCAGTGATCGAAGCCCTCAACACCCTGAAGCGTCCCCTTCGCCTGAAGAACTTCTCGGACAGCCAGTATGTCATCAAGGGTGCGTCCGAATGGCTCAAAAGCTGGAAGGCCCGACATTGGAAGGATGTCAAGAATGTCGACCTGTGGCAGGCACTCGATGCTGCCGCTTGTCGTCATGACATCGAATGGCAATGGGTGAGAGGCCATGCAGGTAACGAGATGAACGAGAAAGCCGATCTCCTCGCCAACCAAGGCAGAGAACGACAGAAGCAGACCAAGCGAAAAACCAGGCTCTGATCCTGCGCAACAATGGTGAGGGCGTCATGAGATGCCCTGCCCACCTCAGGCCCCAACGGTCACAATTGTATACTGTCGTGACCGTCCACAAGGCAGCTTGACAACACGGTCATTTTCCGTTCATAAATTTTTGGTCATTAAAGTTTAAGAGGTAATGAACGATGTCATTGGTCGGTTATGCGAGAGTGTCTTCTATCGGTCAGTCCCTGGATGTCCAGGAGGCGAAGCTTCAGTCGGCAGGGTGTCAAGAGATCTTCCGTGAGAAGCGGAGCGGGGTCGACACCGAGCGCCCACAGCTCAAAGAGTGCATGCGTTACATCCGCAAGGGTGACACCTTGGTGATCTCCCGTATCGACCGCCTCGCCCGATCTGCGGAACACCTGCTTCAATTGTCCAGAGAGTTAGAAGAGAAGGGTGTCACACTCAAGGTTCTGGATCAGAGCATCGACACAGGTGATGCTGCGGGGAAAGCCTTCCTCGGCATGTTGGCCGTCTTCGCCCAGTTCGAGAATGACATCCGCAAGGAACGCCAGATGGACGGCATCGCCAAAGCCCGAGAGAAGGGCGTCAAGTTCGGGCGCAAGCCAGTAATGACCGGTGAGCAGGAGGACGAGGCAAGGCAACTTCGCAAAGATGGTTGGGCTCTACAACGCATCGCCGACCATATGGGCGTCTCCAAGGGCCTCATTCACAAGGTAACCAACCGCCCAGGATCTTCAGGCGTCTGAGCGTCTATCAGTGTTTTTTCGGTGATGCAATACCAAAAGCAAGTAGCTAAGTTTACGTAACAGCCTGAAGTAGAAGAGCTCAGATAATCAAGATGGATAACGAGAATACCAAAGAAGCCTATCGGTTTGAGAATGTCCGATTGACACCGAAAGTCGTAAGTGAAATCGCACTCATCATATTCAGCGGCCAAGCAATCGACAGCAAAGATATCATGCCTGCGGTAGAGCAATTTCACCTGAACAGGGGTGGTCTTCCTTCAGTTGCGTCGAGTGCAAACGCAACGAGGAAGAAAGCGCTAAGGACCTTGGTACAACAAGGAGCAGCAGAAAAAATTGGCTATGGTCGATATAAATTTCTCGTCGATAAAACCAATGCCAGCGTGGCCACCACGAATGAGCTACCCCAAGATGCAAGCAATACCCAAAATTTGGTTGAGTGTTCTGCTTCTGCGCAGATACAAGCCGAAAAAACCTTGGGAGAGGGCAATGAGCTGGTTTATCTCTATTATTATCCAACCACCAAAGAGCTTGCAGAATTGAAAGGTGAAGCGATTTGGTCGATCAAGATCGGTCGAACCAGCGTAGGTTTATCGCGAATTGCGGAGCAACTCGGAACTGGTCATTCCGAAATTCCGATTGTTCCGCTAGTCTTCAAAACCGATAGTTCCGCTAATCTGGAAGCAGCTATTCATCGAAGCCTAGAGTTTGCAAACAGAAAAGTGCCAAACGCTCCGGGTACGGAGTGGTTCCGAACAAGTACAGAAGAGGTTGAGCACATTTACAATCAATTGGTGGTGCTCAAAGACACTAAATAGCACAATCAACTGACGTGATCAGAGTTTTCGGTAGATGCACTGCTTCAACACACCGCCTGGCCTGCTCCAACTTTGGCCCTGCCGAGTATCGGCCCAACGTCATGCCAGGTCTCTTGTGGCCCACAACTGCCGCAATGATATGTTCAGGTTGATCGGCCCTTTCTGCAGTGGTGATAAACCACCGACGAAATGAATGGAAATTGACAAGTGACCGCCGCCTGCCGGGGATTACCTCGTCAACCCCTAGCTTTCTGCGATAGTCAGTGAACTGTTGCGATGCCTTGAATGAACGTTCCCTCTGAGAGTTCTTTTTGGGCAACGGCCATTCTGGAAACACATCATCTTCCAATTCCTTCCCCTCGCAACGCCGCTTGATGATCTGCTCTAGGTCAGAATGGATCGGACAGGAGCGTTCTCGCTTCTCTTTCTTCTGCGGCTTGAAGATGAACACGCCGTCTTGGCAGTCCTTCACCTTCAGACAAACAATGGGATCGATACGACAACCAGTCAGTGCCCCAATCCGCATGAGATCGTGCATTGCCTGACTTATGTCTCCATTGAGAAGAGTGATGACCTCGTCATCGGTGAAAGCTCGTTCCACCTCATCATACGGGGTAACAGGCACCGATAGCGAAAGCCCCTTCCAAATGTCCTGGTCGACTTCACTTCTCTTCTGAAGCCACTGCCAATACCTAGAGAGGCGTCGAATGTACTTGTTAAGCGTGACTGGCGATAGGCCGTTTGTCAGCTCAGGAAGTGCATCCATGAAGCGAACAGCCGTTTTGCTGTCAATGGTTTCCAGAAATGGCCCCACACTGTTGTCCTGCATCCAACCTTTCAGGAGTTTCATCGAGCGAATGTCATCGGCTTTGGTTCTGGGCTTGACCGTCAATTGATCGAGGTATTTGTTGTGACTGAGGTCGATAGGCGTAGCCAATCCCTTCGCAATGCGCATGAATTCACCGGCCCTGCGTTCACTTTCAGGATTATAACGAGGCTGTGGCTCACCAGTTTCCGGGTCTGGTTCTTCCCCGACTTCGCTACCTCGGAGCATATCTCCCGTTATGTCGATCCCTTCTTCGATTTCATGTTGACGCTCCGGAGTACTGGCGTCCTTGAGCAGCTTGGCCATCTCAAGAGCAATCTCGATATGCGGTGCGGAGGTTGTCTTATCTTGGGCTTCTGCGATCTTCTGTTTGAGCTCAGCAACGGCTCCCCATTTCATCCGGTTGGCAACCGAGAGAGAGTCTGTACCTAGGGACTTCTTGAGCTTTGTCCCAAGAATGTCCTGCAGTTCTCGGGGGACTGAGACCACGACACGCCACTTATTGCCGTGCTGCTCAAGATAGCGCTTATCATTTCCTGCTGACCGCCCCAAAATAACCTCCTGCGTACCCAACTTCGTACCCAGAGCGCTACCCCCAACAGATTGAAATTTCAATACATTGCTGTTTTCATTCAACAAAAAACTGCCGCAAGGACTCCCCGCTTAGCTCCACCATTTTTCCCTTATCCATATTTTCGAGTAGTATGAGAGACTTACGTCAGTGCTAGTTTTGACGGCATAGTTGCAGGGGCAAATCCCTAGCCTATTCAGGCGCTATACGGCCACGAGATCTCTAACCAGCGCTTTTTCGCTTGTTTGGATGTAACGCGCCTCTTTTTCTTCGTTGCGGCCCTCAAGCCTCTATAAAGCCCATAGGAGCACGAGGACAGCCAATGCCACACAGGATTCATCCGCATCCCGCTTCCGTAACGCGATACAAAAACGGGTGGCTCCGTATGTTGGGGCCACCCGTTCTCAGTCTGTAGGCTTTAGTGACGCGCATCAAAGCCGATTGTGGGAGGATGCTTACAGCATTCCTGCATAGTGAGGCAGCCACAGTACCAGCTGCGGGAAGAAGGTCAGCAGCAGCAGCAGCATGATCAACAGGGCAAGGAAGAGCCAGCTTTCACGGATCATCTCGCCAAGAGGAATCCCGTTCAGAGCCTTGATGATGAACAGCAGGATGCCATATGGAGGCGTCACCAGACCGATCATCATGTTGAACACCAGTACGATGCCCAGATGGTGCAAATCGATACCCAATGCCAATGCCGTAGGGATAAACAAAGGCGTGACAACCAGCATGATTGTCGAGCAGTCAAGCACGCAACCGAGAACCAGGAACAGAGCATTCAGGATCAGCAGGAACTGAACCCGGTTGAGATCCATTGCATCAAAGAATGCGAAGACCTGCTGGGGAACCTGCTCCACAGTGACGATATAGTTGAAGATATAGGCGCCACACAGAACGATGGTGACCACTGCCGTCGTCTTGACCGTTTCCCGCACCACCGAGATGAAGGACCAGAAGCCAAGCACACGATAGGCGAAGGCAGCCAAAAGCAGCGCATAGAAGGCTGAAACTGCGGCCGCTTCGGTCGGGGTGAAGGCACCCGAGTAGATGCCGCCAAGCAGAATGATAGGCATCAGAAGCGCTGGCAGCGCCCGGATCAGAATGATCGGGAAAGCTTTGAGGGGGATGGCTTCCTCAACCGGGAACCCGCGCAGCTTGGCCATGATCATCACCGCGATGCCGAGCGTGGTGCAAACCAGAAAGGCCGGAACAACACCGCCAAGGAACAATACGCCCACGGATGTGGAGGAGATCAGGGCGTAGAAAATCACAGGGATAGACGGGGGGAAGATCGGGCCGACAACGGCAGAAACCGCCGTGATTGCTCCTGCAAAACCACGCGGATAGCGATCTTCCTTGATCATCATGTCCGTCAGGACTTTACCGACACCGGCCACATCGGAGATGGCCGATCCGCTCATACCCGAGAAGATGAGCGATGTCATGATATTCACCTGCGCCAAACCGCCGGGTACGCGCCCAACCAACGCCAAGGCAAAGGTCAATATTCGGTCTGACACCTTACCGGCATTCATGATATTGGCAGCAAAAATGAAGAGAGGAACCGCAAGCGCCACGAAGTTACCGAACACACCGTTCAGAACATTCTCGGCAGCCAGACCGACATCTTGCCCGGAGAAAAAGAGATAGAAGATACTGGCAACGATCATCGAGATACCCATAGGCAGCCCGGCAATCGTGATACCAATCATGATGATCAGCATCAGGCTTAGAGCATGATCTGCGAAGAAGGTCATTCTAACTCAACCCTTTTAAATATATTTTTCCCACTTCTGGCTCAGCAAACCGTACAGCCGATAGACGGCCTGAACGATAAAACCCAGGATAAACAGCATGTAGCAGCCGTAGATCCAATACATGGGCAAACGCAGAACAGAGCTTTTTTTGCGGGTGAGGAACTGGAGATAATCCCATGTGGCCGGAACCAACAGCACGAAAGAGATGAACAGTGCCAACATGGAAATGATGCTGAACATCCTGCGCGTTCTGGGATTTACGACGTCGTAAACCACATCGAAAGACACGTGAGACTGAACCGGCGTCATGAATGCAGCCGCCCAGAACACAGTCCAAATGAATGCGATCATCGTGATTTCTTCCGTCCACAGAAGAGGCGCGTTCATCACATAGCGATAGAAGATCTGTACAATGAACCCGCCAAAGGCGAACAGGAAGAGCAGGACGCCGATCGCGTCGGCCGCCTTTTTCAAAAGGCGACCGGTTGCGAGCAGCATATCCTTTGAAAGGATATTAGCCATAGCAGCAAATGCTCCTTATTCGGCCATTGCGTTGATCTTTTCGACCCAGCCTTCTGGCCAGTTTTTGGAACGATCAGAGCTGAAGTAGAAGTCCTGCACATGTTTGCGGAATGCATCAACATCCGGCGTTGTGACCTTGAGTCCTTCTTCCTTGAAGAAGTCGATCAAACGGGCTTCTTCCTTGTAGCGCTGTTCGTTGTTCCAGTCACAAGATGCCTGAGCAGCTTCGACCATGGCAGCTTTTTCGCTTTCGTTCAGCTGTTCCCAGGTCTGGTTGTTCACGGCAATGTTGAGACCATCAACAAGGTGGTCGGTCAGAGTGATCTGCTTTGTGACTTCGTAGAATTTAGCAGCTTCAACCGTTGGTAGCGGATTGTCCTGAGCATCGATGGTGCCGGTCTGCAGGCCAAGATAAACTTCGCCGAACGGCAGCGGAGTGGGGCTTGCACCCAGAGCCTGACCAAGGAACAACCATGCATCAGAGCCCGGCATGCGCAGCTTGACGCCTTTCAGATCATCAGGGGTCTGAACATCTTTTTCGGCACGCAGGTTCAGCTCTCGCGTACCCAGATAGCAAGTATCGAGCAGCTGTACGTCCATATCGTTGGATACGGCTTCTTTCAGTTCGGCACCCAGATCCGAATTCAGGAAGGTACGATAATGCTTGGCATTCTGGAACAGGTAGCCAGCCGTCAGCACGCTATACTGAGGCAGGTTGTCCGCGATCAACTGGAATGACAAATAGGTCATTTCCGCATTGCCACGCTGCAAAGCATCAAGGTCAGCGCCTTGAGCAAACAGGGTACCGGAATCATAGAGCTGAACGTCAAAGCGACCAGGCACTTTCTTTTCCAACTCTTCCTTGAAGACATGCATTGCTTTGGTATGCAGGTCCGAAGGAACCGAAGCCGTGGTGTATTTGATGGTGAGCTTGTCTTGAGCCACAGCAGGTGCAGCAATGAAAGTGCAGCAGAGGAGAGCAGCCGCAATACCACGTGAAATCATGTTTGTGTCCTCCCGAACATAGAATGGTCACACACCAGAACCCTCCAGCCCCGGTGTATAGGAATAGCTCCACGAGAAACATTAGCGCGAAGAAATTTGTTTGACTAGCTGATATTAACACTTATTGTATCAGTTATCAAATCGAGTATACTACATTCGACTGAAATTTTTATGGGAGGCTGCACCTGATGTTGGAAAATTCCGACCTTAAGGGTGTCGTCGGCGCGGCGATTACGCCGTTCACCGAGGATTATGAAATAGATATCGAACAACTGAAACGGCATTGCGATGCCCTGCTTGAAGCAGGGTGTGCCTACACGTCCGTTTTTGGAACAACAGGGGAAGGGCCCTCCTTGTCGGCGCGCCAAAAGCTTGAAGCATTGCGCAAACTCGCCGATATGGGCGCGGATATGTCACGCCAGATCCCTGGTGTTATGACTTCATCACTTGATGACGCTGTTTCCATGTATGTGGAAGCCCACAAGCTGGGATGCCGGGCGGCCCTCATTATTCCGCCATTCTACTACCGCAGTGCCGGAGTAGAAGGCGTTGCGGATTATTATGAAGCTCTTGTCAAGAAAGCGGGCAACCCCGGCCTCGACATCGTTCTTTATAATTTCCCACATTTCAGCGGCATTCCGTTCAGCGTAGAGCAGGTCAAAGCCGTTCAGAAACGCATTGGGTCTCTTGTGGTTGGCATCAAGGACTCCACGGGCAATCTGCCCGGTGGTCTTGAACTGATCAAGGCATTCCCTGAGCTTTCCATTTTCACCGGCAGCGACGCAATTCTGCGCGATATGGTGGAAGCTGGGGGCGCAGGCATGATCGGCGGCATGACAAACCCGTTTGCAAAGGACTGCGTGCAGCTGTATCTTGGTGGCGTTTCGGAAGGCTTCGTGAAACGCGCCACAATGCGTATTGAGACAGTGGACGGAAATGGCGGTCTGAATGTGCTGAAAGCTCTGATGGCCAAGGTTTATGGCAACCCTGCTTTCGCTCGCACCATGCCCCCTATGGAGCCCCTGTCTTCCGACAAGCTGGCAGCCATTGAAGCTGCACTGGCGGAAGCTGAAAAGGCTCTTTAGAAACGCCGTGGTGAAAGGAAATTGAAGTGATAGCAGGTCGCGCGATGACAGAACACGCCGATACTTCTCGCAGTGTCAAGGAAACAGCCTACGAACTCTTTCAGGCTGCCCTCTTTGATGGCAAGTTGAAATCTGGTCAGCTTGTTAGCCAGAAGGATCTGGTCAAGCTGATGAATTTGTCAATTGGCGCATTGCGCGAACTGCTACCACGTCTGGAATCGGAAGGTCTAATAACCGTCGTTCCCCAGCGTGGGATCCAGATCACGGCCATTGATCTTCCGATGATACGCGATGCGTTCCAGATGCGCGCTGCCCTGGAGCGGGAAGCGGTTATGCATGCGGTCAAGAAGATGCCGGATAGCGTTCTGGAGGAGCAGCGCCAAGCCCATCTCAACATTGTAAAAGCGGTGGAGACCGGGCTTTCCGAGGCCGTTTTGAAACGTGGGCAGCAGATCGACACTGATTTCCACAATATATTGATCCGCCTGACCAACAATGAGATTCTCATTCAGGCCTACAATATCAACGCAATCCGTATCAGGTTGATCCGTCACGACCGAATCAGCTTGACTGAACTGCTGCTGCCTCACACCTTCACCGACCACCTGGCTATTATTGACGCCATCGCCAAGCGCGACACAGCGGCTGCCATTGAGGCGATGGATATTCACATCTCTCATGCTCGACAGAGGGCGACGGAGCTTTAGGTGACTTTACCAATTATCGGGCAAGACGGATCGCTGCTTGCCACAAACCTGCGATGCCAGCATCTCGCGCGCGTGTCTGGGTTGAACAGCCGCCCGCCATTCTTCGGCTGGGCGCTTGAGTGCGCACATTCGGCTAAGAGCCCTTCGCGCCAGACCGCATGGCGAGTTGTGATAGGCGCATCTGAAAAAGACGTACGCGAAGGCGGCAACCTCATCTGGGATTCGGGCAAATGCGTCGGGGAAGACAATTTCGTTTATGCAGATGAGACACAGATTTTCCCGCCAGACGCCCATCTTTGGTGGAGCGTTCAGGTTTGGGATCAAGACGGCAAACCCAGTGCTTTGGCCGAACCGGCAGAGCTATTCACAGGTCTGGCGGAGGATCAGTGGCAGGCTCACTGGATCGGGCGCTATTTCGTGTTGCCTGCCGGACGGGATGTGCCGCAAGACAATCTGTACGACAACCGCTTTCAGGCCCGCCCCGCAGACTATTTGCGCCGCGAGATCGCCCTATCGGAGCGCCCCGTGAGGGCAACTTCCTATCTTTCCGCGCTTGGCCTTTATGAATTCTATATCAATGGTGTGCGCATCGGCGAAGATGTCATGGCCCCCGGCTGGACGGACTATCACACCCGCGTCGAATACCAGACCCACGACGTGACCGATCAGCTCAACGCCGGAGAAAACTGCCTTGGCGCCATTATCGGTGAAGGCTGGTATTCGGGCCGAATCGGACATAATCAACGCCGCGCTGGCAACCATTATGGCGGTCGCCCTGCTTTTCTCTGCCAGCTTCAACTGGAATATGCCGACGGCCGCATCGAGACGATCATTTCCGACGAAAACTGGATGACCCGACAGGGTCCGATTTGCTATTCCGATTTTCTGGCCGGAGAAATGGTTGACGCCCGATTGGAACTGGATAGCTGGTGCCAGTGCGGCATCGACGCGACCTATTGGCAACCGGTGGAAGAGATCATTCCCGAACCGGGCCTGCCACAAATCGATGCGGCGCGCTGCCAACCAGCCAGAGAAGTCGCACGGTTAGAGCCCAAGTCCCTGTTTGTTCAAGGCGCACAAACGACCATCTTTGACTTTGGCCAGAATCTGACAGGCTATGTCGAAATGCATGTGGAAGCGCCCGAAGGCACCCGCTTCCTGTTGCGCCACGGCGAAATGCTCGATGCGGAAGGCAGGCTCTATACCGAGAATCTGCGCTATGCCGTATCTGAGGACATTTATATTGCCAGCGGCAAGGGCAACGAGATTTTCCACCCCAAATTCACCTTCCACGGTTTCCAGTATGTGGAACTCACCGTCGAAGGGGAAACCTATGCTCAACCCGAGCTGACCGCAATCGCCATCCAGACGGATACACCGGTCGTTGGCCATATGAAAACCGGCCACCCGATGGTCAATCAGCTTTTGTCCAACATCTTCTGGAGCCAGAGAGACAATTTCCTCTCTGTTCCCACAGATTGCCCACAGCGTGACGAACGCTATGGCTGGGCAGCGGATGCGCAGGTTTTCTGGCGCACCGCTGGCTACTTCATGGACATCTCGGCCTTCCTGACAAAGTGGATGGAAGACCTGATCGACGGCCAGTCGGATGAGGGTGTCTTCCCCGACGTCGCGCCAACCAAACCACTCAATCCTTATCGGCTGACGCCGCAGCCGGGCGCACCCGCCTGGGGGGATGCTCCGATCATCATGGGCTGGATGCATTACCAGCGCTATGGCGACAAGGACCTGCTGGATCGTTGCTGGCAGCCTTTCGTCAGTTGGATGGACTATATCGAGCGATGCAACCCCGATGGCATTCGCCGCAATCAGGTTCACAACAACTATGGTGACTGGCTCAGCGTTGGACCGGCGACAGACCGTGAGTTGGTCAACACAGCTTACTGGATTTATATCGCAGACCTGATGGCTGATATCGCAGCTGCATTGGAGCGAGAGCCCGAGCCATGGATCGCACTTGGCAAGCGCCTGCGGGCAGCCTTTACAAAGGCCTTTCTGGCAGAAGATGGCCGATTGAAGGGCGACACGCAGACTGCCTACCTTCTCGCCCTTGATTTCGACATCTTGCCTGAAAAAGCCAAAGAGCGTGCTGCGCAGCGCCTTGTAGAGCTGATCGAGCAGGCTGGCGGACATCTGCAAACCGGCTTTCTGGGTGTGCGGCATCTTTGCCCTGTGCTCAGCGACAATGGCGCAGAGGAACTGGCCGTTTCGCTTCTGCTGAAAGACACATATCCAAGCTGGGGCTTTTCCATCAAGCACGGCGCCACGTCCATTTGGGAACGCTGGGACGGCTGGACTGAGGAAAAAGGCTTCCAGAGCAAGGCTATGAACAGCTTCAACCACTATGCTTACGGTTCTGTTGGCGAATGGATCTGGTCGCGCCTTGCCGGCATTGACTGGGATAAAAGCGCGCCCGGGTTCCGCTCTGTCATCATGCGACCCATCTTCGACAAACGCATCGGATTTGTTGAAGCAACGCATGATGCCCATACCGGCCGCATTACGAGCAACTGGCATTTTGAGGAGAATGAAATTCACTGGGAGGTTGCCCTGCCACCGAGCGTTAACGCCAAGGTAACACTTCCCGGGGAGGTGACGTCCGATCTCGGTTCCGAGTTCACGCTGGAACCCGGTCATCATGTCATACGGGCTTACCCGCTATAAATTGAAATCAGCACTATAGAGACCTTTCTAGGCCTTGGGGGCAAAGAAAGGGTCTGGGAGGACAATCTATGTATTATATCGGTATTGATGTCGGTTCTGCGAGCGCGCGAACCGGAGTGTATGACGCAACGGGCACCCGTCTTGCCTTTGCGACCCGTGCAATCAAACAGTTTCACCCCAAGGCCAATTTTGTTGAGCAATCATCGGCCAACATTTGGTCGATGATTTGCGAAGCCACCAGGGAAGCCGTTGAGAAGGCAGGAATTGACGCCACGAAAGTGCGCTCAATCGGCTTTGATGCAACCTGCTCGCTGGTTGCGCTTGACAAAAACGGCTCCTCCATTTCGGTCTCCGAAAGTGGGGAAGCCGAACAAGACATCATCATGTGGATGGACCACCGCTCTGATGTCGAAACCGCAGCAATCAATGCAACCGGCCACGACGCGCTCAAATATGTCGGCGGCGAGGTTTCCATCGAAATGGAGCTGCCCAAGATCCTGTGGCTGAAGACCAATTTCCCGGATCGCTATGATGCTGTCTGGCGTTTTTATGATCTGGCGGATTATCTGGTCTGGCGCTGCACTGAAGTGGATGCAGCCAGCACATGCACATTGACCTGCAAATGGAATTATCTGGCACACGAAGGGCGCTTCCCCACCGATATGCTTGACGCAGTGGGCCTTGACGATCTGACAGGCAAAGTCCCGACAGATGTTCTGCCGCTGGGTGATGCCGCTGGTACTTTGTGCAAAGCTGCCGCAGAGCAACTGGGCTTGCCTCAAGGCATCACCATCGCGGCAGGCATTATTGATGCCCATGCTGGCGGTCTGGCTCTCATTGGCGCCAAGCCCGAAGGCGGTCTGGCCCTTATTTCCGGTACGTCCAACTGCCACATGATCGTCAACCAGAATCCAGTCATGGTGCCCGGCGTCTGGGGCCCCTATTTCGGCGCCATGCTGCCAGGCTTCTGGCTTGGAGAAGGGGGACAGAGCGCTGCCGGTTCACTGGTTGAATGGACCATCCACCAGTGCGAGGCATGGCCTCAGCTACAGGAAGAAGCCAAAGCAGCGGGCAAGCATCCGATTGCCTTGCTCAACGAATGGGTCGCCGATCTGGAAGCCCGCGAAGCCAACCCGACCGCTGCCCTGCATGTTCTTGGCGACCATCATGGCAACCGCTCTCCACGCGCCAACCCGCATGCACGCGGGGTTGTTTCCGGTCTGACGCTGGAAACCGGCCGTGACCAGCTGGCCCGTCTCTATCTGGCCACCCTGCAGGCCGTCGCCTATGGCACGCGTCACATCATTGAGGAAATGAGCAAGGCTGGGCATACCATCACAACGCTTTATGTTTGTGGCGGGGCGACCAAGAACCCACTCTGGCTGAGAGAATATGCCAACATCACAGGCCGTGAAATCCAGATGGCCAGTGAAGAGGATGTTGTCACCCTTGGCGCAGCAATCCTTGGTGCAGTCGCATCAGGCGACTTTGAAAATATTCCGACCGCAAGCGCAGCCCTCGTCCAGCCGGGCGACAGCGTCAAGGCCGATCCATCGACTGCCGCTTTCCATGCGGCAAAATATCAAGTCTATCTCAATCTCTATGAAAACCGCGAACATCACAATGCGCTGATGGCTCCGGTCCTTTGATTTGCAATATTCGGGAGTTGAACCATGTTGAAATTGCCTGAACCGGCCGAGCTGATCACAGCTGGCGACAAGGAAATCCTGGTCGTCACCAACGCCGACCTGCGCGAAAGCGCCAACGTGCCTTGCTGGCCTGTCTACCAGAGCTTTTCCGAAGCTCTGGAAAAGGAGCTGAGTGCGCAGGGCTACAAGATGAAGCGCGCTCACCCTTATCATGAAGACCGCAAGCACGGCTTCATTTCTTCCCAGAAGGAAGGCTCCGAGCTGTTCTCCCGCATCGATCCGGACGCACCGCTGATCGTTCTGTTGACAGCTTGGCAATATTCCCATCACATCGCACCGTCGCTTTCCAAGCATCGCGGCCCTATCCTGTTGATGGCGAACTTCGATGGCACCTGGCCGGGGCTTGTCGGCATGCTCTGCATGGCTGGCACGCTGACCTCTCTTGGAGTTTCCTATTCCCGTCTGTGGTCGGAAAAATGCGAAGATGACTTCTTCAAACAGGGTCTGGCCACATGGCTGAAGGACGGCAAGCTTAATCAAGACACCAGCTATCTCAGCGACGTGACAGCCGATCATCCGCTGATGAAGAGCGAAGCGGGACAGGATGGCATCAAGGTTGGTGAATATATCCTCAAGCACAAGGCGATTCTTGGCCTGCATGACACCTTCTGCATGGGCATGATGAACGGCTTCTTCCCTGTGAAGGCCCTCACCGACATCGGCATGCCGCTTGAATCCCTCTCCCAGTCGGCCCTTCTGGTCGAAATGGAAAAGGTTCCCGCCGAGCTGCGCGAAGCCTGCCTCAAATTCTATGAAGATCGCGGCATGCAGTTCCAGTGGGGCAGCGACAGCGCAACCGAGCTGACCCGCGAACAGGTGCTCGAACAGTGCGCCATGATGATCGCCATGGCACGCATCGTCACCCGCTTTGGCCTCACTGCGGTTGGTGTGCAATATCAGCAGGGTCTCAAGGATTGCTGTGCAGCCTCTGACTTTGCCGAAGGCGCCATCGGCTCCACCGAACGCTTCCCGATCCCGGACGAAGACGGCTCCATCATCTGCGAAGGCAAACCGATCCCGTGCATCAACGAAGTGGACATGGGCACCGCCATTCCTCAGGCCATGCTGTTCCGTCTGCTCGATGCCATGGGGCTGCCATCCGAGACGACCCTGCATGACGTCCGCTGGGGCAGCGAATATGAAGGCACCTTCTACTGGGACTTCGAAATTTCCGGCGCTGTTCCGTTCGAGCATATCAAGGGCGGCATCGCTGGCTCCAAAGGCTATCGCCAGCCAGCCATGTTCTTCCCCAAGGGCGGTTCAACCATCGCCGGTCAGGGCAAGGCAGGCACCTTTGTTTGGGCGCGCGCCCATTATGAAGGTACCGATGTCTTCATGCATATCGGCACCGGCATGGCCCATGAACTGCCAGAAGCCGAATGGACCCGCCGCAGTCAGGCCACCAACGCCGAATGGCCGCTGATGAACGCCACTCTTGACGGCATGGGCCGCGACGATCTGATGGCTGGGCACCAGTCCAACCACATCACGATAGCCTATGTACCGGAAGACAAATTGGCCTATGTTCTGAAAGCCTTTGTCGCCCAAGCCCTGACGCAAGGCATCAAGGTGAAGATCGCTGGTACTGCCAAAGACATGCTCTGATCCGTCAGACATTGCCGAGTAAAGCAAAACGGGAGGCGTGGACCACACGTCTCCCGTTTTCTTTTTGAAAGAACGGGTGCAAAACGCAATGAAGCCTTTGAAAAGGAGCTGACAACATGGCACCATTGATCTGCTAATCTTATGTAAAATCAATGGAAAATGGACTTTTATGTACTGCTTACCTCTGGTCAGATCCGGTAGCCTTGTGCTTGTTCTTTTGGCAACCATCGCAACGGGTGCGCAGTCCGGCGCGCTTGATCAGGGTGCACAGCTCTATGCAGACCGGTGCGCCAATTGTCATGGAGAACGGGGAGAGAAAAAGGCTCTGGGCCGGAGCCGTAAGTTGACGGATATGACAGCCGCCGAGATAGAAGAGACTTTGCAGCCCTATCAGTTGGGGCTACCTGCCAAGAATATGAAGGAGCGGATGAAGTCTGGACTGACAGATGAACAGATCGAAGCGCTGGCTGCATATGCGACTCAAAGGGAGCCCTAAGGCTCCCTCGTTTTAGTGCTCATAAGAGCTTTTCGACTTTCTGCTCCAGCTGTTCTCTGGTCAGTGGACCATAAATGACTTCTTGCAGAACACCCTTTCGGTCAATCAAAAAGGATGTCGGTGCGGCCTGCACGCCATATCGGGTAGAGGCAATCTTTAGCTGATCGGACAGCAGCGGATAGCTGACCTTCAGTCTTCGGTTGATATTTCTGATCACCTCAGGACTCTGCCCGAAATTGACAGCAAAGACAGAGAAATCCTGATCCCCGATTGCGTGGTAGGCTTCATCAATCGCGGGCATCTCGGCCAGACAGGGGCCACAGCCTGCCCACCAGAAATTCACGAAAACCACCTTGCCTTCCAGAGAGGCCAGAGCCACCGGCTCTCCATCCGGAGTCATGGCTGAAATAGCGGGCGCGGGCGCGCCCACGCGCACAGGCTCGTTATCCTGACATCCCGCCAAAACCAGCAAACTCAACAATAATGCGGAAATGATGCGTGTCATGGTGATCTCAGCTCTCCAGATGCCCATGGCGCAGGCGGATAGTCCTGTCGGCCATGGCTCCTATTTCAGGGTTATGGGTGACCAGCGCAATGGTTCGGCCATCCTTGTTGAGACGTTTGAAAAGATCGATAATCAACGCTTCGTTTTCTTCATCAAGGTTCCCCGTCGGCTCATCAGCAAAAATGATGGCGGGCTCGTTGACCAGAGCGCGAGCCACACAGACCCTTTGCTGCTCGCCGCCGGAAAGCTGCGAGGGCAAATGGCTGGCGCGGCCGCCCAAGCCAACGGATTCCAGAATGGCCTGTGCCTCCCCCGCATCGGCGATGCTGTGATAATGCTGTGCCAGCATGACATTCTCCAGCGCGCTGAGATAGGGAATCAGGTGGAATTGCTGGAAGACAAGGCCGATTTTCTCTCGTCGCACCACGGCGCGGTCTGCCTCGGACATGTCCGAGACATTGGTGCCATCCAGCAGATAACGCCCTGCGGTGGGAACATCGAGGCAGGAAAGAATATTGAGCAGCGTCGTTTTACCCGAACCGGACGGTCCCATGATGGAAACGAACTCGCCCTTGGAAATGGAGATATCGATCTGATCGAGCGCCTTCACGGTGTTGAAATGCTTGCTGAGCCCCTCGGTCTTGATGACGTGATCCTCCTGGACACCAAAGTGCCCTGCGGAGGCCGTGGCAGGGGTCGTGTCTGACATCTGATCCATATTACTCTCCTTTGAGAACCAGCGCCGGTAGAATGCGCACCGCGCGCCTGATCGGAATAATCGCCGCGATCATGGCGGCTATGAGTGAGACCCCTAAAGTCAGTGGAATCACGATAAAGCGGACGGAAACCCAAGCGTTGAATACGGTCTGCCCGAGAATCTGGGCAACACCAAAGCCGAGCACCAGCCCCAACATCACACCGATTAGCGCGATGAGCAGAGTTTCAGTGACGAACTGTCTGATGATGGCGCCATCATCTGCGCCAAGAGCCTTCTGCAGGCCGATCTCGCGATTGCGTTCGACCACCATCGCCGACAAGATGGCATTGACGCACAGGCTGGTGATGATCAGGATGATCCCGGCGACCAGTGCCATGAAGCCTTGGATTTTGTCCAGAATTTTGCCATCGGACTGAGCGATCTTGCGGATCGGCTTGGCTTCCAGTTGTGGATGTGCCTGATTGATCTTTGTTGCCAGATCTTCGGCGCCCTTCCCTGTTGTCACGATGCTGAGCATCGCCAGATCAATGGTGTCAGGGCGATCCAGAAGGGCGCGTGCCACTGGCAAATTGACCAGTATCTGATTGTCCTGCGCTTCCCCTGTTTCTATAATGCCCTTGACGCGCAGAGTAATCTGCTTGCCGCTGTCCCGACCGATCAGATCGAAACTGCTGCCCACGTCAAGTTCCATGGTGTCGGCCAACGTGCGTCCTATCATGGCGTTGCGATCGTCAAAGTCCACATTGATCCAGCTGCCTTCGAGTTGCCAGTTGGGATAGATCTTTTGCAATCCCTTGAAATTGACACCCGCCAGCACCGCGTCACCGAGCTTCAGTTTGACAATGCCATAAAGAAACGGGCTGGCGCCGGTCAGTCTATCCGCATCGATGGAAGACAAGACGGCCTGATAGTCAGCTTCCGCGATGTGAGGCGGGTTGGCTTGATCGCTGGGACCGAGAAAGAAATTGGCCCCATAGGCGCGCAATTCATGGCTCATCTTTTCGGAAACATCGAAATAGAGGCTCGTGAGGGCGGTCACCACCGTAGCGCCAACCATGATAGAGGCGATGGCAACCAGCACCCTGCCCTTGCGCACGGTCAGCGATTTGAGCAGCATCAGAAGGCCAAATCCCAGCTTCGTCTTTTTATTTGCGGCCATAAAGCACCTCCACCGGCATCAGCCGGGCAATGGAACGGGACGGCACGATAGAGCCGACAAAGGCAATCGCAATCGACACCAGCAGCACCACGGGAATGATGATCGGATGGAAAGCGAGGGCCGAGCCGAAGACCGTCCAGCCGACGATTTGCGACAAGCCAGATCCAACCACGAGACCGAACAGCCCCCCGATGAGCCCGATAAGCATCGCCTCGGACTGGAACAGGAGGAGGATTTGCCATTTCGCGGCTCCCAGTGCCTTCAGCAGCCCAATCTCTGCGGCGCGTTCCATGACAGAGGTATTGATGAGCGAGGAGACGCCCATCGCCGAGGAGACGAAGGCTGCCAGCGTGACCACCAGCATCAGCACCTGCAGTTTACCAATGATTGCCCCTTCGGCATTGGCCACCTGCCAGACCGGATTGGCCGATGCATCAGGCAGCGCCTCGTTGAGCTGGTGGGCAATGGAACTGACAAAGGCGCTGCAGTACCACACGTCATATTCTGAGCTAGACAGGGAATCCGGATCACGTTGTGCTTTGCGCGAGAGATTATTCTCCGGAATGGTCAAGGCGCTAACACTCACCTTTTGCACCTTTCCCTCAAGTCCGGCAAAGTCTTGAACCACCGATAGTGGAGCAAGAATGGCGTCATCCTCTGTCTCGCCAGTTGACAGGATGCCTGTCACCGTCACGGTGAGTGGACCAGCGGATTCTTCATCCCTCTCAGCTGCGACCAGAGGCAGTTCATCACCGACCGCAAGATCAAGTCTTCTCGCCAGAGACTTGCCGACCAGAACCTGGTTTGCCGACTCGTCATCAGGCCATGCGCCGCTCACGTCCCAATAGGGGTGGGTCAGGGTCGCTCCGGTGCGATAGAGTTCGTCACTGGGTAACGGAAAAGACTTGTCGAAATAGGTGCCGATCAATGGCAGGCGTGTCTCTTGGCCTTTAAGCTCTACCGGCACTTGCAAGAAGGGCGTGAAACCGACGATATTGTTGCTCCAGAAAATATCCTTGATATTGGCGAGGTCCTTCTCCTGCAAATAGTCGCGGCCCTTGAGCGGATTGAAATCAATGCCGCCAATCTTGAGCGGAATGGATTCACTCTTGGGCACGATGGAAATATTGGAGCCGTAAGCCTTCAATTCCTTAGCCATCTTGTCGCCGACATCGACGGACAGATCCAAAAGGGTGGTAATCAGGCTGGCCGCAAGCGCAACGGTCATGATCGCTATGACCTTGCGTCTGCGCGCTTCGAGGAAAGATCGGCGGATCATTCTGAAAAACATGGTGGTGTCCTCACAGCGTCACGCGACCCTGAGCGGGTCGAACTTGGGCTTTAAGGGACCCGGCATAGCTTTCGGGGGCTTCGCGAAATGTCTCGTAGGACTCCTTGGAGCCGAAGAAGAATGTCTTGCCCTTGAAATCATACTGGTAAGGCGCTTCAAGATTGATGAGCTTTTCCTTGGTGACGGGGTCGATGACCTCGATGGCGACCACTTCGGAGAAATAGCGCGCCCCGTGTTCCAGCTCGGATGCGGCGATGACGATGTCGCCCTGGTCTTCGTGATGTTGAAGCGGGATCGGATTGCAGCCTCCGGCCTTGCCGATGGACGGGATGAAGATGCGCACATTGCAGGCGACGCAAATGACGTCATTGCCCTTCTGGATGTAACCCGCATCACCGCAGATCATGCAGGCATCATAGACCACACCAATCTTTACATGCTGCTCGTCATAACGATTGATCAGGAAGAAGCGCACCCGGTGGCCATCCTCGGCAATATAGGCATAGCGATGAAGGTTGCCGTCCTTGACCGCGTCAATGGCTATGTGGATTTCGCCCTGTTCATCGGGCACGGCATCCGCTGCGGCGGATAGAGTGGGCGGGCGCGAGGCGTAGAGATCCTGATAGAGCAGGCTGACGAAACTAAACACGATAAGGGCAAGGCTACCTGCCAGCCACCGCCGCGCATTCAACCGCGTAGCCCTGTATTTGCGAAGATCCGCCCTTGTCAGATCGGCTTTTGTTGTAGCGTTCGAGGTCTGGGGCCTTTTGGTGCCAGATAGCAAGAAGCCGACAGACAGAATGAAAAGCAGGGCAAGCAGCAGATAAGACTTGAACTGCGCATAATTGGTCACCTTGGCGACAATGGAGACGCGCGTCGATGTGACACCCAGAAGGCCCATCTGCATGGCCCCAAGCAACGCCTCGCACAGCCAGATGATAGCAAACGCAAGGATGGAAACACAAAGAACCATAAAGACAAGCCGTCTTGAACGGCTGCCGATATGCGCGATGACAATGGGCAAGACAATCATCAGGGCTGAGGCAACAACAACAGCAGCGCTGTTAAGAAAGAGTTCCGTGTTGAGCACAGACGTTGCCGTAAAGCTCTGGTCTGCAAGCAGAACGCGCACGTCAAATGCGCCTTGCAGAGCAAGCATTGCGATCACATAGCGGATACCGAGCCGGACGAGCAGGGTCGGGCCAATATCTGTGCTCTTATCTGGCCTCTTGTTTGCCCCCTTGGCCGAGGGCATAAGCAATAGCAGGCCGCTCACCAGTAAGGCGCTTACGCTCAAAAGCCTTAAAAGGGTGCGCACGCGTGGCTCGATCCCCATGGAAGCGGCGAGGCCATAAAGCAGATAACCGGCCAGAATGAACAGGGCTGCGACCCAAAGGCTACCCCGTTCTTCCCGCTTACGCGAAGTTGGCTCCAGCAGCGAGAAAATCAGCGCTGCGAATGCCGCAAGCGGCAGGAAGGCCTGAATGATGCTGACGAAATAGAGGGACATAGTGCGTCGTGCCTTTGGACCTTTTTTGTTGATCCGTTTGCCAATCCGTTGGCAATTGAGAAGAGAAACACCGGGTGTTCCTCTTCTTGATTGTTGGGTGTTGACCGCTTCATTGAAGGGTCAACGATCTTGAGGGATCAGACGCCTATTTGAGAGGAACGAAATTGAACTCGTAATCCGCATCAAATGGCTGGAACCATTTGCCAACGCCGCTGTCTTCATCGGTGTGGCGACCAAAGCCCTGGCGGGATGGCGCGTCGATATGGAAGGTCAGCTTGTAGTTGCCTGCACCGGCCATCTTGACGTTGGAACCATAGTGCGGGCCATCAATGGCAACCATCGGCATCAGGTTACCGGTCAATACCTTGCCGGTGTCTTCATTCTCAAGGCGGTAGGAAACCGTGAGGTAAGGCACCCATTCGCCGGCACCGAAGCCGTTCTCATTGCCTTTGGCTGCGTGGATATCGGCTTCAAGATGAACGTCAGCCTGAGAGGCCGGCAGATCAATGCCGCGCGGTTCCATGTCGATCGGATTGAGATAAACAGCGGCGACTTCAAGCGTGTTTACTTCAACTGCTTCGCCAATCGGAAATTCCTTGAATTCAGCTTTGGCCGGAAGGGCTGCAAGCATGGTAATCACGGCTGCAGAAGCGAGAAGAGATGTCTTTTTCATAATCATTCCTTTGGTTTCTTCGTTGGGTTCGGTTGGTTCAAAATCAGAACAGACAGACACCCCGAGGGGACTGTCTTTGCGCTCTGGTCCGTGCCGAAGGAAAGTTCCAACGAGCAGCGCGGGTTGATTGGTTACAGTTTGGCCAGCTGTGCGACTGGTCAGGCCGCAAAGCTGGATCGGGTTTCTTGGTTTTCTCCCTAAGCGGTTAGATCCTTTGGTGGTTTGCGCGTCATCACGACCCATAGGCCGATGATGGCAGCCACCAACAGGACGGCTTGCGGCAAGGCTGTCTGCCAATAGGGGTAGATGCCCATGAGAGAAAATTCGGGAAGCCAGGACACGAGGGTCGGCTCGATGATCTTGCCTTCGACCAGCTCCATGATGCCCTTGCCCGTGAAGACGAAGGCCATGTAGTAGAGCAAGGCTCCGGTAAAGACAAAGAAGGGTTTGATCGCCAGACGCTGAGCACCAAAGCGGAAGGCAAAATACAGAACGCCAAGCAGCAAGCAGCCAAGTACGAAGCCGGCGATGATGGCAGGAATGCCAACCGAGTCACTCGCATCAAGCGCCAGGGCCTGATAGAAGAGCACGGTTTCTGCACCCTCGCGATAGACCGCAAGGAAGCTGGCAAACCAGAGAGCTTTCATAGAACCACTCTCGATGGAGCGATCAACGGTGCCCTTGATATACTGCATCCAGCGTTCGGCCTCTGCTTTGGAAAGGAGCCAATAGCTCATGAAGAAGAGCACAATGGCGGCCAGCAGCATGGTTGCCCCTTCAAGCAGTTCCTGCTTGTCGGCAGTGACATGGAAAACCAGTTTGAACAGGATCGCAGTCACAACGCTGAGCCCCAGGGCCACGGCAACGCTGTTGACGATAACGCCAAGTTTGTCGCGATTGCCTGTCTTGATGAGGTAGGTCGCAATGGCCGTCACCACCAGCATGGCCTCGAAGCCTTCACGCAGAATGATGATCAACGAGTAGACGAACAGCGCCCACGGGCTGTCGCTGTCGGTCGAGAAGAGCCCGACTGCCGTGTCCAGATCGGTTCTCATTGCTTGAATTTCGGCTGTCAGCTCTGATTTGGAAGCCCCCGCTTTGATCAGGGCTGTCAGTTTGCTGAAATGGCCTTCCAAAGTGGTCTTGAGGCCAGCATCGCGAGCGCCGACAATCGTCTCCATGCCGGAGTCTTCGAAAATGTCGAAATAGCTGTTCTGTATAGTCGCAGTCGCAGTGGCTTGATCTCCGGCCTCATAAAGCGAGGCGGCCTTGTTCATTGCGGCGATTACCTGATCGGCAACAGATGCCCAGTCACCTTCTATCTGCTCGGGCGCTGCGGCAGGGTCTTCCACCATCTTGCTGCCTTTGACGACAGGCAGGCCGGGCAAGACATCAGCGATATCATCATGAAGGACAACAGCGGAAGCGCGCACCATGCGCGCGGGCTTGCCATCCTTGACCAGCTCCATGATGCGGGTGAATTCCGCATTGAAGGCGATATCCTGTGATTGGCTGACATAGCGTCTGACGACGGTTTCCAGCAGACTATTTTTGTAGCCTTCCCAATGCGCCTTGCGGATCAGTTCTTCTGCGGCCTGTTCATCCCCGCTTTCATAGGTATCGGAGGCCTGTTGCAGAATGGAAAGGATGGTGTCATTGACATCCACCCAGAACGGATCTGCCACTTCTTCTGGCGCATCGTCTGCGGCCTCTTCGGCAGCTTTCACCGCATTGGACACCTCTGCCCGGATGACAACGCCCTCTTCCAGAGCTGGTAATGTGCCCCAGATGGCCGCAATCTGCTGATCAATCCGGCTACTCACTGTTGCAACCGCTTCTCCATTGATGATCAGCTTGCGGATGTCGCCGAATTCCGCTTCCAGTTCGTTACTTCGCGCTGCGGAGATATTGATGCGGATAGGACCTTCAAGATTTTCAAACAACTCGAAATAGGCCTTTTGCACCGTTGTCTTGGCAAGTTCTGCCTCTCCCTGCTGATATTCGCTTTCGGCCTGCCTCAGCACGGTTTCAATACGCTGCATAAGGCTCTGATAGTCAGGGCTTTCATCAGCCCATGCGGGAAGCAGCATGGCCCATGCAACAAAAAGAATAGCGGCGGCTTTGAGGGCATTTCGCATTTTTATCAGTTCCGATTACCTAGATTGGGTACTCGCTTGCGAAATCAGATGGGGCAATCTGAAGGGCTCAAAGGGAGAAGCCGGACAAGACAAAATTGGTAACGCAAATGAGTATCATTCTCAACTTCACGGTAACGTGATATTGTTGAGCCGAAAACTCAATTTAAACAACATGTGCTATTTTGTCGCACTTCATTGACAAAAAGCCGCACCACACTATGTGTTTCTGCTTATTTTTGGCCAAGATTTTGCTATTCGCCGGTGGAAATCCTTTCAACTTTCGATCAAAGGCTCCTTCCCTGTGCGGTAGCGACCAGATCGATATCAGCGGCCCTTCTCATTTTTAAGCTGCGGCAGATGTGTTCGACTAGCCTTTTTGAAGCCAGTTTATTTAGAATATTTTGTTGATAGTAATTCATTATTTTCAACATTTAAAACTCAATAAAATCGATCTATCTTTGCCTTAACGAAACGCCGCACCTTGCGGCCCTGATTGATGAGGACAAAATTATGATCGACCTTTCTTCCAATATCCTGAGCTTCGCCGGCGCTGGCTCGGTAACCGCAATCGCCCTTGCAGCCCTGTTGCTTCGGGTCTCTCTGGGTGGCCTTTTTCTGGCTCACGCCTATCTGAAATACTTCATCTTCACGCCTAAAGGTGCCGCCGGGTTCTTTGCTTCCCTTGGCGTGCCGGGCTGGTTTGCCTATCTGACCATTGCAGCCGAAACCCTTGGCGGTATCGCCCTGATCGTGGGCTTCCAGACGAGCCTCGTTGCGCTGCTGCTCATCCCAACCCTTTTGGGGGCCACCATTCTGGCACATGCCAAAAACGGCTTCTGGTTTACGAATGAAAATGGCGGCTGGGAATATCCTGCCTTCTGGACCGTCGCCCTATTTGTTCAGGTTCTTCTGGGAAGTGGAGCGCTGGCTCTGACGGCCTGAACCGGTCTTTGCCCCTCCCTCGCGCGTTCCTCTCAAGGCGCGTCGATCATACGGCCCCAGTACTTGACTGTGCTGGGGCTGTATCTGTTTGTTCGAGCATCAACCCCGTTCCGCTCTTGCCTTTTTGAAATAATTCTCACTATATTCAACCAGATTGCAGGAACCAGTCGTCACCATCTGTCCGAGCCTTTTTGAACGGCACGCGTTAAAGCGAAAAAAGGTCAAAAGAGGCTACTGGCTGTTGCTTACCCTCTCAATCGGCGCGCACGCCTCATCCCTGCCCCAATAGCGTGAACGCAGCCACATCGCGTCCCCTTTTGAACAAAGCGGACAAGTTAAAGGCCTATCTCTTTGAAATTGATCGCAAAATGGACCCTTCTGGTCATTCTTTCCTTCGGGCTCGCTGCCAGTCTGGAGTGGCTCGGGCTGCCTGCCGGGCTTCTTTTAGGGCCGATGATCATTGCCATATTCTTTGCGGTGAATGGGAATGCGCTCAAAAGCTCCCGCCCGCTCTTTGTCTTTGCCCAGGGGATCGTTGGCGTCATGATCGCCAGCAATCTACCTCTCACCGTCTTTAGCGAAATCTACATGGACTGGTCGGCATTTTTGTTCGGCACCATGGCAACCTTCATTGCCTCTTCCCTGCTGGGCTGGTCTCTGGCACGCTCGGGTCTTCTTCCTGGAACCACTGCGATTTGGGGCTCGTCACCGGGTGGAGCCACACTCATGACATTGATGTGCGAATCCTATGGCGCCGACATGCGGCTGGTTGCCTTCATGCAATATATGCGCGTCCTGGGCTGCGTCGCCTCGGCATCCCTTGTTGCGATGTATCTGGGCGTGCCATCTTCGATGCACTCTGCCTTCGAGTTTCCCGAACTGGCGAGCTGGGTGGCCGCCATCCCCGCGATCATCGTTGCCTATATCGCATCGGCTCTCGGGGTCAGGTTCAACTTCCCCGGCGGCGGCATTCTGCTGCCCATGGTCGTCGGGATCATCATCAAATTTTTCCTGCCGATCTCTCTTGCTCTTCCCTTGCCGGTGCTAGCCCTTAGCTACTCAATCATCGGCTGGGGTATCGGTTTTCGCTTTTCAACGGAAACCCTCAAGCATGCCGCGCGGGCTTTTCCCAGAGTGCTCGGCTCGGTGATCCTGCTGATCTGCATTTGTGCGGGTGTTGGCGTCATTCTTACGGTCGCCACCGGGATAGATCTACTCACCGCCCTGCTGGCCACAAGTCCGGGGGGGCTTGATGCCATCGCGATTATTGCCACGTCCACCGATGTCAATGTGCCGTTTGTATTGGCAATGCAAACCAGCCGTTATCTGGTGGTTGCCTTTGCGGCGCCCGTGCTGGCGCGATCCCTGTCAGCCAGAAGCAATATGGCCTGACGATGCTGCCCAATTCGGTTCACCCATCAGGCATTTTGGATCTGTTCGGGAGCAAAAGGCTCCAACAAACCGTGATAGGGTTTTGCCACAGGCGGGGCATAGACACCGCCTTTTGACGTTGCAAGCCCAAGGGTCGTCAGTGCCTCGGCCTGCTTGACGGCGGCAGCAACCCCGTCAATGACAGGCAGACCAAACTCTGCCTGAAGGCTTGCGGCCAGTTCGGCCATTCCTGCGCAACCCAGAATGATCGCTTCGGCCCGATCCTCAAGGATCGAGGTGGCAATCTCGCTGCGCAATCTGTCACGGGCGTTTGAGTTGGGGTCTTCCAGCGAGAGAACCGGGATGTCTGCTGCGCGCACCGTGCAGCGCTCTGCATGACCGTAGCGACGCACAAGATCCTCTATGGGAATGCGAGAGCGTTCCATGGTCGTGATGATGGAGTAGCGTTGGGCAATGAAGGACGCGAGCGCAAGAGCAGACTGGCAGATACCCAGAACGGGTATGCCCGCCATGGCTCGGGCTGCATCCAGACCGGTATCGTCAAAACAGGCGATAATGGCCGCCTCGGCCCCCTGCCCTTCGGCTCTGGCCAGTTGCTGCAACAGCCCCGGCACGGCAAGGGCTTCATCATAATAACCCTCGATCGAAACCGGCCCCATTTCAGACGTTTGCGGCGCGATTTCAGTACCAATCGCAGCCACGCCTCGCGCGGCCGATGCGATTGTTTCCGTCATGGAACGGGTTGTGTTGGGATTGATGACGCTCAGTTTCATATGGCCTCCATCATTTCCGTCTAGAGCGACGGTTCATGTAGAAAATGAAGCCGAGCGTCGAGGCGATGATCAGCAGTGAGAATAGGGTTGTCACAGTTCCAAGGGCATAAAGCACAGGCGTGGTCACGTTTGTGGTCATACCGAAGATTTCCAGAGGAAGCGTGTTGTAGGTACCCGATGTCATCAGGGTGCGGGCGAATTCGTCATAGGAGAGCGTAAAGCCGAACAGGCCAACGCCGATCAGGCTGGGCGCGATCATCGGCAGCAGCACATGGACGAAGCTTTGCCACGGAGTGGCACCAAGATCCCGGGCCGCTTCTTCATATTCGGGAGAGAAGCGATTGAAAACGGCAAACATGATCAACACACCGAAGGGCAGCGTCCATGTAAGATGCGCACCAAACCCCGAGCTATACCAGGCTGGCTGGAAACCGAACTGCTGGAACAACACCCCGATGCCAAGCGAAATGATGATGGAAGGGACAACCAGACTGGCAATCGCCAGATAGAATAGCGCCGTTGCACCGCGAAACTTGCGCCGGAAGGCAAGGCCTGCCAACAGGGAAACAACAACGGTGACCGCCATCACCATCAGCCCGAGCGTAAAGGAACGCGCAAAGGAGCCACCGAAATCCCCCACGGCCTGCGTTTCGAACAGGTTGAAGAACCAGTGCAGCGACACACCGTTCAGAGGAAAGGTCAGCCCGCCATTCGGCCCCTGAAATGACAGGATGAAAACTGCCGACAGTGGACCATAGAGGAACAAGACGAACAGGCAGAAGAATGCTAGAAGGATATAGAATTCACGACCGCGTTTTTCGCTAACCATCTCAGAGCTCCTTGCGAATGTCGACGACGCGCAGGATGCCTGCGACCATGATCAGCACCAGCGTCAAGAGAATGACGGCATTGGCGGCGGCAGCAGGATATTGCAGCAGGGACATCTCGTTTTTCATCATCAAGGCCACCGAGGCGCTCTGGCCACCGGACATCACCTGCACCGTGATAAAATCAGCCATGACGAGGGTGACGACGAAAATCGTGCCGATGGCCATGCCGGGTTTTGCCAGCGGAATGATGACATTGGTCATGATCTGCCAGCCAGACGCGCCCGCGTCTCGTGCCGCTTCCACCAAAGAGCGATCAATGCGCATCATGGTATTGAAGATCGGGACCACCATGAACAGGCTATAGAGGTGGACCATCGCCAGAACGACCGCGAAATCGGAATAAAGCAGCCACTCGATGGGAGCCGGAATGAGGCCAAGATCAACGAGTGCCGTGTTGATCAGCCCATTGCGCCCCAGAACCGGTATCCATGAAATCATGCGTATGATGTTGGACGTGAGAAATGGCACCGTGCAGATCAGAAACAAAACGGTCTGTATCGTGGCTGTCTTTACATGGAAGGCCAGAAAATAGGCCACCCAGAAGCCTATCACCAGAGTGATACCCCAGACCATCGCAGCATATCTGAGAGTGTTGAGATACGTCTTCCAAGTCACCCAGGAGCCAAGCGTTTCGCCATAGTTGAAGGTGACAAAATCGGGATACATACGGGCAAAGTCATAATCCCAGAAGCTCACCACCGCGATCATGGTGATCGGTAACAGGAGAAAAGCGCCCAGAATGAGCGCCAGGGGAAGCGCCTGCAGATAGGCAGACAGTGATGCGATCGAAAATGATCGAACCGGAGAAATGGCTTTTGGTGCGTTGGCTTCAGCGTCACTCATCTGTGCCTGCTTCCTGTTGCTGCTTCAAGATATCTATTCAACCTCCCCCCAGTGCGAAACCGGGAAGAGGCCTATTGGGCCGTTGAGGGATTTTCGGCCAGCAATTCCGCTTATCAGGAGGCGATGAACTCGTTCCAGCGGCGAACCATGTAGCGATCTTCGTCCATCACGGAGTTCCAGCAGGCAACACTGCCCATGCGTTCTTCGAATGAACCGCCATCGCGCACGGCACCGGCTTTTTCCATGATCTTGCCCTCTGGCGAGAGGATGTCATTCTGGGCTGGCTTGCCTTCAATCCAGTAACCCCATTCGTCATCAGACATGAATTTCTTGGCCGTTTCCATGCAGGCGGAATAATAGCCCTGACGGTTGAGATAGCCGCCGACCCAGCCGGATGTGTACCAGTTGATATATTCATAGGCAGCATCAAGCTCGGCACCGGACAAGTGCGCTGCAAGTCCCAGACCGCCACCCCATGAGCGGTACCCTTCCTTGAGTGGTTGATAGACACAAGGAATGCCCTTGGACCGAACAGCGGCAACCGCCGGTGACCACATGGACTGGATGACCACTTCGCCGGACGCCATCAGGTTGACGGATTCATCGAAGGACTTCCAGAAGGCGCGGAACTGACCGTCCTGCTTCACCTTGATCATGAAATCGATGGTCTTGTCGATTTCTTCCTTGGTCATGTTGCCCTTGTCGGTATAGGTAATCTCGCCAGCTGCTTCCATGATCATGGCAGCATCCATGATGCCGATGGATGGAATGTTCAGAATGGAGGTCTTGCCCTTGAAGGCCGGATCGAGAATATCGGCCCAGGTGGTGATGTCGCGACCGACCAGATCCGGGCGAATGCCCAGCGTATCGGCGTTATAGATGGTGGGAACCATCGTGAACCATTCGGTTTCGCTGGAAGCGAAGGTCTTGGAATCGGGGCCTTCCACGAAGCCGACCGTGTGAGGAGCGGTGCCCTGTGCAATTTCGCTATCCGGGGTCAATTTACCGGTTTTGAAAAGCGGTACGATCTGATCGTAATAGGTGAGCTTGTTGGTATCCATCGGCTGGATCACACCCGCCGGGAAGACTTTCTTCAAGATCCAGTATTCGATATCAGCGATATCATAGGAATTGGGCTGTGTGACGGCTCGCTGTGCGGCCGAATCGGAATCCAGAGCCGTCATTTCCAGAGTAATGCCGAGATCTTCCTTACATTTCTGGGCGATGGCGTTGATGTTGGACACGCCGGTGCCGATCTGGCGTAGGGTGATCGGATTTTGCGCCCAGATGGTTGGGAAGCCGGTGATGGCGCCCGAACCAATGGCTGCACCCGCAGCTGCCGCTCCGGTTTTAAGCAGGCTTCGGCGGCTGATGCCGGATGGCTTTTTGCTTTTCTCAGACATGATGTTCTCCCGTATAGATCCCTGTGAGGTGATTGTTTTCGTGATTGCTTTGGTGATTATTTAGATGCTTTGACTTCGCCGAGGACGACAGTCTCTGTTTCCGCCCACGAAAGATGTACCGCATCGCCGGTCTTGACCGGTTTTGCGAAATAGTCTGCGTCCCTGAGGACGATGGTGAAGGTCTCGATTCCGGCGCCTTGCACCGAAAGCTTGACCATTGCGCCAAGGTCTTCGACATTGGTCACAAAGCCGGAAAATCCGAAGCCGGGTGTTTCTTCATCCGCCAATCGAACATGGTCGGTCCGGATGGCGATGGATGCAGTTTCATGGGATTTATCCTGCGCGCCGAGCCCGATGAAATGGCTCCCGCCTGCGGTCTCGATGGTGATGCGGTCGCCATCACGGTTGATGAGGCGACCGGTGATCACGTTGTGATTGCCCATGAAGCGCGCCACGAAGGGCGTGGCCGGTTTTTCAAAAATCTCGCGTGGTGAGGCCGCCTGTTCGATGCGCCCGTCATTCATCACCACAATCAGGTCTGCCAGCGCCATTGCCTCTTCCTGGGAATGGGTCACATGGACGAAGGTCATGCCAAGGGAGGCCTGCAGGCTTTTCAACTCGGCGCGCATCTGGATCTTGAGGAAGGGGTCAAGCGCGGAAAGGGGCTCATCGAGCAACAGGGCCTGAGGCTTCGTTATCAGGGCACGGGCAAGCGCGACGCGCTGCTGCTGACCACCGGATAGCTGAGCCGGTCTGCGATCTGCATAGGCTTCCAGCTGCATGCGTTCGAGCATCTCGCGGGCTTCGGCCCGGCGTTTTTCCTTCTCAACGCCCTTCATCTTGAGGCTGAAGGCGACATTGTCAACGAGGTCGAGATGGGGAAACAGCGCGTAGGACTGGAACATCATCGCCGTGCCGCGCTTTGCCGGAGGCAGGTCGTTCACGACCTTGTTGGCGAACACCACGTCGCCGTCGCTGATGGCTTCATGCCCGGCGATCATGCGCAAGGTGGTCGACTTGCCACAGCCGGAGGGGCCCAGCAGACAAGAATAGGATCCCGCCGCAATCTTGAGACTGATCCGGTCCACTGCAGCGGTCGTGCCATAGTATTTTGTCACAGACGCCAGTTCGATTTCAGCAGCACTTGTCATGGTCACTCCTCGTTAAGCACACAACAAGGAAGAGCAAATGCCGTGCCAAACTGCCATTTCTGGCTAACAAGTCGGAATCATAAGGCTTTTTCCTCATGGTCGATTTTTTGCCTGATTTTCTGACTGCCTATGCATATAACGCATGCATAAATATTACTCATTTGAATGCACAAATAACAAGCTATTGTATTCTATCAAATGTGTTATTGTATACAATGTTATTGGTTGGCTATTTGGTAAAGAGATGGTATCGCCATGTCAGGCCAAATAACCCGCCACGGCCACGCCTTCACTGGCACCTGCAGACTTTCCGGAATTGAACGAGATCATGAAGACGCCCAAACAGACAGACATCGATGCCAGCCATGAGGATCGCGCCAAAGCCATTCGGGACACGTTGCGCGATGCCATCGTCGACAGACGGCTTTCTCCCGGAGCCAAGCTTTCCGAAGCGGAAGTTGGATCCCTTTACAGCGTGAGCCGCACGATCGCCCGCTCTGCCCTTCAGATGCTCGCATTCGAGGGGCTTGTAACCAGCGAGCGGAACAAGGGTGCCTTCGTGTCCAACCCTTCCCCGGAGGAAGCACGCCAGATCTTCACGTCGCGCCGTCTGATCGAGACCGGCATTCTGCAATCGGCCGCCGAGAATATGTCTGCGGAGGACTTTGCTGCCTTTCGCGAACAGTTGAAGAAAGAGGCGCTCCTCAAGGAAGATCACGGTGCCAAGGCCCGACGCGAGGAAATCAAGGTATCGGGCGATTTCCATCTGATGCTTGCCGAGGTGGCGGGCAATGCCATTCTCAAGAAATTCATGGAAGAGCTGATCGGACGCTCCTCGCTCGTTATCGCGCTTTATGGCAAGACCGGCACGTCCAGCTGTGGCAGCGATGATCATTTCGGCATTCTGGAAGCACTGGAAGCTGGCAATCTCGATCAGGCGACCAAGATGATGCTGCACCATATCAACCATATCGAAGCAGACCTTGACCTGCGTCCACAATCTTCCCTATCTCTGAAGGATGCGCTTCAGCTCTAGTCCTCCCTTGCTCTCCTTTTCCCTGTGGTTGCAATACTGGAATGAACTCACAACGCCAGTGGGCTTCAATCAAATCTCCAGCTCCCTATTCTCCTGCATAGTGTGGGGTGCGTCGCTCGATCCACGCATCCAGTCCTTCCAGCACATCCTTTGTGGTGCACATACGCGCAAATTGCTCCCGTTCGATCAACAGCCCCTCGTCAATCGCTGTGTTTAGCCCTCTGGTAACCGCTGCAATGATGCGTGATGCGGCAAGCGGGGAATGATGCAAGATCCGGTTTGCCAGATCAAACGCGGTGGGGAGAAGCGCTTCATGCGGAACAACCTTGTTCACGAGCCCCAACGCCAAGGCCTGATCGGGGCTGAAGGGATCGCCAGTGAGCAACAGTTCAAGCGCCCGTTTGCGTCCGGCTAGGCGAGGCAAGCGCTGCGTGCCCCCGAAAGTGGGAGGAATGCCAATACTAATTTCCGGCTTGGCAAAAAGCGCCTGCTCGGAAGCGACTGCAAGATGAGCCGCTTCCGTGATTTCGCAACCTCCGCCAAAGGCAATGCCATTGACCGCCACGATCACAGGCTTTGGAAAAGCCTCGAGACGGCTCGTCATGGCCTGCCCACGGCGGCAGAAATCGCGCACCGCTTCCTCGACACCGGACCGTATGCTCTTGGTGAATTCATGGATATCCCCTCCGGCAGAAAAGGCCCGCTCGCCAGCTCCGGTCAGGATAACCGCACCGATAGTGCTGTCCGCTTCGATTTGATCCAGAAGAACCATCAGACGATCGTTTGTCGCATAATTAAGGGCGTTCAGTTTTTCAGGGCGATTGAGCGTAAGCAGGGCAATGGATTCTCTTTGCTCAAAGAGTATGGTGGTTTCAGCTTGCATGATGTCTCTCCTCTCGGTGTTGACAGACAGGCTAGCGGACGACACTCTTCAGGCAAACTCACTAGTCAGTATACATACGTATTTCCAGCGAAAGAGATCGACCGGATGCCATCCCCAGCAAAACCTGCCCGTGAACGCATAATCGATGCTGCAAACCGTCTCTTCTATCAGGAAGGCATTCGAGCAGTCAGCGTTGATGCGGTCGCGGAAAAGGCTGGCATCACCAAGAAAACACTCTACTACCATTTCAAGAGCAAGGATGACCTGATCACGGCCTATCTCACGTCTCGCGATCAGCCCAATCTGGCGCATTATGAGGCTTGGTACAAGGCAGCAAGCGGAGAAGCAGGAGACAAGGTGGAGGCGATTTTTCTCCAACTTGCCCAATCAGCCCGGCATCCGAAATGGAAGGGATGCGGTTTCCTGCGCACGGCAGCCGAGTTGGCAAATCTTCCCGGCCATCCGGCTATGAAGGTTGGGGCGGCCCACAAGAGAAAGTTTGAAGACTGGCTGGCCGGCCAACTTGCAGAAGCACAGACGCCTTCGCCAGCAGTAACCGCACGCCAGATTGTTCTTCTACTCGAAGGGGCCTTTTCCATCATGCTGATCCACAAAGATCCAACCTATATTGAGGAAGCCGGTCGGGCTGCGCGCGCCCTCGTCATGGCCGCACGCACCTGAAGGTTGGGATATAAGACCCGATTGAAATCACATGGCATTTTTTGCCTTGACCTTCCCCCTAGGGGAAACTTTATAAGGAAAATGAACAGACCGGGATCTGCCCGGACCGCGAACTTAAAACTGAAGCGAACCTCTTGATATGTATCGCCAAATGCAAAGCATCCTTGCTGCTGTGATCTTGCTGGTCGGGCTTTTTGCCGGAGCAGGACAAACAGCTGCGTTTGAGCATTTGCAGCCGGTTTCCTGCAGTGAAGCCGCCCTTGAACTTGGTGCTGTGGTTGCCCAGATTCCCGGATGTGGAAAAGGTATGCTGCATCAGTCATGCGCTTCGGATGGGGTCTGTTCCTTCCTGCTTTTAAAGAATGCGATCAGCGTTCTGCCCCCCCTTGAGGCCTCGCTCCCATATCCGGTTGCGTTCTCCGGCCTTTACGGTTCGCGCACACCTCCTGATACACCTCCTCCGATTGCCTTGTCTTGATAAGGCCTTGCCGTGCTTTTGCTAACGTCACAGGTGCGTTCAGCGAAGGGCTCCGTGCAGGCACTTCCTTAAAAATACCGGTTGCTCCTTATGGCGACCGATAGAAGCCGGTTGCTGTCTTCTGCCCGAAATTGCGGCAAACCAGCCGGCAGTTAAAGACAACGCATTTAACGGAGATGATCCATGCGTAATTTTCTGTTCGCTTCAGCGACTGCTGTCGCTCTTACCGTCAGCACCAGCATGGCCTTTGCCAACCCAGCCCATCACACGGGTGATCCAGCTCCAGCCCAAGGCGCCATGATGTCGGGAGGCATGATGAGCGGCAACATGATGGGAAAGGGCATGATGGGGGGTGGCATGATGATGCATCCCGACATGATGATCGTCATGCTTGACACAGACGGTGACGGATCTCTGTCCCTGGCAGAGTTCCAGAGCATGCATGAGCGCATGTTCACCTATATGGACAAGAACAAGGATGGCAAACTCGAGGCCTCCGAATTGGCCAACCATCATGGTGATGGAATGCCCATGTCCAGCGGTGCCAACTGAAAGACTGAAGAGAAGGAATGAACATCATGTTGAAATTGAACGGTAAAGCATCGCTCTCAACCATTGCCGGACTTGGCATTGCCGCCTTTCTTGTAAGCGCTCCGGTTGCCATGAGTGCACAACCCGAAATCCCTGCAGGCGCGGGCATTTCTTCCTGGGTGGAAAATGGCGCTGGCGGCCGATACCTGCTGCAAGTGCAGAAAGGCACCATGCCCGAAGCCGGGCAGTCAGTTGTCGGCACCGTGCTAAGCGACAGCGATTGTGCCCCTGATGAAGATGGCATCAACCATTGCCGCAACGAGATCCAGCTGCCGGACGGCAGTATCCTGACCGGCATCGACAATCACCGCATGAGTGTCAATCCATGCCTCAGCGCGGATGATAAGGTGACCGTTTCCCAATTCAGCGATGGCTGGGCTCTCATCCTGACCGAAGAAGCACAGGCGTCGAACTAGGCCCGCGCTTCCTTAGGAAAAAGAGAGGCCGCAGTGACTTTGCGGCCTCTTGTTTGCAATGGGTGGCGTGACTGCTGCCTTTGAGATCTCCCCACTCTTTGAAACCATATTTTAGCAGGCAGGCCGCGCCTAGAGCGCACCCGCGACAGGTGAATGCAATGACCACGAATGCCCGTAACACAGTTTCCCCATCTCTTCTGACACGCCTGATACCCAAAACGGGCCATGGATGGATGATGGCCATCTGCTGCACTCTGATGGTCGCCTCGGCAGCATCGATATTCATGGATTCCGGCAATGATTCTTCCTCAAGCAATCGCCTGCTCGCCTTGCTGCCCATTATCGGGTGCCTCGTGATGCATTTTGTCATGCACCGCTTCATGGGCGATCACTGCGACCACGCCAAGACACACACATCCGATCAGGGCAAATCGGGGCATTGATGCCTTACACTCAAACAGTCACTTGACGGCATTGCTGGAACCTTTCATCCGCCTCAGCCATTCAAATAGTAAAGCTAGGTTCGAAAAGAGGGGATGATTGATGAGCGGAAACGAACGGGAAAGCACCTACGAAGAGGAATCGATCTCGCTCAGCGGGGCGGTTGCAATGGGAACCGGCGTCATGATCGGGGCGGGTATTTTCGCCCTCACTGGTCAGATCGCAGAACTGGCCGGGCCCCTCTTCCCCTTGGCTTTCATTGCAGGGGCTATCATTACGGGATTAAGTGCGCACTCCTATGTAAAGATGTCCAACACCTGGCCCTCCTCGGGCGGCATCGCGATGATCCTGAACAAATGCTATGGACCAGGAGCCATTACGGGCGGGGCAGCCCTATTGATGGCGCTCAGTATGGTTATTGCCGAGAGCCTCGTTGCCCGAACCTTCGCAACCTATCTGCTTCAACCATTTGATATTACGAGCGGCCCACTCGTCCCTGTTCTGGCGGTTGGGGTAATCCTATTCGCTTTTTTCGTCAATATTGCTGGCAACCGATCGGTTGGCATGTTCTCCATTGCCATGGCGGTTTTGAAAATTGGCGGCATCGCTATGTTTGGTATCGCAGCCCTTTGGTCGAGCGGATTTTCCTTTTCAGAAGCGCTGGAGGGAAGCCAGGACTTCGGCTATACGGGCCTGATTGCCTCCGTGGCACTTGCCATTTTGTCCTTCAAGGGCTTTACAACCATCACCAATAGCGGCGCGGAAATCACAAAGCCGCATCGCAATGTCGGCCGGGCCATCGCCATTGCCATTATGCTTTGTGTGGCGATTTATCTGCTTGTTGCCTTCGGTGTTGGATCAAGCCTTTCAATTGACGAAATCATCAGAGCCCGAGACTATTCTCTCGCCAAGGCGGCACAACCGGCGCTTGGTCAGATCGGCTTCATGCTGACGGTCGTCCTCGCCGTCGTTGCCACCGCGTCAGCCGTTCTTGCCAGTGTCTTTGCGGTGTCCCGCATGCTGGCGATGTTGACCGAGATGAAACTGATCCCGCATAGCCATTTCGGAATGCCCGGCCCCATCCAGAAGCATACGCTGGTCTATACAGTGGTGATCGCTGCCATATTGGCTGTCTTTTTCGATCTGAGCCGGATCGCCTCTTTGGGCGTGTATTTCTATCTTATCATGGACATGATCATCCACTGGGGCGTGTTACGCTATCGCCGCGAGGAGACCGGCGCCATGCCTGCGATCCTGATATCTGCTCTGATGGCCGACGCCGTGGTTCTGATTGCCTTTACTGCAATGAAGCTTCAGTCAGATCCGATCATTGTAGCCACCGGCATTGGCAGTGTCGTCCTCTTGATGGGGCTAGAGCGCATCTATCTGCACACATGGCTTGCAGAGCTCGAGGATGCCCATTCCCATTAGGATCTTGTGGCCACTGGCCCAATCGCCGGACACATATGGTTTACGGGCGCCCCCTTTTGAGGCCGCCCGCCCTCTCCCATTCAGAAGCGCGTAATAACCGTCGCTCCGATAGACTGGAAGCTGTCCATGGTCGTGAGCGCCTCGGGTGCTTCGGCAAGGCTGATTTCCTTGCCAACCAGACGGGCCGGATCGAGCTTGCCGGACTGGACCATGGCCAGCATCGCATCATAGCGATGGGCCTGCATGCCGTGAGAGCCTAGAATCTCCAGCTCCTGACCAATGACTTTGGCCATGGGAACTGAAGGGGTGGCATGGTCTGCCAGCATCAGCCCAACCTGAACATGCTTGCCGCGCCGCCGCAAATTCTGGATGGAGTTAAAGCATGTCACCGGATTGCCCAGCGCATCAAGAGAGACATGCACGCCTCCTTTGGAGATCTCCATAACCGCTTCTGCAACATCGGCCACTGAAGTGCTGTTGATGGCAGCAACGGCCCCCATCTCCTTTGCCAAAGCCAGTTTCTTATCATCGATATCGACCGCAATGACATTGGCGCCTACGGCATTGGCGATCATCACGGCAGACAGCCCGACGCCGCCGCAGCCATGCACGGCGAGCCACTGGCCCGCCGATGTCTTGCCCTGATCCACGACTGCGCGGAAGGATGTGGCAAAGCGGCAACCAAGGCTGGCTGCCGTGGCGAAGCTCATGTCTTCGGGCAGAGCGATGACATTGAGGTCAGCCTGATGAATGGCCACATATTCGGCGAAGGAGCCCCAATGGGTAAAACCGGGCTGCTCCTGATGGCTGCATACCTGCTGGTTGCCCGAATGGCATTCCGGACAGGCACCACAGCCGCAAATGAAGGGTACCGTCACCCGATCACCAATCTTCCAGTTGCGCACATCCTTGCCGACAGCGGCCACAACGCCAGCCAATTCATGCCCGGGCACATGGGGCAGCTCGATATCCGGATCATGCCCCATCCAGCCATGCCAATCGCTGCGGCAGACGCCGGTTGCTTCCACCTTGATGACAATGCCATGCGGCTCCGGGGTCGGATCGGTCAAGGTCACGATTTTCGGGGTTTTACAAAATTGCTCATACAGCACAGCTTTCATCGCCGAACATCCTCTGCAGTAAAGTATTTTTCTGTCACTTTACGCATTTTTTGCGCAAGAGCCTTGCCATTCTTGTTTTCTCTCACGATTATCGGAGCAGAATCCCCCATAAAATCCAACATTATTAAAAGAGTCTGCTCATGATTGATATGGACAAAGTGAATGTAGAAATTCTCGAACAGCTCCAGAGCGACGGGCGTCTGTCCAACGCCAAACTCGCAGAGCATCTGCACATGAGCGAAACACCTTGCTGGCGGCGCCTCAAAAAGCTGGAAGAGAGTGGTGTGATCGAGAGTTATCAGGCCAATCTCAATCGCCGGAAAATCGGGCTTGGCGTCATGGCCTTTGTCCAGCTCCGCTGTTCCGATCACAGTCAGGATGCAACACGCGAGTTCCAACGCATCATCGAGGATAGCCCGAATATCCTTTCCTGCCACAACACAACGGGCGATGATGATTTTCTGCTGGTTATTGTCGCCAGGGATCTGGATGATTATAGCGCCTTTGTCGACAGCGTCTTGCGCAAGCTTCCCGGTGTGGCGAGCATACGCTCCAACCTGTCTCTCAGAGAGATGAAGGCGTCCAGCAGACTCCCGATCCTGCTGTGATCAGAAAAGGCAAGCCCAAGATTGGGCGGCAAGCATGGAAAATGGCTGCCGGCTCTGCCTGAAGCCGTGCAAAAACAGGCTCAACAGGGGCTTGGTAAATTAATCATAAAATTCAATTCAGTTTGTAGAGGTCCCCTAAAAAGAGTAAATATACTTATAATTTGAAAGTCCAAGTCATATTTCAGTCTGAATTTTTAAAAAGGCCGTCCCATGAGCAAGATGCAATATCGACCAGAAATCGACGGCATCCGGGCCATAGCTGTTCTGTCCGTTGTCGTCTTCCATTCAGGTTTGGGGCTCCTGAAAGGGGGCTTTCTTGGCGTCGATCTCTTCTTTGTCATTAGTGGCTTCCTCATCACGCGCATCCTGATCAATGATCTGGAAAGCGGCAATTTCAGCATTATCACCTTTTATGAGAGACGCATCAGGCGCATTCTGCCTGCCCTGTTTGTCACGCTTGCGCTCAGCTTCATGGCTGCATGGTATTTGATGAGCCCGATCCATATGGAAGGCTTTTCCCGCAGCCTCGTCGCAGTGGCTACATTTTGCTCCAACATCCTGTTTTGGCAGGAATCCGGCTACTTCGATACGGCAGCCGAGCTTCGACCCCTGCTGCATACATGGAGCCTCGCGGTTGAGGAGCAATTCTACATCTTCTTCCCGCTCTTTCTGATGATCGCATGGCGCTTTGGCAAAAAGGCCACTTTGTCTTTGCTGGCTCTGGCCTTTGTCGTCAGCCTCGCCATCGCTCACTGGGGCGTCATGAACAAGCCTGTCGCCGCCTTCTACCTGATGCCGACGCGCGCCTGGGAACTGTTGGTTGGCGTCTTTGCCGCTTTTATGGCGCAGCATATGGAGAAAAGGCAGATCAGCCAACCCCTCCTGATGCGCAATCTGTTGAGCGGTATCGGGCTCGTGGCTGTTGTCGGCTCCATCCTGTTTTTTGATCCACAAACAGCGATTCCGAGTTTCCCGGCTCTTGTGCCAACGATTGGTACCGCCCTTCTCATTCTCTTTGCAACCAAAGGAACACTGGTCAATCGCCTTTTGCGCATCCGGATACTGGTCGTCATTGGCCTGATCAGCTACAGCGCCTATCTGTTTCACCAGCCTCTTCTGGCCTTTGCCCGTTATCGAAGCCTGCATGAGTTGAGCAGCGCGGTGTCTGTTTTTCTTTGCGTCTCGACCTTTGTCTGGGCCTATCTCAGCTGGCGCTATATCGAGCAGCCATTTCGAAACCGCAAAGTCGTCGTTCGCAGAGCCGTTTTCCCTCTGGGCGCGGCCGCGACCGCCATGCTCATCGTTTCAGGCGTCTGGAACATTCGCAATGACGGCGTCAATGCCAACAATGACACCACAATCGCATCAGCCAGCATTTATGACGCCTGCCACTTTCACCATCAGGCGACCAATCTGAGCATGGATTATTGCCGGGCATCTTTGGACTTCAACAAATATTACGTGCTGGTTGGCGACAGCCACGCCATGGCATTCTTTGTGGAACTCAAAAAGACCCTTGCTCATGAGGGATATGGCCTGATCGCCTTTACAAAGAACACGCTCTACCCGATCGCAGGCACCTATCGGGAAGGCATGCCGGATAGTGAAAGCCGTATGGCCTTTCTTGACAGCGCCTATGATTTCGCCATGCATGATCCACATGTTGAGGGAGTCTATGTGGCTGCGCGATGGGCCTCTCACATTGAAGGGGGCGCGTTCAAGCGGCCCGACGGCCTGATGGATGATCATCCCTTCTCCCATACCCGCATTGCCGGATCATCCGAAACAGGTCTCACATCGCAACCAGATCTGTTGGCCTATTCAGCGCAATTCCTCGCCAAAGTGGCCAACTACCGGCCCGTGACACTCTTTGGCCCTGTGCCGGAAGTCGGGGTTGATGTGCCAAGAGCGCTATTGCTCGACCGGTCCGTGCTGAATTATCCCGTCTCCTGGTATGACGACAGGGAGAAGAATGCGCTTGAATTGCTGCGCATGGCACGCAATGAGAGCCCGAATATCTCGATTGTCGATGTGCGGAACGTCTTTTGTCGAAATGACGCTGGCGTTTGTATTCAGGAACAGAATGGCCATTCGCTTTATGTCGATGACGACCATGTAAGCCTGACCGGGGCCAAACTCGTCATGCACGAGATTTCCAAACAACTGGACAAAAATCATACACTTTCTCAAGCGGATCCCGATCAAACCATGACGGTGGGGGCAAAAGCGCAGGGTAGCTAACCCCGGCAACTTGGGGTTTTGCTGCGTCGTTTGTGTCAATGCACCTTTGTAATTATTTTACAAAGGTGCGGGCATTTGCTTTTCATATATTTTCCGATAATTCCGCTTAATTGAGAACAATCCACAATTGTTCTTAAAATTATCGAACAATATATTCCTTCAATTTTCCAAAAATGGATTTTTCTCTCCAACAGAGGGAAAATACGAAGCTTTGGTGCATCATTTCTTCTTTCCTGCATTCGAAGAGAGGACCTGGCTCTGGAAATGCTTCATGAGAAGGAATATATATGCTAATATCACACTCAATAAAGGAATGCACATTTCTTAACTCCTGCCAAGATAGGAACAGAAAATGAGATATTTGAGCCACAACGAAATCAACCACGCCCTTGTACGCGGACATTTTGAGCGCTCAAAACAATTCCACTCCCTGCTGTCCCGTTTGTTTAAAACACACGAGACATCTGCAGCACAGCGCTCTTCCAAACGTCACACACCGGTAAAATCACACACCGTTTCTGCATGATTGAAATCGAGCGCATGTCGGGTCTCTTGCCGACATGACAGAATAATAAGGGGTGACCGCTTTACCGCTCGGTCGCCCTTTTCTTTTTGTGGTCTTCTAACCGTTCTACTCTCCCTACCTTCCTTCCCTTTAAAGGCAGCAGCCCTTTAGCGCATGCAAGAACGCTTTGACTGTCCTTTGCTGTAATATGCATTAGAACAGACCACTCCAGAATGTTTATATCCCCCTCTGCGCCAAATTAAGTATGTATTTTTCTGAATTATTCCAAGTAGACATCTAGTTTGGAATCGTTTTTACTACCAAAGTATTTTTGCGTAATTCTTTCAATATATTAACAAAAGGTTTACGTATGTATTCCTGCAATCGATGGTGCGTTTCTGCTAAAAGGTTCATCATCAAGACGGCTCTTGCCAGCTTGATGATGGGGGGATCAACGCTCGTTGCTGGGGCATGTACGGTGACCTCCAGCTATCAGTCTGTGACTACCACAGGCTCTTATGGCCATAGCGCATCAGACATTTCCTGCGACGTATTTATTCTTTGGACGATTGTGAACACCCCCTATATCCTGCAAAGCACGGGCGGCACGGGATATAAGGGCGAGGACCACTCTGACGCCAACCATTTTGGCACTTATGGCCAGACAGGCGGCAACGGGGGCAATATGTCCCTAACCTTTTCTGCCACTGATACCATCTATGCCAATGGTCTTAATCTGCCTTCTGGGGCCTCGCTCTTCAGCCTTGTTTCCACGGCCGGTAAAGGGGGCACTGGCGGCACGGGGCGAACCTATTCCTATGGACGCAACGGCGGCGCAGGCGGGCGCGGCGGAGACATCACCAGCAGCGTCGCTGGAACATTATTGGCCAGCGGAGACGATGTGAATGTCGTTTATGCCCTTTCGCAAGGGGGCTATGGCGGCACCGGCTTTGGTGGCACCGAGAAGAAGATGTTTTACAAGCATTGGGGGTCCGGAGGGGACGGCGGTGCTGGTGGAACGATCACGATCACCTCGACCGCCTCCATGACGGCTGACGGTCACCTTGCGACAGGCATCCGCGCCTTAAGTCAGGGCGGCGATGGTGGCCAGCCGGGATATATTTCGGGCGATCACAATGGCGGAAGCGGTGGCAACGGAGGCGACGGCGGCACCGTATCCGTTACCAATTCTGGCACAATGACCATTACCGGCCACAGTGGCGCTGGTATTCGCGCCTTTTCCTTTGGGGGCGATGGCAATGACGGCCATAATGAAGCCGGAGAATATCACTATGGCGGCTATGGCGGAGACGGAGGAAACGGCGGCTCCGTCACCGTGGTCAACAGCGGCGATATATCTTCGAGCGGAGACAAGCCGCGTGGCATTGATGCTCTTTCCACGGGGGGCGAGGCTGGCACAGGCGGAACCGGTCATGTTGGTGGCTATGGCGGTACTGGCGGATCGGCAGGCACAGTGTCTGTCACCAACAGTGCAACAATATCGATTACAGGTGATGACGGTGCTGCGATTTTTGCCCGCAGCATGGGCTATAGCGGCAATGATGGCGGCGAAGGCCACCCGGCGTCGGATGGCCGTAGTGGCGGCGATGGTGGCGAAGTTTCTGTCGAGAACCAGGGGGATCTGATCGTTTCAGGAGACGACGCCTACGGTATTTTCGCGCAAAGCCTGGGAGGCAATGGGGGCGACGGGGGCCATGGTGAAGGAAAAAGCTATGCGGGCGATGGCGGAAATGGCGGCCATGCGGGCAATGTCTCGGTCACCAACTCCGGCAGCATCACTACCTCCGGCACTGGCGGCTTTGGCATCAAGGCCATCAGCGAAGGGGGAACAGCTGGTGATGGCGGCTCCGGCCACCATGGTGGTGATGGGGGCGATGGAGGCAGCACAGGCGGCTCCAAGGGAGAAATTTCGGTCACAAACTCCGGCACCATCCAGACCAGTGGCACCGCTGCGGATGGCATCGTTGCCATTTCCAATCCGGGCATTGGCGGGAATGGCGGCGTACGCAGCGGAGAAGGTGGCGACGGTGGAGATGCAGGGCTCATCGATATCACCGTCAACAATACCATTGAAACATCTGGAATTTTCTCAAGTGGCGTCTTTGCCACCAGTATCGGCGGCAATGGCGAAGACGGTGGTAGCGACAAGGTCGGCAGCAGCAGCGCTCATGGCGGCGATGGCGGCTCGGCCGGCCATGGCGGCGACGTTTCATTCAACGCATCAGGCCCAGCATCAGGCACCGTGCTTGACAGCCAGACCTTCAATATCCTGACAACTGGCGATCTCTCCGCCGGGGTTCATATGCAGTCCATCGGGGGCAATGGCGGACGCGGTGGCGATGCCGAGGCGAGCGGCTTTTTCTCAGCAGTTGCGGTGGGCGGCGATGGCGGACCGGGAGGCAATGCGGGGCATCTGGATGCAGAGTTGAGTGACAGCGCCATCATCAAGACCACCGGCAATTGGTCGGACGGCCTTGTCTTGCAATCCATCGGCGGCGGGGGCGGCATGGCAGGCAGCGCCAGCGCCAGTTCTCTGCTCGACTCCACCGCAGTGGGTGGACAAGGAGGCAACGGAGGAGATGGTGGCACCATTCAGGTGGAAATGCATAACAGCGCCATCCTGACCCAAGGCAACAATTCGACAGCGGTTCTGGCACAATCCATTGGCGGAGGGGGCGGCGCTGGCGGTCAGGCTTTTGCCAGCGCAACAGGCTATGGTCTTTCCTCTGCCACCGCAATCGGAGGCAAGGGTGGCTCGGGCGGTGACGGTGACCATGTCTATATTGTCAATGGCAGCGGCAACAACATTGTTACAGGCCTCGCCGATGACGCACTGGCAGGCACCAATTCGGTCGGCATCATCGCCCAATCCATCGGCGGAGGCGGCGGCAATGGCGGGTCGGCAGCTTCGGTGAGCCTGTCTGTCGGCGTCGGCACACCCAGCTTTTCAAACTCGGTTGCCATTGGTGGCGCTGGCGGCTCCGGAGGGCGCGGGGGCTCGATCACCGTGGCCAATGACGGCGCCATTCAGACATACGGGGCCAACGCCTCAGGTATTCTGGCGCAATCCATCGGCGGCGGCGGTGGCAATGGCGGCGATGCGAAGTCGCTGAATGCCTCCATATCTGAGGATGCTTCCATCACTCGCACCAAGACGGTCGGCGGCTCTGGTGGTGATGGCGGACACAGCGACACCGTTGAACTCGCCATGTCTGGCAGCATCGCAACGGCAGGCGACAATGCGGCGGGTGCAATCCTGCAATCTATTGGTGGCGGAGGCGGCAACGGTGGGTCGGCAGGCGCCATCACCCTGACCGGCTCGGCAGGCACCAGCCTCTCGGATACCCACATTGTTGGCGGTTCGGGTGGCAGTGGCGGGGATGGCGGACAGATCACCGTCAAGGCTTACGAAAGCGGCGGCAGCAATGCCACCATCACGACCTCAGGCGAAAATGCATCCGGCCTCATTCTGCAATCAATCGGCGGTGGCGGCGGCAATGGTGGCGATGCGACCAATCTGGCGATTTCAGCAGCGGCAGACGCGACAATCTCGCGCCATCTAACAGTGGGCGGCACAGGGGGCGACGGGGGACATGGGGATGATATCGTCATGACCAGCAACAATTTTGGCCCCGAACAGATCGATATCCAGACAGCGGGCAGCAATGCCCATGGCATTCTGGCGCAATCCATCGGCGGGGGTGGTGGCAATGGCGGGGACAGCCTGTCTATTGCTGGTGCCTTTACGGATGGAGGTGAGTCCTATCAACTTTCCAGCACAGTGGGTGGCAAAGGGGGAGCGGGCGGACGCGCCGGAACCATATCCATCGAGAATGCAGGCTCCATTATAACCACGGGCGATGCAGCCTATGGCATGTTGGTCCAGTCCGTCGGCGGCGGCGGCGGCAATGGCGGCAATTCAACCTCCATGGCCATTTCAACAGAAAAGGGCGACATCAACGCCGATCAGACCATAGGCGGCAGCGAAGCCATTGGCGGTGATGGTGGGGTCGATGGCAAGACCAACAGCGTCACCAATTATGGCACCATCACCACAACCGGCAACCGTTCATCTGGCATTGTGGCCCAATCCATCGGTGGTGGTGGCGGCAATGGCGGCCACGTAACCTCCTTTGACCTGACCGTCCCCAGCGGAGACGATGAAGAAGGCTCAGAAGAGGGCGAAGGTGGAGAAGAAGAGGGCTCGGAATCAGATCCCATCATGGACAGCCTCAAGGGGCAGGTTCTGGAAGCTGCCGGTCTTTCGGGCACCACGCTTTTGGGCGGAAGCGGCGGGGCTGGAGGCGATGGCATGACTGTCGTCATCACCAACGAAAACGGGATTTCAACCTCGGGCTACAATGCCCACGGTATGGTCGCTCAATCCATCGGCGGCGGCGGTGGCACCGCAGGCACGGTCACCTCCTTTTCTGCTGATCTTACCCAAGATCCAAGCTCTTATGCGGATGATCGCGTTGCTGGCGCTTTCCGCACGATTAAACTCAGCCAATCGCACGGGGCCCTGGCGGGCGCAAACGGATCCGGCGGCTTTGCCACCATTGCAGCCAAAGCAGGCAGCATCACGCAAACAACCGGCGATCTTTCTATCGGCATGCTTGCCCAGACCATCGGCGGCGGCGGTGGCGATGGCGGTTTCATTGAAGCTGCGGACGCAACGCTCAACGAGGACGACCTCCCCGATACATGGACAGCCCTGACAAGCCACTATGATCTGACCTCCCGGCTGGGCACAAGCGAATCCTTCTTGCTCTTTGTCGATATCATTCCCGGCGGACGGGTGCGCGGCGATGCCAAAGCCTATGTCGAGGATGGTGCGATCGTGGTCTCTCATGGCACCGCCTCCCTCGGCGTTGTCACGCAGGCCATCGGCAATGGTGGCGGCACCTATTCCTCAGGCATTTTCAGCCGCTATCTCGCGGGCGAAGGTTCCGAATATAAGGCAACCTATTCCCTAGGCACGGCAGCCACGGATAGCGCGGGCCATGGCGCCATTTCCGAACTGGTTGTCAGCGATGCCACCTCGCACATCACAACCAACGGCGACCTCAGTCACGGAGCCCTTGTGCAATCCATTGGCGGGGGTGGTGGACTGGTATCCTCTGTCATCGGAGACACGGTCTCCTTCTCTTCCCAGAATCTGGAATTCATTCTGGGTTCTGAGGTGAAGCTGGACAAAGATGAAAATTATGGCGCAAAGGCCGAGGCCACCCTCAATGATGGCGCGATCACAACATCGGGCACCTTCTCCTCTGGTGTTGTTGCCCAATCCATCGGCGGTGGTGGCGGACAGGCCCTTGCTCAGCTGGGGCAAGTGGACAGCACAACAACCAGTCTGACCGCCCGTCTTGGCAGGAATAATGTGGTTGGCGGGTTCAGCAGCGAAGCGCGCATTGCCAATCATGCAACCATCTCCAGCTCGGGTGATGGTTCTCACGGGCTGGTGGCCCAGTCGATTGGCGGTGGAGGCGGCATGGTCTCCGTGACCAATCTGGCCAGTGCAGCGGTTGCAACGCCTTATATTTTCTATGGCAGCTCCAAGAGCCCTTCAAGTGCCAATGGTGAAACGGCCAGTATCGCCAACTGGGGCGATATCACCACCACCGGACAACAATCCTACGGCATTCTGGCTCAATCCATCGGTGGGGGTGGTGGTCTTGTCAGTCTGGACGCTGGCGACAGCGTGCATTTGCACAGCTATGTGTCTGATCAATCTGCCGGAACCGCTTATGTGAATTTGGTCGATGGCGCAAGCATCACGACCCACGGCGATGGCTCGCACGGCATCTTCGCCCAATCATCGACAAGTGGCGGTTTGCTCAATCTGCTGGGCGATACGACGATCACCGATTACACGGCACAGTCGTCTTCAGGCTATGACAAAAATGATGATAGCGGCCACGGCGGCACGGTGGAGATCTATGCAGACGGCACCATCGCAACCACCGGCGCCTATGCCCACGGCATTTTTGCCGCCAGTACAGCGGGCTCAACGATCCTGTCGCAGACCAGCGATGGACTGGCAATTTATGGCAACCACGGTCTGGCCAATTCAGGCGCGGTCTCGATTGAACAATCCGGCTCCATTGTGGTGAGTGGCGAAGGGTCCGTGGGCCTTTATGCCCTTGCCAACAACTGGAACACGGATGACAGCATCAAGGTCACCAGCAATGGGGCTATATCGGCCAGTGGCGAAGGGGGTGCAGCGATCCGCTTGCGCAACGTTCCAAGGGACGCCACCTCCGGGAGCGGCGGTAACGGTGCCCACACGACAACCAGTCTTGATATTCAATCCGACGCGACCATTCTTGCTCTGGACAGCAGCACCGCCACAAGTGCCATCGAAGCAGTTGATGATCATGGTCGTTTCACCATTGATGTTGCAGGCACAGTGGAGGCTGTCGAGGCGGATGGAAGTTCGGCCCAGACCTATGATGCCAAGCAGCATGCCATCAAGACCTCCGGCTATGGCACCATTACCGTTGAGGATGGCGGGCTGGTGCGCGGCATGATCACGGCTGAAGAGGCCGGAAGGCTGGTCCTTCACAACAAGGGTGATATTGATGGCGCGGCCAGCAAGCTTGCCGTCTATGACAGTTATTCCGGTTCACGCCATTTCCTTGAAATCGATCCGGGCGCCGCGACTGGTGCGATGATCGACGCAGACCACATCAATGTGCTTGAGGGCACCTTCAATCCTTATTTGAGCAGCTTCAGTTCGTTTTCCGGCGATGTAACCATTGTTGATCTGGCAAAGGCCCCCTCAGGCTCCCTGCTTGACCATGTGGTGGATACACCGGTGCTCACCTTCTCCAAGCAGTTGTCCGATAGTGGCCGCGAGGTGGTGCTGACGGGGGTCACGGCCAGCTTCCTTGATGCGGGATTGACCGGCAATAGCCTGACAATTGCCCAGACCATGGACGCCAAGGTGCAGGACTGGATGCAAGGCGGAACCATCGATGATCAGAGCCTTTATGACTTCCTGCTCTTTACGGCAAAGCAGACGTCCACCGAAGCCGTCAGCGACATGCTAACTGATTCACTGGATGCCACCAAGCATTTCGGGCAGACCATCGGCCAGCATGACAATGGCGTCGCTCATCTGAGCAACTTGCACAGTTGCGGCACAAGCGAAGGCTCTTATGCAGCCATCAGCGAAGCTGAATGCAACTGGTTCAAGGTCAATCATAACACCAGTCTCGACTTTTCAGGCGGTCGCACGGCCAATACGACGGGTCTGTCATTGGGGCATCAGGTTGCCTTTGGCGATGTGTGGCGGCTTGGCATTGGGGCCAATGTCAATTTCAATGACATGAGCAGTACGACCCTGAGCAGCAGCGGCACCTCCTATCATGCAGGCGGCGTGGTGAAGTATACCGACGGGCCATGGCTGGCAACGGCAGGCCTTTCCGCTTCCTACAGCACCGCTTCGAGCAGCCGCATCGTACCAACAGGGGCGCGCGCCCTGTCAGACCAGAATGCCTTTGGCCTATCGGCTCGTCTGCGTGCAGGACGTGAGCTGGAGCTGAGGCCACTCTTCCTCATGCCTCTGCTGGATCTGGACATGTCTTGGATTCATGATTTCGGCTATGAAGAAACGGGCGGCGGGGCCTTCAATATCAAGGTCGAGGAGGACAACCACTTCCTGTTCGACCTCCATCCCCATATTCGTTTCGGTACCGCATTCAAGAGCGAAGAGGCAAACGCCACCATCCGGCCCTATATGGATGCCGGTGTGCGCTTCGGGCTCAACGATAACACGCTTACCCAGAGTTTCACCTCATCGGCGATCAGCAATGCAACGCAGAAAATGACAATTGATCGCGATGACATGCAAGCAACGCTGGGCGCCGGTTTTCAGGCATTCATCGGAGACTCTCTTGAAGCCAAGGTGGAGTATGAAGGGCGTTTCAGCGATGAAGGGCGTGGGCACGCCGTCAGCATGAAGCTGGGCTGGTCATTCTAGGCTCTCTGACACACGCATGGGCGTAGCCGGAGTGCCTCATTAGTGAACTGTGGCCTCAAATTACAGAACCGCAAAGTGACAGGCGCTTTGCGGTTCTGCTTTAGGCAGGAATGGATTTATTCAATCGGTTCAGTGGGGGAGATCAAACCGTCTCGGCCCATTCCACGCCATCAGGGAAGGCAAACCGCTCTTGCGAATCTGCCTTGAGGGTTGCGCCATAGCCGGGCATGCTGCCCGGGAAGTAGCGACCATTCTTGACGGTCAGCGGCTCTTCGAAATTCTCGTGCAGATGATCGACATATTCCAGAACGCGGTTCTCGAGGCTTCCGCTCACGGCGATATAGTCGAACAGCACGATATTCAACGAATATTGACACAGGCCAACGCCGCCGCCATGCGGGCAAACCGGCACATCATATTTCGCCGCCATCAGCAACACGGCCAACACTTCGTTGACGCCACCAAGGCGCGCCGGATCGAGCTGGCAGAAGTCGAAGGCTTCAGCCTGGAAGAACTGCTTGAACATGACACGGTTATGCGCATGCTCACCGGTTGCCACACCAATCGTGCCGATGCTGTCCCTGATTGCCTTGTGGCCAAGGATATCATCCGGGCTTGTCGGCTCTTCGATCCAGAGCGGATCGAACTCGGCAAGACGACGCATATTGGCAATCGCTTCTTCAACGCCCCAGATCTGGTTGGCATCCATCATCAAATGACGATCCCAGCCCAGCTCTTCGCGCAGAATGCGGGCGCGCTCGACATCCTGTTCGATGTCCGCACCAACCTTTTGTTTAAGGTGGGTCCAGCCCCCTTCAACAGCTTCACGAGCCAAGCGGCGCATCTTTTCTTCAGAATAGCCAAGCCAGCCAGCCGCAGTTGAATATGCCGGGAAGCCTTTTTCGTGCATTTCGGCTTCGCGAGCAGCTTTGCCTGCTTCCTTGCGTTTGAGCATGGCAAGGGCTTCATGCGGGGTGATGGCATCTTCGATGTAAGTGAAGTCCACGCAACGTACCAGCTCTTCGGGCGTCATGTCAGCCAACAGCTTCCAGACCGGTTTGCCTTCGGATTTGGCCCACATGTCCCATAGGGCATTGACCAGAGCAGCGGTTGCCAGATGGACGAGTCCCTTTTCAGGGCCAAGCCAGCGCAATTGGGAATCCCCGGCAACCAGCTCATGCCAGAAAGTGCCGAAATCCTTCGTAATATCGCCCAGTTCCTTGCCAATGACGAAAGATTTGGCGAGGGTTTCGGCGGCAGCCACAACCAAATTGTTGCCACGACCGTTGGTGAAGGTCAGGCCATGACCGGAAAGAGCCTCGCCCTTGTCCGTCTTGAGGATCACATAGGTTGCCGAATAGTCCGGCGCTTCATTCATCGCATCAGAACCGTCCAGATTTCTGGACGTTGGAAAGCGGATGTCTTTTACGACGACATCTGTAATCTTTACCATTGATATTTTCTCCTGTGTGGGGTCTGGAGGGAAATGAAGCGGCAGGCTATCAGCTCTGTTTCAAAGCATTGATTGCCTCGATGAAGGCGGCAGCATTGGTGCCAACCTGATCGACGGACATGCCCGCCTTGTAAAGTGCGCTGCCCAAGCCGAAACCTGCGGCTCCTGCAGCCCAATAGTCTGCCATCGTGTCAGGCGCGATACCGCCGACCGGCAGGATGCGCGTGGATTTGGGCAGAACGGCCAGCATTGCCTTGACCACTGCAGGAGCCGCACTTTCTGCGGGGAAAAGCTTGAGGGCGTCCGCGCCAGCATCAAGCGCAGCGAAGGCTTCGGTTGGCGTTGCAATGCCGGGGACGCAATAAAGGCCAAGAGACTTGGCATAGGAAATTACTTCGGTGTTGCAGTGAGGCATGACAATCAGCTTGCCCCCCGCAGCAGCTACACCATCGACCGCATCGGTGCTCAAAACCGTGCCGGCGCCAATCAATGCGCGGCGGCCAAGGCTTTCCTGCAGGATCGAGATGCTTTCAAAGGGGCGCGGCGAATTGAGTGGAACCTCAATGATGCTAAAACCGGCATCGACCAGTGTCTGACCCATACCAAGGGCTTCTTCGGGAGCCAGACCGCGCAAAATGGCAACAAGGGGGCATTGCCCGACAAACTGTTCAAAGTTCATGGTTCACACTTTCACAGAGAATTGGGGAAGAGTGGACCTCGCTCCAGGAGAGAGCGAGGTCCGGATGGTTATCGACCCAGTAGGCTGAAGATGCCAATCGAGACGGGTGGTATGTAGGATATGATCAAGAGGAGAACGATCATGATCGCAACGAAAGGTATGATACCTCGTACCACGGTGCCGAGCTGGGCGTTGCCGACCCTTGCCGCCACGAACAGGTTGATACCCAAAGGTGGAGTAATGAACCCGATTGCCAGGTTGACCACCATGATGATGCCGAAGTGAATCGGATCCACACCCATGGAGGTTGCCACAGGGAAAAGGATCGGAGACAGCACCAGAATGGCTGGCGTGGTATCCATGACACAGCCAACGAACAGCAGAAGCACGTTGATGATCATGAGAATGATGATCGGATTATCCGAAATCGTCGTCATCAGGTCAGCCACCTGAACCGGGATCTGCTCGATGGTCAGAATCTTGGCGAAGGCGGTTGCACAGCCCAGAATAACCATCGTCGTACCCGTTGTGGAGCACGAGCGCGCAACGGTCTTGAGCAACTGTGAGAAGCTGATCTCACGATAGAAGACCAGACCGCAGAGCAAGGCATAAACCGCGGCAACAGCGGCCGCTTCTGTCGGGGTGAAGATACCCGCATAGATGCCGCCCAAAATGATGACCGGGTTCAAAAGCGCCCATTTGGCTTCCCACATCAGTTTCGCGGCGACACGACAATCAAAACTGCCTTCAATGCCTGCAATTCCGGCCTTCTTGGCATAGAAGTAGCTCCAGCCCATCAGCGCAAAGCCGATCAGGAAGCCAGGAACGATACCTGCCATGAACATGTTGGAAATGGACGTTCCCGTCGCAACGCCGAAGATAACCATCGGGATGGAGGGAGGGATGATAACCCCGATTGAACCGGCAGTCGCGACGAGAGCCAGAGTGAAGGATTTGGAATAGCCTTTTTCCAGCATGGTCGGGATGACCATGGAGCCAACAGCAGCCACAGTGGCCGGGCCCGAACCGGAAACGGCAGCAAAGAACATGCAAACCGCGACAGTGACGATGGCGAGACCACCGGTCACGCGACCGAAGAACACGTTGGCGACGTCAAGAATACGGCGGGAAACACCACCAGCACCCATCAGGTCACCTGCGAGAATAAACAGCGGGATCGCCATGATCGGAAAACTGTCCGTACCGGCAATCAACTGCTGGGAAATATAGTTAGGCGAAAGAGCCTCTGCGGCAAGCGCTGCGGCTGCCGAGGCCAGACCAATGGCAATGCCGACAGGGACATTGAGGATGAGGAACAAGACAAGGCTTGTAAAGAGAACTGTAGCGACCATGCCTTAGAACTCCTCGATGTTGGATTTATCAGGATTGCGCAGGCGCCAGATAATGGTCTGAACCTGCCGAATGGCTGTCAGGAAGAAGCCAACGCCGGGGGCGGCATAGATCATCCACAAGGGGATCGCCAGAGCGGTCGAGCGCTGGTCGAGCATCATCTGTTTGAGCACCAGTTCGTAGGTGGTCTTGACGATGAACAGGGCGAAAGCCAGAAACAGAAGGTCGCCCAGAATGACAACCCACCGCTGCCAGGATTGGGGGAAGAGTCCCAGCGCTGCGTCGATCTTGATATGCTTCATTTCACGCGCGCTGTAGCTGATCATTAGATAGATCAACCAGATAAAGACATATCGCGCCAGTTCTTCGGACCAGGACAGAGATTCCCCCATCACATACCGCATGAAAACCTGCACCGCGATAAGGGCGGTCATGAAGAGCAGGAGAAAGACGCTGATTGAAATTTCGAAATACTTGTCCAAAAAGCGTAGAATGGTCATCTACTTGGTCCCTTTCGAGTACCGAATTCAGTGGCCGCAAAACACATGTTGCACGGAAGGTCTTTCCCACTTCGGGACCGGCATTGATTGCAACATATGGACGAGGACTGGCGTGGCCAGTCCTCGCAATTTGCGGCTGACGAGGCTTATTTCTTCAGCAAAGCATCCATGTATTCAGGATGATCCATTTTGGATTTGACGAGATCGTAGATGTTGGCATCAACAATGATCTTCTGCCACATTGCTTTCTGATCAGGGGTCAGTTCGGTAACAGTCACACCGTCGTTCTTGATTCTGACGAGGATTTCTTTTTCCAGTTCCTGCGAACGGTTACGCTGGAAGGTGGTGGTCTCTTTGGCAGCAGTTACGATAGCGTCCTGTTCTTCTGCACTCAGAGAGTTGAATTTATCCAAGTTCATGAACACGATATACGGGGTGTAAACATGCTGGGTCAGAGACACGTTGCTCTGAACTTCCTGGAAGCGGTTGCCGTCGATGATACCCAGTGGGTTTTCCTGACCGTCAACAGTGCCCTGCTGCAGAGCGGTGAACAGTTCGGAGAAAGCCATCGGGGTTGGGTTGGCACCAAGAGCGCGCCATGCAGCCAGATGCACGTCGTTTTCCATGGTGCGGATTTTCATGCCGTCCAGATCGGAAGGCTCAGCAACAGCCTGTTTGCTGTTGGTGAAGTTACGGAAGCCGTTTTCCCAGAAAGCCAGACCTTTGAGGCCTTTTTTCTCAAGGGTTTTCAGGATGGCCTGACCGGTTTCACCGTCCAGCTTTGCATATGCATCTTCAGGGCTCAGGAAAAGGAACGGAGCGTCAAATGCATACAGATCCGGGAACAGGGTAGCCAGCGGAGACGTGGAGCTTACACCAATATCGATATCACCAAAGATGGTGCTTTCGGTGATAACGCGGTCGTTGCCCAACTGGTTGTCCGGGAAGTGTTTCACTTCCAGAGAACCGTTGGTTTTTTCTTCAACGATGCGTTTGAACTCAACGCCAGCGTCTTTACCCGATACGGATGTCACGTTGGAGAAACGAAGGGTTTCAGCAACAGCTGGTGAAACGATTGTGCCTACAGCCAATACTGCTGCAAGCGTAAGTGTTTTAATGGACATTTCTTCCTCCTGTGGTAAATGTCTCGAAGTTTATCGCGAAATTATACAAATTGACGTCCGGTTCAAAGTTGGACCAAACCCCAATTAATACTTTCCCCTTTGGCGAAACGAACAGCTTCTTCTGCAACTTTACGTTTCAATTCCAGGGCAGCATCTTCCGAATACCAAGCCATGTGCGGGGTCAACTGACAGTTTTCCAATGCGCGCAGAGGGCTGCTTTCCGGCAACGGTTCGATTTCTGTGGTGTCGAGGGCAGCACCGGCAACCTTGCCGGATTTGAGCGCAACAGCCAGAGCGTCTTCATCGATCAGACCGCCACGTGCGGTGTTGACCATATAGACGCCATCTTTCATGCGGCTGATGGCTGCTTCGTCGATCATGTGGAAGTTTTCATCGGTGACCGGGCAGAAGAGTGCAAAAATGTCTGCCTGTGTGATCACATCATCAAGGGTTCCAGCCTTGATGAAATCGGAGCCATCGGCTGCGTTTGGCGTGTAGAATTTGTCATAGCCAATGATGTTGAAGCCCAGATCATGCATTTTCTTGGCATAGAGACGACCAATACGGCCAAGACCAACAACACCAACGGTGGTTTCGGAGAAACGGCGGATCGGAGAAGCAACCGTGAAGTCCCAGACGCCTGCATGCACAGCCTTGTCCATCTTCGGCACTTTACGGATGACCGAGAGGCTCAGAGCGATTGCGTGGTCGGAGACCTCATGCATGCCATAGTCAGGCACGTTACAAACCTGCACGCCAGCTTCCTTTGCTGCAGCCAGATCAACATTGTTTACGCCAACACCGTAACGGATGATCTGCTTGAGATCGGGCAGTGCGTCAAAAACGCGTTTGGTGAATGGTGCATACTGGTTCAGAGCGATGTTATAGCCCTTGATCTGGTTGATCAGGTCATCTTCGGTTTTGCATTCCAGCAGGTCGAATTCCATACCTGCCTTGGCAAAAACATCCCGCTCCATATTCTGATCAGCATGATCAAGATCGGTAATGACGATTTTCATTTGAGAACTCCTTCGGTTAGCGGCCCAGATAGCCGCCGTCTACCGGTAATGTGACACCGTGCACGTAGTCAGAAGCCGGGGAAGCAAGGAACACGAGGGGACCTTTCATGTCCTCTCCATTGCCCCAGCGTTTAGCCGGAATACGTGCGGTGATTTCTGCGTTTCGACCTTCATCGGCCAAAAGAGCGGTATTCATGTCCGTGGCCATATAGCCCGGTGCCAATGCGTTGACGTTGATGCCCTTGCTTGCCCATTCGTTGGACAGGGCTTTGGTCAACTGCATCACGCCACCTTTGGATGCGGCATAGGCAGGAACCGTGAAGCCACCAAAGAAGGAAAGCAGAGAGGCAATATTGATGATCTTGCCCTTGCCTTTTGACAGCATGACATTGGCTGCGCGCTGGCAGAAGTCGAACACGGCGTTGAGGTTGACCTCGAGAACCCACTGCCAGTCTTCCAGAGGGAATTCCTCGGATGCGTGGCGGCTCTGAACGCCAGCGCAGTTGACCAGAATGTCCAGCTCTCCGCCCAGCATGCTAACGGCCTTGTCAAAGCCTTCCGCGCGGGAGGCTGCATCGGCAAGGTCGATGGCGAGGCCATGGCACTTGGCACCATCCTTGTTGAGGGTAGCTGCCACTTCGGCAGCCTTTTCACTTGACCCAACAATCAGGACTTCGGCGCCCGCTTCCAGCAGGCCTTCGGCCATGCCGAGCCCGAGGCCGCGGGTACCACCGGTTACGATGGCTTTTTTTCCGGATAGATCCAGCTTGTACATATTACGTTCCTCAGGCTCAGGCTTGGCAGTCAACAAGGATCTTGACGGTGCGCAGAGAAGGATCTGCGACCATGTCGAAAATCTTGTCGCTTTCGCTCAGCGGAATGACCTGTGAGATGACTTTTTCCAGATCCTCGGCCATGTTGGCCAGAAGCGGCACGGAGTCAGCGAATTCGCGCATGGTGTAAACGCGGCTGCCAACCATGGTCTGTTCCTTGAAGTTCAGGTCCATGAGATCAACGGCATGCGGAGCCTTGTGAACGCCGGTCATGCAGATGGTGCCACCAACGCGCGTCAGCTTGGTCACTTCAAGTGCGGCGCTTTCAACACCGGAGCATTCAAAGACGATATCAACGCCAACATTATCGGTTGCCTTGTTGACATGATCGATCAGGTTGGTATCGCGAACGTTGACTGCATCGAAGCCGAATTCCTTGCAGAGAGCCAAGCGGCCTTCATCAATATCGGAGATGATAATCTGGGCTGCACCGGAATGCTTCAGCAGGATGGCAGTGAGAATACCGATCGGGCCAGCGCCCATCACAACGCAGCGATCAAGGGTCTTGAAGTTGGCTTGATGCAGCGTGCGCACAACAACAGCGAGAGGCTCAGCCAGGGCTGCGAGCTTATCGGAGATCCCTTCTGGCACCTTGACCAGAACGTCTTCGTCAACCCAGCAATGGTCAGCCATGGCGCCATCGGTGTCGATGCCCAGCAGATGCAGGGTCTGGCAAACATGAGGCGTGCCGTTTTTGCAAGGGTAGCATTCGCCGCAAGAGATCAGCGGATAAGCCGTTACATGATCGCCAACAGCAAATTTGCTGCCTTCAGGCGCAGTTTCGACGATGCCGACAAACTCATGCCCGAGAATAAGCGGCGCTTTCGCTCTTGGATGTTTGCCGGAATAAATGCCGATGTCACTGCCGCAAAGACCGCAGTAGAGCATCTTCACTTTTACAGCGCCTTCACGCGCCTGTGGTTCAGGAACGTCCCTGACCTCAACTTTATTGGGGCCGGCATATACAAGTGCTTTCATCTTCTTGCCCTTCAATATTTACATGTCAGATCTGCTATAGCAGATCAGTTTGTTAAACCGCTGATACCAGTCGTCCGCTTTAAATCAGGCCACTTGTTTCTGCGAAATTCCAAAGCCCGATATGCGCCGTGTTGTCGAACTGCGCAGTGCATTCAAGGCCGAAGCTGGCCAGAGCCCGTTTGTATAGATCACACAGGGCGCCATCACCGATCATGATCAGTGGCAAAGAGGCATCGTCCTGCAATTCACGGGTGGCCGAGGTCAATTCATTACCGATCAACAGACCGGACATATAATTGCTGAGCGCTTCCTTGGGCATGCGTTCGGTCAGGCCCATAGTGCGCGTGGCAAAAAGCTGATGGGTCAGATCCCCTGCCCCGCCATGCTTGGCGACGGAAAGGCCAAGATCGAACGCCTTGTCGGCTTCTTCCTTGGATGCCTTCTCTTCCGGCATAAGGCGCCCCAGAATGGAGTGATCACACAGGACAGCGAAAATTTCACCCGTCATATAAGTAGAGAAGCTTTCCAGCTTGCCGCCATTCATTGTGACCCATTTGGAGTGGGTGCCCGGCAACAAAATGCGGGAAGCCTGCCACCAGTCATCATGATCGATCAGCGCGCCGGCAATCTGGATTTCCTCACCGCGGATCACGTCCGGAGCGAGATCCGGATCATCAAGCAGCACGCCCGGAACGATATGAAGCGTGCCACCATCAGGCAAGGTTGCCTGACCGGCCTTCTTGGCCAGATCGCTCAGATCGGCAGGGCACCGCACATAAGGCGCCTCGGACCAACCCTGAGCAGATCCAACCATACCACCGGTCACCACCGAAACATCCGGATATTGCTTGCGCCAATCGCCACTAATGCTCTCAAACGCGGCTTCATATCCCTTTACACCACCAGGCTCTGGAAGATGCTGGATGCCATACGGGCTGTGCCGCTGATCCAGAACTTTGCCGTCTTCCATCAAATAGGCACGCAAACTGGACGTGCCCCAATCAAGTGCGATCAAGAGACTCATTTTTCATTACTCCAACCGAGTTCCCGAGAAATCTTCTGAGCACATCTCACAATCACCGGCCCGAGCAGGTTGATCCGCTCCCTAGGCATGAAATTGAGCGTGCTGGAAATGGAAATGGAAGCAACAGCCCTGTTGCCATCGGCAAAGACGGGCGCTGCTACGCAGCGAATGCCGATTTCGTTCTCTTCATCATCAAAGGTATAGCCCCGGTCTTTGGAGAGCGATAGATCGGAAAAGAACTCAGAATAGCCTTTCAACTCGGGCCATCCCTCCTTCAAATGTGTCTGGTTTGACGTGAAGTCGTAGAATTCCTTCCACTCGTCCTCGCCCATCGTCATCAGAATGGCCTTGCCAAGTCCGGTAAAGGCCATGGGCATGGTCAGCCCGACGCGAGACCGCATCTGGAAACCACGGCTGCCGTTAATCTTGTCCAGATAGATGATCGCGCCATCATTGGTTGGCACTGCAAGGTGAATGGTATCGAGCACCTGCCCGGACAAGGCCTCCAGAAACGGACGGGCTATACCCGCCAGCGGGCGCTGCTCACGAGCACGATCACCAAGATCAACCAGGCGCGCACCGAGGAAATAGCCTTTTTCAGGAATGTGATAGAGATAGCCCTCGGTCACCAGATTGTGGATCATACGCGTAATCGTGCTACGCGGCACCTGCAATCTGTCCGACAGGCCTTTGACGCTCGCCACTCCGTCGCCAACCAGCTCCAGAATGGATAGTCCTCTCAGCAATGTTTGCGTCCCAGCCATAAGAGTCCGTTTTCCGAACTCGCCATAATCGGCCGATCCTCCCAAATGAGCCATATTTTCCTCCTGGGCCCGATCCTATGAAGAGATTTTTGTTTCGTCAAATATTAAATCTAACATTCAGTATCTGGTACACCAGTTTGTAAAAATGCTAGAGGTTTTCCCGTATTTTTGGGCAAAAACCTAGTCAAAAGAGGCATGTTTTCGGTGGAAAATGACTCCGACACCGGTCTCTGGTGATTGAAATTTGCCGATTTACAAAGCCTCGAAGGATAAAAAAGCACCTAGTCTTTTGACCAGGGATGAGAGGCAAACCCGGCTTGAAACAAAAGCGGGTTGGTGTTTGGTGCTTGCCAGGGCAGTCTTGCAAGAGGTGACGGGATCAGATACGCATCAAACCGAATGACCAAATGTCGCATCCTCAACAATATTGTGCTTTTCGGGATCTCAATCTAATCATAACGATGCATCAAGGGAGGCTCTCAGAGCGATGCGCGTAGGCATTTTGTCTTCGACCCAAAGTGTATGTCGACCACAAAATCTTCGCATTCCGCACGCACGGTCAGCCCCTTAGTCTACACATCATGAGACTCGCAGTCAGGCCCAGATAAGCCATTACAATAAAAGCAGAAAAAATTGAGGCGAATGAATGTTTACGCGGCCAACCCCACTCTTGAACACATACAGCGGCCGTGGTGCGCCTCGAGACCATCGCGACAAATTGGCGCAGATTTTTCTAGCCTCTCATGCCTCTGTATCGTCTCATTTTACCCAATTTTTTCCCAACGGCGCGCGTGATTACACCGCAGCCAAAAGGACCGGCAGGCGCCTCTGCATACCAGAGCGGACCGTTGGTCCATTCCAATGCGGCATTAAGTTATTTTTAAATAACTTAATGCCCGTCAGTCCCGTACCAAATCAACAGGATACCGTGTCTCTCAAGACATCGCATTGCGAGAGCCGAAAAACCGTCAGATCAAGAGGGTTTGCTCCCTCTTGCGCGCATCAGAATTCGCCCTCAGGGCGCATCTTACAAGAAGCAAACAGGCACCAATCAAACATGCTTTCTGGCTCCCTAATGCCAGAGGAGCAAAGCAAGGAGTAAACGCATGACCGAGCAGCTTAAGATTGCCTCCATTGGCGAGTGCATGATCGAACTGTCGCCAGCCAAAGGCGTCGAAGGATTTGCCGAAGGCACGAAGGTCTTCCGTCAGGCTTTCGCCGGCGACACCTTTAATACCGCCACTTATCTGGTGCGGCAGTTTTCTCCCAAGGCAGAGGTCTCTTATATTACCGGCCTTGGTTCGGATATGCAAAGCCAGAGCATGCGTGAGAAATTTGCAAGCGAAGGCATCAAGGTGGATCACATCACTCTGGTTGAAGGCAAAAACCCCGGCCTTTACATGATCGAGAATGATGAAACCGGCGAGCGTTTCTTCCATTACTGGCGTAATGATGCAGCTGCCAAGCTGATGTTTGGCGGTTGGTCTGTCGAAAAGATTGCCGCGCTGCTTGGCGACTTCAATATGGTCTATTTCTCTGGGATCACACTGGCTATTCTGGACGACACCCAGCGCGACAATCTGCTGGCAGCGCTCGCCTCCCTCAAGGGCAAAGTGAAAGTTGCCTTCGATCCCAACTTCCGCCCAGCCCTGTGGCCAGACAGAGATAAATGCCGCGCAGTCTTCAGCAAGGCCGCAGGTGTTACCGACTATGCCCTCGTCGGCTGTGAAGACCACGCCGCTCTCTGGGAAGAAAGCGACGCCGACAAGATTGCCGACGCATGGCGCGACTGGGGTGCTGGCGAAGCCATCATCAAGGGTGGCGACAACAGCTGCATCATCGTCAATGACGAAGGCCGCATGGAAGTTGCCCCTCCGGCCAAACTGAAGCCGGTCGATACCACAGGCGCAGGCGATTCCTTTGCTGCCGGCTATATCGGCATGCGCATTCAGGACAAAAGCGTTGATGAAGCAGCCCGCATGGCCCACGCCATTGCAGCCAAGGTCATCATGCATCCGGGCGGCGCCATCGATAAAGCTGTCTGGAGCCCGGTTCAAGAAGGCGAATACTGACACAATCCTTCTGGTCCAGCCCCGCGCCGGACCAGACCGTACGCTGAACACCGCAGATTCCAAGGTTGGATATGCGGCTCATATTCTATCTCACAACAGGATAAAACCATGTCCGCTTACGTTCGCACTGTAATCACTCCGCTTGAGACCGTAACCCTTACGGCCGAAATGATGCCTGCTTCCCTGCCGGAAGCTTATGCCCGCGTTAAAGCTGTCGTTGAAAAAGATTCTGGCTACGGCGCTGCCTGGAAAGTGGGCGGCTCCACCCCTCCAGCCCAGAAAGCCCTTGGCATTGACGAAATCTTCTTTGCGCCCATGCATGAAAAGGAAATCGTAGCGGCTGATAAACTGGTACCGGGCTTCAAGACCCTGAGCATCACCTCCGAAGGTGAAATCGCCCTGCGCATTTCTGCCAAGGCAGAAAGCTATTTGGAAAAAGGCATGGATGCTGTGGCTGCGGCTCCTCTTGCCGATCTGTTCGATGTCTGGTGCGTCAGCTCCGAAATGCCATCGGGAGCCCTCACCAATGGTGGCGACTTTGGCGTACCCGCTATCGTTTCAGACCGTTGTGGCTCAGGCTGCTTGGTGCTTGGCCCTGAACATGCTTATACGGCTGACACCAAATGGAATGGCGAAGTCATGAAAACCGAACAAAACGGTACCGTCATCGCAGAAGGAACCACGTCTGATCTGGTTGGCCCAGCCGATGAAGTCGCTCGCGATTTCATCGTTGTTGCCATGAAATACGGCTTCCGTCCGAAAGCCGGTCAGTGGGTTTCTACCGGCGGCATCATTCCTTGCAAACCGCTTGAAGAAAATGCCGACATCAAGATCTATTATGATGGCAAGGTCGAGCTGGCCTTCAAAACCGGTTACGACGCTGCATAAGAGCGCCTTGATGGCACACCATAGCGTTGAGTGATAGGCATAACCTATTGACCAACGCGATCAAAAAGAAAGGCCGTTCTCACTGGTTGGGAACGGCCTTTTCTTTATCTGGAAATCTCGACAAAACGCAAAGCGGTCAAAGAGCCTTTGACTGGGTGATATCGGAAACATCCCGGCTGAACGTACGGTGGTAGCGTCCGATATGGAAATCAAGAATGCTGATAGCTGCTTCGATCTTGCCTTCGCGCAGGACTTCGATCATTTCGCCGTGTTCTTCAAAACTTTTGGTGGTCTGGATGCGGTCTCGCCCCAGATAGGTGCGGATTGCTGAAACCTTGGCTTCGATCAGGCGATAGCTATCCGAGAGATACTGATTGTCACAAAGCTCGAACATGGCTCTGTGGAATTGCACATCCAGATCGAGATAGTGAGAGCGCTTGTCTATTCTCTTGGCTTCTTCCATCTTCTCCCAGATGCTTGCCAATTCGGCCACAAGACCATCCCGATTACGCTCGAATGCCAAGCGCAGTGCTGCTGTTTCCAAGATGTAGCGATATTCGGAAAAGCGCTCCAGATCGGTTCCGCTCAAGGTGAAAACGAAAGTACCCTTCTGGGGGATCACATCGACCAGACCTTCCACTTTCATCTGAGCCAAGGCATGGCGGATAGGTGTTTTGCTGATATTCAAGCGATCAGCAAGCTTTTGCTCCGACAAGGCTTCACCGAGAGCAAACTCGCCCTCACTGATAGCGGCTCTTAGTTTTTCCGTCGCAATATCGGATAAGGACGGCGGCCTTTCGATTTCTTCCAATTGTGTTCCACTCAGTTTCAAGAGTTTTTCTAAATTGAGAATTCCGATTCTATCGTTGGTATCAAGTATACCACACACCAGCCAGATGCAAGCTATGGTTTTACCGAGACTATCTCAAATAGTTCTGCCAGGATTTCTCTCATCTCCCAAGCGTCGGGTCTTGCGAAGGGCTTGACGCAACCGCTGATGCCCCGACCCTTTACTTCCATTCGTGCACAGGATCGCAAAAGGCCACTCATATATGGCGTATTTCTGCCGGTTTCAAATAGCATAAACTGCTAAACTTTTCACTGCTTGCGTTTCCGGATGCCATCGAATGCGTTCCGGCTCCCGCCACAGTGATGCGGAAAATGCGCAAGAATGTACTCATATTGCTATCATAAAAACTGTATCACTTTCCGCCAAAGGCATGCCAACTCGCACCATAATTCGCAACAACGCTACCCCGACTTCCTGGCGCAGGACAATGGAGCAAAGCGACCTATTTAAGGCTTTGAAGTCGCTCTTCTCTGGCAACTGCATGAGAAAATGCCGAAGCCTTTTCAATCAGGGCACGATCCGGGCGAATACCCGTATAGAGTTCGAACTGTTCAACGGCCTGCAACACGATGACCTCTGCACCGGATATGCATGTCTTGCCATGCTTTTCTGCGGCCTGCATCAGGGGTGTTTCAGCGGGCATAGCCACCACGTCGAAGACATAGTCGGATGCCTTGATAATCTCTTCGTCAAAGGCCAGCATATCGGCTTCCGGCCCCTGCATGCCCATGGGGGTCACATTGATGATGAGCGGCGCGGTCAGACCTTCTGTCCTCGGAGCCCAGTCAAAGCCATAAAGATCGGCAAGCGCAGGGCCGGTCTTCTCGTTGCGGGCAACGATGGTGCCTTTCTCATGGCCACTATTTTTGAGCGCAGCCGCAACGGCCTTTGCCATTCCACCTGACCCGCGCAGAAGAAACGGCGTTGCCGGATCGATCTTTGCTGCGGCCAAAAGATCATAGATAGCGATATAATCGGTGTTGTAGCCGGTCAGGTACCCATCATCATTGACGATGGTATTGACGCTATCAATAGCACTGGCGGACGCTTCCAATGCATTGAGCAGAGGGATCACGTCTTCCTTGAAGGGCATGGAGATGGCGCAGCCCCGGATGCCAAGCGCCCGCACACCACCGATGGCCGCAGGCAGGTCTGTTGTCGAGAAAGCCTTATAGACGAAATCAAGTCCTAGTTCTTCATACATCTTGTTATGAAAGCGCGTGCCGAACGGGCTGGGTCGGGCAGACAGCGACATGCACAGGCGGGTTTTGGGACCAATTAGGGGTTTTTGCGTCGATGTCATAAAAAAATGCCTTTCTCAATATCCGGTGCGAGAGGGAACCATGTCCCGGCAGACTGACTATAAGGCGCCCTGTGGGGATGAGACAAGCTTGCCATTTTTCGGGAACCACGCGGGACAAACAAAAAAGCACGCCCGTAGTACGAGCGTGCCAGTCTGCTATTATTGATGCCGGATCAGTAGAGGGGGACTTTTGTGAGGATCCAGCATCTCTTTTCTTATTCGGCAGCCACTGTTTGAGGTACCTCATTTACCGGGCGCTTGAGGATAACCAGAAGCGCTGTGGTAACGGCGGTGCCGATGAGGATGGACAGAATATACATAGGCAGGTTGCTAACAGCATTCGGAATGGCCAGCACGAAGGCACCACCATGAGGCGCGCGCAGACCGCAACCGAAATACATGGACAGCGCACCGGTCAGAGCAGACCCAACCATGATGGACGGGATCACACGCAGAGGGTCTTTGGCTGCGTAAGGGATCGCGCCTTCGGTGATGAAGGACAGGCCCAGAACGAAGGCTGCCTTACCGGCCTCATGCTCTTCTTTCGTGAAGCGGTTCTTGGCGATGAAGGTTGCGATGGACAGACCAAGCGGAGGCGTCATGCCAGCAGCCATAACCGCAGCCATCGGGCCGAAGGTATCGCTGGTCAGAAGGCCAACGGAGAAGGCATAAGCCGCCTTGTTGACAGGACCACCCATGTCAAAGGCCATCATGGCACCCAGAACAAGACCAAGGATCACGGCGTTGGTCTGGCCCATGCCCTGCAGCATGGCGGTCAGGCTTTCGTTGATGTAGCGAACCGGTTCACCGATCACATAGACCATCAAGAGACCTACAATGGCAGTCGACAGCAATGGCAGCACAAGCACCGGCATCAATCCCTCAAGGGATTGGGGCAGCTTGATATTGTCACGTAGCCACAGAGCCACATAACCGGCAAGGAAACCGGCCAGAATACCGCCAAGGAAACCGGCGCCAAGATTGACGGCCAGAAGACCACCGATAAGACCTGGCGTAAGGCCGGGTCGGTCAGCAATGGAATAAGCCATGAAACCGGCCAGAACCGGAACCATCAGTTTGAAGGCAGCGCCGCCACCAATGGTCATCAGGGCCGCAGCCAATGTGCCTTCTTCCTTGAAGGCCTCAATGCCGAAGACAAAGGACAGGGCGATCAACAGACCACCGGCAACAACCACTGGCAACATGTAGGACACACCGGTCAGCAGATGCTTGTATGGGCCGGACCGGCTGGCCTTAAGGGCTGCCTTGGCCTCTTCAAGTGACTGCATTTTCTCGCCACCCTGAGCGCCTGCACCCGCTGCCGGAGCGGCTGTTTCGGCTTCGCTGAAAGCAGAGGCGATCACGCCAGCGGCGTCTTTCACGGCAGCGCCAACGGATGAGCGATAGATCGGCTTGCCAGCAAAGCGGCTTTCATCCACATGGGTATCAGCGGAGATGATCACCACATCGGCTGCAGCAATATCTTCAAGGGTCAGCTGATCCTTGGCCCCGACAGAGCCTTGGGTTTCAACCTTGATTTCGTGGCCTGCAGCGGTCGCCTTCTTCTTCAGGGCATCGGCGGCCATGAAGGTGTGAGCGATGCCCGTTGGGCAGGACGTGACAGCGACAATGCGCTTCTTGGACTCATCAGATGTGGACACGGCTTCCTCCTTATGCTGGTCACAACTTGTTTGCTCGGTTATCCCGGCAGCTCTGAAAGCCTTGGCCAATACTCCAGCTGTATCCCGAATGGCCAGGCTCGTGGTTGTCTTGTAAATGGTCAGACCCGTGAAGGGAGTCTGATCGATTTCTTCGTCAATCGCCAGGATCACCAGATCCGCCTTAGCGATTTCCTCTTCCTTCAGAGGAGAGGTAATTTCATCAGGAGCGCGACATTCCACCAGAACGTCATGTCCTTGATCACTGGCAACCTTGCGCAAGGCTTCGGCCGCCATCAGGGTATGTGCCCGGCTTTCCGCACTGGCGGACACACCTACAATTGTTGCCATTGCTCTTCCTTTCTCCTCTCGGACCTCACAATTTCTCTATGACCACATCGGCAGCGAAGGCCTTGATGACTTCCTGCGCGGGCAAATGAGGCCCGATCTCTCCCAGAGCCCCCAGAGAAAAGCCGGTTGCCAGACGAGCAAGATCCGCAAGCGGCAGCCCTTCTGACCGGCTGTGTAAAATGCCGGCGACCATGGCGTCGCCTGCGCCAACCGTGCTTTTGACCACAGCGCCTTTCGGCATGGCATGCAGCACGTCTTCTTCAGTGATAAACAAAGCCCCGTCAGCGCCCATGGAGACAACAATCAGCCCGACGCGGCCACCGGTTACGGTACGTGCGGCGGTGATGATCTCTTCGTGGCTCTTTAGCTTGCGGCCAACCAGTTCTGACAGTTCGTCAACATTGGGCTTGATGATGGCCGGTCCGGCATCCAGCGCGGCGGCAAAAGAGGGGCCGCTTGCGTCCAGGATGACTTCCTTGCCAAGCCCCTTGAGGTGGTTGATCAGATCGCGATAGATGGTCTGGGGCAAACCGGCAGGCAGGCTGCCTGCGAGCACAAACTGCTCAGTGCCATTGGCCGCCAACTGATCAATCGCTTCTTCCAAGGCCGCAAGGCCTTCAGCGCAATTCGTGAGGCCGGGAGCGTTGATATCGGTGACTTCCTGTTTGTCCGGATCAACGATCTTGATGTTGACGCGGGTCGCCCCTGCCAGCCGAACAAAGTGGTCATCAATATCCAGGCGGCCGAACAGCTGCTCGAAGGGATGGGCATTGTCCTTGCCCAAAAAGCCAGTGACGGCGATCTTGTGCCCGAACTGGGCGAGAAAGCTGGCCACGTTGACCCCTTTGCCGCCAGCATCGGACTGCTCGCTGGCCACTCGGTTCACCTCGCCCATGGCGAAGTTCGGGATCTGGATGGTTTGGTCAATCGCCGGATTGAGGGTCACCGTAGCGATTTTTGCCCCTACACTCATGACGTTTTTCCCCTGACGGATGTCGGCCGAATATCGGCTGAAAATGCTAGTCTGTTCGGTTCGGGATAAGGCCCCGCCGGTGAAAACCACTGGCGGGATAGTCTCTTTGCGACGGTCGGGCTATTTCAGCGCGCGAACCTCTGATGCCTCTGTGCAAGCCAACGCCCTCTGGGCAAATGCCTTGGCCTCAGCCATGGAAAGGCTACGCACCTTGGCCTTGACCGACGCAATGGCCGGAATGCTGACGCTGAGCTCATGCACACCGAGACCGACAAGGATCTGTGCTCCAAGCGGATCGCCAGCGATGCCGCCACAGGCGCCAACCCAGATGCCTGCGTCATCAGCCGCTTCCACCGTCTTGCGGATCAGGCGCAGAACCGCCGGGTTCAGGCCATCAGCCATCTTGGCCAATTGCGGATGCATCCGGTCCATGGCAAGCGCATATTGTGTCAGATCGTTGGTGCCGATGGAGAAGAAATCCACCTCGCGGGCGAAGTCTTCAGCCATCATCACCGCAGACGGGATCTCGATCATCATGCCGATTTCGACCGGATCGGCACCGACTTCCTGACGCACTTCTTCGGTGATGGTCTTGGCAACCCGCAATTCATCCATGGATGAAATCATCGGATACATGATGCGGATCGGTCCATGCGCGGATGCGCGGAAGATGGCCCGAAGCTGCGTGCGGAAGATATCGTCTCGCAGCAGGCACAGGCGAATGCCGCGCACACCGAGGAACGGGTTCATCTCTTCCGGCGTGGAAAGATAAGGCACATCCTTGTCGCCACCAATATCCAGCGTGCGGATGATCATCGGTAGGCCGTTCATGGCCTTGATCATGGCGGTGATGGCTTCATATTGCTCATCTTCGCTGGGCTCGGTGTCGCGCTGCAAGAACAGGAATTCCGTTCGAAGCAGCCCGACACCTTCCCCACCAGCCACCACGGCGGCATTCGCTTCTTCTACATTGCCAATATTGGCGACCACCTCGATGCGGAGGCCATCGCTCATGATGGCCGGCTGATAGCAGGCATTCTGCTCGGCGATTGCCTGGCGCGTATAGGCCTCTTTGGCTGCCTTGGCTTGCTCGGTGTCATTGCCTGTCGGCTCGGAAACCAGAACACCTGAGGAACCATCCAGAATGACGGCGGCCCCATCCTTAAGCGCCAGACATGTCTCTCCGGCGCCAACCACGGCGGGAATATCCAGACTGCGGGCGATGATGGCCGTGTGCGAGGTTGGACCACCAGAGGCGGTACAAAGACCCAGCACCAACTCGGGATCAAGCCCGGCGGTGTCAGAGGGTGTCAGATCATCAGCGATAAGGATGACCGGGCTATCTGGCAGATCGGGATCATCTTCCACCTTGTCGGCCAGCAATTTGAGCACCCGCCGTCCGACATCGCGCAAGTCCAGAGCGCGCGCAGCGAGAATTTCATCCTGCATGGCCGCGAGGGCTGTGGCATGGTCTTCAAAGCTCTGTTTCCATGCCCAACCAGCGCTGGCGCCAGCTGCAATTCCTTCGCGGGCTTTGCCCAGCAGTTCAGGATCTTCGAGAAATTCGCCTTGCGCCTTGAAGATGGCGGCTTTTGCGGCGCCTTGTTTGGCCAGCATATCGTCATGCAGCGCCGTCAATTCAGCCTTGGCAGTAGCAAGCGCCTGATCGAGACGTGCGCTTTCTTCGTCGCTAGACCCTTCGGCTTTTTCGGAAACCACGATGCGTCCACGTTTCAACTGGCAAACCGGCCCCAGAGCGATACCCGGAGAAGCGGAAATGCCGGCAATGGCCGCGCCTTCATAGGTGGAAACTTCTGTTGAACCAGAGTGATCCGCAGCAGCTTCGGCAGCGGCTTCGTCTTCATCCTCCAGCCCTTCTGCAAAGGCATTGAAAATGGCTTCGAGGGCTTTTTCCGCGTCCGGCCCGTCCGCACTGATGCGGATCGTCGCACCATTGTCGATTCCCAGCTTGAGCAGACCAATCAGGCTTTTGGCGTCTCCGACCTTGTTGCCGTTGCGCACCAGAATACTGGACTGGAAGGTCTTGGATAGATCAACAAGGGCAGTCGCCGGGCGAGCATGCAGCCCGTGGGGGCTCGTGACTACATGCTCAAAGCCCAGCTCGTGTTCTTCAGGGGCGTCTTCGTCCTGCGCATCAACTGCGGTGTCCTGCCCACCGGACAGACGGCGCGCAATATCGCCCGCATCTTTCGTGGTGGCCAGACGTTTGGCTTCTTCAGCATCGTCCAGCACATCGGTCAGATTGGAAAGGATTGTCAGATGTTCGTCTGATTTGGCAGCAATACCGACCACCAGATGCACCCGCTCATCATTATTCCAGATCACACCTTCAGGCAGCTGCAAAACGGCAACGCCTGTTTCCTTGATCAATTCGCGATCCTTGGGGATGCCATGTGGGATTGCTATGCCATTACCCAGATAGGTGTTGGCGACTTCTTCCCGGGCGAGCATGCTCTTGATGTAACCCGGTTCGATATTGCCGGATTTGACCAACAGTTCGCCTACTTTCGCGATAGCGTCACTCTTGTCGAGCGCCTGCCCGCCGACACGAATTGCCGATTCCTTGAACTGCATCATTTCCTCCGAATACTCCAACCTGAACGCCATAAGACCGCAATTGCTTTTGCCTATTGTCAGGGTCCGGCCACGCAGGGCCGACGTTCTGCGAGATAATAAATCTATTTAAGTGAATTATTAAAGGAAAATATTTGATTCACATCAATATAATTGTCGAATTTCGGTAAATCTGCGGATATAAAATGGCACCTTTGCGCTCCTCGCCGTCACAATACAACGAAATTTGAATTATTACTTCTATTTGATGTATTAATTAAATTACCGGAATTGCAGCATTTTTTCACGAAACTGTTGTGAAAGGGGCATTTTGAGCGGAACTGAACACTGGAAGATGTCACAAATCTGTTGATTTTTGTCTCTTCAAGCTGATTAATTCCATCAAAGTTATTTTTTGATCTGGTTCATGGCTATCGTAGGTCCAAGCGCTATAGGGTCTAGCTTGATCAGTTAACCTGATCCATATGCAATGCGCATAGTGCGCCGGTCTTCTTTTGTCAGCGAGAAGAGATCAAACTCAAGAGAAGGACGCGGAAGAATGGCCAAAAAAGGGACACGCTCAGGATCTGGCAGCGATGGCTCTTTCGGGTTCAATCAGAAGAAAGTCCGCGCCTATAACGAGCGGCTTGTCCTGTCGCTGATCCAGCGTCATGGGGCATTGGCCAAATCAGAAATCACGCGCCGTTCCGGCCTGTCTGCACAGGCGGTTTCCGTCATTATCGGGGAATTGGAGAAAGACGGATTGCTGTTGCGTGGTGAGCCCATTCGCGGGCGCGTCGGCCAGCCCTCCATTCCCATGCGGCTCAATCCTGATGGCGTGTTTTCTTTCGGCCTGAAAATAGGCCGACGCAGCGCCGACCTTATCCTGATCGATTTTTCCGGGCAGACTCGGGCAACAAACCGCATTACCTATTCCTATCCGATGCCTGATCTGGTGATGGCCTTTGCCACACAGGGCATTCGCGAAATGAGCCAGAAGATAGACGCCGAGCAACAGGACAAGATTGCCGGTATCGGCGTCGCTCTGCCGTTCCATCTATGGGACTGGGAAGACAAGGTGGGCGTTTCCCCCGGCACCATGGACGTCTGGAAACAGTTCGATGTGGCCCATGAGCTGGAGGAGGCAACGGGTCTCAATGCTTTCACGCAAAATGATTGCACTGCGGCCTGCTGCGCCGAAGTTGCCTTCGGGCGCGGTATGGCCTTTAGCGATTCACTCTATATCTTTGTGGGCACATTCGTGGGCGGTGGGGTTGCCCTTAATAATTCCATCTATGCGGGCCGCACACAGAATGCAGGCGCTCTGGCCTCGATGCCTATGCCCGGGCCCGACGGCGAAAACAAACAGCTGATCGACTTCGCATCGCTGTATTTTCTCGAAGAGATGCTCAAGGAAAAGGGTATAGACCCCTCGCTTCTGCAACAACGCTCCTACGACTGGTCGGATCTGGGAGATGTGCTCGAGGAATGGCTGAACAAGGCCGCTCACTATATTGCCCTTGCCATCGCTTCGGCGACCGCCATCATCGATTTTGAGGTGGCTATTCTGGATGGCACCATGCCTGCTGCCGTACGCGAAAGTCTGGTTGAGAAGGTGCGCGACGCGATTACCGAGCAGGGCTGGAAGGGCATTGCCCTGCCGGTGGTGCTTGAGGGCACATTGGGGAGCCCGGCAAGGGCACTGGGTGGCGCCAGCCTGCCGCTCTTCATCCGCTATCTGCTGGACCAGAATATGCTCTTCAACCAGTCCTAAACCAACCAATTATTGAGCCGTACCACTCTCAGCTAAGCATCGATCTTCGTGATATATTCCACGATCTGATTGAGATCTCCCTTCTCATCATAGACCGCTTGACTGACAAGAGACGCATCAATTTCCCGCCCGTCCGCATGCCGGATCTGGCATTTGACATCCTGAGTGTGGCCCATATTGATCATGGCGGCACGCACCGGCTCGGACGCCAGATGCTTGAACTGCGTCGTCAGATAATCGCCAAGATACGACCCTTGCACCTGTTTGCGATCATAGCCAAAAGCGTCCAGCCAAAGATCGTTGGCTTCAAGGATCATGCCATTCTTGTCGGTTATATGCAGCGGCATTGGCACGCTATCGAGCATTTTCTCGTAACGCTGGCGGATTTGATCGACCTGTTTTTCCAGCTTCTTGTGCTCGGTTACATCCCGCAAGGAAATCACGGCCCCGATCTTCAAGCCCGATTTGTCATGCACGGCACTGCCCGTCGCATTGACCATGCGCGGGTTCGAGCCGTAACGCTCCAGAATGATGTCGGATTCCTCAAGTGTTTCATTCTCGAAGGCTACCCGCAACGGGTTTGACTCCGGCCCCAGTGGAGTTGAGCCGTCGGACTGGAACATTTCATTGGTTGTCAGATAGGGCATCAACATGCTGAGGGAATTTTCTATGCCGAGCATCTCGCTGGCCTTCCTGTTGAAGATCGCCGGGAGCCCGTTTTCATCACAGCCTATGATCCCGTCTTTGGCGTTATCCAGAACGGCCGTCAGATATTCGTTTTTCACTTCCAGCTGTCGCGTGCGCGTGGCGACGATAGCTTCCAGTCGTGCATTGGCCTCCACCAGCTTGTTCTGAATGCGGCGTTCCAACAGAGCGGCCCGGATACGCGCGCTCAGAACAGCAAAATCAACCGGTTTCTGGATATAGTCAACCACGCCACTTTGCAAAGCCTGCACATGCAGAGCGCGCTCTTCCTGAGCGGTAACCATGATCACAGGCAGATGCAGATCCGGATCAAGCGCCCGGAGCCGTGCAAGGACTTCAAACCCACCCAAACCCGGCATGACAAGATCGAGAACCATAAGATCCGGCGGATCCTTCTTGATCGCTTCCAGAGCGGTCTCTCCATCGGCGACCAACTCTGTTTCATAGCCCTCTATTTCGACAAACAGGCCGATCATGTCCAACAAATCCCGGTCGTCATCGACGATCAAGACCTTGGGGCGTTCGCGAGGGGACATTGCATTCATGTGATCATTGGGAGATTGAGTCGTCAGGCTTTGCATTATGACACGCTCCTCATCGGGTCAGGGCCACGGGGGACTGGGGCCTCTTCGACTTGAACTGGGGTTTGCACATCCGTAGGCAACTGGACATTGAAAAGATCGGATTGTTCCGGCTGGACGGTTCGGATGAGGTCTGCAAGCATCGCAAACAGCCGCGCGATCTCATCCTTCACTTCAACCGGCAAAGGGCCACTGAGCTGGGCCACCATTTTCAAGGCGCGCTCAAGACCGGCTGCGGTTTCGCTGATTTCCTGAAACCCGATCGTGCCAGAGCCTCCCTTGAGCTTATGCGCCTTCGCAATGGTTTGCTGCACCAATTCGGACGAAGGTTCGTCTGCCTCAAGGATTGCGGCAACATTCTGTTCGATTTCCCTCTCTTCGCGCTGCAGTGTTTCGCAGTGTCTCGCGATGAGCTTTCTGAGTTGCTCAATCATGGCTCGGCCCTCCCTGCCGGATCATTCTGGCTCATTTGACGGTTCCAGATTTTCTGGACATGCGCGGGGAGTTCTGTCGGATCAAAGGGTTTAGTGATGACGTCGATGGCGCCGCTATCCTTGTAGGCCTGTACTTCATGACGCTGCGCTTTAGCCGTCATGAAGATTACGGGAATGTGCGCCAGCTCCGGCGAGCTCTTGAGCCGGTTGAGCGTTTCTACACCATCCATAACAGGCATCATTACATCAAGCAGGACAAGATCTGGCTGAAAGGAAGGGATCGTCTCCATTGCTTCCTTGCCATTTTCACATAGATCAAGCGTATAGCCAGCCAACGTGCCAAGGGCCAATTCGGCAATGGCGCGAATGTCGTGATCATCTTCAACATAGGTGATCCGTTGCAGAGGCTTTGTCATGACTAACTCCTAACCACTCACTCTTCAGTCAGATGGTGCGGTCCATCGGTTTATGCGGCTTCCGTTTCTGTGCCTGCCTTTTCTTCAGGCAGAATGTCGAGGACTATGTAAAAGGTCGTTCCAATGCCGTCTTCCGTTTCAAAGCCCAGCTCGCCACTATGAGCCTTGATGATTTCCTGGGAAATGGCCAGCCCGAGGCCGGTGCCACCTTTGGCTCGGGTGTCAGATGCGTCGGCCTGGGCGAACTTGTCAAAAACCTTGTCCTGGAAGTCTTCGGGTATGCCGCTACCAAAATCCGTAACGGCGATACGCAGGCGCCCGCTCTCTTTGTCGGGCTTAGCTGAAACGATTACCTTCTTGCCTTCGGAAGCATATTTAGCGGCGTTGGAAAGCAGATTCGTTATCACTTGCTCCAGACGACAATGATCGGCAAAGATCAGGATCGGCTCGTCCGGACATTCCAGCTCAAAGGACACGCCGTGCTGCTTTCCATAGGCGCGGTTGGTTTCCACCACCTCTTCAAGAAATGCGACGGTATCGCAGGTTTTAAACTCATAGGACAGCTTGCCTGCCTCGATTTTCTCCATATCGAGAATATCATTGATGAGCAAAGACAGTCGGTCGCAATTGCTATAAGCGATATCGAGCATCTTGCTGGCATGCTCGGGCAAAGCATCCGTCGACGTGCTGCGCAGCAGCCCCAGAGCCCCCTTGATGGAGGTAAGCGGCGTGCGCAATTCATGGCTCACGGTAGAGACGAATTCGCTCTTGAGCTTGTCGACCTTCTTGAGTTCGGTGAGATCGGTCATGATGCCGGTGAAGAAGACTTCTCCCTTGATCAGCAAGCGGCTGACAGCCAAATGCACTTGCACCGGGCTTCCATCCTTGCGGACAGCACTGACTTCGCGGCCACCTTCAAAAATCTTGGAGGGCGTCCCCGTGCCGTGATGACGCAAATAGGAATCATGATGCATCTTGTCATGCTCATTCATCAGCATGGATACATTCTTGCCTATCAGTTCATGCCGGGAAAAGCCGAATAGGTCGATCGTCGCTTCATTCACTTCTCTTATGATGCCGCGCCGATTGATCATAAGGATGGGGTTTTTGGCGGTTGCCAATATGGCGCCTATGCGTTTCTGCTTCTCTTCAAGATTGGACGCCATATGGTGGACAGAGCGTAGCAGAACGCCGATTTCATCATTGCGATGCTCGCCATCCAGCTTGAGGCTATCCACTGGGGCCCCAAGGGACAGCTGGCGAGCGGCATTGGACAATTGGCGGATTGGTTTGACAAATTGATGCGTCAGGACAAACGCAATCAGCGCACCGATCAGAGCCATAAGCGCAGTAAACAGGATGATCTGCTGCTTCATTTCGCGATTTTGCGCCAGCAACTGTGCCATGGGCGTCATCACCACCGCGAGCAGATAGTGCTCGCTGTCGGACCAGTCAAAGCGGATCCGGCTCACCCGGGCAACATAGTCTTCAGTGGCAATCCCCAGTGTCTGTGACGGGCCGCCGCTCCAATCCGCCACCATATTGCCAGCCAAGCGTGGAAAATCCGTCTGCAGTGAACGAGGCTCTTCAATCAATCTGGCCGGCCCGTTGCGCGCGCGACCAGACGCAGCCATAATTTGGGGCGGCTTGCTCAGGTAGGAGCCTTGTTCGTTGAAAAGGATAAACTGCTGCGGCTCCCTTATCACAAAGGCCAAATTCGCGATTACCTTGCTCATGTTGATATTGGCAACAATCATGCCAAGGGGCTCATCGTTCTTGCCCCAGACTCTGGTGGCCACGCGCATGACCAGAACGCGCGGCTCTTCGATCACACCACGCTCCCGGTTATAATCGATGCCGAAATAATTGATCTTGTCTCTATTGGAACTGAGTGTTTCACGCACATAAGGTCGATCGCTCTTGTCCTGCAGATCCTTTTGCTTGACCCGCGTGGCACGACCGGCGGAGCTGTTGACGCGGATCATTTCCTTGCCGTCATTGCCAATAAGGCGCACCTGCAACAGATTTTGATCACTCTCGGCCAGTGACAGGAAAATCTGGGCGAGCCGGTCTTTCCAGATGGTTTCCTCCACCAAGGCAATTTCAGGAATTGCACCGCTTTTTCGCGCGCTCAGGATGCCCTGAATGGGAGGAGTTCCCCCCAGCATGACCACGTTGCGCGATGCGTCCTCGACAACGGCCCTGAGATCCTTGACCACACGCTGCGCGGCAAACGTCAGGCGTTCATCTTCATATTTGATGCTTGCTTTCTCATTTTGCCATATCTGCCAAAAGCCGACGGTCACAGAGGTCGCGAGCACCAGGCCAACGGCAATAATCAGAAAGGACGCAGAAATACTGCGTGTTTTCTTTGAATTTTCAGACCTGAAAAATCTCATCGGTTTGCTCGTCAACTCTGGCCAATAGTAACTATACTTATATCTTTGTGTACATAACAGACAATTAATCCCAAACTAATAATTTAGTATAGACAATACAAACACATCTAAACTTTAAAACACTGTCCAAATCTCAGTAAATCTCAATTTGTATTTAAGTAATGATTTTTTAAAACTATTTTCTTTAATCTATATTAGTAATAAATACGAATTCGAACCCATATTTGGTAAAGTCATGATCCGCACCCATGTTGATGCTGCCTCAGAACAAGCCGGCTCTTCAGAGGTTGCTGCGTCTCTGAAAATTCTTGTCGCTGAAGACAGCTCCATTACCCAGGACTTGCTCAAGCTTGTCCTGCAGCAGCGAGGCCACGCCGTCGAAATTGTAGACAATGGCAAGGATGCCCTGTCTTCACTTCTGGCTGATCCATTTGATCTGGTGTTGCTGGATTTTCATATGCCCGGCATGACCGGCATCGATGTTCTAGCACACTATGACGAGGCTACACCCGATCACCCACGGCCGTACTTTGTTGCCGTGACGGCGGACATTGAAGGATTGATGGCGCATGAGAAAGAGTGTGGGCAGTTTGATGCCATTGTGCCCAAACCTCTCAATATTCAGGAAATCCTGTCGATCATTGATGATGTGCTGGCCCATAATCAAAAGCCACTGCCACCGCAGCCTGACGCAGAACCCGCCCCAAAGGACACATCGCCCTCAGGCCCCCATCCACACAGGGCGTCCTTTGCCGAAGGCTTTCGCTGCCTGCGTTGGCCGGATGATTTCGCTCAGGATGAAGACAGGCAGCGAACCCTTAAGCTTATTGATGATAACACAGCCTTTGACGCCATCATCATAAGCCAGACCATCGAGAGCCGTGCCCTGATGTTTCTGTGGCAGATGCGAGGGCTGCATCTGCTTCCCCTGATCGACACGACAGGCGGGCTTGGCGCCATAGCTGACATCAATGCTGCCTCCTTGGCTCAGCAGGCAGATGGTAGCTTGGCGCGCATAATCGATGGCTTCCACACGCGGCGTGCCCTGATCCATCGCGAGATCCTCAAAAGCGACCTCTTGTCTGACAAATTATTGACGCGCCTCTTTATCGCTGACCGATCACTCCAACCGCACTATGCAAGCCAATCGCGCAGCGGCGTTGCATTCAACATTCCGCTGGACAGCGAAACCGTTCTCCAAGAGGCGACCACGCTGCAGCAAAGCGGCTTTTTGCATGCTCGCTTCTTTGATCGCTTTCATGTCTGCAACAACTGTGGCAGCGCCCATTTCAATATCCGAGAGGAATGCCCGTCTTGTCATTCCTCCAACCTGACAGAGAGCGCCTATATCCATCACTTCAAATGCGCTCACCAAGCGCCGGAAGACGACTTCATTCAAGGGGATGAGCTGATCTGCCCCAAATGCCGACAGCGCCTTCTGCATTTCGGCAGCGATTATGACAAGCCCGGTATTGTAGTAAGCTGTCAAAGCTGCGGACACACAACTTCAGAACCCGATGTGGGCTTTGTGTGCCTTGACTGTCACAGCCGCTTCAGCGGAGACGCCGTTGAAACACGGGATGTATATCACTATGACCTGCAGGAAAAAGCGCGTGACTATTTGCGCATCGGCCCCAGCTTTATGGGCGTAACCCAGAATATTCTAAGCTTCTCCGATCTGCCGCTCGACATTATCGTCGCACTCAACGAACAGGCCAAGCGATTCAACGAGCTTGGCGAGTCCTTTGCTCTTCTGGAAATACGTTATCAAAAGGCGCGCGAGCTGGAACAGGACGCAGGCCCCCGCCAGTTCATACAAACCAGAGAGCTGTTTATTGAAACGCTGCGCGGCATCTTCTCCTCCGTTCTCGGCCCCGAGGGTCACAGGATCGTCAAGGGTCACAGGTCGGACTTTGCCATTCTGAAGAAGACGGCGCCTGAGGAGATTCGCTCTGCGCTTGCCGGGATCACAGAACAGGCCAGGCAACCCTTGCGGCTTGATCCGGGTGTCCAGATCACGGCGTTCGGGCCAGGAGACCTGTTTGCATGATCAGTCATCTGGTTGAGGGCTTTGATTTCCTTACGGCACAGTCACCGGCAGGGCTTATCACGCTCTACTGGTTTGTCCTGCTGTTTGAAATACCTCGCTACGGGGTCGCCTTTCTGGTGGCTGCTCTCTTCATTCGTGGCCGCATCCGCTCCAGCGGCCCGCTCACATGGAAGGGACGCCTCTCCGTTATCATCGCGGGGCACAATGAAGAGAAAGCGGTTGAACGCTGCGTGCGCAGTCTTTGGGAGCAGAGTAGAAAACCCGATGAAATCGTCGTTGTCAGCGACGGCTCAACCGATGGCATGGTGCGGGTGTTGCGCACTTTGCAGCGGGAAGGGCTGGTTCAGAAGGTGCATAGCACCGACTTGCGTGCGGGCAAGGCAGCGGCGGTCAATCTGGCCGAGCAGCTCAGCTCCGGCGATGTCGTGGTCAATGTCGATTGTGATTGCTCCTTTGATCGCCACGCCCTCAAGGAAATTGTATCCCCCTTCTCTTCCCCCGATATAGGCGCCGTAGCGGGAAATATTCTTATTCGCCATCAGGAGCGCAGTTTGTGGACGAGCTTTCAGGCGATTGAATATCTGGTCAGCATCTCGCTGGGCAAGCGTGCTCAGGATATGGTTGGACTGGTTTCCTGCGCGTCCGGAGCCTTCAGTGCCTTTCGCAAAAGTGCCATCGGATCCGTTGGCGGGTTGGATGCCGGCGGCGGGGAAGATCTGGATGTGACCCTGCGCCTGCGCAAGGCAGAATGGGCCATCGGCTTTGCCCATGAAGCCATTTGCTACACGGACCCACCCAATTCGGCACGGGCTCTCGTCAAGCAGCGCTTCCGCTGGGAACGCGACGCCATTCGCCTGCGCTATCGCAAGCACGGGGCATTGATGAATCCCTTCTCACGAAGCTTCAAGCCACTGGAATTGTTCCACGAAATGGAATTTCTGCTACTCAACGTGGTCGCAGCCCTCGCACTGCCTTTCTATTTTCTCTGGCTGTTTGCCTCTTATGGCGATCTGGCGGTTCCCATTCTGCTGGGGGCGCAATGTGGTTTGATGCTGATCGACTTTGTTCTGTTCCTGTTAGCGGCTTGGGCCACCCCCAAGGCTCAGGCTTTGCCACTGGTTCCCTATCTGTTGGGATACAGTCTGTTCTTTAACAACTTCCTGCGCTTTGTCCGGCTTCTGGCCTATGGCCAAGAGTGGGTCTTTCGCAGCTCCTATCAAGACAATTACGTGCCCGATAAGGTGCACAAGGTGAGGGAATGATGACCCCGCATCTTTGTATGACACCCCAGCACAAGGGCACAAATTCCAAGAAGGGAGGCGTCCCCCATGCGCAGCCTTAAAAAGCGCCCCCGGTCAGACAATCTGGCCAATCAGAAAAGAAGCCATTCAACCTCCTATGGCCGCTATATCTATCTGTCTATTCTCATCGTCCTGGCAGCCAGCCTGGCAAACTACATGTGGGGTGACCTGATCATGTTGCGGGGCGATGGTCTTGTGTTGCGGGACAAGGCAATTCTGGCAGCCAGCCACACCTCGCGGGTAGAGGAAATATTCGTTGAGGAAGGTCAGACGGTCAACAAGGGTGATGTGCTGATGCATATCGAATCCTCCGAGCAGCTCGAGCGCCTTGCGGATCTTTCCACCCAGCAGGCAGACCTGACGCAGCGGGCGGCGGAGTTCAAGTTGCGCATGCAGATTGCCAATCGTCTGTTGCCGCTTGCCAAGCAGAGGGAAGCCCAGACCACAAAGCTGCTCGGCGTGGTCGATGACCTGCAACGCAAAGGAAACCTGACGACATCCCGATACGAGGAAATTCTCAAATCCAGCTTTGACGCAAGCTCCCATCTGGTTCAGCTCACCGTGGATCTGGATATGCTCTCCGGGCAGATAGGGATGTTGGAAGCAGCCCGCAAGGATGCGGCCGTGGCTCTGGAAAAGCTAAAGGCCCATTATTCCGATGGCATGATCACGGCGTCCGTATCGGGCACGATTGGCACGGAAGTGCCCTCCCCGGGAGCCGTCTATCGCACGGGAGACCCGATGCTATCGATCTATGCGGGTGAGGCCTATATTCTGATGTATTTGCCACGCCGCTATCTGTTTTCCATTGAGCCTGGCATGGAGGTGGACGTATCAAACGGGCGCAGCAATGTGTCCGGAGTGATCGATTCCATCTTGCCGTTGTCCGATGCGTTACCGAAAGAATTCCAGAATAGTTTCAAGCCCATGCAGCGCAACCAGCTGGCCAGGATAAAGCTGCAGGATCGGGCGATTTTTCCTGTTTATGAAAAGGTCCGCATTTCGCGCCCCTATTGGTAAAGCAAACACCTGCGCGAGGCCCCGTGCGCAGGTGTTTGCCATGAATTCAGAGCGCGGCATGGGCGAACATGGGTTCGCCGGAGATGCCCAGTTCCTCAGGGAATTCGGCTTTTAGGATGGTGCCGGAATCGGATTCCGTCATATAGAGCGTCCGGTTTCCTTCTCCTCCGAAGGCGCAATTGGTCGTGCCTAGACCGCGCGGTGAGCGCACCACTGCAATCGGGCGCCCGAGCGCATCATGTACCCAGACAAGGCCGAGCCCCGTTTGGCAAACAACGACACCATTCTGCGCTGTCAAAGCCAAACCGTCAGGCCCGGCACGCCCACCAGAAAACTGAAGGAAAAGTCCTGCCTTATTGACGCGGCCGCTAGGAGAAAGTGGCAATCGCCAGACGGCATTGGCACGGGTCACCGCCAGATAGAGCGTGTGCTCATTCTGATCGAGCACCAAACCGTTGGGGCTGGGGACTTTGTCAATAAGGCAGGTAAGGAAGTCGGTATCAGGCATCCAGCGATAGACCTTGCCTGTCGGATCTTGCAGACCGGTCTGTCCCTGGTCGGTGAAATAGAGGGCTCCATCACGGCCAAAATGCAAGTCATTGCACCCCTTGAAGCCTTCGGTATCACAATCCTTCAAAGCAGACGTCACGGCGCCCGTTGCGGGATCGAGATTGAGGATGCCATTCTGATAGTCGGCGATAAAGATCCGGCCATCCTTGTGGATCTTCAATCCGTTGGGCTGGCCATCAAATTCGGCCATCTGGGTGATTGCCCCCGAAGGATCGGCACGAAAAATCCGACCAAACGGAATATCGACGAACCAGAGATTGCCGTCGCGATCAAAGGACGGCCCTTCGATAAAGCTGTCCACCGTGGCGCCGCGCTTGTTGCGGGATGCCCAGTAGGAGGGAACGCCGGGGCGGCGGAGGTCTGCGGGGAGTTCTGTAAAAATCTCGGCCTCAACGACCACCGGTTCGGGAAAAATAGAGTTCATTTCACTCATCCCAATGTCAGAGAAGGAAGATAGAGCACGATCTGCGGGAAGGCGATCAGCAAGATGAGAAACGCCAGAATGATGCTGAAGAAGGGGATCGTTCCAAGGATCACATCTTCAACCTTCACATTCTTGGACGAACTGGCCACCACAAACAGGATAACCCCCAGAGGCGGCGTTATCTGGCCAAGCTCAACGAGGATAACCACGAACACACCAAACCAGATCGGGTCGATGCCCAGAGCCTGAAGCGCGGGATAGATGACCGGTACAATGATTGCGATCATGCCAAGGCCTTCCATGAAGCAGCCCAGAACCGCAAACAGAACCATGATGATCAACAGGAAGGCAAAGCGGGATACGTTGGCATCTTCCAGCACAGCTACGAGATGCTCGCCAATGCCGGACAGCGCCGTGGCATAGGCAAAGATCATGGAGCAGAAGACGATGAACAGGATGTTGCCACTCATCGTCACCGTGCGCTTGATTGCCGTGGCCAGCAAGGCGCGGCTGAGCTTGCCATAGATTGCCGCAATCAATGTCGCTCCGATAACCCCGACAGCCCCGGCTTCAGTTGGCGTGGCCAGTCCGCCATAAATGCTGCCAAGCACGATAAAGATAAGCAGCAGGAAGGGGAAAATATCCAGCAGCGAACGGAAAATCTCTGCCGTAGACGCTTTTTCGGTTACCTTGGGGGCGAGCTTGGGATTGATCAGAACGCGCGCGATGATAAAGCTCATATAGAGTGCCGCAAGCACAATGCCGGGGATCAGCCCCGCAGCAAACAGGCGAGCAATCGACGTGTCGGTAAAAGTCGAATAGATGATCATCGTAATCGAGGGCGGGATCAGAATGCCCAGCGTACCGCCTGCGGCAAGCGATCCGGCAACCAGTCGCTTGTCATAGCCTCTTGCCGACAACTCGGGCAGAGCAACCGTAGACATGGCAGCAGCCGTGGGCGCACTGCCGCCCGAGATGGCCGCAAAGATGCCACTTCCGGCAATATTTGTATGCAGCAGCCCACCGGGCAAACGCCGCATGAAAGGGGCTACCCCATTATACAGGCGTGTGCTGAGGCCGGAGCAAAGCAGAATTTCAGCCATCAGGACAAAGAGGGGAATAGCCGCAATTGTGAAGCTGTTTGCTGCGCCCCAACTGACGATGCCGAGGGCCTTCCACCCCCAGAAGCCCTTGAGGAGCCAGATATAGAAGAGACCGGCACCGGCAACGGCAAACTGAACCCACATGCCGCCGAGAATGAGACCGATCAACAATCCGAATGCGAGAATGGCTTCCATCAGCTCTGCTCCTCTTTCTTGCGCCCGCACAGGAGCAGTTTCTCAAGCAGGAAGATCCCAATCAGCGAAAAACCGATCGGCATGATCATCTGAGGAATCCAGAGCGGCGTGCGCAAAACGGTTGGCGCAAACTTGCCACGGCCAAAGGAGCTGAGCACCAGATCATGGGTCTTGAGCGCCAGAATGACGCAGACGATCAGGGAGGCAACAACGAACAGGCGTTTCAGCCAGACCTGCACATGGTCGGGGACTGCATCAAACAGGAAGTGCACCTGAAACAGCGCCTCGGCCCGCAAAGCCAGAGCGGCCCCAAGGAAGGTGAGCGTCACAACAAAATAACCGGTCACCTCTTCCACAAAGCCCAAAGAGTAATTGGCCAGTCCGCGCAAGACGGTTTCACTGAAGACAAGCAGAACCATAGCACACAGGACGAGACCGGTTGCCCATTTTGTCAGGCTGGCGATGAAGTCGAAAACAGGGCCAGCCGAGGCCGGCCCTGTGGAATTGTTTCCTGCCATGGCTATTTACCGATTGCTTCGCGAACGAGCTTCAGAGCCTCTACATAGTCAGGGCCATTCTGTTCTGCCCATTCGGCCCAGAAGGGGGCAAGCTTTTCGCGCGCCATCGCTGCGTCGCTATCCTTGGCAGGCACAATGGTCATGCCCGCTTCCTGTTGGGAAGCTTTCTGCTTTTCCTCATCCTGCAGGAATTCGGCCGTGATCTTTTTGCCTTCTTCCTTGACGATTGCAGCCAGAGCCTTCTGCTGGTCTTCTTCAAGATCGGCAAAAATATCGCTATTGGCGATGATCATGGAGTTGCCGTAGTTCACCGGGAAGCGATAGTTGTATGGCAGGAATTCGTGCCATTTCTTGGCGCCACCGGCGCTTGCTGTGAGCACGCCTTCGATAACACCACGTTCCAGAGACGTCGGCACTTCGCTACCGGACAGCGTAATCGGAGCACCGTCGAATTCTTCGATGAACTTGCCCTGCTCAGGCGATGTTACGCGAATTTTGTGGCCACTTAGATCGGCTAGGCTGTTGATTTCAAACGTTGCGAAAATGATCTGCTGTGGATAGCGATACCCTCCGAGTAGCTTGACGCCCTGCTGCGCAAAGGATTCCTCAAGAATGGGTTCCATCGCCGCGTAGGCCTTGTTCCATTCATCGTCATTTTCGATCAGCATAGGCAGGTTGAGCACGCGCGCAATGGGCACATTGCCCGAAAAGAAATAGTCCGCAGCGAAATCCACAATGCCGTCGCCCACAGCCTGCGTGATGTCAGAGGACGCAATCTGCAGGGTCTTGCCCAGATGCACCTTGATTGTCAGATCGCCACCGGTTTCTTCCGCAATCCGTTCGCTGATCCGGGTCATGCCCTTGACGGCAGCGGTTGTTGATACGGCTGAATAGGTATATCCGGTCAGTTCGCGCGCTTGGCCAAGACTGGTTGCCGCCAGCAATATCGCGGCCGCACTGATTGTTTTCTTTAACATGTTTTTCTCCTCCTAGTGACGCCGAAGTTCTCCTCCTCCGACAATGGCGAACGGCGCACCAGATGACCAGTGCGCCAAAAGCTTATTATTTCCAAGGGGTTTTTTCCCAAATGCTCCGTGCAACGCCATCCTGCTGCTTGGCTGTTGCTTCAAAATCCTCTCCCGCGATGAAAGAAATCGGGTTGCCTTGCTTGGCCATCATGGACTGGAAATCCTCCATGGCGTTTACATCGATCAGGGCCTTGCGCAGCTTTTCTTCGATTTCGACAGGAAGCCCGGCGGGAGCAACAATGCCACGCAGGGATGACATCTGAACATCATAGCCAAGTTCCCTGGCCGTCGGCACATCGGGTCGGAAGGTCGAGCGCTCATCCGAGAGTACGGCCAGAACGCGCAGCTCATCCTGGAAAGACACCGTCTGGCTGAGGGTCATGGTCCCTGCAGCCACATGCTGTCCCATCAGTGCCGTACGGGCCATGGATGCGCCCTTGAAGGGCACAAGGGTAAATTCCGCGCCCGTGGCATCCGCGATCATGTTCGCCGAGAAATGATCGTTGCCTCCCAGCGCCGAAAGCCCCATGGTTACGGAGCCGGGCTGTGCTTTGGCCGCTTCGACCAGTTGCTCCAGCGTCTCGAATTCAGACTCCTTGCTAACAACCACCGTATTGGGGTCTTTAACGAAATTGGCCAGATAGGTGAAGCTGGAAGCATCATAATCGGCTTTGCGATCATAGGTGAGCGCTAGGGCTGCCGGCAGGTTGAAGGTTCCCAGCGTGTAACCATCGGGGTCGGCACTGGCAACTTCGGTAAAGCCGATCTGGCCACCAGCGCCGGGCATGTTTTTCACCACGACCGACGCGCCATTGCCAAGGGCCTTTTCAAAAAATTGCGCAACGGCGCGTGCCATCACATCGGTGCCTCCTCCTGCGGAATACCCCACGACAATGCGGATGGGCTTGTCCGGATATTCAGCAAACGCGGGCAAGGCAAAGGTGGATGCAGCGACGAGCGCGGCAATAAAGGTCTTTTTCATGACAGGTTCCTCCCAGTATGTGTCGTGAAAATGCGTTCGTCGATGCCATAGCATCGTGCAGCGGTGCGCCAGAACAAATCGTCCCTCGCTTTGCTGTCGAGATCGTCCGAAAGCCGCTTGAAAGCGTTCCAGAGCGTGCGGTAACCGAATTGTCCCTTGTCGACCGGAAAATTGCTTTCAAACATGGCGCGCTCCGAGCCAAACAGTGCCAGGCAGTCCTCAACATGCGGACGCCAGTCAGCCGCCAGCCTTTCAGATTGCGGCGGGCGCTCTTCATCAGCATAGCGATATCCGATGACGGTCAGCCCGAAGCCTCCGATCTTGATGCGGGTGTTGGGAAGCGCGGCAACCTCTGCCAGAGCCGAGCGCCATGCTACAAAGCTCGTCTTATCATCAATGCGGTAAGGCCCCACGCCAAGCGGACCGCCGCAATGGTCCACAATGATGGTCAATTCGGGCAAGGCCCGAGCGAGATGAGCCACTTCGGCCAACTGGCTTTGATAGGCCCAGACGTCAAGGCACAAGCCTTCTTTAGCCACTTCGCGGGCACCAGCAAGAAATGCGTCAGTGCGCAAAAGGCCATCCGGGGGAGGATTGGGGTTAGAGCGGACTGCCGGGTCTGCATGCCACGCAGTCGTATTGCGAACGCCAAGAACCCGCCCTTTGCCGGCGGCCTTGAGCGCCTTGAGCACCGGGCGCACGGCTGCGCCCAGTTGCAGATCTGCGAAGGCGACAAGCCCCACCGGTAAATGAGGCTGATCCTTGCTCCAGTCAAGGATCGTCTCCACCTCGCCTACAGGCCGCATTTCTTCAGGTCCGTGCGCCACATAGCCTGTCCTGCACTGAACATAGAGGCTGGCACGCACATCGTGCCCATCCCCTACATCTGCGGCCAGTTCATCAGCACCATAGAGGCCCTCGGGCCTGTCCCAGAGGTGATGATGACAATCGAAAATCGGTTGCTCAGCATCAATCACCTCTTCGCGGACAAGCTTTAGCCACGCATCACGAACTTTGAAATGTGGACTTGCTGCTTTCATCACCTATCCTTTGCTTTCGGCCTTTTTCTTGTCGATAAGGCGATGCTTCAGCATGGGACCGACAACCACGGCAACAGTCAGGGCAACCAGAATGAGGCTAGTGACATTCTGGAACAGCACCATCCAGTTCCCACGGCCAATGCGTAGGGCAAGGCGCAGGTTTTCTTCAGCAAAGCCTCCCAGGATGAGGCCGAGAACAACCGGCGGAAGCGGGAATCTCAGCTTGTCCATGACATAGCCTATCGCTCCAAATCCGAGCATCAGATAGACATCGAACATGCGCCCATGGATTGAATAGACACCGATCAGCATGAGAATGATGATCACCGAGCCCAATAGCGGACGAGGCAGCTTAAGCAGCTTGGCAAAGCTGTTGGTAGCCAGAGACCCTCCAAGGAAAACCAACAAGATAGCCCCGAACAGGAACTGCCACATGAAGCCGAACACGATGTCCGGATTGTTGCGGAAGAGCATCGGTCCGGGCTGCAGCCCGTGGATCAGGAGACCACCAAGCATGATGGCTGCTACAGCAGTGCCCGGAATACCCAGCGTCAGGGCTGGAATGAGCGCAGCGGCGGTATCGGCATTGTTGGCCGTTTCCGAGGCTGCCACGCCTTCGGGTTCCCCATTGCCCCAGGTCTCCGGTGTTTTACTGGAGCGACGGGCTTCGTTATAGGACATGAAGGCAGCCATGGAGCCACCGGCTCCGGGCAGAATACCGATCCAGATGCCTATCAGGGCTGATCGAATCCATGTTTTCCAGAAGCGGAGCATCTGCGGGAAAGTACGCCAGATTGGCTCTGTGCCAAGGCGATCTCCGGCGGAATTCTCAGTCTTCAGCGGGCTTTCGAGCAGATCGATAACCGGCGGCAAGGCATAGAGGCCAACCAGCAGAATGACGATGTGAATGCCGTCCAGCAGTTCAAGCTGGCCGAAGGTGTAGCGGTCATTGCCGAATATCGGGTCGGAGCCGACAACGGAAACGAACACACCGAAGCAGGCGCTGATGAGCCCCTTGGCCACATTGCCGCCCAGCAGAAAGATGATGCTGCAGAGGCCAAAGACGGCAACCCAGAAGACTTCAGCAGGACCGAAAAGCAGGGTAACGCGCGAGAGCGGCGGAGCGAGCAGCATCAGAGCGATGGCACTGGCCATGCCGCCAAAAGCGGACGAGACGACAGCAACCTGCAGGGCATACCCGCCCTTCCCCTGTTGCGCCATGGGGTAGCCATCAAAGGTCGTGGCGACGGCTGCCGGCGTTCCGGGAATGCGCAGCAAAACTGCGGGGATGGCACCGCCATACATGGCGCCGTTATAGATGCCAGCCATCAGGCCGAGCGCGACCAGCGGCTCAAGACCGAATGTGAAGGGGACAAGAACGGAGATTGCCATGGTGGCGCTAAGGCCCGGCATCGCACCGACGACGATACCGGCAAGAACACCGATAATCAGCGCGGCGATATTGGCCCAGGCGATAACGTTTGGCAGGGACTGGATAAGATCAGAATACATGATACCTCACTTCGCCCACAGAAGACCGGTTGGGAATTCCTGAGACATTGAGACACCAAAGATCAGATAGATGGCTAAAAGAACGATGGCAGTGGCAATGGCAAGACCAACAGGACTGCGATAACCGAAAATATAGGCGACCAGCGGCAGCGACAGAGCGGTGCTGATATAAAAGCCGATCAGGTCGACGCAGATGGCGTAAAGGATAATAAGCCCAAACGCGCCAAAGACACGCTTTGGAGATTTCACGACAGCTTCGGCTTCTTCTCCGGCGGCTGCTTTGCGTTGATCGGTAATCAGCATCACGAGTGCCAGCAGAATGAGGCCAACGAGCATAGCGGCTGGCAGAAGCGCAGACAGCGGGGCCAGGTCAGTTGTCGGAATCAGAAAGGCAGCCGCGACCACGATAATGCAAAATGCTGTGATCGATTCTGCACGTAGGAACCGATGGGTTGGTTTATTATGCATTTGAGAGGCTCCAATGGGGAAAACGGGAAGGGTGCGGGGGGAGCCCCGCACCACTCAGATCAACGCCAGGGGCTCTCTTCCCAAACGGATTTGGCAAAGTCGAGCAAATCGGCATTCAGCTTCTCAAACGCATCGCCGGTGACGACCTGAACCGGGTTTGCCGTTGCTTTCATGGCGGCGGCAAATTCCTTGTCGGTTTTCAGTTTCTCAAATGCGGCAAGCAAGGTGTCGCGCACATCATCGGGAAGGCCGGCTGGCGCAACAAAGCCGCGCATGGAACCGTTGATCAGGTCAACGCCCTGTTCCTTGAAGGTCGGCACATTTGGTGCGAACTCGGAGCGATCTTCAAGAGCTACGCCAAGAACATTGATTTCGTCCTTGAAGGCAGACACTTCGGAAATGTTGAGAATGCCCATGGCCACATGTCCACCCATCAGCGCGGTACGGGCAGGTGCCGAGCCGCGGAACGGAACGATTGTGAATTCCGTTTCCGTCATCTGCTGAAGTTTGCGCAGCAGGAAGTGGTCATCGCCACCAAGGCTGGACATGCCTACAGTGATGGCCCCCGGGTTGGCTTTTGCCTCTGCGAGCAATTTTTCGACCGTATCCAGACCGCTACTCTTGGAGGTAACGATCACATTGGGGTCATTCACGACGTTGGCCAGATAGGTAAAGCTGGAGGCATCGTAATCGGCCTTGCGGTCCAATGTGCGTGCCATCATGCCTGGCAGGTTGTAGGTGCCCAGTGTGTAACCGTCCTTGTCAGCATTTGCGACTTCGGTTACACCGATCTGCCCACTGGCGCCCGGCATATTCTTGACGACGATGCTTGCTCCGTCGCCAAGATATTTTTCAAGAAATGGGGCGACCGTGCGAGCCATGACGTCGGTGCCACCACCTGCGGAATAGCCCACGATCACCTTGATCGGCTTTTCCGGATATTGAGCAAAAGCTGTTCCTGCCATTGTCAGGAACGCGCTCGCCAATGCGATTGTTTTAAAGATCTTTTGCATGTTTCTCCTCCCTCATGCTTTGCGTTTGTCTTATGGTAAAGTGCAGCCCCGCGCCTTCAAGGCAGCATCCACCCAGCTGCGGTCATTCTTGCCTTCAGAAATATTCTGAAGTTGGCGGGTTTCTGCGCTGTGCTTCGCTTGCGCCTTTTTGAGAATCTCTTCAGCGGCATCCAAAGGAACAGCCAATACGCCATCGGAATCGCCGATAACGATATCGCCCGGCTGGATAACCATGCCGTTGATGCTGATGGGAACGTTAATCTCGCCCGGTCCATCCTTGTATGGTCCACGGTGAGATATGCCTGCGGCAAATGTTGGCAGGTTGGTTTCAACAAAGGCGTCCACATCGCGGATTGCACCGTTGATGACAAAGCCTGCCACTCCGCGCTGGATCGCCCAGGCCAGCATCAACTCGCCCATCAGGGCGTTGGTGACATCGCCGCCGGCGTCGACCACAATGATGTCGCCCGGTTCGGCCAGATCGATTGCTTTCTGGAACATGAGATTGTCGCCGGGGCGCGCCTTGACGGTCAGTGCCGGACCAGCCATGCTGCCGCTGGCATGCATGGGACGCAGCTTGGAGCCTGCGGCTGTCATACGGAACATGCTGTCCGAGACATTGGCCACCGGCACCTGTTTGTAAGCCTCTACGAGTTCCTTCGGCGCAACGCGCTCACGTTTGCAAATCCGAAATCCGATATCCATGGTTCTAACTCCAACTTTGTTTAACGATGCCCGGCTTCAACCAACAAAGCCCAGTTGGCATAGCGATCCTTGGCGACGGCTTCGCCGTCCAGAATCTGGAAAATGCCCCGCACGGCCTCGCAGCCCACACGGGCATTGGCCTGATGGGTCACACCGCCGATATGGGGCGTTGAAACAATTCGTGGTTCTTGCCAGAAGGGATGATCCGCAGCGGGGGGTTCCGTGGCGAAGGTGTCCAGACCGGCACCGGCCAAATGGCCTGACTGGACCGCCGCCAGAAGCGCGTCTTCGTCGATCAGACCGCCACGGGCGGTGTTGACGATGTAGCTTCCTTCCGGCATCAGACGGATGCTGTCTTCGTTGATCATCTGGCGTGTCTGATCGTTCAGGGGGCAGTGCAGGCTAAGAATGTCTGCCTGTGCAAGCAGGGCAGTCAGGCTGTCTACGCGCTCGACACCCAGTTCATCAAAACAGTCCTGGCTGGCAAAGGGGTCGTAGCCGACCAGCTTGAGCCCGAGGCCCTTGGCGATCTTTCCGGTTTCCTGCGCAATCGCGCCCAAGCCCATCAGAGCAAGGGTCGAGCCAGCCAGTTCTACGCCCTTGAAGCCCGGCTTTTCCCATTTTCCCGCACGCAAGCCAGAGTCCAGCGGCAAAATGCGCTTGACCGTGGTCAGCATCAGCGTGATGGCATGCTCTGCAACGGATATCGCGTTGGCTCCGGTCGCCTTGAGCACCGGAATACCCTTTTGCGCTGCGGCTGCCACATCGATATTGTCGACGCCAACTCCATGCTTGGAAATCACTTTCAGGGACGGAGCCCTCGCAATCACATTGGCATCAATCCGCCCCATGCGAGACACTACGGCAACGGCGTCTGTCTTTACGAGAAAATCGGCAATAACCTCGCTGGCTGCATAAGCCGGTGTATGAACCGTCTCGAAACCATGCGTTTGCACAAGCTCCTGCGCAGCCGGAGCCAGATCCGGCCCCGTGACGAGGATCGTCTTTGACATGATACATTCCTCCCGTCTTCCCGCTTGGCGGAAAGCGACGTAATCTTAATTTTTGCTGGATACCGCGCGCTGCCTCCAAACAGCTTGCGCGGAGTCCCTCCCTTTTTGGCCCTGCCCTTTGCCTCCAAACAAATGAGCAGTTCCCTCCTGTTAAAAATGTTGTAAGAATAAATATCTTTATGGAAGCGAAAAATTCTGGTTGTTAGATTAAGAAAAACTGGATGAAGCAATGGACACCCGACAGCTTAAAACTTTAGTCGCAATTACAACTTACCGTACTTTCAGCAAAGCAGCTGATATTGTGGGGCTGACACCTTCGGCTGTCAGTCAGCAGATCCAGGCGCTGGAGTCCGAGCTTAATGTGAAGATATTCGAGCGTGCATCCCGCCCGCCAAGCCTGACAACAGAGGGAAGACAAGTTCTTGAATTAGCAAAAGAAATTTTGCATCTCGAAGAAAATACGATTGCTGGCCTGAAGGGTCGGAAGATGTCAGGGACCATCCGGCTTGGCACTGTCCGAACCAGTGCCCTCAACTTGCTTCCTCAAGCTGTGGTTGCAATGCACGACAAATATCCCGCCTTGAAAATCAACTTGAGGGTCGGATTTTCCTCTTCCATGATCTCGGATGTCGCTTCCGGGCGCCTCGACGCCGCAGTTGTTGCGGAGCATGTAAGTTTGCCCCCCCAACTAAGGTGGAGTCCCTTTTTGCACGAGCCCCTTTGGATAATTGCACCCGAGACCGTCACGGAACGGGATCCGATTCACCTGCTTGGCAGCTATCCCTTTGTCAGATTTGCCACCAATGTTCCCCTGTCGAATCTGATCGATACAGAAATTTCCAGATTGGGTGTCGTGACGCTCGATGTCGCAGAAATCGATACGATAGGCGCAATTGTCACCTGCGTACGGCAAGGGCTGGGCATCTCGGTGGTGCCACATTCTGCGGTTCAGTCTCCTGACGCAGACAGGGTTGTCAAACTGCCCTTTGGCAATCCGCATATCACGCGGCGCATCGGCATCGTCGAGCGAATCAATGCCCCACGTGGAGAAGTGATCGAGCGGCTGCACGCTTTGCTCGCCGACCTTTGCGGCGAATATGGTGTCTGGCGCGAATAAAGATCCGCACCAGCTCCGCTTCAGGATTCCTTGACAGGCTGCTTCTTGGGTTTGCGCAGCAGAACCAGAAGCGGAATGGAAACCAGACTTAGAACCGCCATCAGCCAGAAGTCATCGATATAGCTCAGCATCGCCGATTGCTGGGTTACCAGCGCATTGACCCTGTAAATGGACGTCAGTACGCCGGAGAGAAGCCCGGGAACATGCTGATGCACGGCGTCAGACGTGATTGTGATGCGGCTGGCCAATTCTGCATGATTTACCTGCATCATGTGGGTGAGCACAGCCGAAACCACTGAGACCCCTATCCCCTGCCCCATATTACGCACCAGTGCATACATAGCCGTGCCGTCCCCACGCAGCTTTGGCGAGAGCGTCATGAAGGCCATCGTGGAGAGCGGAACAAAGATGAAGCCCATGCCAAAACCTTGCAGAGCGCCAGTCAGAATAATCGGCCAAGATCCCATTTGCAGGTTGAAGCCGGTCATCATCCATAGAGAAACCGTCATGACCAGTGCCCCGAAGACCATCATCAGGCGCAAATCAACTCTATGACTCACCCGCCCGACAATCATCATGGCAACCATGGAGGCGACGCCTCTTGGCGCCATGAGCTCGCCAGAGGAAAGCACGGAATAGCCGAGGAAATTCTGTAGCAGCGGTGGCAGAAGCGCCAAACCGGAGAACAGGGACAGCCCGATAAGAAACATAACAACAGAGGCCAGAGCAAAGTTTGCGTCCTTGAAAATCCGCAGATCAACAAAGGGGTTCTTTGCGGTCACCGAGTGGACCACATAGACCCAGAGGCCAGATACCACGAGCCCGAGCTCGATCCAGGTTTCAATGCTTTCGAACCAGTTGTTGTCGGATCCACGGTCCAGCATCAACTGCAGCGAGCCGACACCGAGCGCAAGCATGGCAAAGCCGAAAAAGTCAAAATTCCGCTTCCGAACATCCGAGTTCGGCATATAGACAAGCAGCATGACGATACAGAGGATACCAACCGGCACATTCACCAAAAACACCCAACGCCAGTTGACACTCTCGGTCAGCCAGCCGCCAAGGGTTGGCCCGATGATCGGGGCCACCATGATCCCCATGCCGTAGATCGCCATGGCTTGCGCCAGGCGTTCCTTGGGGTTGATATTCATGATCACGGTCTGCGCCAGCGGCGCAATCATCGCGCCGCACAGTCCCTGAAGGATACGGAAGGCAACCATCTCGCCAAGGCTTGTGGCGATACCACACAGGGCCGAGGCCACCGTGAAGCCCGTTACAGCAAAGAGGAACAACGGCTTTTGACCGATCCTGTCGCTGAGCCAGCCCGTGATGGGGGTGGCGATGGCGGCCGCCACGATATATGAGGTCAGAACCCAGTTGATCTCATGCTGAGCGGCCCCAAGCGATGCAGACATATGCGGCAGGGCAACGTTAGCGATGGTCGTATCGAGCACCTGCATGATCGTGGCCAGCATCAGCCCGAAAGTCAGCAGCGCCCTATTGGCGACAACCACAGCAGGTTGCGAGTCGGATACGGAGTGAGACATGCCTGTTTCCCTTGCAGACCGGGCCCCTTGAAGGTGCCCGATGCATAATGTCCTTAAATGCCCTTGAGTTTATCCAGAGTGGACTGGCCTTTGTCGACGCTAACGACTGCACTCATGCCCGAGCGTAAGTTGGCTGTTTCGGGGGCCTGTTCCAGTTCGATGCGCACTGGTACGCGCTGCACGACCTTCACCCAGTTGCCGGTTGCATTCTGAGCGGGGATCAGGGCAAATTCTGCACCGGTTCCGGCACTGATGCTGCTTACTTTGCCATCGAAATGCGTGCTCGGATAAGCGTCAAAAGTAATGTCCACCGGCATGCCAACCTTGATACCTTCCAACTGGGTTTCCTTGAAATTGGCTTCCACCCATGTGTCATCTGCTTCGAACAGGCTGGCCATGGCACTACCTGCGGTAACAAACTGGCCAACATTCATGTCATCCACCTGCGCAATAACACCGGCGCTCGGAGCCTTGATCGTGGTCTTTCTCAGATTACGTTCAGCCAGCTCCAGCTTGGCAAGCTCGCTGCGAACCGTTGGATGCTCGTCTGTTTGAATGGAGGGATCTCCACCCAGCGCAGCTCTTGCGCTATCCACCCGCTTTTCCGCTGTGGTAACGGCATTCTTGGCCGCCAGAAGGGAAAGCTTGAGTTCATCCAGCGTGGAGCTGGAAGCAATGCCCTTTTCTGCCAGAATGGCGCGGCGATCATAGAGTTCCTGCTGAACGGCAAGGGTATCCCGGGCCGACGCCAGAGAAGCCTCAGCTGTGTGGAAGCTCACTTTCAGCTGCTCGACATCCAGACGCGCCTTGGCAAGCGCCGCCTTTTCCTCATCCACGGCGATCTGGAAGGGCTCAGGGTCGAGCTTAAACAAGACATCGCCAGCTAAAACATGCTGGTTGTCCTTCACGCCCACAGAGGCGATCCGGCCCGAAATATCCGCCGAGATGGCCACCTTCGTCTGATGCGCATAAGCATTGTCGGTTTCCTCAAACCGTCCTCCGGTCAACCAGACCCAAAGGCCGCCCAGCACGATGAGCAATGGAACTGACACCATGAGGAGCAGCCGGCCAGGCCTTTTTTTGCCCGTGGCTGCAGTATCTTCTTCAGATTGTGGCATCGGAGCAGAAGCGGGAATCTGGGCCTCACTCTCGGGAGTGGACGCATCGCTTTCAATCTCCAATTCGGTCACATTCTCAGCAACCCTTGAGGTGCGAGCACTCATTTCTGTGTTTCCTTGTTTTCGGGAGACATATCTATTAGCTGGTGGCGGATGCTTTTCAGGCTTTCCATCAGGATTTCCCTGTGGCCATCCTTCAGGTTGCCGAGTATCTGATCAAAAAGTTCGCGGCTGATGCTGCGCGCATGGATGAACAGCTCGCTGCCTTCCGGCGTAATCGTTACCAGCTTGGCGCGGCTATCGGCGGGATCCTGAACGCGTTTCACCAGTTCGCGTTTCTCCAACCGGTCCAATATGCCGCTGATGGTCATCGGATCGCTATCGATGGCATGCGCCAGTGTTGCCTGAGACAAACCGTCAGGATGATGTGACAGATACCCAATGACGCGGGCCTGCTGTAAGGTCAGACCACAGGACTTGGACCGCTCTTCATAGCGACGGCGAAACAGGCGGGACACTTCGAAAAGGAGGTAGCCCACATGCTGTTCGGCTTCCTTCATATCCATGCAAACCTCTAGGGATCAGATTATATGTGTACTTATAATAAGTGCATATATGTTGTGGATTTCCCTTGAGTCAATGCAGAAGAGCTTGCATTTTCTGCATAGCACCCGTGCCCGCTAGAATTAAGGTACGACTCAGGCAAAACGAAATTCTTAAAAGCCTTCGAAGGCTGCCGAAACAAAAAGCCCCCTGATCCGCTTTGGAACAGAGGGCTTTTTCAGAATGCAGGGCGCACTTGCTGATTGAGGGTGCTATTTTCGGGGTATGCCCGATGGCCGCGAAAGCCGTTTGAGCGCAGCAGTGCGATAGGCAGCATTGGGAGCGCCATATTTATGGTAATTGGCCCGCCTTTCGACGATCTCGAAGAAGAAACCATCCCCATAGGGGCGACTATAAAGCTGGAGATAGGCGCCGTTTTCATCTTCATCATAGAAGATGTTGGCCTCGCTCAGTTGCTTGAGGAAATCGTCATCCAGATCGAAGCGGGTGGCCAAATCTGCATAATAATTTTCCGAAATCGGCAGGGGTTCGAAGCCGCGCTCTTTCAGCTTGGTGGCGGTTTCCAACAGATTGTCCGTTCTGAAGGCAAGGTGCTGAACTGAGGAACCCGAGCTGTCGGCAACAAAGCGCCCAGCGAAGGTTCGGTGGGTCTGCACGCCATTGAGCGTTAATCGGAAGGCTCCATCCGAGCTCTGGATCGCACGGCTATGTACAAAGCCGCTTGGGTCGGACACGTCAACCAGAGGGGTTTTATCAAGGGCAAAGATCGACTCGTAGAAAAGCGTCCATGTCTGCATGTCCTCGTCATTGACGACTTGTGCCACATGGTCGATGGTCGTCAACCCCACGCCACTGGTGTTGATCTCCTCCTCAATCGGTTCGAACTCCACTGACCAGACCTTGGCCAGTGGGCTTGAACGATCCAGCAAATGCAGGACCGAGCCGCTCACGCCACGCACTGCGGGAATATTAAGCTCCCCGACGAGACGCTTCTGCATAAAGGGGCTGGCGCCAAGAATACGGGCGCGTTCTGCCGCCGCCGAGGCATCATCTACCAACAGCCCGATGTCACACACCGAAAGCCCATGCATGACATAGGCTGAATGAGCGAAGCCCTCTTTTGAGGTGTTGACCACCAGTTTGATGTCACCCTGTTGCCAGAGGGTCACCTCGCGGGCGATATGCTTGGCCGTGGCGACAAAGCCCAGAGCCGAAAGCATCTGGGCCAGATTGCCAGCATCCTTGTCGCTGGCAGCAAATTCCACGAATTCCACGCCGCGGATCGGTTCGCGCACCGGCATCTTGGGCACATTGAGCGCCAGATGAGGTTCGGCCTGACGCACCTTGTCCATCAGGTTGAGCAGCGAGCGCTGACCGTCAACGGCAATGGCGCGCGGCCTGCCGCTGCGGAACTGATCGTTGAGGATCTCAAGGGCGATTGGCCCTTTATAGCCCGTGGCCGCAACCGATGACATGAAGGAGAGCAGATCCAGTTCCCCCTCTCCCGGCATGGTGCGGAAGTGGCGGGACCAATATTCCAGATTCATTTCGATCTTGGGTGCATCGGCCAGTTGCACATGGAAAATCCGCTGACCGGGAATGGAACGGATGGCATTGAGTGGGTTGTTGCGCGCCAGAATATGGAAGCTATCGAGAATGAGGCCGACAGAATCATGATCGGCCATGCGGACCACTTCCCAAGCGTCGCGATAGTCAGAGATGACCCGTCCCCAGGCGCGGGCTTCATAGCCAATACGCAAGCCGCGCTTGGCTGCGCGTTCGCCCAGTTCGCGGAAATCCTCAGCAATCTGCTCGATACCGCCCAACGCTTCGGGATGATCAGACGAGCTCACCAGAAGCAGGTCCGTGCCCAGTTGTTCCATTAGATCGAACTTGCGTTCAGCGCGATCAAACGCGCGGGTACGCGCGGCACCGGAGAAGCCTTCAAAATCGCGCATGGGCTGTAGAAGATCGATGGTCAGACCATGATCACGGACCAATTTGCCAACAGTTTCAGGAGACCCGTCAAAGGTTATGAAATCCTGCTCGAAAATTTCGATCCCGTTAAAACCGGCTGCTGCAATAGCCGTCAGCTTCTCGCTGAGATCCCCTGCAATGGAGACGGTCGAAATCGATGTTTTCATGGCAGCCCTCCCAAGCTGTTGCATTCATATTATAAATGTACCGGCTAGTACATTGAAACTAGCATGCCATCGGCCCGATGCACAGTCTAAATCCGTGCACCAGCCTAATGGACTAAAAAAAGAGTGTTTTACGTTGAAAGTCCAACGCAAAACACTCCAGTGGGTGGATAGGTTTAATTGGTTGCCACGTGCCCTACGCCACCTTGCGGTGAGTAGATGTCGAGGATATTCCAGTGGCCCGAGGTTGGGGTCGGGTTGTTGATCATGGCCACATCGAGCACCGTCGGGCGCCCGCTGGCGATGGCCGCTTCAAGAGCCGGTTTGAACTCAGCGGCAGATTTGACGCGCACGCCTTCGCAGCCGTAAGCGCGAGCAACGGCGGCATAGTCAGGCAACTGCTCAACGGGCGTATCTGCTTTGGGGAACAGGGTGCCATAGTTGAGACCATAGTGGGCCAGCTGCAAGCCTGCGATGGTGCCGAACGCGTTGTTGTTCATGACCACCCAGATCACCGGCAGCTGCATTTCCGCAGCGGTTGCAAGAACAGCCGGGTTCTGCCCGAAGCCACCATCACCGACGAGGCTGATGACCACCTTGTCCGGCGCGGCAATCTTGGCGCCAACGGCTGCCGGAGGGCCAAAGCCCATGGTTGCAAAACCGCCCGGAATAAGGGCTGTGCCCGGTGTGCGGATATCAAACTGCTGGGCAACACCGTTCTTGTTCCAGCCCACATCGGAGGTCAGGATGGCATCGTCCGGCATGACATCCCGCAAATCAGCCAGAATGCGTTCCGGCATCATCGGGAAGGCGTCGGACTGCTGCATCTCCAGATTGGATTTGGCGAAATCCTTGCGGAAATCATCGATAACCTTGCGCAGCTCGGGCCGGTTGATGCCCTCGGGCTTCATTTCCTTTGCCACCCGCACGAGCACCTTCAAGGCGGACTTGAGGTCTGCCACAGCACCGATCTCGACCGGATAGTTGCGGCCGATTTCCTGCGGCTCGATATCGATGTGAATGAGCTTTGAAGCCCCTTCACCGATATTGAAGGTATAGTCGGGATACCAGGACGAACAGTCCGCTTCCTTGAAGCGTGTCCCGAGGCCCAGAATCCAGTCCGCATTGAGCGTGGTCTGGTTAGTGAGCGGAGTACCCCAGAAGCCGGTCATTCCCAGCACCAGCGGATGCGTATCCGGGACGGCCCCCTTGCCCATGAGAGAATAGGCAACCGGCAGATCAAGATGATCGACCAGTTCGCGCAACTCATCGAACGCACGAGACAACATGACGCCACCGCCGGCATAAATGACCGGGTTCTTGGCATTGATGAGACGTTCGACAATAGCGCGTGCCGTTTCGTCATCAATGGAAGGCTTGATCAGCGTCTTTGCATTGGCCATCTGCCGTTGCCACAGGGCCGGATCGATTTCAACGGAGAAGAAATCCATCGGCACATTGACCAGAACAGGGCCGGGTTGGCCACTTTCTGCCAGAGCAAAGGCCTTTTCCATGATTTCGGGGAACAGCTCCGGCGTATCAACACGCCAGGCCCGTTTCACGAAAGGACGATAGATTTCATATTGCGCACCATCAGCGTGCAGGTTGACCTCCTGATGGGGGTGTTTGCCGTAATAGTAACTGGGGATGTCACCGGCAATCACCACCATCGGGGTGCAGTCCAGCGCCGCGTTGGCGACACCGGTCGTCGCATTGGTCAGGCCGGGGGACAGGTGTGACAGAACGACGGAGGCCTTGCCCGTAACACGGGCATACCCATCAGCCGCATGCGCACTGATCTGTTCGTGACGCACGGTCACGAACTCTATGTCGGAATCAGCCAAAGCTGCGAGGACTGCAATGTTGGTATGGCCACACAGGCCAAAGATATGCTCGACACCACGCGCCTCGAGATATTTCACGAGGTGACTGGCGACTGTCTTTTCCTTGTTGGGAATGCTCTGGTCGTTCATCACATGGTCTCCGTGTTGTAGAATTCACCAAACAGCTCTTCATCAGAGGGGCGATCCGCAGGAATTGGACGGGCAACCCAAGTGACATTCATGTAATGCTTGAGCGACACATTCTCGTTGGTGATGTTGCCACCCCAGATGCCGCAGCCCAGCGAGCTGGTCATTGGCATGCCATTTTCGAAGCTGCCAGCATTGGCCTTGGATTGTGGCTGGCGCACCATCACACGGCTGACCGGAGCATTCATGGCGTGTCGCAGGATGCGGTCGTCATCGTTGGAATAGATGCCACAGGAATGGCCCTTGCCGCCGACTTCATAGATGGCACGGATCTTGGCCATGGCGTCGTCGAAATCCTTGAACTTGTATAGCGCCATGACGACACAGAGCTTCTCACCGGAGAATTTATGCTCCTTACCGATTTCATTCTGCTCGACCATGATGAATTTGCGGTCTTCAGGAATTTCAAAGCCAGCAAATTCGGCAATGCGCTGAGCAGAAATGGCAACGGTTTCTACGCGCCGTCCCCCATCATCCTTCCAGAGGGCTTTCTTGATCTTTTCCTTTTCCTCGGCATTGCAGAGATAGCCACCTTCCTTGATGAGGGCCGCCTTCATGTCATCATAGATCTGTTCGGAGATAACAAGGTTGCCGTCTGCCGAGCAGCCGGAGCCGAAGTCCGAGGTTTTTGAAATACGGCTGTTCATGGCTGCGATTTCCACATCGGCGGTTTCGTCGATCACCATGGTGGAGTTGCCAGCGCCCACGCCATAGGCGGGTTTACCTGAGGAATAGGCGGCCTGCACCATCGGCTTGCCACCGGTTGCGAAAGTGACGTCACATTCGGCCATCAACTCGTTGGTCATGGGAATGGAAGGCTCAGCCACACACTGGAACAAATCTTCCGGAGCGCCCAGTTTCTTGCAGGTTTCACGCATCACGCGAACCATTTCAGCCGTGGTTTTCTTGGCGCGTGGATGCGGCGAGAAGATAACGGCATTCTTGCACTTGATGGCATAGATACCAGTGACCGGCGGGGTCAGCTCGGGGTTGGTAGTCGGAATCAGCGAAGCGATGACGCCAGCCGGTTTGGCAATCTTGGTCAGCCCTTTGGCTTCATCCACCTCGATCACACCAACGGACTTCTGACGCAGAGCATCGCGCAGAACGCCGAGAATCTTGAAGCGTTTGCCTGCGCGTCCGGCGCGGTCGCCGATGCCGCTTTCATCCACGCCCATTTGGGCGATGCGGACAAAAGTCTTCTCATTGCCGCAGTTCCAGCCAAGGGCCTGTGCCAGACGATCCACCTGTGCCTGATCATAATCCTTGATTTCTTCCATGGCCGCACGGGCGCGCTCAATCATTTCAGCGACCGTTTGTTTTTCCTGTTCGGTTATTTCTCGTGCCATAAGTCCTCTCCCTAAAAATCAATTCTCTGGCGGCGCTCAGCCTGCCAATCCATTTTGTTGATCGGCAAATTGCGACCCACCCTCGAAGACCGCCTTGGCAGCCTCGAGGCAGTTGCGTGCATGCTGTTCGTGACCCAGGCTGGCCGAGCGTTCCGCATTGGGGAGCTCAATGGACAGCGGCAGGTTTGGGAACAGATAGTTGATGACGGAAAAATCAATCGCCCCTTCGCCGGGATAAAGCCGGGCATCACGGGCGATGTGGATCATTTCATCCTTGGTATAAGCAACGTCGTCGGCGTCGCAGACATGCAGGAAATTGATCCATTCGCTGGGCACCCGTTCAAGCGCAAATAGCGGGCATTTGTTGAAATGCATATAGAGCGTATCAACCAGCAGCCCCTGATTGGGACAGCCCGCAAGCTCCAGAATTTCCACGCATTCATCCAGTGTTGCCAAACGCGAAAAGGCGGGAAATTCTAGATTGATCGTCAAGCCAAACGGTTCGGCCAGTGAGCAGATGTGAGCAAATTGCTCGACAATATAGCCGCGATCGTTGCGCACATCGGTCCAGGCCGAGCAGATAACCTGTGTAGCCCCCAGCTCTGCCCCTGCCTCAAAGGCTGGCACAAAGCTCTCCGGCTCAATATCGCGATGAATCTTGGCCAGTTCCACATCGATGCATTTGATGCCCGTGTCCTGCATCGCCTTCTTGGTTGCGCTGATAATGGCGGGATCGGTCGGGTTGATCTCCGGCTCTCCGGCGACACCCAGATGGATAAGGCGGAAACTGGCATGGCTGAAGCCCGCTTTCGCGGCGATTTCGACCTGCTCGGGCGGCGTTACGCCCGGCACTGTCAAATAAGCTAAAGAATAGTCACGCATCACTTTTCCTCCGAGAGTTGCGCCCAGGGTGGTGGTGGCATGTGGGCCATGCGGCCCGGGAGCGTCCGCTCCAGTAAGGCTTCTGCCTGTTCAACCGGCGCCTTGAGCATCTGCCAGTTGATTCCGGTTTCGATGCCCATTTCCTCGCAGGCAAAAGCTACATCTTCTGTTGCTATGTTGCCGGTTGCCTTGGGTACGAAGGGACATCCGCCAAGACCTCCCGCCGCCGCATCAAAAACACGGACACCAGCATGCAAACCGGCAACGAAATTGGCGATGCCAAGGCCGCGGGTGTCATGCAGATGCAAAGACAGGTTGACATCAGCCCGGATCTCATCATGCAAGCGACAGCACAGCTCATAGACGGCCCGTGGGTTGGACAATCCTGCGGTATCAGCGATGTTGATTTCCTGTACGCCCATAGCGGCAAAGTCGCGGGCGATTTCGCACACACGATCCGGATCGATATGGCCTTCAAAACCACACCCGAGCGCCGACTGAATACCGGCCCGGACCATGATGCCTTCACCAAGCGCCTTCTCGATGACCGGCTTGATTTTGGCGCGGCCCTCGTCAACAGAGCGGTTGGTATTTTTCTGCGAATGGGTCTCTGATGCCGATACAGAAATGGAAAGATGCTTCACCCCGACAGCAAGAGCCCGATCAAGACCGGCACCGTTGAGCACGAGCGCGGTGTAGGTTACGCCTTCCCTGGGCTTTAAGCGCGTAAACAGTTCATCGGTATTTGCCATCTGTGGCACCCACTTGGGGTGAACGAAGGAGCCGATCTGGATGCGGCTAACGCCAGCGTCTTCCAACTGGGTGATGAAGCCGAGTTTTTCTTCTACCGAAAATGTGCGCTTTTCATTCTGCAAGCCATCGCGCAAGAATTCGTCTTCGATCAGAACGCATCCGTCGAACGCAAACATGCCTTCCCTCCCCGTTGGCATCTGGCCAGAGACTCTGGCCCTGTCTTTCAAATTTAACCGTTTGGGTAATTAAATAAAAATATCTATTTTGTTATATCAGCAAACATGATGTTAATTTTTGCGAGCGGAGTTACCCATGCTGACCTTGCGACAGATTGAAGTCATACGCGCCATCATGGTGGCCGGAACGGTAAAGGGGGCTGCCGAGTTGCTGAATGTATCGGCGCCGGGCATCAGCCGCGTGATGAAATATACCGAGGATCAGCTCGGCATTCGGCTGTTCTCGCGCATTCACGGGCGCTATTCGCCCACCGAGGAAGCTCGCGACATCTTTGAGCAGATTGCTTCGGTTTTTCATTCTGTCGAAAATCTGCATCAGGCCATTGATGGATTGAAGCAGGGAGAAAACAGACGTGTTTCCTTTGGCGCTGTTCCATCTATTGCTCACCATGTGCTGCCCAGTGCCGTCAGGGCGCTGCATGACCAGTTTCCCGGCCTTGAGCTACATCTCAACACGATCAAGATTGAGGAGGCCATCGATTATCTATTGCTGCAAAAGGGGGAATTGGTGGCCATGAGCTACCGCCTGGACCATCCGGGTCTCACCGTCCAGCCTCTTTATAGCGGCCAGCTATTTGCCATTCTGCCCGCAGATCATCCTCTGGTACAAAAAGAGATGCTATCGGTGCGTGACCTTGCCAAAGAGCGGTTGGTGGGCATCGAGCAAACAGATCCATATGGGCAATTGCTTATGGCCCCTTTCGCCGAAGCCGGGCTGGATGTGTCCTATTCGGTGGTTGCCCGCACCGGGCAGACGGTTTCCACCCTTGTGGCGCAAGGGCTCGGAGTTGCGATCATGGATGAACTTTCTCTTGCAGGCCCGCAGCAGCATCCGAGCATCGTCGTGCGCCGCTTGGCAGAGCCGACCAGTTTCAGAACCTATGCTGTCTTTGGCGCAGACCATCCGCGTTCGATTTTCACCGATGCCATGGTGAAGTGTCTGATTGCGGAAATGAAAAAAGCCGCTGCAGAACGCAAGCGGCTTTCTCCCAATTGATGCACCCATTTAGGGGGCTACTGCTAGAAACCAAGCAATCTTGGCAGCGTGGTTACAGTTTGCGGCACGAAAGTGATGATAAACAAGACGACCACCTCCACAAAGAAGAGTGGCAGGATGGCCCGCGTTATCTTGACCATTCCAACTTTCGCGACAGCTTCGGCGACGAAAAGGCAAAGACCAAGTGGGGGGGTGATCAGGCCAATCATCAGGTTGAAGATGACAACGATACCGAAATGGGTCGGATCGACACCGAGCGACACCGCAATGGGATGAACGATCGGCACCAGCACCAGCATGGCAGCCGTTCCCTCCAGAAACAGGCCGACGAACAGGAACAGGAAGTTAATGGCGATGAGGAAAGCAACCTTGCCATCGACATTGGAGAGCACCCAGTCAGTGAGCATGTTGGGGACCCTGTTATAGGTCAACAGCCAGTTCGCAGCACTCACGGCGGCGATAATGACGAGAATGACAGAGCTGTCCTTCATCGCCCGCGTGAAGATGCGCGGCAGAGCCGCTACTGGGATATTGCGATAGACGAAGACGCCAAGAAACAGGGCATAAGCCACCGCGAAGGACGCAGCTTCCGTAGGCGTTACAACGCCGAGCAAGATTGAACCGACAACAAAAATCGGCATGAACAATGGCAGGATACCGCCAAGCAATGCCTTGACCGGAGAAATCTCCACGAGATCAAGCGACTTGGTGCCCGTGTCGTTCTTGACCGTCGCCATAACATAGATCGACAGGAAAATGGCGAGCAGAACGCCCGGAACAATGCCGCCCAGAAACAGTGCAGGCACGGAAACGCCCGAAACAATAAGGGCATAAATAATGACGGGAATCGAGGGGGGAATAATCGGACCAATCACCGAGGAAGCCGCCGTTATGGCAGCAGCGAACTGTCTGCTATAGCCATGCTTTTCCATCTCGGGAATAAAGACACGCCCAATTGCAGAAGTATCGGCAACCGCCGAGCCGGACAATCCAGCGAAAATGACCGACGCCCAGATATTGACCAGCGCGAGCCCGGCCCGCATACGTCCGACCAGAACGTTGGCAAAGGCGATGATGCGCCCGGTGATGCCGCTTTCATTCATAACCTCACCTGCCAGTACGAAGAGCGGAATGGCAAGCAGTGGGAACGAGTTGATACCGCGGAACATTTCGGTCGCAACAATGCGGATGGTGAAGGGCGCATCATTCATCGCCATGAAGGCGAGCAAGGTGCCCAGAATGGTAATAGCGATAGGAAGACCGATAACCAGCCCGGCAACAAAAATGGCGTAGATCATTGTGTGGCCTTTCCCTTGGCGAGCTCTTTAGAGGGCTCATGCGACGAGGCTGTAAAGCGATCCGAGAGCCGGAGCGCAGCCGCAATGGCCAGCATGGCGCCGCCGAAGACGATCGCATATTGCCAGGTGCCAACCTTGCCAACCCATTCAAGCGCCTGAATGCCGGTTACATTGGCCAACCAGTCTCCGGTTGACTTAAGGCCGGAACTGGCCACATGGCCGCGTCGCATCGCAAAGGCATGGCCCGCGAAAATCAACGTAAAGCCAGTAGCGCAAGTCAGCAGATCGCAAAAAGCCAGCACCAGCTTCTTGGTCTTTTCTTCCAGCATATCGATGAAGATGGCGAATTTGATGTGGCTGTCCGTCATATAGGCATATGCGATGCCAAACATTACACCATAGATTGTCAGATAGATCGGGAGTTCTTCTCCCCAGGCGATGGATTTGCCAATTGCGTAGCGTCGGACGGAGTTGACAAAGATTACCAGAAACACGAGCGCCATAGAACTTCCCGCGCCAAAAGCAAAAAAGCGGCGCGCGAAACGGCTTATTTTTTCCATAATAGGCAGTTCCCTGTTTGCATTGATACAAAAGCCGGAGGCAAGTCGGTGCCCACCTCCGGCGGTCTCGGAAGTTACCTATTTGGACGCGTCTTCAACCGCCTTCTGAAGGCGATCAATCCACTCGGCGTCGTCGCCAAGTTCCTTGCGAAGATATTCTACAACGGCTGGCTGAGCTTTTTCTGCGAAAGCTGCGATTTCTTCAGCGGTTGGCGAATAGACCTGCATGCCTTCTTCCTGAACCTTGTTCACACCTTCAGCGGTACCCCACTGCTGAATGGCGCGGCCCATGGTGCCGGCAACCTTGGCAGCCTTGGTGACGACCTGTTTCTGGGCGTCGGTCAGGCCCTGATAGAATTCATCAGAGATCAGAATGAAGTCTGCGCCATATACGTGCCCGTCAAGGGTCATGTATTTTTGCAGTTTGTGCAGACCGTTATTATAAATCACGCCAACAGGGTTTTCCTGGCCATCGACCACACCGGTCGACAGGGCGTTTGGCAATTCCGTCCAGGCAATTGGCGTTGGTTCACCGCCAAGGCCCTTGACCATTTCCACATAGAGCGGAATGGGCTGCACGCGGAATTTCAGGCCCTTCATATCTTCTGGCTTGCGAATTTCGCGAGTGCCATTGGTGAAGTTACGGAAGCCGGTTTCACCATAAGCGAGCGTGCGAAGGCCGGTCTGCTCAAGGCAGTGTTCGCCGAGGGCCTTACCGAATTCTCCATCCAGCACGGACCATGCTATGGTTGCTGACGAGAAGGTGTAAGGAATATCAAGAACACCGGCAGCCGGGCAGATTTTGGACATGGCACCGGAGACAAGAACCACCTGAGTGAGTCCTTCCTGTGCCTGACCGACCAGTTCGGTCTCGTTGCCAAGAGATCCAGCCGGGAACAACTCAACCGTCAGATCTGATTCGCCTTCGACGATATTTTTGAAAATATGAGCGGCTGCGCCTTTTTTCGATGCAGTCCATTCATCAGGATCAACGTGAGCTACACGGATGGTTTGAGCGCTTGCATAGGATGCCAACCCCAGTGTAATGGCGGCGGCAACAGCAAACTGCCTTCCAATTTTGAACGTCATATCATTCTCCTCCCTAATAAGCGTTCAGATTTCAGTGACTTGGTTAAAGATCAAACGTATCGAAAGTCTCCTTCATTCGATTGGGGTCCGCGGGCAGGCCCGTGAACAGTTCAAATGCGCGAACCGCTTGGAAAACGGCCATGCCGGAGCCCGGCAATGTGCGGCACCCACAAGCACGCGCATCCTTGAGAAGCTGGGTTTCCAGCGGAAAATAGACAATGTCGGCGACCCACATCTTCTCATTGAGATAGTCGGTCGGAAGGGCTGATCCGGGCAGCTTTGCCATGCCCATCGGCGTGGCATTGACCACTCCGTCGGGGCGATGGCTCGCGAAGACCTGACCCAGATCTCCTACAGCCCGAACAGCCATATCCGGCCATGTTTTTTTCAAGTGGTCGACCAAATTGTCAGCTCTTTCGAGATCCATGTCATGAATGGACAATTGTTTGACACCGCACTGCACCAGCGCATGAGCAACCGCAACGCCCGCGCCGCCAGCACCAATCAGAAGTGTGTCATCCCATTTTGCACCAATCAAGCCTCTACGGAAGCTTTCTGCGAAGCCCCAGAGATCTGTGTTATGCCCGATCCTCTTTCCGTCCTTGAAAACCACCGTGTTGACCGCGCCTACCATTCTGGCGTTGTCGGAGAGGTCATCGAGCAAAGATATAACCTTCATTTTATACGGATAGGTGACATTCACCCCGGCATAGCCGTCCTTTTCGACAGTGTCGAGCATGTCTGAAAGAGACAGATCCGCACGGCTTTCGTCATCCATATCAAGCAGATTGTAATCGCATAAAAAGCCTTGGGCTTTCGCTTCTGCCATATGCATGGCCGGCGTGCGTGACTTGCCAATGCCACAACCGATCAACCCGATATTGATATGGTCCGGAATGACCGCTGCGTGTGCGCCTTGCATTGTGCAGTTCCTCCTTCACCACCCCCAGATTGAGGGCAGTACTGCATTGTACCATTCGGTTAATTATTACCGCACTTTGTTCCAAGCGGATAATTTCGTCAACCCCCCTTTAGTTGACAGCTCGACGGGTGGACATTTGATTTCGGATCGATAATAGTGAGTGCCCAAAATTGGAAAGCCAAAGCGTAAAAATCATGGCAGACAAAATTCCCCCCTTGCAAAAGCGCATTCGTACCTGGAAACAGGACCCCGAAGCCGTCCGCGCTGACATCCTGCGGGAGGCCACTTCCGAGTTTGCCAAGAATGGTCTGGCAGGCACGCGGGTGAAGGATATAGCCGATCGAATCCAGACATCCCGCCGCATGATTTTCTATTATTTTGGCGATAAGGAAGGACTTTATCGCGCGGTTCTGGAAGAGGCTTACCGAAGCATTCGCGAGGCTGAGGAGGAGCTCAACCTGGACGGTCTTCCGCCGCTAAAAGCCCTTGTAAAGCTTGTAGAATTCACCTTCGACCACCACAGACGCAATGAGGATTTCATCCGACTAGTAATGACGGAAAACATCCTCAATGGCCAATATATGAGTCAGAGCGAATCGCTGCATATGACCAATACCAAGGTTATCAATCAGCTCGCCAGAATCTGTGAAGCCGGTGAAAAAGAGGGCGTCTTCAAAAAGGGTATTTCACCACTTGAGCTGCACTGGGAAATCAGCGCGCTGTCCTTTTTCAATGTGTCCAACAGGGCGACATTTTCGATCATTTTCGGAGATGATCTTTTCACGGAAAAAGGGCAAATCGCTTTGCGCAACCATATCGTGGGTTGTGTCACGTCCTCAGTCAAGGCGGATAGCTGACAGGCTTTATGCCTATCCTTTCGGCCAAGATCTATGGGCTGACAGGCCTGTTCTGCCCCTTATACCGGGATTGATATGCGCAAAAATTCACATACTGAATAACTTTTTCCGAGAAATTTTGCCAGCAAACATGGTTATTCTCAAAAATTTGAAACTATTCCAGCCAGAATGACCCTTATTTTGGACACTTTGGGCCCTTCAGATTTTCGTTCTACCCGTGCATTTTTCGATATTCAAACCTCAAGCAACAGTATATAGGACCATCGCTCTCTATCTGGGACTCTTGCGGAAATGGGAGCCTGTCTCAACCGTGATCGTGAGTGCATCCCATGCCATCGCATCCTCTTTCCCAAATTCTCATTCGTCCGGCCAATATGGACGACCTTTCCGCTCTTGTGGCGCTTGAAGACCGCTGTTTTGATAGCGACCAGATCAGTCGCCGCTCCTTTTCTTCTTTCATGAAAACAGACACAGCCCGCCTTCTCGTTGCTATTGGCGAGCAGGACAGGCTGTTTGGCTATGCCTTGATCCTCACTCGACAGGGCACATCTGTCGCGCGTCTCTATTCGATTGCCGTGGAGCCGGAAGCTCGCGGGCTTGGCATTGGGTCCCAGCTTCTGGGTGGTGCCGAGGCTATTGCCAAAGAACTTGAGTGCGACCGGCTATCGCTGGAGGTTCGCGCCGATAACAGCAAGGCGATCAGTCTTTACCAGCGCTACGGCTTCGTGCCGGAAGAGGCCTTGCCGGGCTATTATGAGGATGGCGCAGACGGGCTTCGCCTTTTGCGCGTGCTTGAGCATCTGCCCCATGGCTCCAAACCGGCCAACCGCACCCGCCTGCCGATCATTCTGGTGGATCAGCTCAGGGATCTGGAAACACCGCCAAGCGGTTCTCTGGTCATGACCGTGCGACAATATCTGGCGCTGGAACATGGAGTGCCGGGGCGACGCATCATCAACCTGTCGCGTTCCTATGAGCCATTGTCACTTGGCTATTATTGCAGCCTGCTGGCCGAAGCCCGCAAGGAACGCTGCCTGCCAGAAGCCGATGCACTGCTCGACATCAACTGGAAGCGCATCCATCGGCAAGCCCTCCTGCGTCTGGATCAAATGCTAGGCAGCATGCAGGACGAGAACTTCCCTGCTGCCATAGACATCTATTTCGGCCGCACCACCGAGCGGCGCTTTCGAGACATTGGCAAAACGGCTTTCGACCTGTTCCGCTGCCCTGCACTTCGCATCACCTTGCAAGAAGACGCGAAATTCAGGATCAAGGAAATCGAAGCGGTTGCCATTCACAAGCTGGGCGAAGAGGAAAAGCCACGCTTCCTGTCGGCCCTTAGCGCCTTTCTCAAAGGCAGTCTGCCCAAACCGTCCATCCGCAAGTTGCCTTCTGCCGTCGTGGCCATTCTTGCCAATCCGGAAGAAGAGAGCCCTCCGAGCGATGCCAAGGCGCTGGAGGCATTCGCAGCTGCCGCAGAAACCGTAGACGCACGCGCTGAATTCATCACCGCGAAGGATTTCGGTCGCCTGCTCGAATTTGATGCCCTGTTCATTCGTGAAACAACGGCTCTCAACCATCACACCTATCGCTTCGCCAAGCGCGCACAGCGTGAAGGGATGCCCGTTATCGATGACCCACATTCGATCCTGTGTTGCACGAACAAGATCTATCTGGCGGAACTTTTGAAATCGAACAGGATCCTGACGCCCAAGACAACGATCTTTGACCGCCCACGCCTGAAGGCGCTTGTCGACGAGTTCGAATTTCCCGGTATACTGAAAATTCCCGATGGTTGTTTCTCCAAGGGCGTACACAAGGTGTCGAGCCGCGATGAACTGAACGATCTCAGCAAATCGCTGTTCCGCAAAACGGATCTTCTGATGATTCAGGAATTCATGCCGACGGATTTTGACTGGAGGATCGGGGTGCTGGACGGGGAAGCGCTCTATGCCTGCAAATATTACATGGTGAGCGGCAACTGGAAGATCTACGAATATGAAAAGGACGGCACCATCCAGTCAGGCGACTCGGAGACGATGCCCATCTCAGCCGTGCCTGTTGACGTGGTCGAAACGGCCATTCGCGGCACCCGATTGATCGGCAACGGCTTTTACGGAGTGGATATCAAGGAAACACCGAAAGGGCCGTGCATTATCGAGATCAACGACAACCCGTCCGTTGATTATGGCATTGAGGATGATGTGCTGGGGGCGGATCTCTATCAACGCCTGATGGCTGTGCTGGTCAGCCGCATTGGCCGGGGACGCGTTTAAGGCGCCCCGGAGGAGAGGCAGGGAAGTATGCCTCACACGATCAGGTATTTCTCGACGATGGCGCACAGGGCTTCTTCCTGTGCGCTGTTGGGACGAGGAAAGGGCTGACGCCCGAGACCAACACTGTTATCCATCAAATAGAGAAGCTGTTTGACCCAGAGGGCCATGGGCCCCAATGCCAGCAGGTCGGCGCGCAGTTCCGAAAGCAGGGATTGCCATTTCAGCGCCTCCTTGCTGCTGCCATTGGCAAAGGTGAGGCAGAGATTATTGAGCGTTCGGGGCAGGATATTCCCCAGATCAGACATGCAGCCTGCAGCCCCATGGGAAAGCGCCTCACAGATGAGGGAATCCGTGCCCACATAATGCACAAAATCCGCCTTGTCCGCTGCGATATCCAGATAGGCCTGCATTCGGGCTCCGTCGGAGCTATTATCCTTGATGCCCTTGATGTTGCCGTGGGACGCCAGTTGCCCAACCACCTCTGCCGAAAGAGGCCGCATGGTGATGGCAGGCGCATTGTAAAGATAAATCGGTATCTGCAAGCTGTCGGCGACCTTACTATAATGCAGGAAAACATCCTCATCCGGGCAATCGGCAAAATAGGGGGCGAGCACGGTTGCCCCATCCACTCCGAGCCCTGAAATATCTTTACCCACCAAAATGGACTGATAGGTGGAGGGCATGCCGATATTGGCCAGGACCTTGACACGCCCGTCTGCTTCTTCAACGATTTCGGCGCAAAGGCGCACTTTCTCCGCATGGGTCAAGCAGGTGAAATCCCCTTGTGTGTCCCCCACGAGAATATTGTTGCCGAAGCTGATCTGCCGCCGGACCTGATTTCTCACCGCTGAATAGTTGATCGTGTCATCTCGGTTGAAACAGGTGATAATGGCAACATAAGCCTCGGCCTTATGGGGCTGGCCGGTTGTCTCTGGTGCCACATGCGGCATGTCCTGCTTTACTATGCGAAGGTCTTCCATCTCATTGAGCTTTTCTGATGGGGTTGCGCGTTTGGGCCTGAATATCGAGCAGCACGGCATCATCGCCAAAGCTACCAGCCTTGGAGATGAACCATGTCACATCCACCTTGTCGGACCGGCAGGCCCCGAGCACGACGCCCGGCAGCAGCTCGTCGGCAAGATCAATGGCGTCAATGCCAAGCGCGGAGGCAACGGCAATCGCTGTTTCGCCCCCTGTGCTGAATACGGTTTTGAAATTTTGGGTCTTACAGAGGTATAGCGCAACCTGTCCGACGAGAGCGGCGATGCGAGCACCTTCTTCTTTGCTTACCCGCGCGGCGACGCTGCTGTTATCCATACGCAGCAGGATGTCGCCAGATCTGCCCCCTTTCATCTCAAGCTGTGTGCGGCAGAGACCGGCGACGTCCTGCGGCTTGGCATCGGGAGGAACAATAATGGATTGGTAGTCTCCCAGCTTTTCAGCGGCGTCCGCCTGTCGCAGCGATGGTTTGGCAAGGCTGGCGACGATGGCCAACAGCGGCCCATCCAGGATAGCGCCCTGCCGTCTGGTGGATTTGCTTTGTGGTGTTCCCTCGCAAGCCGCCAGCGCTCTGGCAAAGCCCCCTGCTCCCACGGGCAGGCAGTCGGCCTGCACTGCCGCTCTGGCCAGCGTTGCCAAATGGGTTTCATTGACCGCATCGGCAATGATCAGCCGGGCTCCGGCTTTAACATGCCCCTTGATGAAAGAGACCAGCGCGTCCACTCCGGCTTCGCAATCGGCAATCGTCAGCCCTGCGGTGACAAGGCGCGACTGCTCGCCGAGCATGCTGGCAATGTTAGAGGTCGAGAGCGGGTGGAAAGGGTCTTTGCCAATATCTGTCTCATGCAGAGGCACGCCAGACAAATAGATGGTTCCCTCGCGGCAGGTGCGTCCGGTTTCGGGCATGGCGGTGCAGATGAGCGCGGCGGCTTTGCCGGTTGCATCAAGGGCGGCCTCGATTTCGGCGCCGGGATTGCCGCGCATGGTGGAGTCGATCTTCTTGTAAAAGCGCTCATATCCCTTCTGGCGGCAAATGCCGATCATATGGGCCACTGTGGCCGCTGCCGCATCCGGAGCCAGAAAACGGGTTTCGGAATTGATGGAGACATTCCCTTCAAGCAGTCCTTCGTCATGCAGGGACGGGAAATGAAGGAGCAACTTGATCTGCTTGCCAAGCCGCGAGAAATGCACCCCGGAATCCCCTGCGCCGGTGAAATCATCTGCGATGATCGCCAGTTTCTGATCCTGTTTCACCCTTTCCCCCCACAATGTTCCAAGCCCGTTCTTGTCTTCTTCAGCTCTTCTTCAGGCCTTCTTCAGCTATGCTGCCATTCCCCTTTTTCAGCCACACTCACATGCTCAGCGTGACGTGTTTGATATAGTCGCGCAGGTAGGAATAGCTGATCTGGAGGCGCCCATCGGATGTCTCGATGATAGAGGGGTAGGAATAATCCCCCCGGAAGGCACCCTTCTTGTCATGAGCCGACAGAAGGTGAGCGTCTTCTTCGACGACCAGCTCCTCTTTCCAGCTTTTTCCCAGATCGGACGAGCTGGCAATGATGAGCGGATTGCGCGGCACACCCCAGATGGCGCTATTTTCGGTCATGTCACATTCGGCCAGAAAGGCTTCCTTATCCTGCACCCAAGGCGGCACCGCACTTTCACAGTCGCGACCGGCAGCACTGATATGGTTGTAGATGATAAGCAACCGGCCATCGGACAACTCGGCAGCCTGAATGGACGAATTATTGTTGGGTAGAGGCGTTGGCTCCGGCGCAGACCATGTCAGGCCGCCGTCGTCAGAAACGGACCGGAAGATATTGTCCGCCCTGCGGCTGCGATAGAAAGCCACCTTGCAGCTGGGCTGGATATTCATATGCACGCAGCCCTCACTATGGGGCACGTCCTGGAGGCGCCAACTGACCCCACCATCATCGGAAATCTGCACCAGTGAACGATCATCGCCAAAGGCGTTTTTCATGCTGGAAAACCAGATCGGCAGCAACAGCTTGCCATCGGGGTTGACCACTGGCGGATGGCGAATGAAGGTGCCTTCCTGCGCAAACAGTGTTTCAATCGGGGCCCAGCTCTGCCCTTCATCATCCGAGCGGCGCAGGCGTATGATGGCGGTTCCCTGATCCGTCTTGAGCTGAGCCGTATAAAGCAACCAGATCTGTCCGGAAGGATGGCGGAACAGGGCAGGGTTCTGCTCGGAGCGGTTGGCATCATCGCTCATCTTGACCGCATCGCTCCATGTCTTTGCAGCATGATCAAAGCGCGAAAGATAGATGGAGATATCGGACGACCCCTCCATGCTGCCACCGAACCAGGTGCAAAGAAGATCACCACTCTCCAGCTCCAGAAGGTTGGATGCATGGTTGCTCAGGCATGGGGTCGGAATGGCTCTGCTCTCAACTATTTTCATGGCTTTACCTGACTTTGCTATCTGATCGGCGCCACACAAGAAGCCAGGCAAGATGCTCGGCATAATTGGAGGCGAAAAGGCATAAACGGGTAGTACGCGCGGGCGAAAGCGGTTGGTCTACCGCCCGCGTTGTCAGTTTGGTCCTGCGAAATGAGACCATCGGGATCGCTCAAGAGCCAAAGTCAGGCGTCTTCAGTTTCCAGTTTTTCTTCCATGGCAATCTCGTCCAGACGCAGGCAGGCGACCTGATGTCCATCGCCATAGTCCTCAAGTTCCGGCACGGATTGCGCACAGGCATCTGTTGCGTAGGCACAGCGCGGATGGAACCGGCAGCCGCTTGGCGGATCAATGGCGTTGGAAACATCCCCCTTGAGGATAATCCGTTGGCGTTGGCGCTCGATATCCGGATCAGCTTCCGGTACAGCCGAGAGCAGCGCCTTGGTGTAGGGATGCAACGGCCGCTTGAACAGATCCTTCTTCTCGGCGATCTCCATGATCTTGCCCAGATACATCACCGCAATCCTGTCGCTGATATGGCGCACAACGGCCAGATCGTGGGCGATGAAGAGATAGGTGAGATTGTATTTCTCTTGAATATCCATCAACAGGTTGATGATCTGGGCCTGAATGGACACATCAAGCGCGGAAATCGGCTCGTCGCAGACGATGAATTCCGGATCACACGCAAGAGCACGGGCAATGCAGATCCTCTGTCGCTGCCCCCCGGAAAATTCATGCGGGTAGCGATTGGACACATTGGGATTGAGCCCGACATCGCGAATGAGCTGGGCAATCCGGCCTTGTATCTCATTTTCAGGGCAGATTTTATGAACCTTCATCGGCTCCGCGAGCGCTTCACCGATGGTCATGCGCGGATTGAGCGTTGAATAGGGATCCTGAAAGACAATCTGGGCCCGCTTGCGCATGGCGCGCAACTCCTGCTTGGACAGGGAGGCCAGATCAACCCCTTCAAATTCGACGCTTCCGGACGTGGAGCGATAGATCTGCAGGATCGTGAAACCAGTTGTCGATTTGCCGCATCCTGACTCGCCTACGAGCCCCAGGGTCTCGCCCTTGAATATATCGAAACTGACGTCATCGATGGCATGCACGACCGCTTTCTCACTTCCGAAAGCGCCGATCTTGATGGGGAAATATTTGACAAGGTTTTTCACCTTGACCAGTGGCTGCTTGGCTGCACGCGTCATAGCATCCCCCCCTCTTTGGGCTCAGCAGTCTCTTTGGTTACATCCACCCAGCAGGCGATGCGATGGTGCGGGTTGGCGCCTTCGCCGGAGACCGGCTCCAGTGGTGGTATCTCCTTGGTGCAACGCTCCTTGCGATAGGCGCAGCGCGCGGCGAAGGGGCAGCTTTGCGGCTCCACAAACAGATTTGGCGGAGCCCCCGCAATGGAAGGGAGCCGACTGCCAGCCTCGGTCTTGATGCTCGGAATCGATTTGAGCAGCCCGATGGTGTAGGGGTGACGCGGGCTCTTGTAGATTTCATCCAGTGGCGCTTCTTCCACCACGCTGCCGCCATACATGACCATGATGCGATCCACCATGCCAGCCAGCAGGCTAAGGTCATGGGTGATCCAGATGATCGACATGTTGAGCTTTTCGCGCAGTTCCTTGACCAGTTCCACGATCTGGGCCTGAATGGTCACATCAAGGGCCGTGGTCGGCTCGTCGGCAATCACCAGCTCGGGCTCGCCCAGCAGCGCCATGGCGATCATCACGCGCTGACGCATGCCGCCCGAGAGCTGATGGGGATATTCATGCAGGCGATGCTCGCTGTTGGAAATACCCACCAGATCGAGATATTTGGCCGCCTGTTTCATCGCGTCTGCCCGGCTCATCTTCTTGTGATAGATGATGCCTTCGCAGAGCTGCGCGCCGATCTTCATGAACGGATTAAGCGAGGTCATCGGATCCTGAAAGATCATGCCGACCTTGGAGCCGCGCACCATGTTGATTTCGCCAGCACTGGCCTTGGCCAGATCCTTGCCTTCCAGCAAAACTTCGCCTTGGGTGATCTGGGCCGCAGGCGGCAACAGCCTGATCAGGCTCATCATGGATACGCTCTTGCCGCACCCGGATTCACCGACCACACCGAGCATTTCCCCCTTGTCGAGCGTGAAGGAAACACCGTTCACTGCGTAAAGATAGCCATTGCGCACCTTGAAGCGCGTATGCAGATTGTTCACTTCCAAAAGTTTGGTCAAAGCGCCCTCCCTTTAGCTGTTCGTTGTGTCTCTATTTCCATTGCCGTGGGTTAAGCGCATCGTTGAGACCGTCGCCAAGGAAACTGAAGGCGATGGTGACCAACGCAAGCACTGCGGCAGGCGCTGCGAGAATGTGCGGATAGAGCTGCCAAACGCGTAATCCATCCGAAATCATGTTGCCCCAACTGGGGATTGGAGGACGCACGCCAACCCCTAGGAAGGAGAAGGACGATTCAAACACCATGGCTTCCCCAAGGGCAGCACTGATATAGACGATGATCGGACCGATTGAGTTCGGAATGACATATTTCCAGACGATCTTGGGCGTTGGCACACCGATGGCCTCGGCGGCGAGAACATAGTTCTTGTTGCGCACCGACATGATCTGACCGCGAATGATGCGGGCCGCCTTTGGCCATTTGATAAGGGCCAGCGAGCCGAACACCAACACGAAGTCCACCAGAATGGTATTGCGATAGAAAGAGTTGCCCGTGAGCAGGAATTGCTCATCCATCCAGTTAACCAGCCGTGGCTTCATCGAAACGTTGATGACGATCACCAGCAGCAGAGAGGGCACCGACATGGTGATGTCGATGAGCCAGACGATGAAAGCATCCACCTTGCCGCCGAAATATCCGCCAAGCGAGCCCATGAAAATGCCGATGATCAGACTGAGAAAGGTGGTCGAGAAGGCCACGATAACGGCAGTTCTTGCGCCATAGATCACGCGGCTCATGATGTCGCGCCCCAGATCGTCGGTGCCAAACCAATGAGCCCAGCTTGGCGCCTGATTGCGGGCCTGCAGATCCTGCGACAGGAAGTCGTAAGGCGTAATATAGGGGCCGAAAATGGCGATGAAGAACAGGAACACGACCAGCAGCATGCCGATCACGGCGAGCTTGTTGGCGATCAGCCGGTCAAAGGCGTCCTTGGCCAGACTGAACTGCTTCTCTTCCTGTTGCAGCTCAAGCGTATTGTCCGTCATTATTCGTCTCCTGTCTTTTTGGCTGCCGCGCGGGGGTCAAGCAGCGGATAGGAAATATCAACCAGCAGGTTGGAGGCCATGACCACCGTCGAGAAGATCAACACGATCGCGAGAATGACCGGATAGTCCGAGGTCTTGATTGCGGTTTCGGTAAGGCGCCCAAGGCCGGGCAGCCCGAAAACCTTTTCGATGAGAATGGAGTTGTTGAGCGTGGCAATCACCAGAAGGCCGATCTGGCTGACAACAGGCGTCAGTACGGGGCGCATGATGTGTTTGACCACGACCTGATAATTCGGGATGCCCTTGGCGCGGGCGGTGCGCACATAGTCTTCGCTGAGCACCTCAAGCACACCGGCGCGCGCCTGTCGAATGATCAGCGCCATGGGGTTGAGCCCGAGGACCAGAAGGGGGACAATCACCTTGAAACTGAACAGGCCAGACCAGCCATAGGGCACGTCCATATCCATGACCAGCACGAGAAAGACGATGATCAGCGGACCGGCAACGAACACCGGAATGCCCCAAACGATGAGAGCAAAGCCCACGATCAGGTTATCAAGAAGCTTGTTCTGATTGAGCGCGGCTATCACGCCCAGAATGATGCCAACGATGGAGAGCAGGAAAATCGCGGTGAGCCCGATCTTGAGGGTCACCGGAAGCGCTGCACTGATCATTGAGTTGACCGAGCGACCGGAAACCAGCGAATTGCCGAAGTTGCCGTGCGCAATGTTGCCTAGATAGTCCATGAACTGAACCAGAAACGGCCGGTTCAAGCCTGCGGCATCCCTTATGGCTTCAACCCTGTCCGGATCATACGCCACATCACCCGGAGCCTGCAGGAAGATAAGCTTGATCGGGTCGCCTGCTCCAAAGAACACGAGAGCGTAGATTAACAGAAGAAGAATAAAAACCGAGGGAATCCACTTCAGAAGTCGGAATAAGATGTAGCGTCCCATATCAAGTCATCCTTGCGAATTCGGGAAAAAAGGACGGGAAGTGAGACCACCACGACCCGTCCAGGTTCGCCGTCCTTACGGACGTTTTGCTTCGTCGATGGTTACATTCCAGGGTTCGATGACCTGCCAGTCATCGTTCTTGTCGAAATTCATGACCCATGGCATGGCCCATTTCGACATCACGTCGTAGTAGTAAGGAATGTAGGTCCAGTCTTCACGGAAGAGACGCTGTGCTTCCTGAGCAAGTTTGATGCGGTCCGGATCTTTTACACCCTTGACGGATGCTTCTTCGAGCTTGGCATCAATCTCGTCATTTTTGTAACCACCCAGCTTGTTACGGGCGTTACCGGACTTCGAATAGATCGAGCCCATCAGGTAGGAAACCGCATCGGGAACGCGTGTGCCGACATCGTCGCGGAAGATCTGGACGCTCTTCTGATCCGGGCCGGAGTAGGTTTCGATGGCAGGTTTCATTTCAATGCCCTGAATGCCAAGAATCTTGCGCCATTGTTCGGCAATATACTGGGCAGCGGCTTCATGGGTCGGGGTGGAAATGCCGACAAACATGATTTTTGGCAGGCGGTTGGCATCCTTATATTTGGATGCAGCAAGAGCAGCCTTGGCAGCTTCCGGATCATATGGATATTTCTTGAAGTCCGGGTCCACACCAGGAACCTTGTTGAGGATCTGGGATGCTGCAGTGAATGGACCATCCGGGAAGGCGGCAAGAGCAAGCTCTTCAGGATTGACAGACATGATCAATGCCTTGCGCACATTGATGTCGTCCATCGGAGGTTTCTTGGCGTTGATCCAGAATTGCTGGCCTTTGGCGAGCGCCGGGCCACCAAGGAAGTCTGGTCCAAGGTCCTGAATGATCGTCGGGGTGATGAGCTCGGTGTGGGCATCCATCGTGCCGCGTTTAAGCATCAGGGTTGCTGTGCTAGCATCAGCCACAGTGGTCAGGACGATCTTTTCAAGTTTTGGTTTCGGGCCAAAGAAGTTCGGGTTCGGTACGAGTGTCAGAACACCTTGGTCAAGGTCCATGGTTTCCGGCATGAAAGGACCGGAGACAACGACGCCATTCTGCGGCATCCACCAATCGGACTTTTCATTGCCATTTTCATCTTCAGCCTGTGAGATCTTCACCGGTGCGATCAGCGCCGTTGCGATTTTCTGGTCAAAGATCGGGTCGGCGCTTGCAAGCTTGACGCTCACCGTTGCGTCATCGGTGACCGACAGGCCGGTCATGTCTTTTGCTTTGCCGACGACCACGTCGTTAAAGCCCTCAACGCCACCTAGGAACAGGTTGACGCGGGCGTGCTTGGTTGCCGGGCGGGCGGACAGATTCCATGTGCCGACCACATCTTCGGCCGTGATCTTGGAGCCGTCAGACCAGACTGCATCGGGATTGACGTGCAGGGTCCAGTTGACATAGCTGTCATCGGACTCGACGCTTGAAAGAACGTAAGGGGTCAGCTTGCCGTCCTTGTCGAAATACATTGGGGCAGCCCAGCTAAGAGATTGCCAGCGTGCCGCGTGTCCTCCTCCCTGAAGGGGCGACCAGTTCTGCTGTAAAACGGGGTGGGCAATATTGAGCACCTGACCATCTTCGGCCGATGCCTGGCCGCTTTGCAGCGGTGTCAGCCCGAGCACTGTAAGCCCGAGCAAAAGGACTTTGAAAAGATCCTTTTTCATGTAGTTGTCTCCTCTCATTTCAACTTCGTAAAAGCAATGACGTTCTTGGTGCGCCTTAACGAAATTTTTGCAATTCGCGTGCCACTCGCCTAACCGATTGAAAATAAGTTTCTTTTTTCTGAAAGTAAGAAGATAGCCTAATGCGCAGCTGTGGCGGTTTGCACTAATTGTTGATGCATATCGCATCAGCAGTTCGTTGCAATTTCGCCCCTCCCCCCGCATACTTGCTTGCGACCAGAGGGGGAGATCAGGTCATGGTTATTGCGTTTATCGCGCCTTTTGAGCAGATCCGCATCAAGGCGCAGAGCATCATCGATACATCCAATTACCCGGCCAAAGCCTATCTGGGCGATTTGCATCAGGGCGTGAAGGCAGCCAAGCGCGCGCTTGATGACGGAGCCAAGATCATCATCAGCCGCGGAGGAACCGCACGTCTTATCCGCCGTTCGCTCGATGTCGAGGTGATCGAGGTGGAGGCCTCTGTGCAGCGCACGCTTGCCTTCGTCTATAAGGAGACGACAGAAACAAGCCGGGTGGGCATTGTCGGCTTTGCCCCCCTCATCAATCTTGTTTCCCCCATTTGCACCATTCTATCGCGCAATTATCGTTCGTTCGAATTGCGCGAGAAGGAGAGCTTTCAGGAGCGGATGGACACGCTGGTGCACTGGAAGCCGGATGTGGTGATCGGCGACGCCGTTGCCTTCCAGTGGGCCAAGTCCAAGGGGCTTAACGCCTATCTGATCGAATCCAGCATGGAAACCATCGTTGATGCGTTTGAACGCGCCATGCTGGTCTATAAAAATCTGAACCGCTATTTTCTAGCCGAAAAGAAGCTCGAGGCCGTACTCGACTGCACGCGGGACGGCGCCGTTCTTGTCAATAGTGAAGGCCTGATCGACGAGATCAACAGACAGGGCTGCACGATATTGGGACAGGAGCGCGATGATCTGCTTGGAGCCAATATTGCCGGTTTCTTCAATACGCCCGAACTCAGCAAGGCCTTCCGCAAGAAAGCCCATGCCCGAAACATGATCGTCACCTGCCATGACGACAAGCTGGCGCTGGATCATATCCCCGTCTCATCGGAGAAGCTTTCCGACAATGCCTCGGTCATTCTCTTCCAGCCGGTGCAGAAAATTCAGGATGCAGGCAATCTGATCCGCAAAAAATTGAGCGAAAGCGGCTTTTACGCCAAATATACCTTCGAGCATATCATCTATCATTGTCAGGAGATGAAGCGTTTGGTGGAGATGGCCCAGCTTTATAGCCGCACGGCCAGCAACATCATGATTGTGGGTGAAACGGGAACCGGCAAGGAGCTGTTTGCCCAGTCGATCCATAATGCTGGAGCGCTGTCAAACGGCCCTTTTGTGGCCGTGAACTGCGCCGCACTGCCCGGTAATCTTTTGGAAAGCGAGTTGTTTGGCTATGCGCCGGGGGCCTTCACCGGAGCGTCCCGAGCGGGCAAGATCGGCCTGTTCGAATTGGCCCATGAAGGCACGCTGTTTCTTGATGAATTGACAGAAATGGATGTCTTCCTTCAGGCCAAAATGCTCCGTGCCTTACAAACGGGCGAAATCATGCGGATTGGCGACAACAAGGTCATCCCGATCAAGGTGCGCATCATTGCAGCGACCAACAAGAACCCCCTTGAAGCCATCAAGGCGGGCCGGATGCGGGCCGATTTGTTCTATCGTCTCAATGTGCTGGATCTTAAGATCCCCCCTCTTCGCGACCGCAAGGGAGACCCGGAACTGCTATTCACCCGTTTTCTTGAAAAGGCCTGCCATTTGCAATCTATTCCAGTGCCGCCGCTGTCTGGCAAATTGCTCAAGGAATTGCGACACCATAGCTGGCCGGGCAATGTGCGCGAGCTTGAGAATTGCGCCGAGAAGTTTGCCACGCTGCAAAGCCTGCATGATTTCGACACGCCGCTCCTCTCCTCGGAAACCCATCATATGGGGCGGATATCGAGCGATGGCGCGGCATCTGAAAGTCTGCTGGAGGGGGCAACCCTTGACGAGATGATTGCCGCAAAGGTAAACCAGATTTTCAAGCAGGAAAACTGCAATATCAGCAAGACGGCACAGCGGCTATCGATTGACCGCAACACCGTCAAACGCTGGCTTGGCAAGGACAGCAAACCGCAGGGCATCGTGCCTCATTAAACATGGGGCCACTCGCCCGTTTGCTATTTTGCAGTCCGGTTCGTCTCGCCTAATAGGCCTTGCCACGGGCAGACACCGGCCAGAGGCATTCAACCACCCCTTTGCGCACACCCACATAATAGTCATGGATATTGCAGGTCGGATCGCAGTGGCCCGGCACAAGGCGCAGCTTTTCGTTGATCTTCAAAACTGCGTTAGGGTCGGCGATGGTTCCATGTTCATCGGAGCATTCCAGATAGGTTACATCATCCCGGCCATAAACGACCGGTAGGCCGCTATCGACAGACTGTACCTTGAGGCCCGCATCCACGATGGCTCGATCTGTCTTCACATGGCTCATCACGGAGGTGAGCAGGAACAGGGCATTCTCCCATTCGTCCTCATCAATACGCTTGCCATCCTCATCGAGAATGCGCCCGTAGTCCGCATCCATGAAGGCGTAGGAACCGCATTGCAGCTCGTTGTAGACGCCCGAGGTGGATTCGAAATAGTAGGAGCCAGTTCCACCACCGCCGACGATATCACAGGCCAGCCCTTCTTCGTCCAGCAGCGACAGACAGTCTTTGACCAGAAGAACGGCCGCATCAATCTTGGCCTTACGATCCGCATAGGCTGGCAGATGCTGCATGGAGCCCTGATAGGCCTGCAGACCGGAGAATTTGAGCCCATAGGCCTTATTGATGGCTTTGGCCAATATCAGAACGTCCTGAGGGGTTGAGACACCACAGCGTCCTGCCCCGCAATCCACCTCGACCAGACATTCGATTTCTGTTTCATGGGCGCGTGCGGCTTCGGAAAGTTCGTCCACATTTTCCAGAGCATCAACGCACACGATGGTACGTGCCCCCAGCTTGGGCAAGCAAGCAAGGCGGTCTATCTTGTGTGGATCTCGCACCTGATTGGAGATGAGAACATCGGAAATGCCGCCACGAGCAAAGACTTCCGCCTCGGAAACCTTCTGGCAACAGACGCCACAGGCGCCGCCCATTTCCATTTGCAGCAGAGCGATATCGACCGATTTATGCATCTTGCCATGCAAGCGGTGGCGCATGCCATGGGCCTTGATATAGGCTCCCATCTTGGCAATGTTCCGTTCCAATGCATCAAGATCAAGAACAAGACACGGGGTCTGAATATCGGCTTCCTTCATGCCCGGGCGGGCTGGGATATCAAATCCGACCTCTAAATGCTCGATCTCGAGATGCTCAATATTTTCGACGGGTGTCACCACACTGTTCCTTCTGGCTGGTTGGCTTATTGTTTTTACAAGCAACAGACCTCAGGTGGCAAGGTGGAGTCAACAGGGCTAGTACGGATGTTGCCCATCTCAGGAAGAGTTCCCCCAAGCAATGGAAAAAGAAGGGCCGGCAGTTTACCGACCCAGTTTGCTTTCCAATTTGATCTTTATGATAAATCTTACTCTTTTGCCATCAACGTGACGAAAGAGCCGCCATGATACCACGCAGTTCTGCCAACCCTTTCAGGCGCCCAATGGCAGGATAGCCCGGCTGGGCCTTGCGCTTCTGGTCATCAAGAATATCGAGGCCATGGTCGGGCCGCATGGGTATCGACCAGTCATCGCGACCTTCCACCTTGCGTCTTGCCTCTTCATCCAGAGCCGCCTGCATGAGGGCAACCATGTTCACATGTCCGCCCAGATGTTCCGATTCATAAAAGGAGCCCATGATCGCGTCACTTTCCAGAGCCACGTTGCGCAAATGCAGAAAATGAACCCGATCGCCAAGGCGTTTCATCATGCCGGGCAAATCATTATCCGGGCGCGCGCCCAGTGAGCCGGAGCAAAGCGTGATGCCATTGGCAGGAATATCGACGGCATCCATCATATATTGGTAGTCCGCCTCAGTGGACATGATGCGTGGCAGGCCCAGGAGTCCGAACGGAGGATCATCCGGGTGGCAGCAAAGGCGCATGCCAAGGGTTTGGGCCACTGGAGCCACTTCTTCCAGAAAGGCAACAAAATGGCTGCGTAGTTGCTCCTGGGAGATATTGTCATACTGAGCAAGGTTGGCCCGCACATTTGCCATGGAAGGTGCCTCGGCATCTCCGGGCAGGCCGTAGATGATCGAGCCCGCCAACAACTCGCGACCGGCATCATCAAGGCGCTCGAAGCGACCCTTGGCTTCTTCGATCACATCGTCGGGGAAATCCCCGTGCGCCCCGGCCCGTTCGAGAATGAACAGATCAAAGGCTGCAAAATCGATCAGATCGAACCGCATGCAGGTGGCACCGCTCGAGAGGCAGTAGGTCAGATCGGTCCGCGTCCAGTCCAATACGGGCATGAAATTGTAGCAAATGACCTTGATACCGGCGTCTGCCAGATGCTGCATGCTTTGCTTGTAATTCTCGATATGGGTGCGCCAGTTGCCCTTCTGCTGCTTGATATCTTCAGAAACCGGCAGGCTTTCGACGACTTCCCAAGCCAGACCGGAAGGCGTGCCATCCCTCTTACGAGCAATGAGCTGCTGGCGCGCCGCAATTTCTTCCGGGCTCCAGATGTCGCCGGTTGGAATGTGATGCAGGGCGCTGACGACCCCTTCCACACCGGCCTGAAGCATGTCCTCAATCCCAACTCGATCCTGAGGACCGAACCACCGCCACGTCTGACGCATTTGCCGTCTCCCGTATGTTGTTCTTGGCGCCCAACTGCCCAGATTCGCAAGGACAAGGAGCGCATGACCGGTTCCTCCGGCGCATTTTATCCGGCCGCAATGCGCATATGGTCCAATGCCTCTGCGCTCTGTTGCCGCGTTATATCAATCTTTATCACAGCCAAAGCCGGTTGACAAGTATGGTGGTATGCCGGTATGGTGGTTAGCAATTGGAGGATAGCTTATGTCGCTGCTTGATGGGTTGGAGCAACAGGAAATTGATTTGCGTTTGCCGGTGGCACCGCAGATCCACGGGATTTTGCGCCAACAGATCATCCGCAACCAACTGACGCCGGGAAGCCGCATGTCAGAGGCAGAATGGGCCTCGGCCTTTGCTGTTTCGCGCCAGCCGGTGAGGGAGGCCTTTATCAAGCTGGCCAATGACGGTCTGCTCGATATCCTGCCCAACCGAGGCAGCTTTGTGAAAAAGATCTCCCCAAACGCCGTCATGGATGCGCGCTTTGTGCGCGAGGCAATCGAAGCCGACATTGTGCGCCTTGTGGCTGAAACCCATGATGCGGCGGTGGACCGCGAGCTGGCAAACCAGATCGAACATCAGAAACGGGCCGTGGAAACGGATGATCCGGATGCTTTCATTGCGCTGGATGAACTGTTTCATCAGACCTTGGCCGAGGTGGCCCACAAAATGGGCGCCTGGGCTGTTGTTCAAAGTCAGAAGGCGCAGATGGACCGTGTCCGCTATCTCTCGCTGGTTGAGCATAATACCGCGAAATTGCTGGAACAGCACAATGCCATCGTTGCGGCAATTGCTGTCCACGACGCCGCAGCGGCGGAGGCCGCCATGCGGTCCCACTTGCGGCGCATCCTGAAAGATCTGCCGCAGATCGCTCAAGAAAAACCTGAACTATTTGAACCCGGGGACGGTTGATCCCCATCGACAATGACTGGGAGGAACAAATGTCATTTTCGGCTATTAGCAAAACCATTCTGGCTGGTGCGGTTGCCAGCCTTCTCGGCTCTGCAGCCATGGCTGCCGACTATACCCTGAGCATCAATACCGCTCTGGCCACTAGCGATCCGCTTTATAAGGGCCTTGAAGCCTTCCAGGCCAGTGTTCTGGACGCATCCGATGGCCGCATCGAAGTCAAACTGTTTCCCAATTCTCAGCTCGGCCCTGACGAAGACGTACTGGAGCAGGCCCGCGCCGGTGCGCCTGTCGCCGTGATTGTCGACGGCGGTCGTCTCGCCGTTTTCCAGAAGGAACTTGGTGTGCTTGGCGCTCCTTTCCTGGCGTCTGGCTATGAAGGCATCCGCAAGGTTGTCACCTCTGATCTGTTTGAAGAATGGGTCAAGAAACTGCATGACGCGTCTGGTCATCAGATCCTTTCCTTCAACTGGTGGCAGGGCGAACGCCATCTGCTGACCAACAAGGAAATCAACGTACCCGCAGACCTCAACGGCATCCGTATGCGGACGCCAGGCGCCCCCGTCTGGACCGGCACCATTGCCGCCATGGGCGCAACGCCAACCCCGATGCCATGGGGTGAAGTCTATTCGGCCTTGTCGTCCAACGTGATTGATGCTGCAGAAGCCCAGTTGCCAGCCATTGTTGGTGCAAAGCTGGATGAGGTCATCAAATATGTCACCAAGACCGGTCATATCAACCTGATCACCGGTATGGTCACCTCGGCCATGTGGTTCGACAGCCTGCCTGCAGATTTGCAGACCGTTCTGCGCGAAGAAGCCCTCAAGGCAGGTGACATTGCCTCTTATGGTACGCTCAAATCCTTCGAGGGGATCGAAAAAGAGCTGAAAGAAAAAGGCGTCGAAGTGCGCGAAGTCGATATCACGCCTTTCAAGGAAGCAACCGCCAAGGTGTATGACGATCTGGGCTATGGCGACCTGCGCGACAAACTGCGCGCCATGGCTGCCGAATAATCAAGAGCATGCATCAGGACTGTCGCAAGCCCCCCTTGCGGCAGTCCGCCCAACGCGGCCCAATCTCAAGCGCACTCTTTCACCTGCAAGATGGTCACCAAGGCTTGCGCACTTCAACGATAAACCGCATCATTCTTTCGTCCCCCGTCTTGAAGGAATGAACAAAAAGTGAGGCTGTCATGCCGGGGTTTCTTGGAAAAATCGAATTTTTTGTTGGCGCAGTGCTGCTGGCCGTGATCACATTTCTGGTCTTTATCGCGGCAGTGATGCGTTTTTTTGGTCATCCGCTGATCTGGTCGGTGGATCTGGCGCAGTTGCTGTTCATCTGGCTCTGCTTTGTGGGGGCAACCCGGGCCATGCGCGAGCGGGTGCATTTGGGCGTCGACTTTCTGGTCCGCCTGTTTCCCTTCGCAGCACGCCGCCTGATCGAAACAGCGCTGGCTGTCCTTTTCATCGCTTTTCTTCTGGTGCTGGCCTATGAGGGCTACAAGCTGACGATGCTCAACTGGCAGCGCGTATTCGGCGATTCTGGTCTCTCCTATGCATGGGTTACCATTTCGGTGCCAGCAGGTTCGATCCTGCTCACCATCTCCATTCTTTCCAACACGGTTCTTTCGTGGCGTTCGGATAAAGCTGCGGAACGGCTTGTCTTCACCCGCCCCAAGAGCGCCGATGACACAGCAAACCAGACAGAAGCCGTGGAGGGCTGACCCATGGGAATGATCGCACTTATCTTCGCAATTCTCATGATACTGGGCGCTCCGGTGGCCTTTGCCATCGGGATCTCCGGCTTCGTCTTCTTCCTCACATCGGACATCATGCCGATTTCCATCGGCGTGCAAAAGATTGCCACGGTGTCTCAGAGCTTCCCGCTTCTGGCCGTTCCCTTCTTCGTGCTGGCCGGACACCTGATGAATGAAAGCGACATCACAGATCGCCTGTTCCGCTTCTCCAAGGCAACGCTCGGCTGGATGTCAGGAGGCTTGGCACTGGTATCCATCTTCCTGTCGACACTGATGGGGGGCGTTTCCGGCTCGGCTGTGGCAGATGCAGCCATGGAGGCGCGGGTGCTTGGACCGCAGATGCTGGCCAACCGCTATTCCAAGGGCTACACGGCGTCAGTCATCGCGCTTTCCTCTCTGATCACGGCAACCATCCCGCCCTCCATCGGGCTCATTCTCTATGGTTATGTGGGGCAGGTTTCCATCGGGCGGCTGTTTCTTGCCGGGGTGGTTCCGGGGCTTTTGATGATGCTGTTCCTGATGGTTGCCGCTTTCGTCATCGCCAAGCGGCGCAACTATGTGATTGAATCTGCCGAGAAACCAACCCTTGGCGAAGTGGGCCGGGCGGCATGGGACGCCAAATGGGCGCTGCTATTCCCCGTACTCCTGATCATCTCCATCCGCGGCGGTATCTTCACCCCGTCGGAAGTTGGTGCCTTCGCCGTGGTCTATGCCATTCTGATCGGCAGCTTTGCTCATCGGGTGATGACATTCGATTCCATCAAGCGCGCTTTCGGCCATGCGCTTTCCGATATCGGCATGATCATGCTGATCATCCTGATGAGTGGCATGATCGGCTTTGCCATCATTTTCATGCAGGTGCCCCAGAGCGTGGCAGGTTTCCTGCTCAATTCGCTCAGTGAACCCCATCTGGTGGTCGGGGTCATCCTGATCTTCCTCCTGATCTCAGGGCTGTTCTTCGAGAGCACCATTCTGGTGTTGCTGCTCACGCCGATCTTTGTGCCGGTTATCAAGAGTGCCGGAGTTGACCCTGTGCATTTCGGCATCCTGATGATGACGATCGTGACCTTCGGTTCCATGACGCCGCCGGTCGGAGTGGCCATGTTCACCGTCTGTAGCCTTCTGGACACGCCAATTGAAGAGTATGTCAAAGAAAGTCTGCCTTTCATGCTGGCCATCCTGTGCCTTGTTCTGTTACTCCTGTTTGTACCAGAGCTGGTGCTCTTCTTGCCCAACTGGGCATTTGGTTAGCGGATATTGCCTTTTTCCGCTCATGCAAAGAGAAGCCAGAGAGCCGCCGCGCCGTTGCCAGCGACTCTCGCCTCTTTGCCCGTATAATTCCACTTATGCTGACCCGCGTCATTCTACTCCGGGCCACTCAACGCAAGAGTTTTTGATATGACTTCCGACATTTTCGACGCAGCAAAAGAAACCGTAAGGCGCCCTGCCTATGATCGCGATGCCCTCAAGGTGCGTATGTGCCATATTGGCTTCGGGGCGTTTCATCGGGCCCATCAGGCCGTTTATACCGATCAATTGATCGGCGCAGGCGGAACAGATTGGGCCTATCGTGAAATCGAGCTTATGGGGCCGACAGACCTGCTGGATGGTCTGGCCGAGCGCGGCTATCTCTACACTGTGGTTGAAAATGGCGCCGAAGAGCAGGACGCCCGCATCGTCGGCTCAGTAATTGACCATCGCCACATGGCACAGGTGGGACCGGAAGCTATCGTGGAGGCCATTTCCGAGGATGGCATCGAACTGGTTTCCATCACCGTGACGGAAAAAGGCTACACGCTGGCGGCCAATGGCGGGCTGGATTTTGACAATCCGATGGTGAAGGCTGATCTGGAGAGCCCCCACGCTCCCAAGACGGTGGTCGGCACGCTGGTTGCCGGTCTTGCCAAGCGTCGCGAGGCGGGCAAGCCGCCTTTCACCATTCTCTCATGCGACAACCTGCCTTCCAATGGTCATATGACCAAACGCGCCGTGCTGGACTTTGCCCGCGCGGTGGATGCGGATCTGGCAGCATGGATTGAAACCGAAGCACGCTTCCCCTCCACCATGGTCGACCGCATCGTCCCGGCCATGACAGAAGAAAGCCATCAGATACTGGCCGATTGTATCGGTTATACCGATCCGGCAGGTATCCTCTGCGAGCCCTTCCGTCAGTGGGTGATCGAGGATGATTTCGTCTCGGGGCGTCCGGACTGGGATCTGGCCGGAGCCACTTTCACCCGCAATGTGTTGCCTTATGAAAATATGAAACTGCGGATGCTGAACGGCTCCCACTCCTTCCTTGCCTATCTTGGCTATCTGGGCGGGTATGAGACCATCGCCGATACCATGGGCGATGAGGCCTACAAGGCGGCGGCCCATGCCTTGATGATGGAAGAGCAGGCCCCGACGCTGGAAGCGCCGCAAGGCGTCGATCTTGGAGCCTATGCCGATGCCCTGATCGGGCGCTATTGTAATCCGAATATTCGTCACCGCACATGGCAAATCGCCATGGATGGCAGCCAGAAGCTCCCCCAGCGCGCGCTGGAATCCATTGCCCATCACCTTAAGGCTGGCACCCCCTACCCCCGGCTCGCGCTGCTGGTGGCTGGCTGGATGATCTATGTGAGCGGCGTTGATCTGGAAGGACAGCCGATCGATGTGCGTGATCCGCTCGCCGACAAGCTCAAAGAGCTAGCTCAAGGGGACTGCATTGAAGTCATCGTTTCCAATCTGATGCAGCAGTCGGGCGTCTTTCCCGCAGAGTTGGCTTTGAGTGCAGCGCTCAAGGTGTCCTTGGAAGAGGCCTATCGAGCCATCAAGGAGAAGGGCGTCAAAGAGGCCGTTGCTGCGCTCGCCTGATTGCTGGCCCGAAAGCGTGATTGAAAGCGATCAATACTGCCCCATGCAACAATGGCCCGTTGTCTTGACGGGCCATTTTCTCTGTGGTGAGCAGTGCAGTTTTAGGGGTGTCAGAATTCAAGAACACCTGCAAGCTGATCCGTCATTTCGTGCCCCTCACCGGTCCAGCGGAAGAAGAGCGGCTTTGCGTTGGGGGCCGTGGGCACATCATTGCCGACATTTGCCAGAACCATTGCGGCACGGATGACGCCAGCATGGCACACAAAGACCGGCAGGCAGTCTTCGGCCTTGGCACAGCATTCCGATATTGCCTTGTGCACGCGTGCTAGCAGCTCATCCCATGTGTCGCCATCCTTCGGTTCCGCATGGCGCGAGGGCAACTCGCTGACCAGTTTGCCCTCAAATTCACCCCAGTTCCTCTCGCGTAGGTCCTCATGGATCTCGAAGGTGCGATTTGGAAAGGCCAGCTGGCAGGTATCCTTGGCCCGTGTCTTGGGGCTGACAAACAGGCGGGTTTCCTGCAGCCAATGGAGGCTGGAAAGCTTGCTGGCCTGTTCCCGGCCAAGATCAGACAGGGGCACATCGGTCGCACCGGCGACGATGGCATCCCGGTTGGCCGTCGTCTGGCCATGGCGGATCATGCAGAAGGTGCGCTGGGGCAAAAGGGGAAATGTCATGGGAAATCGCTTTCGGTTGGCTCTTGGTTGCCGGGCGATAAGGGCGGAAAAGAGGTTCGGCAACCCTTATTGTCTTTTCACACTTTTTTGCTGTAACGGGCTCTGATTTAGCGCCCGTTGCAAGGCTTGTCCAGCCAGAGCCAGGTGCGAGGACCCCTTTTCATGCTGGCATATTATCGCAGCCCATAGGGCCACTGAAGACCGTCAGGCCAGGCCCTGCTAGCGCAAGGCCCGGTTAACGAGATCAATCTGGAAGCGAACGATGTCATGCACCTCGTAGTTCGTAAAAGCGATGTCTTTCATGAAGCCAAACCCGAAGGCCAGAGCCAGAATGGATAGTGCAAGCTTTTCGATATCGGCATCTTTGTGAAGCTCGCCTTCTTCCTGCGCGGCTTTGAGCAACTCACAATATTTTCCCTTACTATTAGTCATGATCTGCATGAGAACGGCATGCATGGTCTCACTCATGCGCGAGGCTTCCAGTAAATCCTTATAAAGCTGAGCAAAGGTTTCCTTGACTTCTTTCTGCGCGCAGCCGCCCAGATTGGCGATCAGCGTTTCAAGTGGTGACGTAGTTTTGATTTGACTAAGAAACTCGATCTTCATACGTTGCCACAGGCACAGCAGCGCTTCTGCACGCAATGCATCGGCGGAGTCAAAGTGATGATGAATTTGGCCGGGCGAAGAGTCTGTGGCTTTCGCGACATTCCTGACCGTTGCAGCAGCCAGCCCCTGATGCTGAATAACATCAATGGCCGCTTCGATGATCTCGGAGCGCCTTTGCTCTTTAGGTAGATATGACATTTTATTTTCCAAAGCGACACGTGCCTGATCCTGTCACATTTTAGAATCAAGGCATTTGTTAAATAAATCGCCTTAAAAATAAAATCAAACTGGACATCAGTGCAATTTGGACATATGTACAAGTGCTAAACTGTCCACCTCTTATGACCACTCTTCGTGTGTCACCAACAGTCTTTTGTCTTGCAGGAGCCTTTCGTGCAAGATGATGATCTCTTTTTTGAAAGTAGTGGAAGGCAATATGACCCATTCTTCCAGAAAACATATTCTAACCGTTGCGATGGGCCTTGCTATTGGTCTCGCCTTCGCACCAACCTCCAGCTCGGCACAGGGCGCAGGGCGCCCGCCTGCTATGGTCACCACCATGCAGATCAAGCCCGAGACGGTAACCATCAGCGAAGAGTTGCCCGGGCGCGTCTCGGCCTTTCGCACGGCGGCCATTCGTCCTCAGGTTGGTGGCATTCTCGAAGAACGCCTGTTCGAACAGGGGGCCGACGTCAAGGAAAACCAACCTCTTTTCAAGATCGCTTCGGAAACCTATGAAGCGCAGGTCGACAATGCCCGAGCCGCATTGACCAGCGCTGAAGCGTCTCTCGATCTGGCCAATATCCAGTTGGATCGTGCCAGACAGCTTTTCGAGAAAAAATCAGCCAGTCAGCAGACCTATGACAGCGCTCAGGCCGAGGCCAAGAGCGCCGAGGCGAGCGTAGCGGCTGCCAAGGCCACCTTGAAAGCCCAGCAGATCAATCTTGATCACACCACGGTTCGCTCCCCGATCAATGGTCGCATCGGTGCGGCGCTGGTGAGTGAGGGGGCGCTTGTCTCGGCCAACCAGGCTCAGGCATTGGCGACTGTACAGCAAGTTGACAAGGTCTATGTCGACTTGCGCCGGTCGGCCCTTGATCTGCTCAAGATGCAGAAGATGGCCAATCTAGCGCCGGATTCCTCCTCCATCGAAATTCTTGGTGTCGACGGTACGGCCTATGAGCAAAAAGGCCAGCCAATCTTTACCGATGTCACGGTGGATGAAGCCACAGGCGATGTGACCATGCGCGTGCTGGTGGAAAATCCCAATCAGGATCTGCTGCCCGGCATGTTCGTTCGTGCTCTGGTACCGCGTCAGATCGTCGAGAATGCCTTGCTAATCCCTCAGCAGGCCATTATTCGCGGTGTGACAGGAGATGCGCGCATCGTTGTGGTTGACGACGAAGGCAAGGCGCATTTCAAGAATGTGGTTCTGGGCGAGCTGGTCAAGAGAAGCTACATCGTCACCGAAGGTCTTGAGCCGAATGAGACTGTTATCATTCGTGGCCAGACACGGGTTACTCAGGACGGCGCACAAGTAAATGCGACCCCCGCAGAACAGCCCAAACAGTAACGGGAATTTCTGATGCCTAGTTTTTTCATCGATAGACCCGTCTTTGCATGGGTCATAGCGATATTTATCGTGCTTGGCGGGCTGTTGACCCTGTCATTGCTGCCGGTCACGCGTTATCCGGATATTGCGCCTCCCAGCGTATCCATTCGCGCAACCTATCCCGGCGCATCTCCCGAAGTGGTCAACGACAGTGTCGTCAGTATCATCGAGCCCGAATTGTCCGGTGTAAAGCATCTGCTTTATTTTGAATCCACCGCCAACTCTTCGGGCATGGCAACCATCACTGCAACCTTTGAATCTGGCACCGATCCCGAATTGGCGCAGGTCGATGTTCAGAACAAGATCAAATCGATCGAGCCTCGCCTGCCCGAAGCGGTACAGCGAACCGGCCTGACCATTGAATCTTCCTCTTCAGGCTTCCTGATGGTCGTTGCCCTGACCTCTCCTGACGGCACCCTGACCGCCCTCGATCTGGGTGACTATATGGAGCGAAACCTCGTCCAGCCCCTGAACCGCGTGGCTGGCGTCGGGCGTGTACAGTCCTTCGTTTCAAAGAAGGCAATGCGTGTTTGGATCGATCCACACAAGCTGCTCTCCTACTCGCTGTCGGTTTCTGACGTGACAAGCGCGATTGCGGCTCAGAACGTGCAGATTTCGCCAGGCCGTGTTGGTGCTGAACCAACGGTGGAAGGGCAGAGAATTGGTGTTCCGCTCACAGTGGAAGGCCAGCTGAGTACACCTGAAGAATTCAACAATATCGTGTTGAAGTCCAATCAGGATGGCTCCAAGCTGACGCTGGGTGATGTTGCTCGCGTGGAAGTGGGGGCTCAAACCTATGCCTTCGTATCGCGCATTAACGGGTCTCCTTCGGCCGCAATGGCCATTCAGCTTGCTCCGGGGGCAAACGCCATGCGCGTGTCTCAGGCCGTGCAGGACCGAATGGCCGATCTGGCAACAGCAATGCCTGATGGAATGGAATGGTCGGTGCCCTATGACACCTCTCCATTCGTTGCGATTTCCATCGAGAAGGTGGTCCACACCCTGATTGAGGCCATGGTTCTTGTGTTCCTGGTGATGCTGCTGTTCTTGCAGAAGATCCGCTACACCCTCATTCCGGCGATCGTTGCCCCCATCGCATTGGCAGGTACGCTCGTCGTCATGTATGCCTCGGGCTTCTCGATCAATGTGCTCACCATGTTCGGCATGGTTCTCGCCATCGGCATCATCGTGGATGACGCCATCGTGGTGGTGGAGAATGTGGAGCGTATCATGGCAACCGAAGGGCTCCCTCCAAAAGAGGCAACCCGAAAGGCCATGAAGCAGATTACCAGCGCCGTTATCGGCATCACGTTGGTGCTGACGGCTGTGTTCATTCCAATGGGCATGTCGTCCGGTGCCGTGGGTGAGATCTATCGACAGTTTACCATGTCCATGGCTGTGTCGATCCTGTTCTCGGCCTTCCTTGCCCTATCTATGACACCAGCGCTCTGTGCGACCTTGCTCAAACCAATCGACCCGGATCATCACGCATCCAAGGGCGGATTCTTTGGCTGGTTCAACCGGGGGCTGGATGGCATCACCAATGTCTATGTTCGCATCGTGGCCGTGTTTGCCCGCAAAATCGCGATCATGGCAGTGCTTTATCTGGCCGTTGTCTCCGGACTTGGCTACAGCTTCATCAAGCTGCCAACCTCGTTCCTGCCGGTGGAAGATCAAGGGTCCTTCATTACCCTTTACAGCTTGCCATCAGAAGCAACCCAAGAGCGGACCAAGGAAATCGTTGCCATGTATGAGACTCATGCTCATACACGCGAAGCGACCAAGGATGTGTTTGCCGTCGTGGGCTTCAGCTTCAGCGGCATGGGCTCCAATACCGCGCTTTCTTTCACCACGCTGGAAGACTGGGCAGACCGCGAGTCAACTGCAGCCGATGAGGCGAATGTTGCCAACCGCACCATGTTTGCAGCTCCGGAAGGGCAGATCTACAGTATTCTGCCGCCATCCATTCCATCGTTGGGCACCTCTTCGGGCTTTGCCATGCGTCTTCAGGACCGTGCCGGTCTTGGTAACGAAGCATTGGTCAACGCACGAAACCAGTTGCTCGGCATGGCCGCACAAAGCGATCTGCTAACAGGTGTCCGTCCGGACGGCTTGCCGCAGGGGGCCAGCATCCGGCTTGAGATCGACCGGCAGAAAGCCGAATTCCTTGGCGTGCCGTTTGCCTCCATCGCCTCGACGCTGTCTTCGGCCATGGGGTCCAACTATGTCAACGACTATAGCTATCAGGGACAGCTGCGCCGCGTTACCGTGCAGGCCGATGCGCCCTACCGCATGCAGATCGAGGATGTGCTGAAGCTCAACCTGCCAAGCTCCACCGGAGCCATGGTCGAGCTATCAGAGGTCGTTAAGCCGGTTTGGGAGCAGAGCCCGCTGCAGCTTGTTCGCTATAACGGGCTGCCAGCAGAACGCATCAGCGGCAGCGCCGCACCGGGCGTCTCGGCCGGTGAAGCTATGGCTGAAATGGAACGCCTTGCAAGCCAACTGCCTGAAGGCTTTGGCATCGAGTGGACCGGACAGTCCTTGCAGGAGAAAAACACCAATGCGCAGACGCCAATGCTGCTGGCCTTGTCCATGCTCGTTGTCTTCCTCGTGTTGGCGGCGCTGTACGAGAGTTGGTCTATCCCCTTCTCGGTGTTGCTTGTCATTCCGCTTGGTGTGATCGGTGCCGTTGTGTCGGTTTATGTACGCGGTCTTGAGAATGACGTGTTCTTCAAGGTCGGTCTGATCACCATCATCGGGCTCTCGGCAAAGAACGCCATTCTGATCGTCGAGTTCGCGCGCGCGCTCTATGACGAAGGGAACAGTCTGTTGGATGCCGTGACGGAGGCCGCCCGCCTGCGTATGCGTCCTATCCTGATGACCTCGCTTGCCTTCACGCTCGGTGTTGTGCCTCTGATGCTTTCCCGTGGTGCCAGTGCAGAAACCCAGCATGCGATCGGCACCGGTGTGTTCGGCGGCATGATCACGGCCACATTCCTTGGCCTCTTGTTCGTGCCTGCCTTCTTCGTCTTTGTGGTTGGCATTGCCAACCTGTTCAAAGGCAAAAAGAAGGATGATGCCGCGACAGCTTCGTAAGGCACAATAAAGCCGATTTGTTTGGAACAAAGAGGGGGCGTCGCTCATTATCCGAGTGATGCCCCTTTTTCTTGCTGAGGATAAGGGACATATCGCCACGTCTGATCACACCCTCATCATTGTTATGTTGATTGCAGGAATCAGCTGTGGTTTTCTTTTATCAGTTTGAGTAACCAGTGCTTTTTTAAAAAGGATTTTTCTGTGTCCCGTAGCCTGTTCTCCATCGCTTCGCTTCTGCTCGGTTCTGCCTTCCTGTTTTTTGCTGGTGGACTAACCGGTATGCTCTTGCCTGTTCGAGGCGGCATCGAGGGTTTTTCGAGCTTTAACCTCGGTCTTCTGGGTACGGGCTGGGCCGTGGGCTATGTGTCTGGTTGCCTGCTGGTTCCTCAACTTGTAACGAGAGTAGGCCATATTCGCGCTTTCAGCGTGATGGCTGCCATGGCCTGTATTTCAGTCTTGATGTCGTCCCTGCTGGTCTTGCCTTACGCCTGGATCATTCTGCGCGCGCTGGCCGGCTTTGCCTTTGCAGGTGCAGCCATGATCGTTGAAGGCTGGCTGGTGGAACGCTCGGAACCTGAAAGCCGGGGCATGATCTTTGGCACTTACACCATGGTCAACCTGTTTGCGAGCACCGCAGGACAGATGGTCATCGCCATCGGGTCACCGGAAACTTTCCAGCTGTTTACCGTCGCCTGCATCTTCTATGTTATTGCGCTTCTGCCAACAGCTCTCACCAAATCTCAGGCGCCAGTGCCGTTGGCACGGGCCAAACTCAACGTACCCCGCCTATGGAAAAACTCGCCCGTCGCTGTGATCGCTGTGTTGCTGACCGGGATCTCGAACGGCAGTTTCGGTACTCTGGTTGCCGTATATGGTCACAATATCGGCCTGTCGGTCTCAGGTGTGGCCTTCTTCGTCAGTGCGTCCATTCTTGCGGGGGCGGCCGCCCAAATCCCCATCGGCTTTCTGTCAGACATGATTGATCGTCGTCTGGTCGTGATTGTAATTGCACTGGTTGCCATCGCTTCGGACAGCATGTTTGTTACCCATGCCCCGACCACAACAACGATCGCCGTCATCTATTCAGCCATTTTCGGCGCTGCTGTCTATTCCTTCTATCCAGTGCTGGTGGCGCATGCAAACGACCATGCAGATCCTTCCGAGGGCCTGCAAACCAGTGGCGGCCTGCTGCTGCTGATGGGGTGCGGAACGATGATCGGGCCATTGCTGGGTGGTGTGCTGATGTCCGTACAGGGCCCCAATGGTCTGTTTGTCTCAACAACGATGGCCCATATCGGCATCCTGCTGTTTACCATCTGGCGTATGACCCAGCGTGTCGCGGTTGATGTCGATGACAAGGGACAGTTTGTTCCTATTTCTCCAATGCGCACCCGTACGCCGCAGACTATTCTTTTGGCTGATGGCGAAATCGCAGAAGAAGAATTGTCAGATGACTATGAGGGCGAAAGTCTGGCAAGTGACCCTTTGGAAAGCACCCCTGACCGTGCTGACGAGGAAACCGAAGCGGAGAAGCAATAGTCCGCTTCTCTTTGCTTTCATGCAGCTCATCTCTCTGGAAGAACAAGGCCCCTTTTGGCCTTGTCTACCTGTCAGGCAGGCACGCTTAGGAAGCGATAGCGTTCCCCTTGCAGATGCACCGCGGTAAGGGCGTTGCCATAGACGGCGCCGGTGTCGATGCCAATCCGGCCAAGGCCGATTTCAGGCACCTCAAAAGGCGTGTGACCATGAATGATCCGGCGATCAGAGGCCGGCTCTTCCACCAGAAACCGCTCGCGGCTCCACATCAGGTCCCGCACAGTCTGCTCTTGCATAGGCACATGGTGGCGCATACCGGCATGCACGATATGGGCATCGGGCATGGTGAGCGCGGCTGGCAATTGGGCTAGAAAGGCGCTATGCGTGGCCGGTATCCGCTCGGCTAACCAACCCGAAAGCGCGCCCTCGGGCATGCCGGTTTTAACAAAATCATCCAAATCAATGCCGTAGGAAGCAAGTGTTGCCACGCCGCCCCATCCGATCCACGGGCTGGAGAGGGTGGGCTGCATGAGAAATTCGCAGAAGGTCAGATCATGGTTGCCGCACAGCACCAGCCGCTCCACATTCTCCGGCAATGGAGATGAGAGGCAATGCTCGATCACGCCTTTGGAATCGGGCCCTCGGTCCACCAAATCGCCGACCGAGACAATGAGGCTCGGCGTTGCCCGGCTTTTGGCTTCCGCAAAGATCATGCCCTCAAGCAGCTTGAGCAGATCAAGCCGGCCGTGAATATCACCGATCGCATAAACATCTCTTGGTTGCTCATCCAGCACCAGCCGAGGCCGGGCAAGCGGATCTGTCATGATGTTTCGGGCTTTGGAGAGTATCGATGCGGCCATGGGCAATGGGTGTCCTTTCCTTTCGAACCGATCCGTGTGGCGCCGCCGTGTCAAAGGCGAGAAACTGCTGTGCGCCAGCCTGACTATGCCTTCTGAGACTGTCAGCGTAAAGGCTTTTGGCCAGAACGGACAAAAGCCCTGTTTGGCAGGGCCCAATGTGACGGCTGACATCAAAGCTTCACACGACTGTCATATACAGCTCCTATAGACCGCCCCACACACCAAACCATTTTCAGCCCTGTGTTTAGTCCCGTGCGCCCATATTTCTACAAAGCTCCCTTTATGACCGATTCCTCGCAGACGGCTCTTTCCATCCATTCAATATCAATGAGTTATGGAACGAACAAAGTTCTCGACGGGATTGACGTCTCCCTTGAAGCTGGCAAGGTCCTTGGGCTTTTGGGCCCTTCTGGCTGTGGCAAGACAACCCTGTTGCGTCTCGTCTCAGGCCTGCTTTTGCCTGACGAAGGCACGATCGAAATAGCGGGGCGCGCGGTTGCCGCGCCAGCCAAAGGCATCACCCTTCCGCCCGAGCAGCGCGGCCTTGGCATGGTGTTTCAGGATTACGCCCTGTGGCCTCACATGTCCGTTGCCAAAAATGTCGCCTTCCCGCTGGAAATGCAGCGTCGACCCGGCGCTGAATGCAGGGAACGCGTCGCAAAGGCGCTCGACCGGGTCGGGCTTGGCGCCATGGCAGAGCGGCGCCCATCCGATCTCTCCGGCGGCCAGCAACAGCGCGTAGCGATTGCCCGGGCCATCGTTGCCGAACCGCCGCTTGTGCTGTTTGACGAACCCCTTTCCAATCTTGATCGCGAATTGCGCGAAAGCATGGTGGAAGAGCTCAGCGATCTCGTTGCCGACCTTAATCTCAGCGCGGTTTATGTGACCCATGACCATGGCGAAGCGCTAACGCTGGCCGATCATGTGGCTGTCATGCGCGGCGGCAAGATAGAACAGCTGGCCTGCCCTGATGAGCTGGTCAGCAATCCTGCCACAGTGGCCGTGGCTGACTTCCTAAGACTTGGTTGCCTGCTGCCAGCTGGTCGCAATGGCGATGGATGGCAGGTGGAAGGCACATCGGTGCATTTGCCCGATGGTCCCGCAGCCTCTGATAAGAGCACCCTGTTGCTGCCCGAGCGGGCCATGCGGCTGGGGAGCGAAGGCCCGGCACAATTCAAGGCGCGTGTGCTGCGCGCCCAGACAAGAAGCACCGGACATGCCCTCACTTTGGGTATCGAAGGGACTGACCACCTCATCCGCCTTGTCAGCGCCCAGCGCGCAAGGATCGGAGATTTAATCGATATTTCCTATTCACCTGAAGAGCTGCGCTGGTTTCCTGCGTAGACATGACCAAACTATTGGAGCATTTTCATGCGTCGTCTTACTCTTGCTTTGGCCCTTGGCCTCATGGCATCCACTGCTGCCCATGCAGACGTGACCGTTTATTCTGCCGGTCCGGGCGCTCTGATTAAGAATCTCGTCAAGGGCTTTACCGCCAAAACCGGCATCAAGGCCAATGTGTTTCAGGCAACCACCGGCAAGGTGATGGCCCGCCTTGAAGCGGAAAGCGCCAACCCTGTTGCCGATGTCGTCGTCTCCGCCAGCTGGGGCACCGCAACCAGCTTTGCCGAAAAAGGCCTGCTCCTGCCTTACACCAGCCCGAATGCCGAAACGGTTCCTGACTTCCTGAAGACCGATACCGCTGTCGCTCAGGGCGTTGCCGGTCTGGTTATTGGCTGGAACACCAAATCCGGCACTCCAAAGCCAACCGACTGGTCTGACCTCACCAAGCCCGAGTATAAAGATCTGGTCACCCTGCCTGATCCAGCCGCTTCTGGTGGCACCTACACGCTGGTTGAAGCCTTTACGGCCAATGGCATGACTGATGTGCTGGAAGGCCTCGAAGACAATGGCGCGATCGTTGCCGGTGCCAACAAGGCTGCGCTCAACCCTGTTCTGCAGGGCGCAAAAGCCGCCGTTTTTGCAGGCGTTGACTATATCACCATGGGCGCTGCGGCCAAGGGCGAAAGCGTTGAAGCCATCTTCCCTGAAAGCGGCACCGTGGTTGCGCCACGCCCGATCATGATCCTCAAATCCTCCCAAAATCAGGATGATGCGAAGAAATTCGTCGATTATGTGCTTTCTCCTGAAGGTCAGAATGAAGTCGCCAAGGTTCACCTGATGCCGTCCCGAACCGACATCAAGGTCGACCGTCCTCTGATCGGCGATCTGAAGCTGCTTTCCACCGAAGGCGCGCCGTCACGCGAAGAGGTTCTGGCTGGCTTCAAGAAGATCTTCAACTGATGGCAAAGGCAACGACGACAGGCGCAGAAGGCAGCGCGCTCTTAAGATGGATCGCCACCTCCGGGCTGCTGCTCGTCGTTGCAGTTCCCTGCCTGTTCATCATCATTCAGGCAATCTTTCCAGACATCGGGAGCGGCTCACTGGCCGCTCCCTTCTCTCTCTTTTTCAAGACCCTGTCTGATCCGCACCTGTTCGGGCTCGCCGGAAACACCCTTCTTCTGGGTGTTGGCACGGTCTTTTTCGCCGCTCTCTTCGCTGTTCCTCTTGCCGCTTTGCGCGCCCTCTTCAGGGTGCCCGGCGCGATCATCTGGGATGCGCTGTTGCTGATCCCTTTCATGATCCCGCCCTATATCGCAGCCCTTGGCTGGATCATGACGCTGCAGCCTCATGGCTATATGGAACAGGTGACCGGCATCAATCTGGCCGGGCTGATTTTCTCAGTGCCCGGCATCATGATCATCATGGGGCTCAACACCTTTTCGGTGGTCTATTTCGTTCTCTCGCGCACCTTCGAAACCATCGGCGCGCGCTATAGCGATGTAGGCCGTGTGTTTGGTGCGGGTCAGTGGCGCTCCTTCTGGCGCATAACCTTTCCGCTCGCCATGCCCGGACTTGCCGCTAGCCTCTTGCTGGTTTTTGCCATGTCCATCGAGGAATATGGCACCCCCGCAGCGCTGGGCCGCAGGATCGGTTTCGATGTGCTGGTAACCGGCATCGAGAACCGGATTTCCGAATGGCCCATTGACCTGCCCGGCTCCGCGACTCTATCGCTGGTGCTGGTGGGCATGGCTCTGGTGGCCTTCATGATCCAGCGCTGGCTGCTGACGCGGCGCGATTACCGCATCGTCAGCGGCAAACCGCAGGTATCGGACAAACGCGCGCTCGGCCTCTGGGCTGTGCCAGTTTCGCTCTATTTCGGCTTCATTACTTTTCTGGCCACGGGCCTGCCCATTCTGGCCATTCTGGCAACAGCCCTGTCGCGCACCATCTCCGGTGGTCTGACGGCAGAGAATATGGGTATGGATAATTTCAACGAGCTGCTCGGCAAGGGCAGCGAGGGGCTTGTCGCCTTGGGCAACTCTCTGGCACTTGGCGTATCCACGGCGCTGTTGGCTGGTCTGCTCGGCGCAATCACCGCCTATTCCGTGGTCAAGGGACGCGGACGTTTCCGTCTCGTGCTGGATGCCCTGTCCATCACGCCGAATTCCCTGCCCGGCGTCGTCGTCGCGGTCGGCATCATTCTGGCGTGGAACCAGCCGTGGCTGCCAATTACGCCCTATAACACGCCTTTCATTCTGCTGTTGGCCTATATCTGCATTCTGCTGCCCCAACCGGTGCGCTATGCCACCGCCTCGCTGCACCAGTTGGGCGACAATCTGGAATCGGCGGCAAGGGTAAGCGGATCAGGTCCGCTCAAGGCGTTCATCCGGATCATCTTCCCGCTGATCCTGCCCAGCATGGTCACATCGATGATCCTTGTCTTTGCAGTGGCCTCGCGCGAGCTGGTCGCATCTCTTCTGGTCGCGCCCATCGGTTTCCAGACCATCGCCGTCTATATCTGGACCCAGTTCGACCAAGGCTCTGCTGGGCTTGGCATGGCCATGGCCTTTTGTGCCATCATGATCACCACGCTCATTCCGCTGGGGCTGATCGGTCTGCTCCGCTGGCTCTCCAAGGGTCAGGTGGCAGGGCTCAACTAGCACCGCTCGTTATCACACAAGAAACCCCGCAAGCTGTGCTTACGGGGTTTCTTCTCTTCTTCAAGCTGATAGTGCCCCACTAGCCCATCAGAAGGGACGGGAGCCATGTGCTCAGAACCGGGAAGAGGCAGAGCAGCAGCACCACAAGAAAGTTTGCCAGAAGGAAGGGCAGCGCACCTCGGAAAACCGACAGGATACCCTCCCCCGAAACACTGGCGCAGACATTGAGGCACATGCCGACCGGCGGCGTCACCAAGCCCACGGCGAGACCGGAAATCAACACCGCGCCAAACTGGATCGGCGACACGCCCAGCATCTTGAGCGCAGGTAAAAAGACCGGCGTTAACAGCAGAATGGCCGGACTGACATCGACAAAGAAGCCGATCAGTAGAATGACCACTGCCACAGCCAGCATCGCTGTTGTTGGTCCAAGCTGAAGCTGCACAAACAGCATACCGATCATTTGCGTGACATGCTCAAGGGCCAGAATCCAGGTGAAGACACCGGAAAAGGCAATGATGATCATCACGTTGGCCGAGCTGAGAATGGCCTCACCAAACAGCTTAGGCAGATCTTTGAACGTGAGCCCCCGATAGACAAACAGGCCGACCAGCAAGGCATAAAGCGCTCCGACCGCAGCTGATTCCGTTGCCGTTGCGATGCCGGTGACCACAGAACCAACCACGATGAGCGGCATCAGGAGGGCGGGCAGGCCTTCCATCGTACCACGTAAAACCTTGGCAGGGGCGAGATCCACCTCTTCGCAGGGGAACTGGTTCTTGTGCGCAATGATCAGCACGATGCCCAGCATGAAGACACCCACCATAACGCCCGCGATCAGGCTGCCCAAGAACAGCCGCCCGACCGATTCCGACGCGGCAAAGGCATAGATGACCATTGGGATCGAAGGCGGAATGATCATGCCCATGGTAGAAGACGCAGCGATGAGGCCGGTGGCCGTGCGCACCGGATAGCCTTTTTTCTTCATGGCCGGGATCATCACCTGACCGATGGAGGCGGCATCAGACACCGACGAGCCCGAGATGCCGCCAAACACCATCGCTGTCAGGACAGAGACCAAGCCGAGCCCCCCTCTGAGACGACCGACGAAAAGCATACAGAAATCAATCAGCCGACCGGTAAGGCCGCCATGGTTCATCAGGTGCCCCATGACGATGAAGAGGGGCAGCGACAACATCACCGAGCTGTTCATCCCAGCATAGACGCGTGCGGGCAGCACCGCGATGAGATCGGGTTGATAGACGAGAAAATAAAGTAGCCCCGACAGGCCCATCGAATAAGCGATGGGAACACCGATGAGCATGAACAGGACAAGACTGCCAATGAGCAAGAGCATGATTTGTCACACCGCTAGTTTGTGGGTTTGGGAAGGGGCGTCATGATCAGCGCAATCAGACGCGTGATGCAGAAAAGAATGGCAAAGGCGCAGCCGATGGGGATGGCCACCTCGATGAGCCCTTCGGCAATATGCAGAACGGGGTCTTCGCTGTTGCCCACCACCGAGATCCATTGCGTACTGTAATAGAGCAAGAGGGCGTGCAAAATGCCGATCAGAATCAGGTTGATCCCTTCCAGCCAGCTTTTCACCCGCAAGGGCAGGCTGTCGATCAGCGCGTCGATGCGGATATGTTTGCCACGAGCAATATCCACCGCCGCGCCGAGCGCCGTGGTGTAGATAAACAGCATCACGGTTGCTTCGCTGCCGCCGATAATCGTTGTGTTGAAGCCATAGCGCATGATCACCAGAATGACGACCAGAACGAAGATGAGGCCAAAGAGCGCTGTCAAAAGCCACGTCAATAAGTGCATCAGCAGTTTTTCGGCGCGAAGCACCGGATGCACCTGATAGGCAGGAGCCGGACCGGACATGTCAAAGCTTTCAGATGGTTTGAGTGGTCTCAGGCAGGTGCCGGGGCGACTTCCCGCTTCCGGCGCCTGCTCTATTCAGATTGGCTGTTACTTGCCAGCTTCGATGGCCTGATTGACTTCCTCTTCGGAGAAAGTGCCATTCTGGATGTAGAAATCCCAGACAGGGCGGACCTTTTCGACAAATTTGGCGCGGTTTTCAGCCGAAATCTCATTCACTTCCAGCTTGTCGCTGAGGAATTTAAGATAGTCAGCTTCGGAGGCGAGCCAATGCTCGTCGCTCCATGCCATGGCTTCCTTGGAGACCTTGTCAAAGACGGTTTTGAGATCGTCCGGCAGGCCTTCATACCATTTCAGATTCACAAAGAGGGGATCTGGATGGATCTGGTAGTTAAGCAGGGAGAGATAGGTCTGGGCTTCGTAGAATTTCATCACCGAGATATTGCTCGGCGGATTTTCCTGGCCGTCTGCGACCCCCATCTTCAGAGCCATATAAACCTCGCCATAAGGAATGGAGGTCGGGCTGGCGCCAAGGGCTTCAAAGGTCTTGATGATGGTTTCAATACCCGGCGTGCGGATCTTAAGGCCTTCTACATCAGCTGGCGTATTGATGGGGTGCTTATTGTTGGTCACCACGCGGAAGCCGCCAGCCACACCGGTTGCCGGAATATAATAGCCATTGGCTTTGGCTGCATCGGCGATATGGGTGCCGAAGTCACTGCGCATGGCCTTGAGCACGGCGTCTGTGCTGTCATAAAGGAATGGCAACGTGTAAATCAGGAATTTCTTGTTGGCCTTGGTGAAAGCGCCACCACGGGTACCCTGCACGGTGCCCATCTTGACCATATCCATCACTTCCGGTTCGCTCCCGAGCTGGCTGCCCGAGAAAATCTCAACGGAAATGCGCCCTTCGCTTTCTTTCTCAAGCGCTTCCTTGAAGAAGAGCATGGATTTATGCCGGACGGAGCTGTCTGGCTGAGAATGCGCGAATTTGAAACTGAAGTCTGCGGCCATGACCGGAAATGCGAGCCCGATCCCCACGGCCATGATTGCGAGTTTCGCAAATGCCTTGTTCATTGAATGCCTCCCTTTTGGTAACCGCCTTTATGAGCGGCGAAGCGGTGCATTCCTCACCGCCTCCTTCTCCTCGCTAGAGCCTGTTTGAGCGCATCATCTGATGGAGCCGCGAAGCTCGATTGGTCAGCCTGAGCGCCAGCAAGTTTTCCCCGGGCCGGTAAGCCCGAGCTGTATGCCGAGAATTGCTCCTTCCCCTCCCAAGGGTTTCTTTGCGCGTTTCACGCAGCCGGTTCAAACACCGACCAGAATGAGCTAACGGCGTGGATGGTCTCCCAATCATCCATACCGAAATTACGGCACATACCAACAACACTACTTACTGGTAGTTTTTGTCAATAAACAAGCATTACAATTACCACTATTGCGACAACGCGTCGCATGATGCTGTGAACGATCTTGCCCGCGAGAGAGGGTGATTTTGCGGAATATCGCTAAATATTAGATGGTTAACCCGTATTTTTACCAGATATCCAAGGCAATTTCCTAACAGTTCAAATCCAGATCCCGGATATTGACAAGCGCCGCGAAGTGCCTATCATCCATACCCGCAAAGTGAAAAATCCATACTTTGGAAGGAGTTCCATACTTTCCAAAGACCTGAGGCGAAGATGACAAAGCTCCCCAAGAATGTGCGTATCGGACGAAATGGTCGCGTTGGTATTCTCAAAAAGGTACCCAGAGATCTTTGGGAGCATCCGCAATATAAAGATCGCTCCAAGGTCATCGAGCGCTCTACCGGTGCCATCAATGTGACGGAAGGGGTCAAGATCGCGCGTGCCATGCTGGAGGATCTGGAACAGGAATTTGCCTCGGCACGCTCGGAGCTTCCGGTCATTGATCATGAGACACCCCTTGGTTCGATTGCCCCTCAGGAAGAGAGACCGGAGCCGCAGGCTCTAGACAATAGAGAAAGCGCTGATGTCAGGGAGATGGAAGAGAACGCCTCCAAAGAAGAGCCCCGCCCCGCTCCCCGACGCAGAGAAGCGGAGATAACCCGGCGGGACATCCTTGATGCCGCCATGGAAGAATTCGCAGCAAAAGGACTTAGCGGCGCCCGTGTGGATGCAATCGCCGCCAGAACCCGCACCACCAAGCCGATGATCTATTATCATTTTGGCAGCAAGGAAAAGCTCTACGCCGCCGTGATGGAAGAAGCCTACGGCGGTGTGCGTAGCAAGGAGCAGGGCTTGCATCTGGATGCCCTCCCCCCTGAAGAGGCCATGCGTCGCCTTGTGGAAGTGACCTTTGACCACCATGCTGAACATCCCGAATATGTCCGGCTGGTGTCTGTCGAGAATATCGAGATGGGACGCCATATCACTGGTCGACAGAGCCTTGTAGAGCGCAACGCCATTGCCATCCAGACCGTCAGCGATCTTCTGGAGCGTGGTGCCAAAGCAGGCGTTTTCCGCAAGGATATCAACCCGTGGCACTTGCATTTTCTCATCTCTTCTTTCAGCTTCATGCGCGTTTCCAACCGCTATTCATGGCGGGCCGTGTTTGACATGGACCTGTGGGATGAAGCCGATGTTCCTGCCCAGCGGGACATGATCGTTGAAACGATCCTGCGCTACGTAAAGCCTTAATCTGCCCCCCCCCCTTGTTCCATTGAGATAGAGACCGCTTGTTCAGGCGCATGCCCCTGACTAAGAGTCTCCTTTTGTCTCCGCTTATTTGCGGGAAAGGGGCGGCCTTAAATCTATTTGGAATGATTTATAGATAGTCATTCAACACAATCTCCATTTCATTGATTAAAAAACTGGTCCATATATGGATCACCAGCAAATGCAAGACCAAAAACAAAACAAAACAAAACAAAAAACCAAAACGACAAAAACAAGAATAAGAAAAAGAACAATAAGAAGAACGGAAACGACACCATGAAGAAGCTCTTGACCCTTTCGACCGCAGCCTTGGCTCTTATCGGAACAATCGCAACGACAGCTTTGGCGGCGGATAATGCGAAACCGGTAACCGAAGCGCTCAAGGAACTGGCACTGCATCAGGCCGATGAAGCCCGCATCGCCAAAAATCTAGAAACCTTTGATATCCTCGATTTCGAAGTTTTCTCTGGTCAGAAATGGGATCGCCTGCATGAAAGCCACGCTGATGACATTGTAGTCCATTGGCCGGACGGACGCAGCGTAACAGGCATCGGCCAGCATATCGAAGACCTCAAGGCCTTCTTCGTGTTCGCTCCTGACACCAAGATCGACAAGCATCCGGTTCGCATCGGACAGGGCGAGTGGACAGGTGTTGTTGGCGAAATCGCTGGCACCTTTACCGAACCAATGCCGATTGGCGGGGGCAAATTCATCGAGCCAACCGGCAAAGCCTACAAGTTGACCATGGCAACCATCGGCCATTGGACAAAAGACGGCGTCATGGATGAGGAATATCTCTTCTGGGACAACGACGCTTTCTACAAGCAGATCGGTCTGCGTTAATCCGCGACCTCGCAAACCAGGGGGCTTTCCAGCAAGAAAGCCTCCCTTGAAACCGAATGAACCAGTGAAATCAGTGCAAAGACTGCACGCAACCACAGTTGGAACACTATAATGATCGACAATCAATCCGCTCCTTATGCAGCCTTTCTTCTCCGCGTCATCTCTGGCGCCCTGCTTCTGGCCCATGGCCTGATGAAGATCTTCATCTTTACCATTCCGGGCACGGTTGGCTTTTTTGAAAGCCTCGGCTTCCCTGGCCTCTTTGCCTATCTGACCATTTTCGCTGAAGTGGTTGGCGGCGCTGCCCTGATCCTCGGTGTCGCCACCCGTGCGGTTGCCATCCTGACCCTGCCACCGATCATCGGTGCCCTGTTTGTACATTCGGGCAATGGCTGGGTCTTCTCCAGCGAAGGTGGCGGTTGGGAATTCCCGCTGTTCTGGGCCATCACCAACCTTTCCATCGCCCTTCTGGGCAGCGGTGCCTTCGCTCTGCGTCTGCCAGTTGTCAACCAGAAGCTGGCCTGGGCTCAGTAAGCTCTCTTTCAGGAACCAAGCTAACAACAAGATCTTCTGCAGAGCATAAAACCAAGAATAAGGCTCTCTCACTTGAAACGGTGTTCTCCAACAGGGGCACACCGTTTTTTTATCGCTGTTTGTCTGGCTAACTGTTGGTCTGGCTGGCTGACTGATTTATGAGTAGACCTGCGGTCTTGTCTTTGGTTTCACAGGACAATTTGCCACAGGCAGTTATGCCTCATCACTCCGACCAACCCCTTTTGGACGCTTGACGGGCCACTCTGGGCGCTGATATTTGCCATGTTATAACATTTCATGTGGTAAATAGATGTTCAGACGACGTAAAATCGACAAGCGGCTGCCTGTTACCGTGCTTTCAGGATTTCTTGGCGCCGGAAAAACAACCCTCCTCAACCATGTGCTCAACAATCGGGATGGCCGGCGGGTTGCCGTCATCGTCAACGATATGAGCGAAGTGAATATTGACGCCGATCTGGTACGCGAAGAAACCACGCTCAACCAATCAGAAGAAAAACTGGTGGAAATGAGCAATGGTTGCATTTGCTGCACCTTGCGCGATGACCTTCTGGTCAAGGTGCGGCAATTGGCTGAAGAAGGGCGCTTTGACTATTTGCTGGTGGAAAGCACTGGCGTATCCGAGCCGCTACCTGTGGCGACAACCTTTGAATTTCGCGATGAAGAGGGGCGCAGCCTCAATGATGTTGCCCGTCTGGATACGATGGCAACTGTGATCGACGCGGTTCATCTGCTCAAGGATTTCGGCTCGAAGGATTTCCTGGCTGACAGGGATGCACTCAAGGCGGATCTTTCCGATCATGATGAGCGAACACTGGCTGACTTGCTCGTGGATCAGATCGAATTTGCCGATATCATCATTCTCAACAAGGTGTCAGACGCCAGCGGCGAACAATTGGGCGCGGCCCGCTCCATCATTCATGGCCTCAACCCCGGAGCCCGGTTAATCGAAACGGACTTCGGAGCAGTCGAGCCGGATGCCATTTTCAACACGGGTCTGTTTGATTTCCAGCGCGCCCATGAGCATCCTCAATGGTACAAGGAGCTTTATGGCTTTGCTGACCACGTGCCAGAGGATTCCGAATTCGGCATCACCAGCTTTGTCTGGACTGCCCGTCGCCCCTTGCTCCCGGAGAAATTTCACGAATTCACCCAGACGCCACTACCGGGTGTTATCCGTGCCAAGGGACATTTCTGGCTGGCCACACGCCACCGCATTGTCGGTGAATATAGCCTTGCGGGCAATATGGCCCGAACAAGTCCGCTGGGCTATTGGTGGGCGTCCGTGCCTCAGGATCGCTGGCCAAAAGACCGTGCGATGCGCAAACAGCTAAAGGCGGTGCTTGACCCGCAATATGGCGACCGGCGCCAGCAGATCGTCTTTATCGGTATGCTGGGTGAAATGAACAAGGATCGCATCTGCTCGATGCTGGATAGGGCTCTGGCGGCTCCTATTGGCGAAGGGCCCTTCGACCCTTCCCTCTATGAGCATCTGCCAGATCCCTTCCCTGCCTGGGAATATGCGCAAAGCGAATAGGCAACCGGGCCCTGAGAGCCTGGTCTTTGCGGCGTAGAGCTAAAGCGCGAGGGAGCCATTCACCCGCGTATCAGCTGCGATATAAGACTGAATCTGGCGCACGATCTGGTCGGCATGTTCCGCCGCCAGCTTGTCTGCCAGCGCCAGATCGCGATTCATGATGGCCTTGATCATCTTCTCATGCTCATCGACATAAAGATGCGGGATATCATCATTGTAGGACTGGTAATAGAGCCGCAGGATACGACGCCCCTCATCAAGAAGACGGGTGAACAGCTCGACATAATAGCGGTTGCGCCCCGCTTTTGCGATGGCCAGATGGAATTCGCGATTGGTGGCGATCATCTCGAAGACATCGCGCGTTTCCACCGCTTTGGCGTAGAGATCCTTCCAATGATTGATATCGGCCAGATCTCCTTCTTCATAATTAGCAGCTGCCTGTCGCGTCGTAACGCGATACATCAGAGTCAGTGCATCGAAGAACTGCGAGAGATTGAGAAAATCAATGTTGGAAACGATGGTTGCCCTGTTAGGCAGCGTCGTGATCAGGCCTTCCGCTGCCAAACGAACCAGCGCTTCGCGGATAGGTGTGCGCGACATGGAAAAACGCGCTGCCAGTTGCAGCTCATCAATCGGGCTGCCGGGCGCGATCTTCAATTCTATGATTTCACGATGCAGGGTCTGATAGACATGGCCAACGCCTGCGCCTCTCTTATAGGGTCCCTTGGTCGTTTTTTTCTCTTTTGTTTCGGTCATGCCCTTGCTGCCCAACGATGTTGTGATGAATATTTCTAGCGAATATCTTTAAAGTCCTGAAGCAAATGTTTGTATTTTAATTGTCGACATATTATCGTGTCAATGCGAGAAAAGAAACGCACAGAGCACAAAGCGTATCACCTGAGCAGGGTATCCGATGAAAAACCATACATTTCAATGCATTGACGGCCATACATGTGGCAATCCGGTGCGACTAGTTGCGGGCGGCGCCCCGCAGCTGGAAGGCAGCACCATGATAGAGAAAAGGGCACATTTTCTGGCTGAATTCGACTGGATTCGCACAGGGCTGATGTTTGAGCCGCGCGGACATGACATGATGTCCGGATCGATTCTCTATCCGCCGACGCGGGAAGATTGCGATATTGCTGTCCTGTTCATCGAAACCTCGGGCTGTCTGCCCATGTGCGGCCACGGCACCATCGGCACTGTGACCATGGCCATCGAGAACGGTCTGGTGACCCCAAAGGAACCGGGCAAGCTGCGGCTGGATACGCCCGCCGGTCTGGTCACCGTGGAGTATCGGCAGGAAGGCCGCTATGTGGAAGAGGTCCGGCTGACCAACGTGCCCGCCTTCCTCTATGCTGAAGACATGACTGCCGAGATTGACGGGCTGGGAGACGTGCATGTGGATGTGGCCTATGGCGGCAATTTCTACGCCATTGTGGAGCCTCAGGATTGCTACAAGGATATGGCCGACTTCTCAGCCGGTGAGCTGGTAGGCTTTTCACCCAAGCTGCGTGCGGCGCTCAATGAAAAATACGATTTTGTGCATCCGGAGAATCCGGCCATCAACGGCCTAAGCCATATTCTCTGGACCGGCAAACCTCTGGCGCCGGAAGCGACGGCCCGCAATGCAGTCTTTTATGGCGAGAAGGCCATCGATCGCTCCCCTTGCGGCACGGGCACCTCGGCCCGCATGGCCCATTGGGTTGCTAAAGGGCGGCTGGATATCGGCGATGCCTTCATTCACGAGAGCATCATCGGCAGCCTGTTCAAGGGACGGGTGGAAGCCGCCGCCAAGGTGGGTGATTTGGATGCCATCATTCCATCCATCGGCGGCTGGGCACGCCAGACCGGGTTCAACACCATCTTCATTGATGATCGCGACCCTTATGCCCACGGTTTTACGGTGCTTTAAAGCTGACTAAACAGCTTGAAGGCAAACTGGCGCGGGGCAAGGCCCCGCGCCAGTTTTAATATGTCCTTGATGCGCCACTCAGGTGCAGTATTGCTATTCGTTGCCTGCGACCATATCCATCAGCCGCGCCAGAACACGCGGGTCCTGCCGCAGTCCGTCATGCTCATATTCGTTGGTCACCCATGCCTTGAGATTGCCAACCCGACCAGCTGTTTCCAGTGACAGGCCAGCATCCACATACATGTCATCAAAATAGACGGTAGCCGCAACAGGGACGTCGTTGGCGGCCAGACGCGCCTTGTCATAGAGCTGTTCCTCCAGCGGCATGGCATGCAGAGCCTCTGTCGCCGCCCGGAAAGGCTTGAGCGCCCTAATCTCTTCAAACATCCACGGGAACATCATCTCGCCAGTAAAGAGCAATGGCCGATGGCTCTCGGCGAAAGCGGCATGCTTTTCCCGCTCCCTTTGCGCCGCCCAGTTGGAGGCTTTACCATGCTGGCCATAGATGGCCTCTTGCAGCACGCAGAAAAGCGGATTGGTGGCATAACCTGTTTCCACCATGATGGAAGAAAGAAAGCTGTCGGTCAGTAAGCCATCCCCATCGAGCGCTTCATCGATCAACCAATGCACCATCTCATAACCCGGCTTCATGCCGAAGGCCATGCCGAGGGTTTGCAACCGGCGCACTGTCAACCGGTCTCCGTCGGGCAAGCGAATGTCTTCGCCGGCTAGAATATCGGCGATGCGGGCCACCTCATCCCTGTCGGCCTCATAGCGGGCATAATAGTGCCGGTTCTTTTCAGCCACCCGCAGGAAGGTGCGCTCATAGACATCTTCTGCGCGGGCATCAATCCCGGCCAACCCGCCCGTTACATAGCAGGCTTCCAGCGCCTCGGGGGCCATGGAGAGGTAGCAAAGGGTCAGAAAGCCGCCATAACTCTGGCCAAGGCTTGACCATTTTCGGCCACCATAGGCCTCTTTGCGCAGATGCTCGCAATCGCGAATGATGCTGTCTGCCCTGAAGCAGGCAAGAAAACGGGCACCTTCTTCGCCAGAGGCAAAGCGCTGCATATGGCGCCCTTCCACCGGTGAAGACCGCCCCGTGCCGCGCTGATCGAGCAGCACGACGCGGTATGTCTTGAGTGCGGTTTTAAGCCAAGCCGGGCCGCCCCCTTGTGGGCGCGGGCCCTTGCCACCGGGACCGCCCTGAAGGAAGACGAGCAGAGGCAGATCTTCCTCCTTGCGCGCAGGGTCCACCACCTCACGGGCAAACAGCGTCAGGCTTTCCCCTTCCGGTTTGGCCCAATCAAGGGGAACCGGCAGCGTGATATCGCGATAGGCGACGCCGGGAAATGTTACATAAGTCATTGCACTCTCCTTAAAGAGCGAAGGTCGGAATAAACCATCATTTGGCTGCGATCAGGTCACGTGGTTTGTCGGACAGGATTTCCGGCCCATCCTTGCGCATGATGACGATATCTTCCAGACGCACGCCGAACTGGCCTGCCAGATAGATGCCCGGTTCGATGGAAAAGACCATGCCTTCTTCAAGGATAGTCTCGGAGCTTGCCGACATATAGGGATGTTCATGCACGTCGATACCCAACCCATGGCCGGTGCGGTGCAGGAACTTGTCACCATAGCCAGCCTTGGCAATGGTCGAGCGGGCGGCGTCATCAATGGCGCTGGCTTTCACGCCCGGCTTGGCTGCAGCAAGAGCTGCCTTGACCGCCGCCTCCACGATGACAGCGATTTCTTCATAGCCTTCCGGCTTGGCCCCGAAATAGCCCGAACGGGTCATGTCGCTTGGATAGCCCCCCTTGCGGCACCCCAGATCGATCATCAAAGGCATACCCTCTTGAAGCTTTGTTTCGCCGCTGTCGTGATGAGGAAATGCACCATTGCCGCCAAAACAGACGCTGGCAAATTCCGTGGTTGCGCCGTGGCTTGCAAAATAGTCATCGATGAACTTTATGACATCCAGCTCCGTCATACCAACCTTCAGATGCTCAAAGGCTGCGGTGACACAAGCATCGGTCAGCACGGCATTTTCCTTGAGCTGGGCATATTCCGTTTCATCCTTGCGACAACGCAGATAGCCCAGCGTATCACCAAGGAACTGACGTTTGTTATCCGGCAGCGCATCCAGCAGCAACAGAGCAAAGTCGGCGCGCATCGCTTCATCAACAGCCACCGAAATGCCTTCCCTTGCAAGCCCGAAGTCGGACAGCATTTTGTTCAATGCGCCGGTAGCGCCATCAGCGTCGGCCCAGCAGTAGAATGGCAGGTCCGTATGCTGGCGCACACTATCCTGATTGAGCGCGGGCATAAGGAAGGCGGCATCCTTCTGGGTGACCAATACCATCACCGGCCGTTCATCCCCATGCGCAGAGACACCTGCCAGCCAAGCCATGTTCGAAGTCGGCCCCACAGCGACCAGATCCGTCCCGATATCCGCCATGCGCGCTCTTAGCCGCGAGAGGCGATTCTCAAACAGAATTTTCTTGGAATCATTCATTAGGATCTGCTCCATTTCATACGTCCTATCAACAGAAAGCAAAAAAGCCGTGCCTTTTGTAACATTTCATGTCGACAATTAAAATACAACTGGTATTGTCTCTGCATAAACATAGATCTTTCTATCCACCCCGAAAAGGCGGGACCGGTCGGGTTTTTGGATAATTCTTGGGACAATCACATGGACTCCACTATTTTCACATGCTGCATGCCTGCTCTGATGACGCCATGCAAAGAAGACCGCACCCCCGACTATGACGCTCTGGTCAAACAGGGCAAGGAAATGATCGATGCCGGAATGGGCGCTGTTGTCTATTGCGGCTCCATGGGCGACTGGCCTCTGCTGACGGACGCGGAACGCATGAAAGGCGTTGAGCTTCTGGTCGAAGCAGGCCTTCCCGTCGTTGCCGGTCTTGGCGCCATGAATAGCAAGATGGCCGCCGCCCACGCCGCTCATGCGCAGAAAGTCGGCGCCAAGGGCTTGATGATCATCCCGCGTCAGCTTTCCCGCACCTCTGTTGCTGCTGCCCAGAAGGCCCATTTCGAAGCCGTTCTTTCGGCAGCACCTGATCTGCCCGGCGTGATCTATAACAGCCCTTACTATGGCTTTGCCACCAAAGCGGATCTCTTCTTCGAGCTGCGCAAGACCCATCCGAACCTGGTCGGCTTCAAGGAATTTGGTGGCGTAGCTGCGCTTTCCTATGCAGCAGAAAATATGACCAGCAGCGATAGTGACGATGCGCTCTTGATGGTTGGTGTGGATACGGCTGTTTACCATGGCTATGTCAATTGCGGTGCACAAGGGGCCATCACCGGTATCGGTAACATCCTGCCCAAAGAAGTGCTGTTGATGATCGCACTTTGCAAAGATGCCGTGAAAGGCAACACAGAAGCCCGTCGTCTGGCCCTTGAGCTGGAAGCGGCGCTCGCCGTTCTGTCCAAGTTTGATGAGATGCCTGATCTGGTTCTCAGCTTCAAATATATGATGGTTTTGCGCGGCAAGACCGAATATACGCTCAACTTCAATGAAACGGATGTCTTGAGCGAAAGCCAGAAGGGCTATATCGCCAAACAACTCAAGCTGTTTGATGACTGGTATGCAAATTGGAGCAAGCAGCCTTCACTCGCTCCATATCTTGGGTAAGACACACTTTCTCTTTTACCCAGTCCCCCGCGGAGCCCTTCTGCTATTGCAAAAGGGCTCCGCTTTTTGTGCCTTTGCATGGCTCAGAGCGGTCAGAGACTAACCCCGTCCAGCCCCTGTTCCTCAAACTTCGCCAGCAGAGCCAGCTGCTTTTCATCCAGCGTGATACCTTCAGTTAGCGTTTGCTTGCGAGCGGCAAAGCGACGCTGAGAGGGCAGGCGCGCACCCTGTCCGGCAATGGCATCAAGCATCATCTCGGCACGCTCAAACGGGTTGTCCGTGCGTCCGGCAGAAAATTTAATCGGGTCGAGCGCCAGAATCAGTTCGCCATGATGAGGGGCCAGCGTTGTGGTGCCCAGCGCTTCCAATGCTTCGGGGCTGGTCAGATCGCCGATCATGGCACCTGCGAGCAATTCGATCATGGTGGAAATGGCCGATCCCTTATGGGTGCCGAATGGCAACATGGAGCCTTCCAGAACGGCAGCCGGATCGGTGGTTTCCTTGCCATCCTTGTCGATGCCCCACCCTTGCGGCAGCGGTTTGCCAGCCCGATTGTAGAGCTCTATTTCCCCACGCGCCGCCATGCTGGTGGCAAAGTCAAAAACATAAGGATCTTTTTTGGGACGCGGCCACCCGAAGGCCAGCGGGTTGGTGCCCAAAAGGGGCGCGTTGCCGCCAAATGGCGCGACCGTGGCATAGCTTGGGCACATGGCAAGACCAGCAAGCTCGTGGGCGGCGATGGCCTCGGTTTCATGCCAAAGCGCAGAAAAGTGTGTGCAATCCTGTATCACCATGGCGGCAAGGCCGAATTCTCTGGCCTTTTCCACCAGCAGCGGCAACCCAAAAGCGAAAGCCGGATTGGAGAAGCCCATTTTTGCATCCACCTTGACGATCGCCCCGTCGCTCGACATCAGAGCTGGCTCAACATCCGGCTTTACCTGTCCGGCCTTGATGGTGCGCAAACATCCCTCGATACGGTAAAGGCCATGCGCCGCACAATGGTCGCGTTCGCCAGCCACGATGACATGGGCAAGGCAATCCGCCACATCCCGAAGCGCGCCAATCTTCTCAAAGATTTGGGAAACACGCGCTTCCAGCGCTTCGATGGTGACCGTTTCTTTTTGTGACATATCGTCCTCTTATCGTTCAAAAAGCGTATTTCGTTCTCTAAACTGTAGCTAAATTTGCGACAAATTGTGGTTCCCGAGCCTAACGGGAAATCCTTCGGTTGCCAAATGCATACAAATTGTATTATCTGTGTCGTCAGAACATCAAGTCTTTCTTGCAGCAAAAGGATATATCCATGAGCTATACCCCCCACGGCAGCCATCTGATCGCGGGTGAGAAGGTCAAAAGCGAAGAGATTTTCTCCTCAGCGCCCGTCTCCGGACCAGCACATGATTTTTCAAAAGGCACACCTGACCTTGTAGCAAAGGCATGTGAGGCTGCGGAAGAGGCTTTCTGGTCCTATGGCTATTCGTCCCGCGAAGAGCGCGCAGCTTTCCTTGAATGCATCGCCGATGAAATCGAGGCGCGTGCTGCCGAGATCACCGAGACAGGTAATCTGGAAACAGGCCTACCGACAGGGCGCCTTGAGGGCGAGCGGGGCCGAACGACCGGCCAGCTACGCATGTTTGCCAATCACATCCGCGATGGTGAATATCTCGACCGCCGTCTCACGGAAGCCTTGCCGGACCGGCAGCCTGCACCGCGCCCTGATTTGCGGCTCATGCAGCGTCCGATCGGGCCGGTGGCCGTGTTTGGGGCATCCAACTTCCCATTGGCCTTTTCTGTTGCCGGTGGCGACACCGCGGCTGCTCTGGCGGCTGGTTGCCCTGTGGTGGTCAAAGGCCATAGCGCCCATCCGGGCACGGGTGAAATCGTGGGTGACGCGATTGTTGCTGCCGTCAAGAAATGCGGCATCCATCCAGGCGTCTTCAGCCTTGTACAGGGCGGTGGTCGCGATGTGGGCACCACTCTTGTGCAGCACCCGCTGATCAAAGCCGTAGGCTTTACCGGTTCCTTCTGGGGCGGCAAGGCGCTTTATGATCTCTGTGTTGCGCGACCAGAACCCATTCCATTCTTTGGCGAGCTTGGCTCGGTCAATCCGATGTTCGTGCTGCCCGAAGCTGTAAAGGCCAAAGGCGAAGAGCTGGGTAAAGGTTGGGCTGGATCCCTTTCCATCGGAGCCGGACAGTTCTGCACCAATCCGGGCCTTGCCATCATTCTGGAAGAACAGGCCGAAGCCTTTGGTCAGGCAACCGTTGCGGGTCTTAAAGAGGTCGGTGAGCAAGTCATGCTGACATCAAGCATGGCTGATACCTACCGCAAGGGTGTTGCTGCTGTTGCTTCTGAAACCAGCGTCCGCGAGTTGCTCACCTCCATGTGCGACATGCGCAATGCAACGCCGAACCTGTTCATGGTTTCCGGCGCGGACTGGCTCTCCAATCAGACGTTGAAGGAAGAGGTTTTCGGCCCAATGGGCATCATCGTCACGGCAAAGGACGAAGAAGAAATGCTCACCATCGCCAAGAGCTTTGAAGGGCAGCTGACCGCAACGATGCTGATGGACGACGCAGACAAGCCGCTTGCCGGCAAGTTGTTGCCTATCCTTGAGCGCAAGGCGGGCCGCATTCTGGCCAACGCCTTCCCAACAGGGGTTGAGGTTTGCGATTCCATGGTGCATGGCGGACCGTTCCCGGCTTCCACCAACTTTGGCGCAACGTCGGTTGGCACCATGTCCATCCGCCGCTTCCTGCGACCGGTCTGCTATCAGGACATTCCGCTTGACGTTCTGCCTCAGGACGCCAAGGATATGTAAGACAAAGGGGCTGGGTTTGGACGACCCGGCCTCTTCTTTGTTTCAATCATTTTTCGTCTGTTCCCAAGAAGCCAAACGAGAGGCCCAACAAGAGGCCGCTTTTTCTTGGGAAATTCTTTAGGAGTATTGCTGTGTCATATGATGTTATCGTCCTGGGTGCCGGCATTGTTGGCGTAAGTACTGCCCTGCATCTGCAGGAGCGCGGCCTGAAAGTTGCCATTCTGGATCGTCAGGAACCGGGCCTTGAAGCCTCTTACGGCAATGCCGGAATCATCGAAAAAGACGGCCATGTGCCGCTGGTCATTCCCAGTGAGATCGTGCCGCTGATGAAATATGGCAGCAACACCCAGGTTTCGATGCATTATCACCCCACGATGATGCCACGCCTTGCGCCTTGGCTGTTTGCCATGTGGAGGCTTTCCACGCCCTTTGGCATTTCCTCCTATGCACGGCGCGTTACACCCTTGCGTCAGGTTTCGGCAACCGAGCATTTCCATTTCGCGCGCGATGCTGGCATCATGGACAAGTTCCGCGAAACCGGCTGGATCAATCTCTATCACAGCCCGAAAAGCTTTGAATCCACGGCCCGTACCCTCGGCTATGCTGACGAGTTTGGCGTTGAATATGACATTGTAGGCAAGAAAGAGCTGGAAGCGCTTGAGCCCTCCTTCCATTTCACCGAGCAGGACAGAGCCATTCACTGGAAAGGCTGCGTTTCTGTTTCCTCTCCCGGCGGCGTGACGCAAGCCTATGCCGAGCTGTTCAAGGGACGCGGCGGAGCCCTGCTGCTTGGCGACGCGCGCAGCCTGAAGCAGGAAAATGGCGGTTGGACAGTGTCTTCTCAAGATGGTCCGGTCACCGCCCCCAAGGTGGTCATCGCCCTTGGCGCATGGAGCATGGATCTGCTCAAACCTTTTGGCTATAAATTCCCGCTCGAGGTCAAGCGCGGATATCATCAGCATTTTGCCAGCGACAATGGCGCTAGCATGATCCGCCCTGTCGTGGATGAAGATATCGGCTTTCTTCTGACCCCGATGGAAGACGGCATCCGGCTGACGAGCGGCATTGAATTTGCCGCGCGGGATACACGCAAGACGCCGGTTCAGATCAAAAAGGCCACCAAATGGGCCAAGAAGCTCTATCCGATCGGCAAGCCGGTTGAAGATGAACCGTGGATGGGCTTCCGCCCCTGCTTCCCGGACAACCTGCCGCTGATCGAAGAATCGCGCCAGCATGAGGGCCTCTATTTCAACTTTGGCCATGGGCATATGGGCTTTGCTGTTGGCCCCATCACCGGCAAGATGACGGCCGACCTTGTCACCGGTCAGGAGCCATGCCTGAGCGTTGGCGGCTTCTCATCCCGCCGCTTCTTCTAGACGGAACTTTGCCCGACACTAAAAAGCCAAAGCCCCGCTAGCATCGCTGCTGCGGGGCCTTTTTATAGGATGAGCAAGTCTGCCGCTTACTTGGCATCCAGCCAGGCAAGTGCCTCGCGCAAGGCCTCAAGGCTTTGCTTGTTATGCGCCACAAGGAACGGCCCTGAATGATCCGTCGGTTTGTAAGGGCGGCCGTCCAGACAAACGGCATCACCGCCCGCTTCCTGCGTGATCAAAACGCCTGCAGCATGATCCCATGGATTCTTCTTGGGGCTCAGGATGAAGTCCGCCCGCCCCTGCGCCAACATGCGATATTCGTGACAAGAGCATTTGAGGCAATCAAGGCGACCAAACTGGGCTGCCATCTGGGCTGCCAAACGTTCCCGCTGTGCCTGAGGGAAAATGAACAGCGGCAGCATTCCTTCCAACTCGCCATAAGGCTTTGGCGCGGAGGTTTCCAGCCGGATGGGCTCTCCATCGGGCCGGCAGAACCATGCCCCTTCGCCGCGGCTGGCCATGATCCAGTCATCCATTACCGGATCATAGAGGAGACCGAAGCAGGTTTCGCCCTTGTAGGTGACCGCGAGAATGACGCCAAACTGTGTCAGCCCGTTGGCGAAATTCCATGTGCCATCCACCGGATCGATGATGACTGCCCAATCGGCATCACTCATCTTGTCCAGAATGGAAGGATCGGCAGCAACCGCTTCTTCGCCAATGATCAGGGCCTCTGGGAGGATCTCAAGTGCGCCCTTGCTGATCTTGGCTTCAGAGGCCACATCGGCGTCAGTCACCAGATCGTCATGCCGTGTCTTGATCCGCACGGACTCGGGCGAGAGATGGCGAAAGCGTGGCATGATTTCGCTTTTTGCCGCTTGCCGAACAAGATTGATCAATGCCTGCTGTCTGGATGGGTCGAGTTTCACAAGCGCACTCCTTTTGTTTTGATTGGCTTTTTTACGCGCACCTGTTCGCAGAAAGATGCGCCAACAGGCTCCCAGTCCTTTTAGGCGCTCGATCATGACAGGGAGATGACCATGGCAAAGCTACCACAGCCAAGAAGGAAAATCAGCCACCGGGCACTCAGACGCCAGGCTCAACGCAGATAGTCAGACAGATTCAGGTTGAGTATTTTACTCAGGGCGGAATAGCTGGCTTCCAGCTGGGTTTCGTATGACGTCGCCAGTACCGTAGCCGCGGCAGCATCAATAGAGGTCTCTCCGGCAGCCAGATTTTCGGCTTCTGCGATGAAATCCTCTTCATTCTCGATGTAGCTTTGCAAACGGCTTGATGTGTTCCCGGCCTTGGAGGTGGCGGCAATGACGCTGTCCTGCGCGCTGACCAGCAGCGCATCTACATCCTGCAGCTCACTGGTGTCGGACAGGTTGCCGTTGGCCACATAGGAAAGCGCCCGCAAGGCCTCTTCAAAGCCGCTCACTGTTGCGGTTATGCCGTAGTCCATCTGTTGGCCATTTTCCAGTCGGATCGTCTGGGTGTAGCCATCGCCCTGATAATAGTCGGAGTTGACCGTCGTCAGATCCGTGGCCGCATAGGCGGTAAAGTCGACAGGTGCGGTATCGGTGGTGCTACCGGAAAAAAGATAGCGTCCCTGATATTGCGTATTGAGCATGGTCTTGAGGTCTTCGAGATACTCGGCCGCATTATTTTGCAGGCTTTCCAGTTCATCATCGGACCGGGTGGCCGAAACCGCACTGCGTGCATTGGTCAGGACATCCGTGATGTCCTGAAGTATCGACGAGGCCATATCATTGCGCGAGACGACCGTATTTGCCGCAGAAATATTTGCTTCGGCGCGGGAGACGGAAATGCTGAGATCAACCACCCTGCCCGCACTGGACCCCAAGCCGCCATAATCCGAACTTTTCAGACCATTGGCCTGCTGCGCTTGCACTTCAGCCAATCTGGCCTGCGTGGTCATCGTCTTTTGCATCAGGGCAGAGGTTGTCTGGAATGTAGCTACGCGCATTGCCATATCGTCACCTATGAAACTGCCGCTTGCAGGTCATCAAACATCTCCTGCAAGGTACTCAAAATGGTAGAAGCGATGGAATAAAGCTGCTCAAGCTCAGACAAGCGCGCCGTCTCTTCGTCAACATTGACGCCATAGGCCGATGAAATTGCATCCGTCGCAGCAGTCATGTCTGCCTCGGCTGCATTCAGGGAGGTAGAGGCGCTTTGGGCGTCAGACACCGCAGCGGATAGAATTTCCGTCGCATATTCGGAAAATGTCCGATCTCCAGCAGAGAGCTTGCCAGCAGCAGAAAAGCTCGTATCCCCCTGAAGAGCATCAAGCAGGTTGTTTGCCGTTGTGGCGCCGTTGCCGGTTCCTAACAGAGTGGTCGGATCGTCCTTGACCGTGGTTTCAACCGCGATGTCGCTGGCGCTGGTGCCTGTCAGAATATCACCACTCAGCCCAGCGACCCCATTGAGTGTCGTGATCATGGTCGTCGCCATCTCATCGAGGGCGGCCTGATACTCCGGCAGGGTCTCGTCTCTTAGTTCCAGCAGGGCTCCGATCTTGCTGTTGCCACCATTGAGCCGGCTGGTTATGTCCGATCCATTGACGGATATCGTCGTCTGCCCCTCAGCATCGAGGCCGGTTGAGAGAAGATGTGCCGTCGACCCTACGAGTATTTGTCCGGTCGTGGTGTACACCTTCGTGGTACCATCTGACGAAGGAAAGGTTTTGATGTCCAAAGTGCCAGACAAATCCGTCAGGGCCGAGTTGAGCTGATCTTCCAGATTGGCAGTGCTGTTTCCTGCTGCTTTTTCAGTACGGATCAAATCATTGAGTTCATCAATCGTCTCAAGGACTTCATTGACATCGTCCACACTTGCGGCGATCTCCTGATCCGCTTTGTCCACCATGCCCTGAAGATCGGACGCGGTATCCCTGATCTGGCTGGTGAGGTCTTCCAGAGCGGTCACCGCATTATTGGCCAGCGCCGTGCTTTCGGGCGTTGTCGCCAGTTGGGTCAAGGCTTCTTCGAAATCCGCAATCGTCGAGCCAAGCGACGTGCCCGCGCCAGTTTGATCTTCCAACGTTCCCAGTGAGGACTGCAGCTCACTCAGATATTCAGCGGTCTTTGTGGCCGAAGCCGCTCCCGAGGTGGCCTCAAGCAGATCAGTCAGAAGATATTTGCTGACAGAAGAGGAAACGCCATCAACCGACACGCCCCCACCAACACCTTCGTAGGCGCGCGAGCTGGCTGAAGCAGATTTCGCCGTATAGCCTTCGGTGTCAGCGTTGGCAATATTGTTTGCCGTCACGGATACCTGGACCTGTGTCGCGCCCAGTGAACTGGAGGCGATATATCGGGCAACATTCAGCGATGTCATTGGCTATTCCCTCTATTGGCTTTTGTTCCTCCTGCGCGGGAAGGCGCAAAAGCCATATTGGTGTCCAAGCCTCTCTTGCATCATCGGAAACCGAAGACAGAGAGGCGCTATCCTCAAACCTTGCGCCCTCCCTTGAGAGACGCAGCGTGTGGCGTGCTGGAAGCGCTCTGTCCGGCAGCCCCATAGGATGGCAAAGCGCTCGCATCCTGATTGTCGCGGATGGCCCGCATGATGGCACTGATGCGCCGTTCATTGGCAGACATCGCCCGGTTCAACTGGTTGGCATTTTCCATAAAGGACTGGGCAAGAATCTGGATACGGTCCTGCAAGCTGTTGAACTTCTCATCCGAGGCATAGAGAAAGACCTCGCGTTCCGCCTTGAAGCGCTTGAAGAAAGCATCAAACTCGCCAGCCAACTTGTGCTTTCTGACAAGCAGATCATCCAAAGAAGTGGGGCGTCCGCTTTCGAGGCGCTGATTTTCTTCTCCGGCAATGCGGATCAGTTCATCAGCCACCGTGATCGCTTCATCAATGGCGCTTTCGATGCGTTCGATATCACGCTCGGAATGGACCATCTTGGTATTGAGTTCGTCGTGCATGGTTCACCCTTAGCCTTTGTTCGTTTTTCGAAACTGGTTCAACTGAGAATAGGCGTTTGCAACCTGATTGGCTTTTGTGGATCGAGAGCGCTTATTCTTGATGCTCGCCTGCTGGCCCCGCATATGCTTTATCAAGTCCTTCAGAGCATTTTGGGCAACCAGCAGCAGGAGTTTGCCGGACGCGCGGTCCGGCTCTCTCTCATAGCGGCGGATTTCAGCCTTGAGGCGCCTGAGCTCAGCCTTGCAATGGGCCAGATCATCCGACATGAAAATCACCGCACGGCTTGCAGGAGACTGTCAAACATGTCGCCGGCAGTTGAAATGATCTGGGACGCAGAGGAATAGGCCTGCTGGGCGGACAACATGCTGGCAAATTCGGTGCTGGTGTCCACGGTGCTGGATTCCAGCGAACTGCTCTTCAGGCTGCCTGCCGAGCCCGTGCCTGCTGTATGCAGGGTCGCGTTGCCCGAGTAGGTTGAGATCGCGTAGATGCCGTCACTGTCTTCAGTCAGTCCATCGGAGTTGATGAAAGTGGCGACCGGGATCTTGTAGATATTGCGCGTTTCGCCGTTGGAGAAGGTAGCAACCACAGACCCGTCGGTCTCGATTTCGATATCATCCACCGTGCCGTAAGCCCGGCCATCAACAATGATGGATTTGACATCGATATCCGCATTCTCGACATCGTTGGAGGAATATTGCGTCAAGCCGTCAGAGCCGCCGACCGTCCCCAAATCAAGCTTGATTGAGGAAGCCGCCGCACCGGTGTTCCAAGTGATATCAAGGCCGGTGCCAGAAACGCTGGCCAGAGAGCCATCATTATTGAACTGGACGGTAATCGGCGAACTGGTCACAGAGCCTGTTGTCGTGGATGTATCCGCAGAAACCGGATCAGAATAGGTAATCGTCCAGGTGTTTTGCGCCGTTTTTTCATAGGTTGCGGTAATCGTGCTTGCCGTTCCCAGCGAGTCATAGACCTCGAAGCTGGATTCAAAGGTCGAATTCAACACAGCATCCCCGGGCAATGTCGCCTGAATGGAAGCTTCGGAGGTTGCCTGAGCCGAGCTCTGGATGGAACTCAAATCGATCTTGTCCAGATTGACGCTGCTGGCGCCGCCGGCCACGTTGCCATCCGCATCGGTTGCCCAACCGAGCAGATAGTAGTCGCCATTCATCAGGTAACCGTCATTGTCGACCGCGAATTCACCATTACGGGTGTAGTAGCGAGAGGATGTATCCCCCTCTTCGGACACAACGAAGTAACCGTTGCCCTGAATGGCAAGATGCGTGGAGATGGCCGAGTCGGTCACAAGGCCCTGAGCCGTGTTGTTGGTCGTGTTGCTGGCATGCACACCACCGCTCTTGTTGTTGCCAGACCCTGCAACGAGACTTGAAAAGCTCGTTTTGGACGCCTTGTATGCGGTCGTATCCGAGTTTGCCAAGTTGTTTGAAACATTCGAAAGCGCCTGCGACTGCGCGGCCAAGCCAGTGATCGCGGCGTTTGTTGCACCCATCAAACTCATGTTACTCTCCTACATATGCGCCACGTTCGATGTCTATTGCTTGAGTGGCAGGATTGACTTATTGTTCAGGAAGCAGCGCTAACCTGTTGAATTTCTTAACTATCAGAACTGACTGAGATGATTTGGTCGAGCGTGAAGAAGACATCGCCCATTGTCAGGTATGTCTGGCCAGAAGAAGCATCGACACCCGTGACCTTTCCCGTTACCGAGGTGCTGGTTTCAATGTCATTGCCTTCTTTATCAGTCGCGGTGATCTCAATTCTGTAGGTGCCGCCATCGTCCAGCTGCTTGCCTTCATCGGTCACGCCATCCCATTTAAATTCATGGGAACCATCCGCTTCGGTCTCACCATCGGCTGTGTAGACCGAGTTGCCGTCTTCATCGAAGATCTCGATTTTTACATCTGTAGCATCGTTTTCGAGCGCGTAATTCCACTGGGCGGAACCATCCTGAAGCGTCGTGGTGTCGCCAAGGACAGAAACAGATTGCCCGATATAGCCAAGGCCATTCGCAGCGATCATCGTATCCAGAGACGAGACGACAGTTTTGAGATTGTTTGCATTCTCGACTTGCTGATCGTAGGTCGACAGCTGAACCATCTGGTTGAGAAATTCGGTCGTGTCGGTGGGATCGGTCGGGTTCTGGTTCTGCAACTGCTCGACCATGAGCTGCAAGAACTGCGATGTATCCAATCCCAATCCCTGGCTTGAAGTCGTCGTGGTCGTCGTACTTGCTGTAGAAGAGGCCAGTGCAGATACAGTCATGGCTTTAGCTCGCGCGTTTCGAGAAAACACGAGATCAAGACACGGATTTCACCTCATGCCTTCATCCCTCATATTTCTGAAACGGGACAAAAAGCCAAATCAGGCGGTATTTTTTCATTTTTTATTTAGGAAAATATTGCCCTATACTTATTTCCGCTAGGAATTAATTGCCTATCTCAGTTTATAAATATAATTTTTAAGTATTTAATTGCGCAAAATTCCTTCAGTTCGCCTTTTTACTTTAGAAAATATTCACGTATAAATATTTTGACAGCCCAATGAACGCGATGAAACAAATGAGAAATTGTAAGAGCTGCTAATGCTTGCGAAAAGAGCTTTTGATTTTGAGAGCCACACCACGCGCAGATACTCAAATGTAGCCAGCGCATTCAAGGCAGCAGCACATCATGATTTTATTTTTTGACTTTCGTCATGATGCGATTGACAAGAGAGGCGGGAGCCTTCGGGGCTGGCGAGGCCTTCGCCAGCTTGGGTATGCTTGCTGCAAGTCGCAAGCTATCTTGTGCATCTTGGGAAATACTTAAAAGAGCAAGGGCTGGCGCCACTTGCTCTTCTGGCCAATTCTTCAAATCCGGACCGTGCAGATCCAACAGCTCTTCGAACTGCTCAATCGTCATATCACCTTCGGACTTGGCCATAATTGTCCTAACATTGGCTGGACAAGTAAGCCGTCGTCTCGATTGTCCAGGCGTTATACCGCTTCAGCGGCAACAACTTCATCTTTTTGATCTAAAATCCCGCCCATGACGGTGTCAATGCTTCGTTGCTGCATTCTTGCGATTTCTGCCCATGCATTGCGGAATTCCAGAATACCGCTAGCCAGCGTAGCATATCTTTGGATCGCGTCATCACGTCCATAAGCATTGTGTAAAGCAAAAATGTTGCTGGTATACATGTCGATGAACTGCTGCCCCATTTGCGGGTCTACATCCAGATTCACATTTTGCCGCAGTCCACTCAGGATCTTGGAGGCATGAACGACACGCCCGAAAGCGCTCTCGAATTCCTTGCGCTTGATATAGTAGGCTGTCAACACGATCGCATTCAGCGCTTCATCCAGCAGCATAGCGACAGCTTTGACGGGCGGCACAGCCGTATTGGCTGTCCTATAGGCGTTCACCGCGCGGTTTTGCGCATAATTCATATTAGTCTCCCGAATTGAGAATGGCTTCCAGATAGTCCAGCGAGCTTTGGGCCTCTTCGATCGCTGCCTGGTAAGATGAGTAAAGCTCCGTCAGACGCATTTCATAAGCATCAACGATGCTCATATAGTCGTCATATTCGGCTTCATAATCTTCGTTTTGTTCTTCGAGGGATGCGATCTTCTCTGTCAGAAGACCATCATCCTCATCTGTATATTTGTTCAGTGACTGGAAAAGCTGTTCGGCCATGCCGGCCGAACTGCTGAAGGTGATCGTGGCGTTTTCATCGCCGGTATAGACAAAGGTGATCCCCTCATAGTCGGTTCCTTCAGCGCCAACGATACGGGTACCATCCACTTCGAACAGCCCCGCCTCTCCGTCTGCAAGAACGCCGACAACAGCGCCTTCCTCATCAACGGTAATGTCAAGCGTCAGCTCCGAGGGCATGTTGGCGTTCCGCCGCAGAACAGCCAGATCGGAATTGCTGGTTTCATACTGGAAGTTGAGCACATCCTCGATCTGGTCGATGTCGTTCAACAGCGCGTCATTGAGCTCGCTCTCATCCAGCTCAAGATAGTTATTCTCATCATAGGAAAGCCCGAGCAGCGCCATGCCTTCACTATCAATCACCTTAGACAAACCGCGCGCGATCTCGGTGTTGATATTGCGCAGCATATTGTCACCAAACAGGGTCGCGTCATCGGAAACGGATCCGCTTGCGTCGATAGCCTGTTGGGTGATGGCCCATTCACGATAGGCATTGTAGCTATCGGCCAGCGAAACCACGGCATCCTTGATGGAAGACAGGGACTGGCCAATCTCGACTGCGATGGATTCGCCAACATCGGTGGTTTGGTAGAGGGAGAATGTGACGCCGTCGATCACATCATCAACGGTGTTGCTTTTTCGGGAAATCTCAACGCCATCGACGGAGAATTTGGCGATTTGCGAAGATTGCAGCTCGTCAACATAGGCACCGCTGCTATCGGTCAGTCCGAGCGACTGGCCGATGTCGTCTCCCTCGACCGAGGTCATGACGATATCCGCGCCGGTCTCCCCCGTCAGCACGAGGCGAAAGTCATTCTCATCAACGGCAACCACAGTGGCGGTCACGCCCGTATAGTCGGTTCGGGTATTGATCTCATCGGCGATCTCGACGAGGCTCATGGTGTCGTCGACTTCAACTTGCAGCAATGTTGGGTCTTCGTCCCCATCTGCATTGACCGGGATATCCGCCCCTGCCATGGACAGTGAGATTGTGCCCTCATATCCGAGTGCATCATAACCGCTGCTCTGCGAAGCGCTGGCCACTTTCTGGGAGGTTGCGAGCTGGTCGATCGTCAGTTCGTAGGTCTGGATGGCGACACCCGCCTCAGCGGTCACCACCAGTGAATTTTCTGCGTCCGCGCCACCGATGCCGGTCAGATAGGCTTCGCGCGAGGAAAAAATGTCATCCTGTTCTGTCAGGGATTCAGAAACGCCCGTGATGGTCTCGACAGAATCCAGCATGTCACCAAGCAGATCCTGCATGGTGTTGTAGGATTCAATTTTGGCTTCATTTTCCGTGATTTTATTGCTGATACGATCCGCTGGAAGCTGCTTTTGCAGCACCGCCGCCTCGATCAGGGCATCCCAATCGATATCCGAGTCAGATGACACATTGGCAGTATGAGCGGAGCTGGAGCTGGATGAAGACGTAGTGGTAGTGTTCGTTGTCGTGGTCGTCGCCGCGCCTGTATCGGTAGAACTAACACTCGTCATTTGCCAAACTCCTGTATTAGTTATACGGACAGGGCCACCCGATCAGGCGGCCCCATCTGAATATTAATCTTACCGAATAAGGCTGAGCAGGTTCTGTGGCATCTGGTTGGCCTGAGAGGCAGCTGCAACAGCGGCCTGAACCTTCACGCTGGAGGAGGAAAGGGAGGCCTGTTCCTTGGCGATGTCCACGTCAGCGATGGCAGACTTGGCAGCTTCCAGGTTTTCAACGCTGGTGTCGATCTGGGAAGAGCGGAACTCGAACCGGGACATGGTCGCACCGATTTCAGCACGCGCATCAGAAATCTTGTCAATCGCCATATCGAGAACGGAGAGCGCTTCAGCTGCCCCTTCTTCAGTAGAAACGTCCAGATCAGCGATACCCAAAGATTCAGTATCGAGAGAATCTATCGAAAGATTGATGGTGTCAGCAGAGGTTGATCCGACAACGATTTCTGCACCGGTTGTTGCAGCCTCAGTCGTCGTGCCATTTGTTGTACCGGAGCTAAGGCCAAGAGTACCAAGGCTAATCCCTCCAGATGTATCTACATCTGCAAGTGAAACAGAAGCATTCGCGCCTGTATCAAGACTTGTAAGAACAATCTGATCATCGGAATTGAGAGAAGCCTCAACCTGATAATTCCCAGCATCTTTCAAGCCTTCGTTGATCTGAGACACCATGTCTTCTTTGGTCAACGTGGCGCCGTTCGTTGAATCCCAGTTTGTGGTCAGGGTTACCTTCGTCCCATCAATGCTAATGGTTCCGGTCGCAGCTTCAGTAGCAGATGCAGCACTATAGTCCGAGGTGGCCACCGTAGTTGCCGCCTGATCCGTACCGTCCGTCAAGCCAATATCAGTCAGGGCAAAGTCACCCGATGTATCATCAATAGTGAGATTGCTACCCGAGTTATCCGTAATAGCCAATGCGCCAGTGCTATCGACATATGCGTAAACACTTGCAGCAGCACTATCAGCTCCCAACGCCTCAACCTGAGCGTTGATCTGATCTGCGGCGTCAGCCATGGTCAGTTCTTCATCCGAACCATCTGTTTTGGCTGTCAAAGTGAAGCTTTCACCATTGATTGCGATTACAGAGTTCTGGTCGGCGCCGACGCTTGAAGAATATGCAGTAGTCCCCCCCTGCACAGCAGCAACGTCTTGGTTGCCACTTACTGCAGCGGTCGTTGTATCATCCACGGAGAAGTCACTGGAGCCATCCAGAAGGCTCTGGCCGTTGTATCGGGTGGATTCGGTGATGCCGTCGATTTCGTCCTGCAGCTGTTCAAATTCAGCCTGCACATATGCACGTTCAGTATCCGTTACCGTACCGGACGCGGACTGGGAGGCCAGCGTTTTCATTCGTTCAACGATGTCAGCAATGTTGGATGCGCCACCGTCTGCGGTCTGCAAAACGGAAATACCATGGGAAGCGTTGGTGGAAGCCTGTTCCAGCGCGGCAACGTCGGTACCGATTTTAGTGGAGATAGCCAGACCGGCAGCGTCATCAGACGCCTTGTTGATATTGGACCCACTGGCCAGCTTTGCCAGAGAGTTGGTCTGATCACTTGAGTTTCTGTTCAAAAAACGAACTGCAGTGTTTGCTGCGGTATTGGTAGAAATTACGGGCATAGTCGAACTCCTGAACTAAACGATAGCCGCGCTACTGTTACTAAGCGGATGACGCTTTTCCTTGCGTCTTGACTATTCAACGGGCCAAGCAGAGCAAATCGGGCGCTAAATATTTTTGGCCAAAGCGCCTCAAAATTAACGTTGAATAAAGAGTTCGATCCAGAATTTTCACTCCGTTAGGTTTTACCCACGCTTTTCCAAGCATTCACAGAGAAAAAGATTAACAACAACTCCGATATTTTGGGTGACTTTTCAAAGAATAAACTTCAAACGACCAAATTTTATAATTAACAGAGAGTAAATATTCCCCACTCCACGCAATCGACACAAGTAAACCACCTGAATTCAGTAAGCATTTGTAAAGGAAAGGCCCGGGTAGCCTCTTGCTATCCAGACCTTTTGAACTTTCACTCGGTTGTTCAGAAACACCTGTCTATTGCATAAGAAGCGGCCGGATGCGCACTTGACGCATCCGGCCGCTTTAAGATGTCGAGCTATCTCTAAAGCTTATGTTACTGGATCAAGCTAAGCAGATTCTGTGGCATCTGGTTGGCCTGAGAAGCTGCGGCAACTGCAGCCTGAACCTTCACGCTGGAGGAAGACAGGGAAGCCTGTTCCTTGGCGATGTCGACGTCGGCGATGGCAGACTTGGCAGCATCAAGGTTTTCAACGCTGGTGTCGATCTGGGAAGAGCGGAACTCGAACCGGCTCATTTTTGCACCAAGCTTGGCGCGTGCATCCGAAATAGTATCAATTGCCATATCCAGTACGGAAAGCGCTTCTGCAGCCCCTTCACCGGTAGACACATCCAGCTCATCAATGCCAAGCGCTTCGGTCGTCAACGTGTCGATGGATAGATTGATGGTATCAGCAGAAGTGGAACCAACAACGATTTCAGCGCCCGTTGTTGCCACAGCGGTTGTCTTGCCGCTGGTGGTTCCGGCTTCCAGACCAAGGGCAGCAAGAGTCAAACCACCGTCACTATCTGTGCCAGCGATCGTTACGTCAGCGCTGTCCCCCGTTGCAAGACTGGTGATCGTGATGGCTTCCGAGGCGCTATCATAAGAAACTTCATATTGATAGTTGCCATCATCATGCAGGCCTGTTTCGATCTGTGCAGCAAGGTCTTCATTGCTCAATGCAGTACCGGAACCTTGAGTGAAGGCTGCTGTGATGTCGAGCTTGGAACCACCGACTTCAATTTGGATTGTTTCTTCGGCAGTTGCGCTCGCATTTGCGTAGCCTTTAGCAGCCGGTACGCTGGTGGTGTTGTCCAGACCAACGTCTGCCAGTGTCGTATTGGCAAGAGCTGCACCATCCCCGATTTCAACCGTAGTACCATCAACGCCGGTCAGGGAAAGATTACCAGCGTCATCCGCGGAAGCGGTAATTTTCCCGGCCAGATTGGTATCCCCAGCCACGGTTGTGTTAATCTTATCGGCAATTTGCTGTGCGGTCAGCGTGTCACCGACATTGCTGAGGGTAAAGTCTACATCGACGGTGTTGGTACCATCACCGATCTCAATAGAAACGACCTCAGCGGCAGTGTCTGCGGTATAGACGCCATCGGCACCGATCATAGCGGAGGTACTAGCGGTACCCGTAACATCAGACGTATAAACAGCGGCCGTTTCCGTATCATCCACGGAGAAGTCACTGGAGCCATCCAACAGGCCCTGGCCGTTGTAGCGGGTGGATTCGGTGATGCCGTCGATCTCGTCCTGTAGCTGCGAGAATTCAGCCTGGATATAAGCACGTTCAGTATCCGTTACCGTACCAGAAGCGGACTGGGAGGCCAGCGTTTTCATACGCTCGACGATATCGGCGATGTTGGAAGCACCACCATCTGCGGTGTTCAAAACCGAAACAGCGTGGGAAGCGTTGGTAGAAGCCTGTTCCAGCGCAGCCACGTCGGTTGAAATCTTGGTCGCGATAGCCAGGCCGGCAGCATCATCAGAGGCTTTGTTGATGTTGGACCCACTGGCCAGCTTTGCCAGAGAGTTGGACTGATCATCGGAGTTTCTGTTCAAAAAACGCACTGCAGTGTTTGCAGCTGTGTTGGTAGAGATTACTGGCATGGTAGATATCCTGACTCGAAAAAAATGGCTCCACTTTACAGTGCCGTTAAGTGCGTTATTTCACGCGTTGTATTTGTAACGGGTCAGGGTTGGCAAACCGGGCGAGATTTATTTTACTTTATTTTTTAACCTTTTAAACCTTTGTTAACTATAAGGTTTTATCGGCCCATCTTTGATTTTAAGCATAAATTAGCTGATTTCAGCCATTTCATCACTCAATATCGGGTTTTATTATAGTTAACGAAAGATTAAATTTGGAAAATTACTTGGTAAATTAATTTTCATAAAATGCGGGAAGCTTCGCAAAAAGCAATAAGCTGACTATATCCACCAAAAGAAAATCAGCGGTAGCAAATGGCCTACTGAAGGAGCTTGAGCAGATATTGCGGCACTTTGTTGGCTTGCGCCACAGCGGCGGCGGCCGCTTTTACGCGCACGGTCTCGGAAGACATCTTCGCCATTTCCTTGGCGATATCGACATCCATGATCGCAGATTTGGCCGCTTCGAGATTTTCAAGGCTTGTGTCGATCTGCTGCGAGCGGAATTCAAAGCGAGACATGGTCGCCCCCATCTCGGCGCGCGCATCAGCGACAGACCCAATCGCCAGATCGAGCAAAGAGAAAGCCTTGGTTGCGCCTTCTCTGGAGGACAGATCCAATCCGGACAGCCCGAGTGCTTCTGTCGTCAGGGCCTGAATGGAGAGATTGATCGTATCATTGCCGGAAACGCCAACCACCACATTCGCGCCGGTGGTCACTGCCTCAATTGACGCGCCCCGCTCCTTCACGTTACCCCCTTCCGAGAGCCCCATGGATGCAAGTAGCCCGCTGTCGCCCGTCACATCCGAAATATCGAGCGTTGCGTTGGCGCCGGTTTCTTCGCTTGCGAAGACAAGGGCTCCGCTCGCATCCACTGAAGCCGATACGGTATAGTCACCCTGCTCTTTTAGAGAGTGATTGATCGCATCCGCCAGATCCTGTGCCGACATAGCCTCGGTGTTGGCCCCATCACTGTGGCTGGTCACCGTCACCACGGTGCCATTGATCGAAAAGCTGGCGCTCGCATCATCAGCCGATGCGGCTGCGCTATAGCCAGCAGACACGCCGCTATGAAAGACGGCTGCGGTTTCCACTGTGTCATCGGAATAGTTGCTTGAGCCATCCAGCAAGCTGACGCCATTATAGCGTGTGCCAGCACTCACACTGTCGATCTCTTCCATCAGGGCCGCAAATTCGGTTTGAATATTGCTGCGCTCATCGTCCGTCACCGTGCCTGAGGCTGCCTGCGAGGCAAGGCTTTTCATACGCTCCAGAATTTCGGATATGGACGCCGCACCGCCGTCTGCTGTTTGCAACAGAGCCAGACTGTTGGAGGCATTCACGGACGCCTGCTCCAGATTGGCAAGATCTGAAGACATCCCCGTCGCAATCGCCAACCCCGCCGGATCATCAGAGGCTTTACTGATGCGCGATCCGCTTGAAAGTTTGGAAATGGAGTCGGAGAGCCGGGTCGAATTCTGGTTTAAATATCGCACAGCTATGTTGGCGGCGATATTCGTGGAAATGACGGGCATGCTCAAACTCCTCGTTGCGGGCAGTTGGCGCATGCTCATATAGAAATGCTGTGCGCCTACTGTCTCTAACGGGAGGCAATAGCCAAACCGGGCGAAATTAAATCACATTGCAGGAAATTGTGCTTAAGGTTGCGTAAATAGAGAGAGAATATCGGAGCTGTGCGCCTTGAGTATCTGGCGTAGCTTTTGGCGTCCGCGCTTGAGCAGGGATTCCACTGCGGATACGCTCGTTTCCATAATTTCCGCGATTTCGCTGTTGCTCATACTCTCGTTATAGGAAAAGACGATGGCGATGCGCTGCTGATCCGGCAACTGGGCAACGGCCCCTTCAAGCAGATCGATTGCTTCCTGCATCTCGAGAACGGCAGACTGGTTCGAGCTGTCGTCTTTAAGATCGGGCAGTTCGTCCATGGCGGACGTCCTGTTTTTGCGCAGAAGGTCAATACAGCGGTTGGTCACGACTTTGAAAAGCCAAGTCGAGAATTTAGCGCGTCCCGCTTTCCAGTTTCCCCTACGGGTCCAGACCTGAAGGAATGCATCCTGCAACACATCTTCGGCCTCGGGGCCATCTTGCAGGATACGGTAGGCAACCGCGTAGCCACGGTCGACATGACGCTCGACGAGCGCCTGAAAGGCTTCTTCCTGTCCCATGGCGATCAAACCAAGCAATTCGTCATCGCTTAGTGCAACCAGGTCACGTGCCTGCAGCAGTTGCGACTTTGTCGTAACCGTTTCAGGCATGTCCGATTGTGAAACAGATTGCATGGTTGCGTTCTTCATTGTTCAGTCCATCAACGTTTCAGGCTAAGAAGTCACCTCACAAAATTCTTCCTACTAATAAAACGTTGTACCGAACTCTTTCAGGCGTGTAACTATAAGTTTTTTTTCAGCTTATTTCTGATCTTTTCTAGGAAAAATGTGCATTTCGACCGGAATCTTTTGCCTAGTAAAAAGTGATAATATCTATTCTAATGAATAAACACGAAATAAAATTACAATATAAATTTTTTTAAAGTAATTATCTAACAAAAATATTTATAAAATATTTTTTGAATAGACCATATTAAATTATTAAAACATTTTCAAAAAATTATTTATTATAAATTTTATGTACAAATATATCAAAAATATTTAATGCGTATATTTTTGATATTTCAATTTCAACAACAAAAATTTTCACATAAAATTATTTTTTCTACATAGTAATATAAATAAATATTACTGTTTCTAAAAAACAGATATAATACAATTTTTAACTTATCTTCTACAAACACCAAACCATTATCTGAATATCTTTCCCACCCTAATTCAATTAGGTAATTGTTAATATACATTACTAAAGTATTAAAAATTTCAATTTTTACGAGAATTTATATTTAGACAGAGATGGACAATTGTAGAAATATTTTTATATGTGCCTACATAAAATAGAATCTTTCCCACCCATTAGAGCACCCTATTTCTGCACAGAAAAACTGGATCGGCATGTCATTTGACTGACAACGGGCCTCTTTCATGAGTAGGCAATCGCCAAAATGAATCGTTTGCATCATCTATCGAATCATTTTTCCGCTTCTTACGCACGAGTGATTTGGTCTGGTGGCGCAGCTCCCGTTCCACGGCATTTCTGGGGCAAAAAGGAGCACCTTGCTAGCAAGGCGAATGGTTTAAAGCTGGCAGTATTTGGCGAATTCCGGCCTGTTCCATGACAAGAAAATTGGCGCACAAGTCAGCACGCCAATTCACTTATTCTTAGGGTCTTTGTTCGCCTACATCAGACCAGCGCGGCTTTAAGCCTCGGCTGTGGTTTCCTCGCCATGTCTCTCACCAAAGAGACGACGAACAATGACATAGAGCACCGGTACCATGAGCACGCCAATAAAGGTGGACGCGACCATACCACCGATAACGCCGATACCGATCGCATTCTGGGCATTTGCCCCCGCCCCTGTGGCCACAGCCAAGGGTAGCACACCAAGAATGAAGGTCAGCGCCGTCATCATGATCGGACGCAGCCGCTGCAAAGAAGCCTCAACCGCCGCATCCACCAGCACATATCCCTGTTTATAAAGCGTTTCGGCAAATTCTACGATCAAGATCGCGTTTCGGGCGGCAAGTCCGATCGTGGTCAGAATTCCGACCTTGAAATAGACATCGTTGGACTGGCCAAACAGCCACGCGGCCAGCAAGGCGCCAAAAATACCGATGGGAACGACAAGCATCACCGAAATCGGAATTGACCAACTCTCATAGAGAGCCGCAAGTGCCAGAAAGACAATCAAGAACGACAGGGCATAGAGCATTGGCGCTTGTTCACCAGATTGCCGTTCCTGATAGCTTAACCCGGTCCATTCCACGCCATAGCCCGTTGGCAGTTGCTCTGCGAGTGCTTCCATCGCCTCCATGGCTTGACCAGAGCTGGTATTTGGCCCGGCAGAGCCGTCGATCTTGATCGCTGACGATCCATCATACCGCGCAAGGCTGGGGGCCACCGGCTCCCATTTGGTCGTAACGAATGCACTGAATGGCACCATATCGCCTGAGCTGTTACTGACATACCATTTGCCGATATCTTCCGGCTGCATGCGGTATTCAGCCGCCCCTTGAACAATAACAGGGCGCAAATTGCCGTTGAGATCGAAATCATTGACATCTGTGCCCGAGAAAATCACCGACAGCATGGCGTTGATGCTGCTCAGTGACACCCCGAAGCTCTCGGCCTTGGGCTGATCAATCAAGATCCGCAGGGCACTCTCGTCTTCATTTTCAGAGGATCGGATATTCTGCACGCGAGAATCCGCCTTGGCCAGAGAGACAAGCTGATCGGCGGCATCGGACAGGTCTGCATGGGAGCCGCCGTTGCGGGATACCAGATACATCGAGAAACCACCCGAGTTGCCGAGCCCCATAATAGCGGGAGGTTGCATAACAAAAATCTCGGCCTGACGATTGGCCGCAAAATGCTGATTGATGCGCAAGGCAACAGAAGCCGCATCCAGCGACGTATCTTCTCGCAGATCAAAGTCCTTGAGCTTGATGAACATCATGGCCTGGTTGGAGCCCGAGCCACCAAAACTGAAGCCCAGAGCCGCGAAGGTCGCATCGATTGCATCGCCCTCTTCATTCAGAAGATAGGCTTCCACCTCTGAGACGACCTCTTTGGTCTGCTTATAGGTGGAGCCCTCCGGTAGCTTGATCTGGCTCATCAACATGCCCTGATCTTCCGTCGGCAGGAAGGAGGAGTTCATTCTCTCATAAACCAGCCATGCCCCGCCTGTTACCAGCGCCAGAACCAGCAGCATGGTGAAGGGCGCCTTCAGAATGAAGCGCACTGCGGCACCATAAGAGCGGGAGAGCCTATCAAACCCTGTGTTGAACCAGCGCGCGGGAGCAATTTCCTTGCCAGCTTTCTTCTTGCGCAAGAAGCGCGCGCAAAGAGCCGGAGATAGCGTGATAGCCACGAAGAGAGACAGCACCATGGCGGCAATCATCGTCACCGAGAATTGGCGATAGATAACCCCTGTCGATCCTCCGAAGAAGGCCATGGGCAGAAACACCGCCGAGAGCACCACCACGATGCCGATCAGGGCGCTGGTAATCTGCCCCATACTTCGGCGCGTCGCTTCCAGCGGTCCGACATCTTCGTCATGCATGAGCCGATCCACATTCTCGACAACCACAATGGCATCATCCACCAGCAGGCCGATGGCCAGCACCATCGCGAACATCGTGAGTGTATTGATGGTGAAGCCCGTGGCGGCCAGAACAGCCAGTGTTCCAAGTAACACGACCGGCACCGCGATCAACGGAACAAACGTGGCGCGGAAAGACTGCAGGAAAACCAACAGGACAAGCACCACCAGCACAACCGCTTCGCCCAGCGTGTGATAGACTTTGTTGATCGACAGCTCCACAAAGGGGGAAGTGTCATAAGCATAGCGCACTTCGACGCCATCAGGCAGCGAGCCTTTCAGCTTGTCCATGGTAGCACGGACAGCCGCTGACGTATCCACCGCATTGGCGCCTGTGGCCAGATTGATGCCAAAACCGGCAGCATTCAGTCCCTTGAAAATGGAATTGGAGCCGTAATCTTCCTGCCCGATTTCCACCTTTGCAACATCGCCCAGATAGACAGAGCCACCATTGTCATTGGTTTTCAGCAAGATCTGCTTGAACTGGTCGACAGTGGTCAACTGGCTTTGCGCTGTCAAGGTTGCGGTGAATTGCTGACCTTCCGGCGTTGGCTGCGTGCCCAGAGAACCGACGGAAACAGTGGTATTTTGTGCCTGAACGGCACTGACCACATCGCTTGGCGTCAACTGATAGCGGTTCAGAGACATCGGGTCGAGCCAGATGCGCATGGCATAACCAGACCCGAAGGAGTTGATGCCGCCGACCCCGTCTGTACGCTGTATCGGGCCTTCCACCACCTCCTCAAGCAAGTTGCCCAACTCAAGAGTAGAATGATTCCCGTCTGTAGAGACGAGAGCGCCAACCAAAAGAATGGAGTCATTGGACCGCCTGAGATTGATGCCGGCGTCCTGCACGGCGTCTGGCAACTGGCTTTCGATCTGACCAATCTTGGTCTGCACATCATTCTGCGCCGTCACCGGATCAACAGCGCCATCAAAAACCAGTTCAAGAGACGCACGCCCCGCACTTGAGCTTGAAATGGTGTAGAGCACGCCGTCCACATCGGTGAGGCTGTCTTCAATGACCTTGGTCACGGAGTTTTCGACGGCCTCGGCGGTGGCGCCCTTGTAGCTGGCCGATACACGAATGGTTGTCGGTGCAATGTCTGGATACTGGGCAACCGGCAGACTGGTGATGGACCATGCCCCGGCAAGCATCGTGACAATGGCAAGCACCCAGGCAAAAACCGGGCGATCAATAAAGAAAGATCCCATGTCGTCCTATTCCTTCTCTGCCACGTCGGCAGGCTGAGCCTCGCCTGATGCATTGCTATTGGTCACCTTGGCCGCATCATCATCTGTCACTTCCTTGATGACGCCATCGACATATTCAACGGGGATGGTCTTGATTTCGATGCCTTCGCGAAGGTTGCGGATATTGTCGACGATAATCTGGTCTCCCGTTTCCACTCCGCCGGTGACAATCCAGTTATTCTGATAAGAGCCGATCTCTTCAAGGGTTTCGACCGCAACCTTGCCGTCGCGGGCCACATAAACCGTCAGGCTGCCATCGCTGGCGCGCTGAGTGGCGCCCTGAGGCACCAGAATGGCTTCAGAGGTGCCCAACGTGGCGTCCACGCGCAGAAACTGCCCCGGGATGACCATGCGTTTGGGATTGTCGAACTCCATTCGCAGGGCCACAGTTCCGGTCGTGGTAGACACGGATGTACCAGGCGAACGGAGCGTGCCTTCGCCATCCAGCGTCTCGCCGGTTTCCAGCTGTAGCTTGAGGCTCAGCTTGTCGGCGCGCTTGATGAAGCCATTCTCAACGAGATTGCGAATGGACAGCATTCGTACACTTGATTCCTGCACATCGACATAAATCGGGTTGAGACGCGTGACTGTCGTCAAGGCTGTCGTCTGGTTGGACGTCACGATTGAACCGACAGAGACATCCGCAACCTCGGGAATGCCCGAAATGGGGCTGTGAATTTCCGTCCATTCAAGATTGAGTCTAGCCGTACGCAGGGCAGCCTCAGCCGTTTTCAAGGAGGCTTCTGCCTGATGCAGACTGACTTCAGCATCCTTCACATCGGCAGAGGAGATGCCCGTACCTTCAATTTTCTTGTAGCGCTCAAGCGTGATTTGAGCGCCTTCCAGAGAGGCTGCTGCGCTTGCCACTTCGGCTTCAGCCGACTGGACAGAGGCTTCGTAGGTTTCATTATCAATACGAAACAGCAGGTCGCCAACCTTAACCGGTCGGCCCGGTTGATAGGCGATTTCGGCGATAACCCCATTCACTCGCGGGCGAATGGAAACCTGCTCATAGGCCACCGCCCGTCCGGGTAGGGTCACCTCGTATGGAACATCGGCTTGTTCCAGTGTGATGACGCCGACAGGCAAGGGCCCCTGGCTCTGTCCATCCATGGCATCGCTAGGTACAGGCTGTGCCGAGACAAGAGAAGGGACCAGAAGGCCGATAAGCAAGGCCAGAGTTGGTGGAAGCATGTGTCTGAAAGGCATGCGTGTTTCTGAGGCTGTCATGACTATATGTCTCTTATTGGTTTTAAACTGACCGTCTGGTTTTCAGATTTCAGCATTGCCAAAGCACGGCTGACGATGCATTTTATCTTTCTGGTAAGATAAATAGGGTTTCTGTCATGAATGTGGAAGAGCGAAGCAAACAGGTTTGCGAGAACTGGCCGGAGGCTGTCACGCCGTTTATGCAGAGTGCGGCTCTCATTCAGCGTCTTTCTTCCCTATTGCAAGAAACAACGAAGCGGCTGCTTAAGTTCCATGATCTAACCTATATGGAATTTGATGCTTTGGCGGCCTTGCGCTCGCAAAAGCCCGGCGCGACGATGACGCCGACCGAGCTTTATGACGCTCTTCTGATTTCCTCAGGAGGCCTTACAAAAGTACTCAAATCCCTGGAATCAAAAGGCTTTATCGCTCGCAGATCGTCAGAACGGGATGCCAGACAAAGGCTGGTTCTGTTGACGGACGAGGGGCGCGAGAAACTCAGCGAGATCATGCCCCAGATCGCCGCCAACGCGGAAACGCTGTTGCAAAAAGGGTTTGAGAGCCCGGAGGCATGTGCTGCATTTGCCGATGACCTCAAGCGGATTATTCACACTGCCGAGGAGGCAATCGACCAACGAGGATGCTGAATTCAGAGCGAATATGCGAAAAATCTGCGCATATTTGCCCACAGATATCGTGTAACCGACTGTAGCAGACTGTCTATCGGGATATATTCGCGCCATTTGGCATCACAACCAAAAGAGAAAGCCCCCGGAAGGCATGCTTCCGGAGGCTCTTTTTTCGCAAAGCTCATAAAGCTGACAGATATCAGTTGAGCTTGTGTTTTTCCATGCTGCGGACTTCCTGCACTTTGAACTGGCCAAAGCGTGGCAGGAACTTGTCCCATTCGACGGTATGGGCGTCGAATTCCGGACCGTCAATGCAAGCATGCTGACGCAGGGTCTTGCCATCCTTGAGCACTGGCACCATGCAGGCGCCGCACATGCCGGTGGCATCCACCATGATGGAGTTGAGGCTGACAACCGTCGGCACTTCATATGGCTTGGTCAGATCACTGACAGCACGCATCATCATCGGAGGACCGACAGAGACGACTTCCGCAATCTTGCGGCCCTTGGAGGTCTTGTCGTCCTTGAGCATGTCTTCAAGTGGATTGGTGACAAAGCCCTTGATGCCGAAGGTGCCATCGTTGGAACAATAGATGACATCAAGCATGTCGCCATACTTGGCCTTCAACAGCCCCATGCGTTCGTCCTCGCCCGTCCAGAACAGATGGTCTGCCGAACGGAAGCCGATGATCATGGTGACATGGTTGCCGGTTTCCAGATGCGCCTTGGCAATCGGATAAATCGCGGGCAGACCCACGCCACCGGCTGTGAAGACAACGGTTTCTTTTTCCGGATCGAATTTCTTGACGTCGCTTGGTTCCCCAAGCGGGCCTGCGATACCGGCGAAGAAGTCGCCTTCGCTCATCTTGTTCATCATCTTGGTCGAGGTACCCATGCCCTGAATGACCAGATCGATGGTGCCATTTTCCTTGTTCCAGTCGGCAAGGGTCAGCGGGATGAGCTCGCCATCATCGGTTGCCAGCACGCGGACAAACTGGCCAGCCCGTGCGGACTGGGCAATCACTGGTGCGCGAATTGTCATTTCAACAATGCCAGCAGCCAGATCCGTGTGTTTGAGAACGGTATGTTCAGCCAGACCAAGGCTGGTGAAGTGATCAGCTCTCTTGACCCGGTCGGCAATCTCATCAGACACCAGATCAATGGCACCGAGGATTTGACGGGCAGCAGCCTGACCATCACCGGCAGCAAGGATCGCCGTGGACCCACCACGAGCGGCGTCACCACCGGTATAGATGTCATCAATCGACGTTTGTTGGCTATCTTTGCCAACATTGATCGTGCCCCATTTGCTGACTTCAAGCTTGGGTTCAGACGACGGGATGATCGGATTGGACTTGTTGCCAAGCGCCATGATGACCAGATCGGCCGGCATTTCGATGACTTCACCGGTTGGACGTGGACGACGGCGGCCAGAGGCATCCGGTTCACCCAACTCGTTCACATCCACAACAGCGTGGGTGACGAAATGGGTGTGATGATCGCCGACGAACTCTTTTGGTCCGCGCAGTTCAGCCAGTTCAATGCCCTCTTCAAGTGCATGCTCGAGTTCTTCAACACGGGCAGGCATCTCAGACTGGGTACGGCGATAAACGATGGTCACGTTGCCGCCAAGGCGTTTTGCCGTGCGGGCTGCGTCCATCGCGGTGTTACCACCACCAATCACGAGGATATTCTTGTCCTTGACGTCCGGAAGCGGCGTTTCATAGGCCGGATCACGACCACGCATCAGGTTGACGCGGGTCAGGAACTCGTTGGCCGACATGACGCCGAGCAATTCTTCGCCCGGAACATTCATGAAGGTTGGCAGGCCAGCACCCGACCCGACGAAGATTTTCCAGAAGCCAGCGGCTTTCAGATCTTCAAGGGTTGCGGACTTGCCGACCACGAAGTTCTTGACGAAGCGACCGCCCAGAGCGTCGATCTTGGCAACCACGTCATCGATCAGCGAGTTTGGCAGACGGAATTCGGGAATACCGTAGCGCAACACGCCGCCCAGTTCGTGGAAAGCCTCAAAGACCGTTACCGGGAAGCCTTCAACGGCCAGCAAATAGGCGTTGATGAGGCCCGACGGGCCGGACCCGACCACCGCGATTGGAGGCTTTTCGGCTTTCTGCCAAGGGCTGACAATGCCAGCGAAGCGCGCAAGCTGATCCGGATTGGCAGCTTTCTCGTGCTCGGGCAGGAACCATTCCAGCTGACCGATTTCGATCGGACGGTTGGTATGCTTACAGACACCCTGACACTGATGCTCCTGCGGACAGACGCGGCCGGTGACGTTTGGTAGCGGGTTGCAGCTTTCGATCAATTCCAGCGCCTGACGGATCTTGCCCTTGGCGAGCAGATCGATCATTTCCGGGATATGGATCTTGACCGGGCAGCCGCCAATCTTCTTGGCTTCTTCGTCCTTGGTGCGCTGGATGATCTGGCCCAGTTCGCAAGGCTTGTCTTCGCACTGTTTGTCGCGAAGCACTTCCAGCCAGACGATCATTTCGACTTCCCGCAAGGAATAGCCGAGGGACTGATAGCCCAGATAGCCCTGGTTCACCAACTCGAAGTCAGCTGACCGCGCTTCCGGCGTGCGGATATAGGGCGGAATGTAGCTGTTTTCGGGCCAGCCTTCAGAAAGGCCCTTGAACATGGGATAGCGGTCGGACATGTAGGCATCGAGCGCCTTGATGAACTTGCGTTTGAAACGGAGCGGCAAGCTCCAGATGAAACGCTGGATCAGCGTGCTCATGTCATCATTCTTGAGCAGAAGGCCCCAGAGAGTCTTGATGAAGGGCTCGCCCAACTCGTCCTTCTGGAATTCCCAGGCCATGGCCTGGGCTCCATCCGCGATGAAGACATTCCGCAGGGACCGGGGGTCCGCTGCGAGATGCTTTTTCAGAACATCCATTTGATGATCAAACAGAGCGTCCTGCGTTACTGCAGTATCAACGGTCATCTTACGATCTCCGCGTTGCACTTTGCCGCCACTTTCATGATGCGGGACTTCAGGTCCGGAGTGACTTCGACCTGCTCCAGAGCACCGGGGATGGTGTGTGCCACTTCCATGACAGACCCATTCTCGACAACTTTGGTCAGTTCGAAGAGCTCAGGAACATCCTGATAGCAGGCTTTGCAGTTGGTGCAGAGCGATACGTCCTCTTCATGAATGTGCGGCAGGCTGGCTCCTCCGGCAGCAGGTGCTGCATCGGATGCTCCATTGGCCGTTGCAGCGGAAGCCGATCCACCAAGGCCCAGAACAGCCGGGGAAGCAGACATGGAAGCCATTTCAGCCATGCCGGCTGCGATGCTGTCCATTGAAAGCTCGCGGGATTCCAGAGCTTCCTTGTATTTTGCTTCCATTGCAGCCAGCTCTTTGCTGTGCGCAGCATCGAGTTTGGCAGCGGTTTGACCGGCCAGATGCTGAAGCGTGCGCCAGTTCTGACGACGTTCTTCAACCAGATGCACGATCATAGCACCAACTTCCAGTTTGACCAGTTCCTGTTTGGCATTGGTCTTGAGGATGTATGGAACCTTGCGGCCACGCTCCACTGCAGGCATGTCGATAAATTCATGCAGCGGCACAGCGTCCACTTCACCCTTGATCGGGCGGAACTGCTTCTTGAAGCGAACTTCGTCGTAAGCATAGTCAGCCGGAGTAAGCGGCAGATCCATGAGCTTGAGCTGGCCATCTTCCATATAGGAGATGGTCTGCATGGCCCAATCCTGATCCTTGGCCGGGTTGCCTTCAATGTCGAACCGTTCAGCAAGGGTTTTCCCTGCTTTGGGATCATGCACGAAGAGCGGGCTGACACGGGCTTCAACAGCCAGTTTCGAGCGTCGGTTGGCTGCGTCATCGGCAATCCCGTGTTCACCCTGACATGGCGTATAAACGTCAAGCAGTGCTGGTGAAGAGGAATGCTTCAGATAGGCCATCACATTCTTGAGGAAGTGACCCGGGAAGGAGGTTGCACTCTGCACCACGAAAACATTCGGGTGGAAGCTTGCAATCAGGCCCAGTTCCTTGCGGTCTTCCAGCTTGCCAGGGTTGGCCTTGCCGAAGCGGGCCAAGTCACTGTCCTGACCGGACAGGGAGGCCGTGGAAGCCTGACCACCGGTGTTGGAGTAAACGCCGGAGTTAAGCACCATCACCTTGACCGGCGTGTTACTTGCCAGCAAGCGAGACAGAGCACCGAAGCCGATATCATAAGCAGCACCGTCACCGGAGATGTTCATGAAGGTTGGCAGCAGGTCACGTTCAGCGTCGGAGAAATTGTGCCATTCGAAATTGTTGAAGAATGCTTCATCCGTTACCGGATCATAGGCATTGGCCAATTCGAGTTTGGCAAGACGCATGGCCTTGAAGTCAACTGCCGCATTGGCAGTGGTGCCTTCAAAGATACCCTTGATGACGGCCGGTCCATCATGGAACAGGCTGTTGACCCATGGGTCGTTGTAAGGGTTGAACGGGAAGGTCGAAGCGTAAACCGAGCTACAGCCGGTCGCGTTGGCAACAACCAACGGAGACTGACCATTGCCGGTCGGGCCACCTTCGAGCATGAAGAGGCGTTTTTCGAGCACTTTGAGGGCGCCGGAAATACGAGCTTCACGTTCGCTATCGCCTTTGACTTCTTCAAGCTTGAGGGTCAGGCCGTTGACCAGTTCTTCCAACTCACGCACATGAGCTTTCTGACGGCGGTCGTGGATCGCATGGGTTGCGGAAACAACCTGACGAATGGCCGTAACCTCGCCACAGCCGCGACAAGCACCGTGACCACCGGTGGTGGAATAGTAGTTGGCGCGATCCAGCATCATGCGCTTGATTTCGTTGTCGTCCTCAAAGGCCGGTTCAACAAAGCGGGCTGGCGTGTTCGGTGTTTTGGAAAGGAAGTTGAACTTGGACTGCAGATCATGCAGCAAGCCAGCGTCCTGATCGGCGGCCACCAGAGCGCCCGGACCACAGATGTCCACGCATTCCAGACAGCCGGTGCATTTCCAAGGGTCAACTGCCACGGCAAACAGACCACCCTGACCGGTGTGTTCAGCTTCCATGGAGTCGAAGAATGGGCGGGTCTTGGCAACAGGCAGAACCGACACGGCTTCCACGATGCGTTCCAGATTGCCCTTGACGACGGCGCTTTCAACATAAAGCTCGTTGACCGCTTCAGCCACCAGTTTGGCAAAGCTCGGAGCGTCATCCAGTGCATTATATTTACGGCGAACCGTCTCACCGATCGTGCGGACATATTCACGAATGACTTCGCGCTGTTTTTCCGGCATGTCGATGTCTTTGGCAGCAGCCATCAGCAGAGCTTCGATATCGAAGACACTTGGCGGAATGGCAGCATCCGGGCAGACCATGGAGCAATCCAGGCAGCCTGTGCATTTTTCAGGATCGAAGACCGGTACTTCACGACGGAAGAGGCCCTTGTCCTTGGCAGCAGCAGACCCGGCTGGCATGAACATGCCTGAGCCCGGCAGAACCGGCGCTTCGCCGATGGCACCAGCGCGGAATGGCGCTGCGACCGTTTCTTCATAATAGGCGGTATCGAACAGACCTTCCGGAGAAGATTCCGAAGCAATACGGCACATGTTGGAAGAAATGGTCGGGCTGAATTCAGGAACAGGATCGCCAGCGGCGTCCACTTCGACAAATTCAGGAGCCGAATAATCGACAACAGCCGTTTCCTCGACGCCATCGCGGATAACCGCCATGTTGCCTTCGACAACAGCTTCGCCCTTGGTGCCGAATTTGTAGCTGATCTGGCTGCGGATCTTTTCGATCACAGCTTCACGATCAGCCCCTTCGGTGACGCGTTCCACATGGCCGCAGACGGCGCCGATGAAGGCGATACCCATCATGCGGGTCTGAAGAGCGGCAACAGGAGCATGTTTCTTGGCAATGGCAAAGCCGTCAACCACCAGGAATTTGATCTTCCGGTCGCGAATGGTCTTGCGCATGGCTGCAGGCAGTTCTTTCCAGACTTCAAGGGCGGAAAGATTGGACTGCAGAATGAAGGTGCCGCCTTCAACAAGGCCACGCAGCGGATTGCTGTGAGCGAAGACCTTATGGTCTGGCGAGACAACCACTTCCACATCTTCCAGGTCGGCGTTGGTGATCAGCACCGGCTCTGGAGAAAGCGTAATATAGTAGTTGGTTGGCGCGCCCGATTTTTCCGAACCGTATTTCGGTGCGGACTTGGAATAGAGATGCAGGGCGTTGGCCAAAATGTCCGTGAGCAGCTTGCCGGTGGCAATCGTGCCGTACCCGCCAACCGAATGGAAGCGGATGCGCAGGGCACCATCTGGCAAAAGGCTCGGGTTCGGCTTGGTTTCCAGCGCCATCAGTTCGGTTTCAGGATAAGCCTCTTTCAGCTTGGCCTGAAGCTCGGTCATGATCGGGCTTGCATCCTTGGAGAAGAACTGACTACCAAGGTAAACAAATGGCTGGCAAGCACCTTCCATGTTTTCGTAGGCTGCGACCAGATGGCGTGGCTGCAGGTCATGTGCACCCAAACCAAAGATGGCCGTCGTCAGTTTTGGCAGTTCCTTGAGCGCAGGAACGCCTGGATAGCGTTCACCAGCACCATTTTCCATGGCTTTCATCAAGGCTTCCTTGACGAAGGCAGTCAGGGCGGTGTTGTCGGAACGCTCAAGAATGGTGACGGCTTTCTTGCCTTTGACAGCTTCCACGAATTCCGCATCAGGGAATGGCTGCAGCATCTTGATGGAAACCACACCAACCTTCTTGCCCTGACGGCGCAAGTAAGCGGCAACGGCTTCGGCATCATCGGTGACTGACCCAAGGCCGACCAGAACGGTTTCGGCATCTTCGCATTCGAAGCATTTAACCGGAGCATAGCTGCGACCGGTCAGAGCCGAATATTCATCCATGGCTTCGCGTACGAAGCGGGCAACGTCGCGCACAAAGTGGGTGCGATGGTCAACAGCACCTGCCTGGAAGTCTGGCTGGTTCTGAACACCACCCGTCAGGCCCGGATTGTTGATATCGACCTGAGCAGGAACGCGCTGGCGCGTGCCTTTCTGGAAGGCATTGGTCCACTGGCGGCTCCACTGCTTGTGCAGCTCTGCCGGCAGCATATCGAGGGTCTTGGCAACCATCTCGCCAGCATTGTCTTCTTCCACGGCATCGGCATTGTCATCAAGGAAGGCAACGAGTTTGGCGTAGGCGTCCTGTTCCATATCCGAGCTATGACGGCCCAGATAGCGTTTGAGCTGGAAGACGCGCCCCTTGGCGCCATAGAGCATTTCCTGTGCGACGGTCGGGCACATGATGCGCTCGGATGGATCTCCGATGAATTCTCGCAGCAAGTCTTCTTCCGGCATCATCACTTCGCTCATCATGTGAGACGTCACGAAGCCGTCCATGCCGTTGGCAACCGGAATCATCGACATTGCGCTGACCTTATAGGAGATCGCGGCAAGGTCGGCAGCTTCCTGCGGGTTGGACCCAAACAGGATGGTGTAACCGGATGGCAGCAAGGCGTAAATGTCGTCATGCCCAGCCATCACGTTCAGTGAATGGCGGGAAACGGAGCGAGCCGCAACCTGCATGACAAAACCGCCGACTTTCTTGCCGACGGTGACATAATGCGATTCAAGGCCATAAAGCACGCCCTGGGAGGACGAAGCGTTGGACACATATTGTCCGCCCGTAAGCGCGGCGCCAAGTGCGCCAGACTGAGCCGAATGTTCCCCTTCAGGTTCGAAGAAGAAGGGATGACGACCCCAGACATTGAGTCCGCCGCCAGCTCTGAAAGCTTCATAGATTTCGGCAATCTCGGTAGAAGGCGTAATCGGATAACCGATGACCCCACCGCACACCTGTCCCATTACCTGGGCCACGGCGCCGTTACCGTTAATTACCGTTGAATTTCCGGGATACGCCGGCGTTTTTGGAAGTTTTTCGTTCATATTCTCCACCCAATTACAACAGACCGGTTGTTGGTAGTGTCAGCCTGTCGAAATGAAATAAAGTGCTCAAAGAATTGCCTGCAACCAAAGCCCAGTGGCAAAGGCGGTCACCCCAGGTCCTCAGATACCTTCAGCTGTCAGAAGCAGTCGCGTGGTCAAAATGGTCATGTGAGCCACACAAAAGTCCCGGAAGTGCATCACTATACGGTCATAACTCCCGATACTTTAGTGTTATAATCGTTAGTCTATCCAAGGGCTTTCGGCGTTGATTTGCATCAACACGGCTGCTTGGCCAAGGAGCACCACCGCATCATGATACAATTTTTAACGCAGTTAGAGCTGTTAAAAAAAGCCGACTTGAGACCTGTTTTTAAAGCGATTTTCGGCAACCATCCAGAGGGCGCAAAGGGCAGCAAATACACCTTAGGATTAGGTGGGGAGGCTTTTTTCTCGACATATTTGCTAATAAGACGAAAGTACGAAACCGTTGCTCCGAAACAGGCAGCATAGCAGCCCATTCGCATCGCCGCCTTGTAGATTGTCGCTTCATCACAATCCGGATGTAAAGGCAGCCCAGAGTCGCGCCTTCATTTACCTGCAGCTCCTTGCTTGCGCGATTGGCACCCGGCCAGAGCAGCAAACCGGTACAAGATCCTTCCCGAGCGAGAGTAAATAGATAGCGTCGCTCCATAACGCAACAGCGTACGATGCGCATCAAGGCTGACCCTATCAGCGATAGGAACCCCGACTCACCTACAGGCCACAGAAGGGTGTTTTCCTCACCAGCGACCATATATATAATGAATAAGTAGATGGAAGACTTCGGTTTTTGGCTCAATCAGAGCATTCTACAACCAGAGATGATTAACATAATGGTCCCAGCAGTTAATATTCACAGACCACACAACTTTGCATAGCAATTTTTTTCGCTATGCAAACTACCTCTATCCACTTTGGTCTAATGCGCGATTCTCGCCAGTAAGCTGCCAATTCAGGCATCAACTAGCCTTTGGTCCAAACCTTTTGCCGCTTCCAACCCTTTATCTCATTAGAATAAATGAGTAATACTTCCGTCATTGAGGATTTTGTCATCGGGTGTCCGATCCATAATTTCCGGCGGGTTTTTACCCGTTCAACCTCAACCTTAACGCAGCGCTCAATCCGGGCGCTGCCTAGCATAGCGGTAATAAAATGGCGATTTCCAAAACTCTTTCTGATGAGTTGGAGAAACGGCGCAAAATCGCACTGGACGGTGGCGGCGCAAAGAAAGCTGAAGACAGACATGCCAAAGGGCGTATGACTGCCCGTGAACGTCTTGGGGGTCTTTTCTCCGAAGGTACGTTCCAGGAATTCGGCTTGCATGCGCAGCACAATACCCGTTACTTCGGTATGGCAGACAAAACCATTCCGACGGACGGTGTTATTTGCGGCACAGGCTTTGTCGACGGTCGTCCAGTAGCAGCCTTTTCCCAGGATTTCGGCGTGGTTGGTGGCTCCTTGGGTGAAATTCACGCCAAGAAAATTTGTGCAGCCCTCGATCATGCTGTGAAAGCAGGTGTACCTGTTGTTGGCTTCAACGACTCAGGCGGAGCACGTATTCAGGAGGGTGTTGGTGCCCTTTCCGGTTATGGTCAGGTGTTCTATCGCAACGTTCAGCTCTCTGGCGTTGTGCCTCAGATCTCTGTCATTGCAGGTCCTTGCGCCGGTGGTGCAGCCTACAGCCCTGCGCTGACCGACTTCCTCATCATGACCCGCGAAAACGCACAGATGTTCATCTGTGGACCAGAAGTTATTCGCGCCGTTACCGGTCAGGTAACAACGATGGAAGAAATCGGGTCGGCTCAAGCACATGCTTCCGTATCCGGTAACATTCACTTCATTGCTGAAAATGACCAGCATGCTGTGCAGATCGTACACAAGCTGCTCTCATTCCTGCCATCCAACAACATGATGGATCCGCCGCATCATATCGAGCCGGACCTGAAAATTGTTGATGACCCGGCACTGGATGAGCTGGTTCCAGCTGATTCCAAGACCCCGTTTGACTGCCGTGAGGTTATCAAAAGCCTTGCTGATGACGGTGATTTCCTTGAAATCATGGAACATTTTGCAGCCAACATTGTAATCGGCTTCGGCCGCATTGGCGGCATGGTCGTTGGGTTCGTTTCCAACCAGCCAACCGTTAAAGCGGGCACGCTGGATATCGATGCCAGTGACAAGGCTGCACGCTTTGTTCGTTTCTGCAACGTCTACAATATCCCGATCGTTACCCTCGTCGACGTTCCTGGCTTCCTGCCGGGTGTCGCTGAAGAACGTCGCGGTATTATTCGTCACGGCGCAAAAATGCTCTTCGCATATGCCTCTGCTACTGTTCCGAAAATCACGGTCATCATGCGTAAAGCCTATGGCGGCGCGTATCTGGCAATGTGCTCGGAAGACATGGGTGCAGACCGCGTTATGGCATGGCCAACGGCCGAAATTGCTGTGATGGGTGCTGAAGGCGCTGTCAATATCCTTTATCGTAAGGAATTGAAAGAAGCTGAAGACAAGCCGGCCAAGGCAAAAGAACTTGCGGATGAATATCGCAAGGAATTTGCTACCCCTTACTTGTCTGCAGGCAGACTGGCTATCCATGATATCATCCAGCCTCGCGAAACCAAGAGTGCAATCGCTCTCTCGCTTCGTGGCCTGATGTCCAAACGGGAAACCCGTCCGCCGAAGAAACACGGCAACATTCCACTCTGAGCAAAGGATTATCTTGATGCTCGAAAACCTGGAAATCATCTTAACGGGCTTTGTCGTGGTAATGATGGCTCTTGCCATTCTCTGGGCAGCTTGTGCAATTATTGGGTCTTTCTTTATCCGTCAGGAAAAGAACGGCTCAGGCACAGGCGGCTCGGACCATGCCCCAAAGGTACCGCCGCGTGCGGCGGTAGCCTCCCGGGCTGGCGTACCACCACATCATCTGGCTGCCATTGCAGCAGCCGTAGCCGCGACAATGGGGGCAGGATACAAAGTGACTCGCGTCGCAGCTCCCCCACACAAAGTAAGCGAATGGCCACTGGAAGGTCGTATTGCCTCCTTTTCGGGACATAACACCCGCAATGGCTGGACTTCCATGATGCCCTTGGGCAGTAGCCAGACCCCCAATTCTCTGAGAGGACTAAAGTAATGAAACGCTTGCGGATCACCGTACAGGGCATCACCTACGATGTAACGGTGGAAGACGAAGATATGGACAATGCTGCCCCGGCTCCGGCTGCGAAACCAGCAGCTCCAGCCCCTGCAGCAGCAGCTCCTGCTCCTGCCGCTCCGGCCCCAGCCGCTCCGGCTCCTGCTGCAGCTCCTGCTGCCCCAGCTGGTGATGGCGCAGTGCCTAGCCCACTCGCAGGGACTGTCATCAGCGTAGACGTTTCTGTTGGTCAGAAAGTATCAGCTGGCGACACTCTGGTTGTCCTTGAAGCCATGAAGATGAACACGAACATCAGTGCTCCATCTGATGGTACAGTTACCGCGGTCAATGTGGCAGCCGGTGCTACCGTGACCGAGGGTCAAGTTCTTGTAACCCTTTCATAAGGAGGGAGATCCTTCTCATGGAAGGCACAGCAACTCAGGCCTCCAAGCTTGAACAGATTTGGCATTTGACCGCTTTTGGCGATGTGACCTGGCAAATGATGGTCATGTGGGCGATCATTGCTCTGCTGTTCTATCTTGCGATCTACAAAAAATTTGAACCGCTTCTGCTGATTCCGATCGCTTTCGGTGCTCTCTTGGCTAACCTTCCCACCGAAGGTCTGGTCAACCTGCCCCAAGGCGAACATGCTGGCGGTCTCTACTACTATATTTCCAAAGGCGTTGAGCTGGAAATCTTCCCACCGCTCATCTTCATGGGCGTTGGGGCTTTGACTGACTTCGGTCCGTTGATCGCCAACCCGCGTACGCTGCTCCTCGGTGCAGCTGCACAGTTTGGTGTGTTCGCTACCTTCCTTGGTGCAACCTTGATTGGCTTCCAGTCACACGAGGCTGCTGCCATTGGTATCATTGGTGGTGCTGACGGCCCGACCTCGATCTTCCTTGCCAGCAAGTTGGCTCCGGATCTACTCGCTCCAATCGCGGTTGCAGCTTATAGCTACATGGCGCTTGTGCCGTTGATCCAGCCTCCGATCATGCGTGCGCTTACAACTGAAGCAGAACGCAAGATCAAGATGAAATCCCTGCGTAAAGTAGGTCGCCTTGAAAAGCTCATCTTTGCTGCCATGGTTACCATCCTTGTGATCCTGCTGGTTCCCGCAGCAGCAGCCCTGATTGGCATGCTGATGCTGGGTAACTTCCTTCGGGAAAGCCTTGAAGCAGAACGCATCACCAAGGCTGCTCAGAACGAAGTGGTCAACGTCATCACGATCTTCCTGGGTACGTCTGTCGGCATCACAATGACGGCAGAACGGTTCCTGAACTTCGACACCATGAAGATTCTGGCACTGGGTATCGTCGCTTTCAGTATCGCTACTGGTTGCGGCATCCTGATGGCCAAATTGATGAACGTGTTCTCGAAGAACAAGATCAACCCGCTTATCGGATCTGCTGGTGTGTCTGCGGTGCCAATGGCCGCACGCGTTAGCCAGGTGGAAGGTCAGAGAGCGGACCCGAGCAACTTCCTTCTCATGCATGCCATGGGTCCGAACGTTGCCGGTGTGATTGGTACAGCAGTGGTGGCAGGCTTCTTCCTAGCCTGGTTCTCACTCTGACATTCAGTCAAACTGAATCTAAGATTAAGGAAGCGTGGGCTTATGGCCTACGCTTCTTTTTTTTGCGTCATCTTTTCACCAGTCCTCTAAAACCTTAGTCGTAGCTAGCGGCTGATCCCTGCCGTTTTGATTGGTGTCAATGTTTCCCCCTTCCATGGGCGTAGCGTCGAAGCTGTTGTATTTGTTCCGATTATTGCACCCTGTGCAATCTAGTTGGCAAATTCCGCAGCAAGGGGAGGAAATTCATGTCCGATCGCGGGGTCGCCAGCGGTCGCGGGGAGGATTTGTCTGTCGCAAATAGGCAGAACGGATCCGGGAAAGGTGTTACGGCATCCTTTCCAATCCTGACGCGTACCGATTTTTCAAAGTCAACATTCCTTATCGAAATCGAACATCCAGTCATGGCAAAGGCCGCCAAACCCGGCCAGTTTGTCATCGTGATGCTGCATGAGCTGGGCGAGCGTATTCCGCTGACCATTGCGGATTTCGACAGGGAAAAGGGAACCATCACACTTGTCGTGCAGGCCGTGGGCAAATCCACAAGGGAGATGCAGTTGCTCTGCAGACCCGGTCGTGAGATCTACGCCATGCTCGGCCCTCTTGGTATTCCCAGTGACATTTCATCGAAAACCAAAAAGGTCATTTGTGTGGGCGGCGGGCTAGGTATCGCGCCTATCTACCCGCAGGCACGGGCCTTCAAGGAAGCTGGCGCCCATGTGATCGGGGTTCTGGGCTTCCGCTCCAGCAACCTTATGTTCTGGGAAGAGAAATTTCGCGCCATTTGTGATGATTTCATTATCTGCACAGACGATGGCTCAGCGGGCATACACGGCCTTGTCACCCAAGGCATTGAAGCGGCAATCAAAGCGAATCCAGACGTAGACGAAGTAGTCGCCATTGGTCCTCCGGTCATGATGCGCGCCTGCACGGAAACCACACGCCCCTACGGCATCAAGACAATGGTGAGCCTCAACCCGATCATGGTGGACGGCACCGGCATGTGCGGCGGCTGCCGCGTGAAAGTAGGAGAGACGATCAAGTTCGCCTGCGTGGACGGGCCCGATTTTGATGGCCATCAGGTCGACTTTGACGATCTCTTCACCCGACTGCAACGCTACCGCCCTGAAGAGGCCGCAGCGATGGAGCGCTATTCCGATAGTTGCCGCCGCCTGGCCCTTGCGCCGGATGCAGCACCCATTGAGGGAGGCAAGTAAATGGCTCGCAAGACAATTCGATCCATTCCGCAACAACGGGCAGACATGCCGGTTCAGGAGCCGGAGATCCGCGCCAGAAACTTTGATGAAGTGGCACTGGGCTTTGATCTTGAAAATGCTCTTCTGGAATGTGAACGCTGCCTGATGTGTCCGCAACCGGCCTGCATCGAAGGATGCCCGGTCAAGATCGACATTCCCGGATTCATTTCCAAGATGCTGGAAAAGGATTTCCGTGGCGCCTATGAGCATATGACCGATGCGACCCAGCTTCCCGCCGTGTGCGGCCGGGTCTGCCCACAGGAGGATCAGTGCGAAGGGGTTTGCGCTGTCGGTGCAGGCACGGGCCTTGAACCGGTTGCGATCGGTCGACTTGAACGCTTCCTTGGCGACATGGCTATCAAGGAGGGGTGGCAGAAATCAGCACAGATTGAACCCAACCGCTTCCGGGTTGCCATCGTAGGATCTGGACCAGCCGGAATGGCTTGTGCGGCGGATCTGGCCAAGGCCGGATGCGCCGTTACCATTTATGAGGCCTTTCATGTGCCCGGTGGCGTCTTGCGCTACGGTATCCCAGAATTCCGCCTGCCCAAGAGCGTGGTGGACGCCGAGATCGCCAATCTGAAGGCGCTGGGCGTCGATATCCAGTGCAATACACTGGTGGGCCGCCTGTTCACCATCGATCAGATGCTCGATGACATGGGCTATGATGCAGTCTTTATCGGCGTTGGAGCCGGTACCCCCCACTTCATGGACATTCCGGGCGAAAATCTCAACGGCGTCCTTTCCGCCAACGAGTTGCTGACCCGCTGCAATCTGATGCATGCAGGGGACTTCCCCAAATTCGACACTCCGCTGGGCCTTGGCAAGCGCGTGGCCGTGATCGGCTCGGGCAATACGGCCATGGACGCGATGCGTGTTTCCCTACGGCTTGGTGCCGAGCAGGTGCATTGCATCTACCGACGCAGCGAAATCGAGTGCCCTGCCCGCAAGGAAGAGCTTCATCACGCACAGGAAGAAGGCATCGAGTTCCACTGGCTGACCAACCCGGTCGAAATTCTTGGCGACGCCGACAACAATGTGCGCGGCATCCGTTGCGTGCAGATGGAGTTGGGTGAACCCGATAGCTCCGGGCGCAGGCGTCCGGTAGCGGTTGAGGGCAGCGAATTCGACTTCGAAGCGGATACGGTGGTCTATGCCATCGGCACCTCGCCCAACCCGATCCTCGGCCAGACCTCGTCGATCGGCCTCAACAAATGGGGTTATATCGACACCGACGACGATCTTTCAACCTCCCTTGCCGGTGTCTATGCCGGGGGAGACATCGTCACCGGAGCGGCGACCGTGATCAAGGCAATGGGCGCAGGGCGCAAGGCGGCTGACAGCATCCGCCGCTATCTGGGCCTCAGAGACACCAACGTCATTTACGAGCCGGAGACATCCGACTTCGAGAACAGTCTGTTCGGCATCGACCTTGCTGAACATTGCTTTACCAGAATAAGACAAATTTAGCTGCCGGAGCCAAAACCATGACGGAATATGGCATGCAGGCTTCTTCTCACGATGCTCCTCCCAGCGAGGAAAGGACCGCATTGAAGAAGTCCCCAGCAAGTGGACCTGTCGAAGTCATTCAGGAACATATTGTTGAAATCGTAAGTGACTCGGGGGAAGGCGCGCAAAGATGCGGCCAGTCCCTTGCGTCGATCGCCGCCCGATCCGGGCACGGAATCTGGACGGTGGAGATCATCCCCGCCGAGATCCAGCCCCCTCACCGCTCCATCGCGGGCGCCAGCGGCAACAGGGTGCGCATGGCCGCGCACAAGGTCACCAATGTGGGTGACAAGGCCGATCTCGTGATCGCCTTTAACGAGCAGGTGCTTCTAAGCCGCCTGAACGCCAACGAGATCAAGCCCGGAGCCACCATTCTCATCGAAGAAATGTGGAAACGCGACAAGGACCCTGCCGTTGCCGAGAATTATGAAAAGGTGACCGCCGAAGTCCGCGCAAGGGGCTACAAGCTGTTCGAGATTCCGATGCAGACGGAATGTCAAAAATATGTGCCCGATCCGACCAAGGGCAAGAATATGTTCGTGCTGGGCATTCTCTGCACGATCTACAGTCTGGATACGGCACTGGCCGAAGCACAGGTGCGGCTGACCTTTGCCAAGAAGGACCAGAAGATCGTCGATGCCAACCTCGAACTTCTGGCGGCCGGACAGGCCTGGGCGGCAGAGAATCTCTCCATGCGCTACATGATCCCTGCGGCGCCGGTTGTGAAGCCACAAATCGTGACCAACGGCAATGCGGCGCTGGCGCTCGGGGTTGTGGCCTCGGGCATGGAAGTCTGCTCGATGTATCCGATCACGCCAGCCACCTCGGCTTCGCACTATCTCTCGACCATCTTCGAGAAGGTCGGCTGCGTGGTGCATCAGGCAGAGGATGAAATCTCGGCGGCGACCTTCGCCATCGGGGCTTCCTATGCTGGCAAATGCGCGGTGACCATCACCTCCGGCCCGGGCCTCTCGCTCAAGCAGGAAGCCATCGGTCTTGCCGTGATGACCGAAATTCCGCTGGTTGTCATTGATGTTCAGCGCGGTGGACCTTCCACCGGCCTGCCAACCAAGGTCGAGCAGGGCGACATGATGTCCGCCATGTTCGGCAGTCATGGGGATGCGCCCAAGGTGGTCATGGCGGTGGATTCCATCGAGGACTGCTTCTATTCGGTCATCACCGCACGCAAGATCGCCGAGACCTTCAACATGGTCGTGGTCATCCTCTCGGATGCGGCTCTTTCGACCGCGCAACAGCCTTTTGACAGACCTGAATTCAACGCCGAGTGGCTGGCCCCTCCGGTCAACCAATCTGCGGTGCCGGAAGATGCCCATCCCTATGACTGGGACGAACGCACAGGCATTGCGACCCGCTTCATTCCCGGCCAGCCAAACGGCATGCATTGCCTCACGGGCCTTGCCCATGATCGGGACAGCCACGTGGCCTATGACCCTCAGATCAACGAGGAGGGCCTTTTGAACCGCAGCCGCAAACTGGCTGCATTGCAGAAGACTTTGCGTCTGGCACCCGTCTATGGCGATGAGGAAGGCGATCTGCTACTCATCGGCTGGGGCAGTACACGCGGCGCCATCGAGGAAGCCGTGAAGATCATGCGGGAACAGGGTCTCAAGGTCTCCTCATTGCATCTGAAATTCATCCAGCCGATGGCCGCTGGCATCGATGCTGTCATGAAACGTTTCGGCAAGGTCATGACCATCGAGAATAACTGGAATGACCCAGAGAGTGATCCGCTGATCGATCCGTCAAACCGACGCTATTCCCATCTGGCCATGCTTCTGCGCTCGCGCTGGCTGGTGGATGTGGATTGCTGGGGCAATGCCCGCGGCCAACCGCTCAAGCCTGCGGAAATCATAGAGGCCGCAATGGCCAAGCTCGACGACAAAAAACAAACGGCGGGAGGGCTATGAGATGACCGCTTCCATGAGCCAATGTCTGATGCAGATGGTGCAAACCGACTATCAGATTGCAGACTATCAAAGCGATATCACCCCACGCTGGTGCACCGGCTGCGGCGATAACGCCATTCTCACCGCCATGCAGCGTTTGTGTCGGGATGAACAGCTTCCGCCAGAAAAGACCGTGTGTGTCTCAGGCATCGGCTGTGCCTCTCGCCTGCCGCATTATATGAATGCCTATGGCTTCCATGGCATCCATGGGCGTGCCTTGCCGATTGCCGAAGGTATCAAGATCCGCCGGCCGGATCTCAGCGTTTTCGTCACCACCGGCGATGGCGACTGTTGCTCCATCGGGGCGGCCCACTGGCTGCATGCGGTGCGCTACAACATGAACATGACCATGCTGCTGCATGACAACAATGTCTATGGCCTCACCAAGAAGCAGGCCTCGCCGACATCTCCAAAGGGCTTGAAGAGCAACACCACCCCGTTCGGGGTCACGCTCAATCCGCTCAACCCGTTGAGTGTCACGCTGGGCATCTCCAACGTGTCCTTCGTGGCGCAGGTGCCGGACTGGATACCCGAGCTGCTCTATGATGTGCTCTCCAAAGCTTATCACCACAAGGGCTTTTCCTTTATCCGCATCCTGCAACGTTGCCCGAACTTCATGAACCATCATTTTGACGCTGCAGTTCAGGATCCTCTGCGCGTGCGGATGTTGACCCATGCCGATGGTCTGCGACTGAAGCCGGAACTTTCCCGCATCTACAAGAACCAGGAGACCCACGATCCGCTTGACCTCAATCGGGCACAGGCTCTTGCCATGCTGGATGAGGAGATCCCGGTGGGCGTGCTTTATTCCAATCCGCACGTGCCCTGCTATGACGAATTGCGCAAAGGCAAACGCCCGAGCACGCCACAGCTGGTGGAAACTGTTCTCAACGAAGAATTCGACAAGGTCGGCATCTGGCCCGAAGGCCAGCAAGCGACCTCAAACGGGGAGTGACCGATCATGCAGGTGGCTCAAATCTCAACGGCCCCTCAGGGTCAGGGCACTGACGCTTTCATGGAGGAAGCCGCATTGACGGCTCTCCGTCCGGCGCTCTTTGCCCGCTATAATGCGCTTGATAGCTTGCGCTATGACTATCCTCTTGTCCTCATAGAAGGAGGAGAAGAGGTGGAAAAACCACTCATGCCCCTATGCCACATCGTGGACGAAGCCTTGCGGCTGGTGGCCCCACAAGGACCGGACGGGGAAGAATTGCGCCAGCAGGTTCTGCGTCTTGAACAACGCATGCGCGAAAAGGTGGCTGCCGGCGCGGAAGAAAAGCTCTCCGAGCTGTGGCGTATCAGCGAGGCAGAACTGGTGGCCGAGAGTGGTCAATCGGCCTTTGGCCCGCTTGATCAGAATCTGGATCGGGCACGCCAGGCCGTCACTCTTGAGGGCCGTGTCATCGGCTGCTCAGAGGCAACGCCGGGCAAGGTTCTGGCCCATGTCTGGCAATCCATGCATCTGGCTCGGGCCCGCAAGTTCCGCTACAAGGTCGACCGTCTGGTGCTGCGGCTCAATGACATCCTGAAATCGGATCATATCAAGTCCGATGAGGCCCACAGCCCTGAAGCGCTGGCCAAGTCCATGGGGCTGGATGGCGACAAATCCATCGACTTTGGTGTCTTGTCCAATATCCTGCATCGTGTACGCCCTGAAGACCGGCTGCCCGCCGACAGAGTGGAACGCATCAAGCATGTATTGCAGGTGCTCCAGACTCAGGCATTCTTCGGGCCGGGGCGTGCAACCTATAGCTATCCGGACAAGGCGGTGTGCTACAGCTATGTCTTCCAGAGCTGTACCGAAGCGTTGGATGCCTATCGGGATCGCCTGCCGAGCGTCATCGAGTTCACCAAGGCTTTGGCGATTGCCGAAATGGAAGTTGAGAACAAATATGTTCCCGACCTGCATGATGCCGTCTTTGCCAATTTCGATGAAAGTGATCTAACCGAAGAGCAGATGGCCTTCCTGCCACCCGCCATGATCTTCTTGCGCGACGGGGTTACGGAGTCCTCCGAAATTTCCCGTGCCTATGAAGCGCTTGCATGCGGCTTGCCTATCAAGGTGATGATCCAGGTGGATGACATTCTCGGGCCCACCTCTCCGGAACCGCCACGCAACTCCTTTGGTGCGGGTACGGCACGGCTTGCTTCCATGGCCATGGGCATCAACAATGCCTTCGTGGTTCAGGGATCCAGCGCTCATATGACCCGTATGCAGGATGATATGGTCCGCGCCATGCATTATGGTGGACCAGCCATGTTCAGCATCTATTCGGGCGCAACCCAAACTGTTCCGGGCGTGCCTGCCTATATTCTGGCCGCAGCGGCAACCGAAGCACGCCTGTTCCCGAATTTCTCCTACGATCCGTCCGCTGGCAATGATCTGGCCAGCCGGTTTGATCTGTCGGCTAATCCGCAGATGGAGAAAGACTGGCCCGAGCACACTCTTCGCTATGAAGACCCTACAGGAGTGCGCAAGGAAGAGGCTGTGAGCTTTACCTACGGGGATTTTGCTCTGGCTGATACCCGCTATCACCGTTTCTGCGAAGCGATCGAGCGCAAGGGCTGGAGCAGCGATATGGTGCCGTTCGAGGAATGGCTCGAAACATCAGGGGGCAGCGATGCCATCAAGCGGGCCTATGTGCAGGGTGTGGATCGACAAGACGCGTTGATGCGTGTTGTGGTTGATGACAAGATTGTTGCCGCAGCCCGTCGGTGCAAGGATGCATGGAACCGTTTGCAGGAACTGGCTGGCATCAACAATTCCTATGTGTTGGCCCAACTGGCCGAGGAACGGCGCAAACGGGAGGCACTGCTAGCCGAGCTTTCCAGTGACGCCGCAAGCCCTACAGCTGCCCAGCCGGCCCAGCCGGTCGCCGAGGCAGCGCAGCCAACAGCTGAGCCTCAGGTCGCGTCTGAAGAAGAGGACAGCGCTGCGGCAGAAGTGCTTGATGACATGCCATGGATCGAAACGTCCCGTTGCACGACCTGCAACGAGTGCCGCCAGATCAATGACCAGTTATTTGGCTATAACGAAAATATGCAGGCCTTCATCGCCGATCCCGACGCTGGCACCTATCGCCAATTGGTGGAAGCTGCAGAAGGCTGTCAGGTCAGCATCATCCATCCGGGCAAGCCTCGCAATCCGGCTGAACCGGATTTGGACGATCTGATGGAACGGGCCAAACCGTTTCTCTAAGAGCTAAACACACATCGGTCGGGGAGCTATCCCCGACTGATGCCCCTGTCTTCATGGGCCATCACGGTCACATCCTCTTCAGGCAGAGAACAGAAGAGCGCCGGTCGGGGGCCTACATGAGCAGGCCTTTGTCGGCCCAATCCTTGGAAGGCCGGCGAATATGCGCATCTGTCAACACATTGACAAACCGCTCGATATCGCACTCGCTGCCGTCGGATCCATCTTCATAGCGGACAGATTGCATCGCAATGGTGGACACATCGCCAATCAGATTCAGCGCAAAGCGCGCATCAAGATCAAGATGTCTGAAAGCCATCTCGAAGCGCACAGTAGGCGGCGTGGACCAGTCCAATTGCGCCGTGGATTCGCCGCGATAGAAAAGGGTATTGGCCTTGAGGAATAATTCCGAGGACGATGCGACAATATCGCTGATATTGGCATGGGAGTCCGTAAAGACATACGAAATCAGATGCGCTGCATCGACAAGTCTAAGCTCGGCGATAACATCTTTCATCGCCCAAAGCATGGCATGCTCATAAACGTCTTTGCAATCAACTGTTGCAAGAGGCTTTCGACTAATCATGGTCGATTTCCGGGAAGCTTTGTTCATTCTTAGCCCGAAGCTGTTTTGTATTTCGAGCTATCGGCAGAATACACATAGTATAGAATTTCTGCAACTACTCGGAAAAACTGTGGTGGTATAGGTAAATCGACTTCACTCTCAGCGAACAATGCCCGCGCCAAGGGCACATTCTCGATCACCGGAATGTCATTTTCTTCTGCGATTTGACGGATTTTCAGCGCGATAAGGTCCTGTCCCTTTGCAACAACAACCGGTGCCTTGTCTACGCTATGCTCATAGCGCAAGGCAACGGAAAAGTGCGTCGGGTTGGCAATCACAACATTTGCCTGTGGCACAGACGCAATCATACGGTTACGTGCCCGGTCTCTGGCCAGCGAGCGCATGCGCCCCTTGACCATCGGGTCGCCTTCGGATTGCTTGATTTCATCTTTCACTTCTTTCGGACTCATGCGCAGATCCCGACGCCATTTACCCCTGACCCAAAGGACATCGAGCAGAACCAGCGAAATTGTTGCGACACAAATACCCGAGACAAGTCGGATGGTAATACTGAGGAGTTCCTCTGGCAGCAGGGTAGGATCTGTAAACATGGTATTCACCAGAACCTGTCGGTGACTTGATATGAGAATGCCGAGTACGACGGCAAGCATGGTAAGCTTAGCGAGCGCCTTGAGAAACTCGACCCAGCCTTGAGCGCCGAACATGCGCGAAAATCCCTTGCCGGGGGACAATTTGGAAAGGTCCGGGCGCAATCGCTCAAACGACATCTGCGGAGGATGCTGAAACCAGGTTGCAGCAAGCCCGAAAAGGAACAAGATGGAAATGGGCACGACCAGAAATTTGGCCACTTCCATTCCGACAGCCGACCCCAGCTGAGCAAATTGTGCTTCGTTTCCAAGACGAATTTCTCCTGTTCCATCAAGTATACGCGACATGGTTGTCGATAGCGATGCGACTTGTGTTTCCAGTGCAAATGCTAGAATGACCAGAATTCCGAGAAAGGTGGCGAAGGCATTCACCTCTTTTGAAAGGGGCAGATTACCCTTTTCAATCGCGTCTCTTATCTTTTTCTCTGTCGGCTCTTCTGTCTTGCTGTCCTTGCTCTCGTCTGACATGCGTGTCTCACATTATCCCCGGGACTTGCCGGAGCCCACAATTGGGCGGGCGCCTGTCAGCACCTACTGCAGAAAGGCGCCACCCTCCTGTTTCGGGTTGAGGTCGATTTCTCCTCGCCCGGCCATTTCAAGGGCCAGATCGGTGATTTCGCGTCTTGCCGCAAAGACGTCCCGCTCGGCAGCAGGCTGACCACTGGCCAGCTCGTGCTCGATAATACGTCTGGTCCGGCTAGCCAGCGTGGAGAGAATGGACTGCCGCAAGCCCTGATCCGTTCCCTTGAGCGCCATGACAATGGCCTCGGTGTTGATCTGGTCGAAGATGGCCATACGGGCACGCGGCGTAAGATTGATGATATCGTCGAAAGTGAACAACAGACCTTTGAGGGCTTCTGCCGCCTTTGGTTGACGCTCTTCGAGCGAATTGAGGGCCGCTTCCATCTGGTCGCGTTCCATCTTGTTGAGAATATCCGCCATGCGCGAGAAGGTATCGGCCTGCATATTACCCGAGAAGTTGAGCAGGAAGTCTTCATGCAGCACTTTCTCGATGTCTCTGGCCGCTTCAGGCACAATAGGCTTGATCGTCAACATGCGGCGCATCAACTGGTTGCGCAATTCTGGCGGCAGTTGATTCATGATCTTGGCGGCAGCGGCCGGCTTGCTGCGCGAAAGAATGAAGGCAGCGGTCTGAGGGTGCTCTTTCTTGATATAGTTGGCGATCGCCGTTTCGGAAATGTTGGCGATCCTGTCCCAGATGGACCAGTTGGAAGAGCCAGCCACATCGGCAATGATATCAGACACTTCATCTTCGGGCAGAACGCCCGTAAGCAGTTTCTGAACCTCGTTGACCGAGCCATAAAGGCTGGCACCATCGCCGAATTGCTGCACGAATTCCTCGATAATGGTTTCCATCTCTCTGGCATTCACACTACCCAGCTGGGCCGCAATGCGGGTGATCATGCGGATTTCGTCGCTATCGAAATGGGAAAGCACACGCGCCGCGTTGGTTTGCCCCATCCCCAAAATCAAAGCTGCAACTTTTTCAACGCCTCTGAATTTGCGAACCATCGGTTCGGGGGGTTGAATTTCGTTGGAAACAGCAGGCACAGCCGCCATGACACACCTCTATCGAATTTGTTACTCTTCTCGTGCAATCCATGGAGCAAAACTGCGTCCCGAATGCAGCATCTTTGAAAAATGCGTAGGTCTCTCCCCGGCTGCAAGGGCGAGGAGAGAGGCCTTAGTTGATGGCCTCTGGTTTGGCAACGTTCGCCGAGCCAACAATTTCCGTAAGGGAGACGCCGAAGCGCGAGTTGTCGTCTTCAACCACGACCACTTCACCACGGGCAACGACCCGTCCGTTGACAACCACTTCAACCGGCTCACCGACACGATGGTCCAGCGGAATGACCGCCCCGCGCCCGAGCTTGAGCAGGTTGGAAACCAGCATGGAGGCCGAACCCAGCACCACCTGAATGTCAACAGGAATGCTCAGGATGTTGTCCAGGTTCCGATCTGTATCAATCACACCGCCGAGGGTGGCTTCGCCTTCGGCTACCTTGGAAAAGTCGGCCAGAGTGGGGCCTGCTTCTTCTTTTTCCTTGGCTGCCTGTGGTGGGGTAACCGGTTCATCCAATTCAATTTTTGCGAACTCAATATCATCAGGATTCATGGGGCTGTTCCTCTTTATTTTCCGAATGGTTCATTTCTGACGTTTGCAAGAGGCGTCATGATTTCAGATTTACCCTGCGCAACATCGAGGGCAGTTGATCTTCAATGCGGTAAAATGGGGGATGTCCGGGCTTGGCAGCCACTTCACCACCATTCAGCAGGGGATTGGTCTGCTCTTCCCTTTTTGCTGCTTCATTGGCAGCTTCACTGATCTTCTTGAGAATGCTGATCTGATTGTTGCATTCCTTGCTGATCTGTTCCTGGAAGGCGACCATTTCGAGACGCAATTCCTTTTGCTGACCACGGACTTCCCGGGTCATCTTGTCGATATCGGTCACAATGTCTCGTGCTTCGTCAATGCGTTTCCCCAGTGCATTGAGCACCTGTTGACCACGCACATTGATCTCGTCGATAGAGACCTCGATCCCTTCCAGAGCCAGATTGGTCTGCTCCATGATGCGGCGAAACTCGTAGTGATTGTCACGCAGTTTCTGCAGGCGGGAGTTCATTTTCATCACCCAGACCGAGGTAATGATAAGGGCAATCATCAAAATGCCGTCAGCGAGATAAGATATCATCTAGAATGTCCTCTTTCTGGTGGATCTGATCTTCGACCTGCAGGCAGTAGGATCCATCCGACTGGCCCATGGAGCAGGTGAAGAGTGGCTGGTTGTTGCTCTGCAATGTGACTTTGGAGCGTGGCGTTGCCTGAAGCTGGATGATGTCGCCAACCTTGAGATCGGCGAGCTTGTCGAGGCTCATCTGCTGCTCTTCGAGTACGGCATTCAGCTCGACATGGGTCCGCTGGATTTCCGCTTGGAACTGCTGCGTCCATTCTTTGTCGCGATTGTTGCCCTCGCCACTGACGACCTGAGCCAGATTCTGCCTCAGAGGGGTGAGTGCGGAATGAGGCACGACAACAAACATCTCCCCGCCCCGCCCGATGGCCTGCAGAAGCAGACGACCGACGACAGCTGAATTGTTGCGACGACCAATAACGGCAAAATCCATTCGCGTTTCGATGCGTTCGAACTTCAGGGTGATGTCGGCAACCGATTTCAAGGCATCTTCAAGCGCCTTGATGGAATCCATGAACAGAGAGCGCGCCACCCGGGTTTCGATATTCGAGAAGGGGCGTTCATCATCAATGGGGGGTTCGGTCCCATCAGCTCCGAACAGCACTTCCATCATCGAGAAGATGAAGTCGCGGTCAAAGCCGATCAGCAGGCGAGTGTCCCATTCCGGTGTATAGACGACGGCGGCCAGTGCATTGGCCTCATTTTCGTCCAGAATATCTCCGATCCGATCATTGCCGATATAGCTCACGGAGACAAAAACCGGAGACGCCGCCCGCTGACGCATTGTGTCTGCAAATACCCGGGCCATTCGATCAAAAATGATCGGGAGCATCGGCAGACGTTCAATGGAGTTTCCTGCTGCATCCAGCAGTCGATCCGTAATTGGTGAGAGGTTATGTGCCTTTGCCATGGATTATGCCGCTCCCTTCTGGGGCATTTCGTGCACCGTGCCCTCAGCTGCTCCGCCCACAGGGCCAACCATGGTCTGGCTTTCCACTTCATCGATAGTAGGGCGATCGATTTCGGAAATGGTCTTGCGGCCATGTTCCAGAGCGATCTGGGGGGCAGCTCCGTTCATGAAGGCCAGAAGGGTCTGTTTGACGATCACATAAAGACGGCCCTTTTTCTCACGCACCGATTTCACCTTGTTGGCCATTGGACCGACGATGGCGTAAGAGCTGAAGATACCGGCGAACGTGCCCACCAATGCAGCGCCAATCAGTCCGCCCAGAATGGCAGGGCTCTGATCAATGGCCCCCATGGCTTTGACGACACCAAGTACGGCAGCGACAATACCGATGGCAGGAAGGCTCTCGGCCTGCAGCGAAAGCGCAAGATAGGGCTTCATCTGATCGCGCATACGGGTCATCAGTTCCTCATCCATCAGACTTTCGATTTCATGAGGTCTGGCATTGGAAACAATCAGAATTCTGAAATAGTCGCAAATGAAGTCGCGCAGTGCCGGATTGTTGGCAACCGACTTATATTGCTGGAAAATGACAGAGTCTTCGGGGTTTTCGATATGAGGTTCAACCTCGTTGCGGCCTTTGGCGCGAAACTCACGCATGATCGTATAAAGAAGACCCAGAACATCGAGATATTCCTTCCTCTTCGGAGTGGAGTTGGTTATCGCCTCCAGAATGGCCCGCCCGGTATCGAACACCACCTTAAGCGGGTTGGCGACGACGAATGTTCCGAACGCAATGCCGAATACGATTACAAATTCCCAGGGCTGCAACAAAACCGCTACATGCCCGCCCATTGCGGCGAAGCCACCAAGCAAAGATGCCATCGCTATGGCTAATCCTAAAAATACACTCAAGATCGGCTCTCCCGATTTAGACTTTTCGTTGGGACCAACCTAGATTTGCTGTCTTGCGCGAACCTGACCAGACGTAAGGAAAGGGAGTTGCCAGGCTGATTTGGCTGCGCTTTTCACGCTGTTTCCAACCGGTTATCCGCAAAAACAGCGCCATAGGCTGACACAAGATAGATGCCCGAACAGCCCTTCTTGGCTGATCGGGCACTATATGTATTCATCTGAGCTCCTTTGGGCTCACACAGCCAAACAGACATCCGTTTGCCGATGAAAAGAATGGTGACGTCAGCTTGGGGCAAGTTGGGGGCATCATGATCCGCTTATCTGAAACGGAGTTATAGCCATGACTGATACATATATGCGCGTATCTATGCTCAACCGGGATTACGAGAAGACCATCGATACGCTCAGCAAGGATGGACAGGTAAGCCGGGAAACCGAAAATTATCTTGAGAAAATCCGCGATATCAAATCCATCGATGACTTTCTTGGCGATTACGAAATCTACAGCTACGCCATGAAGGCCTTCGGGCTGGAAGACATGATCTACGCCAAGGCCTACATGCGCAAGGTACTGGAAGAAGGCATCAGCAGCAGCAAGTCCTTCGCCAATCAGCTGACAGACCAGCGTTTCAAGGAATTCGCGACGGTTTTCAATTTCGCAAGCCACGGGGAGTCGACAACCTCCTTTGAAAAGACGCAGGAAGGGGTCGTTGACAAATATCTAGAACAGACCCTGGAAACTCGGGAAGGGCAGGAAAATACCGGTGTTCAGCTGGCTCTCTATTTCCAGAAGAAAGCCGCAACCATCACCTCCCCCATGGAGTTTCTCGGCGACAAGGCTCTAGCGGAAGTGGCGCGCACAATCGCGGGCATTCCGGAAGAGGCCGCAGGCGCTGATATCGACTGGCTCTCGGAGACAATCTCGGACCGGATCGATATCGACAAGATGTCCGATCCCGACTATGTCGAAGAACTGGTGCAGCGTTTTTCCATTCTCTACGATCTGAACCATGACACCACATCGACAGCAGCCCCGAATGTTCTTATTTCGAGCGGCAACTCAATCGTCGGAATGGACGAAGATCTTCTCATGTCCCTTCAGGGCCTTCAGCTGGGAGGCATCTGATGCCAACATCCAACTATGTTTCTCTCTCCTCACAGATTGCGCTCAGCAACAGAATGGAATCTGTGGCGCGCAATGTCGCAAATATCAACACGGCAGGCTATCGCGGCGAGTCGATCAATTTCTCCGAGGTTCTGGCGAATTCCGGGAGCGAGTCGGTCAGTTTTGTTTCCATGGGAAATACCCATATTTCGCGCGCCAAGGGAGCTATTTCCCAGACAGGGAACCCTCTTGATCTGGCGATCGACGGCGACGCATGGTTTTCATTCCAGCGCGGCACCGAAGTGGCCTATACGCGCGATGGGCGCCTGCAGATGGATTCATCGGGACGCCTGACGACCGTCAATGGAGAGCCAGTGCTCTCATCCAGCGGATCCACCATCCAGATTGACCCGCAGGGCGGACGCATCGTGGTGCAGGCTGATGGAGAGATCGTCCAGAATGGCCAGACAATCGACAGCATCGGCCTCTATGAGATCAACGAGGAAGATACGCTGAAACGCTATGGCGGCTCGGCTGTTGTGCCCGAAGGTGTCGCCTTCCCGCTTCAGGATTCGTCAAAGGCACGTGTCATGCAGGGCTATGTCGAGGGATCGAACGTCAATCCAATGACAGAAATGACCAAGCTGATCATGATCAGTCGTGCCTTTGAAAGCGCGGAAAAGGTAATGGAAACGGCGGAAGATGCCCAACGGCAGGCCGTGCGTGATCTTGGGGAAACTTCATGACCACACCGGATCTTTCAAGCGCAGCGCTCGACGCCCTCAGGCCGAACGATCTGTCAACCAGGGCTTTGCATCAGCGACAGAGCGCCGTCTTTACCATTTCTTCTTCAAGGGCTCCGGATGGCATTGGCCAGTCCGAGCCTGCAGGGCTGGTCCACGAGGGCTTCTCGCTTGAATCCATCCCTCTTGTGGGGGATTTCTTCTCGGTCATCTCTTCGCTCTTTTCGTCGTTTGAAAGCGCGCCTTCCGAGGTGGGACAAGGGAATACGCAGCTTTCAGACGCGCTTGCCAGACCGCCATCTCATCCATCGGACGCGCAGGCGCATCTTGCCTCCGCGCAGGATGCGGATGGGCCGCTCGATCTTAGCCGCTATCTTGCCAATCTGGATCTTGATCCCGCCGGGCCGATCGATCTGGTCGGAGACAGCGAAATGGTTGACCAGAGCAGCGCTACCGGAGAAAGCGCCGCGCAATCAGATCCGACAATATTGCCTCAGATTACGGGACTGGCAGCGCATCCTGCCAACAAAATACCCCTGGATACGCTTGCTCAAATGCAAACACGTTATCTGCAGATGACGTCCGAACAGGACTGACAAGGTGTCAACGACTATGTCGCAAGGAAAAAAAGCAACCGCTCAGCGCCGAGACCAAGCCAATAAACTGGATCGTCTTCAAGGCGTTGTCCGGCTCTTGCAGGAAGAGCATCAGACTCTCAGAATATGCGGCTCAGTGACACAAATCACACCGGGCTATTATGGAATTAGCGGGCTGGAAAAACACGCCCATATCGGAGACTGCGTCGAACTGGATGTGTTGCGCCCTTTTGGGCGAGGACCAGCGCGTGCCGAGGTCATCCGGATCGATCAGGGCAAGGTCTATGCCAAGCCCTTCAGCCGTCATCTTGATGTCGGCATCGGCACCCGCGTTTATCGCATGGGGCCGATCCAGTTCTGTCCTGATGACAGCTGGAAGGGACGCGTTATTGACGCTCTGGGGCGCCCGATTGATGGCAAGGGCATGCTGGTGCCGGGCAGACAAAGCGTACAGCTGGAAAATGACCCGCCTTCCGCCATGGAACGCGGCCTTATCAGCAAACCCGTGCGCACCGGCGTACGCGCCATCGACCTGTTCACGCCTCTGTGCGTGGGGCAGCGCATCGGCGTTTTTGCAGGCTCCGGCGTGGGCAAATCTACTCTGCTGGCCATGCTGGCCCGAGCGTTGGAATTCGACATCGTGATTGTTGCGCTTGTCGGGGAACGCGGACGTGAAGTGCGCGAATTCATCTCCGAAACACTGGGCGACAGTCTGGAGCATTCCATCGTGGTGGTAGCCACCGGCGATGAAAGCGCCATGATGCGTCGTCAGGCTCCGAAAACAGCGATGGCACTGGCCGAATATTTCCGAGATAAGGGCCAATCGGTCCTGATGATCATGGACTCGGCCACCCGTTTTGCTCTAGCTTCGCGCGATGTTGCCATGGCCTCAGGGGAGCCTGCGGTGGCCCGCGGCTTTGCCCCGAGTGTCTTCTCCGATCTGCCCCACCTGCTGGAACGCGCGGGCCCCGGTCCGGCACCCAAGGACAAGGACCAACCTTGCGGCGCGATCACCGGCGTCTTTGCGGTTTTGGTCGATGGCGATGATCACAATGATCCGGTCTCGGATTCCATTCGCGGTATTCTGGACGGGCATATCGTTCTGGATCGGTCCATCGCTGATCAGGGGCGCTATCCGGCGATCAACCTGTTGTCCTCGGTCTCGCGTATGGCCAACAAGGCATGGGCCCCCAACGAAACCTCGCTGATCATGAAGCTCAAGGGCATGATTGCCCGTTATGAAGAAACCCGGGATCTGCGGCTTCTGGGTGGCTATACAAAGGGCAGCGACCCCGAGTTGGATCACGCCATGGAGCTGGTGCCGCGCATCTATGACATTCTTTGCCAGACGCCCTTCGAGTTGGGAGATACCCGCACGGATCCGTTCCGCGCGCTTTCCGATGCGCTGATGGCACAGGAGAAAAAGAAGGGATAGGGCATGCGATTATGGTGCCTTGCAGAAGAGCGGCAAGCTTCAAGCAAGCCCGGCGGCCTAGGCTGACCCTGTCTTTAATCAATGAGGACTGATCCGAGGATAACCGATGGCTATTTCAATCCCTTCAGATCTGGTGCTGGACGTCGTCAACGCGGCAGATCCGGTCGAGCGACAGATGGCAGCACAACGCCTGGGCTCGGCCTCACGCTCCGCGATGCAGGTGGCCAGTGCCACCGGTGCCGTTCCCGACCTAGGGAGCGGCACCGAGCCAGCCAGCTTTGAAAAGCAGTATGCGAGCGTTGCCAAACCTGCAGTGCTCTCTGATGCAGGCATCTCGCGCTATAGCAAGGGCATTGCAAAGGAAAAGGATCCAGTCAGTGAGAAATTCGTAGCGCTGATGCTGCACGAAATGCTGGAGACCATGTTGCCCCGCGACACCGAGGGCATCTATGGCGAAGGCCTTTCTGGCGACATGTGGCGCTCTATGCTGTCCGAACAGGTCAGCAACCAAATGGCCAAAAGCGATAAACTTGATCTGGCATCCTATTTCGATCTGCCAGAGCAAGCCTGATCTTCCCCCTATTCATGAATGAAACAGAGTCTGACATGCAAACATCCATACAAGAAAACACCGGTCAGAGTGTTGATCTGGCAGTCGTTCCCGATGCAGCCACCAACGGCGTCCAAACTCCCCAAACTCCATTGATGTCATTGTCCGAGAGCGAGGAACGCATTCTGGAATGCGTCCAACGCGCCATCCGGGCCGTCTCAAGGGAAACCAAGGCGTTGCGCGAAGAGAAAAATGTCGACCTGCGGGCGCATAGCGATGAGAAATCACGCGTTTTGCTCGAATTGAGCCGACTGACCGAGATGGTGGATATCAAGACACTTTCCTCCTCGGTTACCTCTGAGTTGCTGGTCCTGCGCAAATTGCTGGACGAAAACCAGAAGGTCTTGCAGAAGCATCTGGAAGCGGTGCGCGAAATCACCGAAGTCCTGTCCAAGGCCATGTTGGCAGCGGAATCTGATGGCACCTATGGTGCTCAACCTACGGAGTGACTGAAAGCGATGCGCTACGCCCTGCTCGCCATTTGGATCGGTGCTGTATCCACCCTGTCGGCTTATGTTTCCGGCCACTGGATGAACAACAAGAGTTTCGCCGAACTGTCCGGCATTCCGCTACAGGAAGGCATGGATTTTGAAAAAACGCGTGCGATCAGCGTACCCATGATCACGGATGGCAAGGTGCGGGGGTATATCGTGGCGCAATTTGTCTACACTATCGATTCAACAACCTTGAGGGAGCTGGCGATTCCGCCCAATCCCTTCATTGTCGATGAGGCTTTTCGCACCATCTTCAATGATACATCCATCGATTTTGACGACCTCAAGACCTATGACATCGACAAGCTGACCACCCATATCAAGGACAGCGTCAACCAGCGCATGCAAGCCAAGCTGGTGCATGACATTCTGGTAGAGGAGTTCAGCTTCTTCCCGGACTCCTCCATCAACAAAAGCTGAGCCCGGCAATCCCGGCTTAGGCCCATACTCTCACACACTGCTCACACATTAACGGCTCACTGGCTGCGGCGGCACACATCTTGTGCCAGCTTTCATGCCAGTGCATGCCCGCTTTTGCGCCGTTTTCTGCGGCATTAGCGCAATGGGTGAGACCCTGCAGGCTGGGGAACAAGCCCGACGCAAGCTTGCCTGTGCATTTTAGAACGCACGCAACGAACAACGGAGAGCGACATGTCCGACAGCCAAGTCGTCGCACCAATTGGGATGAATTCTGAGAAAAAAGGTCGGGATGTCGGCTTTGCGTTCGGTATCGTTATCATTTTGACGATCCTGTTTCTGCCCATTCCACCAATCCTCATCGATATTGGCCTGTCCCTGTCAATCGCCCTGTCTATCCTGATCCTGATGGTCGCCCTGTGGATTCAGAAACCGTTGGAATTCTCCTCATTTCCAACCATTCTGCTGATTGCCACCATGCTGCGCCTGTCGCTCAATATCGCAACGACGCGGATGATCTTGTCGCAGGGGCACAAGGGGCTCGACGCTGCGGGCAATATCATCAACGGCTTCTCGCAATTTGTGATGAGCGGCGATTTCGTCATCGGTCTGATCGTCTTCACGATCCTGGTTATCGTGAACTTTCTGGTGATCACCAAAGGCGCGACCCGTATCGCTGAAGTTGGCGCCCGCTTTACGCTTGATGCCATTCCCGGCAAGCAGATGGCCATTGACGCCGACCTCAATGCTGGTCTCATCGACGACAAGGCCGCACAGGCCCGTCGGAGTGAGCTGGAAGAGGAAAGTTCCTTCTTCGGCGCCATGGATGGTGCATCCAAATTTGTTCGCGGTGATGCCATTGCCGGTCTCATCATTACGGCCGTGAATATTTTCGGCGGCATTGTCATAGGCGCCACCCGCCACGGCATGACGATGGCCGAAGCATCCGACGTCTTTACGAAGCTGTCTGTGGGTGACGGGCTCGTTTCGCAGATTCCGGCACTGATCGTCTCTCTGGCTGCCGGTCTACTGGTCTCCAAGGGCGGCACGCGCGGCTCGGCGGAGAAGGCCGTCATGGGGCAGCTTGGCAAATATCCTCGCGCCCTGTTTGTGGCTGCCAGCCTGATGATCATTCTGGCCATCATGCCCGGTCTGCCGGTGCTGCCATTTGCTGCGCTTGCAGGTGTGATGATCTTTACCGGCTATTCCATTCCCAAGCGTCTGGCCGAGGAAGAAGCCGAGAAGGCACGCCGGGCCATGATTGCAACCAAGAAGAAGGAAGATCAGGATCGCCTGTCGGCCAAGCCAAGCCTCAAGACCGCAGAGATCGAGCTTTGTCTTGGCAAGCAGCTGACCGCGCAGATGCTGACATCCCGCGATGATCTGGCCAACCGAGTGGCCAAGATGCGCCGCAAATTCGCCGAGGATTACGGCTTTGTTGTTCCCGATATCCATCTGACGGACAGTCTGGCGTTGCCGCCCAAAAGCTACGAAATCAAGATCCATGGCACAATCATCGCCAGCCATGAGTTACGCGTGGGCGAGTTGCTGGTTCTGGCGGGTCCGGACAAGACCGCGAGCCTGCCCGGCGAACCGACTCGCGAACCAGCCTTCGGCATGCCCGGCATTTGGGTTCCCAGCGCCTATCAGGGCGAGGTTGACCGGATTGGTCTCAACTCGGTGGACAGCACCACGATCGTTCTGACGCACTTGAGCGAAGTGATCCGCAACAACCTGCCGCAGCTGCTCTCCTACAAGGATATGCGCCATCTGATCAATCGTCTCGATCCGGAATATAAAAAGCTGATCGACGATATCTGCCCGGCCCATATCAGTTTTTCCGGCTTGCAGGCCGTGCTCAAATTGCTGCTGGCCGAACGGGTTTCCATCCGCAACCTGCATCTCATTCTGGAAGCCATCGCGGAAATCGCCCCCCATGTACGCCGCTCCGAAGAGGTTGTCGAACATGTGCGCGTGCGCATGGGACAGCAGATCTGTGGCGATCTGGCCAAGGGTGGCAAACTCTGCGTCATCCGGCTGGGCAACCGCTGGGATCTGGCCTTCCACGAGGCGCTCAAGCGGGATGCAAAGGGCGATATCATCGAAATCGATCTGGAACCGCAGTTGGTTGAACAGTTTGGCCAGCAATTGACCAAGGTCGTGCATGAACAGGCAGCCAACCAGCAGAGCTATGCCCTGCTGACCACGCCTGAAGCCCGCAGCTATGTGCGCATGATCGTCGAACGGCTGTTCCCGACCCTGCCGGTGCTCTCGCATCTGGAAGTGTCTCGCGGTGTCGAGCTGATCACAATCGGAAGCGTGTCCTGATCTGCCATGGCCTGGATACAACCCACAACATTGCTTGCCGTTTTCCTGATCCAGTGCCGCATTGGCGGTTGCCTGATGGTCATGCCCGGCTTTGGCAGCTCTCGCATTCCCATGAATGTGCGGCTGTTCATTTCAATCGCCGTCTCCATCGGCCTTGCGCCCCTGTTGCTGGCCCCGGTCATGAAAAGTCTGCCAGATACGAATCTGGATCGAGTGTTTCTACTGATCACCACCGAACTGATGACCGGTATCACCATCGGTTTCATCGGCCGAATTTTCATGACTGCCCTGGAAACCATGGGTAGCTATGCGGCCATGTTCATGAACCTTGCCGCCATGGGTGGCAGCCCGCTGGAATCCAACGATGCCCTGCCCCCGATGGTCAACATCATCTCGATGACGGCCATTGTCATGATCTTTATATCGGGGTTGCATTGGCAGCTGATTTCCGGACTGGTGTCCTCCTTTTCGGTCATCCCACCAGGACTGACCTTTGATGTGCAGGGCTCACTCATCCAGTTTGTAGACACATTGACCGAGGCCTTTCTGGTGGCTTTGCGCGTTTCTAGCCCATTTGTGCTTTATGCCGTGCTCGCCAACCTGTCCCTTGGTCTGCTGAACAAATTCACACCGCAGATCCCGGTCTATTTCGTATCCATGCCATTCATTCTCATGGGTGGCCTGCTGCTGACCATGTTTGTTGTCAGCGAAATGGTGGGAATTTTTATCGACGCGCTTTCGCTCGCCCTTAGCCGATAAAGAAGAGAGAGACCATGTCAAAAAGAACAGAACGACTTCGCAGACTTCTCCACGCCCAGGAACAAATGCACAAAAGCACCCAGCAGGCGGTTGAACAAACGGTTCAACAGAAAACGCATTTGCGGGAAAAGGAAGCCTCGCTGGTAAGAATGATGGCCGAAGGCGACCCCATTCTGGTCAATGCCCTGATGGCGTCCCATGCCAAGCAGCTCAAAAAGGTGGCCAAGGAACGGGCGGAGCTGGATCAGGCGCTCGAAGTGCTGCAACAACAGCTGCGCAAACATGGCACGACCATGGAATCGGTGCGACGCTTTTTAACCATGGTGGAAGATAAGGAACGCAAGGAGCAGGAAAAGTCCGATAACCTGGAAATCCTTGAAATGGTTACCAATCCCCGTGCGGATCACCCTTGAAGAAGAGCCTCATTTATTGTTTTCCACTCTTCGTATTTTCCTTGCAAAGCCCCTTCAACGAAGGGGCTTTTCTTTTTGTTCATGCTTCTGTCAGCAAGCGCTGAATAAAAAATGTCGTGCCTCGACAGACTGGTCAGCCTGAGGCAAGGTCTGCTCACTATGGTGAGAAGCACGACAGGTTGAGCATAACCTAAACCAAATGCTCAAAGGCATGAGGCCGCCCTGTTGTCCCGGATAAAAGCCCGGAATGTCCCCTCTATCTTCTACTTTTGAAAGGGACATAATCATGTCTAACAGTATTCTGACCAACACCTCTGCAATGACTGCTTTGCAGACCCTGAACGCCACGAACAAAAATCTGGACGCTACTCAGCAGCGCATTTCCACTGGTATGCGCGTTGCCGGAGCAGAAGACAACGCTGCCTACTGGTCCATCGCAACAACCATGCGTTCCGATAATGGTGCTCTTTCTGCTGTGCAGGATGCGCTCGGTCTTGGTGCCGCCACCGTCGACACCATGTATACGGCCATGAACTCTACCGTTGATGTGATGAAAGAGATCAAGAACAAACTGGTTGCTGCGAAGGAACCTGGTCTTGATCGTGCCAAAATCCAGTCTGACATCTCTCAGCTTCAGAACCAGTTGAAGTCCGTCGCGAACTCCGCTGTGTTCAACTCCGAAAACTGGCTCGTCAGTGACACGGGTACCACACCTACCAAAAGTATCGTCAGCTCCTTCAGCCGTGACAGCTCTGGTGCCGTTCAGATTGAAACGATTGATATCACTCTGTCCGACATTCAGCTGTTCGACTCTACTGGCGGTGGCGCTGGTATCTTCGATACTGCCTTGACGATGGGTACCAACGTTGGTGGTGCAGATCTGTCTGACTTCGACATCTCTGCAGTTGCCGATGACGATCTCACGGGTCTTGATACCCTGATCGATGACGTTGAAGCCGCAATGGGCAAAATCACTGATGCTGCAACCACTCTTGGTTCGATCAAAACCCGCGTTGATCTGCAGAATGACTTCATCTCTGCTCTGACTGACGCAATTGATCGTGGTATCGGCCAGCTGGTAGATGCGGACATGAACGAAGAATCCACTCGCCTGAAAGCTCTTCAGGTGCAGCAGCAGCTCGGCATTCAGGCTCTCTCGATTGCCAACTCTGGTTCTCAGAGCATTCTGTCTCTGTTCCAGTAAGCTGTTCTATAAGTGGGCTCTTGATTTTGACAGCTGTAAAAGGCGCATCCTTCCGGATGCGCCTTTTCTTCATTCTGCCTTACCGATTTCTGTCTTCTTTTTCTTTGTTCTCTTTCTTCTGGTTGTGGCCTTTGTCCTCTTTGACTTTAATTTTGGACGGCAATCTTCAATTCAAACGCGCTGCACAGGCTTCACGCAAGCTTTCCGGCCCATAGTCACAAAAGACGTTTCCTTTTGCTTGAAAGAGGGTTGAATTTCGATGCCTGGAAGTGAACAAGCCGAAAAAATATTGGCAAATCTCAAAGAGCTCGGTCCCAGAAGACTCATGGCTCTTGGCCTTATCGGGCTTATGACCCTTATGTTGGTTGGGGGTGGGGCGTATTTTCTCTCCAAACCACAAATGACCGTGCTTTATTCCGGGCTGGACCGGGAAGACATCACGCGGATCGGGTCAGCCTTGCAGGATTCGGGCATCCGGTTTGATGTCAACACGGAAAGCTCGGCGGTTCTCGTCAACCATTCCTCTGCATCGCGCGCCCGTATGTTGCTGGCCGAAAGGGGATTGCCCCGCGGCGATAGTGCAGGATATGAGCTTTTCGACAATCTCGGATCGCTGGGCCTGACGTCTTTCATGCAGGAGATTACGCGCGTTCGGGCGCTGGAAGGCGAATTGGGCCGAACAATCCAGTCGATGAAGGATGTACAGTCGGCGCGCGTACATATCGTGTTGCCGGAAAAGGGGTCCTTCCGCAAGAAGGACCAGATGCCTTCAGCTTCTGTTGTCATCCGAGGATCGGGCACCGGGGAGTTCCAGACGGCACAGGCCATTCGTTATCTGGTGGCAGCCGCTGTTCCGGGCATGAAACCGGCCGAAGTGACGGTGTTGGATTCCTCAGGCGAGCTGCTCGCCTCCGGACAGGGCAAGGATGCCTCTTCCGCTGGCGAAATGGCAGGGCTTGAAACGCTCGTGTCTGATCGCATTCAGGAAAATATCCGCAAAACCCTTACGCCCTATCTTGGCCTTCCCAACTTTCAGGTTTCTGTTGCCGCCACGCTCAATACGGACAAGGAACGTGTGGCGCAGACGATTTTTGACCCAGATAGCCGCATCGAGCGCAGCATCCAGACCGTTCGTTCAAGCGAAAGCGCGCAGAATGCCAGTTCTCAACCCCCGACCACGGTGGAACAGAATCTACCTGATGAACAGGTCGACAACAGCGGCAGCGAACAGTCGGTGGAAGAGAACCAACGCCGCGAGGAAACGATCAACTACGAGATTTCAACCAAGAAGGTCGAGCAGACCCGCGAGGGCTATGATGTGGAACGTCTCTCCATCGCCGTTCTGGTAAACCGGGCTCACCTTCTGGAAACTCTGGGCGATGGCGCCGATGAAGAAACGATCAACACCGCCATCAATAAGCATATCGAAGAAATCAGCCAGTTGGCTTCTTCTGCGGCAGGCCTGAATGCCACCCGCGGAGATCAGATCAAGGTTGCTGTTGTCGATTTCCAGGCTGGCACCGGCGAGCTTGAGCCACTGCCACCGCTGACCGTAACCCAGGTGCTGTTGCAGCAGTCAGGCAACGTGGTCAATGCCGTGAGCATTCTGGTGGTTTCCACCTTGCTGATCTGGTTCGGCCTGCGCCCTGCAATCAGTGCTCTGGTTCCAAAACCAGTGGCCAATGACAACACCCCTGAAGACTCCGAGCTTGAGATTGGTCTTGATGATCAACTGGGCTACATGACCTCAGATCCGAGCACCCATGCCGGCCTGATTGAGGAATTGTCCAAGAAGCTGGATGCCTCTCCTGTGCGGAAGTTGGAACGGGTGGTCGAGATGAATGAAGAGCAGTCCGCCGCGATCCTCAAGCAGTGGTTCTATGAATCGGAGACAGCTTGATGACGATCCCTCTCAAGGACCTGATCCCATCTGTCAAGGACGCGCCGCTGGAGCCTGCCGAAATCAAGCCGCTGGGCAAAGAAGTCAAGCCACTTGGCAAAACAGAGCCAACCGAGATTGTCTTCGGCGGACTTGATCTCTTGCTGCCAATTGCAAAGCAACCCGAGGCGCCCCAAACGCGCGCGGAAACCCAAAGCGATTGCACAGAAGCCTGGGCCAATGGATTGAAGGACGCAGAACTCCTCTGGCAGGAGCAGCTATCCCTGCAGCGGCTGAAACTGCGCGAGGAATTCGACGCCATGAAACAGGTGCTGGCCGCCGAGCTGCATCGCCAGCTTCATGGACATGTCGACGAACAGATGGCGGAGATTAAAAACGAGCTCGCCGATCAGGTGGCCGAAATGCTCCAGCCTTTTCTTGCTGAACAGGCGCATCGCCGCATCATCGAGATTTTTTCTGATGTCGCCGAGCGAGCCTTGCATGATTGTGTTGCAGAAAGCCCGATCTTGCGCGGCCCGGAAAATTTGCTTGAGCAACTGAGTTCGGCAGTGGATTGCGAAAAGCTCTCGGCGCTTGTGGGCGACGTTGCCCCGCAAAATCTGCAGGACGAACCCACCGAGCTTTCCCTCAAGGTGGATTCTTGCGTTTTCGAAACGCGTATTTCCGATTATCTGACCCAACTGGAAGAGGCGGTGCAAGATGACTGATCTGGAACAGGCACACGAAAAGGAATTGATCATCATTCGCCGCCGCCATGATATCAATATCGAGAAACCCCATAGCGGCGTATGGAAGATCGCCCACGCCGACTTCATGACGGCGATGATGGCCTTTTTCATGGTCATGTGGCTGATCTCCAGTACCGATGACGCTGCCAAGAAGCATATCGCACGCTATTTCAATCCCGTGAAACTCTCGGCCATGACGTCCTTTCCCAAAGGGCTGGAAGACCCGGACCCGAAGGATATGAAAGTCGGCCCAGAAGCCACGCCGCCCAAGGCCTCGTCCCAGCAGGATGACGCAGATGACGGGCGCTCTCTCTCCCAGTCGGCGACTCCGGCTGAGGCCAATGGGCCGAGTAGACAGGCGAGTGCGGCCCGTTCTCGCGGCAAAGAAGATAGCAGGCCACTGCCAACCTTTACCGAAGCTGAAATCTTTTCAGATCCTTACGGGGTTCTTGATCGCATCGTAATGAAGGGAAAGGTCGCAGCAAGTCAGTCTCAGGACGATACCGACACCACGCAGAACCTTGCCCAGAATGATAGCCAGATCGAAGGCTCAGGCGGCGAAGCCATGCGCGATCCATTTGCCCCTCTTTCCTGGCGTCTCAATCCCCTCTCGCTCGAAGAAATGGATATGACAGAGGAAGCCACCTCTTCCAATTTCTCCATAGCGGGACAGGACTCCGATCAGTCACCAGCCCGATCCACAGAGGGCGAAAGCCTTTCAGCTGAAAACGCGGCCTCTAACGCCAGCGCCTTAGACGCAGGCTCTTCGCAAACCGGCTTTGCCATGGCTTCTGCCGGCTCGGCCCAGAGCCCGATGGAAGAACAGGGTGCCGGACCAGAAGGCAAGGAGGCTCAGATCAATGAAACCCAAAGCAAGGGCAATGCGCAGGATACCCAAACCGAGCAGGCTGCTGTAAGCACCCACCAGTCAACCGGCCTTGGCCCAGCTGTCAATGACGCGATAGGCAAATCAAGGGGCACCAGCGCTCTTGACCAACAGGTGGATGAATTCAGAACCATCCTGAATGCCGCTCTCAATGAAGAACCGCGCCCGACAATCGGCAATGAACTCACCGTGACCACAAGCGGCGACGACATGCTCATCAATGTTTCGGACAGCGCGGACTATGGCATGTTCGCCATCGGGTCTTCCGAGCCAACAGCGCAATCCATTACGCTGCTTGAACGCATCGCCAAGAGCCTCAAAGAGGTCAAGGGCAACATCATCATTCGGGGACATACCGATGCGCGCCCATTCCGCAATGGCAAATCGGACAACTGGCGCCTCTCGACAGCCCGTGCCCACATGGCCCGCTTCATGCTGATCCGTGGTGGACTGGATGAAGACCGCCTGCTCCGGGTGGAAGGGTATGCCGATCGCGCCCTGAAGCATCCCGATGATCCGGAAGCCGATGACAACCGCCGCATTGAAATTCTCGTGCAGCCGAGCAAAGAGGCACCGCAATGATCAAGCAAACTCCATCAGCGCACAGCTTTAGTCTTCGCACCCGCCTGATGACCTCCGCTCTGCTGGCCTGCCTATGCACTGCCGCAAGCCTGTCTGGCGCGACGGCCCAGACAACAGACCAGACGGCTGGCCAGACCACTGGCAAATCAGCCGATCAGCAAAAGGCGATCCGGGTCATCGAAGACGTCTCCATGGTGCCAGCCAGAGCCGACGACGCACGCGCACCGGAAACGGGATCTGCGGTCTCTTCCGGGCAAGACACGGACACGAGCGCCGATCAGACTGCAAATGGCACGGTTGTTCCTCATGCTGTCGATGCATCGGTTGATGATATGCAGCCCTATCTACAGGTTCGCGTGGTTCAAAATCTTCAGGCCCAAACGGCGAAGGGTTCCACACAGGCCCTCAAAGCCCAGCGCAAGCTGATCATCAATCTCAACCGCCATTTTCTCGAATTGCCTCCCAAGGTTTGGCAGAATGAGCAAAATGCGCGCGCAGCCGTCATTCATCTGCTCTCGGGCGGACATCCTGCGGTGGGCCATAGGCTTTTGTCGCTTGATCCGCCGCCTGCGGTTGACCCGGCTCTTCTCAAGGGCGCTCTGGCCTATATCGAAGGCCGCAAAAATGAAGCCTATCGTGTTTTTTCTGCCATAGACCCTCTGTCTCTTTCGCCCACCTTGGGGGGGCAGATTGCTCTGGTTCAGGCCATTCTCTCTCTACCCGATAATCTCGAGGATGCTCAGGTTGCCATCGACAAGGCTCGCCTGCTGTTGCCCGGTTCCCTCGTTGAGGAAGCTGCCCTGCGTCGGGGTGTCTCGGTCGCAGCAGCAGAGAATGACACCAGACTGTTTCAGGCCTATTCCCTGCAATATATGCGGCGGTTCAACAACTCGATCTATAATTCGGATTTCCGACGCCGCTTTGCCATTGCCATGCGCCGGTTTGGCGAGAGCAAAGAAGGCAGCAATTTTGCTGAACTCGATACGGTCATCTCCGAGTTTGACATGGATGCTCGGCGCAGTCTCTATCTGCTGCTCTCCTATTCAAGCCTGATTGCGGGCAATGTCCCCCTTGCCCAACAGGCGGCAAAAGCGGCCCTGCCACTGACACTGGATGGTTCGCAAGACCAGTCCCGTTCCCATCTCTATCTGGCAGGCTCCATGATTGATGCAGACAGCATCAAGCTGTCGCTCCAGCATCTGTGGAAGGTGCAGCGCAGCAATCTCACCAGCAGAGACCAGCTTCTGGCAGAAAAAATATCCCAGGTGATCAACAATATCCGCGCCTGGCCCGAGACCCGCGACCCTGCATTGGCCTTCACCATCAGGCCGCTCACTGGCGACAAGGGTAAACCGGGCTGGCAATTGGAAACCCTGACCGAGGGCAGACAGGCCATTCGTCAGACCGATCTCTTTCTGTCCTCTTCCAAACAATCCTCTCTTAGGTGAATAAGCATGCCTAGTCAGACCATCCCCGCCGCTGGTGCCAACGTCAACACAAAGGCCCTGTTTTCCGGAAAACACTCTGTCCACGGAGACAGTCAGCACAAGCGACAGGCCCATGATAACAGTGCCTCTTACGGAGACGAAGCCGAACAGGCTGCCAATGAGGCAGCGGAGCTGGAAAGCAAATCGCACAAGAAGCAGGCAGACAAGGCCAATGGTGACACAGGGCCCTCTTCCTTTGAAAAGCTGTTCGATCTTGTTTCTCCGGATGCCAATAAAAAGGCAGCCACAACAATCGCGGCTGAGGCCTCCAGCGAGCAGAGCGCCGAGAAAGCCGATTTCAAATCCGTCCAGCAGTTGCTAGCGCAAGCAGGCTTCGGGCAAGCACCCGATAAAACAGGCAGCAGTGCGCAGACTGGCGCAAATACCGACCCTCTTTTGCAGGCGGGCAAAGGCCAGTTACCCGAACAGGCCTTGAGCGATGCCGCCCTTGCTGGCAAACAGCATAACGGGACAGCAGGCTCCATGGGCAAAGTAGAGGCCCGCGCTGCAAAAGATGCCAAGGCTCTCTTCCAGGGCCTTTCCCAGCCCCCGGAGAAGGTGTCCCTTGGTTCTATGGAGCAGTTGGCGAAAAGCGCCCAGTCAAATCCGGTCGATCCGACCAACCTTAAAGCCTTTTCTCTTGATACCCGCGCGACATCGGCTTTTGATACGGTCATGCCGATTGTCAGGGATGCCATGTTGACGCCCACCCAGAAGGCCCAGCGTGACGGCTTCAGCGTGCTCAAACAGGAAACCCATTTTGCACCAATGGACATGCTGGAGACGAATGGTGTGGTTTCGCCTCAGACGGGTCTTACCACGGCCAATTCCGTTCTTCGGCAAATTGGCGACGCCTTGAGCGGCAGCCTCAATGGGCAGGGCTCGGCCAATCCCGACAGCGCTCTTGATGGGCAATTCTCAAGTGGATTGAAGCTACATCGCAGTGGCGATGTTTTGCGCGTGCTGGATATCCAGCTGCATCCGGCCGATTTGGGCAAAGTACGTCTTTCCGTGCGCCTGAATGATAACAATATTGAGGTACGAATCGAGGCTTCCAAGGCGGAAACGGCGAAAATGCTGGAGACCAACCAGCATGAGCTGAATAAATTGCTGCAAAAGGCTGGCTATCAAGCCGATCGCATTGCTGTTGTCGCGATGGATGAAAAGGGCCCATCCCAGATATTGCCCCCCTCTTCCAGTGACAGTCTGAACCAGCAGAATGGCCAGGACCGGTCCGGTTCCTCCGGGGCTAACAACGGCTCGGGCGACCAAGGCGGACAAAAGCAGCAATCGGGCGCAAGAGATGAAGGTGGCCTCTTTTCGATGGAGTCCTTTGATGACAATTCCGACGGGGTGCATCATGAAGCGACAAACGAAAGCCAGCCCTATCGCGGGCTTACTCTTTAGCGCCTGTGTGGCCGGATCTGCCTGTGCAACAATCGCACAGGCGGAAACTGCGACCGTTGACGCGGTCTGCGAGCGGGAAATGCGCGCCGCAGCCGCCAGCGAGGGCGTACCGCTTGGGATTCTTTATGCGGTCGGACTAACCGAAACGGGGCGCGGCCTTAAGCTGCACCCCTTCGCCCTCAATATCGAGGGCAAGACGGTGATGACATCTTCCAAACACGCCGCGCTCGACGCTGTGCGTGAGGCCCGAAAGAATGGCAAGAAGCTGATCGATATCGGCTGCATGCAGATCAATCACTATTATCATTCAGATCAGTTTGCATCCCTTGATGAAATGATCGATCCCCACGCCAATGTACGCTATGCGGCCAAATTTCTAAGACAGTTGCGTGCCCGTCAGGGGAGCTGGACAATGGCCGTTGCTCGTTATCATGCGGGCCCTGATAACAACCCCGCGCAAAAGCGCTATGTCTGCGCGGTTATCCGCAATCTTGTGGCTAGCAAGTTTGGCCAATGGACGGCCAAGTCCCGCGCCTTTTGCGACCGCTAAGCCCGCGTCCTTTTTCACTCACCATCATCTTTTCCGAGCTTTTGCACTTGCCAATTCCGCAAATTGGCAGGTGTTTTTATATGGAGTGAACAAAAATCCAGACGCGGCCCCACCCCGTTTTGCCCCATTCTGTCCAAAGCAGGCCGAAACGCCTCGATTGAATATAAAAATTTAATTAATTCAGACATTTACAACAGTTTGGAGGCCAGTTTGGAGGCCAGTTTCGCGCAAGCCTCCTCGCCTATCCTCTCAGCATAGAAACCTCATAGTCCCTATCAGGGCAACCTGCGTCACAGCTCCGGATGCGAGATAGCGGTAAGTTTAAACAGGAGAGCACCATGGGCCTTTACGGCGTAATGCGTTCTAGTGTTTCAGGCATGAACTCCCAGTCGAGCAAGCTTGGCACTGTATCTGATAATATCATCAATGCGAACACGACCGGCTACAAGAAGGCCGAAACCGAATTCAAGTCCGTTGTAACCACCCAGAACACCACCTCCTACAATTCGGGTGGCGTGGAAGCTCTCACCTCTTATGACATCTCCACAGCGGGCAACATCGAATACACCACCAGTGTGACCGATCTGGCAATCGATGGCAGTGGCTTCTTTGTCGTGTCTGATTCTGATGGCACCCCATTCCTCACCCGTGCGGGCCGTTTTGTCGCCGATTCCGATGGCAACCTCGTCAATACGGCAGGATATTATCTGCAGGGATTTGATCTCACAAACGGTTCGCCTTCAGTTGTTGCCAACGCACTCACCGGCCTTGAAAAGGTGAATATCAACCAGTCCCAGCTGGAAGCCAGCGCCACCACGGAAGGGTCCATGAGCGGCAACCTGCCGTCGAATGCAGCCATTGAGGCAGCCCCGCTTCCCTCCGCCAACAACGGCACCATCACCAACATCAACTATACCGCCAAGACATCGCTCGTTTCCTATGATGACGTGGGTAACGAAATCCAGATGGATGTCTATTTCACCAAGACCGGTACAGACACCTGGGAAGTTTCCGTCTTCAACAATGCCGATTCTACCGACGGCGGCTTCCCCTATACCGCATCAGTCACGACTGCGCACGGCAATACCTACACAAACCCCATGTCGACCACGACGTTGAACTTCAACGCAGATGGCACCTTTGCGGCCGCCTCGCCGACTGAATTCAGCTTCCATATCCCCGACCATCAACCAGCCACCGAAGATGCCACCATTTCCATTGCCGGCATGACACAGCTGGCCGCCGATTTCGGTGTTGATGACCCGACAGTGAACGGCAATGCGCCGCAGAATGTCGAGAGCGTTGAAATCAATCCTGATGGCACACTCTACATGGTCTACGAGGATGGGTCGCGCCAGCCGGCCTACCGCATTCCGATCGCAGATGTTGCCAGTGAAGACAATCTTGCCCCCATGGGCGGCGAGGTCTTTACCACCACCAACGAAAGCGGCGACGTACAAGTCGGCTTCCCCGGAGACAATGGCATGGGCACCCTGATTTCCAGCGCCATCGAAGGTTCCAACGTGGATCTGGCCGAAGAACTGACCAACCTGATTGTTGCCCAGAGGTCATTCTCCGCCGATTCCAAGGTATTCCAGACCGGGTCAGATCTGCTCAGTGAGGTTGTGAACCTCGCTCGCTAAGTCCGGCTTCACGAGACTACACACGTCCTCCATGGAGTTCCTCCCTTCGAGTGTAGTCTCGTGCATTTTTTAAGGTAAGTGTCATGAGTCTATCAGTTGCTCTGCAAGTCGCACAATCTGCCCTGAGCACGCGACAAAAAGAAACCGCAGTCCTTTCGCGCAATATTACCAACGCCAGTCAGGAAGGCTATACGCGCAAGACAGCATTGGTCTCAACGCTGCAAGCAAGCGACGGTTCGGGCGGTGGGGTCTATATCAGCGCCATTTCCAGAGCGACCGATCAGGCGTTGTTCCGTAGTCTCATTTCCTCCACCTCGATTGGAGAGAAAAGTGATGCCTATCTGGACGGGTTGACCCACTTGGCCAACACGCTGGGTGACACCAACCAAAGTATTTCTCCTGCTGCTGTTCTGGGCGAGCTGGAAACAGCATTGCAGGCCTATGGCGCAATGCCTTCCGATTCAGTCCTGGCCGGTCAGGTGCTTTCTGCTGCCCAGAATATGGCATCCACGCTCAATAATGCGTCCGCCACCGTTCAGGCCGAGCGGGAAAACGCTGATGAAAAGATCGCCCAGTCCGTAGCGACCATCAATGACCAACTGGCACGCATCGAAACCCTAAACAAGGAAATCGTGCGCGGCACCGAGCTTGGCTCGGATGTGACCGACGCACTGGATGCACGCGATCAGGCGGTGCTTGAACTCTCCGCCCAGATCGGCATCAAGACCCAGACGCGCGAAAATAACGATCTGGTCATCACCACCGAAAGCGGTGTGATGATGTTCGAAACCACGGCGCGCAGCGTCACCTTTGAACAGACAGATACCTTCTCGGCCTCCACCGTTGGCAATTCGGTGCGCGTTGACGGGGTTCCCGTGGCAGGCCCTGATGCCAGAATGGAAATCAGCAACGGCCGCATAGCAGGCCTTGTCGCCGTGCGCGATGAAGCGGCCGTGACCTATCAGAACCAGCTTGATGAAATTGCTCACGGGCTGATCTCCGCCTTTCAGGAAAGCGGCACCGCAGGCATCTTTACCCATACAGGAACACCATCGGTCCCGGCGGTAGGCACATTGGTTCAGGGATTGGCCTCCGATATCCAGGTCAACAGTGCCCTCGATTCAGACCATCTGGACTTGATCCGGGATGGCATCACCACGGACTATAACCCGTCTGACCATGCCAGCTATGGGGATCGCATTCAGCAGCTGCTGAGCAACCTTGACACCTCCATGGTGTTCAACGGCGATACGGGCGTTGATACGACCGGCACGCTTAAGGATTTTGCATCCTCTTCTGTCAGCTGGCTGGAATCGACGCGTCAGAGTGCCAACACCGTTTCCGAAAACCAGTCCATCACGCTTAACCGGGTGACGGAATCCTTCTCCAACGCGACCGGCGTCAATATTGATGAAGAAATGCAAAGCATGCTGGAAATTGAGCGTAGCTATTCCGCGACCGCGAAATTGATCAGCACGATCGATGAAATGTTGGATCAACTTCTACAGATTGCGGGTTAAATCATGACGAACTATATCTCATCCCTTTCGTTTTCCACGGCGACAAACAAGTCCATTGCCTCGCAAACAAGCAACCTTGTTAAGCTGCAGAAGGAAGTCTCTTCGGGCCGACACTATGATGTTGGTCTGCATTTGGGCAGTTCCACGGGCGAGGCTGTTTCCATCCGGGCGCAGTTCCACACGCTCAATGCCATTGTCGACACCAATGCGCTGATTTCCAGTAGTCTGGATGTGGGTGTGCAAGCGCTGGAAAATGTCTCCACATTGGCATCTGACTTTCAGTCTACCCTGCTGACATCCATCGGCAGTGCCACGGCACGTAGCGTGATCGTTTCCAGTTCCAAGGACAATCTGGATTCATTGATTTCCACCCTCAATACCTCATTCAACGGCTCTTTCATCTTCGCTGGCATCAACACCGAAGAAACACCGATTGAGACCTATGAGACCGGCTCGACGAGCAAGACCGCCATCGACGCCTCTTTCAATGCCAAATTCGGCTTCGGGCCGGACGACCCGCAGGTGGCCAACATCACCGTGGCTGATATCGAAGACTATCTTGATAACGGATTTGCCGCCGAGTTCGACTCAGCCAACTGGGCCGCCAACTGGTCCACGGCCACCGACGAGGTTACCTCCAGCAGAATTTCTGCCACCGAGGTGATCGACACATCGGTCAGCGCCAACGAAGAACCCCTGCGCAAGTTGGCCATGGCCTATACGATGATCTCTTCGCTCGGGGCCGGGAATATGTCGCAGAAGACTTTTGATGCTGTTGCCAACAAAGCAACCGAGGCTATCGGCTCGGCGATCCAGAGCCTCAACAATGTCATCGGCAAGGCCGGTAACGCACAGGCCCGGGTTTCTGACGCGTCCGATCGCCTTGCCATCCAGACCGACACTCTGAACGAGCGCATCGTCGATCTGGAAAATGTCGACAAGACAGAGGCTTCGGTGAAGCTGTCCAGCGCGGTGACACAACTGGAACTGACCTACACGATCACGAGCCGGATGCAGAATTTGAGCTTGCTGAACTATCTCTAGGTTTCTCTCTCAAGACACGACACTAGGGGCGGCAAGGCATGGCTCTGCCAGTTGCCGCCCGCAAACCAGCATACCGGAGGGACTGACGATGAGGCGATGGATGTCTGATCTGCCAGACCCCTTTACAGAAAGATCATCAGGGCGAGGAAGAGAATGTACACTTCTTACTATGCGGAAAGCTCTCAACTGTCTGGATCATGCCAGAAAAGCAACGAAGTCCAAGCAATCAATCATCTGGTTGAGTGTTTGAAGGAGGCGAAAGTTCAGGGGGTTCAGTCTGTCGTGGGCATCAATGCACTTTATCAGACCAATCTGGTTTGGTGCTTTTTGCTGGAAGATCTGGCCAAGCCGGAAAACACACTGCCCGATCAGCTCAAGGCCGACCTTGTGTCCATCGGCCTCTTTATTCTGAAGGAAGTCGGTCGTATTCGCCAAAATGAGAGCGATAATCTTGACGCTCTCATCGACCTTAACACCATGATCAGCACTGGATTAGCACAATGAAACCAATGCGGCTTACTTTCAAATCCGGAGAACGCTTTTACATCAATGGTGCAGTGATCCGGTTTCCCAAGAAGACAACCATCGAGCTGTTGAATGAAGCGGAATTCCTGCTCGAAAACCACATCATTCAGGCCGATGAAACAACCACGCCACTGCGGCAGCTCTATTTCATCGCCCAGATGATGTTCACCTCTCCGACCAACATCGAAGAGGCACACAAGACCTTCCTGAAATTCGCACGCAGTCTGACCGATACGGTCGATCATTATCGACTCTGTGCAGGCATTCAGGAAATTGTGGATGTGGTCAATGCCGGCAACTATTACGAGGCCATGAAACGCATTCGGGCTCTCTATGCGCTGGAAGAAAGTCTCTTAAGCGATGTCGTTGATGTCCATGAAAACAAGGATATGCGCTTTGACCAGTCTGCATCGCCGGAAGCCCGTTTCTAACTCGATCTCCATGTCAAACAATCTGTCAGCTCAGGCAGGTCTCTCACCCTGCGGCAAGAAGGATTAAACAGAATGTCCGTTTCACCCGTTACATCAAGCACGCCTGCGGCCTCTACCCAGTCGTCCTCCAGCGTCTCAGACGCCATGACCCTTGACTATGATGCATTCCTTCAGATGATGGTCACCCAGATGGAATATCAGGATCCGACCAATCCGACCGACATGTCCGAACAGATGGGTCAGCTGGCGTCCTTCTCGAATGTTGAACAGAATATCCAGACCAACAACAAGCTCGACAATGTGCTCTCTCAGCTCTATGTGAACCAGTCGACATCACTGGTTGGCAAGACCCTCTCGGCTACGCGTAATGGCTCGGAGATTTCAGGCACGATTTCCTCTGTCACGATTGCGACAGACGGCGTTGTCGCAAGCCTCGACGATGGCACGAACGTGCTTGTCGGCCCAGGGGTGACGATTTCCTGATGAATGAAGTTGATGCACTCGATCTTGTTCGAGAAGCCTTTTGGACCGTGATTGTTGCAGCCAGCCCCGCTGTGGGGGCTGCAATGGTCATCGGTCTGGCTATCGCCCTGTTTCAGGCCTTGACGCAGGTGCAGGAAATGACGTTGACCTTCATTCCCAAGATCCTTGTCATTTTCCTGATGCTCATCGCCAGCGGCACCTTCATCGGCACCCAGATCACCAGCTTTACCCAGATCGTTTACGACCATATCGAGAGTGGCTTTTAAACACCCCGCCTCTGCCAAAGGTGGAGTGTTTCTCTATGCCGTCTCAAACAGGCAGCAGTTGCCAGACATGGCTCCCAAGCCTCCAAAGCTCTGAGCCTTAATATGATAAAGCCTCAATGGAACCGCACCTCCGGGGCTATAATGCTTGCCTACGTCCGGCCGCCTCTCCCCCGATGCCCGACCGCTACGCGCCTTTTCTTCCTCCCCCAATTCCTGCAATACCCCATCAGCCAGGAGACACCCCAACGGTGTCCTGCCTCTGACACAGGCGTCTGAGAGCGACATGAAGGCTGTTGGCGCGCGCTCTGGGCTGTTTAGCCAACCTTGACCCAACCTTGCCTGAAAGGCGCAAGAATCGCCTCACAGTGCAGCCTGATACATCTGGCCGCCTGTTGCGGTTCTTTGGGCTGCTTTGGCTGTTAGGCCAGCGTGTCATTTGTTTTAAGGGAGTGGCGCAGGATCTGGCTGTAAGCGCAAGTGTCCGGATTGGCGCTAGCTCGGGTTGCTTCAGAACGCAATCCTGCTGTTGGCTAGAGTCAGGCGCATCGCAATGCCATGCCCCAGGTGGGGCTCATGCTATTCGCTCCTGCGGACTTATCCTTGCATTCAGGCACAAGAAGCCTGCCACGGCTCGTTTCAAGGCGGTATGAGCCATTGTCCATCCTCTTCACATCTGGGGTGAAGAGCAACGACGGGGCATTTGAGAGCACGCTTCATGCTGCCTCTCAATGTACCGTTTTTCTTTTTTGAAAACCCTCTGGGCTGGATGCCTGTCGGGAGAAGATCTTTCCATTTCGGCCATCATGCCGAAACACCAATATAAGTGCAAATCTTGAAATAATTTCGTTTTATTCTGACTACGGCCAATTGCCGTGATTTTCTTCTGTCTCCTGTGGGCTCTTGGTCCGGTCCAGTATAAGCCGGGTTCAAAGGCCTTGGGTTGATTTTATGCTTAGCCTTGCTCAGAGAGCGCGTTGAACATGTAGCCAAGATAACGTTTTGAATCGATCGGGTCATATCCAAGACGCAGCTTCAGTTTCTTGCGTAGCTTGCTGATATGGCTTTCTACAACGGTTTCCTCGACATCTTCATTCAGCAGTCCGTAAACCGCATTGTAGATCTGGGCGCGGCTGACGCGGCGATCCCTGTTCTTGACGAGATATTCCAGAATGCGACGCTCACGACGCGGAAGCTCGAGTGCTTCACCGCAAATCTCTGGGGAACGCCCGTCAAAATAAACGCGGACATCGCCTTCTTCATGCTGCATTTCAGCTTCTACTCCTGCTCGACGGCTGATCACAGCAGCCCTGACGAGGATTTCTTTTACATGGATGGGTTTGCTGACCACATCATCGAAACCGGCTGCAAACAGGTCCAGGGTCTGTTCCAGAGAGGTTTTGTCATTCAATGCGATGAGAGGGGTTTTGCGGCAACGGGAACGAATGAGGCCCGGATAACTGCTCCTCTCCTCACAATCCCCCAAAAGGAAAGCTTCAACCGCATTGATATCTGTATCTGAGAGACTGGTAACCCAGCTGCCGAACTCCTGCGGAACAATACCGATGGATGGCACCCCTTCACGCTGAAATCCGGCGGTATAGCCGTCAGACACCAACTCTCGCTTTTCAATTAGTACGATCATCGAAATACTCCATTCTTGGTAGATATAGAGGTATTGCAATGACGCGCTGCCGTCACTAGAAAACACACGCTTCGAAACAGCTTTCAGAAGGCGCGGAAAAAGAAATATAAATGAGAAGGGCGTCCTTTTAGTAGAATTATGTCTAAAAGTGGCGCTATTTTTCGGAAGGATTTTATTCAAGTGCCTTAATGCACTCGATTTATTAGATATTTATGCCTCGACTTTGACACAATCAAGGCACGGATCTGGAAATAGTTAATGACTGTTTACAATTATATTACACACAATCCAATAACACCATTGAAACAATAACTTTTCAAATTTTATGCTTTGGATAAACTTCCTTCGTGATATTACTTAGTACAGATAAACTGACATTGTGAAATTTGCCTATGCCCAACTTTGGTACCAAACTGTTTCCCAATATATCCAAAAGACAATTTAGCCTGCTCTTCTTCAGCCGCACGCAACGGACATAATTGACATGAGAGGACAATAAAAAAGGGCCCTAAACGGCCCTTTCTCATTAACCTACACTGTTGGTGTGCTTCCTTGCAGACACAAGCCAGAGGCCCTCTACGGACGTCTCTGGCTCTCTGATGTCTGCGACCGGGGACACAGCCCTTCGCCTACTGGATTACAAGCTCTGCTTGCAATGCCCCGACCGTTTTCATGGTCTGCAGTATGGAGATCACCCCTGACGGTCTGAGTCCAATCCGGTTGAGACCGCTGACGATGGTCTGCAAGTCCGTCCCTCCTATGATGGAGAGGGAGCCGCCATCCTGGTTTACATCAATGCTCGTGTCCGGCAAGACGACTGTCTGCCCGTTTTCCGAGAATGGCTCTGGTTGGCTGGCCATCGGCCTTTCGGTTATGCGCACCACCATGCTGCCATAAGTAACCGCGACTGTGGAGATCTGCACATGATTGCCGATGACGACGGTTCCTGTTCGTTCATCCACGACAACCTTGGCCGGCGTATCGGGCTGAATGACCAAGCCTTCAATCTGGGCAATGAAGCGTGTGGCGCTGACCTTGCCAGGCTTGCGCAGCACGACCGAGCGGAAATCCCGCTCCTTGGCCAACCTCACGCCATAGCGTTCGCGCGTGAAGGCATTGATGGCATCGGCTATGCGCACGGACGTGTTGAAATCCGGGTTGGTCAGCTGCAACACAAAGGAGCGCAGATTAATGAATTCGTCCGCCAGTTCCCGCTCGACGATGGCGCCATTGGGGATCATGCCCGATGTGGCAATGCCTTCCTGCAAGGATTGAGCAGCCCCCTGTTCGGAAAATCCAGCTACCGCAAGCCCGCCTTGCGCAACGGCATAAACCTTGCCATCGGATCCCATCATCGGGGTGGCGATCAGCGTGCCGCCAGAGAGAGACGATGCATCGCCCAGTGAGGCCACGTTGATATCTATTTTCGTGCCCTTTTTTACAAAGGCAGGAAAATTGGCCGTCACGACGACGGCGGCAACGTTGCGGGTTCTGAGGTTGGCGTTGCGCACATTGACCCCCATGCTATCAAGCATGGATTGTAGCGATTGCTCGGTAAAGGGCGAGTTGCGCATGGTATCGCCCGAGCCCTTCAGCCCGACAACAAGTCCATAGCCGATGATCTGGTTATCGCGCATGCCCTCCAGAGAGGTCACATCCTTGATACGCACGGCTGCATTGACAGTTGTTGCCAGAAACAGGGTGCAAAGGGCTGCCACAAGGCATCTGCTGAAAATCTTCATGTTATGGCCCTATCGAAATCGTTCCATTTTCTTCAACACGCCCGACGATGATCAACCCGGTATCCACATTCCGCACCCGGATAATCTCCCCCACGATGCCGTCCTCTAGAGGCTCGACATGGGCCACGATTTCCAGACCGCGATCCTGAAACACCAGCTGAGCGGGTTCGCCGCGCTTGACGGCTTCGCGTCGCCGCAAGGCCGACTTGGGGATGGGCTCTCCGACCGGCAGTTGACGCACAGCTTCCTTGCCCAGAATGTCATTGATATTGGGCACCACCGAAAAGCGGTCGATCCTGTTGGCTCTGAAACGACGTTTTTCAAGGGCCGACAGTGTAATGACCTGCCCTTGCGCGATTGTGGTGCGGGGCACTGGCAATGTGACCGCCGGGGTGGCTGCCAGTGCCTGCTGTGCCCATAAGCAAAGAAGAATGACTGTCGCCCCCAGCACAGACAAAAGCCGGTGCCGCTGTTCAGTCATGGTCGGAGCCCACTTTTGTAGCGCCGCACTCATCAGCGTATTCCCTGCGTTACAACGCCAGCCATATCATCGACAGCCTGAATGACTTTGGAGTTCATTTCATAGCCGCGCTGGGCGGCGATAAGAGCGGTGATCTCCTTAACCGGATCGACGTTGGAATCTTCCAGATAGCCTTGACGGATGATACCAAATCCCTCATCACCGGCATTGCCTTCGACCGCTTCGCCAGAGGCTTCGGTCTCGGCAAAAAGGTTGGCGCCCTTGGCTTCCAGACCGGAATCATTAGCAAAGACAGCCAGTTGTAGCTGCCCCAGCAACTGAGGAGCGTCCTGTCCGTCAATTTTGGCATAGACCTGACCGGTCTCGTTGATCTCGATATCGGTCGTCCCATCGGGAACCGAGATGGCCGGTTCGATCGGATAACCATCCGAAGTTACAAGACGACCCTCGCCGTTGGTATTGAAAGACCCGGCGCGGGTATAGAAAGTGTCACCATCGGCATTGCTGACTGTAAACCAGCCCTTGCCATCAATGGCCAAATCGAAGGTGCCGGATGTGTTGTTCAGGGTGCCCTGGCTGTGCAGATTACGGATAGCGGCAGCCCGCACACCAAGACCAAGCTGAGCCCCTTCCGGAATCGGCGCTTCACCGGTGCGGTTGGGAACCCCCTGCACGCGCACGGCTTGATATAGGAGATCGGTGAATTCGGCACGCGCCCGCTTGAAGCCGGTGGTGTTCATATTGGAGATGTTGTTGGCAATCACTTCAACATTGAGCTGCTGCGCGCTCATTCCGGTCGCAGCTATGGCAAGAGCTTTCATTGTTTTCCCTCGATCTGAAATATAACGTGACATCCATGACAAAGGAGACCCGCGAAGCCTGTCCGCTGTCTCCCCGGGCCACTAGATGGTCATACGGCTGACTTCCTGATAGGCGGCGACAACTTTGTCTCGAATGGCGATTGCGCTTTGCAGCGCCAGTTCGGCATTCATCACGGCATCCACCACGTTCTGCACGGACTCTTTGCCCTCGATGCCTTCAATGGCAGCCGTTTCGCCCATCTTGACCGTGTTGATCGCATCGGTGGTCACGCCGGAGAAATAGTCAGCGAATGTATTGCCCGATTCATCGACCTCGCCGGTCACATCAATCGCAGCCGTGCTACCGCCATTGCTGATGAAACGTGTTTCCGAAACGCCGTTGAAATCACTGCCCCGGGTTGTCAGGCTGGATACTGAATTCAAACTGTCTATCATCACTAGCTCCTGAGCAGATCGATGGTGCGCAGAACCATGCTGCGTGTCTGGGTCATGACTTTGAGGTTGGCTTCGTAGCTGCGATTGGTCTCGCGCATGTCGGCCAGTTCGATCATGGTGTTGACGTTGGGCATCTTCACTTGCCCGTTTTCGTCAGCGGCCGGATTGGTCGGATCATATTCAACCGAGAAGGGCGCATTATCGACGCCGACATTCTTGACCTTCACGAGCGATGCACCGGCTGCCCGATCCATTTCTTCGGAAAAGACAATTGTTTTGCGCTGATAGGGATCGGAGCCGGGGGTCGCTCCGGTCGACTGGGCGTTTGCAAGGTTTTCGGAAATGACGCGCATGCGCTCTGCCTGCGCGGACAATCCGGTAGAGGAGATGCGAAATGTCGCGGAAAGAGGATCAATCATCACTGTGCCTTCGCTGCCATCAACATCATACTGTGGATGGATTTGATCAAATTCGTTGTCAGAGTATGATCTCGGGCGACTTCACCGGCTTTCATCATTTCCTGTTCCAGTGAGACCGAGTTTCCGGAATATGTGACGTCCCAGCTATCCTTCTTCTCAACATCGACACTCCGCGTTGCAGCATTCATGGCGGTCATGTGTCCAGGTTGGGTGCTGGCCATGCGAACATGGGCTTTGTCAAAGAGCGCGGTGAAGCTTTCCACGTCCTTTGCCTGATAGCCTGGTGTGTTGGCATTGGCGACATTCTGGGCGATCGTATTCTCGCGAACCGAGAGCCAATTCTGATGCGCATTTGCCAGCTTCATCAAATAGACAGGTTCCATTTGGATTCTCCATCAAATTCCGATAGTCCAGTCTTAAGCCACCAAGCTTGCCCGAAGCTGTCGAAATACCACCTATCTTGTTGATTTTATTTTATTATTTTATGTTTTAATTCAAATTTTCGGCGAAGTTTTCTCGCCTTTTCGATAAAGCTGAGCAGATCTGCGGCCCTCCTCGCGGCATAAAGGCAAAAAAATGCCAGACACTGAAACAGTGCCTGGCCAAAGGGCTTTGCTGCCTTGGGATAAAGGGAGAGAGACTCTCCCCTTTAGAAGAAAGATCGAATGAGACTGCCGACGAGGATGTTCCAGCCATCAATCAGCACGAAAAAGAGCGCCTTGAAGGGAAGCGAAATGGCAGTGGGAGGCAACATCATCATACCCATGGACATGGTAATGGTCGCAACAATCAGATCGATCACCAGAAAGGGCAAGGCGATGAGGAAGCCCATTTCAAAACCGCGTCTAAGCTCGGAAATCATGAAGGAAGGAATCAGTACCCGCATCTCCACTTCGTCCGGCGAGGTGGCCTCTGTGGCATTGAGATTGGCGATGGCCAGATCGGAAAACATGCCGATATCTTCATCCCGCACATGCTGCAGCATGAAGGAGCGGAAGGGCGACGCCACGCGCTCATAAGCCTGCGCTTCAGTGATCTGGTTATCGAGCAGCGGCTGTACGCCATTTTTCCAAGCCTGATCGAAGGTTGGTCCCATGACGTAGAAGGTCATGAAGAGCGCCAGTGAGATCATCACCATGTTGGAGGGCGTTGATTGCAAGCCCATACCCGAACGCAAGAAGGAAAAGGCAATCGAAAAGCGGATGAAGCTAGTCACCATGATGAGGAGACCGGGCGCCAGAGACAGCACCGTGATAAGGGCGATCAGTTGGATCATCCGGCCTGATGCGGAGGCTTCTCCACTTGGCAGAATGCTGTTGAGATCAATCGATTGGGCCCATGCCGGGCTGGCAAGCAGCAGAAAGAAGGGGAGGCCGTAAGCTAGTCTTTTCACTGGATCACCATCGTCTCGAGAATGAATTCACGAATACTGCCATCCGCCCTGATTTTTGCCCGCTGGTTGAGGTCTTCGCGCAAATTCTGCAGACCGGTCGCGCCTTCCAGATCAGAGACCTTGAGGGTTCTGAGATAGGCTGCGATGTCGCTTTCAACCTGGCTAACCAGAATTTTCGACTGTTCCATTGCGTCTTCGTTGAAAACAATGGAGCCCTGAACACGTACAAAGGCCTTTTCGACCCCGGCCAGATTAACGATGATCGGCTTGATCCCGACGATTTCGCTGGGGCTGTCATAAAGCGCATGAACGGGAGGATTCTCTCTCTCCCTCTTTTCTTCCAGAACGATGTGGCGGGTCTGGTTGACCAGTTGCATGCCAACAAAAGCGCCAATTCCGGCGGCCAGAAGCGTCATGATGAGGATCGTGACAAACAGGCCCATGTCAGACTTGTTCGACTTGGCCTTCACTTCACCATCTGGCAGAACCATAATATTCGACATCTTGGCGGTTTATCCTTCTCAAACTTGCATGATTGGATTGGGAGTGCGGAAGCAGATGCGAGAGACTGGCCCTCGCATCCTCAAACGGGTTGGCGGAGACGCTTCCTAGAAGGGCACAAACCGATCATAAACCTGCTGGCCCCATGCAGGCTGTTGCATCTCGGAGATGCGCCCGCGGCCACCATAGGAAATGCGCGCTTCCGCGATTTTGTCGTAGGTAATGACATTGTCAGCAGCAATATCACGCGGACGTACGATGCCCTCTACATTGAGAACCCGGACCTCTGCGTTCACGCGCACTTCCTGACTGCCGGAAATCACCAGATTATGGTTGGGCAGAACCTGAGTCACGACGGCAGCGATCTGAAGGTCGATCTCTTCCTTGCGGTTGATGGCACCCTTGCCCTTGGTTGAGCTTTTCGAATCCGCATCCAGATCCGCTTCACCGTCTTCGCCGAAGCCGAAGAGGCTGAACCCGAAACCCAGAGACTGCTTCTCAGAGCTGTCACGACTACGATCAGAGGCATTGTCTAGGCTCGCTTCATCTTCAATATTGATGAGAACCGTCAAGACATCGCCCACCCTCTTTGCGCGAGGTTCAAGGAAAAACTGATTGCGGTCCTCGGTCCAGATGGCATGAAAGCTTCTTCGCTGGGTTGGCTGATAGCCGACAAGCGTCGGATTGATCATCGGCTGACGCAGGCCATTGCCCATAGGAGACAATTCCGGGGTCGCCCCGATCTTCTCCTGATTGTTGGCACATCCCGCAAGCAGAAAAATCCCGAACAGCGGAACCAGAACTTTGGTGAGAAGAGTGGTCATTGATCCCGTTCTCCAGACTTGATTTCAACCAGCGACGCCATTTCCTGCGTCAGGTCCGATGCCTTGGCGGCATCCATTTCGTTGAGAATGGCGCTCACAACGCGCGGCTTCATCTTGGCCAGAAGCGCAATGGCAACCTGATCATCAACAGCGGCGAGTCGTTCAGCGGCTGCTTCCGGGCGCATGCGTTCGTAAACCGTGATGATGTGTTCCTTGACGTCGTTGAGCACCTTGTCGCGTTTGGCGATCCAGCCCTTGACGTCGGCGCGGAGTGCTTCGAGCTTTTCGATGCGTCCGTCTATGTCGCTTTGCAGCGCAATGAGATTTTGCAGCTGCCAGGCATATCTCTGTTCTGACGCCAGATCGGAGATATTTTCGCAGAAACTGTTAGCGTCGATCTGGTCAACTGTTTTTGCTTTTTCGTTGGAACTTATTCCTGCCTCAACCGTTTTACCGTTTGCAGGGGCCTTGGCGTCAGCAGCATTGGCCATGGAGACTGCAAGCACCAAACCAATTATCTGCAGCAGGCTCGTTCCCAAAGAGGAGTGCAGAGAAAAACACTTTCCCATCAAGCCGTCTGAGTTGCTCATTTAATCCTCGCTTTGGCGCGCTCGTCGCATCGGGTTCGCAATTGATATCCAAAATGACCGAGCAAACTTGCGTCAGGCTGTTGCATGAGCCTCAAGGGCGCAGATTTTTAAGGAGCGAGGCGCAAGAGAGGCCAAAGCAATTGTTTTGTGCAGCGATATCCACTTGAGAGGTAAAGCGATGCTACCAAAATCCCATAAGTCGCAGTGTTTTCGCAGGGCAAGACTAGGGATAGACTGGGGAAACGGTTCAGGGTGTGGCGAGATGCCCCATGTAAAAGCTCTTGATTTTCAAATATGAATACAAGATGCACTTTTGCGGACGCACGCAATGTGCATGCGAGACCATTCAGAATTCAAACGAAATCGAACGACGATCGATGAACCAGAAACCCACCCTGTTTAAACGCCTGCGCAGCCAACGAGCGATCACTTTGCTCGCATTGTGTGCCATGTGGTTGCAGGTTCTGGCCTTCGGCATTCACCTGTCCACCAGCGCGGAAGCCGCAGCTGGCACGACGGGTGACGATATGTATTTCGGAATCATCTGTACAGCCAACGGCCTGGCTGCAGTTTCTTTTGATGGCGAAGAGACCCCGGCCACTCTTGAAAAGGACTGCGCAATCTGCGCCCTCACAGCGCTGCACGATCTTGGCTTCAATAATCATACACAGCCTTGCGAGCGGCCAGTCCATTCGATTACAACAGTTTTCTGGCCAACCGCCCCTTCTGACGGGACGCTGTCTCTTTCTCCCCGCGTTGGCACCAGCCGCGCGCCCCCTCTTCTTTAAACGCCCAACATTCTGTTCACTTAATAACTGACCAATCGACCAAACTGCAGGATCCTGACTGCTACGGGACCAAACCCCTGCAAATGGGTTGATACAGCATCAAAGAGAGCTGTCATGGAACCTATTTATGGCGATCTATTCGTCAATCTGTCGCGTTGGCAATTTGCCGCCACTGCGCTTTACCACTTCCTTTTCGTTCCCCTGACGCTGGGCATCACATGGATGCTCGTGATCATGGAATCGGTCTATGTGATGACCGGCAAGGAAGTCTATAAAGACATGACCAAATTCTGGGGCAAGTTGTTCGGTATCAACTTTGCTCTGGGAGTGACCACCGGTCTGACAATGGAGTTCCAGTTCGGGACGAACTGGTCTTACTATTCCCATTATGTGGGGGACGTCTTCGGTGCGCCGCTTGCCATCGAAGGCCTGATGGCCTTCTTCCTTGAATCCACCTTTGTGGGTCTGTTCTTCCTTGGTTGGGACAAGCTTTCCAAGCGCCAGCATCTGGCGGTGACCTTCTTTACCGCTTTGGGGTCGAATCTCTCTGCCTTGTGGATTCTGGTTGCCAACGGCTGGATGCAGAACCCGGCCGGCTCGGAATTCTCCGCCGAAACCATGCGCATGGAAATGACCAATTTCGCAGAAGTGGTCCTTAACCCGGTTGCACAGGTGAAATTCGTGCATACGGTTGCCGCTGGCTATGTCACCGCTTCCATGTTTGTGATCGGCATTTCCGCTTGGTATATCCTCAAGGGTCGCGATCTGGCCTTTGCCAAACGTTCCTTTGCTGTGGCTGCCGGCTTCGGCCTTGCCTCTGCGCTGTCGGTTATCGTTCTGGGGGACGAATCCGGTTACGAACTGGGCGATGTGCAGAAGGTGAAACTGGCTGCGATTGAAGCGGAATACCACACCGAAGAAGCACCAGCTGCCTTCAACCTGATCGGCTGGCCGAATGATGAAGAAATGCGGGTCGACTATGGCATCGAGATTCCATGGGTCATGGGCCTCATCGCCACGCGCTCTCTGGACAAGCAGGTGATCGGTATTTCCGAGCTGAAAGAACAGCATGAAGCCCGCATTCGCTCAGGCATGATCGCCTATGACAAGCTTACCATGCTGCGTGCCGGTGACAAGTCTGAAGAAACCAAGGCTGTCTTCAACCTGCATAAGGAAGATCTGGGCTATGGTCTGCTTCTCAAGCGCTATATCGACAATCCTATGGATGCGACCGACGAGATGATTTCGGCAGCGGTGGAAGATTCCATTCCGTCCGTGCCATATCTGTTCTGGAGCTTCCGTATCATGGTAGCCTTCGGCTTTACCATGCTCGGACTGTTTGCCCTCTCCTTCTACTACACTGCCAAAAAGCAGATTGAGGAAAAACGCTGGCTGCTCAAACTTTTGGTCATCTGCATTCCGTTGCCGTGGCTGTCTGTCGAGCTTGGCTGGTTCGTGGCCGAATATGGCCGTCAGCCCTGGGCCATTGGTGAAGTTCTGCCGACCTTCTTGGCTGCATCCAGCCTGACGATCGCAGACCTGATCTTCTCGCTCACCGGCTTCCTCGCCTTCTACACCTTCCTGTTGGTCATCGAAGTGTGGCTGATGTTCAAGTTTGCACGACTGGGCCCGAGCTCGCTCCATACCGGTCGCTATCACCATGAACAATCCAAGCCGTCGTCTTTGGCTCCGGCTGAGTAAGACCCACTGATAGGAAAAAGCGATGATTATCGATTATGAAATCCTGAAATTTGCCTGGTGGGCGCTCGTAGGCGTGCTGCTTATCGGCTTCGCCATCACTGATGGCATGGATATGGGGGTTGGCACCTTGTTGCCATTCCTCGGCAAGAATGACCCGGAACGCCGCATCATCATCAACACTGTCGGCCCGCACTGGGATGGCAACCAGGTGTGGTTCATCACCGCCGGTGGCGCCATCTTCGCTGCATGGCCGGCTGTTTATGCAGCTGCATTCTCGGGCTTCTATCTAGCCATGTTGCTGGTGCTGTTTGCCCTGTTCTTCCGCCCGGTAGGCTTTGACTATCGCTCGAAGATTGAGAATCAGGGTTGGCGCTACGCATGGGATTGGGGGCTGTTTGCCGGTGGCTTCATCCCTTCCCTGATCTTCGGTGTTGCTTTCGGCAACCTGTTGCAGGGCGTTCCGTTCCATCTGGACGAGTTCCTGCGTGTGACCTATGACGCCAAGTTCCTGTGGGCCCTGTTGCCGTTGCTCAACCCGTTTGCCATTCTGGCCGGGCTGGTCTCTGTTGCCATGCTTACCGGACACGGCAGCACATGGTTGCAGATGCGGGCCGATGAAGTGGTTGCTGCGCGGGCACGTCAATATGGCTTCTATGCCGGTGTTGCGACGGCTGTGCTGTTTGCTCTTGCCGGTCTGTGGATCTGGGCAGGCAACTTCAACTGGTTCGTTATCGTCAGCCAGCCAGCCTATGATGCCATGCCGAACCCGCTTGCCAAGGAAGTGGCTCGCGAAGCCGGTGCGCTGTTCAATATTTACAGCAATTATCCGATCGCCATTCTGGCTCCGGCCCTTGGCATTCTCTGCCCGCTTCTGATGGCTCTGATGAGCAAGGCTGGCAAAGGTGGCTTTGCCTTCCTGTTCAGCGCGCTGGGCATGACTGGCATCATCTCCACCGCGGGGCTGTCCATGTTCCCGTTCATCATGCCTTCGACCACCAGCCCGAATTCGTCCTTGACGGTTTGGGATGCGACCTCCAGCCACCTGACCCTGACGGTCATGTTCTGGACAGCTGTGATTTTCGTGCCGATCGTGCTGCTTTACACCATCTGGTGCTACTGGCGCATGTGGGGCCGTGTCACCATGGACGAAATCGAAGCACGCAGCCATTCGGCTTACTGAGAACCGGAAAGGAGACCTAATAATGTGGTATTTTGCATGGATCCTTGGATTGACTGCCGCCCTTTCCGTCGGCGTGATCAATGTCATGTGGTATGAAGCCCAAGATAACTATGACGAAAAGGATACTTGATTAGCACCTTTCAACCATTATAAACCTTTTCATGACCGGGTCCGCCCGGTCATGTCGTATGTGGGCCAATAAAGGCCGAACAATCAGGGACCTCAATGTCCACGAAACACATTTCAGCCTTTCTCAAAGCCCAGTCGCGCAGAGCCCGGCGGCCTCTCAATCTTTCCATTGTACTTTCCTTTGCTGCCGGCATCGTTTTGATCGTGCAAATGGGCGTGATTGCCTTCTGTGTCGATTCAGTTCTTACACATCAGGCAACGCTTACAGATCTGCTGTTTCTCTTGCCACCGCTGCTGATTCTGTTTGTGCTCAGGGCGGTTCTTTCCTATTTTTCCGAGCGTCTGGCTCTCAAAGCCGCCATTGATCTCAAGCACACATTGCGCAAGGATCTGCTTACGCGCCTCATTGCCAAGGGCCCTATCCTTGAGCGCGGCAGCGAAAATGCAGTTGGAGATCAGGTCACCACATTGACCGAAGGCATCGAAGCGCTGGAAGGCTACTTCGCCCGCTATATGCCCGCAATGGTGATGACGGTTCTGCTGCCTTTCGCCATTCTGGCGGTTACCCTCACGCGAGACTGGCTGTCGGCGGTGGTGATGGTGGTTACCGCACCGCTCATTCCCGTTTTCATGATCCTCATCGGCAAGGGCACCGAGCGGCTCAACCAGAAACAGTGGCGCAAATTGGCGCGACTTTCCGCTCATTTCCTTGACATGATTCAGGGTCTGACGACGCTCAAGCTTTTCAACGCTTCACGTCGGGAAGCGGAAACCGTTTCGCGCATGGCCGAGAGCTATCGCCGCACCACGATGAGTGTGTTGCGCGTGGCCTTTCTCTCCTCGCTGGTTCTGGAATTCTTTGCCACGGTTTCCATTGCCATTATCGCCGTGTTCATCGGTTTTCGGCTGCTTTATGGCAACATGACCTTCTTTGACGGCTTTTATGTTCTGCTGCTGGCGCCGGATTTCTATTTGCCTCTGCGCAACATGGGCACCCATTATCATGCCCGCATGGAAGCGGTAGGGGCCGCCGAAACAATGGTCTCCGTTATGGAAATGGACGATGGCACAGAAAAGAAAGAGGGCTCCCTTGATGCCCTGCCAGATATCAAGCAGGGCATTTCGCTTGAATTCCGTTCTGTTGGTTTTGTCTATCCCGATGGGTCTCGTGCGCTTGAGGATGTTTCCTTTTCGCTTGCTGCCGGCAAGAGCCTTGCTCTTGTTGGCCCGTCCGGAGCAGGCAAGAGCACGATCATCGATCTGATTCTGGGGCTCGCCCAACCAAGTGAAGGCCAGATACTGGTCAATGGTCTTGATCTTTCCACTCTTCCGATCGCGGAATGGCGTGCGCAGTTGGCTTATGTGCCACAAAAGCCGACACTCTTTTCCGGCACCATCCTTGATGCCATCCGCTATGGACAGCCCGATGCGGGGACGGAAGCCGTTGAGGCCGCCGCCAAATTGGCACAGGCTCATGACTTCATCACGGGGCTGAGCGATGGCTATAACCATCAGCTCAACGAAAAAGGTGCAGGGCTTTCCGGCGGGCAAATTCAAAGGATCGCCATTGCCAGAGCCCTCTTGCGCAACGCGCCGCTGGTGCTGCTTGATGAACCCTCGGCACATCTTGACCGCGAGAATGAAGCCAGAATCCAGAATGCGCTTCAGGCTCTGGAGCAAAGCGCAACGACGATTACCATCGCCCACCGCTTGCACACAATCGAGCAGGCAGATGTCATTCTCGTCTTGGAGCAGGGAAAAATCGCGGAAATGGGCCCCCACAATGCGCTGATAGAGAAAGATGGCGCTTATGCGAGGCTGGTGCGTTCCAGCTTCGCAAGCAAATCCACGGAGGTGCAGCATGGCTGAGTTCAAAAAATTGCTCGGGCTGATGCGTCCCTGGACCGGCTGGATCATCCTTGGGGTTTTCCTTTCGCTGATCACGGCGCTGGCCAATGTGATCCTGATGTCCATTTCCGGCTGGTTCATTGCCGCCATGGCGCTGGCCGGACTGGCTGGCGTGACCATGAATTATTTCACTCCGGCGGCCATCATCCGCGCCATGGCGATCACCCGTACTGTCGGGCGCTATGCCGAGCGGCTCGTTACCCATGAGGCAACCCTCCGGCTGGTAGCCGAGATGCGGCGCTGGTTTTATGACCGCATGGAACCGCTGGCTCCCGCCGGTTTGCAGGGCATGAAAAGCGGCGATGTCTTCTCGCGGATCGGGGCGGATATCACCACACTGGAGAATTTCTATCTGCGTGTTCTGGTGCCTTCGCTGGTTGCTCTCATTGCGGTGCCCATTTTCTGCTTCTTTGCCGGCTATTTCTCCGCTGGCTTGGCCCTATCGCTGATCGTGCTCTATTTCCTTGGTGGCATCCTGATCCCATGGCTCATTCACCATTTCGGGCGCAAGGCTGCCAGCGATCAGGTGCTAAAATCGGCCCAGATGCGGTCCACGCTGGTGGAAGGGCAACAGGCCCTGCGCGAAATGCTGGTCTATGGCCGCGATGATGATTACCGCCAGACGGTTGAAGCGCAATCGAGCGGCCTATGCGCCAGCCAGTTGCGGCTTGCCAAGCTTCAGGCCGCGTCGCAAAGCGCGCTGACCCTTGCGGCCAGCCTTGCCATGTTCGCGGCTCTTTGGTTCATCATTCCCAAAGTCAGCGACGGCAGCTTTGAAGGCCCGATCCTGCCGATGCTGATGCTGTTTGCCATGGCGAGCTTCGAGGTCATCGTGCCCCTGCCCGTTGCCATCCGCGCTTTCATCGAAACGCAGGTTGCAGCCAAGCGCCTGTTTGGCCTGACGGATCAGGAGCCCAAAGGGATTTCCGCATGGAGCGAAGAGGCCATCGACATCAAGCCGACGGCAACTCCTTCACTGGAACTCAAGGCCGTGAGCCTTGCCTATGAAGAAGGCGCCCCAAGTGCTTTTGACCAGCTCAGCCTTTCAGTTGCGCCGGGTGAACGGGTTGCCATCGTCGGCCCTTCAGGCATTGGCAAGTCGAGCATCATCAACGCACTGGTTGGCTTCTGGCCGCTCTCCGGCGGAGAAATTCTCATCGACGGGCAGCCATATAGCCGCTTCAGTGCGGAAAGCTTGCGAGCGCATTTTGCCGTGGCGCCGCAAAAGCCGCATCTGTTCAACTCCACCCTCAAGGGCAATCTGCTGGTGGCCAATCCGGACGCGAGCGACACCATGCTCAATAAGGTGCTTGATCAGGTGCAGCTATCCGATTATGTGGCCGCGCAGGAAGAGGGGCTTGATAGCTTTGTCGGCGAAGCAGGCGGCACGCTTTCCGGCGGACAGATCCGGCGGCTGTCCATTGCCCGCGCCCTGCTCTCCCCGGCGCCCATTCTGGTTCTGGATGAACCGGGTGAAGGGCTTGATCCGCAGATGGAGCGGGAAATCCTCAACCGGATTCTGGACGATGAAACAGACCGCACCATCTTGCTTATCACGCACAACAGCGCAGCCCTTGAGCGCATGGACAAGCAGTTGGTGCTAAGCGAGCGTGCATAACGCATTTGACGCGGCCCCTCAGACTGAAACAAAAAAGGCGACCAGATCCGGTCGCCTTTTTTATGTGCTTCGCTCTCCTCGTCTAGCCAATGGGGATCAGATGATTGTCCCATTGATAGCGATGAGTGACGCGCATCTTGTCCATCTGGGTGCCCGCCATATCTTCAGAGAGACAGACGATGCCCATGCCGCTGGTGCGGACAAGTTTGTGATCGCGAATGGCCAGACCGCAAACATCCTCTTCATGGATCGCACCCAAGAATTCGCCGGTATCAGTGTCGAACTGATGCACCACACCGCCACGCGGGGACGAAGCGGCCAGCAGCTTCTGCTCCATATCCAGAGCCACGCTGCCTACATAGCCCTGCAGCACGCGCTGTTCATTGTCTGGCGCTTCAAGCAGGCGGGCTTCTTCGCCGCGCTTGTGCAGGCCCAGCATGGCCGGCGCGTTGTTGATGTCGCCTTGCCACTGCATGGCAAAGGCCACGGTGCCATCGGACCCAAGGCTGAGATGGCGGATCGAGCTTTTGTGCATTGCCTGCGGCAACTCCACCATCTCCACCAGTGCTCCATCAAGCGTGACATAGGCAAGATTGGGCTTCATCGTGGGGATGTTGAGCTTCTCACGTCCGCTATCGGGGTGGGTTTCGATGCCGCCATTGGCGATCACCAGATGCTTCTTGTCGGGCATAAGCTTTAAATCATGCGGACCGACGCCATGGGACGCGAATTCGCCCACACGCTTGTAGCCCTGATCAGCATTCCAGATGCCGATGACACCCCGTGCATGATCATAATCATTCTCGGCCGTATAGAGCAGGCTGCCATCTTCCGAGAAGGCTCCGTGCCCCTGAAAATGGCGTCCCTTCGGGCAATGGAGCACGGCCTTGGTTTCACCATTACGGCAATCAAGCGCCATGGCGAAATTGCCCGGACGGCGGGCGAATGCCACGGCTTCTGGCCGCTTTGGGTGAGCGGCGGCGGCATGACCGCGCCCGGGGAGGGCAATTTCGAAAATGGTACGCCCCTGCTCTGAAATGCCGAACAGGGCATAGGCTCCATCGGGCTTGCGGGCGGCAGACAAGAAGGCCGGACTGCCTGCGTCGGCCCAGGTGACAGACGGGCATAGGCCAAGAGCGAACAGGCCGGTGATAAATGAGCGGCGATCAGGCATATCAGTCTCCATCCAGTGCGTTAAAGCCGGCAGAGATACCCAGTTTCGGCCCCAGATACTCTGCCACGAGATCATTGGTGAGCGTGATGGCGCCCAGCAACGCCTCCACGCGAATGCGCCCCTGTATTGATCCGACGCCAGCAAAGGCAGGGTCGTCCAGCTCTTCAGCAATACGGATCGCGCGCTCAAAGCCCCGATCAATATCCTCGTCATTTTCCGAGAGAAGCGAGGCCAACTGACGGTTTGCCTGAAGCGAGAGCAGAACATGGCGCTGTGAGCGCTCGGAGCGTCGGGCTTCGGCGCGGTTAGGGCGTGGCTTTTCAAAGCTGCCCATCGGGCGACCAAGGCGCGTTTGAGCGGTGAACTGCAGGCCGGTCGTAAGCGCTGTATAGAGCTGGCGTACCGCTTCTTCGGGCGCGCGGTAGATATCATTATCAGCCTTGATCATCATCTCGCCGTAGCCTGCCTGCCAATCCCTCAAGATGGCCGCAGAATTATCCGCGATATCCTTTGCCATGACCGCCATAAGATCGCAGCGTTGAGGGGCGGGTTGCTCGGTAAACTGGGTGTCATAGAGCAGGAATTCCATCGGGTAGAAGCCCCGCGCGGCGATAGACACCGTCTTGAATTTTTTCGCATCATGAATGGCCGGATCATTGTCTGTGAGCAGGCTTGCAAGGGTCTTGGGCGTAAAGCCCCTTGTGTCGGGCCAGAAGGCCAGCGCAAAGGCGCGGTTATTTTCTTCAGAAGGCCCAAAGCGCAGATGACTGACACCCATCCAGGCATCAAAAGCCTCATTATAGGCCACCTTCACCGCATCCAGTTCGTCCGGGCAACTGGTCTCGACCGCTTTGGAAAGAGCCGCCGAGCTGGTCGCAAGGCGTTCGTAACCGGGCAGAATATGCTCATTCACCACATTGGTGACGAGCTTTGGCATATCGACCTCTTGCGCATAGGCCGGGGCGAGAAGCAAGCTGTAAAGAATAAGGCAATATTTCCACATGGTTACAAACTTTCCAGAAATGAAATCAAGGCTGCGCGGTCGTCCGGCTGCATGGCGATAACGGCGTCTCGCTGTGGCTCGGCTTCTCCGCCATGCCAGAGCACGGCTTCCAGCACAGAGCGAGCACGGCCATCATGCAGGAAAAAGCGATGGCCGGAGACCTGCTCGGTGAGGCCAATGCCCCAGAGGGGTGGCGTGCGCCATTCCTGCCCGTTAGCACGGGCTTCGGGCTGGCCATCTGCGAGCCCTTCGCCCATATCATGCAACAGAAGATCAGTATAAGGCCATATCAGTTGGAAGCCCAATTCGGGTTCATCCTTGAGACGATGGGTCACGTAGGACGGGGTATGACAGCTGGCGCAGCCGACCTCATGAAACAGCTTTTTGCCGTGCAAAACCGTCATGTCCTCCACATCGCGCCGCGCTGGGACGCCGAGATGGCGACTATAGAAGGTGACGAGATCAAGCCCAGTCTCATCCAGTTCCGTCCCGCGCACATCCTTGTCGCCATGGGGCGCCGAGCGGCAGTCGCTCTGGTTCAAGGAGCAATCGCCCCACGCATCAGGAAAGAGCGGATTGGAGATGCCGATATCGCGGAAGAAAGCTGCGGCAGATTGCTCCTCAACCGTCGGGCGGCCAGCCTTGAGGCCGAAGCGCCCCAGCATGGGCATCTGGTAACGCTCTGACCAGACGATATTGGGCTTGCCGGAAATGCCATCGCCATCAGTATCTTCCGGGTCGGCCTTGGCAAGAATATCCGCCGCCGGAATGGCTTCGAGCAACCCAAGGCCAATCATCTGCGGCGCTATGCGGGGGCTGAGCGTGGCATCGGGATGCAGAGGCCCATAGGCCAGATCGGCAGCCTTGTAAGTTGGTTTGCGCAAACTGGCCTTCTCCCCGCCAGCAAGGGGTATGCTCATCTCTTGATAGTCGATCCGCAGGCGATATTCTGCTGGGTAGCCAGCCAGAGCAAAATCCTGAAGCTGCCCGCCATAGGTCGGGTCGGGCATGGTGCCGTGGTAGCCCTCAATGCGCTCGACCATTGGGTCGGTCTCATCAGGCACCGCGACGCGCAGGAACATGGAGACCGCGCTGTCGTCATGGCTTTGAGGGGGATGACCGCGCCCATCATTGATGTGGCAGCGCATGCAGGAGCGAGCATTGTAAAGCGGGCCGAGGCCGTCCGAGGCCTTGGTTGATGAGGGGGACGACACCCAGAGTTTCTCAAACATCGCCTTGCCCAGCTCAAACTCCAGCTCGCTTTCAAAGCTCATGCTCGCCGATGGCTTGGAAAAAGCATCGGCATCCTTGCGCACTCGGACAGTCGCGGCCCCCGCCGAGAGAGCCTCAAAGCGCTGGGGTGCGTCAAAGCTCTTCGGCGGTGCCGTTACACGTGCAATGCGCTCCACTTCCGAGGCTGTGCGCGGAATGATGGATAGATGTTGCTCGTCCAGAGGACCAGCAACAGCAGGCAGTGCGACAAACAAGGGCAAAGTTTTAAGGCCGAGACGGAGCATGTGCGTCATTTCTTGCAAGGGAGCGGATACGCAAAAAAGCGCAGCCTGGAAAGGCCGCGCTTCCTGTCTTCATTCAAAGGGGTTATTGGAAAACCGCATTCGGATTATCGAGGCTGTCAGACCCTTCAAACTCGATATCGTTGAGCTTGAGGGAGGAAACAACGCGTTCAATGGATTTGGTCTGATCGACCAGCGCGTTGACACCGCCCATGACGAGGGCCTCGCCGCCTTCGTTACCACGGGCCAGCATCTGGTCGTAGCTGAAGCCCGCTTCAGCGGCTGACTTGATGGCACCCAGTTTGATCATGGTGGTGTTGAGCTTGCCGGTCAGCTCATCATCAAGAGCCTTGTCGGATGCTGCAACCAGATCGGATAGGGACGGGCCGGAAACACGCGAGCCATCGATGCGCACATATTCGCCGACATAGGCATTGCGGATGCCAAGACCATCATAATAGTGGCTGTTATGGGTGTTGTCGGAGAAGCAATCATGCTCTTCTTCCGGATCATTCAGCATCAAGCCAAGGCGCATACGCTCACCGGCCTGTTCCCCATAGGAAAGGGAGCCCATACCGGTGACAATTGTCACGATGCCAGCATTTTCGTCAGACATGAGCGTGGCGCGGGCTTCGCCGCCCGTTTGCCACTGCTTGGCCATCCAGTCGAGGTCGGAGACCAACAGATCGGTTGCGGCCTTGAGGTAGGCTGCACGGCGATCGCAATTGTCGTTGGTGCAGGCATCGCCCTTGGCATAATCTGTCCAGGCGCGTTCACCGGCGCCATGCTCGGTGCCATGCAGATCTTGCCCCCAAAGCAGAAACTCGATGGCGTGGTAGCCGGTGGCCACGTTGGCTTCGATGCCGTCTGCTTCATGCAGGGTCTCGGCCAGCAGCTCCGGCGTGATGGCGCTGGCATCAATCTCTTCGCCCGAAAGGGTAAAGGACGGATTGGCGATGACATTCAGCGCCGCATATTCGTTTTCGTCGGTCGGGCCACCATAGGAGGCGTCGACATAGTCGATCAGGCCTTCATCCAGTGGCCAGGCATTGACCTTGCCTTCCCAGTCATCAACGATGGCGTTGCCAAAGCGATAGACTTCGGTCTGCTGATAAGGCACGCGGGAAGCAAGCCACGCAGCGCGCGCGGCCGTCAAGCTATCGGCCGATGGATCGGCGATCAGGGCATTAACAGCGCTTTGCAACTTCTCAGCTGCAATCAGGCTGTCAGCATATTTGGCTTCAGCGATATTGGCATAGGTTTCAAGGACGGCTTCTTTGCTTACCGGTTCGGCGGCGGTTGCTGCTGCGCCAAGACCAAGCAGGCAGGCAACAGAATATCCAAGCAATCGATTTGTTTTCATCGGATTGTTTCCCCAATTCTTTCGTGTCCCAATGGGTTCCAGATGAGCCAGCACCAAAGCACCGGGCTCATTGGAGCTCGTAAAGACCGCCAATCGATCATTTTTATACCGATCGTTTCAGCGCGCCTTCTCTCCTTCTCAAGGCTCGAAACTTGAATTAAAAATTCATCTTTGTAAAGTTGATTATCATGTTCATAATAAAAAGCTGTTGAGAGGGCTAGTAAAATTACGTGCCTCCGAGGCGAGTTTTCCCCCTGCCCTCCAGAAGGACAAAGCGTTCTTGAGCGAATTATGCTATGCAGAACAAAGGTCTTCTATTCATGACGATGCGGGGGAGAGCATACCCATGACGATTGACTGGGATCACCACAGACGAGAAGTCCACAACCTGGGAGAGGTGCAGGACTTTCTCAAACAACTCGTCTATGGCGGCAACGATGGTATTGTGACCACCTTTGCCATTGTGGCCGGATTTGCGGGCGCTCAAGCCGAGGGCGTGGCCCAGATCGGTGCCATCGCGGTTTTGGTGTTCGGGCTTGCCAACCTGTTTGCCGATGCGGTGTCCATGGGGTTGGGAGAGTTTCTCTCCACCCGATCCCAAAAGGATCTTTATCATAAACAGCGCAAATTCGTTTTTGAAGAGCTGGAGCACCATCCGCAGCAGGAATATGCAGAACTGGTGCAAATGATGACCGAGCGCGGGCTGCCCTTGGAGTCGGCAAAAAAGATTGCTGACGAGATCATGAAAAGCCCGGAGTTGGTCGCCGATCTGATGATGAATTACGAGCTGGAAATGCATGACATGCGTCAGGTGTCGCCGGCTCTGGACGGGCTGGTGACCTTTCTATCTTTCGTCGCTTTTGGCATTATTCCGCTGATGCCCTATCTTCTAATGCCCCCCACTCAGAGCGCTTTTTTCCTTTCGGTCTTCACAACCTTCATGGCGCTCGTCGGGCTTGGCCTGCTGCGCTGGTGGTCTACACGCGAAAGGATACTGCGCTGCGTGGGGGAGACGATTCTGGTTGGAGGAGCCTGCGCCATCGTTGCTTTCGTCGTCGGGGCTGTCGTCGGCTGAGATTTGCCATCGCCAAGGATTCGATGGAGTCTGGTCATCAGAGACAAAAAGCGCTAGAGAAGATAGACTGACGCGCAACGGGCGCATTTCGCGATGGAGGCAAGTTTGTTCGACACTTCACATCCCATGCTCAAGCCGCTCTGGGTTCGGCTGCTGATTTGCGGCGTAACTCTGGGTTGGGGTCTGTTTGAATTTCTCATGGCCAGCACCACTTGGGCTGCGATCTTCGGAGTTGTCGGGGTGATTTGCGTTTACCACCTACTACTTGAATATGAGCCCCCCAAAGATCAACCCGCAGGGCCGCCAAGCGAGGATGAAGCGTCCTAGTCACCCCAGAATTTGCCTTTCGTGCCGTCATACCGCGGCCTCAATATGATGTGAAGAGGCATGTGTTATACCGTCTCTTTGCCTACTCCCTTCCTTCGTTCTTCCTATCCAGAGCTTCTTCCTATGCCAGACAGTTTTGCCATTTCATTTGATGATATTCTCAGCGCTGCCAAACGCCTTGAAGGCCATGCAGTGCGCACCCCATTGCTTGAGTTTGCCCCGCTCAATGAAAGGCTTGGCAAACGGGTATTGATCAAGTTTGAAGGGGCTCAGCATACCGGCTCATTCAAGTTTCGCGGTGCTTTCAACCGAATCTCGACCATCGACCCATCGCAAAAAGAGGCCGGGGTGATCGCATGGTCTTCGGGCAATCATGCGCAAGGCATCGCGGCAGCAGCCAGCATGAACGCTATTCCTGCAACCATTGTCATGCCCAGCGACGCTCCAAAGATCAAGGTCAACAACACCCGCGCTCTTGGCGCCGACATCATCTTTTATGATCGCTACACCGAATCCCGCGAAGAGATCGCCATGGCGCTGGTCAAGGAACGGGGCGCCATTCTGGTACCATCCTATGATGATCCTTATGTCATTGCCGGGCAGGGCACTGTCGGGCTGGAAATTGCCCAGCAGGCCGAAGAAGTGGGCGCCACCATCGGCGCCGTTATTGCGCCTTGCGGTGGTGGCGGCCTGATTTCGGGCACAGCAACGGCCATCAAGGAAAAATGCCCAGGAGCAAGGGTCTATTCGGCAGAACCGGAAGGTTTTGACAGCACGGGTCGGTCGCTTGCAAGCGACACGCCTGCAGGCAATGATCCCAAAGCCCGTTCCATTTGTGATGCATTGCAATCGCCCTATCCGGGCACGATGACCCTCCCGATCAACAAGCAGAAGCTGGCAGGAGGATTGGCCGTGAGTGATGATGAAGTGCGCGCCGCAGTTCGCTTCGCCTTCGAGAAGCTCAAGCTTGTGGCAGAGCCGGGTGGCTCAGCCGGACTGGCGACGGCTCTTGCTGGCAAGATACCCGCCCATGACGAAGCACTGGCGATTGTCATTTCTGGGGCCAATGTCGATCCGGAGCTTTATTGCGAGATACTCTCTGCCTAAAGGACGTGATGATGCAGCTGTTGTTGTTGCTAATCAGCAAAAATTGGCTGTATAACAACGCCCAGAACCAAGGTGTTGCGCATGCCCCATAAAAGACCCACTTTGAAGACCATTTCCGAATTGAGCGGCTTTGCCGTTACCACCGTCTCAAGGGCGCTGAATGACGGCCCAGAGATCGGAGCGGACACCAAGGAAAAGGTCAAGAAGATTGCCCGGGAGATCGGTTATGTGCGCAACCGCTCCGGGCTTGGTCTTGTTACGGGCAGAACCAATGTCATCTCGCTGATTCTCTCATCCGATCACGATGTCATCGACGATCACACTGGACGCCTGATTTCGGCGATCGCCCACAGCCTGACCGGAACGGTCTATCACATGAATATCGTCACCTTCTCCTCGCCTGAAGACAGGTTGAATGTCGTCAAGCATGTGGTAGAAACCCGAGCAGCAGACGCAATCATTCTCAACCAGACCAAACCGGAGGATGAACGCGTCGCCTATCTTATGGAACGCAATTTTCCCTTTGCTGCCTATGGGCGCACCGACTGGCAAGAGAAGCATCGTTATTTCGATTTTGACACCGAAGCCTTTGGAGAAATGGCCGCTCAGCGCCTTGTTGCCAAGGGCCGCAGCCATTTTCTGGTGGTCTGCCCGCCTGATGATCTCAGCTACAGCCAGCATCTGATCGCGGGGTTGGAACGGGCCAACCAGACGCACCCCTTCACGCTGGAGGTGCTCAAAGACGCAACGAGCCACGACACGAGCGAAGATCTCCTGCAAGCATTGCGTACCCGGCTGGACAGCGATAAAAGCGTCGACGCCATTATCGCGCCTTCCACGGCTACGGCTGTGCTTTCCCTGGCAGCCATCGAGCAAAGTGGCAGAACCATCGGTATTGATATTGACGTTTTCGCCAAGGAGGCCAGCCCCTACCTGAAATTCATCCGTGGCGAGGTTCTGTCCGTCTATCAGGATCTCACCGAAGCTGGCAACTTTCTGGCCAAGGCCGCCATTCAGGCCATCGAGCAGCCACAAGCCCCGCTGATGCAGAAGCTGGAACCAACAACAGAAGAGTTTAACCCCCATTAGCTGGCGCCGTTTGCGCCAGTTTCAGACCCACCCCACTTACCTGAAGCCCCTTTTCGTGCTGGCTTCGTGATTGAACAGGACATTCATTTGAATTCTCATCCCCTTTCCGGCATCAAGGCCGTTATCTTCGATTTTGATGGCGTTCTTGTCGACAGTGAGCCTATTTCCCTTGGCGAACTTAAAAACAGTTTTGAAGAACATGGCATTCAGATGGAATGGAGTGCTCTGGTCAAGGGCTTCCTTGGCACGGCTCCGCGCGACATAACGCGCTTCATGCATGAAAAGACTGGGCGCGACCCGGCGGGTGTCTTCCCTGAAGGTTGGCATAAACGGGTCATGGAACGCATGGAACAGGGTTTGACCATGATCAGTGGTGCTGAAGCCCTGCTCGACAAGCTGGATGCAGAAAATGTTCCCTACTGCATCGCGTCGGGCAGCAGCCCGGACCGGCTACAGCTGGCCCTCTCCAAGATTGGTCAGGAAAAACGCTTTGAGGGCCGTTGCTTCAGCACCGAGATGGTACCCAATGGCAAGCCTGCACCGGATATCTTCCTACATGCGGCCAAAGCGCTGAATGTAGATCCGAAAGACTGCATGGTTGTTGAAGATGGCATTGCAGGCACCGTTGGCGCCAAGGCGGCAGGCGTGGGTCGCATCGTCGGTCTGGTCGGCGGCAGCCATCTTAATGATGAAGAGCTGCGCGCCATGCACGGCAAAGCGCTTACAGAGGCTGGTTCGGACCTGATTATCGAGACGCTTGACGAGCTTCTCGCCTAGATGCCCTGTGGGCGTGGCCGCGTGCCACTGGCCCTGCAATTGACAGGATCGGCACATCTTGGACCTGATAACGGAAAAAGGGCGCAGCGTCGGCGAGCGCCCTATTCTTTGCCCGCCAGATATTTATCGAAAGCCGCGAGCGTCTTCTGGGAAACGTGATGTTCGATGCCTTCGGCGTCAATTTCGGCGGTCTCTCTTGGAACGCCCACCGCGACCAGCAGCTCGACCACGGAGCGATGGCGGGCGCGTACACGCTGGGCCATGGCCTCGCCCTCATTGGTCAGAAATACACCGCGATAAGGTCTTGAAACTGCGAGCCCTTCGCGCTTGAGCCGCGCAATGGCCTTGGTTGCAGTGGGGTGCGCGACGCCCATGCGCTCTGCAATATCTGCCGTGCGCGCTTCACCCAACTCAGCAATCAGGTCGCCGATCATCTCCACATAGTCTTCCATGACCGCACAGGCCTGAGCCTCACGCGCGCGCACAAAACGTAGGCTTTGTTTGGATGGACGACTTGGATTCTCTGGCATTATCTTCTTCTTTGCTTGCGTTGGCTTTCGACCGATCCTGGGGGTCGGGACTCTCTTGGTGCCTTGGGTAAAGAATGCGTAGGTAATTTGCAATTGGCAAATAAGGCGCACATTCTAACATGGATTTTTTGTTCATTATTTAAAATATAGCCTAGGCTACATCTTGAAATTTATTTAGCCAAGGCTAAACTTAAGAGATAGAGGATTAAATTATATACGAAGCCCATAAAAGAGACCAGACCATGTTCGCAACAGACCAAACGCGCCTTAAAATGAGCGCAGTTCTATCAGGGGAAAGACGAGGGTGGAGCGGCAAGCTGCTGTTTGCCGGACCCGCGATCATTGCGTCTGTCGCTTATATGGACCCGGGCAACTATGCCACAAACATTCAGGCCGGAGCTGGTTATGGTTATGGATTGCTGTGGGTCGTGCTGCTTGCCAATCTGATCGCCATGCTTTTTCAGGCCCTCTCCGCCCGGCTTGGCATCGTAACAGGCAAGAATCTGGCGGAGCTTTGCCGCGATAATTTCTCCTCGCCTGTTGTCTGGATCATGTGGGCCGTGAGTGAAATCGCTGCCATGGCGACCGATCTGGCAGAGTTTCTTGGTGGCGCGATTGGTCTGGCGCTTTTGTTTGATATGCCCTTGATGGCAGGCATGGGCGTTACCGCCATTGTCACCTATGGCATCCTGCTGTTCGAAGGCAAAGGTTTCCGCCCCATGGAACTGATCATCGGTGCGATGGTCGGCGTCATCGGGCTTTGCTATCTGGCGGAGATCTTTGTTGCCCCTATTGCTTGGGGCGATACCGCAAAGGGCCTTGTTACCCCGGAACTGGCCGATGCCGCCGCCCTGACCATTGCGGTGGGCATTATCGGGGCAACCGTTATGCCCCATGCCATCTATCTGCATTCGGGACTTACCCAGTCACGCGCCGTTATCCGCACCGAAAGTGAACGCAGACGGGTGGTGAAATATTCCAACTGGGAAGTGGTTATCGCTCTGGCTGTCGCCGGTATGGTCAATATGGCCATGGTCATGATGGCCGCCAGCGCCTTTCACAATGGGCATAACGAGGTGGCTGAGATCGAAACCGCTTATCACACGCTCACCCCATTGCTTGGCGTGTTCGCGGCTGGCGCCTTTCTGGTGTCCCTCATTGCATCGGGCATTTCCAGCTCGGTGGTTGGCACCATGGCCGGACAAATGATTATGCAGGGCTTTCTGCATTTCAGAATTCCGGTCTGGCTGAGACGTCTGATCACGATGATTCCGGCCTTTGCAGTGGTCGCCATGGGGGTTAATGCCACGCAGGCACTCGTGGTCAGTCAGGTGATTCTGAGTATCTCTCTGCCGGTGCCGATGATCGCCCTGATCATTTTCACCTCTCGTCGCGATATCATGGGGGCTTATGCGACCGGAAAAGTCATGCGCACGCTCGCTGCTGTCGGCGCGACGGCGGTGTTGGTGCTCAACTTCGTGCTGCTGGCTGACACCTTCGGCATTCCAGTGCCGTTTCTGGCCAGTTGATCAAATCTTGACACCGCAGCACCCAACCGATCCTTGGGGCTCTTGAGACCTATACGGTGCTGAACAGATGAGCCGCTTCCTTCAAAAAGGCAGCGGCTCATTGTTCTTGACTTCCTTCATGACAAAGAAGGTCCGTGTCTGCCTTACACCGGGCAGGGCAATCAGTTGTTCTCCGTGCAATGTGTTGAAATCGCCCATGTCGCGCACGCGCACGGTGATCAGATAATCAAAATCCCCCGCCACCAGATTGCAATCAAGCACCACGGCCATGGCTGCAATCGCGTCTTCAAAGGCCTTGAAGCTTTCCGGTGTGGAGTGATCCAGCACCACCCCCACCATAACCAATGCCCCAAGCCCAACCGGTTTCGGGTTGATCTGGGCGTGCACCCCCAGAATATAGCCCTCTTCAAACAGGCGCTGCGTGCGTCTGTGACAGGTTGCCGGACTGACATTGACCTTTTCGGCAAGCTCCGCATTGCTCAGACGTCCGTTTTTCTGCAAGTGCCGCAATATGTTCTTGTCGATACGGTCCAGCTCGGGTTTTTCCATATGAAAGAATCTTTCATTAATTTCAATAAAATCTCTGCATTCTCTCTCTTATATTGCTTTTTCTATTATTTTACTATAAATATTGAGATAAATTTCGAAGCACCTTTCGACTCTTTTTCGCTACTCTGGGCTCATAACAAACAGTCACCAGATCCAAAGAGGCAGATCCGTGCTTGAAAAATTTGAACGCTACCCCCTGACTTTCGGCCCGACGCCGATTGAAAAACTCCCCCGCCTTTCCGAAGCGCTCGGCGGCAAGGTCGAGATTTATGCCAAGCGCGAAGACTGCAACTCCGGTCTCGCCATGGGCGGCAACAAACTGCGCAAGCTGGAATATATTATTCCCGACGCCATCGCTTCTGGCGCCGACACACTGGTGTCCATCGGCGGCGTGCAATCCAACCATACCCGCATGGTCGCGGCGGCTGCAGCCAAGATCGGCATGAAATGTGTTGTGGTGCAGGAAAAATGGGTTCCCCATTATGATGCGGTCTATGATCGCGTGGGCAACATCCTGATGACCCGACTGATGGGCGCTGACAGCCGTCTGGTTGAGGATGGCTTTGATATCGGCATTCGCCAGAGCTGGGAAAATGCCATCCAGTCCGTCAAAGATGCTGGCGGCGTGCCTTATGCCATTCCGGCTGGCGCTTCGGTGCATAAATATGGTGCGCTGGGTTATATCGGCTTTGCTGAAGAAGTGGCGCAGCAGGAAGAAGAGCTCGGCTTCAAATTCGACTATATCGTTGTCTGTGTCGTGACCGGCTCCACTCAGGGCGGCATGATTGTCGGCTTCGCGGCGCAGGATCGTGCAGACCGGGTGATCGGCATTGACGCTTCGGCCACCGTTGACCAGACCCGCGCGCAGGTGCGCTCCATCGTGGACAACACCGCAGAGCTCGTCGGCCTTGGCCGCACCGTGCGTGACGATGAAATCGTCATCAACCCCGATTATGCCTATCCGGCTTATGGTGTTCCTTCCGAGGAGACCAACGAGGCGATTCGTCTTGCGGCCCGCACAGAGGCCATGATGACCGACCCGGTATATGAGGGCAAAAGCATGCAGGGCATGATCGATCTGACCAAGAAAGGCTTCTTCCCTGAAGGCTCGAAGGTTCTTTATGCCCATCTGGGCGGCGCTCCAGCGCTCAACGGCTACAGCTACTATTATAAGGACGGCTAAGGATCTGGTGCCAGCCCCGTCCCCGGGCCGCTCTCTTCAGTCCCCCCCAAGGTTCAAGACGACACAAGAGAGTGGCCCTTCCTTTTTCATTTTTCTTTCCCTTTGCGAATCCGCTAGCTTCTTGGCAATCAAGCGCCCTGATTCGAGCGTGCCTCATCGTGAAGGATAGAATTCATGGCCCCTGCCGCCATACGCGAAACCGACCTGTATGCCCCCGTCAAACTCTATCTGCAACAGCAGGGCTACGAGGTAAAAGGGGAAGTGGGTGCTGCCGATATTGTCGCCAGCCGCGGTGAGGATGATCCGTTGATTGTCGAGCTGAAACTCGGCTTTTCCCTCACGCTGTTCCATCAGGCCATCAGCCGACAGGGCGTTACAGACGCGGTCTATATTGCCGTGCCTCACAGCGGCAGCCGACAGTTCCAGAAATCCCTCAAGAATAATATCGCACTTTGTCGCCGTCTTGGGCTCGGCCTGATCACGGTGCGCCTCAAGGATGGCTTCGTAACGCCCCATCTGGATCCGACCCCTTATAAGCCGCGACAGATGAAACCGCGCAAGGCGCGCCTGCTGCGCGAGTTCGCACGCAGAGTGGGCGATCCGAACGCAGGTGGCTCGGCACGCAAGAAGGCATTGGTGACCGCCTACCGGCAGGATGCGCTCAAATGCCTTAAATATCTGACGGAAAACGGACCGACCAAGGCCGCGATCGTGGCACGCATAACCGGAGTGGAGACGGCCCGCCGCATTCTGTCTGATGATCATTATGGCTGGTTTGAGCGGGTTTCGCTGGGGATCTATCAGATTACGCCCAAGGCAGAGGCCGCTCTGGATGACTATGCCGAAGAGCTGACACACCTGACTTTTGCCGTAGGGCCCAATACAGCGGAAGACTCTTGCAGCTGATGCCAGAGGATCCGGAGAAGCCATTTTTTGCCGAAGCAGACTGCGCATAACGCGCCCTCAAATCGAAACGCCCACTTGCAACTTGGGTCAACTGCCCCTAATCCTAGTTTAGCGTTGTACCACACCCAACTGGTGTGCCTTTTTCCGGACCGGGGAACAAGAACAGCTCAGGCACTTGCCTGCCGCCAAACCATATTGGGCTGACCGCATTTGCCTTTTCATTATCAGTCTGGCCATGGCGCTCCCGCCTGCCAGATGACCCAGACTCACGATTTGGAGCGTGACATGAAAATTGCTGTATCCTCTCAAAATTTCCGCACGGTAACAAACCACGCAGGCAAAGCCCGTCGCTTCATCATTTACACTGTGGGCAATGATCTACAGCCGGTAGAAACAGACCGTCTGGACATGCCCAAAGAGATGAGCATGCATGAATTTGCGGATAAAGTCGGCCCCCATCCACTTGATGCCGTCGATGTTATTCTATCAGCTTCCTTTGGCGCAGGCTTTGCCCGGCGGATGCATGCCCGCGGCCTGATTGCCAGCATCACGGAGAAGACCGATCCGCTAGAAGCGGTCAAGGAATTCATGATGAACGGTCAGAATCTACCGCAACTTTGTGACTGCAATCACGATCATGATCACACCCATGGTCATGCCGGGCATTGAGCCTGAGGGTAGAGTCTGATTGTTCTGCCAAAATCATGAAGCGGACAGGAGGGGCCTTTATCGGCCCCTTTTTCTTGGCCATCCTTTACAAATTCCCTCAGCTGAATAGGCAAATCAACAGCGAGCGACTTTGCTTCAACACTGTCGCCGTAGGCTCCCATAGCGAGGGCTTTCTATGCAACAGCCCCCGATACAGCCTCTACAAAAAGGGGTTCGTTCTCTTTCTTCACACACCAACATTGTTGTTAGCACAGAATGATCAGCACAGATTTTGCGCAGAAATCTGCGCTGTCCGGAGTGGTTTGTGTTTTTTTTGCAACATCACTTTTGAATTGACATTTAGACTCTCAAAGTATGTTTGAGATTTACAATTAAACGGTTATTGTCTCCCTGTCGCAAGCTTATCAAAATACTAGGGTCAGAATTATGAACATCAAGAGCCTCATCCTCGGTTCTGCAGCAGCATTGGTAGCTGGCGGCGCAGCCCAGGCAGCAGATCTGCCAGTAGCAGAGCCTGTAGATTATGTTAAAGTATGCGACGCTTATGGCGCTGGCTACTTCTTCCTCCCAGGCACCGACACCTGCCTGAAAATCAGCGGCTATGTCCGTACTGAAGCTCGCTTCAACGACGCCGACTCTCGTGCTGATGAAAAATTCGACATCTGGGCACGTGGCCAGGTAAATTTCGACGCTAAGGAAGAAACCGAACTGGGTACTCTTTCTTCTCGCGTTCGTATCGAAGGCGAAGATGACGGCGACATCTCCATTGCTAAAGCATGGTTGTCTCTGGGCGGCTTCTACGCTGGCTTCCTCTCCTCCGCAGGTATCGTTGACTATGTTGGCGACATGTACGGCGGCGACTATGATCTGGGCGACACCGACGTTCCTCAGATGGGCTACAACATGGCCTTCGGTAACGGCGTAACTGCTACTCTGGGCATTGCCAACAACAAACACCTTCTCCCGACGGGTATCGCGACCTCAGCGGTTTATGCAGGTCAGTCCCTGCCATCCCTCGTTGCTCGCTTGAAAGTTGATCAGGCTTGGGGTTCTGTTTCTGTTGGCGGTTTGGTAAGCCAGGCACGTTATGCTGACGCACGCTATGACAGTGATGTTGCATATTCTGTAGCTGCTGGTGGTGTCTTCAACCTCGATATGCTTTCTGCTGGTTCCAACATTGCTCTGAACGGCTTCTACACTGAAGGTGCCATGGCTTGGAACGGTATCAATGACAGCGACTTCATGAGTGACGTTTCCATTGATGCAGCTGGCGAACCAGTACTCAACGAGCTGTATGGTGTATCTGCAAGCTTGAAATATGCTTTTGCTGACAACCTGTGGGCGATTGTTGCCGGTGGGTATGGCGACTTTAATGATAAAGGCGTTACCAACGCAGACTACGATTTCTACAGCGTATCTGGTGAAGTTGGCTACAAACCAGTTAAAAACTTGAAAGTGATCGCTGGTATTCAGTATACCGACCGCGACTTCGACTATGCTACAACGGCTGACACCGAAGTGTGGGAAGGCAAACTGCGTCTGCAGCGTGACTTCTAAGAACAGCTAACACTGTTTCTGAAAATTGGATCCCGGGAGCCATTGCTTCCGGGATTTTTAGCATCTGCAAGATCTTACCGGCTCACACTGCTTACAAAAAAGCCGAGCCCTGCGGGCCCGGCGATAAAACTTTCTGCAACGTGCAATTCAGGATCTTAATCCTGCTTATCCTTTCAGGCCGCTTCTGCGCCCCCTTGGGATGTGAGAGCCAGGATTGAAGCAGATAGCGTATCCAGCAGGCGGTGCAATTCTTCGATGGAATCAGCCTTGCCGCACTTCATTTCCCTACATGTCATAATAATGAAATCGGCCATATGGGCAGGGCATTGCCCCGAGGCGCCGATATATTTGGTGTAAGGAACCAAAAGCTCTGCGAGAAACTGGCGATGCTCATGCTTGAGCTTTGCAATCGCCGGATGGTTATTCATGTCAGCATCATTCCACAGCGTTATCGCCTCGGGATGATTTTGCAAAAAGATAAAAGGCTGCACAACCATATTCTCGAAATAAGTATTCAGCTGGTCACCCAGCGACGTGCAGTGCGTGATTTCTTCCCGCGTTTTGTTCAGTCGTTCATGAAATACATGATAGGAGGTTTCCGCAAACAGGTCTTCCTTATTGGCAAAGACCGCATAAACCGTTTGCCGTGAAAGGCCTGCCTGCTTGGCGACATCCGTCATGGAAGTACGATTATAGCCATAGCGCGAAATCAACTCGTGCGCGGCTTGAATAACTTTATCTTTGGTGCTCGTCATTTTGCTTGCGACACATTCCTTGCGACACGAATGTGCTTCCCTTCTTCAAAAATCTGGACTGCAATCTCGCCTGTCACCACAGTATATTGGCTTTAGCGATGGAATTATTTTTTTCTAATAGAAACAATATACGAAATCCCGATTTCTGTAAATTTTTTTCCCCTTAAAGATTGACAATCAATGTCCATTTGTCTATCTTCTGATTACACAAAATGTCAGTTCGTAATGACGCTTTGGTCAAATAAATCACAGTTGCCAGTTTGTCACTGGCTTATGATTTAGCGACACAAGATGAGATCTGACAGTGGCTCTGAAAATAAAAAATACGCTGCATCAAATCGATACAGACGTTGTATGGCTTGATTTTTGGAGAAGAGATTCAATGTGCGGCATGCTGGAACTTGCGAATTCCGAACATGCCGCAACATAGAGATACCATTCGATGCTGCGTCAACAGCTTGAATGGTTACAGTCTGTCCGCCGAACTGCTTGCGACACATGGTGGACACTGTCGTCACGGGGCGAGTTGGGTTACCTGTCTAAGCTTTACTGCTTGCGACACCTGACGGGTAGTGCTTGCTCCGTGACGAAATTTATATCAGCAGAAATTATCCTTGAAAAGCCCATCTACAAGTTTTCATCGTGTGTAATAGTGTAAATTTGCCGCACCTGTTGGTTAGCGCGCATTTTCCGCTGTTTTATCCACAGATGGAGAGCGTTTTTAAGCTCAATCATTCGTGATGCCGACACATGTCGGTTGGGAATGGCTCTGAATCAGACGCTGATTCCGGCTTTGGAAAGTCCTCTTAGGGCATCCCTTGCTTCTTTCTTTCCCAAGATACGAGGAACAGCTGCTGTCGCGCGCAAAAAAGGCGCCGTTGCCGGCGCCCTATATTTAGCTCTTGGGATCATTGATCACGCAGAGATCGGCTCCAGATCGAAAGCTGCCGCCATCAACTGTTTGGTATAGAGCTCTCTTGGCGCATCAAAGATCTGCTCCGTCAGCCCCTCTTCCACAATGACGCCCTGCTTCATGACCATCACATAGTCAGACATGGCTCTGACAACGGTTAGGTCGTGTGAGATGAAGAGATAAGAAAGATTGTTCTTATCTTGCAGATCCCTCAGCAGATCGACAATCTGCTTTTGCACCGACCGGTCCAGAGCGGATGTTGGCTCATCCAGCACCACGATTCTTGGCTTAAGCACCATGGCCCGTGCAATCGCAATACGCTGACGCTGACCGCCGGAGAATTCGTGCGGATAACGGTTGCGCATGGATGGATCAAGCTGCACTTCTTCCAGAGCTTCAATCGCACGCAAGTCACGCTCTTTTGCCGACAATTCAGGGTGATGCACCAGAAGACCTTCCGTAATAATCTGTCCCACCATCATACGCGGCGACAGGGAGCCGAAGGGATCCTGAAAGACCAACTGTAAGCGCTTGCGCTGTTCGCGCATAGCGTCCCCCGCAATCTGGCTCATGTCGACCCCATCAAGCAAAACCTCGCCGCTGATATCTGTCAGTCGCAGGAGCGCCCGCCCAAGGGTGGATTTTCCCGAGCCAGATTCCCCGACAATGCCAATGGTCTGCCCTTGATGCAGGCGGATATCAACATTGTTGACAGCGCGCAGTACATGGGTTTGCGAGCCGAACAAGCCAGATGTGATGTTGAAGCTAACATTGACGCCCTTGCCTTCGAGCAGAATCGGAGCCCCCGTGTCAGGAGCTTCCTTTGTGCCTTCAGGTTCGGCCGAAAGCAGCATTCTGGTATAATCGTGGCTCGGATTGTCGAAAATTTCAGCCGTGTTGCCTTCTTCCACCACTTCTCCTGTCTTCATCACATAAACCCTGTCGGCGAAGCGACGCACGATGTTCAGGTCGTGAGTAATGAAGAGGATGGCCATGCCCAATTTTTTCTGAAGATCAGCCAACAGCTGCAGAATCTGGGCCTGAATGGTCACATCCAGAGCCGTGGTCGGTTCATCTGCGATCAGCAGATCAGGATCATTGGCAAGCGCCATGGCAATCATGACGCGCTGACGCTGGCCGCCGGACATCTCATGAGGATAGGATTTGAGCCGCTTTTTCGGCTCAGGAATCCCCACCAGTTCCAACAGCTCAAGCGCACGCGCCATCGCACGCTTCTTGTCCATTTTCTGGTGAACCCGCAAAGGCTCGCAAATCTGCCGACCAATGGTATAGAGCGGATCAAGCGAGGTCATGGGTTCCTGAAAGATCATGGTCATCTTGGAGCCGCGATAGCTATTCAGCTTGCGTTTGGAGAGCCCCAGAATTTCGGTGCCATTATATTTCACCGAGCCTTCTACCCAACCATTATCGGCCAGAAGGCCCATGGCCGACATCATGACCTGACTTTTGCCAGAGCCGGATTCTCCAACAACTGCAACCGTTTCGCCCTTTTCGATATGCATGTGAATGCCGCGCACGGCATGCACATCCTTGTCGCTGTTGGTTTCAAAATGCACATGCAGATCATTGATATCGAGCAGAGGTGTTTTGGTATCTGTCATTGTCCCGTGCTCCTATCGATCTTTGGGGTCCAGCGCATCGCGCAGACCGTCACCAATGAAATTGAGCGCAAACAGCGTTGCTGTGAGGAAGATGGATGGGAAGATCAACATCCAGCTGGCCCCTTGCAAGTTGCGCGCGCCTTCGGAAATCAGCACGCCCCATGAAGTCATGGGCTCCTGAACGCCGAGGCCAAGGAAGGACAGGAAGCTTTCAAGCAGGATGACCTTGGGCACAAGAAGGGTCACGAAGATAACCACAGGCCCCAATGTGTTGGGAATGATATGCCGGCGCAGGATACCTCCCGCCCCGACGCCCATAGCCTCGGCGGCGAGCACATATTCCTGCCGCTTGATCGACAGTGTCTGCCCACGCACGATACGGGCCATATCCAGCCATTCCACCGCACCCACAGCGATGAACATCAATATGAAGTTTCGCCCGAAGAAGACCACCAGCAGAATCACGAAGAAAATGAAAGGTAGCGAATAGAGCACATCGACAACGCGCATCATGATGAGGTCGACCCTGCCGCCGAAATAGCCCGACAGCGACCCATAGGTCACTCCGATGAGCAGAGCAACGCCGGAAGCCAGCAGACCGATGATCAGCGAGATCCGTCCGGCGATCAGCGTTCGCGTCAACAGATCACGTCCGTTGGCGTCGGTGCCGAAGTAGAAATGTATACGGTCAATCTTGGCCGTAATGGTCACACTCTTCTTGTCATCGGAAAAATCGGAAAAAGCCGCATTCTTGAACAGGTCCGAGCGATCGAAATAGCGGACGGCCTTTTCATTGATGGCACGTTTGGAGGTGGCCTGTACGATCACCTCCTTGTCGGCGATCTTGATGTCCGCTGCGGTGAGCCGCGCGCGCTTGAGTACTTTTTCCAAGGCAGGCGCAATCTCGTCATCCCTTGGATAGGCAGCAAGAGAGCTGGGCACCTTCACATAGTTTCTGTAGACCGTGTCATACTGGTGACCGGTAAAGAAGGGGCCAAAGAAGCAGGCCAAGGCGATAAAAAACAGCACGACAAAGGACGTCATTGCCGCACGGTTTGCTTTCAGGCGCGCCCATGCATCATCCCAGAGGGAGCGACCCACCTGCGCTTCAACCAGCTTTTCGGCTGCCTGTCCGGCTTTGGTTTTTGGAGTTTTATTATTCATTGTTCCCTCAATCGTAGCGCACGCGTGGATCGAGCCAGGCATAAAGCAGGTCGACGATCAGGTTGAAGACCATGATGAAGACCGCAATGACAATCACGGTGCCCATGACCAGAGGATAGTCGCGGTTGAGCGCGCCCTGTACGAAATAGCGGCCAACGCCAGGAATACCGAAGACGGTTTCAATCACCACCGAGCCGGTCAGCAAAGCAGCTGCGGCCGGACCGGCATAGGAAACAACCGGCAACAAGGCGCCACGCAGGGCATGAACAACAACAACCATCCAGCCGGGTAGTCCGTTGGCACGGGCGGTTCGGATATGATGCGAGCGTAGCGCTTCGATCATGGCACCGCGCGTCAGGCGCGCCACGACGGCAACCTGCGGCAGGCCGAGCGTGACAATCGGCAGGATCTTATTCTCCCAAGCCCCATTGTTCCAGCCACCAACGGGCAGCCATCCCAGCATGACCCCGAAGATCAGCGTCAGGATTGGCGCAACAACAAAGTTGGGAATGGTGATGCCCATGGTCGCAACCGTCATCACAGAATAGTCGGGCAACTGGTTCTGTTTAAGAGCGGCCCAGACACCAAGTGCTCCGCCAACAATAATCGCCATCAGCAGCGCATATCCGCCGATTTCAACGGAAATAGGCAACCCGTTGCCAAACATTTCGGCAACCGTGAAATCACGGAAGAAGAAGCTCGGGCCCAGATTGCCGTGCAGCACGTTATTCATATAAATGAAATATTGCTCCAGCAGGGACTTATCGAGATTGTAGATCTTGTTGAGATTTTCCATCACCTTGGGATCGAGCGGACGCTCCAGATCAAACGGCCCGCCGGGGGCCACGCGGATGAGGAAAAAGGAAAGCGTGACAATGATGAACAATGTCGGAATAGCGGTTAGCAGTCGCTTGAACACATATCGCAGCATAATGCGTCCTTCTGAATGAAGTTTTCTGCAGCCCTTCCCCGAACCGGGGCACAGAGGCAGTTTCGTCGGATACCCGGACCTGACTTTTCGTCGACATCAATGAAGTTTTTGAAATCGAAGACATCCTGACGGCCGCATAGATTGCGAAAGCGCGTCCCAGGTTCACTTCTTATTTTTCTTATCGAAGTTTTATCGCTTCTTGCTTGGCAATTCTAGCAATCTGTCCGCAAAAAGCGAACTCAAATGCCACAATTGTACACAAAAGGGCTGCCAAAAGGCAGCCCTTCATGGTTTTAACCGGCTTAGTCCTTGGACATCCAGCGAGAAGGATGGACGTTCAGGAGGTTATCTTCCCAGCCATGCAGCTTGTCGGAAACAAGGCTAAGAGAGCTGTAGTAAAGCAGCGGCAAATAAGGCTGATTTTCCATGAAGATCTTTTCAGCGTTGAAGAGAATTTCAGCGCGTTTATCCAGATCCACAGTCATGGCAGCTTTGTCCATCAGTGCATCATAGTCCGCATTCTTCCACTGGGCATAGTTGAAGCCGGAATCGGATTCTACGAGCATCAGGAAGTTCTGCGGGTCTGAATAGTCACCGATCCAGCCAGCGCGTGCAAAGTCGAACGGAGCATGTTCACGCAGGTTCGCATAGTGGGTCTTGGTGTCGGTGTTCAGCAACGTGGTTTTCACACCGATCTGTTTCCACATGTCAGCAATGGCAACGGCCGTATTCTTGTGGTTTTCCGACGTATTGTAGCGGATTTCCACTTCGAGCGGCTTGTCTTCGCTGTAACCGGCTTCTTCCAGAATGGCCTTTGCAGCGTCTTCACGGTCGAACTGGTCCATATCCTTGAAGTCGGCATAGGCAGGTTCGCCATAGTTGCCAATTCCGGGAGGAACGAGCGAATAGCCCGGCAGCATGGTGCCACCCCAGATGTCGTCGGCGATGAATTCACGATCAATCGCCATGGACAGGGCGCGACGGATTTTCGGGTCGGCCAGCTTATCTTCGGTGGTGTTCACTGCGTAATAGTAGGTGCCCAGATATGGGGCTACGCGGAACTGGTCACCCAGATTTTCACGCATGAAGTCGACCTGTTCGACCGGAGCATCGTTGTTGGAATCCAGTTCGCCAGCCTGGAAGCGGCGCAGAGCAGCCCCGCGATCTTCGGTCGGGTAATACATGACGGCATCAATTTTAACGTCTGCTGCGTCATGGAACATAGGGTTCTTGACAGCTTTCACATGGCTGTTCGGAACGAACTCGGCCAGCGTGAAGGCACCGTTGGAAACCATGTTGCCCGGCTTGGAGAAATCCTCGCCATATTTTTCAACGCTTGCCGGATGCACTGGCAGAGCAGACTGATGGCAGAGCTGACCCAGGAAATACGGGGTCGGCGCATTCAGTGTGATTTCCAGAGTGGCATCGTCAATCGCCTTGACACCGAGTTCTTCGGTTGGCAGCTCACCCTTGTTGACCTTCTCGGCATTCAGGATCGGATACATGATGGTGGAATATTGAGCAGCCGTTTCCGGATCTTCAATACGACGCAGGGAATAGACGAAATCGCCAGCAACCACAGGATCGCCGTTGGACCATTTGGCATCATCACGGAAATGGAAGGTATAGACCAGACCATCTTCGGAGATGTCCCAGGATTCGGCTACGCCGGCAACGCATTTGCCGTCTGCGCTGTAGGCCAGAAGACCTTCATAGAGATCGCGCAGGATATGGGATTCGTAGACCGTCTGGGTCTTGTGCTGATCAAGGGTTTCCGGATCAGCCGAGTTACCACGGTTATAGACAACCTCTGCAGAAGCAGACGTCGCAACCAGCGGAAGTGCGCACACTCCAGCCAGCAGGAGGGCTGCAATAGAATTTTTCATCATAGAAAATATCTCCCTGTTGTTCCCAAAAGGCTTATTCCATTTATTGGTCAAAAGCTAATTCGTTTGGTCCCGAATCCGCAAGTAAAATGAAGCAATTTTACATGAATCATAGAGAAAGCGAACAGTTTATCAGCTTTTGTTTCTTAGGAACTGACCTTGCCTGCATAGTAAAAATTGGCCCAAAGAGCAAGCGCTTCAGCGTCCATTAACATGCTGACAGAGGGCTATTCTGGGCGCGTCCGGACGCTGTGCTTCAAAAAAGGTTTGGAGAAACAAAGAGCAAGCGCATGCGTCAATGCCCGAAAAATGGGCAAAGAAAAAGGCGCGCAGTCTCCGGGCTGGTTTGCTAACCGGAGACTGCGCGCCTCACCTTGATTTTTAGTCGAGATTACCGCCCAGAGCGGCCATGGCGCCGCGCAATTCGGCAAGGCCTCTCAAACGTCCAATCGCCGGATAGCCGGGATTGGAGCGACGGGTCAGATCATCGAGAATCTGATGACCGTGGTCTGGGCGGAACGGAATCGATTTGCCCACCTTGTCTTCCACGCTCTTGAAGTGCTTGATGACTTCAACCAGATTGCCGTCGCCTTCCAGATGGTTGGCTTCATAGAAGCTCTTGCCGTCGCGCTGGGTGGAACGCAGATGGAAGAAGTGAATGAAGTCGGCGAATTCGTCGATCATTGCCGTTAGGTCATTGTCGCCACGCACACCGTAGGAACCGGTGCACAGGGTAAAGCCATTGGCCGGGCTCTGGTTGATGGCCCTGAGAGCACGCATGTCTTCTACGGTGGAAACGATACGTGGCAGACCAAACAGCGGACGGGGCGGATCATCGGGATGGATCGCCATGACTGCGCCCACTTCATCGGCAATCGGCAGAACCGTGTTCAGGAACTCGGCCAGATGCTCGCGCAGTTTGTCCGCATCAATCTCCTTGTAGAGATTGAGCTGGGCACGGAACTGCTCGATGGTGTAGCTCTCTTCAGAACCGGGCAGACCAGCGATCATGTTGCGCACCAGAAGATTTTTGTCATCTTCTGTCATCGCATCAAAGCAGGCTTTTGCCGAAGCCTTTTCCTCGTCCGTATATTCGTCCTGTGCTTCTGCACGTTCGAGAATATACAGATCGAAGGCTGCAAAGCGGTCTGCGTCAAAGCGCAGGCAGCGGGCACCGGTAGGCAATTCCCAAGCCAGATCGGTCCGGGTCCAGTCCAGAACAGGCATGAAGTTGTAGCAAATGTTGTTGACCCCTTCCAAGGCCAGATTGCGCAGGGATTCACCCCAGTTTGCAATCAGGGTCTTGTAGTCACCGCGCTGAAGCTTGATGTCTTCATGCAGCGGGATGGATTCAACAACAGACCAGACAAGTCCCTTGTCTTCGATGATCTTTTTGCGCTCGGCAATCGCTTCGCGGCTCCAAACGGTGCCGTTTGGAACTTCATGCAGAGCGGTGACAATGCCGGTGGCCCCAGCCTGACGGATGTCGTCAAGGGTGACCGGATCATTAGGCCCGTACCAGCGCCAGGTCTGTTTCATTTTTTGCCTCTTATTTCCAGTTTAAGTGCTCCGGACTGCTGGTCATGTGCAATCGGGAACAGGGTTTCTTGCCAGCTTCGTCACACCAACTTGACGCAGCCGACCTGTTACTTGTTCAGCTTGACGACTTTGGGCGTCTTGAACAGATCTCCATCAAACTTCGGATCCTCAACATCTGAGAGCACCAGAAGCGTATTGCGCACATTCTCGAGATGGTTCCACATGGCGTCACGGGCCTTGCCCGGATCCTTGCGGTTGAGGGCCGTCAGAATCTGCTGATGATCATCCAGCCATTGCTGACGATAGCTCTCATCAAAGATGCGGGCATGCAGGCCATCCCATATCTGGTTGCCTTTTCTAAGGCGCCACATGTCATTGACCATATCGATCAGGACGCCATTCTGAGTGGATTCCGCGATCAGTCGGTGGAACCACTCGTCGCCGTCATAATCGGCCTTGCCAGAATCAATGGCCTGAATTTCCATGTCTAGCGCTTCCTGCATGCGCTGAATGTCGTTCTTGGTCACCATGGTTGCGGCAAAAGCGGCGATATTGCTTTCCAGCAACTGACGCGCCTGCAACAATTCGAACGGTCCTATATCCGAGCGCGCGATGGCATTCTTTTCGGATTGATTGGGCAGACGCTCGATATAGATGCCAGACCCCTTGCGTACCGACACGAGACCCTCGATTTCCAGCATGATGATCGCTTCACGGACAACCGAACGCGACACATCGAAATCTTCAGCAATCTGTCTTTCCGTCCGCAAACGCGTCCCCACGGAGAGAGACTGATCAATCATTTCCTTTTTCAGCGCCTCGGCAACTTCCTGATAGCGTCTCTTACCTGTATCCGTGATCATCTTTGGCCCTCGCTAGCCACAGCAGGAGGCACTTGAATATTGTGCCGCGCCTGCGTCTTGCGTCTTGCCGATCCTGACCGGCGGCACCCGCTTCATGCAGCGCCTTGCCGGTCCTAGTTCGGACTTCTTGTTGTTATTGTTCACCTTCCAGTCGCTTCTCGGCGTAGAATGCCGCAAGCTTGTGGAAGGCCTCTTTCTTGGTTGCCTTGTCAGCGTCGATCAGCCCCTTCTTGTTGCCTCCGCGCTGGAAGACATTCTGACGGCGCTCCACGCGGAAGTCGTACAGGATCCAGGGCGATATGCCCTTGACGTAATCGAGTTCCCGCAGGGTTGCGATCTGCTTTTCGTAGACCTCGGTCTGATAGGCTTCACTAAAGAGCCCTTTTTTGGGGCCCGCCGCGCTGATATCGGCATCAGCTCCGGTCTCCGAAATGACAACCGGTTTGTCAGGAGAAGAGTTCACGCCGATTTCAACGAGATCTTCAAAGTTTTCCTCATACCAGCCGTAATATTCATTGATCCCGATCACGTCGATGTAATTCGACAGGCGATCTTCGATCTTTTTCTTCGCGTGGTTGATCAAACAGGCTGCTGAGGTCAACCGGGTCGGGTCAACCTGCTTTGCGGTTTCTGACAAGCGGCGCATGAAATCAAGGCGAGCATCGGTATCCGGGTTTTCATTGCCAACGGACCAGATGATGACACTGGCACGGTTGCGATCGCGCTTTATAAGTTCGATCAACTGGTTCTGTGCATCCTTGAAGGTGGCTGGATTTTCGAAATCGATCGCCCAATAGACCGGAATTTCTTCCCACAGAAGGAAACCCAGTTCATCGGCCATCTTGGCAGCCATTTCATGGTGCGGATAGTGGGCCAGGCGCAGGAAGTTGCAATTCAGATCCTTGGCGTGCGCGAAGCGGCGCTCCAGATCTTCCTTGCTCGTTACCTTGCCCTTGACCTTGTCATCTTCATGCACGGAAATACCACGCAGGAAGAGCGGTTTTCCGTTCAACAGCAGGCCGGCTCCGACCTGCTCAATCTGGCGAAAGCCAACCCGGTCGCGCACTTCATCCTCGCCGAGGCGAGCGATAACGTCATAAAGGCGCGGGGTGGAGGGGGACCATAATTCCGGGCTGGCTTCGATCTCGGCTTTTGCCAGGCCATCTTGGGAGGATGCGATGACTGTGTTGATACCGAGATCTGGGAGCTGGATTTCAACCTGTGCACCCTTGGCATCAGGACCATCTAGCACCGCCTCAATGGCAATGCGGCTATAGGTGCCGTCGGGTACGAGGCTGACAAAGAGATCACGAATGAAGGTTTTGGGTGTCGTGTAGAGTTCAACCTCACGATAGACACCACCATAGTTGAACCAGTCCGTGTTGCGCATTGGCACACGATCCAGCGTGCGGGTGTTATTGACACACAGCATTAGCCAGTTTTCCCCCTCGCGGAGCTTTTCGGTCAGCTCGACGCAGAAAGGGGTAGATCCGCCATAGTGGTTGCCCAGAAACTCGCCGTTGAGGAATAATTTGCAGTCATACTGCGCTGCGCCAATGCGCAGGAATTTGCGTTCGTCCGCACTAAGGGATGCGGCATTGAAGGAGCGGCTATACCAGGCGCTGCCTTCAAAGAAATACCATTTCTCTTTCAGCATCTGCCAGTTGGAAGGCACCACCACCTGCTCGCCCATATAGGGATCGTAATCATAAGGCTCGATACGCTCTTCAGGGTCCATCTGGTCCATTTCGAACCATTTCTGACGAAGACCGGTATCCAGAAGGTCAACACAGAAATTCCAAGCTCCATCGAGGCTTTCGCCTTCACGGCCACCAGTAAAAATCAGGGTTTCATGATTGAGATTCTGCCAATTGTAGGGGGCGTCGTAGGCTTCATCATGAAGGCACTGGAGGGCATTTTCCGCCAATTCAGATCGCTCGAGAACCATTGGGAACTTCCTGTTATTGAGATGGCCTGCCTATTCTTTTTCAGGGGTGCCGGGCAGGGTCGGGAAAAACATGGCGGATAGACGCCCGCCATGTTCGAGAGTTTGGACCGGCAAGGAGTTGGCCCCTTTTGCCGGATCGGGAGACTGACTTTGAAGTCAGTTCTTATTTAACTGCCTTGATACGGGAGATCAGGTCAGCCAGACGCTCGGACTTGGCTGCGACTTCTTCCACCATCGGAGCGGTTGCTTCAGCGAATGGAGCCTTGTCGACTTCGACGAATTCCACACCGAGTTCGGATTTGGCTGTTTCGATTTCTTTAGCAACGATTTTGCCCCAGAGATCACGATGGAAGTCCATCGACTCGTCAGCAGCCTGCTTGACAGCTTTCTGCTGTTCTTCGCTCAGACTGTCCCATTTCTTGGTGGACATCACCAGAACGGAAGGGATCATGGTGTGTTCATCGAGGGAGAAGACTTTGGATACTTCGCCGTGACGCGCAGTGGTCATCGCGGTCGGGTTATTTTCGGCACCGTCAACAACACCCTGTTTCAGAGCAGAGTAGAGTTCACCCCAGGTGATCGGGGTCGGGTTACCGCCAAGCAGTTCAACCATGCGGATCGCGGAAGGGGATGGTTGCACACGGATTTTCATGCCTTCCAGATCGGCTGGAGATTTGATTGCCTTGTTGGCATAGAAGGAGCGTGCGCCTTCATAGTAATAGGTCAGACCAATGAAGCCCTTGTCTTTGGAAGACATCAGGATGTCGTCACCAATTTCACCACCAAGTGCGTTGAAGAAGTGATCTTCAGAGGTGAAGAGATATGGCAGGTTCAGAGCGCTGTAGGATTCTTCAAATGCTTCAAGCTCGGAAGCATTGGATTTTGCCATGGCCAGCGTGCCATTCTGAACAAGCTCCATGGATTCACGCTGGGTGCCAAGCTGAGCGTTTGCATAGATGCGGACTTTGACATCGCCATTGGTCAGTTCTTTCACGCGATCTGCAAAGAACTCCATGGACTGATGGACAGGATGATCTTCAGGGTTGTTATGGCTGATTTTCAAGGTAACAGCGCTTGCTGCGGTTGCAGTCAAAGCAAAAGCAGCACCAGCGACCGCACTAATAATGGAAAGCTTACGAGTCATTTTTCCCTCCCGAATGAAATCTCAGTCGGTTTGTTTGCCTTGCACCCCTGCCAAGGAAAGCGGGGTGCCGTTCATCCAACCAAAGCACATTTGCAATCAGTTCAAGTTGCTGACCACAGACGCCTCGACCGGTCTAACCAATATTTCTTTTTGGTTGACCAAACAATTCTCCATTTTGAAATTTTTGTCAATCAATTTTTATTTTGGTTGACCAATTTTGTTTTTTGAGCGATGTGTATAGCCAACAGAGATGCCGAATGGCACACCAAGTCTGCGGACATTTTGTAGGAAACGCTTTTAGAAACCAGCTATACCCTTGATTTATAGCAGCTTTCTTCTGAGCTTTACGAATGCAGGCCGATTTGCTGCTGATCAGTATCCCTCGATTTCGAGTGGCAAAGCCGACTGGAGAAAAGTTGTTCTCCAATTTTTGGTTGAACCACTAGCTGTCAACCTGGGAACCGGCTGTTGATAAATTGGCCGACCAATTCTCTTCCGAGGGGCAGTCATTTCGCGCTCGATTGGTTCGAGCTGAGAACAAACAGCTATTGGAGTGCAGCCATGAAACAAGCTGTTCGCCTGGTAAATGCGGTTCTGGGAACCCTGACCGTTCTGATCTTTACCATTCTTGTCGTCTGCGTTGTCTGGCAGGTCGTCTCGCGTTTTATTCTTGGAACGCCAAGCACCACCACTGACGAAATCGCACGCTTCCTCTTCATGTGGGTCGCCTTTGTGGGCGCAGCTTACACGCTTGGCCTGAAGCGCCATCTGGCAATTGACATCGTCACACTGATCATTGAAGGCCCTGCGGTTCGCTATATCCGCGTTGCCGTTCTGCTGATTGTTGCCGCCTTTGCCGGTGTTGTGATGCTTTACGGTGGCCTTGAGCTGATGTTCAAGACCCTTGAGTCCGGCCAGATGACCCCAGCTCTTCGCCTGCCGATGGGCTATGTCTACGGCGCGATCCCCTTCTCAGGCGCCATGATGCTCTTCTATTGCGCAGCGCTGATCCTTGAGCTGTTTTCACCTGAAAGCGGGGAAGAGAGCGAAGAAGCCTCCGAGCCAACCCCTGCCAAACAAGACTAAACGGATTGAAGAGAGAGTAACCAAACCATGGAATGGCAAGCAACTATCACGCTGTTTTCGATCTTCATCGTCCTGATGGCATTCAGCGTTCCTATTTCCTTCGCAATCGGTATCGCGACCATGTTCACCTTCATGGTGATCGACATGTCGTTCGACCAGTCTATTTTCATCGTCGCCCAGCAGATGGCCTCCGGCCTTGACAGCTTCACCCTTTTGGCGATCCCCTTCTTCATTCTGGCAGGCAACATCATGAACCGTGGCGGTATCGCCATGCGCCTCATCGAATTTGCCAAGATTCTTGGCGGCCGCCTGCCCGGCTCGCTGGCCCATTGTAACGTGCTGGCCAACATGATGTTCGGCGCAATCTCCGGCTCCGCTGTCGCTTCAGCTGCGGCTGTGGGGGGCGTGATGTCTCCACTGCAGAAGAAGGAAGGCTATGATCCGGCCTATTCTGCAGCCGTGAATATTGCTTCCTGCCCGACCGGCCTTCTAATCCCGCCATCAACCACCTTCATCGTCTACTCCCTCATCACCGGTGGTACTTCCATTGCCGCCTTGTTCGTGGCTGGCTATCTGCCGGGCATGCTGATGGGTCTGGGGCTTATGGTTGTTGCTGGCATCATCGCCAAAAAGCGTGGCTATGGTGTAGCGGAGAAACCGACCCGCAAAGAAATGTGCGAAAAGACCAAGGCAGCCATTCTGCCATTGGGCCTGATCATCATCATCATGGGCGGCATCATCGGCGGTATCTTCACTGCGACGGAAGCCTCTGCGGTTGCTGTGGTCTACACTCTGTTCCTCGCTCTGGTCTGGTACCGCGAAATTACTGTGCGCGACCTGCCCAAGATCATTCTGGAATCAGCTGTCACCACCTCCATCGTTCTGCTGATGATTGGTTGTTCGATCGGTATGTCCAAGGCCATGGCCTTCTCGGATATCCCTTTCTACATCTCCGATGCCCTGCTGGCGATTTCCGATAACCCGATCGTCATCCTGCTGGTCATGAACCTTGCCCTGCTGATCATCGGCACTTTCATGGACATGACCCCTGCCCTGTTGATCTTTACCCCGATCTTCCTGCCAGTGGTTCAGGATCTGGGCATGGATCCGGTTCACTTCGGCGTCATGATGACCTTCAACCTCTGCATCGGCATCTGCACGCCGCCGGTTGGTTCGGCTCTGTTCATCGGTTGCTCGGTTGGCAAGGTTGCCATTTCCAAGGTCCTGAAACCAATGCTGCCATTCTATGCTGTGCTGGTTGGCCTTCTCCTGGCGGTCACCTACATTCCCGAGCTGTCCCTGGTCCTGCCGCGCTTCTTCCTTGGCTATGGCGGCTGATCACACAGACTGACAAACGCGATGGCGGCCCCTTGCAAGAGGGCCGCCATCTCACGACACGACCTGACGCACCCAGTCAGACACCAGCGGGTGAGAGTTCGGCAGACCTTGAAAAGAGGTCGCGCACCGCCTCCCCGATATGAACCAGCATTTCCTGCGCGCAGGAGCTGCTGCAAATCCTTTCAATTCGGCTCTTAGCCAATAGCCGGTCAAAAGCTTCTATCGGCAGAGAGCCACAGGGAGACCTTCATGTATCAGCTGAAAAAATGGACGCTAAAAAGCCAGACCTCCACGGGCGTCGTGCTCGAAGTCGAAGGACGGCACAGCTTGCAGATAGATATTCTTGAAGAGCGCATGGCCCGTGTGCAGCTGCTCAAGGATGGCAGCTATCGTCTTGACCGCAGCTGGACCGTCGCCCCCAAGGGGAACGCCCCTCTCGAAGGTCGCAATCGTGCCTCGCTCGACGGATTTTCCTGCCCCGCCTTTACCTGCGAAACCGCAGAAGACACCGTCATCCTCGCAACCGACAGGCTGAAGGTGATTGTTCGCCAGCCACTGGGCCTTGTCTGGTTCGGGCGCAGCAGCGCCCGCGATGAATGGCAGCAGATTGCGGAAGACCGCCCGACTGGCGCCTATATGCTGGGCCGCAAGGATCATGCACACAGCCACTTCCTGCGCCGCGCCAAGACGGACCGCTTCTACGGCCTTGGCGAGAAAACCGGTGAGCTGGAACGCTCCGGTCGCCGCTTTGAAATGCGCAATCTGGATGCGATGGGCTATAACGCAAGCTCCACCGACCCGCTTTACAAACATGTGCCCTTCACGATCACCCGCCTTGAAAGCGGTCTGTCCTATTCGCTCTTCTATGACAACCTGGCACCTTGCTGGTTTGATCTGGGCAACGAGTTAGACAACTATCACCAGCCATTCCGCTCCTACCGCGCCGAAGATGGCGACCTCGATTACTATTTCGCCCTTGGCGATTCTGTTCTTGAGCTGACCAAGACCCACACGCAGCTGACAGGTGGCACCGCCTTCCTGCCGCGTTGGTCTCTGGGCTATTCGGGCTCGACCATGTCATACACGGATGCCCCCAATGCACAGGAGCAACTGCATGGCTTTGTGCGTCTGATCAAGGAGCATGACATTCCGTGCGACAGCTTCCAGCTTTCTTCCGGTTACACCTCTATCGGCCCCAAGCGCTATGTGTTCAACTGGAACACCGACAAGGTGCCTGATGCCAAGGGCATGGCCAAGGTCTTTGCCGATGCGGGCCTTGAGCTAATCGCAAACATCAAGCCTTGCCTGCTGCAGGATCATCCGCGTTATGGTGAAGTGGACAATCTGGGCCTTTTCATCAAGGACAGTGACACTGGCGCGGCCGAGCGGTCTGTCTTCTGGGATGATGAAGGCAGCCATCTGGACTTCACCAATCCGGAAACGCAGACATGGTGGCGCGACAATGTCAAAACCGCCCTTTTGGACTACGGCATCAATTCCACCTGGAACGACAATAACGAATATGAGATCTGGGACCGACAGGCCCAATGTGATGGTTTTGGCGATCCGATCGACATCAATCTGATCCGCCCGGTTCAGCCCCTTCTCATGACCCGCGCATCCAACGATGCTCAGGTTGCGTTTGCACCTGAAAAACGGGCCTACCTCATTTCCCGTTCCGGCTGCCCGGGTATCCAGCGCTATGCACAGACTTGGTCTGGTGACAACCGCACCAACTGGAACAGCCTCAAATACAATATCCGCATGGGCCTCGGCATGAGCCTTTCCGGCCTATACAATGTCGGCCATGACGTTGGCGGCTTCTCGGGCGATCGTCCTGATCCGGAACTGTTTGTGCGCTGGGTCCAGAATGGCATCTTCCATCCGCGTTTCACCATTCACAGCTGGAACGACGACCAGACGGTCAATGAGCCATGGATGTATCCTGAGGTAACAGCCCATATCCGTAATGCAATCAATCTGCGTTACACCCTGCTGCCTTATCTCTATACCCTGCTCTATAAGGCCGTGGTGGATGATGAACCCATGATCCGTCCGACTTTCCTTGATCATGAGCATGACGAACGCTGCTATGCGCCGACCGATGACTTCTTCCTCGGCCGTGACATGCTGGTGGCCAACGTGGTGGAAGAAGGCGCCAAGACCCGCACTCTCTATCTGCCGGATAACGGCGTTGGCTATTATGACTTCTGGTCCGGGGACTATTTCCACGGTGGTCAGGAAGTCACCGTTCCGGTTGCTCTTGGCTCCATTCCCCTGTTCGTCAAGGCCGGTACCGTGCTGACCCTGTCTCCGGGCGTAAAACGCTCCGGTTCTGTTGCAGGGCAGTTGCGCCAGATCGTCATCTATCCGCTGCATGGAGAAGCCAGCTGCACGTTTGAGGCTCAGGCTTATGAAGATGACGTGGACAATGTCGATGCGCTTTCGGGCAACCACCGCCTGACGACCTTCAAGGTCACTCAAACGGCAACAACCCTCGACCTTGGCTGGCAGCATGACGGCCAGTTCGATCCGGCCCTTGAAGGCTGCAAGGTCAGCGTCGCCACCCGTGATTCCCGCCTGCTGTCCGTCTCAGGCGCCCCTTATAAAACCGGCACTCTGCTGCCATTCTGATCTGGAGATTTTTCATGACCATTTCCGATTTGCTCAACGCGCCAGGCAATCCTCAATTGCCCGATTATGACCGCAAGGGTCTGCGTCCGCGCCTTATCCATCTGGGCTTTGGCGCCTTCGCCCGCGCACACTGGATGAGCTACCATCAGGACTTCCTGCTGAAACATCCAGCCAGTGACTGGGGCGTCGTTGTCAGCGACATCCTGTTCGGAGCGGACCGTTTCGCCCAGTTGGAAGAGAATGACCATCTGTACAGTGTTCTGGAACATGGCGATGCCGGTTCCAACCTGCGCATCATCGGCTCCATCGTCAAAACCGCGCATCCGGAACGCGGTGGCATGGATGCTTTCTTTGCACCCTTCCTTGAACCCGATGTTGCCATCGTTTCCATGACAGTCACCGAAAAGGGCTATTGTCTGGCGGGCGGCAAGCTGGATGAGAGCAACCCGGCCATCAAGCATGACCTTGAAAATCCGCATACTCCGAAGTCAGCCATCGGGGCACTGGTGGAAGCGCTGCGTCGTCGTCGCGATGCTGGTCTTGACGGCTTCACCATTCTTAGCCTGGACAACCTGCCCTCCAACGGCAAGCTGTGCCAGTTGGCGGTAACGAGCTTCGTTGAAAAGCTGGATGCCGAACTTGCCAAATGGATCAAGGCGAATGTGACCTTCCCTTGCTCCATGGTGGACCGCATCGTTCCGGCGCTTACCGACGAAAGCCGCGCGCTGATCAAGGAAACCCTCGGCGGCATGGAAGATCCGAACGGCATCGTTTGTGAACCGTTCCGTCAGTGGGTAATCGAAGACAATTTCGTCAAGGGTCGCCCCGCTTGGGAAGAAGTCGGCGCACAGTTCGTGCCGGACGTCGAGCCTTTCGAGGAGATGAAACTGCGCACCCTGAATGGTGCCCATTCCTTCCTCGCCTATCTTGGCTATTTGGGGGGCTACGAGACCATCGACGCCTGCATGGGTGACGAAAATTACAAGAAGGCCGCCCATACCCTGATGGTCAAAGAACAGCAGCCGACTCTATCTGTGCCGGGTGATGTTGATCTGGATGCCTATGCGGACGCGCTGATCAAGCGTTTCTCCAACAGCCAGCTCAAACACAAAACCGCGCAGATTGCCTCGGATGGTAGCCAGAAGCTGCCACAGCGTATGCTTGCTTCCATTGCGTGGCATATGGACAATGGCTCTGACTGGTCTTTGCTCGCCCTGGGCGTTGCCGGATGGCTCCGCTTCATGACCGGTGAAGACGAAAATGGCCAGCCAACACCGATCAATGATCCTCTCGCAGACCAGATCGCGCAAAAGGCCCTGCAGTTGCCAAACTGGGAAGCTTACATTAACGGCGTTCTGGAAATGGATGCGATTTTCCCTGCAAAACTGTCGCAAGATTCCAATTTTGTGACGAGAATCAAAGCAACCTATGCGACTTTAGTCCAGACGGGAGCGAAGGCGACTGTGGCTGCAGCACTCTCTTAAGACCATCAAGAGATGCCAATTTCACGGAGCCTTCAGGTCACCGATCTGAAGGCTTCATTTTCATGCGGTCCATCGCTCATGACAGGAGAAAACACCATGCAAACATTTCTAGGCCCTGATTTCCTGCTGGACACCGCAGCAGCGCGTCACCTTTATCATGACGTTGCAGTTGGTCTGCCGATTGTTGACTATCATAACCATCTCATTCCTGAGCAAATTGCGAATGACAAGAAATGGGACACCATTGGCGAAGTCTGGCTTGCAGGGGACCATTACAAATGGCGCGCCATGCGCTGGGCTGGCATTCCGGAAGAAAAATGCTCAGGTGCGGCAACATTCCGGGAAAAATTCGACGCCTTCGCAAGCGTCGTGCCGAAATGCTTCGGCAACCCGCTCTATCACTGGACCCATCTGGAACTGCAGCGCTATTTCGGCATCAATGAGCTGCTTTCGCCAGAAACCGCTGACATGATCTGGGAAAAGGCAAACGGCATGCTGGCTGAAGACAGCCACTCGGCACGCGGTCTGCTGCGTCAGTTCAAAGTTGAGTTTGTCGGCACTACCGACGCCCCTTGCGATGATCTGGCCTTCCACAAACAGATGGCAGAAGATGCAAGCCTGAGCGACATGGTTGTTGCCCCGAGCTTCCGTCCGGACGCTGCCTACAAGATCGATCTGCCGGGCTTTGACGGTTTCATTGCCGATCTGGCAAAGGTTGTTGGCTATTCTGTCGACAGCTATGCGCCTTTGATGAAAGCGCTGATCGAACGCCTTGATCACTTCGTGGCTCATGGCTGCAAGGCAACCGACCACGGCATCGACGTTCTGCGCTATGCCAAACCGGTCGACGAAGCCAGCCTTGATGCGATCATCGCCAAACGCCTTTCCGGCGAAGCGCTGAGTGAGCTAGAAATCGCCCAGTTCCAGACCAACATGTTCGTTGACCTGTCCAAAGCCTATTACGAACGCGATCTGGTCATGCAGCTGCATATCGGTGCGGTGCGCAACTGCAACCATCGCCTCTATAAATCACTTGGCCCAGATGTGGGCGGCGATTCCATCAATGACCGTCCGATTGCTATCGAACTGAACGGTCTGATGGGTGAAATGGACCGCGATGGCCACCTGCCGAAAACGGTTCTCTACCACCTCAACCCATCCTTCAACGAAGTGATCGTCTCCACGGCAGGCAACTTCCAGGATGGCGAAATTGCAGGCAAGGTGCAGGCCGGTTCAGGTTGGTGGTTCAACGATCAGCTCGATGGTATGGAACGCCAGATGACCCAACTTTCACAGATGGGCCTCTTCTCCCACTTCATCGGCATGCTGACGGACAGCCGTTCCTTCCTGTCCTTCCCGCGCCATGAATATTTCCGCCGTCTGGTCTGCCAGATGGTCGGTCGCTGGGTAGAAAATGGCCATGTGCCAAATGATACTGAAATGCTCGACAAGCTTGTGCGCGATGTTTGCTACCAGAATGCAGCAAACTGGTTCTTGCCTCAGAAGTAAGACTTGGCGCTGATAGCATTGAGGTGACACAATCAAATAGTCCGACGGATTGATATCCGCCGGACTTTTGCATATCTGGAACAAAAAGATGCGATAAATCATTAACGCCATTTTCTGGAAATGCTGCAGAGTTTCTTCAATTGTGATATAAATTCAAATCAAGAGGAAACGCACACAGCAAAAGCCACAAAGAAAGAGCCAATCAAAGGAACAGAATTCGATCTTTCTACACAGGTAGAAGATGATCAGACATCAAGTTCATCTGTCATGATGCTTCGATTGTAAATCCTTCTAACGAAAACCATAAGGGATATACCATGCATCCAAAAGTCTCCCCGCTTTTTTCGGGAACAAAGGTTATTCCGGTTCTTGTGATCGAGAATGCCGATGATGCCCAACCTTTGGCGCAATGCCTTGTCGATAACGGCCTGCCTGTACTGGAAGTGACGCTGCGCAGTCATGAGGCTCTCAGAGCCATCGAAATTATCGCCAATCAGGTAGAAGGCGCCGTAATCGGCGTCGGATCCATTCTCACGGAAATGCAGCTCAACGCGGCCCAATCGGCTGGCGGCTGGTTCGGCGTGTCGCCCGGCGTATCTGAAAGGCTGTTACAGGCTCTCAAGCTCAATGATTGGCCCTTCTTGCCCGGCGCCTCCACCCTATCCGAGATCATGACCCTCAGAGAGGTTGGTTTCATGGAGCAGAAGCTTTTTCCGGCCAACATCGTGGGCGGTGTTCCCATGGTGCGCGCGATCTCCGGCCCGGTGAGCGATGTTTCCTTCTGCCCGACGGGTGGCATCACCTCCGATACAGCCGATGATTATCTCATCGAAGACAATGTCTTTGCCATCGGTGGTAGCTGGATTGCCCCTGTTGATCTGGTGCGCGCCAAAGACTGGCATGAAATCGGACGTCGCGCCCGCAATGCTGCCAATCTGGGTAGACAGTGGCGCACTGCCGTTTGATCTTTGCTCATCCAAGCAGGCAAAGCATGTGAAGGCCGGAAGACATTTCTCCGGCCTTTTCTTATGTCTTCCGCTACAGTCTACCCACCGGATGATCCCAAAAGGCTGCTGGACCCCATTGGGCTTTTCACCTAGCATCGCGACCATATACTTTTCTTTATTCTTCGCCGGAGAACACTATGGCCTTGCGACAGTCCGTTTCCTTGATCCAATCCTTACAGAACACTCATAAAAGACATTGGCTCGGTCTATGTGTCGCAGTTCTGCTCGCGCTATCCGACGGGAACGCTCAAGCGGCGGATGACGGCTCCGATATTGATTTACGGCTGTTCGGACAGAATGTCATTGAAGGCCACAACGGTTGCCATCTGGCCTTCTGGCAGGCCAACAAAAATCCTCAGACCGACAAATATGCCTATGTTTTCTATGCGCCTTTCAATGATGGGGAAGAGTTGCCAGCATGGATGAAAGTGGGCAAGACCGTCTATGAGTTCCAACGGCAGGATAAAGGCACAAGTGGTGGGCAGGCGCTGGAGTCCTTGCGGCTCTATCGCACCTCCAAGGGCACCTACACAACACTTGTGGAGGTTCTGGATCAGCATGTATCTGGCGGCTCAATCGTTGTGGACCGCGCCAAGCTGACCATTACGCGCAACAAACATTATCCGTTCATTATCTCCGTCAAGGGCGGTATTTTCTGCCCGCAACAGCCAGAACAAAGTCAGGCAAGCCAGCAACCCCAGCCCAACCAGACCGCAAGCAACAGCGTCATTCAGGTCGATCCGCCCTTCGGTGATCCGGTGCCACTAGGCAGGGCTGTGCCGTTTGACCGACTCGATGCCGTGCCGCGCGGCGTGCGCAATGCCATCCGTCGAGACGCACCGGAATGCGACATGGAGCAGACAGCCGGCTTTGGCGCCCACTATGCTATCAGCGATGCTGTCACTCTTTGGGAAGTGCCCTGCAACCTCTATACCCGGACAGGAAGCTCCACCTATGTGGTCAGCATGAATGACAATGCAGATTATGCCACCGTGCTGCCCTTCCCCTCCCTTCCCGGCATAGATTCTCGGAAAGACAACCACGAGATCCGCAATCCGCAGATGAATGTCGCAAACGGTACGGTCACCTCGGAATATTATGATGGGGATGGCAGTTGCGGCAGCTTCGAAGCTTATCAGCTTCGTTCTGTGGAAGGGGAGGCTCTCGAATTCTTCCTGATGGAATATCGCGAAAAGCAAACATGCGATGGCGTTGAGACCAGTGCGCGACAATTCCCGCTCGTCTATACGGCACGATGAGCTGCACCTGAAGACAATCATGAACACGGTTGGCCCACCGCAGCGAGCCACAAAAATATAAGCTCAGGCGCGGAGCCTGTATTTTTCTTCGAATTCGAACCCCACCTCGCAGGCTTCCAGCGGGTTGGGGGAAAGAGAATAGGTGGCTTCGCGCAAATAGCGCATCAGTGCCTTGCTGTCCTTGGACAGGGGATCAAGCACGTCGCGCCCGATCGGTTCGCCAACCACAACCTTGACCGGTGTGTCGACCCTTTTCCTGAATTCCTTGATCAACAGCCCCATGCGTAAGGTGTAATGCATGTGGCTGGCGATCTGGAACAGACGCGAGGTGTGTCCATCAAAGAAGATCGGCACCACGGTGGCGTCCGATTTGCCGACCATGCGCGCGGTAAAGCCGCGCCAATTGGGGTCCATGGGGCGGGAGAAAGGTTTGGCGGCAGTGCTCACCGTCCCGCCGGGAAAAATGCCAATAGCACCGCCATCCCCGAGATAGTGCAATGCGGTTTTGCGGGTCTCGATATTCTGCCGCACGGCATCCTTGGTTTCTTCAAAGGAAATGGGCAGGATGATGCGGTTGATGTCATCGGCCTTGCGGAAGACCTTATGGGCCAGAATGCGGAAATCGCCGCGCAATTCAGACAGGATATGCCCCATCATCAGACCATCCAGAATGCCATAGGGATGGTTGGCGATGAGGATGAGTGGACCGCTGCGCGGAATGTTGCTCAGGTGTCCGCCGATCACATCCAGCGAAAGCCCGTAGCGCTCGACCATCACTTCCCAGAAATCCCGACCAGCAGCGACTTCACGTTCATAGCCATCGGCACGTTTGATCAGCTGCAAGCGTCCGGTTGTGTTTTCCAGCAGCTTGATAATGGCGCGGCCCCGTCTTGTTTCCGCAGAATAGGCATAGGTTATGTCACGCGCGACATGTCTGCGAGAGGACATGCATGAAACTCCGGTCCAGGCCGCCTCCCTATAGAGGCGCGATCAAACTCATATATCGGTCATGTGACAATTATACGAAGACTTTTTGCCGATTTAGACCAACAGCAAAGCAATCGGTAGAGAAAACAGCTGACGATTATGAGTATCTGATGACAGGCCAAAAAGCAAAAAGGCGGGCTTTTCAGTCCGCCTTTCACTATGCAGCGCTTAGCTCTTGATCAGTCTCGCACTTACAGCAGACCAAGACCAGACAGAAGAATCAGCAGGATCGCCACAGGCGCTATGAAGCGCAGGATGAAGATCCAGGTCTTGGCCAACAGGCCAGGCGCATCATCACCACACACTTCCTTGAGAGCACGCGGGGTAACGACCCAGCCAACAAAGATGGCAATCAGGAAGCCGCCGATTGGCAGAATGAGGTTCGAGGTCAGGAAATCCATCAGATCGAAGAAATTCTTCCCGAAGATGGTAAAATCACCCCAGATGCCCATCGCCAGCGAGCAGGGAATGCCCAGAAGGAAGGACAGGAAGCCCGAGGTAACCGTGATCTGCTTGCGGGTATAGCCTTTGGACGAGAAGAAGGCGACGAGCGGCTCTAGCAGCGAAATGGAGCTGGTCAACGCCGCAATCGTCAGCAGCAGGAAGAAGAGCGTGCCAAAGAAGATGCCACCCGGCATCGACATGAAGACGGCAGGCAGCGTGACAAAGGTCAGGCCGGGCCCTGCGCCCGGGTCCATGCCAAAGGCAAAGACGGCTGGCAGAATGGCAAGACCGGCGAGAATGGCAACGGATGTGTCAAGGAAGGTCACCTGCCAAGCGGATTTGCCCAGATTGGCTTCCCTATCCAGATAGGAGCCGTAGGTCAGGATGGCACCCATGCCCAAAGACAGGGAGAAAAAGGCCTGCCCGAGCGCCGCCATGATGGTTTCGCCGGTGATCTTGGAGAAATCTGGTGCAAGGAAGAAGGCCAGTCCTTTTCCTGCGCCCGGCAGCGTGACCGAACGGATCACCAATGCAATCAGGATGAGGAACAGGATCGGCATCAAGATCTTGCCTGCCCGTTCAATGCCATTGGCGACGCCGCCAAGCACGACCATCACCGTCAGGGCAACAAAGATGGCCTGATAGATGATCGGCTGTACTGGGTCAGAGATGAAGCCGCCAAAGGCCTGCCCCAATGCATCTGCATCCATGCCAGAAAAGGCGCCGCTAGCAAACTTGATGACATAATCGATGGTCCAGCCTGCGACAACGCAATAGAAGGACAGGATCATGAAAGCGGCGGCAATGCCCATATAACCGACGATAGAAAAGAAGCCCGGCCCCAGCTTTTTGAAGGCGTTCACAGCATCAGACTGACTCGCCCGACCGATCATGATTTCGGCCAGAAGGACGGAAAGGCCAATGGTAAAGACCAGAGCCAGATAGATGATGATGAAGGCCGCTCCCCCGTTATCGCCAGCCATATAAGGGAACTTCCAGATATTTCCAAGGCCGACAGCTGATCCCGCTGTCGCCATGATGAAACCGAGGCGGGAGCCCCAGTGTTCTCGTTTGGCACTCATTGTTGATTTCTTCCCAAAGCATTTTTATCGGATGGTTGTTCCCTCTAAGGGATAGTGACCACCAGCTCCAAGCTGCGTGCCCGTGTCCGTCCCGTCAGGCTCTCCTGAAAGCCCTCAGGGACTGGCCGCTCCACCAAGCTGCTCAACCGGACAGGACTCTGACTTAGAGAAATCCCTGCGCGGCACATCGAACAGCCATCGACCACAATTGGACAAACCTGTCCCAATTGTTAAGACTTGACTAACAGCGCACACTTTTTGCGCAATCGCTGCTCAAAAGTCGATCAAAGAATCAATAAAAAGTCTAATTTGGCTCAAAAAGAAGAGTATTCGGCATGTTCTTCGGGAAAAATATTCACAAATCCTTCAAAATGTTCTGATTTTTAGACAGACAGGTGTCAAAAAAGCATCATATTCCTCTCAGAACATCGCTCGCACGAAGACGATCAATAGCCCGCCAAGGATCAGCCCAATGCGTAGCAGCAACCGGTAATTGGCGATCAGTCCATAGGAAATGGCCGCAAGACCGGCTCCGACCTGACAGGCTACCAGCAAGGCCTCAATTGGATGCTGCCCCAGTTCGATCAGCTCCGGGTTGGCGATCATGCCAAGGGGGATGATATAGAGGCCAATGCCAAGGGACATCGCCGCAAGCGCCACCTTGAGCCAGTCTTCCCCGATCATGCCCGCCGCAATGAACACGGCACCACAGACCGGTGGCGTAATCGTGGAGAGAAGTGCAAACCAGAAGACAAACAGATGAGCCTGAAGAGGCTCAAGACCCGATTCCACCAATGCCGGACCAGCGACGGATATGCAGATGACGTAGGCCGCCGTCGTGGGCACTTCCATGCCCAGCACGAGGCAGGCAAGCGCCGTCAATAGCAGGGATGGCCAAAGCAGACCTGATGAACCGGACAGGATAAGGGAGGTGATCTTGACCCCCAACCCAGTGACAGACAGAACCCCGATGATGATGGAAGCACACAGGATGATCGACGCGATCATGGCAACCTGTCTGGCCGCCGTGTTGAAGGCGATCTCGAAGCGCCGGATGATCTGCCGCGGTTCCGCCTTCAGGTTGCGGTTGATCAGCAGCATGAGAGCGCCTGCCAGAATGGACAGGCTCGCCGCATATTGCGGCGTATAGTCTGCCACGAACATGCCCCACAAAAGCACGAAGAAAGGCACCAGAAAGAATGCCGACGTGATCAGTACGTCGCGCAAGGGCGGACGATCTTCCTCGGCGATGCCGGACAGCTCGAATTTGGTGGCATAGGCATTGATGCCGATCCACACGGCAAAGAAATAAAGAACAGCTGGCAGCAGCGCCGCCATGATGATCGAGGTGTAGGGCGTTCCGGTCAGTTCGACCATCACGAAGGCGCCTGCCCCCATCAATGGCGGCATGATCTGGCCGCCCGAAGAGGCTACGGCCTCAACCGCTCCTGCCAGACGCTTGGGATAACCAAGGCGTGTCATGGCGGGCAACGTGATTGCGCCGGTAGAGGCCACATTGGCGCTGGCCGAGCCGGAAATGGAACCAAACAGCGCGGAAGAAACAACGGACACCTTGGCTCCGCCACCTGTGAGCCGCCCGGCTGCGGCTGCGGCCACATTCATGAAGCCCTGCCCCGCTTCCCCTGCATTGAGCACTGCACCGAAAATAACAAAGATAGCAACCACCGAAACGGAAACACCGGTCAGGCTGCCCCAGAGGCCGCCTTCCGCAATTGTGAGGGTTCCCAGAAAAGAACCCAACGGCATGGGCGAATGGCCGAACTCGCCGGGGATATGCTGACCGAACAGGCCATACATCAGCGCAAGAAAAGCCACGATGGGCAGAGGCCAGCCGATGGCGCGTCTTGCAGCTTCCAGCACGACCACAATCAGCACACTGGCCATAAGGATCTGGCCGTTGCCCTCAAGAAAGCCATATTGATCGATGAGATCGGATTGATTGATCGCGATGTAAAGACAGGCCGCAATACCGGCAGCAGCGAGCAGCCAGCCAGAATAGCGATAGAGGCGATTTCCCTCTCCGGCGCGTGTACCAATGATGAGAATCCATGGCAAAGCCAGCGCCATATGAAGGGGGCGTGAGACCAGATTGGGCGTCAGACCAGAGAAGATCAGTCCAAGATGAAAGACCACGAGCCCGATTGCCAAAAAAGTTACAATCAGGCGGATCGGCAGGCTCTTGACTTCAGGGGCTTGCATCATAGGACAGCTCTTTTTCTATCAGTTTCTTATCGTTGAATGGCGCTTGGGTTTACGGAGGTCCAAGAGCCTTAAAGGGCAGGTATAACAAGGCCGTGACCAAAGGGCCACGGCTTCATTTTGTCTTGATCAGATACAGACTTACATCTGGCTTTCGGTAAGCTCGAAACCGGCTTCCTTGTAGTATTTTACGGCGCCGGGATGCAGCTTGGTGGTGATGTTGCTCATCAGTGCCTTGTTGACACCCTTCCACCATGGCGCGGTTTCACTCATCTTGGCTTTCTGTTCCCAGAAGGTCTTGGTGAGTTCATAAGCGGTGGCTTCATCCATGGCTGCGGTTGCGTAGGCAACAACCGGCAGAGAGGTGGTTTCAACGTCCGTGTCCTGCCCGGCATAGGTTCCGGCCGGAATAACCAGCTTGGCGCGTTTGGTCTTGGCGATCTGCTCTTCGGAAAGGGACAGGATGGTTACATCAGTGGATGCGGCGGCTTCCACAACGTTCGGTGCCGGATAGGAACCGGAGGTGACAAAGCCGTCAATCTGGCCATTCTTCAGAGCCGGCACTGCGTTGGACAGTTCCACCTCGGCCAGATCGATCTTGCCTTCAAGGCCGAACAGCTTGAGATATTTTTCCCCTTCGCGCGCACCAAAAGAGCCTTTGCCAAGCAGAATGGATTTGCCTTCCATGCCAGCGAAATCCGTAATGCCGCTGTCTTTGGAAACAACGAAATGCATCGTCAGGCTCGGGATCGGGAAGAGCGCACGGATGTCAGCGAATTTCGGGCTCGCCTTGCCTTCAAAAGCGCCTTTGCCTGCCTGCGCAAGGCCGACCAGTGCGGGCGGCGTGGTGAAGACATAGTCGGCGCCACGGCCGCGCACTTCCATAACATTCTGCACAGAGCCCTGACTTTCTTCGACCGTGACGATGATATCGCCGTCGGTACCAGCCTTGATGGCTTCAGCGATCTGAACACCCATCTGGTAGTAGGATGAAGAGGTCTTGGCAGATTTGTAGGTTACGCGCGTTTCGGCCTGTGCCAGGCCTGCTGTTGCAACAACAGCAGCGGCAGCGAGGAGAGTTCCACCCCATTTGAACATTGTATTTCCTCCCATTTTGGAAAGTTTTGGTTTTGTTGGCCCCACACTAGCCAAATTTCCGATGGCTGCAAGGAAAAGGCGGAAAACAAACGCAATTTTTGACAAATTTTCATACCCAAAAGGCATATTATCGAGACTGGCTGCGGGGTTATACGCAAGAAAACAGATAGAAGTTGCAATCTGCGCTGTTAACGCGCCGTGCTCTTTTGGGGCGGAGCAAGATTGGGGGCCAGCAGAATGATCAGCAGAGCCAGAGAAGAAAGCAGCAGAAACGCCCAGCGAATGGAAAAGGTGTCGGCCAGCAAGCCAATGGCCACCGGCCCGAACAGCCCCCCACCATAGCCGAAAGTTGCCACGGCAGCGATGGCCGGGCCGGGCGACATGGTGTCATCGTTACCAGCTCGCGAGAAGGCCAAAGGAACAATGAAGGCATAACCAAGCCCCATCATGGCAAAGCCGACAAAAATCGCTGGAAGGCTTGCAAAGGAAATAGCCAACAGCGACCCGCTTGCGGCGAGGAGGCCACTCATGCGCGCAGCTCTCACCGCCCCCAGCCGACTGATGATGACATCGCCCGCAAGACGCATAACCACCATCGCTACAGAAAAGCAGGTATAGCCAAGAGCAGCCGTGCCCTCGTTGGTCTGGGCGACCTGTACAAGAAATATGGCACCCCAGTCGCCCATGGCTCCTTCGCCCAGCCCGGCACAAAGCCCCATGATGCCCACAAGTGCCAAAGCCCCTTTGGGCAAGACGAACAAAGCCCGTTTGGCTCCCTGTTTGCGCTCGATGCGCGGTGACGACCAGGCAACATAGCCAAAGGGAAGCGCCAGCAACAGACAGATTACTCCACCAATCAGAAAATGCGCCATCGGGCTAAGCGCCAGATGCACTGCAAGAAATCCTGTTGCGGCCCCGAGCCCCGATCCGAGACTCCACATGGCATGAAAGGAGGACATGATGGGCTTGCCGCGCGCTTTCTCCACTTCCCCGGCCCACGCATTCATGGACACATCCATGGCCCCATGGGCAGCTCCAAAGGCAAACAGGGCAGCCCCAAGCAACACAGCGCTGGGAGCGAAGGCGAGGCCTGCAAGCGCGGCACTATAGACAAGGGCCACGACTTTCGTGACCGAAGCGCTGCCATAGCGCTCCACAAGGCTGCCGGTTGTGGGGAAGGAGACAATAGCCCCAGCGCACATGCTCAGTAGCAAAAAGCCAAGCATGGTCTCACTGAGTTGATGCATTTGCGCAATGGCGGGAACGCGCGAAGCCCACATGCCGAAAAAAGCCCCATTGAGCATAAACATGGCCGAAACAGCCTTCCTCGGCGTGCGGAGTCCATTCCATGGCAAAGGCGCATTGGCGAATGTTGAAGGATTATGCATGAATGATCTCCGCACCGGCATCCTCGAATGGCTGCATCGCGGGCGCGTCGGCGTCTGTAACAATAGTGGTGATGTCTTGGATCGGCAAAATGCGATGCCGTGCCCGCTGGCCGATCTTTTCTTTGGCGCACACAAGAACGGTTTCGTTGGCCGCCTTGATCATCGCGCGGGTCATTCCAGCTTCATCGGCATAATCCATGCTGAGACCAAAATCCCGATCCAGACCGCAGATACCGGGAAAGGCAAGGTCTGCAGCAAGATTGCCCAGTGCCGTTTCCGCTTCGCACCCAACAGCACAAGCCCCCCAAGGGCTCAGCCGCCCACCAACGAGATAGGTTTGGATCGACTTTTGAAGCGTCATCGAGGCAATGGCGGGTGCGGGCGTGATAACAAACAGATCGTTACGCGGCTCGAGATACGCCGCCAGATGCGTAAGTGTCGTTCCGCCTCCCAGAATAATCGTCATACCCTTTTTAATCAGTGGCAATGTGGCCTTGGCAATCGTGTCATGACTGGCGGCGGGTTCGGCTTGTCGTTCGGTATAAGGCCTGGCGGCTGAGCGAACCGGAATGGCACCACCTCTTACCCGTTGCGCCAGCCCTCCATCTTCCAGCGCGAGCAGGTCACGGCGGATCGTATCAAGCGAAATGCCGAATTCATTGGCTAGGTCGACAGCGACGAGCTGCTCACCGCTCTCCAGCCGGGATCGCAGCAAAGTCTGTCTGACGGAAGGATTGTTGAGTGTAAGGTCTGTCATGATGGACATATACCGCGCATAATAGTGCATTATTCCGCAAAATCATGCAATATTATGCAAAAAATTGCAACACATTTCATATGTGTCTCAGCTGTATTGCTACACCCAAAAAGAAGCAAGTAAACTTGCCTCAACCTTGATTTGAAGGAGGTAAAATTCTCAAAAGAGATATATTGCCTTAGTCAAGTTCCATATCCACGACCTCGGAAATCAAGACAAACCCGCTATCGAGAATCGGCCAGCTTTTGGCTATCTTAACCGCTTCATCCTTGTTCCGAGCTTCAATCTCGGCATAGGCTGACAAGGTTTCACCCGGCGTCACTGTTTCAACATTATCGGACGTGACAATCAGAGACTGCTTCAGAACACTGCCTGGATTGACGACAAATTTGTCAAAAGACTTGCTCCACGCCTTCAAGGCAGCAAGATCCTTTTCGCCTTCTTCGAAGGTCTCAGGCAATTGTTTTGAGTGAAAAAATAAATTGTACTTGGGCACCACCACACTCCATGTCATAAATACCGGAGTGTCTGAATTAATCGCAATTGTGTCAAAATCCGAGCAAAATTGTGGCTTTGACGTTTGTTAGTGACACATATCAACTGTTAGAGTTGTATAAGAAACATGGGAGAGCAAAATGATCCGTTGGGGCATTCTAGGAACCGCCAAAATTGCCAGAGAGCAATTGGTACCAGCCATTCAAGCATCGCGAAACGGCACCCTGCAGGCTGTAGCCAGCCGCAGTCAGGCGAGTGCCGACGCTTTTGCCGAGAGGTTTGGCATGCCTCTGGCCTATGGTAGTTACGAAGACTTGCTTAGCAGCCCGGAGGTGGACGCAATCTATATTCCTCTGCCAACATCTCAGCATGTGGAGTGGACCAAGCGCTGTCTGGAAGCAGGTAAACATGTCCTTTGCGAAAAGCCGATTTCCCTGCATGCCAAGGAAATTGATACTCTGATTGAGGCTCGGAACAAGAGCGGCCTCGTGGCTAGCGAAGCCTTCATGGTCACTTACCATCCGCAATGGCAGCTGGTGCGCGATTTGATCGCCAATGGTGAAATTGGCACCTTACGGCACATTCAGGGTGCTTTCAGCTATTACAATGTTGATCCAAACAACATGCGCAACAAGGTTGAGCTGGGCGGTGGCGGGCTGCCAGACATCGGCGTCTATCCAACGGTGACTGCCCGCTTTGCCACCGGTAAGGATCCGGTTCGGGCCAGAGCTTCCATTGAGCGCGATCCTGATTTCGGGACGGATATCTATGCCAACTGCCAATATGATTTCGGCAGCTTTGACATGACCTTCTACTGCTCAACCCAGCTCGCCCTACGGCAATGCATGTCATTCCATGGCGACAAGGGGTTGATCGAGGTGAGTGCACCGTTCAACGCTTTGAATTATGATGCAGTGAATGTCTGCCTTTACAACAACAACCGCAGCGAAATGAAGAAATGGTCCTTCCAGGGAGCCTATCAGTACCAGCTTCAGGTCGAAGCCTTCGGCGACAAGATCGCCGGTGAGGACTCTACGATCTTCACGCTGGAAAGCTCACGAGCCAATCAGGCTGCCATTGATGCGCTGTATGCAGCAGATCTCAGCGACGGCTGGGTGGACGTCTAGAGGAAGGCTCGCTTCCCGTAAGGAGAAGCCTTCATCCATTGCAGCGGTAACGACAGGACAAGGGGCTCATCGAGCCCCTTTTTAATGTCCGCCCCAATGCCGCGTCCAGCGGCCAGTCGAAAAGGCTATATGAAACTTTAAGCATCTCTGAACGTTGAATTATTTGTTAACGACATTATATTATAATCGTAAGAGTGAAGAGACTTTTTCATCCTATTGCGGTCTAATATAAGCGTGACTTGACGGGATGATCAGCAAGTCTAAGGAGGAAAGAGATGTTTTATGTCGGTTTGAGCATACTCTCTGTATGCTTCACATTCGGCCTTGTTACTGGAGCATTGCTTTTTTAGCCTTGGGTTCTCGATCAGAACCAAAAGCAGGCATTGCTTTGTAAAGGCCCTGCTGTCAAATGAGCATAATGAGCCCACATTCGCTCATACAGGAACCTCTATTTCAAAGGCCGCGTTTCGCGGCCTTTCGCATGTCAGCAATCCGCGTAACCTTCCCGTTCTCTCCAAATGAAATCCAGACCTTTTCACCATTATGTTTGATGCTCTTCTTTGGTCGGGCGCAAGCGGGCTGGCAAGATGGGCACAAACACGCCTATAATGGCTTGTTGCAACGGCCTTGAGCGCATATGCGCTTTGCGGCTTCTTTCAGTCCTTCCTGACGAGCAGAGCAAATGGTTGAAAAGCTGATACCCTTTATAAGGATCAAGTCCTTTCATCTGCTCATCATCACTCTGCTTATATTGATCATTTCCTTTCCCTTCTATGAGGAGATGAAAAACCGGATCAATGCCAGCAAGCTGATCATCAACATGTATAAATCGAGCCTTGAATCCTCGATTTACCAATATAAATTTCTTCCTTTCATCCTCTCGCAAAACCAGAAGATCGTCGACATCGCCACGGGCGATCTGGATCGGGTTGAAAGCGGCTATTTCCTTCAGCGCGTCAAATATGCCACCAACGTGGCCACCGTCTTTGTGCAGGACAAATCAGGCAAGGCCATCGCCTCAAGCAACTGGGACAGGCCCGATAGCTATATCGGCAAAAATTATGGGTTCAGGCCCTATTTCAAGGCTGCAATGGCAGGAAGACTTGGCCAGTTCTACGGGGTCGGCATCACGTCTCTCACCCCGGGCTACTTCATTTCTTACGGGTTGAAGTCGGGCGGAGAGATCATCGGCACCATCACAATCGAGATCAATCTTTCCGATCTTGAGGATGTCTGGGCGTCCGGCCCTGATGAAATCATCGTCTCGGACGTCCATAACATCATCTTCCTGAGTTCCAACAAGGCATGGAAGAACAAGACGCTTGGCGATATCAGCGAGCGAGCCATCGACAAAGTGGACTCGGAGAAGCAGTTTGTCCGGCATCTGCTGAGCCCGATTGCCCTGTCGCGCTGCTACAGCGTGGGCGATATGACCTTCTACAGCAATTCCATGTTCGGCTGCGCGCTTCCGGGCATCTTCTCCATCGAAGAGGACATTCTCGACTATGGCTGGACCATCCTATCCCTGCAAAGCACACACTATTATTATGCGCTGGCCGTACTTGCTGTCCTTCTGGCTTTGCTGATCTATGGCATCATCCTGTTTGCCTATCGAAACTTCCGCAACAAATACAAGCGCAGCATCCAGAAACTGCAAAACCAGCTGGTTGAAAACAGCAAGCTGGCCTCGATTGGCCAGATGGCGACAGAACTGGCGCATGAATTCAACCAGCCGCTTTCGGCCATTTATATGCTGCTTGACACCTCCCGGCTGTTGCTCGAGCGCAAGCTCTATCCGCAGGTGGACGAAAATCTGGCGCTGGTGGCCTCTCATATCGAGCGCATGACGCAGCAGATATCGGAACTCAAATCCTTTGCCAGCCGCCATCGCATCTCAAGCGGCAATGCCAACATCGTGTTGGTGGCCAACTCTTCCATCAAGCTGTTTCAGGCCACACTGAAGAAGAGCAATGTGCAACTGGAGTTTCAGGCCAGCCATAATGTCATTCAGGTGCCCTGCAACGACATCGGTCTGGAGCAGATTTTCAGCAACCTGATCACCAATGCGCTTGACGCCATGAGTAATCGTGAAAAGAAGAGATTGCTCATCCTGATCAGTAAAGAAGAGGGCAAGGTGCAGGTGCGGGTGCGCGACAATGGCTGCGGTATTTCCGATCCGACGCGGATCTTTGAGTCCTACTTCTCCACCAAGCAACGGGGCACTGGACTTGGGCTGGCGATCATCAAGGGCATCGTCGAGAATTCCGGCGGCTCCATCAAGGCGCAGAATCTTGCCGCAGGCGGTGCCGAATTCATCATAAAATGGCGCGAATGGATCGATGCGGCGCAAGTTCCTTCTGAAGATACGCTCTAGGCGTCAAGGCTTTCTAAAGGCCTGCAGATCCAACCAATCTAATTGCCCGAGCGAAAGGCATCTGGCTTGATGTCGTGGCGATTGAGCTTGTCATACAGGGTCTTGCGCGGCAGCAACAACTGCTTGGCAGCCGAGCCGACATGACCACCGGTCTGACGCAGGGCGTCTTCGATCAATTGCTTTTCAAAGGAATCCAGACATTCCGTGAGACTCATGCGATTTTCATCCGAAATAGAGAAGCCGTCCGTCTCAGGGGGCACAAAACCGAGAATATAGCGGTCGGCGAAGTGTTTCAGCTCGCGCACATTGCCCGGCCATTTCTGGGTTTGCAGCCAGATAATAAGCTCGGGCTTGATGTCCGGCATCGGGCGCCGATATTGCTGGGCAGCCTGAAAGGCAAAATGATAAAACAGCTCGGGAATGTCTTCGCGCCGCTCGCGCAGGGGCGGCAGGTGAATGGTAACGACATTCAGCCGATAATAGAGGTCGGAGCGAAAGGCTTTCTTTTCGCTCAGTTCCTGGAGATCTTCCTTCGTGGCTGCCACCACGCGGCAATCGACCGGCACGAGTATATTGTTGCCCAGCCGCTCAACGGTGCGCTCTTGCAGCACGCGCAGAAATTTGGCCTGAATATCCAGCGGCATGCTTTCAATCTCATCAAGAAACAGCGTGCCCTTGTGCGCATATTCCACCTTGCCGATCCGCTTTTTGGTAGCGCCCGTGAAGGTGCCAGCCTCATGACCAAACATTTCGCTTTCAAACAGACTGTCGGGAAATGCGGCGCAGTTCAGCGGCACGAAATTGGCATTGCGCCGATCGCTCCACATATGGATGGCATTGGCCACCACTTCCTTGCCCGTGCCCGTTTCGCCCTGCACCAGCACATCAGCATCTGTATCCGAGATATTCAGGATCATCTCCCGAATACGGTTCATCGCCTTGCTCGAGCCGATCATCACGGGACCATTGGCCGCCTTTTGCTGCAAGCGTGACTGGACATTCTCCAGCTCCAGCCGACGCTTGTCGACCGCTCGTTGCAGGATTTCCGTCAGGCGCTTGTTGCTGCATGGTTTTTCGATAAAGTCATGGGCGCCCTGCTTCATGGCATTGACCGCCATTTCCACATCGCCATGCCCCGTGATCAGCACCACAGGGATGGCCGGATCAATGGCGAGTACCTTTTCCATCAGCTTGACGCCAGACATGCCCGGCAGGCGAATGTCGGTCAGAACGACCGAGGCCGGATGCTTTCGCACCAGCTTCAACCCGTCTTCCGCATTGTCTGCCGTAAGAACGGTAAAGCCAGCCATTTCCATGGATTGCTGATACGCAAATTGCACGCTTTTATCGTCTTCGATGTAAAGTATCGAAATATCGATTTGGTCCACGCCTTGGTCCTCTCTGACAGGGCAAACCGCAAGGTCCTCACCACGGCGGGCAGTTCATCGTGCTGTTCCTTTTACGGACCATGCCACCCGCGAACCGCTCTTCTTGCCCTCCTCCAACCCTTCAACTTTATACACATAACGGAGCAAGCGTCGAGGCGCTCGATAGAAGGAAGGGGCCAAAACTGACTTTTTGCCGGTTTTCACATGTCCATGTGGCATCTTGTCCCCGCACTCCACCCAAATCTGTGCGGATATCGTGACACTCGCTCCTGAGCGTGTCTGGAAATCCGCACAAAACCGCACCCTCTCCTTAGACTAAGGATCAAGGCTGCTGCTCTCTTCTAATTTTCTTTGAGCCCTTCTTGAAAAAATCAATCAGCATCACCATGAGACGCCTTCTCCTCCTAACGGGAAAGAAAGCTCTTATGTCACAAATGGTTAATGATTGAGCGATCAGGCTGGAAGCTCCGCTTGCGCCTTCCGACACACCGTTTTTATGCGCCTTCGGCTACTATTTGGCACGGGGCTTGCTGATGTTTGTACAAGCAGCACGCAAGCTCATTGGGCGGAACTCCACAATCGTAACCGGAAACTGGCGTGCTCAGGATCAACAGATCCCATCAAGGAGGAGCATAGAGGGAGTGAGGTGAGGCCTCGCTCCATTATGAAATGAAACACGGATCGCAAGATCCATAAGTAACTCAGGTTGATCCAGCTTTTGTTGATATGAAGGCGGTTCGGCTTACAGACCAGATACCCTCGCGGTGTCGAAGCTACATTCGAATAACAGGCTTTTTTGAAGACAGGATAGGGAGGAAACCTAATGATCCGTCTCGCAAGTATTCTCGGCGCTGGCCTTATGGCCCTTTCGCTCGCAGCCCCGACTTTTGCTGCCGATGTCACCCTCAAGCTCGGCCACATTGCCGTGCCTGACCATCCATATGGCAAGGGCGCTGACTATTTCGCCAAACTCGTCAACGAAAAGAGCAACGGCTCCATCGAAGTCAAGGTTTTTCCAAGCTCCCAGCTGGGCGGTCAGAAAGACCTGATCGAAGGCATGGTTTTCGGTGCTGTTGACATGGCTCTGGTCGGAACCGCTGTTCTGGGCCAGTTCCAGCCACAGATTTCCATTTTCGACCTTCCCTTCATCTTCAACGACCGGCCGCATGCCTACAAGTCTCTGGATAGCGTCGGCATGGAGCTTGGCAAGGAATTGGAAGGCCGCGGCATCAAGCTGCTGGGCTATATGGAAAACGGCATCCGCCACGTTACCAACAATGTCCGCCCCATCAAGGAACCGGCCGACATGGAAGGCCTGAAGATCCGCGTCATGACCAACAAGATCTTTGTTGAAATGATGAAATCTCTGGGTGCTTCTCCAACCCCCATGGCCTTCAGCGAACTCTATTCTGCCATGCAGCAGGGCACGGTGGACGGTCAGGAAAACCCTTCAGCGCATATCTTCACCAAACGCTTCTATGAAGTCCAGAAATATGCCTCCAAGACTGCACACGCCTATTCTCCGGAACCGATGATCATTTCCATGATCAGCTGGGCAAAGCTCAATGATGAGCAGAAAGCCATCATTCAGGACGCCGCCAAGGAAGCTATTGCATGGCAGCGCCAGATCTCTGAAGAGCAGGACAATGAATATTGGGATCAGATCATCGCAACTGGCAAAATGGAAGTCATCGATGTTGATCGCTCCAAATTCAAGGCTGCTACGGCTCCTGTGATCGAAATGTTCGCCGACACCGTTGGTCAGGACAATATCGACAAGATCAACGCTCTGGCCGAATAACAAAAGCCAGCCCCAAGAGAGCCCAAAATAAACAAATATCAGGGCTCGTGCCGAACTTGGGCAGGGGCTGGCCCGGTCGCAAGAGCCCGGGTCAGCCCACTGCGCACATCCATTCTGGCCAATCAGGCCAGTCCGCAGCGCAAGGCTCCTCGGGCCTCATCACCCGAATTCATGATCCAATCAACAACAAGGCTTGGCCCGGAGCGTTTCCGAAAGCTTCTCCGGCCCCATAAAAGGTCTCAATTCATGGACGCCATATTCAAAATCCTGCGCAAGTTGCTGTATGGGATTTCCGTCATTGCGATGCTTGTCATGCTGACAATCATCTTCATACAGGTCATCACACGCTATGTGTTCGGCTTTTCTTTTGAGTGGTCTGAAGAGCTGGCCAGGTTCCTGTTCGTCTGGGTCGTTTTCCTTGGCTCAGCGCTTATCATGGGAGAAGACGGACATCTCGCTGTTGAGCTGGTGCCACGCCTGCTCAACGGAACCAAGCCCGGCTTTTTGCTCAATCTGTTCATCAATGCCTGCGGCTATGTCTTCATTCTACTGCTGATCGTGCAGGGCTGGAAAATGGCGCAAACCATGACCTTCCAAACCTCCCCCGGCCTCGGCATATCGATGAGCTATGTCTATATCATCATGCCCGTCTCGGGTGTTCTCATGTTGATGTATCACATCAAGGACACCATAAGCATCTTCCGCTCGCTTGCAGGCAAGGCTGAAGACGACAATACCGATGACACATCGGTTGTAACGGACTAGCGGGAGACTGAACTTATGGAAGCTGCACTTATTCTTTCCTTCGTCGCGATGGCGCTGATCGGTGTGCCGGTGGCTTATGCCCTGGCTCTTTCGGTCTCCTTCGTTCTGGCGTTCTACATGGACCTGCCACAGGTTCTCATTACCAACAACCTCTTCTCCGGCATCGATTCCTTCTCCTTCATGGCGGTGCCCTTCTTCATGCTCGCCGGAGCCTTCATGTCGGCGGGTGGTGTGACCTCGCGTCTGGTCAATGTGGCGCAAGCCATGGTCGGCTCCTTTACCGGAGGTCTGGCTCAGGCCGTGGCTGTGGCGGGCATGTTCTTTGCGGCCATTTCCGGGTCTTCCGCTGCGACCACGGCGGCCATCGGCTCGACCATGGTCAACGAAATGGAGCAGAAGGGCTATAAACGCGAAATGGCTACCGGCATCGTGGCTGCGGCCGGTACGGTGGGCATCGTCATTCCGCCTTCCATCACCTTCGTTGTGTATGGGGTTATTGCCAACGTCTCGATCGGCGATCTCTTCATGGCTGGTGTTGTTCCGGGCCTTCTGATGGGCGGCGCCATGTGCGGCATGGGCTGGTACCTTGCCAAGAAAGGCCAGATCCCCCCCGACGGGTCTTTTTCCTGCAAACGCCTCGCTCTGGCCCTCAAGGACGCCTTCTGGGCTCTGATGACCCCGGTCATCATTATCGGCGGCATCTATTCGGGTATTTTCACGCCAACGGAAGCGGCGGCTGTTGCTGCGGTCTATGGCATCCTGGTCGGTCTGTTTATCTATAAAGAGCTGGCCATTCGGGATTTCCCTGAAATCGTCTTCAAGGCGGTGATCGGCACAACGCTCATCATGTTCCTTGTGGGCGCTGCCAAGGTCTTCGGCTGGCTGATGACCAACCTGCAGATCCCGCACATGATCGGTGAAGCCATCATCCAGTTCACCAGTTCAGGCATCGTCTTCCTGCTGATCATGAACGTGCTACTTCTGGTATTGGGAACCCTTGTGAATGCGTCGGCTGCGGTGGTCATCCTGACCCCGATCTTCCTGCCGGTCGCCCTCAACATGGGCATCGATCCGATCCATTTCGGCGTCATCATGGTCGTCAACCTTGCCATCGGCTGCATTACGCCTCCGGTAGGGCTGGATCTGTTCGTGGCCAGTGCCATTACCAAGGTGCCCTTGGAAAAGGTCATGAAGTCGACCGCCCCCTATCTGGGCGCCCTGATCGTCGCCTTGCTGATGATCACGATGATTGAACCGATTTCGACCACGTTGCCGTATCTCTTCAAATAAGCCCTAAAACACATGCACTGGCAATCCTCTGCCAGTGCCTCTCTTGGCCCCGGAAACGGGGTCTTTTTTTGGGCAAAGCACTTTGCCAATGCACGAGAGGGGGAAAACTGCGGGCACAGCCAAAAGACCAAACGAACACTTGTGGGGGAACCTGTCAGATTGCACAAAGAAAAAACCGCCAGAAACACAACAGGTTCTTGAAAAGACTTGTGAATTTTGACAGACACTAAAAATCCGACTTTGCACAAGAATGAGCGAATGGCACTGAAAAGGACCATTTTCTTTGCACAGACGTTTGGAAATGTTCAGCTAGCGAGCAAAATGATGGCCACACCAAACGACTTTGCCGATTAGCTGGAAGTTGATCAAGTCATCTTTTCTGAAGACTTCAGTGCGATAGAGCGGGTTTTCACTCATCACTTCCAAATCACCGGCCAATGTCTGGTTAAGGCGTTTGACGCGAGCCATGCCATTGAGAACAAAGGCAAACACCCCATCAGTTAGTTCATTCTTCTTTTGGTCAACCATCACCAGGTCACCATCACCGATCAATGGCTCCATGCTGTCGCCATTTGCGGTTAAAATGATCAAGTCGTCAGGATTGCTGCGCCCTAGGCGTCTTCTCAGAAACTCGGCGGTAAAAGGAATATGATCAAGCTCATGCGCTGTATCGATATTCCAGAAGCCATTTCCGGCTGATAGAGAAGCATCGTAGCGCGGAATACCGATATATTCGTCAGATTTCTGAGCCACTTGTTCTTCCGGCCGCATTGCCCCCTCGCCAGTGGCAAGCCATTGGAGACTGACATTGCAAGCCTTTGCGATCTGAGCTGCTTTATCGAGGCCAGGAACGCGCCCATCCAAATACTTGCGCATCGAACTCTCACCAATTTCGCACTTTTGTGCGAATGAGAGGACACTTTCTTGTCCAACCAGCTGTTTGAGTCTCTCTTTAAGCACTTCAGACCTCAAATTTTCAAGGTCTGACTATGTTTTCAGACCTTAATTTAAACTTCAGACCACCGAGAAAATCCTTATAATTCAATTTATTAAGCGGCTAAATCCGCTCAATAGAATGAATTCTAGGTCTGAATAGAATAAAATTCGCACTATAGTCTTGATAAGTTCGTTCTTTTATGCGAATTTGTCTTCGTTCGTTAATCACAGCAGGCAGCCACTAAAGCTAACTGCATAGTTCAGAAAAAAGCGGCCTGTTCCCGCAGCCCGCTTTTCACGAGGAGACATTATGCCGAAGCGTAAATGGGACAAGTTTGCCATCAAAGCCGAGCTTCACAGACAGGGCTGGACCTTTACCGCCCTTGGTGAACGGTTCGGTTGTCACCGAACCAACATCAGCGTCGCACTGGACCGCCCCAATTCTACTGGCGAGAAAGCCATTTCATGGGCCATTGGTGTTCCAGCCGAAGAGCTGTGGCCTGATCGCTACCCCAAATCAGCAACGTCTCATCGCATTTACGATAGCAGACGTCATGGTCCTTGCACCAGTCAAAAAGTTGCAACTCTAGCTGACAACGAGGCCGCAGCATGAAGTGGTTTTTGTCAGCGTTTCATATCGGAACTGATGCAGGAGCTCGCGGTTTCAAATGGTTTTATCGGTGCTTCGACTATTCCGGAACAGAGAATGCTTTCCGAGACCTGATGGCGTTCTCATCTCTCGTTCTTTTTCAGAGCACTTTGATTTTGGGCTGTTGGTCTCTTAGTGGCTGGCTAGTTCTCAGGAGGCTAGATGAATGACCTCTGAAACGACGAGTGGTGAAGTCGTAAGCAACCAAGAAGATCTGCGCTTCCGCTCATTGCTTTGGAGCGCTCGAGACGGCGTGCGGCTCAAAAATTGGTCCCTTTCCGGCAAAGGCTCCTTGAGAATCGATCTTGAAGTGACTGGCTCTCATGAGCTGGGGGATCTGGTGGCTCAACTCCGTTCCATCGAAGCCGCTCAAACCAAAAGCAAACCTCCTAAACCGAAACGCTGAAGGTCCACTTTCCTCATGGCAAAAGCACGTGGCGACAAAATGACTGGCGATCTTCTTAGTTGGGAGCCCCCCAAGGTAGCTCCCCGCTTTGAGGAAACTCGTGTGCGTGCCTCATCCCTTGCCCGGAAAGTCTGCCGTGTATTAGCCGAGTCCCTCAAAGAGGATGGACGGAGCCGAGAGGATATTGCCGCTCAGCTATCTGAGTTTCTCGGTGAAGAAATCAGCCGGGATAGCATGGATGCCTGGACCTCGGAGGCACGGGAAAACAACAACATTTCTGCATACCGCTATTTTGCTCTGGCCCGAATTCTGGGCAGCGCAGAGATGCTCAACGAACTGATTACAGATACCAACATGATTGTTGTTGATCAAAAATATCAGCCCCTTATTGAACGAGAATTGGCGCTTGAGAAGAAGGAGGCATTGGAACAGTTCATCGCCAGCCGTGATAAGGAATGGAGGCTGAGCAAATGACATCAGCAATCTCCATCGTTGAAAATGGCACCATGCGTGAGTGGTTTACTGCACGGGAGCTGGCTGAGCTGAAGTTGCAGGGGCTTCCGGGAAGTGAGCGTGGCATTCTAGGCCGCGCAGACAGGGCGGATTGGCAAGCCACTTCATGTGCTCGTAAGCGCGCTGGGCGCAAAGGTGGTGGTGGCTGGGAATATCATATCGATTTACTTCCTGAACCCGCACGTGCGGATCTAGATAAGCGAATCTCTTTGGACAAGCTCGCTCTTAAGAAAGCACGTGTGCAAAGACAGACGGCAATTGCTGTCAAAGGCGAGAATGACCTTAACGCTCGTCAGCGCACCATGATGGAAGCTCGGGCTGCTCTTCTGATCGAAATTGAGCGCCGTTCTATTCTCATAGACCTGTCTCGCCGAAAAGCCATTTTGCAGTTTCTGGAAGATCTTACCCTGTACCGATCCGGTCTGCCGACCAGCGATGAGCACAGCCAACAGAAATGTGACTACGCGGCCATCGATGACGCTGCGCGGAAGAGCATCGAGAGGAAAAATGGTCTTTCCTTGCGCTCCATCTATGGATGGTTCTCGGCTCGCGACGAGGGTGGTGTTACCGCTCTCGCACCTCAGATCAAGAAAAAGGCCAAGCCCCTTAACGAGGTCGAATGGTTCGGCGATTTTCTCAAATTCTATGCCCGTCCTTCAAAGCCAACCATTGCGGAAGCTCTTGGCGCTTATGTTGATACTCTGGAGAACAGGGACCTCGCACCAACTTATAAGCAGGTACGCACTGCGCTCTCCAAGTTGGGCAATGTGGATCGTGTCCGGGGCCGTGAAGGTGCTTTGACCATCAAGGCGCGCATGGCCTATGTCAGCCGGTCGACGGACGGATTGATGCCGACATCGATCTACACTGCCGATGGCAAGACCTTTGATGCCGAGGTCGCGCACTTATTGACCGGACAGCCTTTCCGGCCAGAGATCACGTCAGTGGTAGATGTTTTTACCCGAAAGTGCGTCGGTTTCTCTATCAGCCTCAAAGAGAATGTGATTGCTGTTGCCGATGCCTTACGCAGGGCTAGCGTAGAGCATGGCATCCCGGCAATTTTCTATGTCGATAACGGCCCAGGCTACAAAAACAAGACATTTGATGCTGACGCTACGGGCATGATGGGGCGTCTTGGTATCTCCAAGATGCATTCTATTGCGTATAATTCGCAAGCGCGCGGCATCATCGAACGGTTTCATGGGAGCGTCTGGAACCCTCTGGCGCGCAGCTATGTCACCTATGTCGGTCGCGATATGGACAAGGAGGCACGGAAAAAGGCCTTCGACATCACCAGACGCGAAATCAAGACGCTGGGCAAAAGCCGTATTCTCATTGAATGGGATGAGTTTCTGGCCGACTGCGAAAAGGCAATTGATGTCTATAACAACAAGCCTCACTCAGAGCTTCCGAAAACTCCTGACCCGATTACCGGCAGAAAGCGGCATATGTCGCCCAATGAGTTCTGGGCGGCCCAGATGGCCAAGGGCTTTGAGCCAGTATCTGTGCAGCCGTTTGAAGTGGATGACCTGTTCAGACCGCATGAAATACGCACTGTCAGCAGGTGTCTCATCAACTGGAACACCAACCAGTATTTCCATCAGGATCTGGAACAGTATCACGGCGACAAGGTCATTGTTGCCTATGACATCAAAGATGCCAGCAGGCTCTGGGTGCGTGAAATCGATGAAGTTGATGGCGAACTCCTACCGGGGCGCTTGATCTGTGTTGCTGAGTTTGCAGGCAATGAAGAGCGCTATGTCTCGGTTTCCTACGAGCAGGCCGCTATCGAAAAACGCGCTCGTGCCCAGAAACGCCGCCTTGCAGACAAGATGAACAAGGTCGATGACCAGTTGCGCTCGGATCTGGTGCTTGAGCATAACCCAGCCGAAAATCTCAATGTGCTGGATGGCTTTGCCTCAACATCGAGTGAAGCCGATGCATCCCGTGAATTGATCGAGCCAGCCCCTGTTCTTGAGATCACACCCTCGAAACCACGCAAGCGCGTTTTCTCAACCGATGAGGAACTGGCAGCTTGGGTGATCGACCATCCTGAAGAACTAACCCCATCACGAAAAAAGGTGCTGACCGGATGTCTCCAGCGCAGCACCTCTTTGGAACTGTTCCGCCTCAATGGTGTCGACGTGGAAGCCCTTCGAAACGTCCTCCGCGCCGCCGCCTGACAGCAAAACTTGAAAAGGAGAATACCAGATGCGGAATGTATTTGTCGAGACCAGCAACGTCTCGCGCTTTCTTTCAGCCTTGGACCGGCTTAGCCAACGTGGCGCAGATGAGGCCTGTCTTGTGGTTGTTGATGGTGCGCCAGGACTGGGCAAGACGACAACGCTCAAGCATTGGGTTGCCCAAACCGGAAGTATCTATCTTCGTGCGAAGAAGGAATGGACACCCAACTGGTTTATGACCGAGCTGTTGGAGAATGTGCGTGTTACGCCACCACACGCTTTCCAAAAGAAATACAAGCTGGCCTTGGAAGAACTGGCAAGCCGTCAGGCTTCAGCCCAGATGGCCAATAAGACCTTCGGGCTCGTGATTGATGAAGCCGATCATGTGTCTAGCAAATCCCCCATTCTGGAAACCATTCGAGATATCTCGGACATGATTGAATTGCCGACCATTCTGGTTGGCATGGGCAAGGTTAATGACAATCTCAAACGCTTTCCTCAGGTTGCTTCGCGTGTTTCTCAGAAGGTACGGTTCGAGAATTGCTCTGAGGATGATGTCAATGCTCTGATCTCCGGTCGCTGCGAAGTGCCTGTTGCCCCGGACTTAACCAAGTTCGTCCTCAAAGCCTCTAGTGGCTATAACCGTGAAATTCTCGAGGCCATCGCTAACATTGAACGGTTCGGCCTTCGCAATGAACCAGATGATGGCGGTCTCACCATGACTGATATGGTGGGCGAGACCTTGCTGATCGACCGCCAGCGCAATCTTCCCATTGCAGTTCCAGAGGTGATGTGATGGCGGTCGGCGATCTTTCCAACGCGGTGCTGCACCGTCTATCTGATGGCCAATGCCACACCATTGATCATCTGGACTATGCCCTGTCTGATTTCAAACGGTGCGAGATTGTCAAATGCGCAGGTCGACTGGTCATACGCGGGTTGCTCGAGCGAGTGGAACTTGGCTGCTATCAGCTTACCGATGATGGAAAAGCACTTTTGGCAACTGGCGGCAAGGTAACCTCTGGGCCAATCCGAGCAGATCGCGGATTGAGCCGCAAACCACGCGAAACCCTTCGCCAACGGGCATGGAATGCCATGCGCATGTCGGGATCCTTCACGATTGGTGACATTGTCATGGCAGCAGCTTCCGGCTCCGAGAAAGGTGCGGACAATAATCTCCAGCGGTATTTCTGCGCGCTGGTGAAGGCACGCTATCTGACTGTGCTGCCCGTTAGGGCAAAGGGTACAAAGCTTACGTCTAACGGCTTCAAGCGGTTTCGTTTGTTGAAAGATACTGGTCCGATTGCTCCGATCTATCGGGCCAACAAGAGGTGTCTTTTCGATCATAACCTTGGTGAGCGCGGGGAGATCATTCCATGTCAGTAACGCCGAAGGATCTCCTCATGGAGCAACTGGATCGCTTGGGCTCCAAAAAAGCGGTTGCTGATGAGCTGGATGTCAGTCGCACCCAGATCAGTCTTTATCTGGCAGGTAAGTATGAGCAGGCAGGAGGCCGGGTGGACCGGCTGGAAGCCAAGATCATTGCTGCTTACAGCAATCGTGTGTTCTGTCCACATCTGGCCTCTGACATCAAGCAAAGCGACTGCGTGGATTGCCGTACGGCCAGCATCCCTACGAGTGATCCAGAGCTTCTTAAACGATGGATCGCTTGCAAAACCTGTCTACTTAATCCAGGCAGAGAAGAGAGTGCCGCATGTTGAGTGAAAACCTCCTCGCTTTGCAGCAATGGTTCGTGGCTGCCTACAACAATGATGGCTTTCCGCCAGTCGCCGCACAGCGGTTTGCTGATCTGCTACGTGCGCAATCGGACAAGGCGAAGCGATTGGAAGCGGCGCTGCTAGCCCAAACCATTCCTCTAACCACAGATCATCTTGAAGATCCCAAGATCATCCTTTTCCCGACATGGCCGGAAAAAGCAGGAAATCACAAAGAGAACGAAGGGTGAATCTCACCCTAATTTGAGAAGGATTTTTATCATGTCAGCGCAAGAAAAGCAGATCCCGGACGGATATATGGAAAACGCCAAGGGAGCTTTGGTCCCTATTGAGACCGTTAAACCGGAGCATATCGAGGAGGATGCCTTGGTTCGAGACCTCATGGCTGAAGCGGAAACATTGAATGCCCAGTTGGCTGCATTCAAGCAAAAGGCCTTTGGCAATGTGGAAGCCTTCCGCGAATTGATTTCCGAGAAATACGGAGCCAAGCGCGGCGGCAAGAAAGGCAATGTGACGCTCAACAGTTACGACGGGTCTCTCCAGTTGGTGGTGGCTGTTAATGAGAGCATTTCCTTCGGGCCAGAGCTGGAAGCCGCCAAAGCTCTGATTGACGAGTGCATTCAGGAATGGAGCAAGGACGCCAACGCCAATTTGCGCGCCTTGGTCGATGATGCCTTTCAGGTTGATAAGCAGGGCAAGATCTCAACCGGGCGTGTCCTTGGCTTGCGTCGCCTCAATATTGAGGATGAGAAGTGGCTCAAGGCCATGGAAGCCATTTCTGATGCACTCCGGGTGACTGGTTCGAAAACATATTTCCGGGCCTACAAACGCCTTCCTGGATGCGAAGAGCGAAGCCCTGTCTCTCTCGATATTGCCAGTGCGTGAGGGAGGTGATCATGACACAGATTTCTGACGCTCAGAGAAAGGTGCTGCATGCCTTGCAGCATCTCATCGAACCAGACGAACAAAAGTTTCTGGCCTCTACAATGGATGTGGCTGCGAGAGCAGATCTGGATGGGGACTTCACCCGCAATGCGCTCAATCGTCTTTGTAACAAGGGACTGGTTTGTCAGCCCACCAAGGGTGAATGGGGTCTCACCGTTGATGGAGGGCAGTATGGGACATCCTAGTGCGCCAATGCTTGCCAAAATCCATATCGCGAAGAAGGAGCTGGGGTTGGATGATACCACCTACCGGGCCTTGCTTCTGCGTGTTACCGGCAAAGACAGCTCTGGTCGAATGAGTGATCCCGAACGGGTAGCCGTGCTCAGCGAGCTGAAGCGGCTGGGCTGGAAGCCCAAAAGCACAGGCGGCAAACATCGGCCACCTTCTTCAAAGCCCTATATCCGGCTGATGTATGCCATTGCCAAGAATATCGACGCGAGGGGCTACTGGGAGCTTCCCTTCAAGGAGGCCCTGCGTGCCTTTGTGAAGAAAGAGACCGGCATTGATGATCCTGAATGGCTGACGTTCGAGCAAGCCAGTCCGGTGATCGAGGCCCTCAAGAAAATAGAACGGAGGGTAAGAAGATGAGATTAATAACAGGGCAATTTCCCGAGTTGGTTCAAATTGCCAGATTGAGAAGCCTGGTAGTCCCAAATAGTAATGATTGCCAATTGTCCGTCTGGCTTTCCTGCTCCATTCAGAGCTTTGCAAAGCATGTCTCCTGCCGCTCCCCAATCAGTCTCATCTGTGTAGGCAAAGACCCACAGACTAAGGTTTTGACTCCACTCAGCACGTTTGATTTTTCCGAAGCCCATAACAGCTTCAACAGATTTAGTTTGCCAAGGTTCTGGATCAAAAGCCTGCGCAGGAACGGCAAGCAGCATGGCTGCAACGATCATAATAAAACGCATCGGATTGTGCTCCCCAGTTGCAATCTATTAGTGCTTTTAAAGCCGCTTGCTCGGTCTATGTCAATGCTTGCTCCAATTCAGATTTGGAGGGCCGGATGACCAAGCCTCTAAACGCAGACTTTGTCACCGACCATGCTCTAGTTCGCTATATGGAGCGTGTCCTGGACATTGACGTTGAAGCGGTTCGTGACTTGATCGCGTTTGAAACCGCCTATGCGGTGCAAGCAAAGGCTGATGCTCTGACCACTGAAGGCAAACGTTATGTCATCAAAAATGGTCGGGTCATAACTGTCCTTCTAACCAAGAATAAAATGGTCCATCTGAAACGGCTTAGAACAGGAGAGAGACATGACTGAGCTTTTGACCGAAGACATGGCCATGATTGCAGATATCGTTGGGCGTGAAGTTGTTGACGAGTTGATGGCAACGCTTCCTGGGATTGAGATTAAGGTGCCTCAGCATTGGACCGAGGATAATCCGCTCGCTCGCCTTGATCGAAAAACTGCCGATTTGCTGGTTGAGCAATTCCCTGGCGATAAATTCTATGTTCCAACCCGCCTGCGCAAAGCTGACAATCGGGCAGAAGCCCTGCGCCTGCATAAAGAGGGGATGGGCTCAATAGAGATCGCTCTTTCACTGCGCATATCAGAGCGCTATGTGCGCATGCTACTCGCGGGCAAAGCACTGCCAAGCGGTGTTGACGTGCGGCAAATGGATATTGAGGACTTCCTGGGGCGTCTGGGTTAGATAAGAATGATGCGCAGTTTGAGTCCAACTTGTCATTCAAGATTGAGAGCCTTTCGCAAGCGCAGAAAAGAGCACCAAGAAATCGTAGCTCAAACCTGACGTTCATCGGTCGAGTTTTGCGCCCTAAAGCAGACAGAGAGTTGGGCCGCAGATCACAATTCATATCAAAATTAGGGATCGGACACCGAAAATGCTTCAAAATAGCTTTTCGCCGGATTTGGCCAATAAAAGACAGTCTTAACAAACTATTTTGCACGCTTAGAAAATAGGGGTGTAACTACCATGATTATCAGGGCGGCGACAATAGAAGCGACCACACCTGATCCAAAACCGATGAAGCGTTCCTTCCAAATATTTTCCTTATTTCGGTTAGCCTGAGCGTCAAGAATCGCTGCGACAGTCTTTTCGTTCACCCCCAAAATAGGCTTTATAGCATCTTCTTGAGCCTTAAGGCTTTTGATAAGCGCTTCGCCTTCAGCAATTTTGTCCTGTTGCGATTCCAGGTAGACAATAAGACCCTTAAGGCTAGTCTTAGTTTGCTCGATTTTCTTGATCTGCTGCTGCGTCGTCAGAGAAATATTTTCATCATCAACTGGAGTTATGAAACTATGAAGGGCTCCGACAATCAAAAAAAACGAGAAAATTATAAATGCTGATTTCAAAAGAAATTTAGCAAATTGCCCAATAAAAGCTAATTCCTCCAATTCACCAAAAAACAGCATTAATGCACAGGAGAATGGAATTAAGAATATTACCTCAATGATAAACCAAAATATGGACTTGATGAATTTGACAAAACGCTTAAACATAAAAAATCCCAAACGTTACAAGCACCGGCTTCTGTCACTCGCGTCAAGCGCCATCTGATATGCAGTTGGGCGAAAAGCGAAACACCTAGCGTCTAGATACCTGACGTATCAAGTACTATGGCGATAATGATATCTCTCTCACTTTGCACTTTCAACTTGAGCCCTGCTTTGTGCGATGATGAGTGAATTAAAATCTTCTATTTTTGCATAGAACGAGGATCGCTCAAATAGTCGTTCGCAAAGGCGTCAAAGCAGACGGTCGTCGCTTAGCCACCGTTGTCCAACTGATGTGCAACAACCCAGCGCTTTAGAAAGTAAGTTTTCCCTGCTCCCCCCCGATGTCTACGGCAACGATCAATGGGTCTTCTATGCGTTCCATTAGCTCTGAAAGGAATTTACCAACGCTTGCGCGTTTTAGAGTATCATTATCTTCGAAGCCTTCTTGATAAAGCTCAACTTGAGATTCTGCCGGGGAAATTTTCATATCTAATTGGTCCGTATTCGGTTTGGCAACCAAGAGGTCTTTCATTCTGAGCACCTAAAACGGCACCTGATTTCTCGCCCAGGTTGTCTGATCTCTGTGAGGTATAGCGCCTATATTTTTGCACTACAAATCAAAATTGCAATTGAAAAGCTCTCAAATGGGCGAATAAGATTCAGCGCTCCCCTCGTCCCCGGAACAGTTCCGGCGCTTCCCCATATATAAAAGAGGACATTGGTCTCAAAATTCGTCCCGAATTTCACGAGGCCAGTTATGTCTGTTGTTGCCAAGTTGCGCCAGGGTGGTGGCGAAGTCACCGATATTACAGCCACTATTGAGACCTTTGCCAGCCGGATAGGCTGTGAGGTCAACGTGCTTCGAGCCATCCTTGAAGTTGAGAGCGGCGGTGATGATTATGATGATCAAGGTCGCCTGATTATCCTTCCCGAAAAGCACATTTTTAATCGCCAATTGCCAAAGAGTCTACGCAAGAAGGCCTTGAGTTTGCGGTTGTCTGCGCGCAAGTGGTCTCGTGCGAACTATAAAGGCCTTGGTGGCAAAGGCTCCGAACAACGCTGGGCTCTTATGGAAAAATGGGCGCGCCTCGATGAGGAGGCCGCGTTGAAGTCAGCCTCCTATGCTTCCTTTCAGGGGATGGGGTTCAATCATCGCCTTTGCGGCTATGGCACTGTTTCCGAATTCGTCTTGGCATTGGCTCAATCCAGCACCCATTGTGTCGAAGCCTTCCTGTCCTTCCTTGAAAACTCCGGCCTTGCTGATGAGTTGCGCGAGAAAGACTGGGAGGGGATTGCCCGACGCTACAATGGCTCCAGTCAGGTGAGCCATTATGCAAACCTGATGCGCAAGGCCTATGAACGTCTTGGCGGATCGGAAGGGGCAAGGAAGGGCAAAGCATCCGCTCGGTTCACCATGCTCCGGCTTGGCTCGGAAGGCTATATGGTCAAGGCCTTGCAAGAGCGGCTCTGCGAGTTAGGTTATCATGTCAAGGTTGATAGCGATTTTGGCCCAGCTACCCGCCGAGCCGTGGTGGCTTTTCAGGTCGATCATGGCCTTAAGACGGACGGTATGGTTGGCCCCAAAACCCAATCTGCTCTCGAAGGCGCAGTACCGATCAACCTGCAGCTCGGTAATAGCCGGGATAGCCTGACGGTCGCAGACTTGCGCAAATCCGGTTCCGACACCGTTAAAAAGGCTGATTGGCTAACACGACTTGGCGGTGCAGTTCTGGGAACAGGCACGCTCGCAAGCGGACTTGATGGTGTCGATCCTGGTGGATTACTGGATGGTCTGGGGCAGGTCACATCGACTCTGCAGGGCCTTCGAACTCAGCTGGCTCCTTTGCTCTCCCTGGTTTCTGACAATAAGTGGTTGGCCTTCGGTCTTGTCGGCCTCGTCATCATTTATGTTGCCCATCAGATCAAACAGCGCCGCTTGATGGATGCTCAGACCTGGAGGCATGTGGGATGATTGGCTGGATCGTCAAGCTTGGCACCAAGCTCCTTTCCTTTTTGGGGCTCGATATTGTCGACCGGGTGCTGTCCTATTTCGAGCATAAGGCTGATGGTTTGACAGAACGTACCAAGATCGGTGCGCAGGTCACCATAGAAGAGATCAAAGCGGATGTCGCAGCCCGCAATGCCGCGCGTGACATTGTGATTGCCGAACAGGGCTGGTGGCTCACGGCTATGATCCGTCCACTCTTTGCCTATCCCACCATTGCCTATTATGGCGCAGTCATCGCTGACAGTCTGTTCCACTTCCATTGGAGTGTTGCCCAGTTGCCCAACCCTATCGGCAACTGGGCAGGTTGGATCCTTGCGGCCTATTTCGTCACACGTCCAATTGAGAAGGTTGTTCGCGGCCTCAATTATCGGAAAGGAAAGTCCTGATGTCCGACGAGATCAACACGCGGCTGGGTCGTATTGAAGGCCTTATGGCTGGCATGGATAGCAAGCTGGACGGCATCAGTGGGCGTCTTGATGGACAGGATGCCCGCCTGCGCGATGTTGAGGTCAAAGCCTCTAAGAACTCATTCATGACAGCTTCCGTTACATCGGGAGTTGTAGCTGTCGGAATCGCCTTCTTCAAAGACAAACTCGGGATCTAGTTTCCAGACATGGCGCACAAAGACGACAAAAGGCGAGAGGCACGCAAAGCCTTTATCTATGATCAGCAGTCTATCCCAATGATTGCTGTTGCTATCGGCGTGTCTGAAGCCACCGTGCGCCGTTGGAAAAGAGACGCCAAGCAAAATGGTGATAATTGGGATGTGGCGCGGGCTGCTCATCTTATGGCGGGAGATGGTCTCGAAACCGTGGTGGCCGATGTCGTTGAGCAATTTGTCACTCTGTTCAAGGCGACCATCGAACAGTTGAAAGAAGAAGAGAAGCTGACCGGCGAAGAGCGCGTCAAGGCCATGGCCAGTCTTTCCGATGCCTTTAACAAAATGGTTGCCAGTGCCGGTCGTGTTGCTCCCAAGATCTCTGAACTCGGCGTTGCCAACGATGTCCTACAGCGCCAGGCCGAGTTCATTCGCGAATTCTACCCCCAGCATGCAGCCGCGTTTCTGGAGATCATCGAGCCCTTTGGCGAGCGCCTGGTGGAGGTTTATGGATGAGCCGATCACCGCAGAAGAAACAGCTGAAGTCAAAAGAGTTTCTCAATCGCCTTTCTGATTTGGCGGAAGAATTCCGCCTGAAGATCGAGCTGGAGGTGGAAGCCTTTCCAATTGACCCTCAATTACGCGCCGAACGGCAAAAGAAGGTCGCTGAAGACGAGTCTGGTTATCGCTTCTTTGCCGAAACCTATTTCCCACACTATCTGACGTCTGCGCCATCCATGTTGCATGAGCATCTTTATGAAGACCTGCCCATGATGGTGACCACGAAAGATGGCCAGAAGCGGCTTGTCATCGCTCCGCGAGGGTCTGCCAAATCCACCCACATCAGTCTCATCTTCCCACTTTGGTGCATCACTCGGGGCTTGAAGCATTATATTGTCCTGATTATGGACGCCTTCGAGCAGGCCGCCGTGATGCTGGAAGCCCTCAAGGCCGAACTGGAAGTCAATCCGCGCCTCAAATATGACTTCCCTGAAATCTTTGGGCAGGGTCGTGTCTGGCGCGAGGGCGATATTGTCACTCGCAACAATATCAAGGTGGAGGGCTTCGGTACCGGTAAGAAAATCCGAGGCCGTCGCCATGGTCCTTATCGCCCGGACCTGGCTATCCTTGATGATATCGAAAATGACGAGAATGTCGCCAGTCCCAAACAGCGCGACAAGTTGGAAAGCTGGATCGCCAAGGCTGTTCTCAAACTTGGTCCAACCGATGGTTCCATGGATGTACTTTATGCCGGAACCGTTCTGCATTTTGACGCAGTTATCGTCCGCTATTCCAAAAAGCCCGGATGGCATGTGACCGAGTTTCGCGCCATCCTTGACTGGCCAGATGATATGGCGCTCTGGGATGAGTGGGAAGAAATCTATCTCAATGAGGGTGAGCCTGAAGCTGATAGCTTCTATGCTGCCAACAAAGCCACCATGGACCAGGGGGCGGTTCTCAATTGGCCGGCCAATCACTCACTCCTCTTCCTGATGAAAGAGCGAGCTGGTGATCATGCTGCCTTTGAATCTGAATATCAGAACAAACCCCTTGCGCTCGATAACCCCTTTCAAAGCATCACATGGTGGGTGCGGGTCAATCGGGACTGGTTGTTCTTTGGTGCAGTCGATCCCTCCCTCGGCAAGAATAATCGCAATCGCGACCCATCGGCCATATTGGTTGGAGCCTATGACAAGGAAAGCGCCATTCTCGATATCGTTGAAGCTTCCATTCGCCGTCGTGTGCCTGATCTCATCATTGATGACATCATTTCCATGCAGCGGGACTATCAATGTCAGATGTGGTTTGCCGAGGTTGTGCAGTTCCAGGAATTCCTGCGCACGGAATTGATGAAGCGGGCTGCCAAAGCTGGCCTTGCTCTGCCTGCCTATCCGGTAACGCCAATCATTGATAAGAACCTGCGCATTGAGCGGCTCCAGATCCCGATCTCCGATGGAACCATCCGTTTGCACAAAAGCCAGCAGACCCTGATTGATCAACTGCAACAATGGCCGATGGCTGATCACGATGACGGTCCAGACTGTCTTGAAATGCTCTGGAAGCATGCCATTGAAATGGCAGCAACCACTCTGACCGCCACCTCTATCACGACTGCCGCTCCCGTTAGTCAGGGCGCATTAGGAGGCTATCGATTATGAGCCGCAAATCTCGCAAAAACCGCGCTCGCCGTCGTGCGGCTCAACAAGCTGTGCAACAAACCGTGCGGAAAAGACTGCCCAAACAGGGAAGTCAGCTGATCGCGACCGTTGAGAATGATATTACCGTTCCCTTTTATTCAGACATCCTGATCCCGCAAGATACGACCATTCAGGAGAAAGGGCCGCACAAGGGCCTAAAACTCTATGATGAGGTTATGAAGGACGGGCGCGCCAAGGCCACGCTTAGCAAACGCTATTCCAAGATTACGCGTCGTGAATGGGAAGTTGAAGCAGCAAGCGAAGAGCCCGAGGATATCAAGGCCAGAGATGGTGTGGAAGGCATTCTCAATTCCCTGCCGTTCGATTCCATTTGCAAAGATCTGGCGAAAGCCATTCTTAAGGGTTTCGCGGTTTCGGAAATCATCTGGGGGCGCAATGATGACGGCCAGGTGGTGCCGGTTAAGATCAAATCGCACAATCAAATGCGCTTTTGTTTTGCCAAAGACTGGACGCCACGCCTTCTAACGCCAGAAAATTCGATTGATGGTGTTGCTCTTCCCGCTCGCAAATTCATGGTTCATCGCTTTGATGTGGAGGGCAATAATCCTTATGGCATGGGGCTTGGCTCCGTTCTCTTCTGGCATGTTTTGTTCAAGCGAGAAGGTGTTTCCTTCTGGATGAAGTTCCTGGACAAGTTTGCCGCCCCCATTCCGTTTGGCAAATATGCTGTCGGCACACCCAAGAAGGAACAGGAGCAGTTGCTCAATTCTTTGATGGCTATGGTGCAGCAAGGGGCTTTGGTTGCACCAATCGGTACAGAGGTCAGCTTTCTGGAGGCAACCCGAACCGGCAATGCATCCTATGAGGAATGGTGCCGCTTCTGGGATGAACAGACCTCCGAGGTGGTGCTTGGGAGCACCTTGTCCACGAGCGTAAAAGGGCAAGGGTCTCGGGCCGCATCACAAACCCATGCGGAAGAAACAGACAGTATCGTTGACGATGATTGTGATCAGTTATCAGACACGCTGAATGCAACCCTGCTGCCCTGGATTACTGAACTGAACTGGCCGGGTGCGAAACCACCAACCGTGTGGCGTCCTCGCCCGAAAAATGAAGAAGCCGAAGAAGATCAGAAGAAGAAAACAGCCGAGCGGCGCCAGTCTGACATTCGTTCCCTTGATGCTGCGCGTAAACAGGGGTTCGAGCCCAAAAACCTGCAGGAATGGTTTGCGAGCGTTTTCGATGAAGAAATGGTCCCTGTTGAGGTCACAACTCCGGCTGATGATCAACAGAGTGCCTTTGCCGATGATGAAGGGCCTGTTGCACACCTGATTGACCAGTTGGAGGATCTGGCAGCACCTCTCCAGCAGACTTGGCTTGAGCGGATCCGCGAGAGACTGGCCGCAGTCACCAGCTTTGGTGAAGCCTCCAAGGCTCTACTGGATCTGTCTGGCGAACTGGAAATTGATCCGATGGGCCGTATTCTGGGCGATGCTATTGCTCTCTCCGAAATCACGGGCCGATCTGACATTATTGACGAAACTGGTATCTATCCTTCCAAGGCTGTCGGCTCAAAAAAAAGACCAAAATCCCGTAAGCTTTGCTGAGGTTGGGCCATTTGATGAGGCGTTGGATTTCCATCGCCAGAAAGTGCGCCTGCCAACCCGCACCTGGTCTGATCTACTCCATCATGGCCATGACCGGGCTTTTGTTGTGGCTGGTGCGCAGAAGGACGCGCTGCTGGAAGACTTCCAGCAGGCCATCGATGATGCGATAGCCAAGGGAATGCCGCTCAAGGGTTGGCTTGATAAGGACGACACCTATCATCCCGGATTCATTGATCGCTTTGACGAGATCGTCAAAAGGCACGGCTGGGATTACAATGGGGGCCGCAACTGGCGTGCCCGTGTCATCTATGAGACCAACCTGAAAACCGCCTATGCTGCCGGTCGCTACAAGCAGATGACCGATCCTGCCACGCTTAAGGCTTTTCCTTACTGGCAATATAAGCACGCCTGGGAACGCATTCCGCTAGACCCTCGTGAGGAGCATGTTGGATGGGATGGCCTGATCCTCCGGGCTGATGATCCATGGTGGCAGACCTACTATCCACCAAATGGTTGGAAATGCGGGTGCGGCGTGCGCCCTGTCAGTCGCGCCAAGCTCAAACGGATGGGCAAGGAGGCTCCGGATACCGCACCGTCCATCCAGCATGTACGCAGAAGCGATCCCGGTACTGGCGAAGAGATTGATTATCCTGCCGGTGTCGATATGGGCTGGGCCTATGCGCCAGGACGAACATGGGCGGACGGAACCATTCCGCGTGAACTTCTGCGCAGTAACCCAAAACAGCTCACCTTGCCTTATACCGATCCTTTGCCTCAGATGAGTGCGATTGCCCGTCCCGTGCAAGCCGAGGTGCTGCCCAAGGGACTGGAGGATGCTGATTATGTTTCTGCGTTCCTGTCCGCGTTCGGTGCTGATGAAGGTGAGCCCGTCCTGTTTAGGGATAAAGCTGGCCAAGTACTTGTTGTCGGCGAGGAACTGTTTAAACGCCATGATGGCTCCATCAAACTCAATTCCTCCCGCTCTGTTCAGCTCTTGCGCCTCGCTGAAGCTCTCAAGGATCCAGATGAAATCTGGGTGGATTGGGAATGGCATAGCCATCTCAAAAAATGGGTGTTGAAACGCCGTTATCTTCGGGCTTCGACCAATCTGGCCGGTCTCAGTGTCTTTGAATGGGGGCAGGATGGTTGGAGCGGAACCACCATCTACAATGCGGAAACAGGCCGCAAGCGAAAACCAAACCTCAACCAGATCAATACATGGCGTCGCGGGGTGCTGTTGTTCCGCCGCGCAACGTCAGCCGGAGAAAACTAAAAAAGGCAGCCGATGCGAGCTGCCTTTCGAGTGAAATCGGTATGGAGGCCCGCACCGGCCCCCGATTTCATCTGGCTATAATATAGCAGTTTTGAAGGGATGTTTCAAATGCCGTTCCTGAGCTTCACATATGACTATGCTTCCGCCGATCAGGAAATCCGTCGCCTCATCGACAGGATCGAAGACAAGGCCGCTGTTCATCGTGTTATTGGCATGGCGCTCTATGACCAGACCACGGATCGCTTTGAGAAGGAGGAAGATCCGGACGGTAACAAATGGGCACCCCTGACGCCGCTCACGCTCTCCAACCGTCGACAGCCCAAAGGGATCCTCCGAGACAGCGGCGAGCTGATCCGCTCAATCCACTTCACAGCCAGTGCTGCCAATGCTGAGGTCGGCACCAATCTCAACCATCCCAAAGTTTGGGTCATGCAGCATGGTGCCAAGATCAAACCTCGTCGGTTCCAATCTCTACGCATTCCTGTTGCGGGCGGTGCAGAAGGCTATGTCTTCAGCAAGGGCGTGAAGATCCCGGCCCGGCCTTATATCGGCATAGGGCGGCAGGATGAAGAAGTGATCAGGGAGGAGCTTGAGGGGTATCTGGGGGAGTGAGCGATTTGGCCAAAAGTCAAAGTTGGTTTTTCGAACGAATTACCACCTTTCACAAGGATGTACCGCTCCTGTCATTGATAAAGGTTCGCAGTGCAGCGCAAAGCCCGCCAAAGCAGACATTGGCTGGAGCTTCACAATATTTCTTCGGAGCAAACAAAAAGAGACTCGTTCTTAGTGTGGTCTTAGAGTTGTCAGCTTTTCGAACAAATCTAGCATCTCGCACGGTATCAAGTTCTTCACTTCAGGTACGACATTCTGCACGATAAAGGCTTCCAACTTTCCTTGCTGATTTTTGCTCTTGAACGGTAAAATTCTTTCACAAACCAAATCGGTCAGGTCATGCCCACGCATCTCCAAGTACGAACGTGCAAATTGAAGTTTCATGCCGTTGCGATAGTCTACGTTTATCTTGTCATCCGCTTCCATACCCACGATTTGCATCAATTGATCGGAAGCGTTTTGCCACCTTACTTCATCCCAGTTTACCAATCCTACAAATGTTTCATCGTCATTTAGGAGTTGGTTTTGTTTCGCGAAGACGGTGAATTCCTTGGCTAAAGCAGCAATGGCTATGACAGGATCGAGAAGTAGGTTTTCAATTGAGTATCTCGTGCCTTCACATAAAACCAAAATTCCCTCTTCGGACTTGTTTTTCCCATCCCAATCAATCAGCCCAAAGACTGTTGTTACCCCTGCGCTTCTGAGGTCTTTGACAACCGATTTGACGCGTGCACAGCCTGCGTTTTCTTCATTTCCAGCATCGGCTTTACGCCCTGACTTAATGAACTGGACGGAACGCTCGGACGAAAGAGAGGATTTAAAGGTCTTGTAGAGTTCACTTAGGGCAACCGCATCAGTTTCGCTCTCCACAAATACTTGATTTACTTGATTGTATGAAACCGAAACCGTTGGTACGCCTACAGTTAGGATCGACAAGGCGCGATCTTTTGTAATTTTTTCAAGAGATGGACCATCTGGATTCATTTCAAAAATACTATCGCTCTCAAATAATGCGACAGTTGTAGGAGAGTGCGTGGTCGCGATCACAGCAATCTTATGCTTCTCAACAAGTACCTCACGTATGGTCTTGAGGACAAATCTGACCATGTCGGGATGAAGAGGAGCGTCTATCTCGTCCAGTAGCAACAGCTTAGGAAACGCTTCGGCATGTCTATTCTCTGAGGAGTTGTAAAGGCAGAGTGCAAACGACATTAAAACGCGCTCTCCGGATGACAAGTCTGCGAACCCCATTTCTACTTCGGTCGAAACCTTGGTTAGGCGTGGTTCAAAAGAACCATATGGTTCATTCAGTAAAGGGTGGTTAATCCTAAAGTCCAAATTGCTAATTTCGAGAATCTCATTCACGAAATCCCAGGGCTTGGGACCAAATTTAATGACAAACTGCTTGTCGTTCAACGCTATTTGCTTATCATCTTCAAGTGGATTTGAAGCATTTTCAATTAATTTTTTCCGGTAGTCAGTGAATACTTTGCCAAATGCCTGTTGGAAAGCTCCAACATCCGTTTTCTCGAAAATTTCGTGACGGAATATTTCAGACTGGCTACCGGTGAGTAGTAAGGCAGGGTGGGTTTTTGCCAGCTCTTTCAGTTTTTTACCAAGCTTGTCGTTTTGACCTTGAGCTTGCACTGAATTTTCAGCCCAAATACTAACCTGCTTTTTATAAGAATCGTAAAAGTTTTCCAGATTAGGATTTTGAGAAAACGCAGCCCGAAAAGAAGCTTCATCTGCGAGCTGAAGCACATCTCCCATGTCAACAACGCTATTAGGAGATAAGCCCCAGTTCGATAAAGTGCGTTGGGCTTCTGTTATTATATTCGGTCGTTTCTCACTTATCTGCCTGAATTTTTCGTCTTCTTGTATCGCAGCATGGGCTGGGCTGTAGTTGCCAGTGTCTTTGGGAATAATTGACTCACTGTCGAACCTCGCAATCATTCCGATGGAGTCGTCCGTTACAGAAGTTCTTATTGTGCCCTTCTCAATAGCCTCCAATAGGTGTGACTTTCCTGAACCGTTCTTGCCGGTCACCAAACAAAAGTCGGGAAGCTCTATGTCTCTGAACGATGTGATCGATTTGTAAGGTAGGTGAAATGAAAGTTGGTGAGGCAATCTCTTATTCCATTTAGTGAGAAATTTAGTGTTCTATTAATAGTTGTATTAGGGGCTGCCCGATGACGCAACCTAGATTTAAAATTATGCCGTCAACAGAAACAGGCCTCGGATGATAAACTCAACGAACGGGCGCTTTGTATTCGCCGAACCATTTGCATATCGTGTTTGGCGTTACGGCCTGTGTCGCATTTTCCATCCCATTCCGCCCGCATATACCCCGAATCCAAACACTCCGCGTTAAAGGCGCGTTAGAAAGCCATATAGAGGCTATCTACGCTTATGGGTTGCCCCCTCGTTGCGGTTGGTGATAGAAGGGCATCAATTCCCGATATAACCAGCAGTGACAGTGCCCGGAACAGTTCCGGCGAGCGCTGTCATTTTATCTGCCAAATTGCCATCACCTGTTTCGAGGAGATGCGGTGTGGCCAAGGTAGATGACAAAGACAAAACGAAGCGCATTGAGGTGTTCCGTCCGGGCACGTTTACGGCGATGGGCGGCATGTCGTTCAGTGCGACGGCTGAAGAGCTGGCTGATCTGGCTGAGCGTTATGATCCTCAGCTCTTTCCTGTGCCTGTCGTTGTTGGTCATCCCAAAACTGATGATCCCGCTTATGGTTGGGTGAAAGCCTTTTCCTATGATGATGAGGCTGACCGGCTCTATGCCGATATCGGCGAGCTGGAGCCGCAGTTCTCCGAAGCGGTCGAGGATGGCCGCTACAAGCGCATTTCCATGTCCTTTTACAAGCCGGGGGCTACGTCCAATCCTGCTGGTGATGCGCTCTATCCCAAACATGTCGGGTTCCTCGGGGCAGTTGCTCCGGCTGTTCCTGGTCTCAAACCAGTTGAGTTTGCCGGGGATGATGAAGATGCCATTGCTGTCGAATTCTCCGATGCCGCCTTCAAGGATGTTGCCAGCCTGTTTCGCCGCTTCCGCGAATGGCTGATCGAGAAGGACGGGATCGAGACTGCGGACAATATCCTGCCTGACTATTCCATTCGCTGGATTGATGAGGCTGGCGATGTGCCGCCTGCGACCAGTTCCCCCGAATTTTCCGAAGACGAACATAGTGAGGATGATGACATGGCTTTCAAGCCTGCAAAATCTCGTACTGCCCCCAAGCGTGATCAGGGTGATGCTGATCAGATTGCAGCCTTTGCTGAACGTGAAGCCGAGTTGGATGCCCGACAGGCAGAGCTTGATGGCCGCGAAACTAAACAACGTCACACAGATCATGTCGCCTTTGCGGAAGGTCTTGTCGATGAAGGTCGCCTCCCTTCAGGGAGCCGCTCAAAAGTAGTTGCCCTGTTGGATGGGGCGTCCGATCTGGATGCGGACGAAATCGAGTTTGCCGATGGAGACGAAACCAAAAAGGTAGACCTGGTCGATCTCCTCAAGGACGTTCTCAAGACCCAGCCGAAAATCATCCAGTTCGGTGAGATGGACCTTGGTGACGATCCGGACCTCGATGGTATCAGCGATGATCAGATCGCGCAGGAGGCCATTGCGTTTCAGGAGAGCCAGCGTTCTGCCGGGATTGAAGTCTCCACCTCCGATGCTGTGGTGGCTGTGCGCAAGAAGCACGGCCTGTCCATCGACTAATCCTTTTCCCGTTACCTTTCAGGAGAAACCTCATGCAATCGCATATGGGCTTTATCAAGAATTATGAGGCTGACGGCCTCATCAATAAAAACCGCCTCATCACCTTTGGTTCTGAAGAAGGCCATATGGCTGTTGCCAGTGTTGGTGATGTGCTGGTTGGCACATCGGGCATTCGCGGAGCCGCTGCTGCCGGTGATCGGATTGATGTCTACCACGATCAGATCCGACCGGTGGAATATGGCGCAGGTGTCGCGTATGGCGATCCATTGACCGCCGATGCAAATGGCTGCGCCATCAAAGCCGAGCCAGCGGTTGATGCCTCTCTACCGATCATTGGTCGGGCGATGGAGGCCGGTGGCGTTGGCACCATCGGGTCTGTCTTCATTCAGCCATCCATTCTCTACGGCTAAGCCGTTTCCCCTTAACTCTTGCTAGAAAGGTTTAGTTATGGCCGCCGCTACGGACCAATTTACGCCGAGCCCGACGCTCACGAACATTGCGGTTTCCTATCGGAACCCTGATTACAGTCTCATTGCTGACGATGTGTTGCCTCGTGTGCCATCTGTCCGCAATTTCAAATACCAGTCTTACAATGAGGCGGAAGCCTTCACTTTGCCGGATACAAAGGTTGGTCGCCGTTCAACGCCGAACCAGGTCGAGATCGAAGGGACCGAGAAGGATTCATCGGTCGATGACTTCGGCATCGATGTGCCTCTGGACAAGGTTACCATTGATGAAGCCAAACAGAATGGCTTCAACCCGGAACATCGGGCAACAGAGCGGGCGACCGACATCGTTATCCTGGGACGAGAGGTTCGCGTCGCCAATCTGGTGACTGATGCCACGCAATATGATGACAGTCTGGTTGAAACGCTGGCAGGCACAGACCTATTTGACGATCCCGAATCTGATCCACTCACGATCATTGAAGACCTGATGGCCTCCTGCTGGATCAAGCCCAATCAGATCACCTTTGGGCACAAACCATGGTTCGCTGTGCGCAAAAACCCGATTGTGGTGAAAGCCGTGCATGGCAATAGCGGGGATAGCGGTCGTGTCACTCAGGCCCAGTTTGCTGAACTGATCGGCGTCAAGCGGGTGCTGGTCGGCGAAGGTCGCGTCAATATCAACAAGCCGGGTGAAGATCCCGAGCTGGTGCGGGTCTGGGGCAACTCGGTTTCTGGCCAGTTCATCAACCGCACCGCAGACACCACAGGTGGCCTGACCTTCGGTTACACAGCTCAAGTCGGCAAGAAGGTTGCCGGAACGCTTCCGGCCAATATGGGGCTTTATGGCGGCAAGCTGGTCCGGTCTGGCGAAAGCGTCAAGGAACTGATCATCGCTAATAAGGCTGGCTTCCTGATCCAGAACGCCACCTCAGCCTGAGCTTAATCTTCAGGGTGGCCATAAGGCCATCTTCCTCCTCCAAAATCTGAAAGTCTGAAGCTATGTCTGATGAGAAGATCTATCCCGTGCTTTCGGCTATTCGTCGCAATGGCATTCTCTACAAGCCAAGCGATCCGGAAGCCAACAAGATTTCCATGACACCGAAAGAAGCAGCTCAGCTTCTCAAACTCAAAGTGGTCGGTGAACCCGAAGAGGTTGCTCCCGAGGAGGCCGAGACTGAAGCCGGAGAGACGGAAGATACTGGTCTCCTAGCTGACGGGAAGGCTGAGGACAGTCTTACTGATGAAGAGCGCAAGCAGGCGATCATCAATGCATTTCCAAGTCTGAAGGCCGACAGCGATTTGACCAAGGCTGGAGAGCCGAAAGTCTCCGTTATCGAAAAACAGGTCGGTTTTGATGTGTCTGCTGATGAGGTGAAAGCCATCTGGGCTGAAATTCAGGCGCAGAATGCCGCCGTCAAATCCGATGCAGACGGCAAAGCTGAGAGCGAATAGGACGCGTTAGATCATGGCTGAGACGGGACTTTATTTAACGGTCGAGGAACTGATTGCCCGTCAGGACGAAAGCGATTTGCTCGCTCTTTGCGGGACGGGTGGCTGGAATGGTGCCGCCGGTCGGCAAATCGACACCGCCCGTCTCACCTATCAAATCAAGCGTGCCCAGAGCCTGATTTCCGGCTATGTCAAATCACGCTATCCGGCTTTGGAAAGCATGGTTCCGGAAGAAATGCCCGAAGCTCTGAAAGGGGCATCTGAGACCCTTGTCATCTATTGGCTTCGGGATCGGGTGCATGACACGTCAGGTGTTTCTGATGAGTGGCGGGATCGTTATCGCGATGTCATGGCTTGGCTAAAGGACATTTATGCGGGCAGATCTGATCTGGATTTACCGGGGCTTGATGTTGCCCAGAGCCAGGACGGCACTGCGGTTCAATATTCTTTTCCAGCCAGTCGTTCCGATCATATCTTGAAGGGATACGGCTTTGACTGATCTCATTCTCAAAACCGATTTGCTGTCCAATCTGGAAAGCGGGCTGGTTGAACGGCTCAAGGTATTTCTACCATCACCCTATTATATCGCGCCTTTCCCTAATGAACCGGAACAGTTCGATATGGCGAGGATGAAAGCGGTGTGTCTGGTCCACTATTCCGGTTCCCGCTACAGCAAGCCAACAGACCAGATCCGGCAGGTGCGGGAGCTTCAGTTCACGCTGGCTCTCTATGTTTATGCCCTTCGCGGTGGTGCCGAAGATGAGCGCCTCGCGGCATACGGCACCATCGAGCTGATCCGCAAGGCAGCCCAGAATGTGCGCCTTGATGGCTGCAAGCCCTTCTATCTGGTCTCAGACCAGATGGTTGGTCAGCAGGCCGGACGCTGGGACTGGCAGATCGATATTGCCTGCGAGACCGTGGCGGTCGCCGCCGAGCATAATATTCCACGCCCCCGTTACCCCCTCAACAGCGCAAGACAGGAGGACTGACCATGTCTGACGCAAGCAAACCCGAGGTGGTCTTTAAGGACTATCTTTATTCCGGACCAGTCCAGTCTGTGTGCCTCAAGGCCAAAGGCACCGATGACAAGATGGTCATCTTTCTGGATGAGACCCTTCATCCTGGCAAAACCTACAGCCTTCTGGATGGCCACCCGGTTGTTGAAGGCTGGAAAGCCATGAAGCTGATCAAAGCGAAGGGAGTTACCAATGGCTGAACGTAAATATGGCGCAGAGATTGTCACGGTTGATGATGGTGGCACGACTGTTACCGAGTTGAAAGCGGCAACGGCTCTGCTGGTCGGCACGGCTCCCATTCAGGAGGTTCATGCAACCGCTGAAGAGCGTGCCGCTTACATCAACAAGAAGATCCTCATCAAACGCCGTGACCAGATCACAGAATATTTCGGGCCAGTGCGTGATGGCTACACCATCCCGGCGGCACTGCATCAGATGTTCGATCAGGAGGGCTCGCAAGGGATTGGCACCATTTGTGTGGTCAACGTGTTTGATCCGGATACCCATGTTACGGACGGTGATCCAGATCCGAGTGTGGTCACCAATCTGGACATTATCGGTGCCTTTGATGCAGCAGGACAACCATCAGGTCTTCAGCATGCCTATGCCTGCTATCAATCCTTTGGCTGGTTCCCCAAGTTCCTTCTCGTTCCGGGTTTTTCGACGCTGACGGGCGTTCGGACTGCCATGCAAACCATCGCAAACAAGGTTCGTGCCCGCTATTTTCTGGATGCACCTTTGGGTGTCACTGCCCAGCAGGTCATAGAAGCCCGAGGAGAGAGTGGTGACTTTGACTGGCAGGTCAGTTCCCGTCGGGCCGTTGGCTGCTGGCCTTATCTGAAATTTGTCGATCTCGACACCACATCAGAGACTGCAGGTGAAGAAGTCCCGCTCTGGTACAGCCCTGTTCTGGCTGCGATCTGGATGCGCTATATCGTTGAGGTTGGCTACCATCACAGCCCGTCCAACCGGGAAATCATCTGCGAAGAACCTGCCCAGGAATGCCTTTATATTCCCGGTGACTTTACGTCCGATGTGCAGGAAATGCGTGCCAATGGCATTGTTACCTGCGAGGAACGCCATGGCAAAGGGCCTCATACCTCGGGTAACCGCTCGATGGCGTGGCCAACCGATACCAATATGCGCAACTTCCTGCATGTTCAGCTAATCGAAGATGTGCTGCATGAAGCGGTTCTTCACTATCTTGACCAGTGGAAAGACCGAAATGGTAATCCGGCCAATATCGAATTGGTCGAGGATCGCATCAATGCCTACGGTCTTGGCAAAACCACAGGCAAAGATCCTGCTTTGTCCGGGTTCCGGTTTGCGTTCGATAGAGAGCAAACTACAACCGATACCGTCGCGGAAGGCCATTACTATTGGACCATGAAATGGGCTCCGGTCGGCGTCATGGAATGGCTAACCGTCAATGACTGGATCGATACTGACCTGTTGGGCGATCCTCTTGGCCTTTCCACCACAGACACCACTGCCGATGTGGCGTAACTGATAAAGGAGCACAGCAATGTCAGATTTTCGTCGTTACGGCCAATCGGTCCAGTCTGATGTCTATCTCGAAGACAACAGCCTGATTGGTATTGCCAAGAGCTTTCAGCTACCAGCCATCAAATGGAAAACCGTTTCCATCGAGACGCTGGGACAGGTGGCTGTCTATGAACCACCAACGCGGATCCTGGAGGCTTTGAGCGGCTCTTTCACCATGAGCTTCTTTGAGCCGGATCTCATGGCGGAATTCTTCAATCCGACAAAATCGCAGAAGCTTCAGTTCCATCAATATGTCGATGTGAATAATGAAGACGGATATGATGCGGACCGGTCTTTCACGCGCATCTCAATCCTTACCATGCGTGTTACCGGCTATGAGCATCAGGAAGTCTCTCTGGGGGAGAATGAAGACATCCCTCTGGAGTTTTCCTGCTCCCGCCTTGTCCAGCGTATTCACGACAGCGACCAGACGCTGCTGGAAGTTGATGTCTTCAACAATCGTGCGGGGAACAGTTCCGGCGATTTCTGGACCTGATCTCTTCATTATCATGGAGAGCGACAAGCCTCGTGCGGCAACGTGCGGGGCTTTTTATATCAGCTATTTTCTCTGAGGAGCTTGCCATGTCTGCCACGGAAACTGGCGCTGCCAGCACGAAACGGTCGTCTGTCATTGACAAACTGAAAAACTACCGATCTGCCAATGAGGGCGATGCCCGCTTTACTCTTCCCGAAACCGGTGTTGTCGTCTCTTTCCCTAAATTCCGAAAGCATGGGGTCTGGGCCAGTGCGCTGCGGCTTGCCAAAAACAAGCTCGGCAAAGCCCAGATCCTCTATATTTGCCGGATTTGCCTGTTTGATGGTGAAAAGCTGACCGAAGCGGATTTCCGCGAATATATCCCGATGTCCGATGCCAACGAGCTGCTGGCGGAAATCTTCGGCTCCGATGACGAGGATGAGGATGATGAGGGAAACGGGCCAACGACCATGGGGGAGAGCTAAGGCTTTCCTCCCTTGATTGCCACATCTATCTCGTCAATCGCGGCTGGGCCTCATCCGATCTCGATGCCATGCAGGAGGAAGAATTCCTCTGTGTCTTCGAAGAGCAGATGGCAATGGATGAGGCAAAGGCCGAAGCTGAACGAAAAGCGGTAGAAAAAGCCTCCAAAGGTTAGAGTTTCCTGATGACCATGCGCCTTGGCATTGTTGCAGATTTTACGGATCGTGCGTCAAAGCGCATGGCCAAGTTGCTGCGTGCCAATCAGAAGCTGGATAAGGCCAATAAGGCTCAAGGGAAACTGGCTAAATCACAGGCTGGGCAAACCAAAGCCCAAGCCGCAGCACAAGGTAAGTTTGCCTCGCAGGTTGAGCGCTCCAACCGTTTGATGGCCTCTCTTAAGGCAACATCCGCTGCACTGGGCGGGACCATCAGCAGCGCCATCGCTGCGATGGGGCGCTTTACCGGCTCCATCTCCACCGCCATTCGTAAAGTCTTCAGTCTCAAGCAAGCGCTTGCCCGCATCCGCAATGGTGCGGGTATGATGAAATCAGGCTTTGGCAAGGTGGCCCGTGGTGCTCTGGTTGCGGGTGGGCTTGGTCTCGGTGCCGCAGGGGCTGCTGCAGGTGCCGCCAACATGGTCATTGGCCCTGCGGCCCAGGTTGAAACCTATATGGTTCAGCTTGAAGCGCTTGAGAAATCCAGCGCGAAAGCAAAACAGGCTATGGGCTGGATCACTGACTTCGCAGCCAAAACACCTCTGGAATTGCCAGAGGTGATCGAAGCCTATCGCCAGCTCAAGGTTTACGGCATCGATCCGACAAACGGCTCCATGCGCGCCTTGGTCGATACTATGGCCATGTCAGGAGGCGGCGCAGAGACCCTCCAAGGCATCATTATGGCAGTTGGCCAAGCCTGGACAAAGGGCAAGCTGCAAACCGAAGAAATCAACCAGATGGTTGAGCGCGGCATTCCTGTCTGGGATATGCTGTCAAAGGCGACAGGCAAAAGCGCAGCCCAACTTCAGAAACTGGCGTCTGCCGGAGAATTGGGCAAGGATGTCATCTCCAAGCTGGTAGATCTGATGGCTGATCGTGCCTCCGGAGCATCCGAGAAAATGTCTCGGACATGGAACGGCATGCTTTCCAATATGTCTGACCATTGGTTCCAATTCCGCCTTCTGATTGCTCAGAGTGGCGTGTTTGATTGGGCCAAGGAAAAGCTACAGGGCTTCCTTGATACACTCAACCGCATGAAGGCTGATGGCTCCCTTAAAGCCTTTGCAGAGCAAATAAGCAGCAACATCATCGCCAGCCTTCAGACCATCTGGTCATTCGGACAAGAACTCTGGTCGGTACTTCAACAGGTCGGAAATTGGCTGAAAACAGCCGCTGACGCTCTTGGCGGCTGGAACCGCTTGGTTGGCGTGTTCATCGCTCTGCCCTTGTTGGGTACCATTGCAAGCATCATCACTGGCTTTGCGCAATTGGCAGGTGGGCTGGTGCTGGTTGGCTCCGGTATTGCTGCGCTCTCACTGCCTGTTGTTGCCGTTGTTGCCGGAGTGGCGGCTGTCGCTGCGGCGGCTTATCTCATTTATGAAAACTGGGATGGTATTGCTGATTGGTTTGGAAACCTCTGGGATCAAATAGTCAATCTCGCTAGCGGTGCATGGGATTGGTTCAAATCCAATTTGTCCTGGCATCCTCTCGCTATGATCGCGAACAATTGGGGGGTAATCTCGGACTGGTTTGCATCTTTTTGGCCAGGTATCCAGAATTTAGCTCAAGCCGGGTGGGATGGTCTTAAATCTCTCTTTGCATGGACGCCTCTTGGGTTGATCATCAATAACTGGTCAGCACTGACAGACTGGTTTGCATCATTCTGGCCGAATATCCAAAGCTTGGCGCAGACTGGGTGGAATGGGCTTAAGTCCCTGTTTGGCTGGACGCCGCTTGGGCTGGTTATCAGTAACTGGTCTTCTCTGACGGATTGGTTCAGTTCATTCTGGAATAATCTGTCAGAAAGTATTCAGGCTGGGTGGACTAAGGTGAAGGGCTTGTTCGATGTCGGAGTTGATTTTTCTTGGCCGGAACTTCCCGATTTTCCCTCTTTTGATCTGCCAGATCTAAACGCACTTATCGAAGGACTAAATCTTGATACACTCAAAGCGTCAATTGCTTCATTCTCTTGGCCGGAATTACCAGAATTAAGCCTACCAAACCTATCTTCTCTTATGGATGAAGTGCGGGCTTTCTTTTCTTTGGATTGGTTGCCTGATTGGACATGGCCAAAGATTCCGATGCCCGAATTGCCAGATTTGGAGGGCATGATTGATGGTATGGTGGATAAGGCCGGAGCAGCCTGGAACCGGGTGCGATCCCTGTTTGCCGATGATGATCCTGTAACGATTGCCGCCCGAGATCCGGCATCCATCGAAAGAGCGACAGCTGCAGCACAAGATCTCAAAGAGGCGCTTGATCAGGTTGCTACTGCGGATGTTTCCCCTGCGTTGACCAGGCTGGATGCAGTACAGGCCAAAGCTCAGGTTCTGCCAACCATTGTTCAAGCGGCTGTCGACACTATAGCTAATCTTTTGGCATCCGTTGATTTTACCTATCAAGGGCAGCGTATGATGGAGACCATCGCAGCCGGTATGCGATCTCGCGCCTCAATCCTTGTCAACGAGATGCGCAATGTGACACAGCAACTGCGAGACCATTTGCCATCGAGCCCAGCGAAGGTTGGACCGCTCAGTGATATTCATCGCCTCAAGTTTGGTGAAACAATTGCTAGGTCTATCAAGCCAGAGCCGATGGTCCGCGCTATGCGTAATGCTGCTGCCGCAACGTTGGCTGCAGCAACGATTGGATCGCCTGCCGTTGCGATGCCCCAGATGGCCACTGCACCTCTTGCTCAAACGGCTGCGCCGCGCGTTCCCAATATTGTTGCGGTACCAAAAGCCCCCGTTATTCCTCCGGCAGTTGAGACTCAGGCGCTCTCAGCTTCGGTACCGCAAGCTATGACGCCCACTGTGTCGGCCATGCAGGCAAGCGGGAACTCTTCCGGTGCGCCAAACACACAGTCTGGGGCAACCTATCATATCCAGTTTACTCCTCAGATTTCTATCGGGGAAGGATCATCACTCAGTCGCGAAGATATCGAAGACATCCTCAGGGACAACATCGATGAGCTGATGGATTTGCTAGAGCGAAGAAAGGATGAAGATGGGAGGCTCGACTTCTGATGACAGTTTATGCCTATCTTGGTGATTTTGTTTTGGGGCAGGATAATGCCATGTCTGGCCCGAAATCTGACAGCCAGAAATGGGGAAATACCATTCACCAGCACAAGGTGGTGCGGGGTAAACCCATTCCCCAGTATGCTGGCGAGGAGCTCGACCAACGAAGCCTTACTTTCTTTTTCGATGAGAGCTTTTGCGATCCGCAATTGGAATATGCTCGCCTGAATGCTGCTAGATCATCAGGCTCCGTCATGGCCTTCACTTCTGGCTATGGTAACTATGATGGCACCCATTACCAGATTAGTTCGGTCTCACCCGTTATCGAGAAAACCACCAAGAGAGGCCGGATCGTGCGTTTGTCGGCCAGCATCGAATTGTTGGAAGTTCCAGGTGCAGCCATCTCTTTCAGCTCGGCAGTCTCCGCAATTGCAACCGCTGCAGCGGCCCTTATCAACCCTTTGACCAAGAAGGGATAGGAGATGGCTGAGGTCGTTAAAACAGGTGAATATCTTGAGCATTTAACAGTTGCTGGGGATCGTTGGGATCTGCTCGCTTGGGACTATTATGGCGATGCTAGCAAAGACGGCCTGATCATTGAAGAAAACCGGGATCTCTATGTTGGCTCTCTGCTTTCAATCCCCGCGCTGCTGCCAACTGGGCTGACCTTACGCATTCCGGTGATTGAGCAATCAACGCTTGATGACAGCCAATTACCACCATGGAAACGGACGAGTAGCTCATGAGCCAGCTTGCAGAGCCTATTGTGTCGTTGATCATCAACGGCATAGATGTCGGCTCAGACTTTGCTCCTTTCCTTCTGGACTTCACCTGGACAGACAATCTACATGGCAAAGCTGATGAGATTGCTGCCCGTTTGCGTGACGATACCGGGCTGTGGCGCGGAGCATGGAGACCAGATGAAGGAGATGTCGTTGAAGCGAGCATTGGCTACAAGGGCGGTTTAATGATGCCCTGCGGCTCCTATCAGGTCGATATTCCCGATGCGAGCGGCTCCCGTGGCGGAGATATTGTCTGTTTCCGGGCCACGTCAGCCTTTCCGGAAAAGGATCAACGCACCCAGAAGAGCAAGGGCTCTGAGAAGACCAACCTCAAGAAAATCATCACTGAAACGGCAGAAACCCTTGGCTATACGGTTTCGGGCGATATCGAAGACATCAAGTTTGACTATAAGCGCCAGCGCCGCGAGCGGGATCTTGCCTATATCAAGCGATTGGCTGAGGACTTCGGATATTTCGTCTCCATCAAGCATAAGCAGCTCGTTTTCTACAAACGGGAAGACCTGGAACAACAAGGGCCGGTCAAGACATTCGAGCTGACCGCTCCCACCAAAATCACCCGTTGGCAGGCAAAGGATCAATCGTCCAAAACCTACAAGCAAGCCAAAGTTTGCTATCTCGATCCCACCTCCAAAAAGCTGATCAAAGGCGAAGTGCAGGATCTTGCTTCCAAATCCGGCGACGTGCTGAAGATCGATGAGCGGGTGGAGAATGAGGACCAGGCCAAGAAACTGGCAAAGGGCCGGTTGGCTAAAGCTAATGAGAATAAGCGCACAGCCAACCTAACGGTGGTTGGCGACTCCACATTAGTGGCTGGCCTTGTTGTCGGTCTTGGATCTACCTTCGGCCGTTATGCTGGCAACTATCTCATTCACAAGGCGACCCACTCCATAAAGCGAGGCAACTACACCACCAAGCTTGACCTGAAAGGAGTCTGATATGGCTGAGCGCTTTCGCAACAATGAAAAGAACTCGCCTTACCGGCGCGGCAGAGTAAAGGAAATCAAGAAGGGACGGATCCGCGTCACTTTTGATGATGAAGACGAGAATGACAGCTTCTGGCTCAATGCCAATCAGGGTGGCACCGGTGCGAACAAAAGCTGGTCCATGCCCAATGTTGGAGAACAGGTCAATTGCATCATTGACTGGGATGGAGAAGATGGTTGTGTGATTGGCTCATGCTGGAATGACGAAGACAGCGCACCAACGGATGATCCGGGTGTCGAGCACAAGGTTTTTGCTAGCGGCATGGAGATGATCATAGACCGGGCGAGCGGCAACGTTACGATCAAGGGTTTCAACTCGGCGGTAATGGAGGGCTCAGACCTGCACATCACAGCCAATGTCAAGGTAACTGGTGATTTCCAAGCGGAAGGTGGCGTCTTCACTCACAATGGCCAGACAGTCGGGGATGATCATAAGCATCTGGATGTGCTTCCGGGGCCGGATAAGACCGGAGTGCCTGGGTAAATGTTGGGAAATGGTCAAGAATTGATTGAAGCTTATCGCTTTAGGGTTAAAAACGCGTTCTATTATAAATGATACAACAGAGCAACGATATGTTAGATCCCACATCATTACTTGGCTATATAAATGAACATCAGAATTTCGTCATTGCGTTAGCAACGGCCCTGTCCGCCATAGCTGCGCTAGCCTCTCTTCTATTAGTGGTTTTAACATCTCGTTATCAAATGCTGCACAACCGCCTTTCTGTTAGGCCAATTGCTCAAATTTCGTTTGGGGACTATGAGAACGAACTATCTGTTGCGATTTCCAACATGGGAATGGGGCCATTGATTATTGATAAAGTTGTATTTGATAAAGAGGGAGAAGGCTCGTTTGTAGATCAACCTCTAGTTAGTCTTATGCCCGATCTGCCTGCCGGACTTACCTGGAGAGATTTCTCAACCGTCTCCGCAGGCACTGTAATCTCTGCTCAATCAGAGAAGTTTCTAGTTGTTCTTGATCTTGACGACAAAGATAATGATCACGTTGAAGCTGCGGATCAGGTGCGTAGAGAACTTGGTAAGATTACAATTTCCTGTCACTACAGCGATCTGTACAAGCGAAGACAGCCCGTAACCAATCGAAAACTCGATTGGTTTGTTCGCCGGTTCACTTAAGGCTCCCTTAGTTTTCAGGAACACTTCCGTAACCTCTAATCCCGTCTTTTCCTATTCTGCTGACAGGTTCATCTCTAACCGGATCTGTCAGCATGGTGCATATCGATTATCTGCATTGGCAACATAAGATTACTCTGGGTGCCGAAAGTGCTTGGGGAGAGATTGTTGTTGGTCTTGATGATCTGCACCAAGCGGTGCGGACCATTGTCCTGACGCCAAAACGTTCGGTGCCAACCGAGCCCGAAAAATTCTGCGACGCGGTGAATTATCTTGACCGACCGCCAGCAGTCGCCATTCCCGCCATTAAACGAGAAATCTGGGACGCCATCACCAAATGGGAACCCCGTATTGTGCTCTCCGGTATTGAGGCGGAAGTCATCAACTTTGCCCATTATGCGGTGACCATCAGCTGGTATCCGGTTGAAGCGGTCGCCAAGGAGATCCAGCGGACAACAGTCCAGTTGCAGGAGGCTGCGTAATGGCCTCCGACCTGGTTAAAGCCTATACAGCTGAAGAGCTGATCGCCCGGGGCGCACCGCAATGTTTCACCACCAGTTCGACTGATTGGAAAGAGCTGCTGATTGACTGGTTCGAAAATGCTGAAGACGGTCCGCAACGCACGCTCTATCCTGCACAATATGAGCAGATCCTGATCGATCTTCTCTCCTATGGCTTCTCGCTGCTCGGGCAGGAAGGTCAGATTGCTTCCAAACAACGTTGGCTGCTCTTTGCGGAAGGGGAGCATCTGGATGTCGTTGCCGCCAACAATTCGACCTATCGGCTGAAGGCTGCTGCGTCCACTTGCGACTTGCAGGTTACCCTTGATGGCGTACTGACTGAGGACTTCTTCCTGTCCGAAGGCACAATTGTGGTGGGTGGCGACTATCGCTTCTCGACCGATGAGCAGTTGTTGATCGAAGCAGGGCTGTTGTCTGGTACCGTGGGAGCGACTGCCCAAGAAGAAGGTGAAGATGCCAATGGCATGACTGCTGGCCAGATCAACGCCTTTCTGGCGTCCCAAGATGGTGTCTCTGTTGCCAATATCACAGAGACAGAAGGTGGGGCCGATGAGGAGGACGATGATAGCCTTCGGATGCGTGCCGCCTATGCTCATGACCGGATTTCCAAAGCGGGGCCGAAAGAAAGCTATCGCCAGCAGGTTCTGGCATTCAGTTCCGCAATTGTTGCAGTCGCCGTCATTCGCCCTGAACCGGGCCATATCTGGATTTATCTTTTGCTGGATAGCGGCGTTCCATCCGAAGACTACTGCGCTCGTGTTAAAAGCTGGCTCGATCCTGAAGATAAGCGGCCTCAGGGTGATGATGTTTCCGTTTTTCCTGCGGAAGCCGTTAGTTTCACAGTTAGCGGATCCGCTTTGATTGAAGGGGATGCAACCAGCACCCAGCTTGATATGGAAGCGGATTTATCGGATGCCGCAGCCATCTGGCAGCGGTCACTCGGATCTTATCTTGCCTTGTCTGCACTCACAGTCGTTGCCTGGAACAATTTCACCAATCTGATAGATATTGAGCTGGATTTGGCAGGTCTTGAAGATCGTCAGTTGGACCCTCATCAGTTTGGTGTCGTGACAGACGTGGATTTGACCATGGTGGTGTCTAATGACTGATCAAAACACCAAGCGTGGTATTCCGCTCAAAGCCATTCCTCCAGGTATAAATGATGATCGAACCCGAACTTTCGTTCGTGCCTTTAATGCGATGGCAGACCGTCTCGATTTTACTTCTCTCCTGATGCGCACTGGTGACGAGACATCCGATGAAGCCTTGCCGCTTGCCGCTCATGATCGGTCACTGGAAGAGTTCCTACCCCCTGATGGATTGCCACCAGAAGCGACCCGCCGATTGATCGACAGCGCTTGGGAACTCCATGAGCGCAAGGGCACAGATGGCGGCGTTATTCTTGGGCAAAGCCTGCTTGGTATCCAGCCCCACATTACCCAGTGGTACGAACAAGAACCCGTGGGGCACCATGATACGCATCAAGTCACCGTATATGTGAATGAGCATCTTTATGCTGACGAAGCCATGCTGCTGAATGAGAAGATTCAGCGGGCAAGCCTCAAGATGATTGATGCAACAAAGCGATGGAGCCAAGAGAGCAGCTTTGCGCTTGGCGTTGGCCTTGAGACCGAGATTGGTTTCAGCGCCTCTGGGCGGGCTGTGGGGCTTGCCAAGGCTGAAGGTGAGATGAAGCTGCCCACAATGGGCAGCGCGGCAGGGCTTGGCATTTCTGGACGTGCCCTTGGCTTTGTTGCGCGTGATGGTGAAGCGAAGCTGCCATCCATGGGGGCTGGTTTTGCTCTTGGCGCTCAAGGCCGCGCGATCATGTTTCTGCAAATCAGTGGAGAATTGCAATGACGGAAATGACCGCCATCAATGTCACGCTAACCGTGGCAGGCCTTAGAGCTGTTTTTGCTGCGGCCAATGATGGATTGAGTGCAAAGATCACCCATATTGCGCTGGGCACAAGCAAATATACGCCCTCTGGCTCTGAGACAGCCCTCAAATCGGAGAAGGCGCGTGTCGAAGTGGCCGGGGGGCGTTATGTCGATGATTACAACATCGAGATTTCAGCACTGTTGGATACTAACACTGGATTTACTGTAGCTGAGGTGGGGTTGATCCTTGAGGATGGCACCTTGCTTGGTGTCTGGTCTGATCCGAATATGCCGCTAGCCGCCTATACGGTTGGTGTGCCGATTGCCTTTGGGTGCCGCCTCGGTATTACCCAGTTGCCTGCAGATAGCCTGACTTTTTCTGGCGATATCGATCTTCAGCTTTTTTACGACGCTGATTTTGCCCGATTAGCCGCAATGATGATCGCGAATGCACGGCATCATCAGGAGGCACTGGACCGGATCAAAGAGCTAGAAGTGCTTCCCTCGCGCTTAGCGTTGCAAGCAGCCCGGATAGACAGTGTACAAGACCAGATAAAAGGTCTGGTCATGCAAATCGACGATTTGAAAGATCAAATCGAAACTTTGTCAGCGACTTGATAAGGAGCTTCGCAATGAGTTTGACAGAAGAAATCACGGCTCTGGTGAGCGAGACACGTAGTCTGATCGATGTGTTCAATGAAAAAAGTGACACGATCGACGCGTCTTTGGCCCGCTTGGAAGCGGCTGAAACGATGGCTTCAAAGTGGGTTTACGTCGATTCTGTAAATGGCAACGATGAGGGAACAGGAACGATCACAGATCCCTATCTGACTATCGAGAAAGCGTTAGCTGCCACGGCAGACAATATCAGCGTTTTGATCAATTTATTGAATGATACAGTGATGATGGACAGGTCTGTGAATGTGGGTGCGCGCGTGTTGAGGTTTCAAGGTCGTGATAGTAGCAACAACGTAGTTAGCCGGTCCTTGTCATTTGCAAGTGAAGCAGTCACATCCCCTCGTTGGAGCGGGCATAGGCAATGCGCTGGTATTGAAATGGCAGGACCAGCTTTCATACAGTTCACTTCAATCGATCTCGTAATTCCGAACTGCGGCGAGGAAATAACTTTCCCATACTGCTTGTACGGAGCTCAGAGCCTTGATGTGATCTTGCGTAGTTGCTCCATATCAATCGCCGATGCTGCTAGCGTTGCGGATCTTTTTTCCGTCTACTATCCCGCATCAGCAGGCCTCTGGTTCAGCACTGTCACGGTGGATAGTGGTGTTGAAGGGCATTTTCTGAACGGCGTTTCTGCCGGAGCTGATCCAAATACCCATGAATCAAATCGGTTCCGTTCGAACCTGACGTCACTTTGAGGAGCTGTCTGCTATGGAAAATTTGACACTTACTTATGGCACCAAGCGTTATGCCGCAATGACCGAAGTCCAGCTTTTGGCTCATGGAGTGCCACAGGCAACAATTGACGAAGCGATTGCGGCGGTTCGACTGGATACGATCAAAGCAGACTGCCAGCGTCGGATCTACGACGTTCTTTCTGCCGAAACTCAGGCCAATATTGCCTCTGCTGCGGCAGTTATTGGTTCGGTTGCGGAAGCTGATCGAACAACGGAGCAGGCCGACATGCTGGCTGCTGCAAGCGAGATGGTCGACTGGATTGCTGCGATGCGTGCTGCCGTGCAGGCGCTAGCGGTAGATACCGGGGCCGACTATACGCTGGACGCCGCCTGGCCTGAATGTCCGGCGACCGTGATTGCGCTGGCCGCTGATTACTAGTTTTAGAGTTTGACTGTCTTTCTCTTGGGATAGTCGAACCATCTCCTTCCGATGAGAGGCGGGAGATTGCGAGTGATTTTATCGCTCACAATACCGGGCCGAAGATTGGCGTCCAGACCCGGTCGATGACAGCAAACATAATCATCACTCCCGCCGCTTCTATCGATAGAAAGCCAGTATGGGTGATTCCTTACAAAAAGAACATAGTGAGAACAAAATGTTTGAAGCTGTCGCACCCGTTAAACCTGTTGCTCCGTATATCGGAGGAAAAATCAAACTCGCCAGACACATTGCAAGCCGCATCAACGCCATCCCTCATGCCAACTATGTGGAAGCCTTCGTTGGCATGGGCGGGATCTTCTTTCGGCGAGCATCGCGCCCAAAATGTGAAGTCATCAATGACATTTCAAAAGATGTCATCACTTTGTTTCGCATTCTCCAGCGCCACTATCCTCAGTTTCTGGAGGTCCTGAAATTCCAGCTCACCAGCCGGTCAGAATTCGAACGGCTCAAAGCCACGGATCCGGACACCCTGACGGATCTGGAACGCGCCGCCCGCTTCCTCTATCTCCAGCGCACGTCCTTTGCCGGTAAGGTTCATGGCAGCACTTATGGCGTTTCTTTGCGGCACGCACGCTTTGACCTCACCAAGGTGGTGCCCATGCTGGAAGATGTCCATGAGCGCCTTTCTGGCGTCACCATTGAGTGCTTGCCTTATGCCGACTGCATCAAGCGCTATGATCGGCCGGACACGCTGTTCTATCTCGATCCGCCGTACTGGCAGTGCGAGGACTATTACGGCAAGGGTATCTTTGGCCCAGAAGACTTCCAGCAGTTGGCTGATCAGCTCCGCAGCATCAAGGGCCATTTCCTCTTCTCTATCAATGATGTTCCCGAGATAAGAGAAATCTTCTCGGGGTTCGATATCGAAGAAGTGAGCCTCAAATATTCGGCAAACGACAAAAATGCGACCAAAGCTCGTGAACTGGTCATCGGTAACTAAACACACCGTAATGCCATTGCTGAGAACAGCCCAACAAAGCAATGGCATTAGCTGGCAAACGGGCTGGCTTGCTCCACATGTGTAGCACCCAAACAAAGGAGCAGAATGATGGAAAAGCAAACCGCACAAGCCGCCATGAAGGCGCTGCTTGAAACCATGAAGAAGGAAATCGAGAAGGCTTATGTAGAAGTCGATCTCGCAATAGAGTATGTAGACGATGGCGAGCTAAACACCGCCGCTGGCGGCATGTATATCACCGATCAATCACTCGGCAAAGCGCAGGCCGTATTCAATGCCTTTAAGACAATTCATCAGGTTTCATTCGATGGGGTGTAAATCGGGTAATGCCCGCTTGGAGCCCAACTTTCCGATATTGCGGCTAGCTTCGATGACTGCTTGTCATTCGATAGAGCTATTTAGGCTTCCAATGCACTAAGGTATTAGTGAGGGCTTTGTCTAAGTGATCGTTCCAGACGCTTTTTACCATACGATCTTGAAGATCTGCCAAGAGCATTGCACCAATGGCTCCAATTGGGTTCACAACTAACTTGCTAACTTCGGAGATTGTCGAAGCTCGGTTAAGTAAGTTATTCACAGAAACAAGAAGCTGAGCCCTCTCCAATCCAACCACACATTTCTCTGGGTTCGCTGCCGCGTGGTTTGCAATTTTTGTGTCGAGAGCTTTTGACGCTTCGACAGCCATCGCAAGACTTCTGGCAAATTTCTGAGGATCGCTAATCACAAATCGAATTTTATTTTTGCCTACAAGAACGCTTGCCTGTCGAAACACCAAATACTTTGTTTGGGGCTGTATGCCTTCGATCTGCGGCAGAAAAATACTGATCGCACCCCTCAGGCGATTAAAGCGATGCGATTGAAAGTAAAGTCGATAATTCGTGAGATGTAGCCGTCCTCCAATGGCTTCTTTACCTTTCATCCCCACCAACCACATCAAGTCACTAGCGGCAAAGGCTTTTAGTTCATAGTCCTCCAACTGAATGATAAAATTTGCTCCAAAAGATTCTTTGACGACTTCGCCAGGCAACCTCTTATTTGAAGGGAAGGCTAATTGGCGTTTTATTATCGGATTGTTGACGAAAGCGAAAATTACGATTGAAAACAAGAATCCCGAAATAGATGCCGCGATCAAGGCAAAAGCCCAATCCGATTCAAAAATCATTAAACAAAAGAATAGCGCCCCGAAGGCAACGCCGGAAACTACATACTTCATAAGTCACTCCGCAGGTCGAAGGAGTTGATCTCAAGTAGGCTGTGCGCGCTTGACCATCTATTAAATACTGGGTGATGAAAAAACTCGTGAGTTTATATCATTAACAAAAACGACCGCTTTGATCTATTCATCTTTCGAAAAAGCAGGCCTTGGGGCAAGTGTATCCAATTCACACTTTGTCCGCACTGTTAACGTTTGCTATGCTTCGCCGTTTTGGGCCTCGATGTCATCTAAGAGCCCATTCTGTAGAATTCTGCGCTATGGACCGATGCCAGCGATGCGCAGATAGTGACTGTTGCATACTACGTGTGTTGCTAAGCGGTGTGCTCGTTTAGCACGCAACGGCCAACGTCGACCCCGCCGTTGGCGCTGAAGTCATCTAGCTATTGCCGCTCAGACTGAATTTACGCATTTGCATAACTCATAGCCTCGTTGCCAGTGCCAGATAACTGAGGGAAAACGGGGCGGGTTTAAAGCTGCAATTATCGCTGGTTTCTTCTATTCCCCATCAGTCTTCTGACTGATATCTTCGGATAATTTCCTTCGCAACTCCATCATAACCAGGAAACAAACGAGAGGCACCGTAACCAGCTCGCTCCAATAATTTCATAATGTCCTTTGCGTGTTCTGACGGAAGTTTGAATTTTAAGAAAGCGCTACGTTGGAATTTCCACTCTCGGCGTATTGCGTGTGTTTCAATGAGCTCTTCCAAAGAGCTTCGGTCCACAAGCAATGGCCCATTATTTGCGACTTCCGATGTGCTCGGTAGCCGAACCGACCAACAGGTGAAAACGCCCGATTGTGCGGCAAGATTTGGATTCCCGTGGTATGGAGGCGTCACGAGTTTTAAAGGGGATCGTTTAACAGTTTGGTTCATATAGCTCATCTTGTCAGCATCCAGCGCCCATACTGACAGGCACGTACCCGGCTTGGCGGAAGCTGCCGCGAAGTAGGCCGAAACTAATGGGTCATGGCTCCAATCTAGAAGCCTTGTTGGCAAGCCATAGTGTTGAGCCAAGCCAGCGAGTTCGAGAAGATCGTCCGGCAACCACTCTCCAGCGGAAAACATAAGGTCAGAGAACGTGTCGTATGTTGAGACTAGGCGCGCTCGAACCCTGTCAGAATGGGGAACATAGAGACCTCTCCGATCTGCAAGTTTGAAAAATTCTCTCAAATAGTAATATTCAGCTTCTGAATGCCAAGTCTCCCATTCTGACTGGGGATCGATAGGTTTTCCTAATGCGCATTTGCTCCACAATTCGTCTTTCTTTTCAGCGCGGACGGATGTGGGGATGAGCTTGTAGGCGTCGTCTGAGTGGCCGCGAAAAATATAGCCTTCCAAGTTTGAGGACGATGTTAAAGGAGAGAGCGCACCCAAGAACTCGGTAGCGGAATTGAAAGAAAACTCACTGAGAAAATCGGACATTTTTCACCCTAACTGGTAAGACGTAATAGAAAATCCGTTTTAAGACACTGAGGTGCTCCAAGGGCTGTATGGGACCAGTTGCTGTTGTAGTCAACTCTCCATTCTTCGATCAGTCTTTTAGCCGTTGGCAGGTTGAATAGCAGCAAAGTTCGCATAATGTGAATTCGAGGATAGTGCAGCCCATTCCTGCCCGCAGACACAGTCGCTTTTTAGGGATAGAAAAACAGGGTCAAATTAAGCCATCAAACAGTCCAAGAAAAATAGTGGCTAGAGCGCGAGATGATTGGCTTATTGAATAGGCTACTTGTGCAATGAAATGTGGCGACTTGTGCAGAATGAACAGGCGCGCCACAACACTTATATGCAGCATGCTGCCTAAGCGATAAGATATTGATGTAAAGGGGAGAATGGCGCGCTGGGGAGGATTCGAACCCCCGACCCCCAGATTCGTAGTCTGGTGCTCTATCCAACTGAGCTACCAGCGCAACCTGTGTGCCATGCTCGTTTTGAGCTCGGCAAGTGAGGCTGTTGTCTAATCCCTATTGGCCGAGTTGGCAAGGGCGTTTTTGTTTTTATTTCATTTTTTTAACAGCGTTGAGCAAGCCTGTGAAAAGAGATGGCGGAAAGCCGCGAAAGAGCCGTTGTCAGGGCGTTTGAAAGCAGTGCACAAACGCCCTGTGGATCGATCTAGTCTTTCTTGCGCCAGCTATCTGTTTGCCACATATGGGCAAATGCTTCCCGATAGGTCGGATAGTGCAAGATGCCACCGATCAACTCATGCAGACGAATATTGCTGCAACGCTTGTTCTCGCCATAGAAGCTGCGTGCCATGGGGCCCATGTCGGCTTGTTCGAATGACTGCTCTTCGGGGCGAGGCAGTCCCATCAGATCGGCGCAATAGTAAATCACCTCTTGTGGGGCGGCGGGTTCATCATCCACCACATTGAGAATGCCGCTGTGGTGCTGTCTGGCGGCCTTTGCAACGGCCAGACCGATGTCAGCCACATGAATGCGATTGAACACCTGTCCGGGTTTGTTGATGGCCCGGCATGTGCCCGCATCCAGTTTGATCATCTGGTTGCGCCCGGGGCCATAGATGCCGGCCAGCCGATAGATGCCAAGTAGCATGTCCAGCTCTGATGCCAGTGCCTGCCAGTCTTTTTCCGCCGCTACCCGCTGCACCGACCGGCGCGAGACGGGACGACATTCAGTGTCTTCATCCACCCATGCGCCATCATGATTGCCATAGACGCCAACGGTTGAGAGATAACCGATCCAGCAAAGCGCGGGAAGCTGTTTCAGATCTTCGCGCAGGCAATTGAGAACAGGATCGCCCTCGGCCCCCGGCGCGATTGAAATAAGCAGGTGTGTTGCCTCTGCCAGCGCTTCCTTAAGGGCTGCAGTAGGGCTTTCGCCATCAAATGGAAAGGCACGCAGCCCGGCGGCAGTCATCGCCGCGGCTTTTTCCTCCGAGCGTGTGGTTGCCGCGATCCAGTCGCAGTCCGGTGCCAGTTCCTGCGCAATGGCTCGAGCGCTATAGCCATATCCGAAGATAAACAGTTTCATTGGGTCTTTCCTTCCAGCGCCAAGTGCCATTCTTCATTCACATCCGGGGCTGTTTCCCCGTCAATGCGGTCTTTTGCCATTTGAACAAATTCCTGTGCGGGCATCAGGCGCCCAAGCGCCCAGATGGCTGCCCCCCTGACCAGAGGATCAGCATCTCCAAGATGTGGCATGACCGCCCCGATCAGCTCGGATTTTTCTGGAGCTTCCCCCTTGCCTGCGTTGCCTGCAGCGATCAACACATTGCGCATGAAGCGATTGCGACCAATGCGCTTGATGGGAGAGCCGGAGAAATGCTGGCGGAAGGCCGCGTCATCCAGCGCCAGAAAATCGACAAGTGCCGGAGCCTTGAGGTCGGAGCGCGCCTTGAGCTTGGCTTCGCTGGCTTGTTGCGCAAACTTGTTCCATGGACAAGCGGCCAGACAATCATCACAGCCATAGATGCGATTGCCTATGGCCCCGCGCAAAGCATGCGGGATCGGGCCCTTATTCTCGATGGTCAGATAGGAAATACAGCGACTGGCGTCGATCTGATATGGTTTTGGGAAGGCCCCCGTCGGGCAAGCCTCCTGACAGGCCACACAGGAGCCACAGCGGTCCATCTCGGCTTCATCGGGGGCAAGGTCCAGATTGGTGAAGATTGCGCCCAGAAACAGCCATGAGCCAAACTCACGACTAACCAGATTGGTGTGTTTGCCCTGCCAGCCCAGTCCAGCGAGCTCTGCCAGAGGTTTTTCCATCACGGGGGCCGTGTCGACAAACACCTTGATGGCACCATCTGGCTGGCTGTCGCGCACGCGAGAGAGCAGCTTGGCCGAAAGCTGTTTTAATCGCCCCTTTATCAGGTCGTGATAATCGCGATGGCGGGCATAGACCGAAATATTGGCCTTGTCGGGATGGGCCAGAAGCGCTCTTGGGTCTTCATCCGGGCCATAATTAAAACCAAGCATGAGGATGGATTGCACGTCATCCCACAGGTTGGCCGGGTGGGCACGGCGGTCCAGCGTCTCTTCCATCCAGTCCATGGAGCCGTGATAGCCCTTCTCGACAAAGTGCCGCAAAACAGCTTCGCGGCTCTCGGCATCACCGGCGCGACAGACCCGCAATTGGGCAAAGCCCAGTGCCTGAGCCTCTTTGTCAATGAAGGCCCGCAATTTTGCCTGTTTGTCCGGGTTTGGCACGGTCATGCACCATCATTGTAGGAGGTGAGACTAGAAGTCCAGATCCATATACTGGCTCGACGGTGGAATCCCCTTGAGGCTATCGGCCAGAATGGGGCGGAACGCCGGACGCGACTTGATACGCTGATACCAATCCTTGACGATCGGCTCCTTTTCCCAAGGCACTTCGCCCAGATAATCGATGGTCGAAAGCATGGCCCCTGCAGCAAGGTCGGCATAGGAGAAATTCTCGCCAGCCAACCATTTCCGACGCTCGGCGAGATAGGCGATATAGTTGAGATGGATCTTCAGATTGCCTCTTGCTGCGCGCAGAAGGGTCGAGTCGGGAGACCCTCCTCCTTCGCTTGGGCGGCGCATGCGCTTGTAGATCTTCTCCTCAACGAAAAAGCGGGCACTTTCTTCCACCGCCTTGTTGAGAAACCAATGCACGAGTCTGCGCACTTCGGCACGATGATTGGGATGATCTGGCAAAAGGCGACGGCTGCCGAGCGCATAGCCACGGGTTTCGTCCAGATATTCGGCAATGGTCATCGCTCCACATACCGGTGGCCCGTCATTCTCTCTGAGCACAGGAACAGTGCCCGCCGGATTGACCAGCAGAAACTCTTCTGTCCGCTCCCAGGGAAGAACTTCGGTCAATTCTGCATTCGCCTTGCACTCGGCCAAAATCAGCCGTGTAAAGCGAGAAGGAACTGACATCATGGTGTGGTAGAGCAGTAGCATTGCCCGTGCGATTCCTTTCGTGCCTAACGCTTCTTCGAGCAGAAAACTGGCAAAAGTGTGGACGCTCATCCATTCAAGTATGAAATGATTATCAGCAATTTAACAGACGTGTTTTAAAAAACGTCCATTAGGTGCCACACTTTCACCCGATTTGAGGATGAAGGGGACCATAGTGGCAGAAGCATTTTTCTGCCAGAGAAAGAATGAGATAAAAATGGATATTGCCACATATTTCGAAGCTGTCATTCTCGGCCTTATTGAAGGCTTTACCGAGTTCCTTCCTGTTTCCTCTACAGGACATATTTTGCTCGCCGGACACTTTCTGGGATTTCAGAATGACGGCAAGACATTCGAAGTGCTGATCCAGCTCGGCGCCATTCTGGCGATTTTGACGGTCTATTCGCACCGGCTCATCAAGATTGCGGTTGATCTGCCCACCAGCAAGAAAGCACGTCTGTTTGTGGCGGGTATTCTGCTGGCCTTTCTACCCGCGGCCGTGCTGGGGGCAAGCTTGCATGGCTTCATCAAGCAGGTACTGTTTGAAAGCCCAAGGCTCATATGCACCACATTGATTGTTGGCGGCGTTGCACTGGCCTGGATTGATCGGCTCGATCTCAAACCGCGCTATACCGATATCATGGATTACCCCCTCTCGCTCTGCTTCAAGATCGGCCTGTTCCAATGTCTGGCGCTGGTACCGGGCATGTCCCGATCGGGCTCGACGATTGCCGGAGCCTTATTGATGGGGACAGACAAACGCTCGGCTGCGGAATTTTCCTTCTTTCTGGCCATGCCGACCATGGCAGGCGCCTTTGCCTATGATCTCTACAAGAACCGGGACATCATCAGTCTGGATCAGGCTGGCGTGATCACGGTGGGCTTTATCGCCGCTTTCATTGCCGCAGTCTTTGTCGTGCGACAGTTGCTCGACTTCGTCTCCCGCCACGGCTTCATGCCCTTTGCCATATGGCGTATTGTTGTGGGTGTTGCGGGATTTATCGGGCTTTATATGGTCGGCTAAGGGCACCAAAATGTACATTTTGAAGCCATGGTCTTTTGGCAAAGAAACCAAGCGCGAATAGCTCCGCGTAAAATCGCCGATTTACCTTGCTTACCCCTCGTCATCTTAAGACACCTTACCTCTGCCACAGAATTTAAGGATATGTTGGCTGGCTTTTTACACATATGTGCCTGTTTTCGTATCACCATGCGATACTTTTAAAGGGCAATCTTCTTGGCTTTTCCAGTCGGGTAAATTTTCTTTACGCACTCACCCAAGTGGAACTCCCCAAATTACCTTCTGATTTTCCTCGGATTTTCATGCGTTTAGAGAGGTCCGCCTCTCTTTCCTTGTCATAAATACTTATAAAAAAACGCAATAGAAAAAGTCTCATTTCTTCTCGATTTATGCCCGAAATCTCTGATTTCGCCGGTTTTGGGCCATTTATAACAAATTAACAGATTGCTCACAGCGTGTAATCCAAAGGTCTTGAAATCCATAAGTGTCCTCTATGGAGGAGGCGCTCGATTTACTTTGAGGAACGTTTGATGAGGCATCTTTTACTCAACCGATTGCTTGCCGCGATCGTGTCTATCCCGGTTTTGGCTATCCTCGGCCTTGGAGGATTTCTCTCCTATCAATCCTACGAGACTTACCATCAAATGAAATATGCCACCGATCTGGTTGCCTTGGGTAATGCTGGTGGCCAGCTTTCAGAGGGTCTTCCCAGAGAAGTCTTCACCTCGCCAAGCGAGCGCAGCCAGAAGCGTCAGGAGACCGACAGCCTGTATGACAAGGTTCTGGGGCAGTTTGATGCGGTCGGCTCATCCGATCCGGGCCTCATCGAAATCCAGCGCGAGCTGAACGCCATACGCTCCAACGTGGCCGCCTTCCGCGCAGAGATTGACAAGGGCAACGACTCGCCCGTTCTGGGTGTCAAATATCTCCAGCCCATTTCGGCACTGGCCAACAAGCTGATGCGACGCGGCGCTTCTCTTATTCCCGATGCGGATCTGTCGAACACCCTACTCGCCTATTTTGCCAGCCAGCAGATCCGCGACAGTCACAATATGATCAGCAGTGTTGTTCCGCCGGTTTTCGCTGCCAATGCGGCCAACGTCCCCCAGATCTCGATTATCTTGCGCGGCAGTTGCAGGAAGGCTATTTTGCACCGATTTTCGAGGACAGTGGTCCGGCAGCATCCGTCGCCGCCTACAAGGCTTACCGCAACGGATCAGATGGCAAAGACTTCTCACGTTTCTTCGATCAGATCGTAGCCCATCACGAACAGTTGCCCGAGGGGATCAAGAGGCTCTGGACCAAAGCGGCTCAGGCCCATGACAAGATTACCCTGCAACTGACCCACGATGCATTCGAAGCCAGCAGTGCGCTTGCGGCTACAAAGCTTTCCAATGCCCGCAGCAATCTGCTGATCTACTTGATCGGTACATTTGTCATTCTGCTTGCAGCCATTGGCGTCAGCTTTTTTGGCCTGCGCGCCCTGCAAAGGTTGATCGGGGATAGCGAGATGGTTCTGGCAGAACTCGCCAAAGACAAGCTCGAAATCAGCATCCCCTATACCAGCCGCAATGACGCGATCGGGCAAATGGCCCGCTCTTCGGAGTTGTTGCGCGCAGCCCTGCTAAGGCGCCGTACGCTGGAAGCGGAAGCGCGCGAGCGCGAAGACAATGCATTGAATGAGCGCAAGGCCATGATGGCGCAGCTTGCCGACCAGTTCGAGCATTCCGTGGGCGGTATTGTCAGTGAAGTGTCGAGCTCGGCCAGCCAGTTGCACCAGACAGCCTCTGAGCTCGAGCGGTCTGCGGACCAGACCTCCCAGCAGGCCGGGTCTGTCGCCTCATCGGCAGAAGAAGCCGGGGCCAATGTTTCCTACGTGGCCAGTGCCGCAGAAGAGTTGGAAGCTTCCATTCGCGACATCAAGCGCCTCGTGGACAATTCCGCGTCCCAGAGCAATGAAGGCTCCGGCAAGGCGGAAGACACCCGCGTTATTGTCGGCGAACTGCAGCAGGCAGCCATCCATATTGGTGATATCGTTAATCTGATTTCCGGCATTGCAGAACAGACCAACCTTCTGGCGCTCAACGCCACCATCGAGGCGGCTCGTGCAGGCGAAGCAGGCAAGGGCTTCTCGGTCGTTGCTGCCGAGGTAAAGGAGTTGGCCACCCAGACCTCCAAGGCAACCGAGGAGATCAGCCAGCAAATCACCCATATTCAGCTCACCACAGATCAAGCGGTGGATGCCATCGGCAGCATCTCTGAAATTATCGGGGAGATCAGCAACTCTTCCGGAGCCATCGCGTCTGCGGTGGAAGAACAGGGCCATGCGACAGGCGAGATCACGCAGGCTGTGGTCAATGCTTCATCGGGCACAACCCATGTGTCCAACAGCATTCAGGAAGTTGCCCAGACAGCCACAAGCACGGGCAGCGGTGCAACGCAGGTATTGGCGGCTTCGCAGAACCTGACCAATCAGGCTCGGACCCTTCAGGAGCAGATGAGTCAGTTTCTGGAAACGGTCCGTGCCGCCTGAGCCAATGAACCACCCAGATTGGCAATCAATCAAAAAAGCCCTGCCTCTAAGCAGGGCTTTTTCTTGCCTGCACCACGCTATTCTTCGCTAGGCCTGTTGCTTGGCAACCTCAGAAAGCACCTGACGGAACTGCTCGACACCTGCCGCACCGGGCACCAGATATTTGCGCTCGAAGATGATGGCGGGCACGCTGTTGATGCCCTGCTGACGCCAGAAGTCCATTTGCTCACGCACCGCACCATCATAGCGCTGGTCGTCAAGGATGGCGCGTGCCTCGTCACCGTCAAAGCCAAGATCGGAAACGAGCTTGACCAGCACGTCCTGATCACTCACATCAAGCCCATCTGTGAAATAGGCTTTCTGGAAGGCCTGCTTGACCTCGGTATCGCGCCCCTTGAGAGCTGCCCAATGAATGAGCTGGTGCGCATCGTGGGTATTCAGCATGCGCATCTCTTCGGTGAAGCGGAAGGTAAAACCAAGCTCGGCGCCGACTGCGGTGATATGATCACGGTTCTGACGGCTCTGCTCAGGGGTGATGCCGTATTTCTCGCCAAGATGTTCGCCCAGATTTTGCCCCTCGGGGCCCATATCCGGGTTGAGCTGGAAGGGCTGCCAGTGGATTTCGGCGTCCATCCCAAGGTCATCAAGCACAGTGCGCAATTGATGATAGCCGATGGCGCACCACGGGCAGACAACATCCGAGACAATATCTATGTGAACGGCTTTGGTCATGAGGATTCCTTTGTGAGCAACAGTCCTGCCCATATAGGAACCCTTGTGACCTGATTAAAGCCCCAGCTTACCTTCGCGCAGGCGGAAGAGCGTGATGCCAGTGGAGACGGCCAGATTGAGGCTCTCGGCCCGTCCGTCCATGGGGATCTTGACCAGATGATCACAGCTTTCTGCAAACTCATCCGGTAGGCCCGATTGCTCGTTGCCCATCATCACCATCAAGGGATCCTTCGGTTTGACGGACCGATAGTCCACTGCGCCCTTCAGATGGGTGCCGACAATGTCGCCGGGCCAGCTCTTGCGCCAGCTGAGGAATTCCTCTCGCGTGGCGCGATAGAGCGGCACATGGAAAATGGAGCCCATGGTGGCCCGCACGGCTTCAAGGCTGAAGGGGTCCGTGGTCTCTCCAATCAGAAGCAAGGCGCTGGCGCCCACAGCATCGGAAGTCCGGATGGAGGTGCCCAGATTGCCCGGATCTTTCACCCCTTCCATCGCCACGACCATATCACCTCCGGCTGCTTCAAGGTCAGAGGCCAGATCGGTGAGCTGGCCATAACGTTGGCGAAAGACACCGATCACATGCTGGGGGTTGTCACGATGGGTGAGCTTGGAAAGCACCTGTTCGGAGACTTCCAGAATGAGCCCGCCTCGGGCATAGACCTTGGCGGCCACCTGTTGGACCAGATCATGGCTCTTGATATTCTTGGCATAAACCAGAATGTCCGCATCCCAGCCAGCTTCCAGCGCAAAGGCAACAAGCTGCAACCCTTCGGCCATGAACTGGCCGGTCTGATTGCGCACCTTGCGCCGCTCAAGGGCGCGAATATCCTTGATATGCTGGTTGGAAACGGCTGTGATTTCCTTGATCAGACCTTTTTTGGTCGCGCGGCTTTCCAATTCTGTCATTGGTCCGCCTCCTCTTGCTTTGTGAGTGGTCGCCAGCGGGTATAAATCGAGGTATTGAGCGTGCGGGCTCCGCCCTCCTCAGCAATCATCAACTCGCCGGATTCAACAATTCCACCCTGCCCGGTCATCACTTCGATCATCAACTCGTCAAAGGCCGCGTAGGAGGCGCGCATGGCGTAGCAGGTGAGTGTATAGAAAAGCGCCTCTTTGGAGAGGATCTGGCGGCAGGCATCCAGCATCTCGGGTAGCATTTCAAACAATTGCCAGACCTCGCCCTTGGGCCCGCGCCCGAATTTGGGTGGATCGAGCAGGATGCCGTCATAGACATTTCCACGGCGGATTTCGCGCTGAACGAATTTCATGGCGTCATCGACAATCCAGCGGATGGGCTTGTCATCAAGACCGGCAAGCATCTGGTTTTCCTTGCCATAGCCCACAGCCTTCTTGGAGGCATCCACATGGGTTACCTCAGCGCCTGCACGGGCCGCAACCAGCGAGGCAACGCCGGAATAGCCAAACAGGTTGAGTATCCGCGGTGCGCGACCCAGATAGGCGGAGCGGATCTGCTTGTCCATCCAGGCCCAATGAGCGGCCTGCTCGGGGAAGAAGCCCACATGGCGAAAGGCCGTGAAGCGCCCGTAAAATCGGATATCATCCCAACTGGTTTCCCAGGTTTCACCCAGAGGAGAAGGATAGCGCCAGCGGCCCGGCCCCTCTTCTTCCAAATCGCCGGTGAAGAATGCATCGGCAGCATCCCAGACGTCCGCCCCCAGACGCGGACTGCCCATGGCCTGCGGTTCGGGGCGCACGATGGTGTAAGGGCCGTAGCGTTCCAGCTTGCGACCGTGCCCCATATCCAGCAGGGCATAGTCCTGCCAAGGCCTGGTGACCATCAGCGCGAAGGGGGCCCGGCGCGGCTGGGGGCCTTCTGGACGGGGTGGCAGCACAAAGGTTTCTCGCGCTTCATGGAGCGCTTTTCCCTGCGTTTGACTTTGGGACTTGGACGCATTTTTCGACTGGGATTTGTCCCGGTCGCCATGTTTGACAATACGGCCCGGTTTGAACTCGGGTTTGCGGCCTGAAAAGTTGCTGCGCCCGCCGCGCTCATCCTTGCCGCGCGGAGCACCCGTAGCGCCGCGTTTGCCGCCTGAGGCCGCTTTTGCCCCGCCTTTGGGGTTTCCTTGTCTGGAAGACTGTCCGCCGCGCCGCTGTGCCATAATCATCCTTGAGCGTTATCTGTCTGGAGTGCCGGATCAAACACCGTATCCGGGGCTCTTCTATAGCGACTGACAAGGACACACGCAAGAAAAAGGGCGGAAACCCCGCCCTTTGCTTATCTATGCACATTGTACCAGTCCAGCGCGAACCAATGCCGACGCACCCGCTCCCCTGCTTTTATGCTTTTATGCTTTTATGCTTTTATGCTTTTGATACCTTGAGCAGGAACTGGTCTACCGTGTTGGCCAGCCCGTCAGCACAAGCATTCACATCTCTGGACACGGTATTCACCTCATCCACCGCACTGTTTGTCTGGCCCACCGCACCTGACACGACGCTAATATCCTGACTGAGGGCCGTTGTGCCTCGGGCCGCTTCCTGAATGGAGTTGGCTATTTCATTGGTCGCCAGATTCTGCTGTTGGACGGCTTCGGAGATCGACGCGGTGAAGCTGTTGACCTGCTCGATTGTGGTGCCGATTTCCTCGATGGACTGCACCGCTTCCTGCGTTTCACCCTGAATGGCGTTGATCTGAGCCGAAATCTGCTCGGTTGCCTTGCTGGTCTGGTTGGCCAATTCTTTCACTTCGGCAGCTACGACGGCAAAGCCCTTGCCCATTTCACCAGCGCGGGCGGCCTCTATGGTTGCATTGAGCGCCAACAGGTTGGTTTGTTCAGCAATATCGCGAATGAGGCTGACAACATCCCCAATCTGCTGGGCAGCCTCGGCCAGACTGCCAACGCGATCATTGGCCGCTCCAGTCGTGATCATCGCCGTGTTGACAGCGCTGGTCGCCTGATCAACCTGTCGGGCGATTTCACCGATGGAGGCGGAGAATTCCTCACTGGCCGCAGCCACTGTCTGCACATTCGAGGACGCAAGGGTTGCTGCATCCTGTGCCTGATGGGAGCGGGAGGCTGAGGATTGCGACAGATCCGCCAGATTGTTGGCTGTTGCTTGCAAGCGTTGCATCTGCTCGGATACCACATGCAACTCTTGACTGGCTTCCTGACGGAAGGATGCGATCAACTGATCAATCCGGCCCTGACGCTCGGCCCGCGCCGCCTGATCTTTTTCTTGCTGTATGGCAAGCTGTCTGCGTTCGGCGCCCATATCGCGGAACGTCTTGACCGCTTCGGCCATCTCTCCCAACTCATCGCTTCGCCCTTCTGCCGGAATCTCGGTAACCGTTTCATTTGAAGCCAGCGACAACATGGCCCCTTTCAGCGCGCCCATTGGCGTGATGATGGAGCGAAGGGTAAACCACGCGGCCAGAAAACAGATCAACAGCACAAGCCCCCCAATACCGAACATGATCTTTGTATTGGTCCAGAGAATCGCCTGCAGGTCATCCATATAGACGCCAGTGCCGATAACCCAGCCCCAAGGCGCAAAGCCCTTCACATAGGAAAGCTTGTCGACAGCTGTATCCGAGCCAGCCTTCGGCCACATATAGCCTACAAAGCCCCCGCCCTCGGCTTGGACGGTTTTCACGAAAGTGGGGAAGATGGCGACGTCATTCGCATCCTTTAGGCTTGAGAGATCCTTGCCAACCAGTTCCGGCTTGGCAGCATGCATCACAATGACATTCTTCATGTCATTGATCCAGAAATACTCCTTGCCGCGATAGCGCATTGCCTCGATTGCCTTGGCGGCTGCTGCCTGTGCTTCTGCTTCACTGAGGTCTCCGGCCTTGAAGGAATCATATTTGGACTGAGCAACATTGACAGCCGCGTCAACAAGGCTTTGCAGTTCAGCCGACTTCTGGCTGGAAAGCTCGCCCCGGAAGCTGAAATCCATGGTGACAGTCAACAGCGAAAGGCCAACAAAAAACAGCCCCACCAGCAAATACAGCCGCTTAGCAATGGTCAAACGCATCATGTCTCCCCTTCAGTTGCACAAGCAACACTCAACCTCAACAGAATGGCATCAGCTCGTATCATCCGATGCAATCGGAGCCCTGAGTCTCTTGAAATGAGAAAGCGCGCGCCTTGAACGCGGCTAAATACAGGGCCTTTTTAGACAGGGTAAGCAAACATGGTGGACGGTTGGTTAAGAAGACAAATAAATATATCTGTTAATTTACAATATATTACTGCGATAGAATAAGAGCATACGCCTAAAGTCTTCAATTGACCTTCTGAGGCAAGGAAATATTGCAACAATAGAAGTATTATTCTGGTTGCAAGCACCAAAAAACAACACCCGGCATGCGAAAGCTTGCCGGGTGTCTTATTTGATGAATAAGCCTCAAAAGACTCAAGCGGTTTCTGCTTTAGGAGGCGTGGCAGCCTTGGCTGCAGCGACCGGAGCCAGCTTGACTTTGGCATTGGCCAGAGACTTGACTTCTGAGGAGGCAGCAACCGTGCTGTCCGTTGCATAGGCCTGATGGTGTTCTTCAATTTTATTCTCGTCATAGAGATAATTGACCATCACACCCCAGCTGATGCTTCTGCCGCGCTCGGAATGGTCGGCATTGGCATGAACCTTATGCAGCAGCGCCCCATTCCCAAGATGGAAGTTGGCGACAGGATCATAGGCCGTGCCCTTCTTGCTGCGGGCATTGACCAGATAACGAGCAGCCAGACGCTGGACGAAATCATCTGCTGGCAGCTCGTCATCGCCAAGCTGTTCCAGAACCGCGCGTTCTTCGGGCTTGAGAAGCGGATCCTCATTTTCAATGGCACTCTTGACCCAACGGCGGAAGCCGGGCACCGGTGACAGGGTTACAAAGGTATGCAGGGCCGGGAATTCCTTCTGCAGCTCGGCAACAACCTGCTTGATCAGGAAGTTGCCAAAGGAGATGCCGCGCAAACCGACCTGACAGTTGGAGATAGAATAGAAAATCGCGGCATTGGCTGCGCCCGGTTCAATATGCTCCCTCTCCTGCTCCAGAATGGAGGCGATGGATTTGGGGATTTCACGCGTCAGTGCCACTTCCACAAAGATCAGTGGATCTGTTGGCATTGCCGGATGGAAGAAGGCAAACAGACGCCGGTCCGGATCGGCCACACGCTGGCGCAGATCATCCCACCCATGGATACGGTGTACCGCTTCATAGGCGATGATCTTTTCGAGAATCTCGGCTGACGTAGACCAGTCGATCCGCTCGATTTCGAGGAACCCACGGTTGAACCATGCAGAAAACAGGTGCTGGAAATCATGATCCAGACTCTTGAGCTCTGGCTCGGCCTTAACATAATTCAGCAGATCGGCGCGCATAGCCACAAGCCGCGCAGTTGATCCGGGCACCCGATTGAGGCGACGGATGAGTTCCTGGCTTTTGGGCTCGGCGGCGAAATAGAGCTCGCGAGCGGCTGCATGATCCCCCGGCTCCCATTGAGCGACGGCCTTTGCCAGTGCATCGTGATCAACGCCGAATTCTTCCGCGACCTTGACGAAAAAGCTGTGGCGTTCTTCTTCAGAGGCTGCTTCATAGATCTCGAGAATCTTGAGCGCGTTTTTCAGTCCTGATGCTTCACCCTTGTCGCCTACCAGTTCCTTGCAAAGCGGGATCAAATGATCCGGTGTCATAGCCGCCTTGGACGACAGAAAGGGGCCTGCGTTTGCAATGCGTTGAAGCATGTCACTGAGAAAACTCTTGGCTGCCATAGTGTAAACCCCTTTGGTCTCTTTGATCTTGAAGGCAAAATGTCACTGCTAAAGATGACATTTTTTTGAATTTCAAGCAAAAAATAGGAACCGTAAAGGGCGGGAACAAGTTATCTTTTTGCAGCAGTCATCATGCCGCAGCCCTCTTGGGGCAGCCGAAATGGCGTCATGCTCCCGATTTTACGAAAAGGCCGATGCCGAGCTCTGTCAATAGCACAGCCGCGCTATGCTCTCACGGGCCATCACTTGTCGTAATAATCGCGGAACCAGTGTACGAATTTGCCAACGCCAGCGCGAATATCGGTTTTTGGCGCGTAATCGGTCAGTGATTTGAGCAGATCGCAGTTGGCATAGGTCTCATAGACATCGCCCTTCTGCATGGGCAGATAGTTGCGCTCGGCCTTGATGCCCAACTCCGCTTCGATGGCATCGACAAAATCAAGCAGGCGCACTTTATTGGAGTTGCCGATATTGACCACGCGATAAGGGGCAACAGGAGACAGACTGTCCCCTTCTTCCACCTGACCGTCTTCCGGGCGTTCGGGCACCGCGTCAATCAGCAGGTGAATGGCGCGCACCAGATCATCGATATAGGTGAAATCACGATACATTTCGCCATTGTTATAGATGTCGATCGGACGGCCGTCGAGAATGGCATCGGTGAATTTGAACAGCGCCATGTCTGGTCGTCCCCACGGTCCATAGACCGTAAAGAAACGGAACATGGTCACCGGCAGCCCCCACAGATGGGCATAGGAATGGGCCATGCTCTCGCAGGATTTCTTTGTGGCGGCATAGAAGGAGACCTGCAGATCCACCTTGTCTGTTTCGCGGAAGGGCTGAACCTCATTGGCGCCATAGACCGAAGAGGTGGAGGCCATCAAGAGATGATCGACCTTGAACTGGTTGGCGGCTTCGAGAATATTGAAGCTACCCACAATGTTGGATTCCAGATAGGAGCGGGGATTTTCCATGCTGTAGCGCACGCCAGCCTGACCTGCCAGATGCACAATCACATCGGGCTGAAAATCCTCCATCACCCGGTTGAGCAGGTCCGCATCTTCCAGCATGCCGACGGTTGCCTGAAAATGCTCATTCTGTCGCAGCATGGCATGGCGACGCTCTTTCAGTCTCACGTCGTAATAGTCGGTCATGGCATCGTAGCCATGCACAGCAAAACCTTCGGCAAGGAGCAATTTGGCGAGATGAAAACCGATGAAGCCGGCGGTGCCCGTAATGAAGACGCGTTTCAAAACTTTTTCTTTCTTCCTGCGGCGGCTCAGCGCTTGGTCCCAGTCGGGCGAAACCACCTGATGTTGTGGCCTTGTGCTTAGCGTATCGGCCAACTGGCTTGCAACTCTTTATCCGCATCCTCGACAAAAGAGCCTTCCAAAGAGACACATAAAGACCAAAAAGAAACCGGCTCCAGTTTCCTGAAGCCGGTTTGAATCTTGTATCTGTTGGTCTGGCTTATGCAGACAGGATGTTCACGGCATGCTGCGCGATCATGAATTCTTCGTCGGTTGGAATGACGAGGACTGGAACAGACTCTTCAGTAGAGATCAGTTCAACACCGCGTGTGTCGTTCTTGCCGGCGTCAAGCTTGATGCCCATAAAGGCCAGATCGGCGCAGACTTTGTCGCGGATGATCGGGCCGTTTTCGCCGATGCCAGCGGTGAAGACCAGAGCGTCGATACCACCAAGGGAAACAGCCAGAGAAGCAATCTGCTTGGCTGTGCGCTGGCAGAAGATATCCAGAGCCAGAACAGCGCCCGGTTCCTGATTTTCCTCAATGTCGCGCATGTCGTTGGAGATATCGGAAATTCCCAGAATACCGCATTTGTAATAGAGCATCTTTTCCAGATCATCGACGTCCATGTTGTGCTCACGCATCAGATAGATGAGTACGCCTGGATCCATGCTGCCCGGACGCGTGCCCATCGGGATGCCGTCAAGCGCGGAGAAGCCCATGGAGGTGTCGATGCTGACGCCATCCTGAAGGGCGGCAAGGCTTGCGCCGCTGCCAAGGTGAGCCACCACGACTTTGCCCTTGGCAAGGTCCGGTTTGTTCTGGCGCAGATTGTAGGCGATATATTCGTAGGACAGGCCATGGAAGCCATAACGGGTTACACCGGCGTCAGTATATTCCTTGGGAATGGCGAAGGTGCCATTAATGGCCGGAATGGTGCGGTGGAAAGCGGTGTCGTAGCAGGCAACCTGAGGTAAGTCAGGACGGCTGGCGGCCAAGGCCTTGATGGCAGCAACATTCTGCGGCTGATGCAGAGGGGCAAGCGGAGCAAGGCTGGTCAGCTTTTCGATGATTTCATCCGTGATGAGCATCGGCTTGTCGAAGGTTTCACCACCGTGAACCACGCGATGGCCTGCGCCGATCAGCGGCAGATCGGCAGGCAGCTTGCTTTCGATCCATTCCAGCAGATGCGGCAAAATGGCAGGAACCGTGCCCTGATCCAGATGCTCCCAGGAGTCGTCTGCCAAAAGTTCCTTGGCAGCGGTTTTCACCTTGAGGTGGGCTGAAGAGCCGATGCCATCGAGCTGACCACCGAAATAAAGCGCAATTTTCTGGTCAGCGTCACCAACCTGAAATACCGTGAATTTTACGCTTGATGATCCACTATTCAGGACCAGCAAAGCGCCTTTTTTAATATCTGTCATTGGTTCTTTTCTTTCTATTCAAACTAGGACGCCCGACTATCTGTTTGCCAACAGAACAGCCAGAGCACATGAAGCAAGGCGCGCCGACAAGCTGTCAGCACGACTGGTCAGGATAACCGGAACAGCAGCCCCCAAAACAATACCGGCGGCATTGGCATGGGCCAGAAATGAAAGCTGCTTGACCAGCATATTTGCGGATGCAAGATCCGGAGCCAGAAGAATGTCCGGATCACCAGCAACCTCTGATTTGATGCCCTTGGTCATTGCTGCATCCTTCGAAATGGCATTATCGAAGGCCAAAGGCCCGTCAAGAATGGCACCCTTGATCTGTCCTCGGTCTGCCATCTTGCACAGAACCGCAGCATCAACGGTGGAAATGATTTTCGGATTTACGGTTTCCAACGCAGAGAGAATGGCCACCTTGGGTGTTTCCACGCCCAGCACATGGGCCAGCGCAACCGCGTTTTGAATGATATGCGCCTTGTCATCGGCGTTGGGAGAAATATTGACGACACCGTCGGTGATCAGCAAGGGCTTGTGATAGGTCGGCACGTTCATGACGAACACATGGCTAATGCGGTTATAGGTCCGCAGGCCACTATCGCGACGCACGACGGCAGCCATCAGTTCATCCGTATGCAGGGAGCCCTTCATCACGGCGCCCACTTCACCGGCCTTTGCCAGAGCAACACCCTTGAGCGCGGCGTCCTTTTCATGGCGCGCATCCACCAGACGGAAGGCAGATATATCAAGACCCAGATCACGAGCAAGCGCCTCAATGCTCGACTGCGGCCCGACCAGAACCGGATCAATCAACCCCATTTTTGCACTGTCACACGCGCTTTGCAGGGACAGGGCATCGCAGGGATAGATAATTGCGGTGGGCAGAGAGGCATAATCCGCACACTGGTCTGTCAGGGATGTCAGCTGGTCATGAGTGATGAATTGAAAATCCGGCAAACTATGCCCGGGTTGATCGGAATGGGCGCGTGGCGGAATGACCTCTGCTGTGCCTTCCACCAGCACTGTGCCATCCTGATCCGTCATCCGGCAATCGAAGCTTACCAGCTTGTGGCCCTTGGGCGAGGTTCTTTTGGAGGCCACAGAGACCGAAGCCGTAACGCAGGCCTCCAGAGGAATAGGGGCGCGGAATTTCAAATTCTGCTTGCGATAGATGGTGCCCGGTCCGGGCAAATGCGAGCCGAGCAAACCGGAAAAAATCGCGCCAGCCCACATGCCATGACCAACTGGCTGCGAGAAGACAGCATTGTCCGCCCCTTCAGGAAAATGAAGAGGATCCACGTTGCCAGAGACCGTCGCAAACAGATTCACATCTGTCTGTGTCAGGCTTCGGGTTACGCTGGCACACCGACCAACCATAAGCTCATCGAATGTCAGAGACGTGAGCTTTGTGATCGGTTGCTGGAGTGCGGAGGGAGGGAAGGTCATGAACTCTCTGCATCACTTCATTCTAGAACTAGACATTGGTATATCACTTGCGCGGAATGCACGTCCAGATGACGACCTATTCCTCAAACGCAGATCAGATACACAGATTATCATTTTTGTGCAGTGCAATCAAAATTAGAACAGCTCTAATAGTTCCTTTAAATCGCTGGATTCGCAATGATGAATTTAATTGCATAGCTGATATGCGCTGATAGCGTATCGTCACATGGATCGAAAATAGTTTCAAAGATTTCCCAATAGGTACAACTACTTAAAATATCAAATAGTTGACGGGGCCAATCCTATAAACTGATTTTTGTCTTACCACAAGAAGCGTCCGGTGGCCCTCTCCCAGCCAGAAAATCGGAGCGCAGGCTTGGTTTGATCACAAGAAATTGCTAGCAGTTGCACACAAAAGCCGACCACCCGGTATCCCGGATGATCGGCTTGTAACAATGAACATCAAGGGGCACGTTCGCTTGAGCCTTCATAAGGCCGATGTCCTACATGCGGCAATATCGGCGTGGGCCGTTATAAGGCTGGAAGGTGCAGTCATAAGCCCGGAAGCTTCTGTAGCGGCTTGAGCAGGCGCGCACATTGCACCATTCCGGCGCACGGTAGCGATTGGAATTCTTGCGGGCGGCATCTGCGGCGATAGCGCCAACGGCAAGTCCAATGATCGCCCCTGCGACGCCAGCGCCCACATTATTGTTGTTGCTTCTACGGCGAACTGGAGGTCTGCGACGAATTGGTCTTTTTCGCCATCTTGGAGCCGGTTGGGCTTGTGCCTCAGAAACACCAACCAAGCCCAATGACGCATTGACATTGCCCAGAGGCAAACCGGTAATTCCCATACACAGTGCAATAGCCGAAGCCACGATTGTTCTACGTAATTTCATATCCTTGTCCCCGCTTGCTTTGTTGGTTTTCCATGCCCGACACCGAGGCGATGAACGAATGGATCTGTCTCATAGTCTCGAGACAATCAGGCTTCCCACAGATCATCTTTGAAAAGCGGATTTGTGGTACAGCGCACCGGGATCAGCCAAATTCAACCCTTAATTATGAAGTAATATTTTACCACATAATCTGGCTTTTTTCCAGTTTTGAAGGAACGCGCCACGACGGCAATGGTTCCCCCATTGGGCTGATTTGCGCCTATATGGGCTATATTTTGCACCGCCTCATTCACATTGCCGTGATAGCGAGCCGAAGAGACGAAAAAGTCGCATCAGTTGCACATGAAGGCACGAAAGGCAGAGCCCGCATCAGCCGACCCTGCCCTTAAGCTGTCTCATCCCTTGTGGCATTCATTTCAGGCGTTCGAAATCAACCCATCCACTGCGGACCGATCAGGAACCGCTTCGCTCGCGCCCTTTTTCGTAGTGGCCAGCGCCCCTGCTGCGGAGGCAAAGCGCAGAGCGGCTTCAAGCGGCATACCTTCTGACAGGGCCACAGCCAAGGCACCATTAAAGCTGTCTCCCGCCGCCACGGTATCAATCGCTTTCACCTTGAAGGGCTCGATTACGCCGCCCTGCCCGTCTTTGCTTGCATAAGCCAGCCCTTTGGAACCGAGCTTGACGATGACGGTCCGGGGACCGCGCGCGCAAAGACTGCGAGCAACCTCCCGCGCTTCTTTGAGATTGGCCGGTTTGGTGCCAGATAGGCCAGCCGCTTCAGTTTCATTGGGGGTAATGATATCCGCTTCTGCCAACAGGGCATCCATGCCGCAAGAGGCAATCGGTGCAGGATCCAGAATGACGGTGGCACCGGCTGCGCGTGCCTTGCGCATGGCTGCGACGGTGGTGTCCTGTGGCGTTTCCAATTGGAACAAGGCAACCTTGCACTTATCAAAGCAGCACGCATCAGGTCCCTCAGCTGGCCAGGCCATATTGGCCCCGCCAACGACGGTGATCGTATTCTGTGAAGAGGCATCGACATGGATAAGGGCGATACCGGAATCATGCTCCGGCATCGTAACCAGATCTCTGGTATCAACACCAAGCCCTTCAAGGCTGGCCTTCAGACTATCGCCAAAAGCATCGGCTCCAATGGCGGCCACGAAACGCACCGGCTCTTTGGCCAGTCTTGTGGCCGCAACCGCCTGGTTGGCCCCCTTGCCACCGAGCCCCTTAAGGAAGCCGGTGGCATGGCTGGTTACGCCCGGTTCCGGCATCTGCTCTACAGATACCGTCAGATCCAGATTGACAGATCCGAATACCGTGATCGACATGGATGCTATTCTCCCAGAGCCGCAATTTTCTTGCGATACAGGTCCGTGCCCTGCTCGATGCGGTCGATGATAGCCCCCAGAGCCCAGAATTTCTCTTCGATATCGAAGGGAACCACGCGGCTGTGAATGCTGGAGAATGTGCCCATGCGCTGATGATAGAGCTTGGCCATTTTCGGATAGCCCATTGGCTCAACCGTGGCAGCGAGAACGAGGAAGACGGAGAGTTCTTCGCACAGATCAGGATGCTCTGCACCATGATCCATCACCCAACGATAGAGATCGGGATGGATGTTGGTAAAGACACCGCAGAAGCCTGCCGAGCCCGCCTGCATGGCTGGCGTCGCGATGGCAGCATTGGCGTTGCAGATTTTCATCGGCGTCCCCTTGACCAGTTCCACGCGGCGCTTGACCGTTTCCAGATCGCAAGACACATCCTTGACGATGACAAAGCGGCCGGATTTGGCGCAATAGGTCACTTCATCGTCGCTCATCAGGCGGCGATAGGGAGCGGGACATTCATAAAGGCCCAAAGGCAGATCGTCCGGCAGGAAGTCGAGCAATGCATCGAGATTGGAGCGGAAGGCATCCGCACCTTTCTGGTCCGGATCAAGGCGGTTGGTCACCAGAACGATGGCGTCAACACCGGTATCAACCATGGCGCCTAGCTCTGTTTTCTGGTCTTCCAGAGAATCGGAAATGTGACCCGATGCCATGACAGGTACACGCCCTGCCACTTTCTTGACCGTGAAACGAGCCAACTCGGCGCGCTCTTCAACGCTCAGGAACAGCATTTCGGATGACTGGCAGACCGCAAACAGCGCCGTTGCGCCATTTTCCAGATACCACTCGATCAGGCGCTCATAGCCAGCCCAGTCAATTTTATTGTCGTCGGTGAACGGCGTTAATACAACAGGGATGATGCCCGAGATTTCTTTGCTCATTGTTTTATTCCTCTTATTAGACTTTCGGGATTTGCCGTTCAGATTTTTAGTGTTTCAGGATTGACCACATAGGGCAGAAGCTCTTTGGCATCGCCGTTGAGCCAAGCCAGAATGTTGTAGACGCAACGCAGGGTCACCCGCTTCTCTGCCATCTTGTCCATACCGGACACATGCGGGCTGAGAATGACATTGTCACAGCTGCGCAAGGGGCTATCAGCCGGTAGAGGCTCGGTTTCGAACACGTCCAGGCCAGCGCCATAGACCTTGCCGGATTTGATCGCATCGACCAGAGCGGCCTCGTCAATCAGCGGCCCGCGCGAGGTGTTGATGACAATGACGCCATCCTTCATCTTGGCGAAGGTTTCAGCATTCAGCGTGTGGCGCGTCTCTGGAGTTGAGGGGGCGTGGACCGAAATGAGATCACTCTCGGCCAGAAGCGTATCGAGATCACATTTCTCGACACCCGCAGCTTCGGCCTGTTCTTCGGTCACATATGGATCATAGACCAGAACCCGCATGGATTGCCCATTGAGCCGTCGTGCCATGGCACCACCAATGCGGCCAAGGCCAATGAGACCAGCGGTGCGCTCCCAAAGACCGGGATGGAAGCCATCAAACATCCATGTACCGCCATGCACCATGGCATCGCGGCGCCCAATACCGCAAGCAAGGGAAAGAGCCATTGCATGCGCATATTCGGCCACGCTCTCGTGGTTCTGGCCAAAAGCCATGGCAAGAGGGATGCCATGCTCGGTCGCTGCGGGGACATTGACCTTGTCATATCCGACGCCCCAACGCGCAATCATCTTGAGATCCTTGGCGGAAGCGATCACGTCAGGGGTGTAGGGCTCGCCTCCGGCGATGGTGGCCACCACACCGCTGGAGAGCATTTCCTTAAGGGTCGGTTCGTCGGGGAGACGTCCGCTTTCGTTCACCACCACGTCATATCCCGCATCACGCAGAGGATCGAACAGAGGGCATTCATTGGTGAACTGTTCCGTCAGAACGAGGATTTTTTGCTTTGTCATTGCTAGTTGACCAGGTTGGGCAGGAACGTGACAAGTTCCGGCCAAATGATGAGAAGAGAGATTGCGATGATCTGGGCGATCAGGAAGGGCATGATTGCCTTGAACATGCGCCCGATGCTTATCTCGCCTATTTGCGCGGCCACAAAGAGGCAGATGCCGACAGGCGGAGTCATCAGGCTCAGGGTGCCCGAGAGCAGGAAGACCATGGCGAATTGCACTTCGTCGATGCCCAGACTACGGGAGATGGGCAGGAAGATCGGCGCCAGCAGCAGCACCTGAACGCCCGGCTCAAGGAAGAAGCCCGCAACAATCAGAATGCCCAGCACGAAGAACAGAAAGATTGTCGGATCGCCCGAGAAGATCGCCGTCAGGGACCGGACCGAAGAAATGGCGCCGGTTACGGTGAGAATGTAGGACAGCACCGAAGCCCCTGCGATCACCAGATAAAGGCTCGCCGTTGTACGCATTGAGGCCCGCATGCAGGAGAGAATGTTACGCCCGGACAGGGTCTTGAGAACAAACCGCCCCAGAACCATCGCATAGACACAGGCAATGCCGCCTGCCTCGGTTGCCGTAAAGACACCCGAAAGCGTTCCGAAAACGATGAACAGCGGAATGGAGAAGACCAACGCGGTTTCGAACACCAGCTGTTTATCCGATTTGTCGACCGCCTTGATCTCGCCCTTTGGCAGCCCTTTGGTCAGAGCCGTGATGAGCACGATGACGGCACAGGCGCCCCCGAGGATCAGCCCCGGAACGATGCCAGCAACAAACAGCTTGATGATGGAAACCTGAGCTACCGATGCGTAGACGATCATGATCACCGAAGGGGGAATGATCGGTCCGATCATGGAACTGGCGACGGTAACAGCGGCGGAGAATTCCTTGGTATAGCCCTGTTTGGGCATGCCGTTGATGAAGATCTTGCCAAGAGCTGCGGTATCGGCAATCGCTGTGCCCGAAATACCGGCAAATAGCACAGAGGCCAGAATGTTGGCATAGGCCGCACCACCGGACACAAAACGGGTGATCTTGGCCGCGAAGGTGATCAGCGTTTCGGTGATGCCACCCCGGTTCATCACTTCACCGGCAAAAATATAGAACGGCGCGGCGAGGAGCGAGAAGTTATCCAGAGAGCTGAAAAAGCGCGTCGGGATAATGACCATCGGCAGATGCGCGAACCAGGCGGCAGAGGCACCCGTCAGTCCCAGCGCCACAGCGATGGGAGAGCCGATCAGAACCAGAAAGAAGAAGGTTGAAAAGATTGCTGCCGGGCTCATTTTGCAGGCTCCTTGTTGCCAAGCGCAGGCTGCTCGATGTAACCGGCAATCGCTTGGACCGCAATCATCAGGTAGCCGATGACAACTGACGCGTAGGGGATCCACATAGGCAGGCGCATGGAGGGGGAAACCTGCCCCGTGTCCATAAGAAATGGAATGCCGAGCGCAACAACAATTGCAGCCAGCACCAATGTGGTCAGAAGGGACAGAAGGGCCGCGATGCGCTTGATCATGTCGGACGGAATGATGACGATGAGGTCGATCATCATCTGCTCGCCATGACGAAAGGTGGCGCCAGCCACCAGATACACAGCCCAGACAATGGCATAGCGCAGGGCTTCTTCACTCCAGCCAATGGGATCGGCGAGCACATAGCGCGCCCCCACAGCCATGAAGTTGACCAATACAATCCCGGCAAATATCGCCACCGCCAGATATTCCGTAGCGTTCGACAGCTTGGCTGTCCAACGCAGATAACTCTGTGTCAGAGAAGATGCCATAAGAAAATTCCATTCGGATAAGGTCTGCCGGCTCCCATAGAGGGATACAAAAGGGAGGCACGGAGCCGGCAGAAGCATTGGTTACAGCGGAAAAGACTTATTCGCCGTATAGTTTGGCTTCAGTTTCCGACACAGCGGCCAGGAAGCCATCCACATAGTCAGCACCGAGCTCTTCTGACAGGAACTCACGTACCGGCTTTTGAGCCTTTTCACCGAATGCTTTTTTCTCGTCAGGCGAGTTCACATACACCTCAACGCCCATATCGCTGATCTTCTGGGTATCGGAGAGGTAGCCCTGCCCTTTACCAGCCAGCATGATGGTGGTGTAGAGGTTCACGCCATCCAGAACCGCAGCGCGATTCTGCTCGCTCAAGCCGTCAAGGAAAGCCGGATTGGCATAGGCAAACACAGCAGAGAAAATATGCTCATCAAGAGACATATATTTGATGACTTCAGCCCAACCGCCATTGATAACGGTGGACGGTGGGTTTTCTCCGCCGTCAACAACACCCTGACGGATCGCCATGGCGCTTTCCGGGAATGGAATTGGCGTTGGCGCTGCGCCGAGGCTTTTCATCAGCGCGATCATGACGGGGCTTTCCATGGAACGCAGCTTGAGACCTTCCACATCTGCAGGGGTCTTGATCGGATGTTTGTTGTTCACAAAGTTACGGAACCCATCAGCCGCAAAGCCAACAATGCGAAGACCGGCTTCTTTTTCCACGTCAGCCACAAAGTCATTCATGACCGGTGCGGTATTCATGAATTCCACAGCATGGCGGGTCGAGCGGAACAGATATGGCATCGAGAAGACCTGCACACCCGGATAGAAAGAGGCAAGAGCCCCATCGGTTGTTGCGGTCATCTGGAAGATGCCGTTGCGAACGCTTTCCAGAATTTCACGGTCGCCACCGACACCACCATGAAGCAGCTGCACATCAATATCCCCATTGGTGTGGAACTCGACATACTGCTCAAACGCCTTCATAGCGTGGGTTTCGGGGTTGTCTGCTTCTGGCAGGGTTGTGGCAAAACGCAGGGTTTCGGCCTGTGCTGACATGGAAACCATGGCTGAAAGGGCTACTGCGGCGACACCGGCCAGCAATTTAACTGAACGTTTCATAAGTCCTCCTAATTCCTCCGAAGCAACGGCGCCTCCTTGCGCCTGATGCTAACTTGGTGTATTAACATGCAAGTAACATGTTAGCAATCACAACTTTGACCTGTTACGAAAATTTGTGAATAGAATGGGCCCTCTTGGCGCACAGGTTGGGTGTGAGCAACATGGTTGCGCTGACGAACCGGGGCGCGTATTGAGGGAACTGGTCGGATACGACAATCCGGCAGCCCAATGCATGAGACAGGACTTAAGAATGCTAAAGCGCGCGGCCTATGAACGCATCGTGGAATTGCTCGACCAGGGAGCTCTGAAACCGGGCACATTGGTATCGCAACGCGAACTGATGGAAATGACCGGCTCGACGCTTGGTTCCATCCGGGAAGCCATTCCGCGCCTAGAAGCCGACGGCCTTCTTGAAACCATCCCCAAGCGGGGTCTGATGGTGCCCTCTCTTGATGTTTCCTTTGTGCGTGATGCCTATGAGCTGCGTCGTATTCTGGAATTGAGTGCTATCAGCTCTGCGGTCAAGCGCATTCCCAAGGAGACGATTGCAGAGTGGATCAAGCAGCATGAAACCTATCTGGCAAACATACAGGCCAAATCCGATCAGGATGACGCCGATGCTATGCAGAAGCTCGACTGGGACATCCATGCAGCCTTGATTGGCAGCATGCAAAATGCGCTGATTGCCAATGTCTACCGCGTCAATTCGGTCAAGATTCACATGGTTGTGCAATCCCGCCTTCAAGTCACCCCCTTCAATGCCGAGCGCATCACGGGCGAACATCTGGCCATTTTGCGCCCCATGCTTTCATCCGACATTACCGAAGCCGAAAAGGCCCTTGAGCGCCACATCAACAATTCCCTGCATCTGGCTCTGGGAGAACAGCTTTAGCCTTTGGTTTTGGGCATAGCCAGAGATGCGGTCTTGCTGGTATGAATAATTCAGCAAAGACCATGAAGAACGAGATTCGATCGTGTCGGAAAACCGGTTCAAACACTCTGTCGCAGCCCACCTGAAGACGATACGCAGCCAGCGCAAACTCAGCCTTGATGATGTCGCCAAACTGACAGGTGTCTCCAAGGCGATGCTCGGGCAAATCGAAAGGGAAGAATCAAGTCCTACCATTGCCAAGCTCTGGCAAATCGCCACGGGTCTGGAAACCTCCTTTTCCGCCTTTCTCAGCCAGTCAACCGATCCGGAAGAAAGTCCGACCTTTCCAAACGATCCCGACATGAAAATGGTGTCGATCTTTCCCTATAGCGAAGCGGTGAATTTCGAGATCCATGAAATCACCCTGACCAACCATCATTGCCAGATGTCAGATCCCCATGCCCATGGCGTGGTGGAAAGTGTGATTGTTGTGAAGGGAGCACTGGAGATCTTTGCCGATGGTCACTGGCACACGGTCAAGGAGGGCGGATCTTTCCGCTTCTACGCCGATCAACCCCATGGCTATCGCGCAGCAAGCAAAATAGTCGTCTTCCAGAATATCGTCAGCTACTGATAACGCCCAATGCCGTGATGCGCGAATATGCTGTAGGCAGCTTCAATCTGGTTCTCGGTTGGCGTGGTAAAGCTACGAAAGCTCTCCTGCATGCGAAACGCATTATATTTGGCTTTACCAAGCTCATGATAAGGCAACAGCTCAATCCGGCTGCCCGGCAGATGGTCCTGCATGAAGCGCGCCGTTGCGGTGAGATTCCTGCCGTCCAAATTCACTTCCGTGATCAGAGGAATACGAACCGTCATCGGAACGCCAGCTGAGAAGATCCTCTTGGCATTTTCAAGAATGGTTTCGTTGCCCAAGCAGGTAAACTTCCGGTGGGTTTCACTATCCATATGCTTGATATCAAAGAAGATATGATCGATCCCCGCCATCAGGTCGCTGCACTGGTCCCATTTGAAAAAGCCGCAGCTTTCCACCCAGACAGAAACACCGAGTTTTTCGCAACCGGCCATAAGGCGCCGAAGAAACTGGTGCTGCACAAAAGGCTCTCCACCGGAGAATGTCACTCCGCCACCGGAATGGCGAAAGAAAATTTCGTCGCGGCGGATCTGGTCAAGAACCGCATCGGCATCCATCGCTTCACAGGCGAGCTGAAGTGCCTTTTCCGGGCACGCGGCCACGCAGTCTCCGCAGAAAGTGCAGCGGGCAATATCAAAGCCTTCCGACGCCGGGTCGAGCCCTTGAAGGCAGACAGAGCGGCACGTGTGGCAACCTTTGCATTTGTGGGCGTGATAGGCTAGCTTTTTATGCTGGGTCCAGCTCTCCGGATTGGCGCACCACTGGCACCTGAGACCGCACCCAGCCAGAAAGATGGTCGTGCGGACCCCTTCGCCATCATGGATGGAGTAATCCTGCATTTGCAGGACCACACCGATCTTACCTAATTCACCGCGATCAATAACTGCCATGCGCCGACCGTGCGATGATCGCCTCCTGCATTTCAGGCGATAGATTGACAAACTGGGTGCTGTAGCCCGCAACCCGCACCAGAAGATCCTTGTAGTCTTCCGGGTTTTTCTGGGCCTTGCGCAAAGTCTCGGTGGACAGCGTGTTGAACTGCACATGAAAAGCCCCGAGCGAGAAATAGGCTCGGATGATGCCACCCAGATCGCGCTTGCCCTTTGGCGTGCTGACCAGATCTTCGCTAAGGCGCAAGTTGAGCAGTGTGCCGCCGGTGTGCACATCATGATTCATCTTGGCGCTGGAGCGCATGGCTGCGAGTGGGCTCTTCACATCGCTGCCGGCAAAGGGCGAAACCCCTTCCGTGATCGGCTTGGTTGCCTTGCGCCCACAAGGGGTGGCCCCGACGATCCGCCCCGTTGGGATATAGTTGGAAATGCCCATGAAAGCCGAGTTGAAGGGCGAGCCAAAATTGTCCTTATAGGAGCGGGTTTTGCGATAATAATAATTGGCCAGATCGCGCGCGATGGCATCCACATAGTCGTCGTCATTGCCATATTTGACCACAGCAAGCGCCTTGGTACGCAGGGCGTCATAGCCCTCCCAGTCGGCGTTCATCGCGGCATCCAGTTCGGCGAGCGTGGTCACCTTGTCTTCGAACACAAGTTTCTTGATGACGGCCAGCGAGTTGGCGACGACCGCAAGGCCAATACCGGTCAGAACCGGACCGACATTATATTTCGCGCCCCCGCGAGAAAGATCCTTGCCCTCTTCCAGACAATGGCCGATGCAGGTGGAGAGGAATGGGCGCGGCACCATTTCCGCGTGGAGTTTCTGGGCGATGACGGTGGAGACCACCGAATGATGAATAAGATTGCCCACCTGTTCGAAGGTGGCATCTTCGATTTCCTGATAGCTGGCATAGTCTGCCAGTGGTTTGGCATCCAGCCCCATCTTCTTGCCCGTCAGGCGGCTCTTGCCCCCATTAAGGGCATATTCCATCGCTGCGGCAAAGTTGACATTGACCGCACTGGTCCATTGCCCTGTCTGGCGGAAATGAGGCACAACGCAGCCGCAATTGTTCCAGTCGCGAGCATCTTCGGGCTCGTAACCGGCCTGTAGCAGCATCTGCGTCCCGGCCTGATCGTTATGAATGGCAGGGAAGCCCGTCCCTTTGCTAACCAGATCGGACACGGCATAGAGAAATTCTGGCGGGCAATCCGATTGCACACGCACACTAAGACCCGGCTGGTGGGTGCGCACTTCATCGGTTGCCTCAAGGCAAAGATAAGTCAGCTCGTTGGTCGCATCGCTGCCATCGCGTTTCTTGCCGCCAACGGTCAGGTTCTGAAACTGGTTATAGCCAGCGAAATAGCCTGTGGTGTTTTCCGAGATGGTCCAGACCCATTCGGAATATTTCAGCCAAAGAGCGTGGATCAGCTCCTTGGCGCCAGCCTTGTCAAGAATGCCTTTGTCCAGATCGGCCGCATAGTAGGGATACATGAACTGGTCATAGCGACCCGGATTGAGCGCCAGCGGATTCTCGGTGATGATGCCGCCCAGCTGAACAAACCAGATGAATTGCGTGGCTTCATGGAAGCTTTGCGGCGGATATTCAGGCATGCGCCGACAAACGCGGGCAATTTCCAATAGCTCGGTCTTTCGATCAGTGTCAGCCTCCTCCTTCGCTATGCTCTCAGCCAAATCGGCATAACGGTTTGCCAGCAGAATGATGGCCTTGGCGCTAAGGATGGTCGCCTGATAATAGTGGATCCGGTCGATATCTTCGGCGTTGAGATAATCAAGCGTGGCAAGCTTTTCTTCGGCATCCTTCAGAATGCCGCCATAGCCTTTGACGAACAGGTGGCCTTCATAGTCCGGCGTGATTTCACCCACCGCTTGCCGCCATTTGGAATCGTTGTCGATGATGCCCGTATCCACTGCGATTCTTGCTGTCTCTTCGGGCAAAGCGGCCAGAAAATGCTCCTCAAGAGACTTGCCATGCCAATAGGGGAAAATCTCTGCGCGCACGACATCGCACTGGTCCGGCGTGATCTGGTAGGGGTCTTGCGGGCGGGTCGGGAAGGTGTCCATTTCTTTGTCGACCCACTGCCAGGAATATTCCGGCGTCAGAATGCCGGTCCGACGGAACTTGCCAGCCGTTCCGACAATCAGTTCATCTTCAAAGATGCGGACCTGGAATTGCGCGCAGAAATCATAAAAAGCCTGCGCACGACGCAGAATAGTCGGCTTGCCTTCGGTCTTCTTGTGCGACTGTGTGTAGATCTTGGCGCGCTCATAACAGATAGAGGGCTTGGTATTGACATAATTCTGCCGCAGCCGTTCGATGCGGTCAGAAACAGGCGTCATCGTTTTAAGCATCAGCTTGCTCCGCTTGCGTCATCATGCGCGCGAAACGACGCTACGCGCTATTCCGCGTTGTTGCGTCATAGCGCCCCAGATTGTGCGCAATAACGCACAATCTTTTTATGAAACAGATTTGCACAAGTCAACTTGCAGCATTCTACTTAAGCGTTTGTACTTATTTGCTCTTTCTTTTTCGCGCGATTTTCTGAAAGACACAACCTGACGACAATCATGTAGAGAGACTTCCACCTAGGTATGATATTATAGAAAAATTTAAATTTATTTTCATATATTAAAAATATAAATCCACTTCTTAAACACATACAAAGATGTATAATACTATATTTTTCTCCCTATATAATTTTCAATCTCCATGTATACAGATTAATTTCACAAGTATACGATATTTTTTTCATAATTTTACAAATTATTTCACCTGTAAAATCTTTTCAATTTACATTTTTTAAAATTTACAAATCTGACAGACTCTCACGATGCGGAATTACCAATAATAAAATTTGAAATACTTTATAAGATTATGTTTTATTGACAATCAAGGTTTTTAAATATTTATACCGCATGTTAAAAGCTATTTTGTGTAAAACTATATATCCCTTCAGTCATTCACAATCGACATATCAAAACACAGCGTATTTCATTGGTTTTCGTGCCTGAAAAATTCAAAATTGAAAAGGATCATCTTGCATTTAATTTAGGCATTCAATTTGAAATTTTAATGAAAATTTTGATCACGGTTTCATTTTCAGCACGAGTGTGCTAAAGGCCTACCCATGACTATTAAAATGAAAGTTAGGAACGTTTCCAAGCTCTTTAATGATGAGAGTGGTGAAGGCTGGAAGCGCGTTCAGCAAGGACAAAGCAAAGAGCAGATTTTTCGCGAGACCGGCGTCACCGTCGGGATCAACAATGTCAGCTTTGACGTGAACGAAGGCGAGATCTTCGTTATCATGGGTCTCTCCGGATCCGGCAAGTCCACACTGGTGCGCACTTTGAACGGCTTGATCCCTTCGTCAGCAGGGGAAATCTGGGTCGACGACGTCGACGTAGCCTCCTGTTCAAAGGAAGAGCTTCGAAAGGTTCGGCGAGAGAAATGCTGCATGGTATTCCAGCATTTCGCGCTTTTCCCGCACAAGACTGTCTTGGATAATGTGGCCTTCGGTTTGAAGGTCAACGGTGTTCCCAAAGAGGAACGCTACAAGAGAGCACTTGAATCCCTCGATAAAGTGGGGCTGGATGCACACGCAGACAGTTATCCTGGCGAGCTTTCGGGCGGCATGCAGCAGCGTGTCGGTCTGGCACGCGGTCTGGCCAACGATCCGGAAATCCTCCTGATGGATGAACCGTTCGGCGCGCTTGACCCGTTGATCCGCCGCGAGATGCAGGATGAACTGGTCGTTCTCCAGCGCGAGCTGAAGAAAACCATCATCTTCATTACCCACGATCTCAACGAGGCCCTGCTTCTGGGTGATCGCATCGCGATCATGAAAGATGGCGCCTTCGTTCAGGTAGGGACGGCGCAGGACATTGTTTCCGATCCGGCAGACGCCTATGTGAAAGCGTTTGTTGCCGATATCGACCGCAGCCGCGTTTACACCGCTTCCGACATTGCCGAGGATGCCTCACGCGTTCCACTCACCGCGCGGGTTTCCGATGCCATTGCGGCAATGGACCGGACCGAAACCGAGATCATTCATGTGGTCAAGGATGGCGTTCCGGCCGGGCTTCTGACCCGCAGCGATGTGGAATCAGCAAAAACGTCGACGCGCGTCATGGACATCATGCATGCCCACCCGCCAACCGTGCCACAAGACGCTTATCTCAATGAAATCTATTCAGAAGCGCAAACCGGTATGCCTTTGGCCGTAACCGATGATGACGGCAAGCTGGTTGGTGTTGTTTCCGCCGAGAATATCTTCGAGCATCTGGCTTCAGATGAAGAAGAAACCGGCCCGGACAGCATCACAAGCGCAGCAATATAATTAGGAGACTGACTTGATCAGCCCTTCAGACTTTTTAACCATTCCGTTTGATGACGTGGTCAACAGCTTCGTTCGCGGGTTTCTGGTTCCTAACTTTCGCCCGTTTTTCAGGGCAATGCAGGTGCCGGTGAACGAGGTTCTTCAGGCGCTTGACGGCTTCTTTGCCTGGGTGCCGATGCTCATTATCACGCTCGTTTTTGCTTTGGTTGCCTGGCGCGTAGTCAACCGCACCATGGCCATCGTTACCATTATCGGTTTCTTCTTCATTGACATGATCGGCCTCTGGCCGGAAACCATGACAACCCTGTCGATGATTATCACATCGGTGCTCTTCTGCGCCGTGATCGGTATTCCTGTCGGCATCCTCGCCGCAAGTAGCGATACGGCCTGGAAGATCGTCCGCCCTATTCTGGATATCATGCAGACGGTTCCAAGCTTTGTTTATCTTGTGCCGATTGTCATGTTGTTCGGTGTCGGTATGGCTCCGGGTATCATTGCAACCATTATCTTCGCCTTGCCGCCGATCATTCGCATGACCAACCTCGGCATTCGCAATGTGCGCAAGGATCTGATCGAGGCGTCGGAATCATTCGGGGCGACTTATTTCCAGATTCTGTGGGAAGTCCAGATTCCTCTGGCTCTGCGCACTATCATGGCTGGTCTAAACCAGACCCTGATGCTGGCCTTGTCCATGGTCGTTATTGCCGCTCTCATTGGTGCTGGCGGTCTTGGGCTGGTGGTTAACACCGGTCTTGGTCGCCTTGACGTTGGCGGAGCAACCGCTGGCGGTGTCGGTATCGTCATTCTGGCGATCATTCTTGACCGCATCACGCAGGGCTTTGCTGAACCAAGCACAAGCAACACATCTCTGCTTGGTTTCATTGCGTCCATTTTCAAGGGGCAGTCTGCAACAGCTTCCGACAAACAAAAAGCTTGATGAAACAACTGCGAAAGCCGGATGGACTCTGTCTGTCTGGCTTTTGCTATTTTGAACCACTAAATTACTAGAGGAGAGTTTATTATGGCAAATGCTATCCGTAAATTTGCTGCCGCCGCCGCTCTGTCCGGCGCTGTACTCGCTTATGCTGCACCGTCCATCGCAGCTGACATGCCAGGTGAAGGCGTTACCATCAAAATGGGTCAGGCCACCTGGGATACCGGTTGGTTCCACTCCGAAATCTACAGCCAGCTGTTCCAGAAACTTGGCTACTCTGTTGATGGTCCGACCACGCTTGACGTACCGGCATTCTATCAGTCCGTCGCTTTTGGCGATCTGGATCTTTGGGTCAACGGCTGGTTCCCGCTGCATGACACCTACAAGCCTGCTTTTGAAGATACCGCTTCCATCGTTGGTGCTGTCGCCGAGAAGGGCGCCCTTCAGGGTTATCTCGTCGACAAAGCCGCTGTTGATGAATTCGGCATCAAATCTCTGGACGACTTCAAACGCCCAGAAGTCAAGGAAGCATTCGATCGCAATGGCGATGGCAAAGCCGATCTGGTTGCCTGCCCTCCGGGCTGGGGCTGCGAAGTCAAGATCTCCGAACATATGGAAGCCTACGATCTGGGCGACGATATCAACACGATCAAGGCTGGCTATTCTGCTTCCATGGCTGATGCCGTTGCTTCCTACGAAGCTGGCGAACATATCCTGTTCTACACCTGGACCCCGAACTGGACTGTTAACCAGTTGAAGCCGGGTGAAGATGTCATGTGGATCACCGTACCGGAACGCGATGGTGTTGAAACTGCTCCGGCCGTGAAAGGTCTTGAGACCTGCGTATCCGATCCTTGCTCCATGGGCTTTGCTGCAGCTGATATCCTGCCAGTTGCCAACGATGCCTTCATCGAAAAGAACCCTGCGATCAAGACTCTTCTCGAAGAAGTCCGCATCCCAGTTCAAGACATCTATGCACAGAACGCTGCCATGAACGAAGGCGATGATGATGTGAAAGCACAGGCTGCGGCATGGATTGAAAAGAACCAGGACGAAGTCAACAAGTGGCTCGACGATGCTCGCGCTGCTGCGAAATAAGTGACCAGACAGATCTGGCGTCCATCGTCCGGTCTTGAGTGTCCATAAGACAAGCCGCCACGATTGAATAGTCGTGGCGGCTTTTTGTATCTATGCGCGTGCCTTTTGTTGGCAGCAGCAAAGACTTCGGTCCGAAAGAGCCAGATCAGGGTGTGCGCGCCACCCCCTCCTTTACCCGCCGCAGCGGGATCGAGCTCTCGATATTGGCAACGCCGGGCACCTTGGTCAGACGCCCGACAAGGAAGGTCTCGAATTCCTTGAGATTGCGGGTGACCACGCGCATCATATAGTCGCGATTGCCGGTCATCAGCCAACAATCGACCACTTCATCGAAGGTATCGACCGCCGCCTCGAATTGGGCCAGAGCGTCATCCACTTGCCTATCCAGCTGCACGGAGACGAAAACCGTCACATCAAAACCAAGAGCGGCCTCATCGATCAGGGCGCTGTATCCTGTGATGATTCCGCTTTCTTCGAGCCGCTTGAGGCGCCTTGCTGTCGGCGTTGCGCTCAATTTGATGGTATCTGCCAGCGCCTGTAGCGGCATGCGTCCATCCTGCCCCAAGGAACGCAGGATCTGAATGTCAAAGGCATCAAGTGGAGTGGATTTCTTCATTTTCTTTTCTGTTCGCAGTTATATCCTCCAAATTTATAACAATACCAGACTGAAAAAGCGAGGATCATCTTGATTGGATCCATTAAGATGCATGCCAGATCTATCCCCCGATATGAGGCGAGACATGCAGAGCCCCCATTTAAAGACAATCGAGCAGCGCCTTTTGTGGCTGTCTCACTGGATGATTCACAATGCCAACCATATCCGGCCCAAGGCGGATGGCATCAAGGTGGGCGGGCATCAAGCCAGCTCGGCGTCCATGGTCTCGATCATGACCGCTCTCTATTTCTCCGCCCTACGTCCTGAAGATCGCGTCGCCGTCAAGCCCCATGCCTCGCCCATTTTCCATGCGATGCAATATCTGATGGGCAACCAGACACGGGAAAAGATGGAGAATTTCCGAGGCTTTAGCGGGGTGCAATCCTACCCGTCCCGCACCAAAGATATTGATGATGTGGATTTCTCCACCGGCTCGGTCGGGTTAGGCGTTGCCATCACCTCTTTTACCTCGCTCATTCAGGACTATATCAAGGCCAAAAGCTGGGGACAGGAACAGGCTCTCGGTCGCATGGTGGCTCTGGTTGGTGACGCCGAGCTGGATGAGGGCAACATCTATGAATGCCTGCAGGAAGGCTGGAAAAACGACCTGCGGAACTGCTGGTGGATTATCGACTATAACCGTCAGTCTCTGGACGGGATCGTGCGCGAGGGGCTCTTCGAGCGGGTCGAGAAAATCTTCGATGCCTTCGGCTGGGATGTCGTTCGGGTCAAATATGGCAAATTGCAGCGGGAGGCCTTTGATGAGGCCGGTGGCGACAAGCTCAAAGCATGGATTGATGCCTGCCCCAATCAGGACTACTCAGCCCTCACCTTCATGGGTGGCGCGGTATGGCGCAAGCGCCTGATGGATGATTTGGGCGATCAAGGCGATGTCACAGCGCTTATCGAGCGACGCAGTGACGATGAGCTGGCAGCGCTCATGGAAAATCTCGGCGGCAACTGCGTGACCACCATGGCCGACGTTTTTGCCTCCATCGACCATGACCGCCCAACCTGCTTCCTTGCCTATACGGTCAAAGGGTGGGGCACGCCAATTGCCGGACACAAGGACAATCACGGCGGTCTGATGAACCCGACCCAGATGGACGCATGGCAGGCGCATATGGGCGTTGCCAAGGGAGAGGAATGGGAGCCTTTCGCCACGGTGGAAGACACCAACGCTCTCAAGGCATTTCTGAAGGAGGTGCCGTTCTTTGCCAAGGGCACGCGCCGCTATCATGATCACAAACTGTCCGTTCCGGCCATTGAGATGGACAGCGCCCGCACCCTTTCCACGCAGGCAGCATTTGGCAAGATCCTCGATACGCTTTCCAAGGGCGACAGCGAATTGGCAGCACGGATCGTAACCACCTCTCCGGATGTGACAGGCACGACCAATCTCGGCCCATGGGTCAACCGGCGCAAGCTGTTTGCCCGCACGGCTCAAAAGGATGCTTTCATCGAACACCGCATTCCCTCAACGGCCAAATGGGTATTCGATCCGGAAGGGCAGCATATCGAGCTTGGCATTGCAGAAATGAACCTGTTTCTGCTGCTCGGCGCGGCGGGGCTGTCCCACTCGCTGTTTGGCAAGCGGTTGATCCCCATCGGCACGGTTTATGACCCGTTTGTCTGCCGTGGCCTCGATGCGCTCAATTATGCCTGCTATCAGGATTCCCGCTTCATGATTGTTGGCACGCCCTCCGGCGTCACCCTGGCTCCTGAAGGGGGCGCGCACCAGTCTGTCGGCACGCCGCTCATCGGCATGAGCCAAGATGGTCTGGCCGCTTTCGAGCCAGCCTTTGCCGATGAATTGGCTGTTATCATGGAATGGGCCTTTGACTATATGCAGCGCGATGGCGAAGGCGATCCGGACGAGCGCACATGGCTGCGCGATGAAACCGGCGGTTCGGTCTATCTGCGACTGACGACCAACCCGATCGAGCAACCGGGCAAGCGGGCGGATGACGCCTTCGTGCAAGGCGCTATCGATGGAGGCTATTGGCTGCGCAAACCGGGGCCCAACTGCGAGATTGTCATTGCCTATCAAGGGGCAGTAGCCTCCGAAGCAATCAAGGCTGCGGGTGCCATTGCAGAAGCCCGACGCGATATCGGCGTGTTGGCGGTCACCTCGGCAGACCGCCTGAATGCGGGCTGGACAGCGGCCCAGCGGGCGCGGTCACGGGGCAACGAAAAAGCCATTTCCCATGTGGAGCATCTGATGGATGATCTGCCCGAACATTGCAAGATCGTGACCGTCATAGACGGCCATCCTGCCACGCTGGCCTGGCTTGGCGGGGTTGCAGGACATCGTACCATTTCGCTCGGCATCGAGCATTTCGGCCAAACCGGCACGATCGGCGATCTCTATCACCATCATGGCATTGATGCCGCCTCCATCATCGAGAAAGTCGAAGGCTTGTCCGCCGGTCGGCGCATCAGATAAGGGATCTCCAGCACTCTCCCATTTCAGGCGTATAAAATCGCGAACGCAAAAAGGGCCGTCTAAGCGGCCCTTTTCTTTTTCTCGTTCATTTGCAACAAGATTTACAGGAACAGATCCACCGTCTCGAATTTGGTTACGTCCACCAACCCGACATCGGAGATGCGGATTTCTGGGATCACCACCAGCCCCAGCAGAGAATGCTGCATGTTGGCGTTGTTGAGCGTGCAACCACAGGCGGCCATGGCCTCGACCATCTTTGTCGCCTTTTCAGCCACGATCTCGGCGCGCTCTTCAGACATCAGTCCGGCGATGGCCAATTCGACGGTCGCCAGTTCCTTGCCTTCCGAGAAGACGGTGATGCCGCCCCCGACCTTGCCCAGATGATTGGCTGCTGCTGCCATATCTTCCTTGGAAGTGCCGACCACGATCATGTGATGACTGTCATGGGCAACGGTGGAGGCCACCGCGCAAGGCTTGTTGTAGCCAAAGCCGGATACGAAGCCATTGACCACGCCGCCGGTGCCGCGATGGCGTTCGACAAGCGCAATCTGACAGACATCGCCTTCGCCATCCATCTGTACCAGACCGCGCTCGACCGGCAGGGTGCGCTCCAGCGCCTTGGTCGGGGCCTGATTTTCGATGACGCCGATGACACGGGCACGCACCTGATTGGCGCCGCTCGGAGCAAAGATATCAAAATCATCAGCAGCCAGCTTCTTGCCCATATTGACCGTGTTGCGGCAGAAATCGGGATAGCTGGCTTCGGGAATGTCCACGAGCAGTTTCTGGTCTTCCGCCAAGACCTCTCCCTGCGCCATGACCAGCTCGATCGGCAGGCTCGGTAGATCCGAAGTCAGGATGATGTCGGCGCGGCGCCCCGGCGTGATGGAACCGATATCACGATCCATGCCGAAATGCTGGGCGGTGTTGAGCGTTGCCATCTGAATGGCGGTGATGGGTTTGAGCCCTTGTGCGATGGCGTGACGCACGACGCGGTTCATGTGACCGTCATTGACGATGGTGCCCGAGTGGCTGTCATCGGTGCAGAGGATGAAGCTGCGCGGATCAAGGCCATCTTCGGTGATGGCTTTCACCTGCTCGGCCACGTCATACCATGCCGAGCCAAGGCGCATCATCGGGCGCATGCCCTGACGGGCGCGGGCAATGGCATCTTCCTTGCGGGTACCTTCATGGTCATCAGCCGGACCACCAGCCACATAGCCGTGGAACATCAGGTCAAGCTCTGGCGTCGGGAAATGGCCGCCCACGGTCTTGCCGGCGTCCTGCGTGGCCGCGATTTCGCCCAGCATTTTGGCGTCGCCCATGGCCACACCGGGGAAGTTCATCATTTCGCCCAGACCGCAGATCTGCGGCCATGAGAGAGCTTCCTTGACGTCGTCGACGGTTATTTCCGCTCCGGCATTTTCCAATCCCGGAGCAGATGGCACACAGGATGGCACCTGCACCTGAATGTTGATCGGCATGTTGGCGGCATCGTCATGCATCACCTTGACGCCCTTCAGGCCCAACACGTTGGCAATCTCGTGCGGATCGATGAACATGGATGTGGTGCCGTGGGGAATGACGGCGCGCGCAAATTCGCTGACGGTGATCATGCCGCTTTCCACATGCATATGCGCATCGCACAGGCCAGGCACCATATAGCGCCCGTTGGCCTCTATGACCTTGGTGTCGTCGCCAATGGCGTGGCTGGCATCCGCGCCAACATAGGCAATGCGGCCGCCAGAAATGGCCACATCCATATCGGGAATGATTTCACCGGTATGGACATTGACCCATTTGCCCTTGCGAATAACGCTGTCGGCCATGCGCCGACCCATGGCCACATCAACCAATTGTGGGGCTAGTTCACTCCAGGATGGGATAGGCATAAAGACCTCCGAATTTAGTGTCGCAGATAAGGAACGCCCAGTTTAGCTGGCTGGCCGGACCGACTGCGGATCAAAATCAACAGGCCGATGGACGCCACATAGGGCAACATGAGAAAGAATTGATAGGGCACATCGACCCCGACACCTTGGGCATGAACCGCAAGGCTGTCAAGAATGGCGAAAATCAGCACTGCCGCCATGGTGCGCAGTGGCTTCCAGTTGCCAGCAATGACGGCAACGATGGCGAGCCAACCGCGGCCGCCGGAAATGTCCGGGCGAAACTGATCGGCGAAGGCGAGCATCAAGAAGGCCCCGCCAAGGCCGGTAAGCGCCGAGCCAAACAGCAGAGCAGCATATTGGCGGGTTGCGACCGAAAGCCCCTTGGCCTCCAAAAATTGCGGATTTTCACCAGCCGCTCGCGTTTCCAGCCCGAAGGTGGTCCGGCGCAGGAAGACCGCGATTACTGGCACACTGAGAAGCGCGATATAGGTCAGTAGATGCTGATTAAAGAGGATCGGTCCGAGTATGGGGATGTCTGCGAGGCCCGGAATGGGCACTGTATCGATGGTGGAATAGCTGGGTGGTTTGCCACCGCCAACATAGCTGCGGAACCAGAAGAGCGTCAGACCGCTGGCCAGAAGATTAAAGCCAAGGCCGGTCACGAAATGATCCACCCGCAAGGTCACTGTCATGAAGCCGATGATGAGCCCTGCAACCATGCCCGCCCCGATGGCCGCGATAGACGCAAGGATAGGCAAGCCGGTGCCAGCCATCACCAGATAGGCGACGAGACAGCCGACCAGCATGGTGCCTTCCACGCCCATATTCCAGATGCCTGCCCGCTCGGTGACCAGTTCGCCCAGAGCTGCGAACAGGATGACGGTTGCGCCACCCATGGCGGCGACCATGATGGACATGAGAATTTCAGGAGACAGCAACTCAGACATGGGAGGCCCTCCGAATGCGGACACGATAGCGGACAATCACCGAGGCACTGAGAAAGAAAAGCAGCAAAATGCCCTGCATGGCAGGCACAAGCGCAGGCGGGATGTCGGAGAGGACGCTCATATAGAGGGAACCATTTTCCAGCGCCCCGAATAGCAGCGCCGCGATGAGGGCACCAAGCGGGTTCAGCCCGCCGATCATGCCCACGATAATGCCGGTAAAGCCAAGGCCCGTCAGCACATCCCCCTTGAGGCGATAGTTGACGCCGAAGATCTCGGATACGCCAGCAAGTGCCGACAGCGCTCCACTCACCGCCATGACAATCAGGATGGTGCGAGCGACATTGACGCCCTTGAAACGCAGCGCCGTCGGGTTGGCCCCAAGCGCGCGAATCTCGAAGCCGAAGGGCGTGAATTTGAGGATGCCCCAACACAGGACGGTGGCCAGAATGGCCAGCAGGAAACCGATATGCAGTTTGACGTCTGAGACGATCAACGGCAGGCGGAAATTATCTGCCAGCAAGGCTGTCTGGTGATAAGAGGTTGACCCCTCCGCAGTCCATGGGCCTCCCGCCAGCAGATAGGAAAGGAAATAGACAATCACATAGTTGAGCATCACGGTGGAGATAATCTCGTTGACAGCAAAGCGACTTTTGAGCCAGCCGCAGAGCATGCCCAGCAGAGCGCCGCCAATCATGGCAGCCAGAATGATCACCGGCACGGCAACCACCATCGGCGCATTGCCCAGATAGAGCGAGGCGAAATAGCCGCTCATGGCTCCGGCAAACATCTGCCCCTCCTGCCCGATGCTCCAGATTTCAGCACGATAGGCGATGACGGTGGCAAGGCCGGTAAAGATCAGCGGCGTTGCTGCCACAAGGCTTTGCAGCATGGCTTCCTCTGAGCCAAAGGCCCCTTCAAACAGGGCCGAAAAGCCTTCCATGACACTGGCGCCGCTCAACCAGATCAACAGGGATGTGCAGGCGAATCCCATAACGAGCGCAAGCAGATAGGCAGCAATCCGCGCCCTGTAGCCAACCGTTTGGCGTCGGGTAATCTCGATCATGCTGCGGTCTCCAGTGCGTGTCCGGCCATCAGCAGACCGATTTCTTCCAGATTGGTCTTGCGCGCGTCGACAATGCCCATCAGGCGGCCCTGAAACAGCACGCCGATGCGGTCGCACAAGGCGATGAGGTCTTCAAGCTCGGAAGAAGCAATCACCACGGCCACACCTTCGGCCTTCTTGTTGAACAGGCATTGATGGATATAATCGATGACGCCCACATCAAGCCCGCGGGTGGGCTGGTTGGCCAGAAGCACCTTGCTGGCAAGCTGCATCTCACGGGCCAGAATGACCCGCTGGGCGTTGCCGCCGGAAAGATTGCCAACGAGCGTCTCACCCGATGGTGCCGCGATGCTGAATTCAGCGATCAGCCTTTTGGCATTCTGGGCCATCTTGCGGAAATCGAGCAGACCGCCTTTGGCGAAAGTGCCGCGATGCTCGCCCAGAATGAGATTCTCCTCAATCGAGAAGTCACGCACAAGGCCCTCGGCAAAACGGTCCTCTGGAATATGGCCCAATCCCATAGCCTTGATGGCATGAACGCCCTTGTTGGAGATCAGGGTATCATCCAGCGTGATGGTTCCAGACTTTGGCTTGCGCACTCCGGCGATGACCTCCATCAAGGGGCGCTGACCATTGCCTGCCACTCCGGCGATGCCGAAGATTTCACCTTCATGCACGCAAAAGGAGATGTCGTCCAGATCGGGGCGCTCTCCGAGCCCTTCTACGGTCACGGATTCGAGTGCCAGGCGCGCTGTCCCCATCGGCGTCGCCTGGCGGGTCTGGCGCTTTAGATCGCGCCCGACCATCATTCGTGTCAGTTCTTCTGGCGAGGTCTCAGCGGTTTTCTTGATGCCAACCACGGCGCCCTGCCGCAACACGGCAACCCGGTCGGCCTGCATCACCTCTTCGAGGAAATGGGTGATGAGGATGATCGCAACGCCGTCCGCCTTAAGCTTGTCGATGATGCGGAACAGCTTTTTGGAGCCTTCCACATCCAGCGTCGCGGTGGGCTCATCCAGAATGAGCAGCTTGGCATCAAAATATAGGGCCTTGAGAAGCTCCGCCCATTGCTGCTCTCCAACCGAAAGATCTTCCACCCGCGCATTGGGGTCGATTTCAATGCCGTAACTTTCGCAGATCTGCCGCAGCCTGGCTTCGGCGCTGGCAAAATCAACGAAGAGGCCAGTTTCCGAGCCAACAACGATATTCTCCAGCACCGTGAAATCGGGCACAAGAACGAAATGCTGATGCACAAGCCCGATGCCATGCCGGATGGCGTCGGCAGCCGAGGAAAGGCGCAAAGGCGTTCCCTCCAACGCGATCTCGCCGCTATCGGGACGATAGAGGCCGGTCAGGCAGGCCGAAAGTGTGGATTTCCCCGCTCCGTTTTCACCAAAGAGACAGAGCAGTTCTCCGGCATCGACCGAGAAGGTCACATCATGGTTGGCCCTGACGGAACCAAAGCTCTTGCACAGAGCAGTAACCTCAAGCGTTGGACTTGTCATAAACGCATTTTACCAGTTGGGTGCCCCTGCCAGAAGCAGAGGCACGGTCTTGTCAGTCAGACGTTGGCAGAGACAGGTCTACCGGAATGTCCAGCGCACCGGATTCGATCTGCTTGGAGAGATCTGCAACCTCTTCCTTGAGCTGATCTGGCAGCTTTGTCTCGTAGTCGTGGTAGCCAGACAGGGACGAGCCCCCTTCAGCCATGGAGAACCAATGTTCCTTGGTGTTGCCCTCGTAAGGCGCGCCACTGGCTGCATGGTCGTACCATTCGTCGATGATCCAGTTGAGATCTGGCGTCCAGGAGATGAGAGCGCTGGCGACGACAGACTTCGGTGCGGAAGCCCCATGGTCAACATAGTTGCCAAAGCACATGATCTTTTCTTTTTCGCACGTCTCAAAGCTTTCAACCAGCTGGAACGTCAAATCAGCGCCAGCGGCGATCTGTGCCTTGGTGAATTGTTCGGCCTTGGCCGGATCATACCAGCTTTCGATGAAAGCCACCTTGCGTTTCACGTCCGGATTCACCGAGCGGGCACCGGCAAAGAAGCTGTTGATCTGATCGTTCACATCCTCGGAAGGAAACTGGCCGACAACACCGACAACATCGCTTTCAGTCAGGCGACCCGCCAGAACACCCAGCAGGTAGGATGGCTCATGGGCGCGTTTGTAAACCCAATAGGCATTGCCCCCAAGACCCTCGTTGCCGGAACCGACAACGACGAACAGCACGTCAGGATATTTCTCCTGCAGCGCCTTCACCTGATCGGAGTAGCTGCTGTGTGCCCAGATGATCTGGTATTTGCCAGAGCGGGCCATCAGCTCCATGGCATCACCGGCTTCTTCGCCCCAGACGCCGTTTACATTCTTGTAAGAGATATCAAGGCCATGCGGTGCAGCCTCAGCGACACTCTCGACATCGCGCATCAGGGTCGCGTCCCATGCCGCTTCCGGGCCTGTGGCCAGAATGAGGCCGATACCCAGTTTCGTCGGCTCTGCGGCGAAGACTTGCGTGGCAAGTACCATCATCGCGGCAGCGCTACCCAGCTTCTTAAAGATGTTCATACTGTTCTCCAGGTTGGCTAAGGTCTTATCGTTGGTTGGCGGCTTTTGCACGCCCTTTCCTTCAGAATTTGACAGTTTCGCGCCTGCCCCATGGTCATGCGGCAGGCTCACTTGCGGGGCCGATCAATCGGCAATGCTTTCCAGAACCGGGTCGAAAATATTCAGCCCAACGCAATCGACGGCGCCAAGATCGGTGATGGCATAATCGGGAATGGCTGTGATGGAGAGAACGAACATGTTCATGAAGGGCCATGCCAGCGCGCATCCGGCCTCGCGGGCGGCCTCATCAAGGGCTTCTTCCTTGGCAGCCATTTCTTCAGGAGCGATATCCGACACGATGCCGCCAATCGGCAGCTCGAGACCGACCACCGACTCGCCATCACGCATGAAGACCTGACCACCGCCCTTGGCGATGACCCAATTGATGGCCGCAGCCATATCCTCGGCGTTGGTGCCGATGCAGACAATGTTATTGTCGTCCGGTGCCGTGGAGGTTGCCATGGCGCCATATTTGAGGCCGAAGCCGGAGACAAAGGCTACCGGCTTGTTCTCGGTCTTGCCGTAGCGTTCGACAACGCAGACATAGAGCACATCCTGCGCCGTATCCGGCTTGATCTCGCCATCAACCACGTCCAGCACCACATCGCGGCGATTGCGCACGAAGGGCACATCCAACGACATGTTCATGGACAGGACCTTGACCTTTTTAGCCTCCGACCGCTTCTTGATATCATCTGCCTTGACGGGTGCAACATGCATGGTATCGGTCAACAGTGTCGGGCGCTCGGGCCGTTTGACCGGTTCGATCATGTGGTTGCCTTCGGCCACGAAACAGCCCTTGGCAATGACCTGCTCGACAGTGAAGCTTTCCGGGCTGTCGACGAGCAGAATATCGGCCTGACGACCTGGCGCTATCAGGCCGACCTTATGGTCGATCTGGCAGGCAACGGCGCTGTTGATGGTCGCCATCTGGATCGCCGCCATCGGCGGAACACCTGCGGCAATGGCCATGCGCACCATATTGTCGACATGGCCGCGCTTGAGCACATCGGTTGCCACCACATCGTCGGTGCAGAAGCTGATGCGGTGATCAGCCTGCGGCACATATTTGGTGGCCAGCTGGATATTCTCTTCAAGGAAATGGCTGATGGAGCTTTCGCGGATCAGCATGAACATGCCGTTGCGCATTTTCTCGAGCGCTTCGGTCACCTCATAGCTTTCATGGTCAAGACGAATGCCGGCGCTGGCATAGCTGGCCAGCTTGGAGCCTTTGCACATGGGCGAGCAGCCAAAGACCGGCAGCTTGTGCTGGCGGGCAATCTCCAGCGCTTCGATGACATCGTCATCTTCTTCCTGAATGAATTCACGCACGGTTTCCCAGATGCCGATGCATTCGGGCCATTCATGGGTGGCGCGATGATCATCGGGGCCGAAATAGTGGTTCACCGTTGAGCGCGGCATGGTGTAGGGCGTCTTGCAAGGTGCGCCCCAATGGATCGTCAGCGGGCTGGCGTTGGCCTCATCGAGAAAATGCCGTACGCCTTCAAGCCCTGCGACCACGAGAATCTGATCCAGCCCCGAGACAACCGACGTGGTGCCAAAGGGTACAACCAGATCGGCAAAGCTGGAAACCGATAGTTTGGAGCATTCCACATGCAGGTGCCCGTCGATCATGCCGGGAGCCAGATAGCGGCCTTGTGCGTCATGAATGCGCGTTTGCGGCCCCTTGCAGTGGTCCACATCGCCGATAGCGACGATGTGGTCCTTTTTTATTGCGACTTCTGCGGGGTAAATTTCAGCGGTGGCCACGTTGATCAGTTTGCCGTTGGTGATCACCAGATCGGCCTTGATATCGCCGTTGCCGGCTCGGATCAATTCTCTAAGGTTCACTTACCTGCACTCCTATTTGCCTTTTAGATATTGGCAACAGCGGGAGGAGCTCAATAGGAATTACGTGTCTGAAGCTTTGAAAAAATATCTGAAATGAATATTGTTATTTTATATCATCATCCGTATGATTGATTAGTTGCTTATTTTTCGAGCAAAATATCAAATTTTCAGCATCTAAGCGCAATATGGTAAATCGAGACATGCCCAAAATGAACACGCCTGAGTCGAAGCCATCTGTTGCGAGTCTTGTTGGCAGCAGCGCCCGCTTTGCCTTTGGTGAAACGGCCTATCAGGCAGGTGAGATTTTCGGCCCCTTGAAAGGTTACCAGCTTGAAGCGATCTATCTGCGGGTTGGGCAGGTGGAAGTGCATTGCGATGATGAGGTCTTTTCCATGACGGCACCACAAGTGGCGTTGATCGCTTCACAAGAGCGGCTGGAATATCGCTACGGGCCAGCGAACCTCAGCAATGTTGTCTGGTGCCAGTATCTTTCCGAAAGGCTCGATAGCCGCACCTTTTCCTATCTCGCCCGAGGGGCCGGACCAATGGATGTGTCGCCAGCTTCCGTCTCCCTTCTGAAGATCGGGGCTGATCTGCCCACCGAATTTCACGCCGGAATGGAGGATCTATGCTCGGCGCTGGGCATTGCCGTGATGGAAAATCTGATGGTGCGGCGACTGGCTCTTGAATCGGTCGACAAGATCCCTCCGCAAGTGCAGCTGGTGCGCCGCTATATCGAGGACCATCTGGGTTCGCCCATCACAATGAAACAGCTGGCAGAGCTTTCAGGCCTCTCGCCGCAACATCTCAACCGGCTGTATCAGGCCGCCTTTGATGAAAATCCGCTCGACTGCTTGTGGCGGTTGCGCGTGCGGCGCGGTGCCTATCTGCTCAGCCATACGGGCAAGCAGATCAGCCAGATCGCTTATGAAGTGGGGTTCAAGACACCCAATCACTTTTCACGCCAGATCAAGGAAGCCTATGGCCTCTCGCCCCGCAAGCTACGCGCCGAGAGCTGGACTCGCCACCCCAACTAGGCCCAAAAGGCCAAAGCCTTGACCTCAGCCCAAAAAGAAAGAGGCAGACAAAGCCGCCTCTCTCCCTCTTGCTCACCAGACCCACTCTGGGTTCAATCTTTCAGCCATCCGGCCAGTTTGGATTCATCAGGAAGGCCACCGGTATGCACCAGTTTGCCATCCACAGCGATGCCCGGCGTGGACATGACGCCCGCCATGGCGATTTCCTTGGGATCGGTCACCTTCTCAACGTCGGCTTCGATGCCAAGTTTGCTGGCGGCGTCTCGCATCATCTGGGCGGTCGTCTCACAGCGTTTGCAGCCGGGTCCATAAACCTTAACCTGTTTCATATCAGTCTCTTCCTTCCTTGATATTTAGAAAATCGCATTGAACAGGAAGCCGACGGCAAGAATACCGCTGCTTACCACTGCGATGAATACGGCGATCAGACGCAAGGTCAGCACCTGTCGCAAAATCAGCATTTCGGGCAAGGAGAGCGCGATGACACTCATCATGAAGGCCAGAACGGTGCCCAGCGCTGCGCCTTTGCCCAACAGGGCTTCAACGATGGGGATCACGCCCGCAGCGTTGGTATAGAGCGGCACGCCCATAACAACGGCCGCCGGAACCGACCACCAGGCGTCAGCCCCCATGATATCGACCATCATATCTTCGGGCACATAGCCATGAATGAGCGCACCCAGAGCGATACCAATGATGATCCAGATCCAGACCTTGGAAAGGATATCGCGCACCGCCTCATAGCCAAGCTTGTAGCGATCATAAAGGGTCAGTTTTTCCGCTTCGATGGCGCTTGGTGCATTGGCGCCGGAATGGATCTCCTGCACCCAGTCTTGCAACCAGCCTTCAAGTTTCAGCTTGCCAATCACCCAGCCAGCCAGAATCGCCACGCCAAGCCCGAAAAACAGATAGGTCAGGGCCACATTCCAGCCGACAAGGCCGACCAGCAGAATGAGGGCCACCTCATTGACCATCGGCGCGGCAATCAGGAAAGAGAAGGTGACGCCAAGCGGCACCCCCGCAGAGACAAAGCCGATAAAGAGCGGCACTGCCGAGCAGGAGCAGAAAGGCGTCAGAATGCCGAGGCAGGCCGACATGACATTGCCCACCCCTTCGCGCTTACCCGAGAGCAAGGCGCGGGTCTTCTCGGGGCTGAACCATGAGCGCACAACCCCCATGGCAAAGACGATAAGCGTCAGCAGCATCAAGACTTTGGGCACATCATAAAAGAAGAAGGCGATAGCCTCGCCGGTGTGGCTATGGCGATCAACGGGAAACAGAGCCGTCACCGCTTCGGAAAAGGGAATGAGCTGGCTATAGACCGCCCACCAGAGCGCCACGCCAAAAAGCGTGCCGATAATGAGTATCACAGGCCCCGGTTTGCCGGCGCCCTTCATCCATGGTCTGCTTTCTCCCATGGTTGAGCCATTGTCTAACATGCCTGTTTCTCCATCCCATCGCAGCGTACGGGTGGCCTCTCAACCTTTAAGAGGCGCGCACAATCTTCAGCATATTGGAGATCCTGCTTGATGCCCTCGACAGCGGCTTCCAGAGCCTGTCTGCTCCAGTCCGGCATATCATTCGCCAACGAATAGAGCACCCATTGCGCTTCACGACGGTTCACCAAGAGATTGGCTTCGCTCAGCACCTTGCAGTGGCGCGAGATTTTGGGCTGGGGCAATTGCAGCGCACCGACCAACTCGCACACGCAAAGCTCGGTCTCTTTGGCGATGAGCGCCAATATCCGCAATCGGATCGGATCTGACAGGGCGCTGAAGATATTTGTGAGATTTTCCATAATTATTTATATACGCCCAATCGAATATGCAGGTCAACGCATATTCACTAAAATGCATTCGCGACGCATTGACACAGCTCCATAATTCAATTATTCAAGATTTCTCGATATAATAAGAGACAGTCCATGCCCCAAACCAGCAAATCGGGCCGGACCAAATGATAATGCAGGAAACCGAACATGCCCCAAACCACTTACAATGTCCTGTTTCTATGCACTGGCAATTCCGCCAGATCCATTCTGGCCGAGGCGATCCTCAATCGGACCGGTGCGGGCCGTTTCAAGGCCTTTTCTGCCGGGTCAAATCCTACAGGCACCGTTAATCCCCATGCCATTGCATTGCTCAAGCGCTTGAATTACAACACCGATTTTGCGACATCCAAAAGCTGGAATATGTTCGCCGTGCCAGATGCCCCCAAGCTCGATTTTGTCTTTACGGTTTGCGACAATGCTGCCGGTGAAACCTGCCCCATATGGCCGGGCCAGCCGATGACTGCGCATTGGGGCGTGCCCGACCCTGCCGCAGCAACAGGCTCGGAAAGCGAGATCGCCCTTGCCTTCTCAGACGCCTATCGCATGCTCAATTCCAGAATCTCCATCTTTTCCTCCCTTCCCATTGCCAGCATTGATCGCCTGTCTCTGCAGAACAAGCTGGATGCAATCGGCAAAAACCAAGCGAAAGCTGAATGATGTCCGACGACACAAATACCCTGAACGATTCCTCCCAAAGCGGGGGCATCGGCTTCTTCGAAAAATGGCTCTCCGTCTGGGTCGCCCTGTCGATCGTTGCCGGTCTGGCGCTGGGCGAAGTGTATCCCGCTCTCTTTGGATTGTTGGCCGGATTTGAATATGCCCATGTGAATCTGGTAGTCGCCATCCTCATCTGGGCGATGGTCTATCCTATGATGGTGTCGGTCGACTTCTCCAGCATCAGCCACGTGGCCGACGAGCCCAAGGGGCTGATCATAACACTGGCGGTCAACTGGCTGATCAAGCCCTTCACCATGGCCATCCTAGGTGTGGTTTTCTTCAAATATCTCTTTGCGAGCATGATCAGCACGGCGGATGCGGATTCCTATATTGCGGGTCTTATCCTGCTGGGAGCTGCCCCTTGTACGGCGATGGTCTTTGTCTGGTCCCAACTCACCCGTGGCGACGCCAACTACACGCTTGTGCAGGTTAGCGTGAACGACCTCATCATGGTTTTTGCCTATGCGCCAATTGTTGCGCTGTTGCTCGGGGTCACCGACATTCCTGTGCCATGGGATACGCTTCTGCTATCGGTCCTGCTCTATGTCGTCGTTCCTTTGGTGGCTGGCTATTTTACCCGCAAGGTGCTGGTTTCCGGCTCCAGAACCGATAAAGCCGTGGCTGATTTCACCGCAAAGCTGAAACCTCTTTCCGTCATTGGCCTGCTGGCGACGGTGGTGCTGCTGTTCGGTTTTCAGGGCGGGGTTATTCTGTCGCAACCTCTGCTGATCGCGCTCATCGCTGCGCCTTTGCTGCTCCAGTCCTATGGCATCTTTGCTGTTGCCTATGCGGCAGCGTGGGTCATGAAGGTACCCTTCCGGATTGCCGCTCCTTGTGCCCTGATCGGTACATCGAATTTCTTCGAGCTGGCTGTTGCGGTTGCGATCGGTTTGTTCGGCTTGAATTCCGGTGCGGCTCTGGCGACGGTTGTCGGCGTTCTGGTGGAAGTGCCCGTAATGCTGTCTCTGGTGGCTTTTGCCAATCGTACCCGCCAGCATTTTCCCGCCTAAGGCGTGGCGGAAGGCAGGTTTTCAACTGCCTTTTTACAAAAATTCGTATCTATCGCCTCCTTCTTAATCCTGTATCGGCCAAAAAACCGGTACAGGATTTTCTCATTTTCAATTCTTTCCTGAATTCAAGGCGCTGCCCTGTTGCGCAGAAATTTGCGCAGAGCCGACAGCATGGCCGGGGCCGTCCCCCAGGTGGTTTGCACAGTCTGTTTTGAGGAGCCTGCAACCGGTTGCAGGGCTTTGAAGCGCAAAAATATCGCCTTGACAATATTTGGACGCCAGTGCAATTCTGGGTTTGCGCAAACGGTAAACCAACGATGAGCAAACGTTATCTCACCGTAATTTTTCCTTTGCGGAAGAGGAGGAAGCCGTGGTTACAGAGACAAGCACCAGACCTGCAGGCGCTATTCAGCGCGCGACAATCCGAGATGTCGCCGCCAGAGCTGGCGTAAGCGTAACCACCGCATCACGCGCCCTCAATGGCACGGGCAGAATGTCTGAAGAGACACGCTTGCGTGTACAGCAGGTGGCCAAGGATTTGGATTATCGCCCCAACAGCATGGCGCGTGGGCTGGTTCAGCAACGTTCCTTCACGCTTGGCCTTTTGACAGACGATACCTATGGACGTTTTACCCTGCCCGTCGCGGCGGGGCTTTCCTCGGCCATGACAGATCGTGGCGTATCGGTCTTTCTCAGTGCCGGTGAAAAAGAGCCCAAACGTATGCAGCTCAATCTGCGCGCCATGGAGGAAAAACGGGTCGACGGGCTGGTGATTACCGGCAAACGCATCGATCGTTGTCTGCCGGTGGATGCATCCAGTCTGGGCATGCCTGTTGTCTATGTTTATTCCGAGTGTCCTGATGGCGGCATCGGTTTTGTGCCCGATGATTTCAATGCAGCCAAAATGGCAACCGAGCATCTGATCAAGCTGGGGCGCCGCAAAATTGCGCATATCACGGGCATGTCCACATTCAAGGCCGCCCACCTGCGCAAAGCCGGTTGGCACGCCGCGCTTGAGGAGCATGGTCTTGCGCCATTCGGCGAGGCGCAGTTTGACAACTGGACCGAGGCCCATGGCTATGCGGCCGCCTTCCAGCTTTTTGACACCGCCGCAGACAGGCCCGATGCCATTTTCTGCGGCAACGACCAGATCGCCAGAGGTGTCGTGGACGCCTTTGCGCAGTTGGGAATCAAGGTTCCCGATGATGTTGCCATTGTCGGTTTCGACAATTGGGAAGTTTTTGCCAAGGCAACCCGCCCTCCTCTGACCACAGTGGATATGGGGCTTACCTGTCTTGGGAAAAGTGCAGGATTGGCACTGCTGGACATGATTGAAGGCAAGCCGATTGAAGCAGGCTTGCGGCAGTTGCCCTGCCGTCTCGTTGTACGGCAATCCTGTGGAGGAGAAGCGTCCGAATAGGAGGACGAGCAGCCCTTTAATGTGACGGAACCATGTTGGAAGGGCCGAAGACGCACATTTTGCGCAAACGTTGTCTCAGCGGTGCAAGGACTGTCTGGGACAACCATAGAGGAGGATTTATCGTGACTATCAAAGCATTGCTTGGCGGTGTTGCCATGGCTGCAATTGCATTGCCCGGACTGGCTCAGGCAGAAACCTTTTCGCTCTGGGTTCGTTCGGACGGATCGGAATTTATGCCCAAGCTGGTTGACGCCTTCAACGCCAAGGGGGAAGACAAGGCCGAGCTGCAGATCGTACCAGTCAATGAGCTGGTACAGAAATATGCCATCGCTGCTGCCGGGGGATCGCAGCCAGATGCCCTGTCGCTTGATCTCATTTTTACACCCTCTTTTGCCCAAGCCGGGCAGCTGAAGGATATGACAGAATTTGCCAAGTCCCTGCCCTATTATGACAGCCTGTCTCAGGCCCATTTGAGCGTAGGCACCTATGACGACAAGATCTATGGCATGCCATTCTCTGCAGACGCATCGGTGCTGGTCTGGAACAAGGACCTTTACAAGAAGGCTGGCCTTGACCCAGACAAGGCTCCGGCCAACTGGGACGACATCCGCAAGGCCGCCGAAGCCATTGGTGCGCTGGGCGATGATACCTACGGCTTCTATTTCTCGGGCAATTGCGGTGGCTGCAATATCTTCACCTTCACGCCATTGATTTGGGCATCAGGCGGCAACCTGTTTGAAGATGAAGGCGCCAAGGCCACCGTCAAGACACCGCAAATGAAAGATGCGCTGGAATTCTATCGTGGCATGGCCAAGGACGGCCTGGTGCCTGCCGGTTCACAGACGGATTCGGGCTCCAACTTCTTCGCAGCCTTTGCAGGCGGCAATATCGGCCTCACGCCATCTGGCTCTTTTGCCATTGGCGCACTCAACAACCAGTATCCGGATCTGGACTATGGAGTAACCTATCTGCCGGGCAAGGATGGTGACTGGTCTTCCTTTGCCGGAGGCGACAATATCGTGGTTTCGGCCAAGACCGATGAAGACAAGATGCCTGCGATCGAGGCTTTCATCAAGTTTGCCTACTCTCCTGAAGGCCAGACCATTCTGGCCAAGAACGGCTCGCTGCCAGTGCGTGCCGATGTCGCCGAAGAAGCCCTGAAAGGGCTCGATAGCCGCTATCTGATTGCCGCCAAGGCAATGGACAAGGGCCGGACACCTTACACCCCGGTCTTTAATGATCTCATCAACTCGCTGAATGGCCCATGGGTCAACATGCTCAACAAGGCCTTCTTTGCCGATAGCGCCGAAGAGGTTGATGAGGCGATGGATGAAGCACAGGAAGAGATGCAGTCCATCATCGATTCTTCCCGGTAGATCCTCCAAAAATCTGCCTAGCAAGAGCCGCCGACTGGCCCATTTTCAGTCGGCGGTGTCCCTCGCATTCCTGCTTCAAAGGATTACACCATGACTGACGGTCTCATGGCAGTTTCGGAGACTCCCATGCCTACGCGCCGCAGGCGACGCAGGCTTTCCCAATGGAACGGCTTGCTATTCGTTCTGCCTGCGCTTCTTCTGGTTACCATCTTCTTTATCGTGCCTTTGGGCATGGCGGCGTGGATGTCGCTGCATAAATGGCCTCTGATGGGCGTGCCTCGCTGGGTCGGGTTCGACAATTACGAGCGCCTTCTGACCGACAAGAGCTTCTGGTCCTCTCTCTGGTTCACGATCGAATATACTGTCGTCATCACGATCGGCCTTCTGGGCGTCGCTATGGCGCTGGCCCTGATCGTTCAGGGGCAAGGCAAGGCGATTTCGGCCTACAGAACCATCTATTTCCTGCCAGTGGTCACCGGCTTTGCCTCTGCTGCGCTGTTGTGGGTGTGGTTGTCAAATGTTGATACGGGCCTGTTCTCGCCTCTGGCGCAGGATATAGGCCTTACTGAAGGACGGGTGAACATTCTTGCCAATTTCACGCCAGCCTTCTGGTCAGTCATCTTCATGGTCATCTGGAAGATGGCCGGTTTCTACATGGTCATTCTAATGAGTGGCCTGCAATCCATTCCGACCGACTATATCGAAGCAGCGCGGATTGATGGAGCCAAATGGAGCCAGCGGTTCCGCTTCATCATCATGCCGCTCATCCGCAAGCCCTTCGCGCTGGCGCTCATCCTGTGCATCTCTGGGTCAATGCTGGCCTTTGACCAGTTCTACATCATTCTCAGCGGTGGCCCGCGCAACCAGACAGTTACGGCCGTTTACAAGATATTCAATGAAAGCTTCATCTCATTCCGCCTGGGTTATGGTGCTGCTCTCTCGATGGTGCTGCTGGTCATCCTTCTGGTGCTGAGTGTCATTCAGCTTGCATTCCTGAGCGACAAGGGACCGAAAAAATGAATGCCGTGACCTTCTCCGATCAAGCCATGGCAGCTTCGGCTGCCCCCACCCAGCGCAAGGGACGGCTGCGCTATCATAAACTGATCTTTCATGCCACGTCGGTTCTGGTTGCCTTGCTGTTTCTGGCGCCGCTGGTATGGGTGGTGCTCTCAAGCTTCCGCTCACCGGCCGAGTCTACCCAACCTCCCATTCCGCCATGGCCGATGGATGGCTTCAGCATCTCGAGCTATGACAGGCTGGAAAATTTTGGCCAGTCGGTGCTGCATTATTCAGGCAATTCCCTGTTTGTGGCCGTGGGCACCTCGTTGCTGACCATCGTGGTTTCGCTTCTGGCAGGCTATGGCTTCTCTCGCTATCGCTTTCCGCTCAAGGGGCTTGCCTTCGTGCTCATCCTGTCCACCATGATGATCCCGTTCCAGTCGATCCTGACGCCACTGTTTCTGCTGCTGGCCAAGATGGGATTGCAGAATACGCTCATCGGGCTTGTCTTCATCTATACCACACTGCAATTGCCCTTCTCGGTTTTCATGATGCGCAATGCGTTTGACGCTGTGCCAAAGGAAATCGAGGAAGCCGCCCGCATGGATGGCGTCAAGGGCTGGCGAATGCTGGTGCAGGTGATGGGACCACTGGTTTTGCCCGGCGTGGTAACAGTGGGGCTGTTTGCCTTCCTCAACGCCTGGAACGAATTTCTCGCAGCTCTTGTGCTGCTCACGGATCAAAGCAAGTTCACGCTTCCGGTTCTTATGACTGCCGTCCAGCATGGGCGGTATGGCTCGGTGGACTGGGGAGCCGTGCAGGCTGGCGTCACGCTGATGATGATCCCTTGCATGATCCTCTTCCTCATTCTTCAACGCTCCTACATCCGAGGCCTCACGGCCGGTGCTGTGAAATAGGCAGCCCTCCCGCGAAAGGACATAACAATGAACACACTTTCTTCTACCAAAGCCGGCGAGGCCCTACAGCCAAAAGCAAAATTCCGGCCGCTTGCCGTCAACCAGATAGAGGTGAGCGGCTTCTTCGGACCCAAGCTGGATGTCATTGCCACCACAACGGCAAAGATCCTGTTTGACCGCTGCATCGAGGCGCGGATGCTGGAACAGGTCGACCCTGATTTGCCCAACCCGGGGATTGTGATCCCTTTTCAGCATAATAATACCGTCACCACACAAATGTTCTGGGATTCAGATTTCGGCAAGAGCATCGAGACAGCAGCCTATGCCCTCAACCGGCAACGCGATGCCGAGCTTGAAGCCCGTGTCGACGCGGTGATCGATGCCTATGGCCGCCTGCAGGCCGATGATGGATATCTCAACAGCTGGTATCTGCGCATCGAGCCGGGCAAACGCTGGACCAATCTGAGAGACCGGCACGAGCTGTATAATGCAGGGCACCTGATGGAAGGGGCAATTGCCTATTATCATGCAACCGGCAAACGCAAGTTCCTCGACATTCTCAGCCGCTATGCCGATTGCATCGACGCCACATTCGGGCCGGAAGCAGGCAAGAAGCGTGGCTATCCGGGCCATCCTGAGCTGGAACTGGCACTCATCAAGCTGGGCCGAGTTACCGGTGAGCAACGCTATCTTGATCTGGCGAAATTCTTTGTCGATGTGCGCGGCGAGGCGCCCAGCTATTTTGATGAAGAAGCCCATGCGCGCGGGGAAAATCCGGAGGACTTCCATTTCTCGACGCTAGAATATTGCCAGGCGCACAAGCCCGTACGCGAGCAGAGGGAAGTGGTTGGGCATGCCGTGCGTGCCGCCTATCTCTATGCGGGAATGGCGGATGTGGCGACCGAGTTCTCCGATGCCAGCCTCGATCCGGCTCTCAACGCGCTTTGGTCTCATCTGACCGAACGCAACCTTTATGTTACGGGCGGATTCGGGCCGTCCAAGGATAATGAAGGTCTGACCTTCGATTATGATCTGCCCAACGATTCGGCCTATGCGGAAACCTGCGCTGCTGTGGCGCTGGTCTTCTGGGCGAGCCGGATGCTCGGGCGTGAGCCTGATGCGCGCTATGGGGATGTCATGGAACGTGCCATCTATAACAATGTGCTTTCGGGCCTGTCCGATGATGGCAGCCACTTCTTCTATGACAATCCGCTAGAAAGCCACGGCTATCATCATCGCTGGCGCTGGCATCGTTGCCCTTGTTGCCCGCCGAACGTTTCACGGTTGCTCGCATCCATCGGAACCTATTTCTATGGTGTATCCGAGGACGAAGTTGCGGTGCATCTTTACTGCTCCAACAAGGCGGATATGAGAGTTGCCGGGCGCAAGCTGAGCCTTGGCCAGACCACCAACTATCCGGCTGACGGTAGGATCGCATTCCAGATCGATCCTGAGGAAGCATGTCCCTTCACGCTTTCGCTGCGCATTCCCGATTGGGCCGATGGTTACAGCCTGAAGCTGAATGGAGAAGTGGTCGATGCCAAGCCAGAGAAGGGCTATATTCGCCTTGCCCGCACATGGCGTGCTGGCGACCAATTGACCCTTGATCTCGATATGCAGCCGCACAAGCTCTATGCCAACACGCAGGTCGCCCATGATCAGGGCCGCACCGCCATTCTGCGCGGCCCCCTTGTCTATTGCATCGAAGGGGTGGATCACGATGCGCCTCTGAATACCTATCTGGTCAAGGATGCGGTTCCGATTACACCATCAACCATTGAGGCCTGGCCTGATACGGTGGCGTTGGAAGTCGAGGCTCTGGTGGAATATCGCAAGGACAACGCCCTCTACAATACAGAGCCCCCCTTGCGCAAGCCTGCAACACTCAAGGCTATTCCTTACTATCTTTGGGATAATCGCGAGCCGGGCGAAATGCTCGTCTGGTTACGCAGGGAGGCATGACGATGAACGAGCAAGTCAATCTACAGCGCATTCAACGACAGGCGGGCCTGTGCTTGCGGCGTGTCAGCAAGTCTTTCGGCTCGGTCGAGGTCATCCGCGATGTTGATCTTGATATCGAGGGCGGCGAATTCGTCGTCTTTGTCGGTCCATCCGGTTGCGGCAAGTCCACCCTGTTGCGGCTCATTGCCGGACTGGAAGAGGTTACCAGCGGCGATGTGCTGATTGCCGGCAAGGATGTCACCGAGGAAGATCCATCAGACCGGGGCATCGCCATGGTGTTCCAAACATATGCCCTTTATCCGCATATGACGGTGGCGCAGAATATGGGCTTCGGGCTCAAGGTGGCCGGACGGTCCAAGACCGAGGTCGAGGAGAAGGTGGGACAGGCTGCCGATGTTCTGCAGCTCAACGACTATCTCGACCGACGCCCCGGGCAGCTCTCGGGCGGCCAGAGGCAGCGTGTCGCCATCGGACGGGCGATTGTGCGCGATCCCGATGTCTTCCTGTTCGACGAACCGCTTTCGAACCTTGATGCCGAACTGCGCGTGGACATGCGCATCGAGATTGCCCGTCTTCATCAGAAGCTCGGCAATACGATGATCTATGTAACCCACGACCAGACCGAAGCCATGACGCTGGCCGACAAGATCGTGGTTCTGCGCGCAGGACGCATTGAACAGGTCGGCTCGCCTTCAACCCTTTATGATGATCCGGACAACATGTTTGTCGGCGGCTTCATCGGTAGCCCGAAAATGAATTTCATGGATGGGGTCATACGCCAGAACGGCGTTGAGGTCGCCGGTGTCATTCTGCAAACCCGGCCGATCGTCAACCGCCCAGCGGACGGTACGCCGGTGCATGTGGGCATTCGGCCCGAGCATTGGCGCTTGGCAGAAGAGGGAAGAACGGCGGTTCCCTTCAAGGTGGGCTTTTCGGAATTTCTGGGAGGTGCCAGCTATCTTTATGGCACAATCGGGGAGAAGAGCTGCACGGTGAATGTGGAGCGAGAGGCGATCTCCGAGCGAGGCTCGGTGCTCAATCTGATGGCTGATGCGGATCACATCTGCCTGTTCGACCAGAATGAGCAGCGCATTCGCTAGAAGAACCGCTTTTTGGCAACGAGATACTTGCCACCCCGGAGCGTCACGCTTGCTTTGGGGTGGTTTGCATTTCTGCACTTTTTAGCGCGATTTAGTCCAGCACCAGATCGGCCTTGATGCTCTGCTTGAGAACAAGGCGAGCATTGACCAGATCATTCATTTCCGTGCGCTTGGCAGCGGCTTCCGGATCAAGGCCATAGCGCAGCCAGCGCTTGTTAAGGCGCCGGGTCAACTCGTCAAGCCCCGGATTGACGAACACACTGGCGGAGAAGGCATCGGCCAGCGCATTCCACGGCGCGGTGCGGAGCAACAAATAGTTGCCCTCCACCACGATGATCGGCGTTGTCGGCGCAATTTCAATAGCTCCGGCAATGGCAATATCCCGGCTGCGATCAAAGGTGGGAAAGTAGGTGAGCCCATCAGATTTTGAGAGACTTTTGACGGCCTCGCAAAATCCCACGGCATCAAATGTTTCCGGAGCCCCTTTGCGAGGGAACAGACCATGTGCCTTCAGAATCCGGTTGTCCAGATGGTAGCCATCCATCGGCAGAAGCGCCGCCTTGGGCACTTCTCCCTCATGGCCCGCATTCAGCGCCTTGACGACGCTGTCAGCGAGCGTGGACTTGCCTGACGCAGGCGCTCCGGCTATGGCGAGGATCGTGCGTCCATCTGGCCTTTTATGCTGCTCGACAAGCGCGCAAACTTCTGCCGTCTTCTGTTTCAGGCTTTCTTTATTCATGCAACCGCCTCTTGATCCGGAGGGGCCATTGCCCCTGTCATCAAAGCAACCGCATCTGACATGGAATATTGCTTGGGATCAACAACGCAGAGCCGTTTACCCAACCTATGCACATGAATTCGATCTGCAACTTCAAAGACATGGGGCATGTTATGCGAGATCAGAATGATCGGGATACCCTTGCTCTTCACTGTCTTGATGAGGTTTAGAACCTTGCGGCTTTCCTTCACGCCAAGCGCTGCCGTCGGCTCATCGAGGATGACAACATTAGTTCCGAATGCAGCCGCTCGGGCCACGGCCACCCCCTGCCTTTGACCGCCTGAAAGGGTCTCCACGGTCTGGGCAATATTCTGGATGGTCATCAGCCCAAGCTCCGTGAGCTTGTCACGAGCGAAATTCTGCATCTTTTTCTTGTCCAGCTGCCGGAATACGCTGCCCATGATGCCCGGCTTGAGGATCTCGCGTCCCATGAACATATTGTCGGCGATTGTCAGCGCAGGCGAGAGGGCCAGCGTCTGATAGACGGTTTCAATGCCATGTTCACGAGCCTGAATGGGTGAGGTGAAATGAACCGGCTTGCCCTCGAGGCGGATCTCGCCACTGTCTGGCTTCAGAGCGCCGGACAAGGCCTTGATGAGGGTGGATTTGCCTGCGCCGTTGTCGCCAATGACAGCGAGGATTTCTCCGGGCATCAGATCGAAATCGCAGTCTTCCATGGCGATAACGCGCCCATATCGCTTGTTCAGTTTGCGTGCAGTCAGAATAGGGCTGGTCATCACAGGCTCACTTTCCGAATGGTTTGGTCGACGGTTACTGCGAAAATAATCAGGGCGCCAATCAGCAGATAGGTCCACTGCACATCGGCTCCGAGCAGGCGCAGACCAAGGGTGAAGACGCCAACAATCAGAGCACCGAACAGGGTGCCAGCCACCGAGCCGCGCCCGCCAAACAGCGAGATGCCACCGATCACTACAGCGGTGATACTTTCGATATTGGCCAATTGCCCAGCCTGTGGCGACACAGAGCCCAAACGACCGATCAATGCCCAACCAGCAAAGCCGCAGATCAAACCGCCGATAGCGTATACGGACACCAGAGTGGCTTTCACCTTGACGCCGGAAAGTTCCGCGGCATCCGGGTCATCGCCCACAGCATAGACATGGCGTCCCCAGGCTGTCTGGCTGAGAATGTAGGACATGAGCAGTACCAAAAAGAGCAGAAGGATAACGCCATAGGTAAAGACTGCGCCACCCACCGTTATGGTCCGTCCGAAAAACTGCAGGATCGGTGCAACCTGTGCGATCTCTTCGCTGCGGATGACCACACTGCCCGAATAGAGGAAGTTGGCAGCCAGAACGATCTGCCACATACCAAGCGTCACAATGAAGGGAGGCAGCTTGACAAAGGCGACCAGAAGGCCGTTGGCTGTGCCGAAAAACAGGCCGGTTGCCAGCCCGCACAAAACGGCAAGCTCGCCCGGGATGCCGAGATCGAAGGTGAATTTGCCCATGATAACCGAGGATATGACAGCAATCGCGCCAACGGAGAGGTCAATGCCTGCGGTGAGAATAACGAGGGATTGTGCCACGGCCACGATGCCTACGATCGCCACTTGCTGCAGGATCAATGTCAGCGCGAAGGGCGAGAAAAAGCGATTGCCGTTAAGGATGCCAAAGACAATCACTGCCGTGACAAGCACGAAAAGCGGAATGGCTGAGGGCGTCGTCTGAAGAAAGCCCAGCAAGCGATGGAAGTTGGATTTGTGGGAGCTGTTGAATTCTGCGATGGTTTCTTGCTCTGGCAAGCGTTCTTCAGCAGATCCAGGTGCATCAGTCATGAGATCGCATTCCTAATGAGTGCACGGGAGCGGGACGCCGCCGGGCGCCCCGCGATTAGATCTTTCAAAGAGGCATTAGCCCCAGCAAAGATTCTTGCCTTCTTCCACGGTCAGCTGTTCAAGCCCTTCAACCGGTTTGTCGGTTACAAGGCCAACGCCGGTATCAAAGAAGTCTTTGCCTTCGGTCGCGGCTGGCATTTCGCCGGTTTCCACGGCCTTGACGATGGCTTCGACCCCTTTGCCTGCCATATCAAGGGGATATTGCTGCGCGGTTGCCCCGATCACACCGGCTTCCACATTGGCCACACCCGGGCAGCCGCCATCAACAGACACGATGACAGCGTCATCCTGTTTGCCAAAGGCTTTCAGCGCTTCATAGGCACCGGCTGCGGTTGGTTCGTTGATGGTGTAGACCACATTGATATCAGGGTTGATGGCGAGCAGGTTTTCCATGCCCTTGCGGCCACCTTCTGCATTGCCGTTGCCGATTTCCTGACCAACGATGCGGCTGTCGGTTTCGTCACCCCATTTGCTCTTATCGCCAATATCGATGCCGAAGCCGGTGAGGAAGCCCTGATTGCGCAATACGCCAACGGATGGCTGCGTTACGTTGATGTTGATGAGGCCGATTTTGGCGTTGGCAGGATCGTCCACGGTTTTTGCGGCCCATTTACCGATCAGTTCACCAGCCAGGAAGTTGTCCGTGGCGAAGGTCATGTCGGCAGCGTTCATCGGATCAAGCGGTGTATCCAGAGCAATCACCACAAGCCCTGCATCCCGCGCCTTTTTCACCTGACCGGTGATAGCCTTTGAATCGGTTGCCACCAGCAAGATGCCACCAGCGCCCGCTGCAATGCATGTTTCAATGGCAGATACCTGCGTTTCGTGGTCCCCGTCATACTTGCCAGCAAAGCTGCGCAGCTCGACACCAAGTTCGTCAGCTTTTGCCTGAGCGCCTTCTTTCATCTTAACGAAGAATGGATTGGTTGCGTCTTTGGTGATCAGGCAGACAGAGGTGTCTGCTGCAGACGCAGCGACGGACATGCCTGCTGTCATGAGCGCGGCAGTTGCCAGTGTAGTGAGATATTTCATAAGTGAACTCCAGGTTCTATTGCCTCAATCTTCTGCTCTCTCGGGCAAGGTCCCCCAACCCGGCCAGCAGAAGTCTCCTCCATGGGCAAAAAGCCTCGAATGGGCACAATCGGCTCATATCTTGAAGTGTCGTCTCGAAGCTTCCTCCCGACGGCCAAACCGCCGTCATGCTCTTTCGTACCCCTGTTCTGAAAGGCTTGTCAATAAATACTTCCTAATGAATTAATAAGACAATGGGCGCATTGACGCGCATTTGCGCTTGCAGACAATAGGGGGGATTTCTAGTATGGCGGAACAGCAATCATGGCATCCGGCCTGATCAGAAGCGCTCGTTTGAAAGTCGACAATATGAACAAGAACAATCCCGACGCGCTCCAGCGCAGCTTTCAGAAAGGCTCCAATCAGGTTGCGATCAGAAGCTATAATGAGCGTCTGGTGCTGCAATTGATCCGGGAACAGGGTGCCGTCACCAAGGCCGACGCCACCCGCGCAACCGGCCTGTCTCCCAATGCCATTTCCACGATTTTCCGGACGTTGGAAGAAGACGGGTTCCTTTTACGCGATGAACCGATCCGGGGCCGGATCGGTCAGCCATCAACGCCGATGCGTCTTGATCCGGAGGTTCGCCACTATGTGGCCTTTGCCGTCGGGCGCCGGAGCATGGAGCTTGCTGTTATAGACTTCCTTGGCCAAATCAAGGCATCCAAACGCCTTATCATTCCTTATCCGACGCCAGAAGGGGCGCTGACATTCTTCAAAGACAACCTGACCCCTCTGCTAAGGGCAGCCAAGCAGAATCGCGGCTCTATTGCCGGAATGGGCCTCGCCATGCCATTCGAGCTATGGAGCTGGACAAGCGAGTTTGATGCCCCGTCAGAGGTGATGAGCGCCTGGCGGGATTTCTCTCTTGTCGAGGCATTGCAAGAGCTTGTGCCGTGGACCATCGTATTTGAAAATGATGCAACGGCGGCCTGCCGTGCAGAACTCGTCTTCGGCTCACGCAGCACATTGCAGGACTGGATCTACTTTTTCATCGGTACTTTCGTGGGCGGCGGCATCGTGCTCAATGGCAGCGTCTTTGCCGGCCGGAAGGGCAATGCGGGCGGCTTCGGCCCCATGCGCGTGCCAGGAAAGGAGGGCGACCGACTGGTCGATCATGCCTCGCTGGTGGTTCTGGAACATTGGTTGAAGGCAGACAATCGCGAGCCGCTGGACATCTATGATGAAGCCACAGACTGGAGCACACTGGAGCCCTATGTCTCGAACTGGATCCACCGTGCCGCTCGCAATCTGGCGCATGCAACCGTCTCAGCCCTTGCCGTGATCGACTTTGAGGGCGTGGTGATAGACGGCGCCTTTCCGGCAGAAATCCGACAGCGTCTGGTCGATGAATTCCGCCACAAGATGGACATCATCGATTTGCAGGGCGTCACGATGCCGGCAATTGATGCCGGTCATATTGGGCGCAAGGCCCGCATTCTGGGCGGCGCGGCGGCCTTGATCAATCAGAACCACATGATTGATCAGAACACGCTTTTGCGCTCACAGGCATGAGCATTCGGGGTCTGTATCTCTTCCTTTTAGCCCCTAAGGCATTAGCCAGACATCAGTTTTCCCGCTTCAAACGCCCTGCGATGACGAAACTGATCAGCGAGAAGATAAAGCACCAGATGCTCATGACAATGCTCTGCGTGGGGAAGAACACCCCAGCGTCGATGAAGAGACCGGTGATGCCCGGACCGATTGCCGTTGAAAACACCATAACAGTGGTCGTCAAGGCCCGAATGGCACCAAGATAGCGTGTGCCGTAAGCCACCGGCAGGAACACGCCCCAGAAAGCGCCCGACAGCCCCTGAGTAACACCGCACAGCGCCAACACGGCGTACCAACTCCACACCGGCTCGCCGACGGTTATCAGTAGCACACCAAACCCCATGGGAATCAGAATGACCGGGAGCAAGCGCTCCGGGCCAAATCGATCAGACGCCCAGCCCATAAGAAAGGTGGAGGCAACAGTGGCCGAGGCAAAGAAGGAATAGCCCGGCGCCATTTCCATCAGCGACCATCCCTTGACGTCGGCAATATGAGTCTGGTGGAAGAACATGACGGTTGCAATGAAGCCCGGTGTCAGCAACATCGGGATCAGAGCGGGCAAAAGCCAGTGCCGCGCCGCATCGCTTCGCGTCCAATGGCGCCCACCAAGGCCCTTGGTCAGAGTCTGCTCTGCCTTTTGGCCAACCGGAGAGCGATCATCAAGAGCAAGGAACCATACGGCAGGGGCCACAATCAGAATGAGGATCATTGCTACAGTAACCCAGGTCAGATTCCAGCCGATGGATGCGATGGCAAACACGGCAACCAGAGGAATGACCACTTCACCCAGAGGATGCCCCAGCATGGCGATCGAAACAGCCCGCCCGCGAGAGGCATCAAACCAGCGCCCCATGGCGGTCATGGCAAGGTGCCCAAACATCCCCTGCCCGCAAAAGCGCAATAAAAAGATAAAGATTCCGAGCATGATAACCGAGCTTGAAAAGCTGAAGCCCAAAGCGGCAACGGCAAAAATGAGCGTAATGGCAGGCGCAAGGCGAGACAGAGCGATCTTGTCCGCCAGCGAGCCCAGCCAGAACATCAACAAAGCAGAACTGAGGGTGGCCGCGGTATAAAGAGAGCCCCACGCACCATCGCTCAAGCCGAACTCCAGTTTTATTTCCGTTGCGAAAAGCGAAATAAACCAGGTCTGGCCGAAAGAAGAAGCGAAAGTGAGCAAGAGGCCTGCGCCGAGCCACCGACTATTTTGTCTGATAAAAGTGAGCATATCTCTCCTGAGGAACCTGTCAGTACCCTAAATCACGGCCTAAAAGCCATCGCGTCGCTTAAATGAAGGATTTTTCGGGAAGGAACCACTAATTGTGCGTTTGTCATGTCATGACAGCCCTGCATTTTGCATAGGAATAGCCTGATTTGCAACCTGAGGCTTCTCTTGATGGCGCATAATGCCTCTCAAGCCGGCGCTTCGACCTCTATTGATTCCTGCTCTTGCTCCCTTCTCTAAACCAGGGGGATCTTGCAACCATCTGTTTTGCATCGCCAAATTTTCAAAAATCGAAGCACTAGACGGTAGGAATTGTAAAAAATGACAAGCGCGATTAATAAATTCTCTACGGTCTTGTGCGATTTTAGAGGAAATAAAGCATTTCTGCCTCAGGAGCATGAGCCGACATGTCAGTCGTGGCCTTCGGGAAAAAACATTTTGAACTTGGCATCGTACTGTGCTTGGCCGCGGTGTTATGGCTGATTGGTGCCGAAAATGACGTATTTGAATCGTTTCACACCTATTCAAGATCCCACGAAGATTACGAGCTAGATGAAATCGTCTGGGCCATACTCTGCTTTGGCAGTGCCGGCCTGTTCTACACGCTGCGATACCAATTGCAGAAAAACAGGGAAATCAAACGCAGGATCCGGGCAGAAGATGAACTGGAGTGGCTCTCCAAGCATGACAGTCTCACTCGGTTGCCCAACAGGCGCTATTTGCAGAAATTAATGGATGGCAATTGCTGCGAGACTTTTACGTCCAAGTTCAAACGCTTCGGCCTATTATCTCTGGATCTGAATGATTTCAAGAAAGCCAATGATCTTTTGGGGCATCAGGCTGGAGATACTGTTCTTAAGGAAATCTCAGAACGCATCATGAACGCCAAAGGCGTTGAACTGGCGTTCCGCCTTGGTGGTGACGAGTTTCTGGCCTTTACAAATATTCCATCAAACACGGACCCTGTAGTCTTTGCCGAAGAGATTGCACAACAACTGGTGCACCCTATCGAAGTCGACGGGACGACCCAGATTGTCGGCGTCAGCGTCGGGTTGAGCATTCTTGGAGAAGATGCAGATACGCTCTCCGATGCCATCCATTTTGCCGATCTGGCCATGTATTCGGCCAAACGGTCCCGGACCAAGCGCGTCGCCCGCTTCGAGCCGGAGATGCTTATTACCAATATGGAACGGGCGCAGCTGGAAAAAGATCTGCTCAACGCGATCGCCAACAATGAAATCAAGCCCTTCTACCAGCCACTGGTAGAACTCGATACAGGCGAAATCAGCGGCTTTGAAGCGCTGGCCCGCTGGAATCGCAAGGGGCATGGCTTTGTCCCTCCGACAGAATTCATCCGCATTGCCGAAGAAATCGGCGTTATCACCGAACTCTCGGATCACTTGCTGCGGGTGGCATGCCTTGATGCCAAAAAGTGGCCAGATACCGTTTCGCTGTCTTTCAATATTTCTCCGCTGCAGCTCTCCGATCCGCATCTTGGACTGCGCATCCTCAAACTGCTTAATGAAGTGGACTTCCCACCCCATCGCCTTGAGCTGGAAATTACTGAAACGGCCCTGATCAACGAGCTGGATACGGCCACCGAGATCATCTATCAAATGCACCAACTTGGCATCCGCATCTCTCTGGATGATTTCGGGACCGGTTATTCCAACCTGTCTCAGCTCTCCCATCTCGATTTCAACAAGATCAAGATCGATCGCAGCTTCATCGACAGTTTCCAGACCGATGAAAAGCGCATGACTATCGTCAAGAGCATGCTGGCGCTCGGCTCTTCCCTTGGCATGGAGACCACCGCAGAGGGTGTCGAGACCAGCAATCAGCTCGCAGCCCTGATAGAGCTGGGCTGTAGTCGCGGTCAGGGATATTATCTGGGCACGCCAGCCAGCAGCGAAGAAACCCTCAAACTACTCAAAACGCCGCACTCAATTGGATTTACGGCCAACGCATAGACCTTGCAAGATGAAAGCGGAAGCGTGCTTCTTTTCAGGGCTTCGGTATAGATAAGCACCGTTCTTTGCTGACCATGCCGAAATGAAAAGGGGACGACTGTCCGGATTTGCATTTCATCTACCGAAATTTCAAATCCAATTTCGGGGCTGACTGTAAAAATTTGTTGCCCCAGATCCCGATTCGTTAGCATCGACATCTGAGCCATTCTCCCCTCGTCAAAATCAGGTTTCCATCGCCCGAATGAACGCGTGCCCTTTAGACTGCACTGGCATTGAAATCCTGACCACATTTTGCTTCAATGCGCCTCCAACGCAAACACACGCACCAGCACCGGTTGCGATAAGAGTGCGAATTAATCAAAACAAGGGGGAGTTCTTTCATGTTCTCTTTGCCGAAACTTTCCAGCGCATTGCGTCTATCAGAGCGGGCTGCGTTTGTCGCCCTGCTGACGGCCTCTGCGCTGACACTGACACCCGCCGCCGGTCTGGCTCAGGATTATAATCCCGACGCAGTCGTCAATATCGGCTCCCTGTATGAGCCGCAAAACCTAGACAATACCGGCGGTGCCGGACAGGGTATCAATGAAGCCTTCAACGGCAATGTCTATGAAGGTCTTTTCGTTCTTACCGATGGCGGGGACGTTGAGCCCAAGCTGGTCGAAAGCTATGTGATCAGTGACGATGGTCTTTCCTACACATTCACTCTAAAGGACGGCGTCACATTCCATTCAGGCGATCCTTTGACGGCAGCCGACGTCAAAAGCTCGATCGAGCGCGTCACAGCGGAGGCCTCCTCCAGCTCGCGCAAGAAGAGCCTGAGCAACATTGCCAGCGTCGAAACACCCGATGACAAGACGGTCGTTATCACACTCGACAAGCCTTCCATCTCGCTGCCCTATAATCTGTCCTATGTCTGGGTCGTCAATGACGCAGCAACCGATATCAGCAATTCAGAAGATGGCACCGGTCCTTACGAGCTTCAGGAATGGCGTCGCGGCTCTGCTCTGGCTCTTGTGCCCTTTGACGGCTATTGGGGCGACAAGCCTGCCAATGGCGGCGTGATGTTCCAGTATTTCACCGACGCAACGGCACAGAATAACGCCCTGCTGACGGGTGCGGTTGACATTATCACCTCCATCCAGAGCCCGGATGCCCTATCGCTGTTTGTCGATAATCCTGATTTCACCGTGTCGGAAGGCGCTTCCACCACGAAGGAACTTCTGGCTTACAATGATCGCGTCGAGCCGTTCAACGATGCGAAAGTGCGCTCGGCGCTGTCGCGCGCCGTCAACAAAGAAAAGCTGCTTCAGGCAATCTGGGGTGACTATGGAACCCTGATCGGGTCTTTCGTACCGCCAACCGATCCATGGTATGTCGATCTCAACGGCGTGAATGCCTATGATCCGGAAAGCGCCAAGGAGCTTCTGGCCGAGGCCGGATATGCCGATGGCTTCTCCTTCTCGCTGGATACACCAGACTATGACCCGCATCCCGTGGTCGCCCAGTTCCTTCAAAATGAACTGGCCAAGATCAATGTGGATGTGAAGATCAACATCATCACTGCGAATGAATGGTACACCAAGATCTACAAGGCCCATGATTTTGAGGCGACGCTTCAGGAGCATGTCAACCATCGCGACATCGTCTTCTATGGCAACCCTGATTTCTACTGGGGCTATGACAATCCGGAAGTGACCAAACTGATCTCGGGCTCCGAGAGCGCCAAAAGCATTGACGAACAGACAAAGATGCTGACTGAAGCCAACCGGATCATCGCAGAAGACGCCGCCAGCATGTGGCTCTATCTCTATCCGCAGATTGTCGTCTCGACGTCCAATGTCAGCGGCTATCCGCTCAACGGGCTGAACTCCCAGTTTTTTGCGGCGGACATCAAGAAAGCCGACTAGTCGGGACGACACCTGACGAAGGCCATTGCAACAGACACTTGGCATAGGGCGTGCGTTCCAAAACGGGCTCGCCTCACCGTCAAGGACTGGCTATACACAAAGGGCACGCCCTGCGATCACGGGATATCATTTCCCGGATCCCGGGGCGTGCCCGACTCATTCTTTGAAATCCCTCTTCCCTGCGAGGATATGCATCCGATCATGCTAAAATATATCATTCGGCGGCTGGTGATCCTGCTTCTGTCCCTGTTCGTCGCGTCGGTCGTTCTGTTTGTTCTGTTACGGCTGTTGCCGGGGGATCCTGCCAATGCCTTGCTTGGCGTCGGGGCGACGCCCGAACAGATTGCTGCCGCGCAGGCGCAAATCGGGTCGGACCAGCCGCTGGGCATACAGTTCCTTACCTATCTGGGAGATCTCATCCATTTTGATCTCGGGAACTCCTTCGTGTCGCGCTCTTCCGTGCTGGATGAAATTGCGCGCCGCCTCAGCGTCACCCTGCCGCTGGCGCTGTCTGCCTTCTTTCTTGCCCTGCTGATCGCCGTTCCCTTGGGCGTCTTTGCTGCGGTCAAAGCCAATCGCTGGTATGGGCTCGTTCTCTCAATCATTTCGCAGATCGGTATAGCCGTGCCGGTTTTCTGGCTCGGGATTCTGATGGTCTATGCCTTCGCCCTCAATCTGCGCTGGTTGCCTTCGGGCGGCTTTCCCTTGCGCGGCTACGCTGACCCGGGTCGCGCCATCGAATCCATGGTGCTGCCGGTATTGACCATTGCGATCATTATGTCCGCGTCCCTGATGCGCTATGTCCGCGCCACGACACTGAAGGTGCTGGGATCGGACTTCCTGCGTACGGCGCGTGCCCTTGGCGAAAGCTTCCCAGAGGCCTTCATTCGCCACGGATTGCGCAATGCGGCTGTGCCGGTTGTCTCTGTTCTGGGTATCGAGCTTTCCACCACCTTTCTTGGTGCGGTGGTGGTTGAGCAGGTTTTCTCCCTGCCGGGCATGGGCTCCATGTTGCTGCTGGGCATCCAGCAGCGCGACTATCCCAATATTCAAGGCGTGCTGATTATCTCGACCTTACTGGTCCTGCTTACCGGATTTCTTGCCGACATCCTGCAGCGCCTACTTGACCCGCGACTGCGTCAGGAGGCCCGCTGATGTCTTCGTCCAAATCTATTTCGTCACGCTTTTCGGGCACGAATGCCACCTTCTGGCTGGGACTTCTTCTGGTGGGCTCCATCACCCTTACCGGCCTTCTTTCCCTTGTCTGGACGCCCTATGCCCTATCCGACATGGTCGCGGGCCGACTGGAAGCGCCGAGCTGGGACCATTGGGCCGGCTCAGATCGTCTTGGCCGTGATCTGTTCACCCAATTGATGATCGGCGCGCAGATCGCCTTGATTGTCGGCTGCAGCGCCGTTGCCATTGGCGCCGCGATTGGTGTGACCACAGGCATTCTGGCTGCCTTTGCCACACGGTTTCTTGACGATGCCCTTGCGGCCTTTTTCGATATCCTGATCGCCTTCCCGACGCTTCTTACCGCCATGCTGGTGGTGGCGGCTAGCGATGAGGCCTCCCTCGGCACTGCCATTCTGGCTCTTGGCATCGGCTTGTCGCCCATTGTCGGGCGGATCACGCGTCTTCTGACAAAGCAGGTCTTGTCACAGGACTATATTACAGCGGCCCGTGTCTCTGGCTCGTCTTGGCCATCCATTGTCTTCTGGCACATCCTGCCCAACATCCTGCCCTTCCTCGGAGTCAATCTGGCGCTGCAATTCGGCCTCGCCGTTATGGCGGAAGCGTCGCTCTCCTATCTGGGACTTGGGGCGCCACCGCCCAACGCCTCCTGGGGGCGAATGCTGCAGGAAGCGCAAGGCACCGTCTACACCGCACCTTGGGGGGCCATCCTGCCCGGACTTGCCATCTTCGCCCTCGTGATCGGGGTCAATCTCCTGACCGACGGTCTGCGTGATCGTCTCGATGCATCTCGGAGGCAGGTATGACGCAAGATCTTCTCACGGTACAGAACCTTTCCCTTTCAACCGCCGAGAAGGGTCTGGTCAAGGATCTGTCCTTTACCATCGCCCCAGGCGAGCGGTTTGGCCTTATTGGCGAAAGCGGGTCAGGCAAATCGCTGACGTCGCTGGCCGTATCCGGGCTGTTGCCACCATCCATCAAACCCAGCGGGCGGATTGCTCTGGATGGGCAAGAGATTGTAGGTACGCCCGGCAATCAGCTCGACAGCCTGCGCGGGAATGCCGTCGCAACTGTTTTTCAGGAACCACTGACGGCCCTTGATCCGCTGATGCCACTTGGCAAGCAGATAGCCCTGCCTTTGCGTCGTCGTTTGCGTCGTGAAGGCAAGCCGAGCGGACGCGCCGAGATCAACAGGCATATGCGAGATCTGATCGATCAGGTACGCCTTCCCGACCCGGAGCGGCTTGTGCGAGCCTATCCACATGAAGTCTCCGGTGGCCAGCGCCAGCGTGTGGCGATTGCCATGGCCCTTGCCTGCCGCCCAAAGCTGCTGATCGCCGATGAGCCGACCACAGCCCTCGATGTCACCACGCAGGACCAGATCATCAAGCTGTTGACCTCTCTGGTTGACGAGTTGGGCATTGCCCTGATGTTCATCAGCCATGATCTGGCTGTCGTGGGTCAGATGGTGGAGCGTGTCATGGTCATGCGCGATGGCGAATGCGTGGAAAGTGGTCTTGCTGCCGAAGTGCTAACTGCGCCCAAGGATCCCTATACCCAAACTCTGGTTGATGCGGCCCACCGCTTCGATACCGCTCTGGAGGGTCGATCATGACATTGCTCAGTGTTGAAAATGTAGGTTTTTCCTACCGTTCAGGACAACCTGTGTTGGAGGATATATCCTTCACGGTCCCGCGCGGGTCCAATGTTGGGCTGGTGGGAGAAAGCGGATCGGGCAAATCAACCCTGTTGCGTCTGCTGCTTGGCCTCGCCAGTCCGCAGAAAGGCCGCATTCTGTTTGATGGAACCCCGCTGGAGGCTCGCAGCTCGCGCTATATGCGCAGCTATCGCAAACGGGTGCAGGCGGTGTTTCAGGATCCTTACTCCTCGCTCGATCCATCCCATCGCATTCTGCGCATCATCACGGAGCCTCTGCGCGCGCTCAATATCCCTGGCGATCACAAGCAAATGGCAACGGAGGCCATAACGGCCGTAGGCCTGACTCCAGACAGCCTTGAGCGCTATCCGCACCAGTTTTCCGGAGGGCAGCGCCAGCGCATTGCCATTGCGCGGGCCATTGTTGCGCGCCCCGATCTGGTTTTGGCTGATGAAGCCGTGAGTGCGCTCGATCTCTCCACCCGTATCCGGGTGGTGGACCTGTTCGAGGAAATTTCTGAGGCGATGACAATGGTGTTCGTCTCCCATGACATGGGCGTTGTCGCTGCGCTGTGCGATCAGATCGTCGTGCTCGACCATGGCCGGATCGTTGAGGCCGGGCCGACCAACGATATTCTGCGCTCTCCGCAGCATCCCTATACACAAAGCCTGCTTGCCAGCATCCCCCGCATGCCCGCGGGCGCCTGATAACAAGAACAAGAATGATAAGAAAGGAACGTCTATGACTGTTTCATCAGACTTCAAAGTCGCCCATGAAGCTTGGTTCAAAACCCGCATGGACAAACTCACAGCCGAGAATGGCTGGCTCAATCTGGTTGGCCGTTGGTGGCTGACGCCGGGCAAACTGACCATCGGCAAAGGCCAGACCAACGACATTCAGTTGCCTGTTGGCCCCGAACACCTTGGCACATTGACCTTCAATGGCGATGATACCGGGCTGTTCGAGCCAACAGCTGGTGAAGCGATCACACTTGATCGCGCTACCGGAACCTTCTCGTGGGAGTTTGACCGCTTCCTCCTTGAGATCACGTCGACCAATGAGCTGCGTGCTCTGCGCATTCGTGACAAGCAGTCTGAGGCGCGCCAGCAGCCCGTCGGTATCGAGTTCTTTCCGCTGGATCCGGCCCTCAGGATTACCGCGCGCTGGGAAAAGCTGCCCGAGCCGATGGATCTGACGCTGGATACCATCATCGGTCTACCGGTCAAGGTGCCGGTCACCCATGTGGCAAAGTTTGAATTTGCTGGTCGCCAGATGGCCCTTCTGCCCACCTATGGCACCGCAGATCGGCCGCAATTTGTAATCCGCGACCTGACGTCCATGGATGAAACCTATGAGAAGTCCCGTTTCATCTTTGGCGAAGAGGTAACTGAAGATAGCGTCGTGATTGACTTCAACCGGGCGATCAATCCGCCTTGTGCCTTCACCCACCATGCCGTCTGCCCACTGCCGCCGCGGGAGAATCTCTTCCCCGTACGCATCGAAGCAGGCGAACGCCGCATCTGAATAGCTGACGGTAATTCGGATATTGTTTCTGTCAAAGCCCGCTAGACACACTCTTGCGGGCTTTTCCTCTTATCTGCCGATTTGTGAGTCTCCAGCGGCCCAATGGCGCTCAATCTCCAGAGACACTTCAATATGCCTCTGTTTGGCGATCTGGGGATCTTTTGTCTTGAGAGAACGTTTCTCTTCCCGCTTCCCAATTACAGCTCTGAGAGGCTCTGGGACGACCTTGCGGTAGTAGTAAATGCCGGTCTTGGGATGCTTGAAAGCTTGGGTCATTGAGAGGACCATTGTACCACCCGTTTGTACCACCGGGTGACAACCAAGCCATTGAAAGAGCTTAACTCTTTGTGTCCATTCAATTTTAAGGAAGAATGGTGCCCAGGAGAGGAACCAACATTCAAAACAAACCATTGATAACGCTTGATTTATGCCAATGTCAGAGATACCGTGGTACATAATTCAGTACACGGAAGCCAATTTCATGACCAAAGCAAGCAACCTCCCCAAGTATGTATCTCTCTCCAAGACAGGCGTCTATCAGTACCGCAGACGTGTCCCCGACACCCTCAGGACAACCCTCGGGCAAACAGAGATCAAAAGAGGCTTTGGCAAGGACTATGGAACCATGCTCAAGGAATACGCCAAGCTTGAGCGAGAGGTAACCCAATGGTTCGCTGAAGCAAAGCCCAAGCAAGGCGACAACTACGCCCCTGTCATCAATGCTGCAATGAGGAAGTATGGCATTACAATGCAGCTTCTAGCCACAGCAGCCAGCAACGACGACGATAGCGAGGAAGGGGAAGGTCTGAGTGCAGCAATCCTTGCTATGCTTGATGAGTTGGCAGGAAATGACCCCAACAACCCCAAGGTTCCCATCGAGTTGCTTAGAGAGCTAACTGCTGGCCGGTCAATCATAACACTCAAGAGCGCCTTGGAAGAGCACAGAGACCGCCAAATACGCCGCTATCCAAGCAACGAAAGGCAGATACGCTCTAGGTTTGCAAGGCACCAGCTTGCTCTATCCAGATCAATAGGGCGTGACCTAGCATTCAAGCGGCCTCTTGCCATGGTCAAGCGCGTCAACGCTAACAGCTTTCGCGACCACTTGCTGGAGGCTGGGCACAAGCCCTCAACTGTCCGCCGAATTTTCAATGACATCAATGCAGCAGTGAACAAGGCTATCAACGAACACGACTTGGATATGGCCAACCCCTTCTCCAAGATCGAGATCGAGGGAGCTCAACACTCAAAGGATGACCGCCTTCCTTTCACTGACGAGGAAATGCAACAGCTTCTGCCCGTGATGAAAGGAGAGGACATCAGGAGTCTTATTTGGGATATCCTGAGAGTCACAGGTGCAAGGCCAAAGGAAGTCATTGGTCTGCGAGGTTGCGACTTCAACGAAACGGACGCCACCATCTATATTCGCTCCTATGAAGGCAATCGGTTAAAGACAGCTCACAGTGAACGAGAGCTTCCTATACCCGCTTCACTTGCCAGTAAACTCGCTGACCTTATACCCGAAGAAGCCACCGAACCTCTGTTCCCGTCCTATAAGAACGCCCCAAGGGGTAACGATAGTTGCACCCAAGCACTCAATAAACGCATACATCGCGCAATTGAGGATCAAAAGAAGTCGGTCTACAGTTTACGGCACCGCTTCAAAGACCTGCTCAGAGATACCGATTGCCCCGAAAGTCTCGCAAGGGAGATCATGGGGCACTCTGACCAATCCAGCGCCGCCAACTACGGCCGAGGGTCATCCCTGAAGCGCAAAAGGGACGCCATGGAGAAAGTGTGGTCTGTCTCACGAGAAGACTTGCAATAATTGAGTTGTGGTAACTATCTCGCACAATTAAAGTGAGTAATATCAAATTGTAGATATTTTCCAATGTGGAGCGAGAAGAGCATGAACATAGATGAACTTCGAAATCTTCTCCAAAATCCTTTAGCTGAATGCGTAATTTCCCAGATTAATGATTTAGATAAGCGTTCGCGTTTTAGGGCATATAATGCCGTGCGCTTCCTGCACTGGTCTTTAGAGACCGCTCCGATTTCTCCCAACGTTTCTGCATTTTGTGCGCTTCATGCGACAGAAGAAGCTGTTGCCGCGGTGATTTCTTCAGCCAAGCAGTTCGGCTATGCATCATTAGCTAGCAGAGTAAACCTCAAGGATCATAGACATAAAGCAATTGTGACTTCCTATGCATCCCTAATATCCAATGCCCTTGTGCGGGACTTCAAAATGGCGATTGCAGTACTCCCGAATAAAAAGGATTTGGCGATAAGGCTAAATAGACAAGGTTCTCATGAACCAAGCGTCCTAACTTTGCATTTTCTTCGCTTTAATGAAGAGAAAGGTGTTTTACCGCATCAGTCTGCTGCAAATTTCTTTATCGGTGCATTTCCGAATGAAAAAGAAATGCTAGCCCACATCAAGAAGCGTCAGGGAATTAGAAACGATAACCTTTATGCAACTCAGAAGGGGATACCAACGGGGCCGGTAGAGCTTGAAGAGATGCTTCGAGATGAGATTAAGCTTACCTTGGGTATCATTTGGGCAACCATTGACATTCAAAAGAATAAAGATTCCCCCGCACCTATAGTTGCGCAAGTCCTTGGTGGTGTAGATTTTATTGCAAATATTATAGGAAAGCGAACAACCAAGTAACAGTCTTCAACTTCGATATCGCCAGCAACGCACACGGCACAATGTTCGTGCCAATTCGGACCCTGATGATCGACGGGGAACCATGGTTCGTCGCGGCTGACGTGCTGAGGGCACTCGATGTGTATATCCAGAAAAACGGCAAGCCCAACGTGACTATGGGATGCCGGAAGCTCTGCGAAAGCGAGAAGGGGGTAAATCCGATTTATACCCCGACGAAAGCGCTCCCAGATTTTCACACCCCCATGATGTGCGTTTCCGAGTCCGGCCTCTACAAACTCGTGATGCGCTCTGACAAGCCTCAGGCCAAGAAGTTCCAAGACTGGGTGACCCGCGATGTTCTCCCAACGATCCGCAAGACCGGCCAATACAACGTCCATGCCGCGAAGGTTGCCTCTGGTGAGATGAGCCTGACCGAGATGACCATGAAGGTCTTGGAGGGTCTTCAGGAACAGCTCAGGATGGAGCAGGAGAAGGAGACCGCTATAAACCTGCCATACTGAAGACATCAAACGCCCTTTGATGCGGGACCGATCTAAAACGTCATCATCCAGAAGGGCGAGACTCCTTCTCTCAGTGTCCCCAAAGGTTACCTTTAGGTGTTCCCAAGGTCCAACTGGAAGCGGTAGCATGTCGCAGGAATTTAAAACCACCTCATCCAGAAGGGTGAGCTTCCCTTCCAAGGGTTCCCTAAGGTTACCTTTGGATGCCTCCCAGACCGATCTGATGCCGGACAAAAGGAGCAGGAGTTAAAAACCTGCCATACAGAGGGAGAGATTATCTCCATAAGTGCCCCTAGGTTACCTCTAGGTATCCCCTGAGTTCTACTCCTCCTGCTTGGTCAGCCTTCCAAGGCCATCTCTAAGGTAGCTCAGGCCACCACTACTGCTTACAATCCTATACCCATCTCAAGATACCTCTCAGGAGCCCTTGAGGAGTCGCTCAGGAGCCGTTAGGCCCCTTCCGAGATCAGTCGATCCGAGCGCCCTCAGGAGGCCCGAGAGGCCTTCTCTTGACTGGTGTAGTTGGTATCAGCTCTTGACCATCCTTCTGCGGAAACACTGATCACCCCCACTGAGGCAACTCAGGTTATCCCTGAGGCAGCCATTGATCTTTGCTTCGGGCCATGGAGAAGGAGCAGGGCCCAAGGGCAAACTGACAGATGACCATAGGTTGACCCAGACGGTCATGCCACTAATGTTCCTTCTTATACTTGGTCAGCAGCATTGGCTGTTGTGGAGTATGTATTATCCCTTACTTTCCCCTCCCACCTTTTTTGTTCAATGAAGCAAGTGAACCAGAGGGCAACTTCAAGGATTCCTCAGCGGACCACAGAGAGCCACAGGAGTCGATTTCAGCAGTTATCGCAAAGAGATACCTAGGAAGTCCCGAAGGCTCTCAGTGAGTCCCTCAGGGCTTCCTGTGGCGTCCTGAGTTTCTAAGCAGCCAGAGGGGGCTCTATGATGTCAAACTCCTCTGCTCCTGCTACCGAACCGTCAAACAGGATTGCATGACCATGAAGACAGGCTTCCCAGTAGTCTGGAGCCTCTACAGTGCTGGCTGCAATACGTTGATTGTTGTCGTTGTAAAAGATGATGGTGAAGACAGTATCGGGGATTGGTCTTGCGTTCATGGCAAGGGCCTCCTTGGTTAGCCCGAAGGGCGTTGAAGAGGCCTCCCATTATTCACATATCGAATTGCATGTCTCAAGAATTAAACCTCCACTTGCGGAGATGACTTGGCTAGTGGAGACACCTGCTCCGGAAATGGCAGAAAATGGAGTCTGACACCGCTGCTCCTGATCAAAGAAAGGTGTGGAGTAGTGTACGTTCCAGCCTAAAACAGACCATAGCAGCAGGTACCGGAGTCCCAACGGCTCATTTTTTGGAAAAACTTCTGAGACCATATATCGGATAGAGTAAAAACGAATGTTCCCCCGTATGGGTACCCTGCGACACCCAAAGACCTATGCCGCCAGTCTTCCACAGAAGAGGCGGTACATAAAGCGGTACACGGAAAGGGAAAAGCAGTACACGACGACCCCTTAAGATCGTTGAAATCATTATATTTTTAAGGATGAATGGTGCCCAGGAGAGGACTCGAACCTCCACTTCCATACAGAAACTAGCACCTGAAGCTAGCGCGTCTACCAGTTCCGCCACCTGGGCACTTAAGGTGTGAGGGGGTATTTACGGCTCCTGCATGCTATTGTCAACGCATAGATTTTGAAAAAATGCACAATTCACATCATTCCTGTTTATTTTCTTTTGGAACGGTGAAAAAGTCCGATCAGATGCTGATTTTGCCCTCACTTGCGCGGGGAAAATCACAGATGTCGACTTATGCCCAGATGTATGTCCGTGGATTTTCGTATAGAAACACAGTAGGTTGCAGCAGATTCCGCGCGAGGGATGAATCCCGTCCACAATCGCTTGCGTATGAAACCCAAATCAGGAGAAAGCACCATGGCCAGTCAGGCAGGAAAAATTGTTACAGTTTTTGGTGGCTCAGGGTTTTTGGGGCGTCATGTGGTGCGGGCGTTGGCCAATGAGGGTTATCGCATTCGGGTCGCGGTCCGTCGCCCAGACCTCGCTGGCTTTCTCCAGCCGCTGGGCACCGTTGGACAAATCATGCCGATACAGGCCAATTTGCGCGACCCGGCTTCTGTGGCGCACGCGATTGAGGGCAGTGACGCTGTCGTCAATTTGGTCGGGATTCTCTATGAATCGGGCAAGGCCACCTTTGACGGGCTGCACCATCTTGGTGCCAAGGTGATTGCCGAGGAGACCGCAAAGGCAGGTATCGATCGCATGGTGCAGATTTCCGCGATCGGGGCTGATATCAATTCGCCCTCCGCCTATGCCAGCAGCAAGGCAAAGGGCGAGAAGGCAGTACTCAGCGCCCTGCCAGACGCCATTATCGTTCGCCCATCGCTGTTGTTCGGCCCGGAAGATGACTTCTTCAACAAGTTCGCTTCCATGGCGAAGCTGTCGCCCTTCCTGCCTCTTGTGGGTGGCGGAGACACTCAGTTCCAGCCCGCATTCGTGGGCGATGTGGCTCAGGTGATCGCGCTGGGGGTCAAGGGAGATCTTGACGCAGGCGCGACCTATGAGCTGGGTGGGCCGGAAATCAAAAGCTTCAAGCAGCTTCTGGCCATGACACTGGATGAAATTCACCGTAAACGGCTGTTGCTGCCCTTGCCTTTCTGGATGGCTTCGACCATGGGGTGGTTTTTCGAGAAACTGCCCATGAAACCAGCCTTGACGCGGGATCAGGTGACATTGCTCAAGAGCGACAATGTGGTTTCCGAGCAGGCCAATCTGGAGCACCGGACCTTTGAGGGGATCGGCATTACGCCACTGGCTATCGAAGCCGTTATCCCCTCCTATCTCTGGTCCTATCGGCCCGGCGGGCAATATGAAGCCAACCGCAGGGCCTAAGCCTGCAATGGCTAGTGGCTGCCCTATCTATGGCATGCCCTAGGCCTTAGTTGTTTCAGGCAGGGTTGGCATGAGTCTCTGGCGCGCTTCAAAGCTTGACCATTGCTTATGCTCTGGCAGTGTCCATGCGCTTTCAGCAATGGCTGAGAGGCGCGGGAAGACCATATGATTGAAGCGAGCTCGGCTAATCAGATTTTCGCTCCAGATCCCGCCCTGAATGCCGACAAGCAAATCTTTGTTCTTGCCCAGAGAGGCCTGCGCATCGAACTGATAGGTATCGGCCGGGCTCGACGTGCCAGCCCAGCTCAAGCCCGGCTCCTGCCAATCGGTCGATTGGGCCATATCGAGATAATAAACCTCGCCCGGGCACATAACGACCCGATAGCCCTGATCGGTCAGATCGCGGGCGCTCTGAGCATTCATCCAGGCCACCAGGGTGACCTTTTCCGGATCGACGCCGCCTCCCTTGGCTGCTTCTTGCCATGCGAATGGGGTCTTGCCTGCCTCTACCAGACGTTTGACTACATATCGCAAAATAGCCGCCTGCATCTTCATGCTGTCCGGCTTGCCGTCCGCATCCAGCAGCCCCTTGGCCTTTGCCCAACTGTTGGCGCCACGCGAGCCGACCCACGCACCATTGGGAACTTCATCGCCCCCGATATGGACGCAGGCACCGGGGAAGAGATCCGCCAACTCGCCGAAGATGGTTTCCAGAAACAGCCATGTCGCTCCAAGGCCGGGATTGAGTGCATTGTTGACATAGCCCTGCACCGAGGCATTGCCCTGCATGGCGCTGGGGTCAATCAGCTCTGGCAGAGCCATCATGGCCGCGTGGCAATGGCCCGGCACATCCACCTCCGGCATGACATCGATTTGCAGGCTTGCTGCATGGGATAGAATATCTCGCACCTGCTCTTGCGTATAAAAGCCGCCATAACGCGCAGCCCCTGACCCATGCTGGGGCAAAAGCGCCAGCCCGTGGCCGCGCCAAGCGCCAATCTCGGTCAGGTGCGGATAGATTTTGCTTTCCAACCGCCAGCCCTCGTCATCGGTCAAATGCCAATGGAAACGGTTCAGCCGATGCCACGCAAGACAATCCAGAAAGGCCGTTACGGTTTCTGCGCTATAGAATTGGCGTGAGACATCCAGATGCATGCCCCGCCAATCATGGCTCGGCCAATCTTCAATCGTGCCACTGGTGGGGAACGCGAACAGCGCTGGCTCCTTTAGTGCCCCGCGCCAGATTTGGGCGAGCGCTATGAGAGCATAGAAGATCCCCTTGTCATCAGCGTCGATGACAATCTCCTTGTCCGAGAAGATCAGCCTATAGGCCCCTGCCCGCGCGTCATCTTTTGCCCTCTGCCCGCCATCCGTGGCAAGGCGCAGCGTTATGCTGGAGGACACATCACCAAAGGGGGGCTTTTCGCCAAAGAGCCTGATGTAAAGCGCATTCACTCTGTCGCCGACATCTTTCAGAGACTCATCCAGCGCAAAACCGGAGGGCGCTGCCTCGCACCATGCAGCTACCGAGCTTTGATTGGGCATTGGCAGCATGGCCAACATGGGTGCTGTTGGAGCGGTCTGTGAGGCGGGTTCTGCCTGTGTCGCGACATCCGCAGGTTCATCACTGCCCTCAGCAGTCTCATTCTCAGGGCGCAAGGGGTCGCAAGCGATATCGATGGTGCTGTTGTCTGGCAGGATCAGGAAGGCCGACGACGGTCCGTCGGTGCAGTGGTTCGGCTTGTGAGAAAGCACAGGGATCGTGATTTGCCACATCAACCCATCTGCGTCTGCCTTAAGAGACGCAAGGGGCTGCAACTCATGATAATTGGCCGTTCGTGCAATATAGTGAGCGCCGATCAGATCGGTTTCAGGCGGAATGCGGGTGATTGCCGTATAGGCCAGACGCACAGTGGCCGGAAAGGCCGTATCCGGCGGGGCGAGCAGGCTCAGCACCATCTGTCCGGTTTTGCTGTTGTCATCAATCCATTTGCTACGCAGAAGCAGGTCTGTATTTTTCTGGTCGCTACGGGCCATGTCGCACCTCCTTTGATGCTATCTACTGCTCCTGTTTTTATTGAAGAATCATGTCCATGAAAAGAAAAAAGGGGCCACACAGGCCCCTTCGTTGCATCTTGTATCACTCGTCTTTGCTTGCAAGCCAAAACTTGTCTGGCCCTGTTTGGGCCCTGTCGGATTAATAGTCCCGCGCTTCGCGCCTGAGGATATAGAAGGAGGCCGCCAGAATGAGCAAAGCGCCCAGCCAGAACTGCCCCACCGGCGCAAAGCCGAAGACCAGCCAGCCGAACAGGACGTTGAAGGCCAGTTTGACATGGTCAAATGGCTGCACATAAGCCGCATCTGCGACCGCATAGGCGCGTGCGCACAAGAGTTGGGCCAGATAGACCAGCAGACCGGAAAGCACGATAAAGCCCAATGCCAACATGGAAGGCATCACCAGATCACTACCCAGCAACATGAAGGCATTGACCGGGCTCATCAGCAACAGCAGATAGATGGTTACGGTTTCGGGTGCCTCGCCATCGGTGAGCGTCTTGGTCATGACAGAGGTCGCGGCCCAGAAGGCAGCCGCCACAACCGGCCAAAGCGCGTGCAGGGAGAAGGCATCGGACCACGGAGCCAAAATGATCATGCCACCGATAAAGCCGACCATGGTCGCTGCCAGTCGATGGGGACCAACCTTTTCATGCAGAAAGATATAGGCCCCGAGCGTGACGAAGAACGGCGATGTCATGATCAGTGCGATGGCCTGCCAGATGGGCACATAGGCCAGTCCTGCCGTCCAGGCTTGGGTGCCCAGCACGGCGAACACCACACGCACAACATGCTTGCCGACCTGATTGGTACGAGCCGCTTTGAGACCAACCTTGAGCAGCCATGGCAAACTGAAGAAAAAGGCAATGAAATATTGCCCGAAAGCGACGATCAGCGAGCTGACGCCCAGCTTCATCGTCAGATATTGCGTTGAGAGATTGACGAGGGCAAAGGCAAGACCGGCCAGAACCATATAAATGGCGCCCCACACCGCGCCTGAGCGCATCAGTGGCACGGTCGACGCGTTGGTAGATTGGGAAATCTGATTCATTTCGCATACCTTAAACAGATCCCTCATTCATTTTGCATGAGTGGACCAAAGCCAAAAGAATCAGGACGCACGGACAGCGCAGCCTCATCCCACCGGGAGAGCCTCCTGATGGAACACGCTTCTGTCACGTTCTCTTTCATCCGGACTGTTACCGTCGGCTCTGGAATGTCACCAGATCTGCTGACCGTTCGAAAGAGACCATGAGCCACCTTCCAAACGCGCTCGCGGGCTGCAAGAGCGGGAGCCGAACTGCATGGCCCCTCTCTTTCACCGCCGGTGGGGACTTTCACCCCGCCCCGAGAACAAGGCTCACCTCAGGACACCTGGGCTGAGCTGCGCTAAAATGGGGGAAATCCGCGAAAATTGCAAGTAGGGATTTATAGATAGCTCTGATGAATAAAATCGATGCATCAACAAAAAAAGCGGGACAATTGTCCCGCTTCGTTGCTTCCGGTCTTGAAGCTATCAGCCCTGATACGGATTGTCCGAACCGGACCCGCCTGCCGGACCATATTGGCTGGCATTGTGGCGTGCTGCCATGAAGCGATCGAATTCTTCCTTGTCCTTGGCGCGATGCAGCTCGGCCAGAAACTCTTCGAATTCCTCTTTCTGCGCTTCCAGTTTGCGGCGCTCTTCTTCCAGTCGCTCCAGCTCTGCCTTGCGGTATTCGTCAAAAGCCACGTTGCCGGTTCTTTCAAACCCATGGGAACGATGACGATGACGATGGCCACAGCCTGAGCCTTTGAATTCGCGGTCTATTCTCGTCTTGAAGTCCTTGAACATTTCACGCATTTCATCACCCCAGATAATATAGGCCAACATTGCAAGACCAAGCGGCCAGAAGAGAATAAAGCCAAGTATCATCAGAGCTACATGAGAACCCTTCCAAGATGATTTGGCTGTTGCACTGTGTGACATTGTCTTCCTTTCGAATGGTTTACGTCTCATTTTTACGTTGAACCTGAAGTATTCACTCATGAATATATCAAAACTGCTCAACGCTCTCTCACATAACAAGAGGTGGGTAAGTAAAAACCGAAGTTCAAGATATTTTTTGCTAAATATATTTTTGCCTTAAGACCTTGAAATGGCGCAAAACCTACCATTCACACGTCAAGATGCGACCTTGGTTGGCTCCTGAAATCCGTCGTTTTACACCGACGGGTTCTTTTTCACCAAAGTGTCATCTCAAAAGCATTCCTGTGAGGCGAAATTTGCGATAGAAACAATCAAGTATTTGCAACTTTTGCAGAAACAAAACCTTGTCAGAAGGGGTCAAGGGTCGATGCGCCCGCTGTTTTCAGCCAGCTTTCGGCTGCCATGATGGCTTCGGACACCCAATCAGCTTACGGGAAACGATGCTTTTTGCTTCTTCATCCGATCCGATATTTGCAGACAGACAAATAAAGCTCGACACGCTCGTGCGGCTGCGCTGGTTGGCCATTGGCGGCCAAGCTGTCGCCGTTCTCGCTGTTTCGGAGGGATTTGGCTACCGTTATCCCGCCCATTATTGCCTGTATCTGATCGGGCTTTCGGTGCTTCTCAATCTGTTCTTGCAAATGCGCTTTCGCAAGAGCGTGCGCCTGTCGCCCTTGCCGGCAACCGGGCTTTTAAGCTATGACGCCGCCCAGTTGGGCGGACTTCTTTATTTAACGGGCGGACTGCAAAATCCGTTCGCGTTGCTTCTTCTGGTGCCCGCAGTGGTTTCTGCCACCATGCAGCCGGCACGTTTCACCGCTTTTCTCTCGACCCTCATCACGCTGATCGCCACCGCGCTTATCTTTTTCCATCATCCTCTGCCATGGGCCGATGCCACACCGCCCGATCTGCCCAAGCTTTATGTCTATGGCATCTGGATTGCGCTCATCGTGACCATGCTGTTCCTGAGCGTCTATACTTCGCGCATTGCCCGCGAGGGCCATCAACTGGCCAACGCCCTCTCCGCCACCGAGCTCATTCTTGCCAACGAGCAGCATTTGACGAGCATTGATGGTTTGGCAACGGCTGCCGCCCATGAGCTGGGAACACCTCTGGCCACAATCCAGCTCGTGGCCAAAGAGCTTGAGCATGAGCTCTTGGAAGATGATCCGATTTTTGAAGATGTGTCGCTGATCCGCTCTCAGGCCGAGCGCTGTCGCGACATCCTTGGCAAACTGCGCTCTCTTTCTGGCGATGACCACAGCAATTTCACCAAGATGCAGTTCGAGGCGCTCATTTCGGAAATAGTCGAACCTTTTGAAAATCCGGATGTCACGATCGAACGTATATTTCCAGAGGATAAAAGCGACCAACCGGTGCTCATGCGCAATCCCGGCCTGCTCTTCGGTCTGGGCAATCTGGTGGAGAATGCCGTCGACTTTGCACGCAGTCGGGTCGTTCTTGAGTCCCAATGGACCGATAGCACCATAACGCTGGTGATCGGCGACGACGGTCCGGGCTTTTCCGAGGCGATCATGACGCGTCTTGGCGATCCCTTTGTGACAAGCCGAATGGACAAAGGCCAAGTGGATCGCGATGCAACCTCTGGGCCAGATTTAGCACGAAGACAGAAGTCGGGGCTCAATGGAGGCGGATTGGGTCTGGGCTATTTCATTGCCAAGACCTTGCTGGAGCGCAGCGGCGCCAAAGTAACCATTCGCAGGAGTGGAACAGTTCAAAAGGAAATAGTGTCAAAAAAGATAAACGAAATCAGTGGAGCAGTAATCGAAATCACTTGGCCCCGCCTTTTGCTTGAGGCAGATCAATAAAAGCGGCAGATTCGATGCTAGATTAAAAGCGAGACCGATTGCCACACCCCTTTGGATATCGTATTTTAAAGACATGGAAGACGCGCAATCATGACAGGACTAGCAGAAATGACAGTAACTGAACAAGGAATAAGCACCCAGCCGGGCTATCTCTTGTTGGTAGATGATGATCGGCCTTTTCTCATTCGCCTGTCGCGCGCAATGGAAAGCCGGGGATTCACGGTAAAATCTGCAGATAATGTTGCCGAAGCCCTATCCACGGTAAAAGAGGAGCCACCCCGCTATGCCGTTGTCGACATGCGGCTGGGCGACGGCAATGGTCTGGACGTCATCGAGGCCATTCGCGATTCCAACCCTGATGCGCGCACAATCATGCTCACCGGCTATGGCAATATCACCACAGCGGTAACGGCCGTCAAACTCGGCGCAGTCGACTATCTGGCCAAGCCGGCCGATGCAGACGATATTTTCGCCGCTCTGCTGAATGATGGTGAAGTCAAGATCGAGCCGCCGGAAAATCCGATGTCGGCAGACCGCGTACGCTGGGAGCATATCCAGCGGGTCTATGAGCTGTGTGATCGGAACGTCTCTGAAACCGCCCGTCGGCTCAATATGCACCGCCGTACATTGCAGCGCATTCTGGCCAAGCGCGCTCCGCGCTAGAGCCTGGCACGTCTGCTGCTTTCAGCAAAAGCATTTCCCAACCAATTGTCTGGTCGCATCTTTCGATGCGGCTTGGGATGCCGATTGTCTACAATTTGACGGGCTCGATATGGGTCGGCACACCCGGATCATGGATCGCATGCAGACGCGAGGCAGCGATTTGGGCGAATCGCAGCGTCAGGGCCTTGCGGCGGGCTGCTGCCAGCTTGCGCAGTTCCACATCCCTGATGATTTCGGCGCTGTGGGCATCAGCAATGATCAGGCCAGCTTCCTCGGGAAAGATCTCTTCAGGTGTTTCCTGATTGGTCGCGAAGAATAAGCGATCGCAGAAATCCCAATATTCAGGCCACTTTTTGTCGGCACGGAAATCGGCCAGCGAGGACTTGATCTCGACGATCCAGATTTCGCCCTTGGTGTTGATGGCCAACAGGTCGGCCCTGCGGCCTGACTTGAGTGTCACCTCTGGCAGAGAGACAAAGCCGTGACGGCGCAAAAGGCGCCCTGTGCCGCGCTGAATTTCGAGCGCACGCTCAGACTGTCGCCCATCCACCGGAGCGGAAAGGTCCGGTTTGATCATCTTGCTCATGGTCGGTCTTGAATCGGTTCGGGGTTATTCTTTTTGCCTGAATGCCTGAATGCCAGAATGACAGCCTGTCAAGGAGTACAGCCTGTCTGGCGCTCGTACGCAGACAGGCCGATTTGAGATCAATTCGCTGCGCCCTGCAAGCCCTTTCTGGCAGTGAGCCATATGATGGATGGCGAAGCCCTAAGGGGCTGTGAGGGCTAGAGCGCGCGACCAGCCGCCACGCCGGACGCCCAGGCCCATTGGAAATTATAGCCGCCCAGCTGTCCGGTCACGTCCACCACCTCGCCAATGAAATAAAGGCCAGGTACCGCATTGGCCTGCATGGTCTTGGAAGAAAGCCCTTTGGTATCAACGCCCCCGAGCGTCACTTCTGCGGTACGGTAGCCTTCGGTGCCAACCGGCACCACCTGCCAGCGATGCACGACTTCATCGAGTTTGCGCAGCAGCTTGTCGCCTTGCTCGGCAATATGGCCCTTCATACCTTCCCGTTCGGCAATGGCCTTGGCCAGCCGTTTAGGCAGCAACGTAGACAGACTGGTAGCAATATCCTGCTTGGGGTTGCTCTTGCGCGCAGCGATCAGGGTCTCAAGGCAATTGCCATCCGGAGCCAGATCGATGGTGACCGGTTTGCCTTCCTGCCAATAGGCCGATATTTGCAGGATGGACGGGCCGGATAAGCCGCGATGAGTGAAAAGCAGTCCCTCGCGGAACCGGACCTTGCCAAAGCGCACTTCCGCATCCACAGACAGGCCCGCAAGCCCGGCAGCGAATGTTTTCTGACTATCCGAGAAAGTAAGCGGCACAAGGGCAGCTCTCGTGGGCAGCACATCAAGGCCGAATTGCCGAGCAATGTCATAGCCAAGACCCGTGGCGCCCATCTTGGGGATCGACTTGCCACCAGTTGCCACGACCAAGGCGCGGGCCTGCTCGCTGCCCCGGCTTGTGGCGACATGGAACAGCCCGTCGCGCTGTTCGACAGCCTTGATGTCCGTGCCAAGTTGCAAACGCCCTCCGGCGGCTTCCAGGTCATCAAGCAGCATGGCCACGACGTCTTTTGCGCTTTCATCACAAAAAAGCTGCCCGGCGGCCTTTTCGTGCCAGGCAATGGCGTGCTGATCAATGAGCTTGACGAAATCTTTTGGCGTATAGGCCTTCAAGGCTGAAATGCAGAAACGCGGATTGTTCGAGATGTAATTTTTGGCGCTGGCGTCGAGATTGGTGAAGTTGCACCGCCCTCCGCCGGAAATGCGGATCTTTTCGCCAGCCTTGCGCGCATGATCAAGCACAAGCACGCGTTTGCCACGGCCTGCCGCCGTAATCCCGGCCATGAGCCCCGCAGCACCCGCCCCCAGAATGATGGCATCCCAGAGCTTGCCGGATGGTTTGCCCGCCGGATTATGAGACGGATTGGTCTCAAAGCTGAGAGTATTGGTCTTGTCTTCAGGCATGACGAAAAGCGCCCCTATTGCTCGCGAAGGCCATTTTGGCTCTCAGGCAATAGGGGAGACATCTCGTAAGGTCAAGGAATAAGCGCAAGGGCGCGTTCCTGTCAGTGATTGACGATCATCTCTTTCTGGTAGGATGATTGCCGCGCAGCCTCAGGCTTTGGCAGCGAGACTGACAGGATATGTTCAAGATCCGTGATGGCCTCGGACAGATTGGCGGCCAGTTGCACCATGTGACCCGAACCTTCCTGATCGAGTTCGGCCGCTGTCATGTCACGCCATGAGAGGCAGAGATCGAACACCGAGCGCGCACCGATATTGGCCGCCGCCGAGCGCAAGGCGTGCGCCCCGTCACGGAACTCTGCATCATCGCAATGGTTCACCGCATCATGCAGGCGATGTAAAGCGGCAATGCCGTCTTCACTGAATTGATGAGCGAGATCGACGACAAACTGGTCGCCCCCAAGATCTCTCAAATCTTCAATAATCTGAGTGGTATACATTTCTTCTAACCCCCAATTGTCAGAAATAGTGTTTGTCTTTTTATTGTCAGCAATTTGCTGCTTTTGCTTGATAAATTTATCGAGCAATTCCTTGAGCCGGTAACGATCGACCGGCTTGAGCAAGCAGGCTTTCATGCCCGCCTGCAGGCATCTGTCCTTGATCTCCATACCGGGATCGGCGGTAAGGGCATAGAGGTGCGGTGGGTGCTGTAAGTCCCCGGCCCCCACCAGAGCCTCTATGCGACGCGCTGTTTCCAGCCCATCCAGAACCGGCATCCGGATATCAAGAAAGGCCAGATCAAATTTGCGGTTACGGATTGCGGCGATGGCCTGTTTGCCATTTTCGGCCAGTGTGACCTGATGCCCCAGGCTGGCCAGCATTCTTTCAAGAACCATCTGGTTGGTTCGATTATCCTCGGCAACAAGAATCTGCAGGCTTTCTGCTGGCTCGCTCATCTCTGTGTCACGACCGGCGCTGCAAACGCTGCCATGTCCATGCAATTGCTCGGCAAGGCGCAGCAATTTACTCATGCGATAATGCCAGTCGGAGCGATTGAGAAAGGCCAGTCCGTGCTGAGGGTGAACAAGGGCCAGATTGGACGCCTGTTCATCGGCACGACAGATCCAGAGCACAAAAGGCAATCCGCTTCGGCTACAGGTTGCGATCTGCATCTGGGTGAGCGCAATATCACACTCCAACCCCTGACGATCAATCACCACCACGGCCGGCATCTGGTCTTCACAATAGCTGGTAAGCGCCGTCAGGGCAGTGCGCAAATCGTGCTGGATATCACAATAGGGCGCGGCGGGCGGCAGCATATCGACCAGCTCCGAATTTCTGGTGATCATCATCATCGATCGCTTGGGTGTCTCTTCGCTTTCAGCCTCGGCTGTTGCTGTTTGACTGTGTTTTAAGGAGAGACCGAAGGGGGCGGTGAAGGCAAAAGTGCTCCCCTCTCCCTGTTTAGAGACCACCTGAATATGTCCTCCCATGAGTTCGGCATATTGACGGCACAGGGCAAGCCCTAGGCCGGAGCCACCAAATTGCGCCATCACATCATCATCGGATTGGGTGAAGCGATCAAAAATCCGTTGCTGGGCTTCCGGTGCTATGCCGATGCCGGTATCGATCACCTCAAAGCAGATGCGGTGCATTTGACTGTTTTCTTCCACCAGGCGCGCGCGCAAGGTGATTTGTCCCTGATGAGTGAATTTGACCGCATTGCCCATGAGGTTGGTCAGAATGTCTTCCAGAAAGCGCTCATTGCCACGATAAAGGCGGCGGAGCGAAGGATCGACATGAATATTAAGGTCCAGATGTTTCTGGCGCACCTGCTCTCTGAAGAGCCGATGAAGACGGCCAAGAATCATCGACAGGTCAAAGTCATCATCATTGACCGGCATGGTGCCATTTTCGGCTCTGGCATAATCGAGCAGATAGTTGATAAGGCCCAGAAGCGTGTCGCCAGCCTGTGAGATGGTGCCCACCATGCGCCGCTGGTCCGTATCCAGTCGGGTATCATCAAGCAGATCGCTCAGCCCCTTGATGGCTTGCAGCGGCGTACGCACTTCGTGGCTGATGCCGGCAAGAAACGCTGACTTTGCGCTGCTGGCAGCCTCTGCTGTCGCAATGGCCTGCCGGATCGTATTGAGGAAGGATGTCATCGAGAAGGCAAGAATGATGACGAAGCTGATTTGCAGCAAACAGACAAGATAACTCGTCTGCCAAAGCTCGAATATATGAAAGTGAACAGAAAGAACGGCGACGATAGAAATGGCGGATATCAAAAGATAAACCGTGCCATAGCGAAAGCCTGCGGCCAGCATATTCCACAAATAGAAGGGATACAGCACCGAACCTGTTGGCCCCAGAATGAAGGCAAAATAAGTCAAAAGCGCCTGATCGGCCCAAATCGCCATCAAGCGCCGGCCACTGGAGGCATTGGGAGAAAAGGCCAGATGCGTCGATTCCAGAGCCAGAACGAGCCCATACAGGCTTGTTGCCATGAAAATCTGTTCATACCCGTCTGCTGGCATTTTCTGCAAGAAGAGATAGTCAAAGGCGACGAAAGACCATAGCGCCAATATCATGCCCAAACGCAGGATGATTGCCACATGCTCCGTGTCTGGCCTGTGAGACAGAATGCCAACAAGCCGCATGACCGGATCGATAACAGGTTCAAGAATAGAAGTCCGCAAGGTCATGAAAAATCAATCTTTCGCTGTTCACCCAAGAGATGCCAGTTTGGTAGGCATCTGTGCCTGAATGGCCAGCTGCAGTTTTTCTGCCGATTGCGGCTTTCCGAAATAGTAGCCCTGCGCCTTGTCACAATGCTCCAGCTCCAGATGGCGGAGAACCTCTTCTGTCTCGACCCCCTCGGCGATCACCTCGAAACCGAGAGAATGCCCCAGATTGATAGTCGCCCGAACGATGGCGGCGTCCGATGGATTTTCAAGAAGATCATGCACAAAGGACTGGTCGATTTTTAGACGATCCACCGGGAAATGCTTCACATATGAAAGGGAAGAACAGCCGGTTCCGAAATCATCAATAGAGATTTTAACCCCCAGATCGCGTAGTTGCTGAAGCTGCAGAGCAACCTGTTTGCGATCATGCAGAACGATGCTTTCGGTCAGTTCCAGATCCAGCAAGTGCGCAGGCAGCCCCGTTTCGGAAAGAATGCGCGCGACCAGCAACGGCACCGATTGTCGCTGGAACTGCACCGGCGACAGATTGACCCCGACGGAAAATTCCGGCAGCCCCATTTCGCGCCATCGGGCTCCTTGCCTGCAGGCTTCCCGAATGACCCATTCATTGATTGGCATGATCATGCCATTGCGTTCGGCCCGGGCCAGAAATTCACTTGGTGCGACGAGGGTGCCATCGGCTTCGCGCATTCTGAGCAATGCCTCGCAGCCAACGATTGCGCCTGTCTTGATGTCGACCTGACGCTGATAGAGCAGTTCGAACCGGTTGCTCTCCAGTGCTTCGCGCAAGGTGGCATCCAATCGCCGCTCTTCACGGGCGCGCGCATCCATGTTCGAGACAAAGAAGCTGAAGCCATTGCCGCTCGCGGCCTTGGTGCGATACATGGCAAGGTCGGCATTGCGCATGAGATGCTCGTAGCTGTTGCCGTCTTCCGGGTGCACCGAAATACCGACCGAGGCTGTAACAGGCGTCGATAGTTGCACACCGGCAATCGCGCCGGGCATGATTTCCATCGCTGCCTTGCACATATCCTCCACCTGCGATTCGGAGGTGATGTTGGATTGCAGAATGGCGAACTCGTCGCCCCCAAGACGGGCCACAAGGTCTTCCTTACCCGCGACAATACGCAAACCTTCGGCCACGCGGGCCAACAATTCATCGCCCGTCGCATGGCCATGCACGTCGTTAACCTGCTTGAAGCCATCCAGATCAATCAGATGCAGGGCAAAGCGTCCATCACCGCGGCGACAGCGCCCGATTTCGCGTTCGACCCGATCTCTGAGCAACGCCCTGTTGGCCAGACCGGTGAGTGTGTCGTGGTGGGCCAGATGATGCAGATGGGTTTCTGCCGCCTTGCGGTCGGTAATATCCTGCGACGAGGTTACCACCCCGATGACATTCTCCCCTTCCACGAGGGGCGATTTGTTGGTCAGGAAGATACGTTTATTGCCGTCCGCACCAACGATTTCTTCCTCAAAGGAACGGATGCCGTGATTGGATGCAATGACCAACTGGTCGATGGAATCATACCGCTCGGCAACCTGAGAGCCGAAGATTTCGGCTCTGTGACGCCCGACAACCTGCTCAACCTTGAGGCCAAGATAGTTGGCCTGATTGACATTCATGAACAGATAGCAGCCATCCAGATCGGTTGCGCTAACCATGACAGGGAGCGTGTTGATCACATTCACAAGGCGCGATTCACTTTCGCGCTGTGTCCAGGCAAGGATGCTTTCGCTTTTCTTCAGGGACTCAAGCAGCGAATTGGCCCGGTTTGAGAGAACCTTGCTCTGGCGATGCATTTTGAGAAGGTTGCGCGCCCGGGCAATGAATTCCCGATGGTCGACCGGGCTGATGAGAAGATCCGTCGCTCCGGCATCCAGAGCCCGAAGCCGCAGGCGCCGATCCTCAAATACGGTAATGACAATGACTGGTACGTCTGCCAGACGTCTGTCAGAGCGGATTTGACCGATAAAGTCATCCCCCTGCATGCCCGGCATACTGAAGTCAGTCAGGATCAGATCAGGGCTGTTTTGTGCTAACCATGAAAGAGCCTCGATTGGCCCCGAGCAGGTGACAACTTCGATTTCGGCTTCAATACGCCGCGCGATCTGAGCATAAATTTGTCTGTTTGTGTTTTGATCATCAACGATCAAGATAAGTGCCATTTTGAGCCCCGCGTGTCCCCTGTGCGTTTTCCGCTCTTCCCCAAGAGCGAACGGCTTCGACGAATTTCGGGACACTGTAGGACAAAGACGTTAATGACACAGGTCAAAAATGGGCAAAGTTGGCTTCCGATGTCCAAAAGGTAAGACTATCGTAAATATTGTATTTATGAACACATGTAACCCAAAATGGACTTCGGATCGAAAGCTGAATGCAGGCGGGGATCTAATCAGCGCAGACCATTCCAGGGATCACCGGGCAGACGGGGGCCAGCCTTTTTGGCAGGCTTTGCTTTCAGTTCTGCCATTTGCCGGGCTCTGGCGACAACAGCTGCAGCCTGCGGATCATTGCTGATATATTCCTTGCGCGCGCCAGAAACGGTCAACTGACCGGTGGCGGCGAGATAGCTGTAGATCGCAATGACGCTGTCTGCCTGTGAATAGATTTCCAGCTCACGAGCGTCTAGCAAAGACACCTCTGCATCCAGAATATCAAGGTAGGAACGTTGCCCGGCCTTCTCTTCCATCTTGATGCCACGCAGCAGGTTGCTGGCTGCCTTAACTTCCGCGCTCGCCTGACGCAAGGACGCGACAGCGGCCTGATATCTGAGGAATTGCTCACGCGCGTTGGCCTTGATCCGTGCCCGCAAGGCATTGGTCTGGTGCACCTGCTGGCTGCGCGCAGCCCGCGCTTTCTGCACCTCGGCAGAGCGTGCACCGCCATCAAACAGGGGCAGACTAAGACGCAAGGAGAGGCTGCGCTCGGACTTGTTGGTTTGCGCCGCGCTTGAAGCCAGATTCTCCGAGATGTCACCATTCAGATCGATCGTAGGCAGAAAAGCCCCTTGTGCGGATTTGACCGCATAGTCTGCCGCCTTGTCATTGGCGCGCGATGCTCTGAGGTCGGGATGCATGCGCAAGGCCTTTTTCACCGCCTCAGTTTCATCGGCAGGCAAATAGCGCACAGGCATCTGCGGGTAAATCAACTCGCCGGGACGATAGCCCACCAGCGCTTCATAGCGACCGGACGCTCCGCCCAGATCTGCATGCGCCCCTTCCAGCGCTGCGCGGGCCCGATAGAGCAGCGCTTCGGTCTTGGCCAGATCGGTTCTGGTCAGCTCTCCGGCGCGAATGCGCGCTCTGGTGGCTCTATGCTGTTTTTCCAGATTGGCCACATGATCGCGCCGCAAGGCAATCATCCTGCGCGCTGCATACACATCCATATAGGCCTTGACCGCTTCGAGAAGAACTTCTCTCTCACGGTTTTTCAGCTGATAAAAGCCAGACTTTTCTTCATATTTGGCCTTGATCAGATTGTTCCTACCCTGAAAGCCGTTAAACAGGCGCTGGCTAGCCTTGATGCCATACTGGCTGGTGCGCGTGCGCTCGGTGCGGCCTGATTTGAGCCGTTCTTCCACCATGGATTGGGAGGCATAAGCGCTAACCTGCGGCATGAAGGCCGCATTGGCTTTCTTTGTTTCGGCCTGCCTGATGGCAAGGCCAGCTTCCGATGCATGAATTTCGGGATTGTTATCGTAAACATCATAGAGCATCTGCGCCAGATTGTCCGCCAGCGCGGGGCGCACCAAAATACACAGCGAAGCGCTCAGCAGCAAAAAGGCAAAGCGGTTGGCAAGCCCGACCCAACGGGTGCCCCCTTCGGCCTTGCCTGTCTTGGCGATTGCCAGACCTGTTCTCTTTTTGCCATTCATGCTGATCTTCCACTGCGAGGACATGGTTGGAGCTCGCCGCTTACGCGTCACCTCCTTCCAGTCTTATGGAATTATGGTTAATAAAGCGGAAATACGCAGACATCCAAGCGGGTTGTCGGCCCATATGAGCAATCAAATCAAGGATATGTTGAGAAAATCGGCCTCTGCATCCAATCCATTCATCCAAAAGGCTTCATGGGGAGTTACCGCTCGGAGAAAGCCACATCCATGGAACGATAGACCGGCTTAAGCAGATAGCGCGCGAGCGACTTGGAGCCAGTCACGATATCTGCGGTCACAACCATGCCCGGCAGTACGGGATACGCCATGCCCTTGCGATTGAACTCGTTTTGATCAAGCGCGATTTGAACCTTGAAATAAGGCTGGCCATTTTCATCCTCAAAGGAAGTTGCCGAAATGGTCTTCACATTGCCTTCCAGCGAGCCGAAAACATAAGGGTCGAAGGTCGAGACGGTCACCTTGGCGTCGGCATTGAGATGGATATGGCCGATATCTTTCGGTTTGACGCGCACTTCGGCTATGATCTTGCGGTCATCGGGCACGATCCGCGCAACCACTTCGCCAGAGCGAACCACTGCCCCCACCGAGTTGACGGGCAGTTCCTGCACAATGCCATCCGTCGGCGCAGTCAAGTCAAGGCTGGTGACACGATCCTGCTGCTTGGTCAGAAGGCGATCGACCTCGGCAAGCTCGCTGGCATTCTTGGATTTTTCCTTGGCCAGATCGCTAAAGATCTTGGCCCGAGCTTCTTCCAGCTGTATATGGGCTTCCTTGACCTGCTCACGTGTTGTCGAGAGCCGGCCATCAAGAGAATAAAGGCGGGAGCGCGCTTCTTCCAGCGCGGCTTCAGCTTCCAGCACCGAGCGACGGGATGCATATTGCTGCTTGAGCAAGCCATCAAGCATCGTGAACTGCTCTTTAGCGATCTCCATGCGCTTTACGGCACTTTTCTGCTCGGCAATCGTCGCCCGATACTCCGCCTCACGACGAGACAGCTGAGATGCATATTTGGCCAGCTCGCGATTGATGCGGTCTTTCTCGGAGGAAAAGACACTCATTTGCGACTGGGCAATGTTGCTATAAAGGCGGCCGGCCTCGCCAAAGGAGACGCTTTCCTGCTGTTGCATAAGAGCATCAGTGGTGGCAATCGCCATGCGCAGGGACGCAGCCCTTATGGCCAGTTGGTCGCGCTCGCTCTCGGTAGCCGTAGGGCGCAAACGCACCAGCGGCTGACCGGCCTTGACCCTGTCGCCTTCGGACACCAGAATCCGGTCGATATAGCCCCCTTCTAGATGCTGGATGGTCTGGACAGAGCCAACCGGCTGTATCTGACCGCCAGCATGGGTAACCTCAAGCACAGAGGTGACAAAGGCCCAGACAATGAAGGCTCCCAAAAAGATAAAGCACCCCGTTACCACATAGGCAAAGAGCTGGGGCGGCTGTTCAGCCTCCAGCGCCAGCGGCAATGTCAGGGTCTTGGAGTCAAGACCTGTGCTTTTTGAAGCAAACAACTTCACTGAATTCACCCCGGAATGCCCTCGCCTTTCCCTAGGAAAAGCGCAAGACCCGTACCCGTTATGCTCATACTCGAGACCAGAAAACCGACCGACTTTCCCTTCTGGAATATGATCCCACATGATTGCGAGCAGCCTATGCCGCAGCATCAATTCAACAATAGCGCGCTTAGGGTTAATACATCCTTGCCCAAAAGGCGTCTCTTTGCGAGATCTGCCTTACGCAACCGATTTGTTGAAGCTGTCCAATTGCGGCAAGATTTTTTCGGGCGGCCCATTCATGATAACCTGTCCTTCATGCAGCACCAGTATGCGGTCTGCCATTTTCATGTGGCTGGGCCGCTGCGTGGTGAATAGAATGGTGGCCTCGCCCCGCATGGACTGTAGGTGATCCATGAATTTACGATCGGTTTCGAAGTCCAGATAGTTGGCGGGCTCGTCAAGAAAATAATAGGTCGCGGATTTGCTGAAGCTGCGGCATAGCAAAAGCTTCTGCTTGAGCGCATCCGACATCTGATGCACGGTTTCCGCCTTTAGACGTGTTTCCATCCCCTCAGGCAAATCCGGATGGTCTGCCTCGATGTCGAAGGTCTGCATAAGCTTCGCCATCTTGGCACAATCGGCCTCTGGGTCATTGAGATGAAAATTCTGCGCAACCGTTCCGTAGAAAAAGGTGGCATTGTCTGGCTGGTAACTGATCTCGAAGCGCAATTCGCCCAGATCAATCTGACGGATATCCAGATGGTCAAAGCCCACCGCACCAGCAACAGGACGATAAAGACCAGCCAGCAATTTAAGGAAAGTGGACTTACCGCCTCCGCTTGGTCCGGTAATGGCGACGATTTCGCCCGGATTGATGGTCACATTGGCGTTCTTGATCGCGGCGTCTGCTGCCTGCGGATAACGGAAGGACAGATTCTTGGTTGATATATGCCCCTGAAATTTTCGCGAAATGCTTGGCACGATACCGGGCATGCGCTCAGGTTGGGTGCGCATCAGATTATTGACCATGCGGATCGCTTCGATCAGCTTGCCCACACGGGAAAGGCTGAGAAAGGCATTCTGCAGGGGCGCCAGAACCCGCCAGATGAGGGCCATAATCGCAATTAATCCACCAACGCCCAGGTCCCCTTCCATCACCATGATCGTGCCAGCTCCCAAGGTGGTAATGCCAGCCCCCATGGACAGGGCCTGCGAGATGGTCTGCACTTGTCGCGAGAAATGCTGCGCACGGAAATCAAGAGCAGCAAAGCTGGCGGCCGCGTCCTCATAGCGTTTCTGCCAGATGGCTTCCCCACCGACATTCTTGATTTCTCGATGCATCAGAAACAGCTCCATCATGATGTTCTGTTTCTTGGATTTGGCATCGCCCGATTGCATGGTCTGGCGCTTGGCGATGGGAATGGTGACCATGGCCAATATCGCATAGAGCCCGACCAACGTTGCGGGAATGGCTGCGATCCAGCCGCCGATCAGCGCAATGGCCGTGATGAAAACGAGCACGAAGGGCAGGTCCAGAACGGCGGTGCCGAAGGAGCCCAGAAAGATCTCGCGCAATTTTTCAAATTGCCGTAACCGTGCCAGCTGCGCACCAATGGAGGCATTCTGCACCATGCTATAGGGCAGATAGAGAAGGCGCTGGAAGACCTCAACCGACAGGGCGGTATCAAAGCGAGCACCGACATAGGCCAGAATGCGCGTACGCAGGGACCGCAGCGCATAGTCCGCAGCAACGATCATGCCCACGCCGAGGACAAACATCATCAGACTACCCGGCGCCTTGGACGGGATCGCATAGCCATAGACCGTCATGATGAAAATGGGCACCGCCATGGCTGCCAGATTGATGCCGAAATTGATGACAAACAACGAGAAGAACAACTTGCGGAAAGACGCCGCAGCATGGGTTACCCAACCGAAGGATTGGACAAAACGGGTGCGACTGGCCACGTCCAGCGGTTTGATATGGTGGATAATCACCGGCTGCCCGGGGCAGACAATGACCTCTTCCTCGCCGGTCTGGCCATTAAAGCAGGTCACCCGATTGGCACCAAAATCGACGGATAGAACAATGCGGACAATATCGTCCTCTTCATCCTGATAAAGGCAGGGCAGCTTTTCTTCCGACAGGGTGCCGAGCTTGGCTTCATCCGAAATAGCCACATAATTGAGCCGGGTCAGAACGGCTCTTAACCCCGTCATGTCATGAACGGTATTGAAATGGGGGAGCACCTGCGCCAGATGACGTCCGCCACCGCCCCAGCCGATCAGCGCCAGCAAAACCTGAACGCACCGGCCAGCCGAACTGGCATAATCAATGCCCGACCAACGTTCCTTGATACCAAGACGCTGTTCAAAATCAGAAAAGGGAACATCCCGTTCAGGCGCGCTTTCGCCCCCATATGCCGGCATACACGCATCTTTGGTGATATGGTCCTTCGGTTCATCAAGCTTTGGCTCGCTTGCATCCGTCGAAAAATGCTGATCCGCCGAATAGTCTGCGAGCTCCGCAAGGCTCACATCCTCTTTGCCCGCATGACGCGCAGCTTCGGATAGGGTTGCGCCCTCCAGCGGATTATCGTCGGCCCGCTTGAGCAGCATCGGAGTGCCCCGCGCCTTGCCTTTGCCGCTGCGCTTGGCCGGTACAATCGGCTTGATCTGAAGCTTGCCAGAGCCTTGCACTCTTCGTTCTTTTTGCTCTGCCTGTTCCTTATTGGAAGACTGGCCGTCTTTCTTTCTTGTATCGTCGTTCATGCCACGCCTCCAACTGCCGACTTGGCATCTTTGGCGTCTGGTCGCAATGCAGCCTGTTGACGCGCTTGGGTGCCATCAAACGGCATGAGCATACCATCCTTGAGAATGACCTGCTGATCGGCAAGGGAGAGGAAGGAGGGACGGTTTGACAGGAAGATAATGGTCATGGAGCCCCGCAAGGCCTCAATCCCCTTGCGTAAAAGGGAATCGGAGCGCTGATCCAGCATTGCGTTGGCTTCTTCCAGAATGAGAATTTTCGGCCTGCTGGCAATGGCTCTTGCAATACAGATGCGCTGACGAAAACTCGGCGGCAGGGTTTCGTTGCCACCCGAGCCAAGCATCATGTCATAGCCGTAGGGCAGTTGTTGGATGTCGCTTTCCAGACCGATCAATTGGGCGGCCTCGCGCGCGTTCTGCAAACCGTCTCGGGGGTTGAACAGCGTGATATTGTCCAGAATGGAGCCACTGAAAATAGCCGGGCTATTGGGAACGTAGGCAATGGAGGCAGAGACATCTGCGTCCACTAGATCATGGATCGAGCGCCCTCCCAGGAGGATATCCCCCCCGTCCGGAACAATCTTGGTGCGCAGAATTCTAAGGAAATGATGATCATCGCTTGTCAGATTGCCCTTGATGCCGATGGTGGCTCCATGGGGAATGGTCAGCGAGATCCGGTAGGTGCCATAATCATCGCCCATCTGGGATGCCATGACAGCTTCATCCAGAATGACCTCTCCGGACGCCAGTTCGGCAGGAGCCATCACCTTGTTCGGCTCGGGATTGACCGACAAGAGCTCGTCGACATTCTGCTTGACCAGATCGAAATTGCTCAGCTCACTCCATGAACGAATAGAACGGACCAGAACCTCCACCGCCCTGCCCCCAAGCAACAGACAACAGGCCAGCGAGCCAATGGACTGGGTACCCTCGATGACCAGCAAGGCCCCGCTGGAAACGATCGTGATCATGGTGATGGAAGCAAAGGAAGCGCTCAGGGACTGTGTTGCCCCGTCCAGTTTGACCGAGCGATGGAAGGCAACGGCGATGGCTTCCTGCAGCCGCTCATAACGGCGCATCATCTGGGGCTCACAAGACATGGTCTTAATCGACTCAATGCCCGACAAGGCTTCAATCACGAAATCATATTTGCGCCGATCCAACTGTTGCCGTTCATCCTGCAGGCTCTGGATATCCTTGGCACGCTTGAGCAGCCGCCAGGCGAAAATGGAAAAGACAGCAACCAGCAATCCGGCAATGGTCGGGCTGACGATGGCCATCACGCCCAGAAAGATGAAAATAAAGGGCAAGTCGACCAGCCCCATCCGGGCTGGTCCAGCAAACATGCGCGCAGTGGTCGAGAGCGCATTCATGCGATCAATATGTGTGCTTGCCGCGCTTTTTTCCAAAGCCTCCGGCGACGCCCGCAAGACCCGTTGGATCGCCTCCACGCCAGACACATAATCAATGTAGGATGAAGACCAACCGGAAATATGCGAGCGAACGACTTTCAAGAGAGTATCAAGCACCAGCACGGTGACGAGACCGGCTATCAAATAGAACAGCGTCGCGTAAGACTGGTTGGGTATGATGCGGTCATAAATCTGCAAGATGACCAAGGGCATGCCCAGTCCGAGCATATTGATGATAAAAGACGCCGCCATGATCCGCTTAGGAACACGCACCTGTTCTGCGAACCATGTTGTCTGCATGGAGCTAGGAGGTTGAAAAACCGCATGGAACCGCGCTACGCCAGCTCGGAAGGCAGCGATCATGCCGTTTGGTTTTTCAGGCTTGCGACCTGTCATCATTCATTGCGCTCATGTGTCATTACCCTGCCGCAGTGGTGACCGGGAGGACAATTGAGTTAACGGAAATTTCCAGACTTCCCCAATATGGCGCCAACTCTCTTGATCTTTTCTTAACCACCTTTGTAATTTTTGGACAATTCCAATTCAATTAAACCGAAAAAGCCGCTCTTAACCCATTCATAACCAGTTTCCGAAAGGCCCGATTAAGCACGCATATTATAGCGTCAGGGCCAAATGCCTGATCGCAGAAGGCGTAATCGAGTTAAGGAACCTGGCAATGGCTGACACCAATACCCCAGATGTAAAATCCGAAGCGGCTGCATCCAAATTTGAATCCAACCGCGCCCAGCAGACCCTGCAAAAAGCAGAAATGGAGAAAGCCAGTGACTATGACACCGGCGACCATATCGCGCTGCGTCAGGATATCCTGAACCCGAATCTTCATTATGGCCTCGCCAATGAGGAAGAAACGCTCCTTCCAACACAGCAGTCGGGTGAAGCGGATGGGAGCACCGCCGATGTTGGCTCTGGCTCTTTATCGACACAGCCTTCTTTGCTTGCATCCGCCCCGGTTGGAACTGATTTTGTCTCTCCTGTTTCCTCTTCCGGATTGTCAGCCCCGGAAGACATTGCCAACGTAGGCCAGACAAGCCCGATCCTCTCTATCAACAATGGATCGGCAGACTTGACGCGCAGCGCAGCTCCCCTGGGTGGCAATGAAGCCTCTGTTCTTCCGACGATACAGAGTAACCCGATCAACACGGGATCGCCCTCGGGTGGCTCTCTGCCTCCGGCAAATGGAGGCGGCACCACAGAGGAGAATGCACCGGTCGAAGCAGACGATATTGCCGAGACCACGGGCGAGAATAGTGTTCTTTCCAGTTCTGTCACCGCGACCGATCTGGATGGAGATACGATCAGCTATAGCCTTGACGGGCAGCCATCCGAGGGCACCGTCACCCTCAATGCGGACGGCTCCTACAGCTTTGATCCGGGCACGGCCTTTGATGATCTGGCCGTGGGGGAGAGCCGTGAGGTCTCCTTCACCTACACCGCTGATGATGGCAATGGCTCCACCGATCAGGGCACCGTCACCATTGAAGTGACCGGCACCAATGATGCACCGACCGCGGTGGACCTGTCAGCCAGCTCCGTGGATGAGAATGCCTCCGGTGCGGTTATCGGCACCCTATCCACCACCGATGTGGATGCCTCTGACACCCATAGCTACAGCGTCGATGACAGCCGCTTCGAGGTTGTCGAGCAGGATGGCGCCTATGTCCTTAAACTGAAGGACGGTACCTCCCTTGATCATGAGACCGAGCCGACCGTCACCCTTACGGTGACCACCGACGACAAGAATGGCGGCAGCTTCAGTGAAGACTTCACCATTGATGTGGGCGATCTCAATGAGGCCGTCACTGCCAATGATGCCTCAGAGACCACGGGTGAGAATAGTGTTCTTTCCAGTTCTGTCACCGCGACCGATCTGGATGGAGATACGATCAGCTATAGCCTTGATGGCCAGCCATCCGAGGGCACCGTCACCCTCAATGCGGACGGCTCCTACAGCTTTGATCCGGGCACGGCCTTTGATGATCTGGCCGTGGGGGAGAGCCGTGAGGTCTCCTTCACCTATACCGCAGATGATGGCAATGGCTCCACCGATCAGGGCACCGTCACCATTGAAGTCACCGGCACCAATGATGCGCCGACCGCTGTGGACCTGTCAGCCAGCTCCGTGGACGAGAATGCCTCCGGTGCGGTTATCGGCACCCTGTCCACCACAGATGTGGATGCCTCTGATACCCATAGCTACAGCGTCGATGACAGCCGCTTCGAGGTTGTCGAGCAGGATGGCTCTTATGTCCTTAAACTGAAGGACGGTGTCTCCCTTGATCATGAGACCGAGCCGACCGTCACCCTTACGGTGACCACCGACGACAAGAATGGCGGCAGCTTCAGTGAAGACTTCACCATTGATGTGGGCGATCTCAATGAGGCCGTCACTGCCAATGATGCTTCAGAGACCACGGGTGAGAATAGTGTTCTTTCCAGTTCTGTCACCGCGACCGATCTGGATGGAGATACGATCAGCTATAGCCTTGATGGCCAGCCATCCGAGGGCACCGTCACCCTCAATGCAGACGGCTCCTACAGCTTTGATCCGGGCACCGCCTTTGATGATCTGGCCGTCGATGAGAGCCGCGAGGTCTCCTTCACCTATACCGCTGATGATGGCAATGGTTCCACCGATCAGGGCACCGTCACCATTGAAGTGACCGGCACCAATGATGCGCCGACCGCGGTGGACCTGTCAGCCAGCTCCGTGGATGAGAATGCCTCCGGTGCGGTTATCGGCACCCTGTCCACCACAGATGTGGATGCCTCTGACACCCATAGCTACAGCGTCGATGACAGCCGCTTCGAGGTCGTCGAGCAGGATGGCTCTTATGTCCTTAAACTGAAGGACGGTGTCTCCCTTGATCATGAGACCGAGCCGACCGTCACCCTTACGGTGACCACCGACGACAAGAATGGCGGCAGCTTCAGTGAAGACTTCACCATTGATGTGGGCGATCTCAATGAGGCCGTCACTGCCAATGATGCTTCAGAGACCACGGGTGAGAATAGTGTTCTTTCCAGTTCTGTCACCGCGACCGATCTGGATGGAGATACGATCAGCTATAGCCTTGATGGCCAGCCATCCGAGGGCACCGTCACCCTCAATGCAGACGGCTCCTACAGCTTTGATCCGGGCACCGCCTTTGATGATCTGGCCGTCGATGAGAGCCGCGAGGTCTCCTTCACCTATACCGCTGATGATGGCAATGGTTCCACCGATCAGGGCACCGTCACCATTGAAGTGACCGGCACCAATGATGCGCCGACCGCGGTGGACCTGTCAGCCAGCTCCGTGGATGAGAATGCCTCCGGTGCGGTTATCGGCACCCTGTCCACCACAGATGTGGATGCCTCTGACACCCATAGCTACAGCGTCGATGACAGCCGCTTCGAGGTCGTCGAGCAGGATGGCTCTTATGTCCTTAAACTGAAGGACGGTGTCTCCCTTGATCATGAGACCGAGCCGACCGTCACCCTTACGGTGACCACCGACGACAAGAATGGCGGCAGCTTCAGTGAAGACTTCACCATTGATGTGGGCGATCTCAATGAGGCCGTCACTGCCAATGATGCTTCAGAGACCACGGGTGAGAATAGTGTTCTTTCCAGTTCTGTCACCGCGACCGATCTGGATGGAGATACGATCAGCTATAGCCTTGATGGCCAGCCATCCGAGGGCACCGTCACCCTCAATGCGGACGGCTCCTACAGCTTTGATCCGGGCACGGCCTTTGATGATCTGGCCGTGGGGGAGAGCCGTGAGGTCTCCTTCACCTATACCGCAGATGATGGCAATGGCTCCACCGATCAGGGCACCGTCACCATTGAAGTCACCGGCACCAATGATGCGCCGACCGCTGTGGACCTGTCAGCCAGCTCCGTGGACGAGAATGCCTCCGGTGCGGTTATCGGCACCCTGTCCACCACAGATGTGGATGCCTCTGATACCCATAGCTACAGCGTCGATGACAGCCGCTTCGAGGTTGTCGAGCAGGATGGCTCTTATGTCCTTAAACTGAAGGACGGTGTCTCCCTTGATCATGAGACCGAGCCGACCGTCACCCTTACGGTGACCACCGACGACAAGAATGGCGGCAGCTTCAGTGAAGACTTCACCATTGATGTGGGCGATCTCAATGAGGCCGTCACTGCCAATGATGCTTCAGAGACCACGGGTGAGAATAGTGTTCTTTCCAGTTCTGTCACCGCGACCGATCTGGATGGAGATACGATCAGCTATAGCCTTGATGGCCAGCCATCCGAGGGCACCGTCACCCTCAATGCGGACGGCTCCTACAGCTTTGATCCGGGCACGGCCTTTGATGATCTGGCCGTGGGGGAGAGCCGTGAGGTCTCCTTCACCTATACCGCAGATGATGGCAATGGCTCCACCGATCAGGGCACCGTCACCATTGAAGTCACCGGCACCAATGATGCGCCGACCGCTGTGGACCTGTCAGCCAGCTCCGTGGACGAGAATGCCTCCGGTGCGGTTATCGGCACCCTGTCCACCACAGATGTGGATGCCTCTGATACCCATAGCTACAGCGTCGATGACAGCCGCTTCGAGGTTGTCGAGCAGGATGGCTCTTATGTCCTTAAACTGAAGGACGGTGTCTCCCTTGATCATGAGACCGAGCCGACCGTCACCCTTACGGTGACCACCGACGACAAGAATGGCGGCAGCTTCAGTGAAGACTTCACCATTGATGTGGGCGATCTCAATGAGGCCGTCACTGCCAATGATGCTTCAGAGACCACGGGTGAGAATAGTGTTCTTTCCAGTTCTGTCACCGCGACCGATCTGGATGGAGATACGATCAGCTATAGCCTTGATGGCCAGCCATCCGAGGGCACCGTCACCCTCAATGCAGACGGCTCCTACAGCTTTGATCCGGGCACCGCCTTTGATGATCTGGCCGTCGATGAGAGCCGCGAGGTCTCCTTCACCTATACCGCTGATGATGGCAATGGTTCCACCGATCAGGGCACCGTCACCATTGAAGTGACCGGCACCAATGATGCGCCGACCGCGGTGGACCTGTCAGCCAGCTCCGTGGATGAGAATGCCTCCGGTGCGGTTATCGGCACCCTGTCCACCACAGATGTGGATGCCTCTGACACCCATAGCTACAGCGTCGATGACAGCCGCTTCGAGGTCGTCGAGCAGGATGGCTCTTATGTCCTTAAACTGAAGGACGGTGTCTCCCTTGATCATGAGACCGAGCCGACCGTCACCCTTACGGTGACCACCGACGACAAGAATGGCGGCAGCTTCAGTGAAGACTTCACCATTGATGTGGGCGATCTCAATGAGGCCGTCACTGCCAATGATGCTTCAGAGACCACGGGTGAGAATAGTGTTCTTTCCAGTTCTGTCACCGCGACCGATCTGGATGGAGATACGATCAGCTATAGCCTTGATGGCCAGCCATCCGAGGGCACCGTCACCCTCAATGCAGACGGCTCCTACAGCTTTGATCCGGGCACCGCCTTTGATGATCTGGCCGTCGATGAGAGCCGCGAGGTCTCCTTCACCTATACCGCTGATGATGGCAATGGTTCCACCGATCAGGGCACCGTCACCATTGAAGTGACCGGCACCAATGATGCGCCGACCGCGGTGGACCTGTCAGCCAGCTCCGTGGATGAGAATGCCTCCGGTGCGGTCATCGGCACCCTGTCCACCACAGATGTGGATGCCTCTGACACCCATAGCTACAGCGTCGATGACAGCCGCTTCGAGGTTGTCGAGCAGGATGGCGCCTATGTCCTTAAACTGAAGGACGGTACCTCCCTTGATCATGAGACCGAGCCGACCGTCACCCTTACGGTGACCACCGACGACAAGAATGGCGGCAGCTTCAGTGAAGACTTCACCATTGATGTGGGCGATCTCAATGAGGCCGTCACTGCCAATGATGCCTCAGAGACCACGGGTGAGAATAGTGTTCTTTCCAGTTCTGTCACCGCGACCGATCTGGATGGAGATACGATCAGCTATAGCCTTGATGGCCAGCCATCCGAGGGCACCGTCACCCTCAATGCGGACGGCTCCTACAGCTTTGATCCGGGCACGGCCTTTGATGATCTGGCCGTGGGGGAGAGCCGTGAGGTCTCCTTCACCTATACCGCAGATGATGGCAATGGCTCCACCGATCAGGGCACCGTCACCATTGAAGTCACCGGCACCAATGATGCGCCGACCGCTGTGGACCTGTCAGCCAGCTCCGTGGATGAGAATGCCTCCGGTGCGGTTATCGGCACCCTGTCCACCACAGATGTGGATGCCTCTGATACCCATAGCTACAGCGTCGATGACAGCCGCTTCGAGGTTGTCGAGCAGGATGGCTCTTATGTCCTTAAACTGAAGGACGGTGTCTCCCTTGATCATGAGACCGAGCCGACCGTCACCCTTACGGTGACCACCGACGACAAGAATGGCGGCAGCTTCAGTGAAGACTTCACCATTGATGTGGGCGATCTCAATGAGGCCGTCACTGCCAATGATGCTTCAGAGACCACGGGTGAGAATAGTGTTCTTTCCAGTTCTGTCACCGCGACCGATCTGGATGGAGATACGATCAGCTATAGCCTTGATGGCCAGCCATCCGAGGGCACCGTCACCCTCAATGCAGACGGCTCCTACAGCTTTGATCCGGGCACCGCCTTTGATGATCTGGCCGTCGATGAGAGCCGCGAGGTCTCCTTCACCTATACCGCTGATGATGGCAATGGTTCCACCGATCAGGGCACCGTCACCATTGAAGTGACCGGCACCAATGATGCGCCGACCGCGGTGGACCTGTCAGCCAGCTCCGTGGATGAGAATGCCTCCGGTGCGGTCATCGGCACCCTGTCCACCACCGATGTGGATGCCTCTGACACCCATAGCTACAGCGTCGATGACAGCCGCTTCGAGGTTGTCGAGCAGGATGGCGCCTATGTCCTTAAACTGAAGGACGGTACCTCCCTTGATCATGAGACCGAGCCGACCGTCACCCTTACGGTGACCACCGACGACAAGAATGGCGGCAGCTTCAGTGAAGACTTCACCATTGATGTGGGCGATCTCAATGAGGCCGTCACTGCCAATGATGCCTCAGAGACCACGGGCGAGAATAGTGTTCTTTCCAGTTCTGTCACCGCGACCGATCTGGATGGGGATACGATCAGCTATAGCCTTGATGGCCAGCCATCCGAGGGCACCGTCACCCTCAATGCGGACGGCTCCTACAGCTTTGATCCGGGCACGGCCTTTGATGATCTGGCCGTGGGAGAGAGCCGCGCGGTCTCCTTCACCTATACCGCTGATGATGGCAATGGCTCCACCGATCAGGGCACCGTCACCATTGAAGTCACCGGCACCAATGATGCACCGACCGCGGTGGATCTGTCAGCCAGCTCCGTGGATGAGAATGACTCCGGGGCGGTCATCGGCACCCTGTCCTCCACCGATGTGGATGCGTCCGATACCCATAGCTACAGCGTCGATGACAGCCGCTTCGAGGTTGTCGAGCAGGATGGTTCTTATGTCCTTAAACTGAAGGACGGTATCTCCCTTGACTATGAAGCGGAAACCAACGGCACTGTTTCCTTCACGGTCACCTCTGATGATGGCCATGGAGGCACTTTTGATCTGCCAGTTCAGGTAACAGTAGGTGATGTCAACGAAGCTCCGACCCTTACGGCGTCCGGCTCTTATAACTTCCTCTATAACGGAAGCTTCGAAGTGTTCAATGGCGGCGTTCACGGTGGCGGCGATGGAACCGGCTGGTTTGAAGATGCTTATATCGACGGCTGGACGCAGAGCAGCATCGATGTGCATGAGGCAGGGCATATGGGACTGGGCACCACCGATGGCGACTACCATGTCGACCTGGCGGCCCAATCCAACGGCACGTTGACGCGTGAGCTGGAAGGCCTCGAAGATGGAGAGACCTACAGCCTTTCCATGGATCTGAAATCCCGTGGGATTAATGGCGATGGCGTAACGGGTACCGCCGAGCAGGCACTGGGCCAGAGTGTGGTGCAGGTCGTCTGGAACGGCGAGATTATCGCAACCATCGATCCGGCCAATGAAGGCCTCGGCTGGAACACCTACACGCTGGACCTGACCGCAGGATCGGGCGATGGGTCCAACACAATCACTTTCATTGAAATGGGGTCGGAAAACTCCTACGGCACGCTGCTTGATAATTTCCAGATCAACGATTCCGATGGTTTCGGCGTACTGGAAAATGAAGCCGGGGCTGAAATCGCTACACTCAGCGTAAGTGACGTCGATAATGGCGACAGCGTTTCCTACAATGTCAATGACAATCGCTTCGAGGTGGTTACACAGGATGGCGCTGTAATCCTGAAACTGAAGGATGGCGTTTCGCTGGACTATGAAACCGAAAAGTCCGTCGATGTCACGGTCACGGCGACTGACAGCGGCAATCTTTCAACCAGCCAGACCCTCACAGTTGTTGTCGGTGATGTGGACGACCTGAGCAGCCTTAATCCGATTTACGGCAGCAGCTACAACGACACGATCAACGGCACAAGCGGTGATGACATGATCACCGCTTATAGCGGCAATGACGTGATTGCCGGATATGGCGGCGACGATGTTATCTATGGCGATGTTGGTCAGGATACCATCGACGGTGGCACTGGCAATGATGATATTTACGGCGGCGCCGAGTCAGACACGATCTCCGGTGGTGACGGCAACGACTTCATCAATGGCGAAGACGGGGCGGACGTGCTTTATGGCAACGCCGGTGCTGATGCTCTTCACGGCGAAGCGGGCGACGATGCGCTTTATGGCGGTGCAGGCAACGACACGGCCTATGGCGGTACGGGCGACGATATTCTCTTCGGTGGTGAAGGGTCTGTCTCGACAGTTACCACCTTCACTGACCAGACTGGCACATCCAACCCCTTCGACGGCATCAATGTCGGCTCCTATGCAAGACCAACTCTTGTTGATATCGACAATGACGGAGATCTTGACCTGTTTGTAGGTCAGAATGACGGTCACATCGCCTATTATCAGAATACCGGTTCGGCGACCAATCCTGTCTATAATCTCGTTACATCCAACTATGCAGGCATTGATGTGGGCACAGAGGCTGCTCCTGCATTTGCAGATCTGGATGGTGATGGCGATATGGAAATGGTGGTTGGCAACGGGAATGGAGATCTGCTCTATTACCAGAATAACGGTACTCCCTATCACGCCAACTGGTCCGGAGCCTATAATCTTGGTGATTACGGGTCGGATATGGCCCCCACCTTTGTCGATATCGACAATGATGGCGACATGGATTTGTTCTCCGGCTCACATGACGGACACTTTGTCTATTTCGAAAATACCGGCAATGCCTATAACCCAAGCTATTCAGCTGTCGTCTCGGATCCTTATGGAATCGGGGTTTCTGATCTGGATACCTCTGTCACATTCTCGGATTTGGATGGGGATGGCGATCTCGATGCCTTGTTGGGTACCGACAGTGGCACCTTCTACATTCAGGAGAATGTAGGCGATGCTAACAATCCATCCTTTGCTGCGGCAGTTGATGCATCTTCGACCGGACTCGTCAACACATCTTCGGAAACCGCTCCGGTCTTTGCAGATATCAATGGCGATGGTGTTCAGGATGTGGTTGCAGGCAATATTGATGGCACGATCCAGTATCTGGAAGGCAACAGCTATACCACCTTCACCGACATTTCAGTCTCTGGAGATGATTCCCTGTATGGCGGAGCAGGCAATGACACCATCATCGGCGGAGATGGCAACGACTATCTCTCAGGTGGCGAAGGGGATGATACCTTTATCTATATGGTGGGAGACGGCAATGACATCATTGATGGGGGCTCGGTTGGAGACTGGACGGACTCTCTGGAAATCCTTGGCGCCGATGGTACCGACTCGACCACCTATGGCACTGACTGGACGATCTCGCTTAATACCGGCACCGTGACAATGGTCGATGGCAGTGATCAGATGCTACTGTCAGACGATGCGACCGGCACCATCGACTTCAGCGACGGCAGCCAGATCGAGTTGGAGAATATCGACAATGTATCCTGGTAAAACGATCTTCAGTTTAAGTAAAATAACCCTGCAATTTTAAAGGGTTATTTGATCATTTGTGTCCACAATCGATTAACTCAATCTTAGAAACGAAGAGATATAGTCTTTCAAAAATGCAAAGCAAAGAGGCAACCATGTTGGATAATATTACAGACCTCGCCAGAGAGAAATCGAGCGACAAAAGACGTGAACTGCTCGGTCGAGTGGCGGATCTGTTCTTCGATGGTGCCGAAAACCACACCGAGCAGGGAACGCTAATCTTTAGAGATATCGTTCTGAAGATGCTCAATGACGTCAGCGTCGAAGGACGAGCCGAGTTTGCGGATCGGGTAGCCACGGAACAAAGGCTGCCCAATGAGGTCGCTCTCAAGATGGCTCATGATGATGTGTCCGTTGCAGGGCCGATGCTCCAGCATAGTCCCGTTCTTACCGACGATGACTTTGTGCAACTGAGCCAGACCCTGCCGGAAACCCATCTGGAAAGCATCGCCCAGCGCGAGCATCTCAGTGGCACCGTGACTGATGCTCTCATCGAGAATGGAACGCGCGCTGTCTGGCACAAGGTCACACAAAACAAGAGCGCGGAGATCACATCCAAGGGCTTTAATACCCTGGTGACCAAGGCCGATGGCGACGCAGTGTTGCAAGCCAACCTTTGCTCGCGACCGGACATTACAGAAGATGCCGCCAAGCGTCTGCTGCCGTTGCTTCCTCCGGAAGGGAAAGCGCAGCTCGCCCAATTGTTCCAAGATAATGAAAAGGCTGCGAATGAGCTGGTGGACCGGGCAAGAAAGGCGGCTCAGGATCAAAAGATCGTTGGTCGCCAGAAGCGGCTCGAAGCCAAGATCGTGATTGCGGATGTCAGAGATGGCAAGCTGGATAAATCAGATGCTCTATGCATGCTGGTTGAAACCAACCGCGGGCCGGATATCGTGATGTTCCTGGCGGCCATGGCCGATATGGATGAGCCGATCGTATCCAATGCCCTTTATCAAACCAACGACGAGCCGATCAGCCTGTTGTGCAAATCCATTGGCATCACCAGTGGGGCATTTGGCAAACTGATGGGGTTGAAGGCAGACAAACTCAACAAGGGCCTCGCAGAAACCGGTCGGACAGTCGCCTTCTATAAGGATCTTGATGTCTCATCGGCTCAGCGCGCCATGCGGTTTGTTTCCATGCGCAAAAATATGGGCACAACGAAAGCGGGCTGATTAGCGTCAGTCGCTTTTGCATACATCTTCTTTGACGACTAATAAAAAGGGTGGCCAGCGAATGGTCACCCTTTTTCATGTCATAATCTTGGCAAGTGCGCTCTTTTGCCTCAGGCTGAGGCTGTCGACGGCTTGCCCTTGCTCTCGTCTTTTTCTGCAGACGTCTCGCTGCCCTCTTCAGAGGAAGCGCTCGTGTCAGTATCTGCCTCTCCAGATGAGGCTTCGGGGCTAAGCACTTCGGCCAGAGCATCCCGTGACAGACTACCCATGAATTCGCCTTCTTCATCCACGACCGGAACTGGATAGTCCGACGCCAGAGTTTCTGGCAGAACCTCTTCAAGCGCAGCATCCGGAGCAATCGGCTCAAGATCTTCATAATGCTCTTCGGTCAACTTGGCCGTCTTGTCTTCCTGATAATATTCCTCAAGGCTTTCCTGCGACAGCATGCCCTGATAGCCATCATCGGTGACGTGATAGGCGTAATCATCCTTGTGCGCACGCATCTGTTTGAGGGCCTCTTCGATGGTCGTTGCGGTGATACGGAATTCCTGAGGCTGCATCACGGTTTCAACCGTGAGGGCCCGAGCCCGGTTCACGTCACGCACAAAGGCTTCTACATAGTCCGTCGCCGGATTAAGGAGAATTTCCTCAGGCTTGTCGTCCTGCACCAGTTCGCCATCTTTCAGAATGGCGATATTGTTGCCAAGACGCAGCGCTTCATCCAGATCGTGGGTGATGAAGATAATGGTCTTCTGCAATTTTTCCTGCAGTTCCACCAGCTGGTCCTGCATCTCGGATCGGATGAGCGGATCCAGCGCCGAGAAGGCTTCATCCATGAGCAGGATGTCGGCATTGGTCGCCAGAGCACGCGCCAACCCGACGCGCTGCTGCTGACCACCGGATAGCTGCGCCGGATACTGGTTCTCATAGCCTCCCAGCCCAACCGTTTCGAGCCACTCAACCGCACGGTCGTTGGCTTCCTTTTTTCTGATGCCCTGAATGGTCAGGCCGAAGGACACATTGTCGAGCACCGTGCGATGCGGCAGCAGACCGAAGCGCTGGAACACCATGGACATTCTGTGGCGGCGGAATTGCTCAAGCTCTTTCTCCGACAGGCTCATCACGTCGGTTCCGCCCACCAGTATCTGCCCCTCGGTGGGTTCAATCAGCCGGTTGAAATGGCGAATGAGCGTCGACTTGCCCGAGCCGGACAGGCCCATGATAACGGAGATATCGCCTTCCTTGATGGACAGGTTGATGTCCTTGAGGCCCAGCGTGTGGCCTGTCTTGGCCAGAATCTCGTCTTTGCCCAATCCCTGATGCACCAGAGGCATATGCGCCTTGGGGTTCGAACCGAACAGTTTATAGAGCCCTTTGACTTCAATAAGAGTGTTGCTCATGAATGGGCTCCTTTCATGTGCTTCTGGCTTCGCTTGGCGTATGCCTGAGACACGCGGTCAAAAATGATGGCCAATGCGACAATGGCCAGACCGTTAAACAGACCAAGCGTGAAATACTGGTTCTGAATGGATTTCAACACCGGCTGACCGAGGCCCTTCACGCCGATCATTGACGCCACGACAACCATGGCCAGTGCCATCATGATGGTCTGGTTGATGCCCGCCATGATGTTGGGCATGGCAAGCGGGATCTGTACGTTGAACAGACGCTGTCGCCCATTGGCGCCAAAGGCGGTGGCCGCTTCCAGCACTTCAGCATCCACCAACCTGATGCCCAGATTGGTCAGGCGGATCACTGGCGGAATGGCGTAGATGACGACGGAAATCAGCCCCGGAATCTTGCCGATGCCCAACAGCATGACCACCGGAATGAGATAGACAAAGGCCGGCATGGTCTGCATGACATCGAGGATAGGCATCATGACCTTCTGGAACCGGTCAGACCTAGCCATGCCAATGCCGATGGGAATGCCCAGAACAATGGAAATCAGCGTGCAAACCGTGATCATCGAAAGGGTCGACATGGTGTCTTCCCACATGCCGAAAAAGCCGACCAGCAGAAGGGCAATCACGACACCGGTCAGCAATTTCCAGGATCGACTGGCGAAATAGACAATCGCCCCAATCACCAGAATGATGATCGGCCAGGGTGTATTGATCAGCAGTTTTTCAAACCATACGAGAAAGGCCAGAATGGGATGAAAGATGCTTTCAATCGCATCGCCATATTCTCGAGAGAATGCCTTGTAAGCGCCATCAAGCGTCTTACGGATAGTCAGCAGCTCCATTCGGCTCAGCTGGGGGAATGAGGTTAACCATGACGCATCCGCCATATAGACTCTCCAATTGTTACCATGAAGCGGCAGATGGTCCTCGTCTTGTTTCGATTTTCAAATCGATGCCGCCTCAATCAATTCACCAATCTCCTTGTCTGCGTCCAGCTCCGGTTCACCATCGGCGTCCAGCTGAGGGCAGAAAAGCAGACCTCCCACGAAGAAACCCGGACGACATACATCGCCCGGGGGAATCGCACCTTTTCAGGTGATGCCAGTTACATGCCAGCTACGGCGTCTTTCACCTTGGCAGCCACGTCTTCTGGCAGCCACTTGCTCCACATGTCTTCATAATTCTGCAGGAAATAGATAGCGGCGAACTCACCATCAGCCTGATTCTCTTCCATCCAGGCGAGCAGTTCGTTCATTTCGCTGTTCTTGAAGGAGAGCTTGCCGAGGAAATCCATGATATCAGGATGAGCCTTGGCAAATTCGCCCGTGGTAACAGCACGCACAGGAGACGGCGGATACATGGTCACTTTCGGCTCAAGGCAATCTGCCTGAGAGGTACAGGCCTTGTAATGCTCTTCATCAACACCGGAACCGAAATCAACCTTGGTCATCTTATATTTGCCGAGAATGGCGGTTGGGGCCCAATAATAGCCGAACCATGGTTCGCCGCGCTCGTAAGCCTTGGCAATGGAACTGGCAAGGCCTGCGCCCGAACCCGGATCCACGATTTCAAAACCGGCATCTTCCAGTTTCAGAGCACGAAAGAGGTTGCCGGATGTGATCTGGCAGTTCCAGCCAGCCGGGCAGCCATAAAAGGCGCTTTTCTCGGGGTCTTCAGGATGCTCGAACAGCGCTGCATTTGCCTTGATGCCTTCAATGGTTGCAAGGCTTGAGTCTTTCTCGACCATATAGTTCGGGACCCAGAAGCCTTCTTCACCACCATCGGACAGGGACTTGCCGGCAATGGCCAGACGTCCCTCTTCGACCCCCTTGTCAACGGCCTCTCGCATGGAGTTGGCCCAGAATTCCGGGGCGATATCGGGTTCGCCCTTTTCGGTCATGGATGCGCCGGTTGGCATAGTATCGCCAGGAACCATCTCGGCATCACAGCCGAAGCCATATTCCAGAACGAAGCGATCAATGTTGCCAATCAGCGTGGCCGAGTTCCAGTTCATGTCAGCGATGGTGACTTTGCCGCAGTCATCAGCGGCCTGAGCGGATAGGGCCGAGCCAGATATCATCAGGGCAGCGATCAGTAGGCGTTTCATATTCTACCTCCGGAAGTAGTCGATCAATGTGTCTGGTAGGGAGAGGGAACGCACAGAGCGGCCATCTCCAAACAACAAATTTTGGTGGCGAGCCTTCGCTTTGGCCAACCACCATCCAAACATCGCATGCGGTCGCACACGCGATGCGCAAAAGAATAAAATTTATCTCGCACAGCCATCCATCAGTCTAAACGACCCGACAGATGGTCGAGAATTTTTAACACATTGAAATCTAACAAGTCTCACGGGATGGCGTCAATGAATATCTCCTAGGAAAATGGTAGTTTGAACCTTCGACAATCCGAGAAATGACAATTTTATTTTTCAATATTTTTAATCCATCCCCTCACATCTCCGTGTTAACTTTTTTTATTGGTGCTATTCTTTCAATGTGATCAAGAATATTGGAATTTTTGTAAAATCCTCGCGTAAGGATCTTCTGCAATTAACAATTTTCGGGAGATTGGCGGCGCATTTTCAAGACTTCAAACAGGCTTTACTGACCCCTCCAACAATCCCCGGACAGACTCCTGCCTTTGGAATGGATTGGTAATTTCTTGGTTCGGAATGGGGATAGGGTGCACAATGCGGCAGGGAGGTGACGCGCCAAAACACATTTCCGCCACATTTGGGCAGCCATGCCTTCACATTTTCTGAAAAACGGGATCTTGAAAGACGCTATTCGCCCTCGCCAAAGCGATCTGAAATCAGTTTGTTCAGGGCGTCCATCACAGCCTCAGCTTCATTGCCTTCGGCAACGACGTCTATTGCGCAACCCGGAGCGGCCGCCAGCATCATCAACCCCATGATGGAATTGCCGCAGACGGTCTGGCCATCCTTGGAGACTCTGACGAGAGCGTCAAATCGTTCCACCAATTGCACGAATTTTGCCGAAGCACGTGCATGCAAACCACGTTTATTCTGGATGATCAGTCGGTCTGAAACTGAAATATTGGTCACGGAAAGTGCGTTCTTTCTATCTGCTTCTGCTCATGCATTCACCCGAGTGCATGGCTCAGTCTGCTTACGGATCATTCGCCGGAAAGCAGCTTGCTTGCAATGTTGATATATTTGCGCCCGGCTTCACAGGCTTCGCTCACGGCGTCTGATAGGCTTCTGTCTGCCCTGACACTCGCCAGCTTGATCAGCATGGGCAGATTGACACCGGCCAGCACTTCGATCTTGTTTTCATCCATGACCGAAATCGCCATATTGGAAGGTGTTCCCCCGAACATGTCGGTCAGAAGAACCACGCCCTTATCCTTATCCACGGCCTCAACCGCATCCAGAATATCCTGACGGCGCTGTTCCATGTCGTCATCAGGGCCAATGCAAATAGTCTCGATTTGCTTTTGAGGCCCGACCACATGCTCAAGCGCGGCACGGAACTCTTCGGCCAGATGACCATGTGTTACAAGGACAAGACCAATCATGATGTCTCTGCTCTCCTTCTTTTTGGAGCCCTCTGGCTCCTCTTACTCTCAGCTCCGGCTTATCAAGACGGTCACTTCCATCCGGAGCCTGAAGTATCGTCTATCATGACCACTCGATTGCCGAACGCAAGCCCAAAAGTCGAGCACCGACCGCTAAAGCGGCTCCTTCCATGTGGATAGAAGGGCAAATATCAGGTCGCACGCTTCCACGACAGAGCGTTCCGGCACTGACAAATGAGCAATAGGATAGCCCAGACAGCTACGGACCGTTTCTTCACTTGAAGGCATCCGGTGTATGTCATCCGCAGGGCATAAATCAACCAGCAAATGCATCGGCGCCTCCGAAGCGAAATTGTTCTCCCCGACTGATATAATTCCAAGACCGCGGACTTCCTGCAAACCGCGGGTAGCGACCGGACCATAGGCCCTCAGTTCGGGTTGTTCTGTTGTTCCGGACTGAGGCTCTGGCTGGCGCACCAGCTTGACATAATCATCACTGACAAGAGCTGAGGGAATGGAAAGCGCCGCAGCCTCGCGTCGCATCGTGCGTTGCAGAAGGGATTTTCCGGACCCGCTCTCTCCCTTCAACAGCAGGCCATAAGGACCAATGACAATGGCAGCGGCATGCATGAGCTCGCTGGGGCAGCTTGATGCAATGGCGTCTGGCACGTCGAAAATCGGTCCATCATTTGCCTGATCGTGGTCTGGATCAAAATATAGGGACATATGTCTCCAATCCTCTCGCTCGACTGCAGTCACCGACCAGTCTAGCCAGTCGGATCCGCTTTTGGCTCTGGCTTTTTCGTCGCACTATGGGCTATGGCGGGGAACCGAACGGAGAAACGGGCACCCAATATTGTCGGCTCATCCTGATCAGAAGTCGGATCAAGCCGATTGGAAGCTGCGATTTCCCCGTTATAGGCTTCGACGATCTGCTTGGAGATCGACAGGCCAAGTCCGGAATTCTGACCGAAAGCTTCCCCTTGCGGGCGGTCTGTGTAAAAGCGTTCAAACACACGGGATACATCTTCAGCCTGAATACCCGGACCGTCGTCATCCACCGTGATCACAACCCAAGGCCCATCATGCTTGAGGCAGACACGCACCTCGCCTCCCTCCGGCGTGAAGGAGCGCGCATTGTCCACCAGATTGACGAACACCTGACCAAGGCGGCTGTCGTTGCCCCGAACACAGAAGGCCTTGTCCTTGTCAGCGGCATTCTTGTCTTCTTCCATGATGACGCGAATGTTGGATTTGGAGCCGATTTCATCCTGAATGGACACGATGGTTTCCAAAAGCGCCCGCAGATTGATCTCGTCGGATTCCTGACGCGCCAGTTCTGCATCAAGCCGTGACGCATCGGAAATATCCGAGATCAGCCGATCCAGTCGGCGCACATCATGCAAGATGATGCTGACAAGCCTCTCGCGCGCTTCTGGCTTTTTGGCCAAAGGCAGCGTTTCCACCGCCGATCGCAGGGAGGTGAGCGGATTCTTAAGCTCGTGTGCCACATCTGCCGCGAAGGCCTCAATGGCATCCATGCGCTTGTAGAGCGTGTTGGTCATATCCCTCAAGGACTGACTGAGCTGGCCGATTTCATCTTTCCGCTCGGAGAAATCGGGAATTTCCTCACGCGCCTTGACCCCACGCCGAACCCTTTCGGCCGCTTCGGACAATTTGCGCACCGGTCCGGCAATGGTTCCGGCCAGAAGAATGGACATGGAACCGGTCACCAGCGCCGCAATCAGGAAGACGCGCAGAATACCCCAGCGTTCCGCCTCCACGATCTTGTCGATATCGCCATCGCGGGTGGACAGAAGCAGCGCGCCGGTGATGATTCGCGAACGCTGGATTGGCACCGCCACGGAGACAATCAACCGTCCCTTCGTATTCACGCGCACAATGGAGGCCTCAGACCCGTCCAGCGCCTTGGAAACCTCTGGATAGTTGCGGCCGTCGGTGTTGGCCATTTCCTTATAGAGGGGCAGATCAGCCTGACGAAGCCAGCTGACAAAGCGATCCCAGCGATCGGCCCAGCTGTCGGACGTTTCCATTTCCGGCTCCGGCAGATTAAACCGGAGCACACCATCTGAATGCAGCTGGTTGGAATCGACAACCATATTGCCCGCCAGATCATAGATGCGGGCGCGCGTGTCCGTGGGCGAAATGGCCGCCCGCAGAATCGGGGCGGCTTTTTCCGGATCAATGGGAAATTCGAAATAGCTGAAGGTGTCGTCTGCGGGGGAAAAGCTCTCCCCGGCCTGCAACTCCAAAAGCCGCTCGGGATTGATGGTAATGGCGTCGGTGTCGGAAGCTGCCGACGCGGCCACAGCGCCGGCAATGATTTTGCCCTGTGTCAGCATCGAAGAGACACGCGCGTCAATCAGCCCTTCGCGGAACTGGTTGAGATAGAGAATGCCCAGCACAAGAACCGCCAGTGCGGCAACGTTGAGAAAGACAATGCGGCGTGTCAGAGACGAAAAGGCGACCGTATTGGAAAGACGCCCCAAAAAAACACGCGAGCGTCTCAGAGAGACTGACTTGCGCCGCCCCTTCTGACCATCCTGCTTTGAGCGCTTTTCTTTTTGCATTCGCTGCAACACTATATGTCTTTCAACAAATCGGAGCGGCCACGATCTCGCGATAGCCACTCCGTCCGGTCGACCCGAAACGCGGCTCCTTTCGAGCCGCGCTCTTTATATATCATGCTTTATAAAGCATGCATTCAATAGCAACTCTTGCCAGCCAATCGCGATGGGCCGACACGCCCTATTCTTCGCGGAAACGATATCCGACACCATAAAGGGTCTCGATCATATCAAAGCTGTCGTCCACTGCCTTGAATTTCTTGCGCAGACGCTTGATGTGGCTGTCGATGGTGCGATCATCAACATAGACCTGATCTTCATAGGCGGCATCCATCAGCGCATTGCGGCTTTTAACAACGCCGGGACGCTGGGCCAGTGAATAGAGAATGAGGAACTCGGTTACCGTCAGGGTCACCGGCTTACCATCCCAGTTACAGGTGTGGCGTTCGCGATCCATGGAAAGAAGCCCACGCTCAAGCAGATCGCTCTTGGCAACAGTGCCACCCGTTTTGACCGCCGTTTCGCGTGCCTGCGCCCGGCGCAGCACGGCCTTGACGCGCTCCACCAGCAAACGCTGGGAAAATGGTTTGTGAATGAAATCGTCTGCGCCCATTTTCAGGCCGAACAATTCATCAATCTCATCGTCCTTGGATGTCAGAAAGATCACCGGCAGATCGGTCTTCTGGCGCAAGCGGCGCAGCAGCTCCATGCCATCCATACGCGGCATCTTGATATCGAGGATAGCAAGATCAGGCAGAGCGTGGAGCAGACCATCAAGCCCGGAAGCGCCATCCGTGTATGTATCCACTTTATAGCCTTCAGCTTCCAATGCGATTGAAACCGAAGTCAAAATATTGCGATCGTCATCGACAAGGGCAATCGTTGCCATGTCTTTCCCTTCCTTCTCTCCATCCCCGCGAGCTCTCTTCTCAGGCTGGCGAAAACACACTCTTTATAGTCCAGAGCTCTTGCTGCGCAGCTACGACACCATCCAAGATGGTATCTGAAAAGACAACGAAGGGAGTGTACACGCTTCGGTGAACCAGAACCACATCCCTTCCTTCTCAGCGGCATCCGCTGCACTATTCTCTTATTTAGGAATGCTTGTTGCGTTCGCCAAGGCCGGGTTTTCTGCGAAATCCCATTCACATTTTGGCAAAACTCACAGGATATTCGCCCTGAATTGTCCAAAAAGAGTCCGATTTAAGCCTTGCAATTTTGCCGCATCTAGCATGCAAAAAAACGCATCCCTACTATTTAATGCAGACCTAGTTTCTGAAAGCTGCGAAATTGTGGCAGCGCAATTTTGTTCACAGATTGAGTAGCAAATTTGACATTTCTGAATAAAGCCCCGTTTTCTGCCGTTTTCGACTTTAGTGGTAGAAAGCGAGCAAGAATTTCCGATGCGCAAAAAGGGGCGCAACCCCACAAAAGACCAGCTATCAAATGAGTGGGGGGTGCTTTATGAGAAAATTGTCACGGGACTGGGTTCCGCTCGGACTTTGCGAAATATCAACGACACACTTTTGTAGGATCGTTATGAAATGCGCGAGTTCGACGAAAGGACTGTTGCAGGGTTGCTGCCGGGAGTAGAGGACAAGGCAAAGCAGCTCCTCAGGAGGTTAGGTCAAACAGAAGAGCGGAGTAATCCGACAGGTTATATCGACTTCCGCAGGACTTGAAACGAACCCCCGGTCAAAGCCATTCAGGCGTTGGCCGGACTGACAGATCCTGTCAGTTTCCCACAACCTAAGTGTGTCTCAAGGGGCTTGAAAAGTGAAACAATTCGGCACGTGGAACGAATCCAATGGCGTTGACAAACTCGGTCTTCGCAACCTCGATAGCGTACATTACAACTATCGTTTTCCTAAGCTGGTAGAAGAATCGCTGGCTCGCAAGGAAGGTCGTCTGATCGAAGGCGGTGCTTTTGCAGTGGATACCGGCAAACATACCGGCCGTTCCCCAAAGGATAAACATACCGTTCGCGACGCTACCACCGAAAACACCATCTGGTGGGACAACAACAAGGCCATGACGCCAGAAGCTTTCGATCTTCTCTATGAAGACATGATGGCTTATGCAGAAGGCAAAGAACTGTTTGTACAGGACCTGTACGGCGGCGCTGACATTGACCACCGCCTGCCAACCCGCGTTGTTACCGAGCTTTGCTGGCAGTCTCACTTCATCCGCAACATGCTGATCCGTCCGGAACATGCCGAACTGGCAGATTTCGTTCAGGAACTGACTGTGATCGACTTCCCAGGCTTCCTCTGCGACCCAGAAAAATATGGCGTTCGCTCTGAAACCTGCATCGCTCTTAACCTTACCAAAAAAATCATTCTGGTTGCTGGTTCTTCCTACGCTGGTGAAATCAAGAAATCTGTCTTCACCACGCTTAACTACCTGCTGCCTGAAAAGAACATCATGCCGATGCACTGCTCTGCAAACGTTGGCGATGATGACGACACGGCTATCTTCTTCGGCCTGTCCGGTACCGGTAAAACCACCCTGTCTGCTGATCCAAGCCGTACCCTTATCGGCGACGACGAGCATGGCTGGGGCGAAAACGGCGTCTTCAACTTCGAAGGCGGCTGCTACGCTAAAACCATCAACCTCTCCGCTGAAGCTGAGCCGGAAATTTATGCGACCACGCACACCTTTGGTGCAATCGTCGAAAACATGGTTATCGATCCAATCACCGATAAACCAGACTTCGCTGATGGGTCCAAAACGGAAAACACCCGTGTTTCCTATCCGACCTACTTCATCCCGAACGCATCGGCTACCGGTCGCGCTCCTCAGCCTAAAAACATCATCATGCTGACGGCTGACGCATTCGGTGTTCTGCCTCCAATCGCTAAGCTGACCCCGGAACAGGCAATGTATCACTTCCTGTCTGGTTACACCGCTAAAGTGGCTGGTACGGAAAAAGGCGTTACCGAGCCAGAAGCAACCTTCTCTACCTGCTTCGGCGCTCCATTCATGCCTCGCCATCCTTCCGAATATGGCAACCTGCTGCGTGAAATGATGGAAAAACATCAGGTTAAATGCTGGCTGGTTAACACCGGTTGGACCGGTGGTGTTTATGGCGTTGGTTCCCGTATGCCAATTAAAGCAACCCGCGCTCTGCTGACCGCAGCTCTCAACGGTTCTCTGGCATCTGCAGAATTCCGCACCGACGAAGTCTTCGGTGTTGAAGTTCCTGTAGCAGTTCCTGGCGTTGACACCACCCTGCTGACGCCACGTGACACCTGGGCAGACAAAGCTGCATTCGACGCAATGGCAGCTAAACTGGCTGGCATGTTCGTCAAAAACTTCGAATACTATCTGCCACACGTCGACGACGCTGTGAAAGCTGCTGGCCCAAAAGCCTAAGCTGATAGATCAGTATTGAATAATTAAGAAAGGCCCGCCTCTTGGCGGGCCTTTTGCTTTTCAAGCATCTCGCTTGATTGCATCATTGGCATCTCAGGGGTCAGAATTGCATACGCCCTGTGTCGTATTTTCCCGGACCCCATATGGTAGTATTGTCCCGCCACACCCTTCTAAAGACCCCATCTTGAGGGCGCACATATTCGTCGCGTGCCTGCGGGGGAGGATTTACCATGTATATTCGCGAGGAAACGTCCGCTGACGCGGATGCCATTCATATTTTGACACAAGAGGCCTTTGCGCCCATGCCTTACAGCTCTGGCAACGAAGGCCTGATCATCGATCAATTACGCCGCGATGGCGATCTTGTGCTGTCACTGGTAATGGATGACGACGGCTCGATTGCCGGGCATGTGGCCTTTTCGACGATCCGGATCGATGGCAAATGGGACAAATGGTATTGTCTCGGGCCGATATCGGTCACGCCGGACAAGCAAAGCCAGGGCATTGGCAAAGCGCTGGTTGGCGAGGGCATGAGGCGTTTACGCGCTCTTGGCGCCAATGGATGCATTCTCATCGGAAACCCTGCCTATTATGAGCGGCTCGGTTTCAAGTGTAATGGCCGATTGCGCTACGGCGGACTGGATGCGTCCCTGATTCAGCACATGACCTTTCAGGGCCCAACCCCGAAGGGCGCATTGACCCACGCCGATGCATTCGAACAGGCATTTAAAGAAATGTCAGCGTAATCAGAGCGTTACGATGATCGGCCTTTTTTTTCCGATCACAATCGTATGCTCGAACTGGGCTGTGAGACATCCGGGAGTGAACAGCTCCCACTCTCGCGCCCCGTCGCTCGCATAGGTCGCGCCGGTCGAGAGAAATGGCTCGACGGCGATCACCATGCCTTCCTGCAGCTTGCGGCGATCCCGGCGGTCCGGCACGGCGAGAATTTCCGGCCTATCGTGCAAGGTCGTACCAACTCCGTGACATCCAAGCAGATTCTGGATGATGGTGTAGCCACCGGCCTTGGCTTCCTTGTCGAAGGCTTTCGGAATGACCTGCATTGGTTGCCCTGCACGGGCCTGAGCAATTGCATTGTCTCGGGCACGTTTTGCCGCCTCCACCAGTATCCGCTTTTCCGGCGTCACGGGCGGCACAATAAAGGTCGCCCCGGCATCCGTGAAAAAACCATCCTTGCTGGCTGACACGTCGATATTGACCATATCGCCCGGCTTCACAGTCTGGCTATCGGCCCACCCGTGAGCAATCACCGGTTCAATGGAAATACAGGTGGCTCCGGGAAAGTCATAGACCGATTCTGGGGCAGATTCTGCACCCTCTTCTTCGAGAATGCGCCGTCCAAGATCATCCAATTCCTGTGAGGTCATGCCCGGCTCCAACGCAGCACCCATTTCACGAATGGCACGCGCCACGGCTTTGCCACAGGCCTTCAGGCCCTGAAGCTGTTCTTCGGTTTTTACGATCATGGATGGATGCCTATCTGAAACGCGGATTGGAACTGCCGCCATCAGTAGCGCATTTGCTTTGGTAACTGCAAGCCTTCTGTTTGACCCCAAAGGCCCACAAGCAAACCTCTGGTTCGGACCAGAAACCAATGCTTCAACCCGCCAACAAAAAAGCCCACCCCTGTATGAAGGGCGAGCTTCTCTTGTTCAGAAAGTGAACCGCGTGCTTATTTGACGGCCCAGAGGGTCACCGTGCCGGAAACCTCATTGGCAACCGCAATCATCGGCTCGCCGTTCGGGCTATCCTTGCCAGCGATGAACTTGATACCTTCCGGCGCAATGTCGCCAGCGGTCAGCTTTTCAGACTCGCCATCAAGCTTGGTGTTGCTTGCATACGTCACATAGGTCGCCTTGGCCGGGTCCGTGATGTCATAGACCACGATACCGCTCATGCGTTCCAATCCGATAAAGGCATAGAGTTTGCCGCCAATCTCGGCCAGTTCGAGTGCTTCGGGCTCTGCCCCTTTGTCGTCTGAGCGATTGTCAAAGCTTTCATTTGCGCCCTGACTGTTGAAGGCGCTAGGCACCAGCTCGGCCAGTTTGGCTTCAATTTCATCAGCGGAATCGAACACCATTTCGCCGTTTTCATTGAAGATGGAGAAAGAACGGCCGCCATAGCCATAGATCACGTCAAAGTCGCCGTCGCCATCAGTATCACCCTGTGCGGTGGTGATCTTCAAGCGGCCGAGATTTTCCTTCTTCTGCAGTTCTTTAGCATTCGGGAAAGCGGTCGGGTCAAGTTTGACCTTACCCAGACGTTCTTCTTCGGAATAGCCATCATAATCGCGGCTGTCGCCTTCATTGGCCATGGCCACATAATTGATGCCATCCTTGGCGAAGGCCTTCACGGTATCCGGCATGCGGAATGAAAGCACTGGCCAGTTCTGACGGTTGATCTTGCCATCCTTGTCGGAAAGGTCTGCCTTGACCTTGGAGTAATCCTGAAAGCCCAGCGCGAAGGTGTTTTTCAGCTTGGCTGTTTCCGTATCGATAACGGCGATAGCGTTGCTTTCCTGAAGGGAGACAAAAGCTGTTTTGCTATCCGGTGTGATAGCAATATATTCCGGCTCGATCTGCTGCTCGAAGGAGATGCCTTCTGGCGCTGCGGTGTGGAAGTCATCGCCGAAATCTTCCGCCTTGAGATCGCCAAAGCCGACAGTTTTGACCTCAAGGGAGGGAATGGAGACGATGGATACCGTGCCCACAGGATCGGTCTTGAAATCGTCGGACGGCTCGCCCTCGTTGGCAACCATCACGAATTTGCCATTGGGGGCAAAGACCACGCAATCGGGCAGCGCGCCAAGTTCTACATCGCCCACCAGCGTGCCGTCGGTCTTGTAAAGAACCAGCTTGCCATTGGCCTGCTTGTCCTTGTTCTCAACGGCGATGGCCACATAGTCGCCATGCACGTCCACGGAGTTGGCACCTTTGCCAAAGTCCGTGACATTCAGCGTGCCCGCTTCCTTGATGGTGGACGGGTTTGAAATATCGAAAATATCGATGGCCTTGTCGTGGCCGTCGACGACAAAGAGTTTCTTGCCAGCCTTATCATAAGAGACGATCTCGGCAGCCCCTTCATCAAACACATTGGCGGAGTGTGTAGCAATCGGCTCAAGCGTGAGTGCATAGGCCTGAGACCCGAACGGGGCGGCAAGACAGCTCGCCAGAAGCAAAGCCTTGGAAATGGATTTAAACATGAGACCCTCTTGGATAGCGCATAAAATCTTCTGCTGCTTTAGCGAAGGCAGATGACAGGCGCGTGACTGCCTTCCCAAACGCCTTTTTGGGTGGCGGCGACCTCTCTTTGTGCACCGCGTTCATCTTATTGTTCGCCAAACAAGAATAAGGGAAAAGGTCGCTTTTCCTTGGCGTCATCCGGATATAAAAAGGAGTCGATCAAATTCATCTTTGGAGACTGAAATGTGTCGCTGGGTCGCTTACAAGGGACAGCCTGTTTTCCTTGAACATTACGTAACAACAGCCGACCACTCTCTGATTCATCAGAGCCTGCATGCGGAGAAGGGAAAAACCGTCACCAACGGGGATGGCTTCGGCATCGGTTGGTATGGAGCCAGAGACAATCCAGGCCTTTACAGGGAGATCCTGCCCGCCTGGAACGACACCAACCTCAAAAGCCTGGCATCCCAGATTCAGTCTTCCCTGTTCTTTGCCCATGTCAGGGCCTCCACCGGCACGGCAACCAATCGCTGCAACTGTCACCCCTTTGCCTATGACAAATGGCTGTTCATGCATAATGGCCAAATCGGGGACTATCACCGGGTGCGCCGCGGGCTGGAATTGCAATTGAGCGATGACTATTATGAGCATCGGTTCGGTAGCACCGATTCAGAGCTGCTGTTCTTGCTTGCGGTTCAGGAAGATCTGCAGAAGTGCCCGGTCACAGCCATGCGCAATGTGCTGCACAGGGTGCGTGAGGCCATGATCGACAAGGGTGTCCGAACGCCTTTGCGCTTCACGTCATGCCTTTCTGATGGCAAGCGCCTGTGTGGGTTCCGCTGCTCAAGCGACCATCATGCCCCTTCGCTCTATTATCGTCGCTATGAGAATGGCGATGTGGTGCTGGTGTCCGAGCCGATCGACCGGCAATCGGAATGCTGGATCGAGGTGCCGCAGGATCATGCCGTTTGCTTCAAGGAAAATGGCGATATGGTGCAAACGGAAATGCCACTGCATTGACGGTCAGGCAGCTTACAGCCTGATATTCATTTTTACAGCGCGATCAATTGAACAGATTGAACTGGGTCCATTTATCCTTGGGGATCTCATCGCCCTTTTTGTAGGTGAGCTTGAGCACCTGCATCTGGTCTTTGCTTGTGTCGCATGAATAGCTCACCTTGTACCAATGCCCATTGCGGCGATAAGCAGCGCCGCCAGCCTTGACCGTCTGGTCGCCAATCTGCGGGCTGGAGAAGGTGTAATCAACCAACCGGTCCGCATCGAGCTTGCCCATGGCTTCCATGTTGCAAACCTGAAGCATGCGCTCTTGGGGGACCATATCCTTGAGCCAGGCGCGCATCTTGTTGCTCATTGCTAAGGCTGCTTGCGGGTAGGCACTTGTCATTGCCAGAAGCAACACAAGCGAAAGTTTACCGGTGTGGGATATCATGCCCTTGACCTTTTTGGTTCTTATCATCTTGACGGGAGCGCCCCGGCTTATATCGACTGATAGTTGAATGGGTTAGCAGGCTTTTGCCAACCATTCGAAACGCCAAGGCTACGCCTGCTGGTGTGCCTCTTAAATGAGGTCAAAGTTTGTCGTTTCCGGTCGATATCGCTAGAGCATCAAGGCTAGTGGTTAAAATTTTGTTTACCTTTAAAATTCATTGTTTTTTTAGATTTGTGAACTCGGACTTTTCCTTATTTTTACAACCTGAGAACAATTCACCCCTCTCCCGCAAGTCTTGAAAAGCGCTTTCCTTTTTCGGCAGAGAGTGCCTACAGAACCGGCTGGTCTTTTTCTTTTTGCCAGACCCTGTTGCCTCTCGCAGGCTTTTTAGTTGGTCCGCCCTCCCCTTCATGCTAAAGGCTCTGCATGCCAACCTGGATTCTGATCACCGTCTCTGCAGCCTTTCTGCAAAATATCCGCTCTGTCCTGCAAAAGCACCTCAAGGGGGCGCTGAGCACGACCGGGGCGACCTTCGTGCGTTTTGCATTCGGAGTGCCTTTCGCCCTTCTCTATCTGTTCGGCTATGTGTGGCTATCGGGCAAAGACTTGCCGGTGTTCAACGGGCCGTTTCTCTTCTGGGTCATGATGGCAGCGGTGGGGCAAATCGGGGCGCAGTTTCTGCTGGTGCATCTGTTTTCCTTCCGCAACTTCACGGTGGGCACGGCCTATAGCCGCACCGAACCGGCGCAGGCGGCGCTGTTCGCCTTTGTTTTCTTTTCAGAAACGCTGAAGATGTCTGCATTGGTTGCCATCGGGGTCGCCGTGCTCGGGGTCATGCTGATTTCGGTTGCGCGCACAACCTTGTCCATTCGCACCCTGATCACCTCGACCTTTTCGCGCACGGCCCTTATCGGCCTTGCTTCGGGTTTTCTCTTCGGTGTGACTGCGGCGAGCTATCGCAAGGCTTCTTTGTCGCTTGAACCGACCATGGTCGCGCCAGATTATATCCTGCAAGCCAGCTTCACACTGGCAACCGCCATTCTCATACAGACCGTCTTGATGGGAATCTGGATCACCTTTCGTGAGCGGGAACAATGGGGATGTGTAGCGCGGGCGTGGAAACCATCGCTTGCCACCGGCTTTGTCGGCGCATCGGCCAGCTTTGGCTGGTTCATGGCCATGACCCTGCAACAGGCCGCCCTCGTCAAGGCGCTGGCTCAGGTGGAAATGCTCTTCACCTTCGCCTCCTCGGTCTTCATCTTCAAGGAAAAGATCAACCGACTGGAGCTGATGGGTTGCGGGCTGATCGTGTGTGGCGTTTTGATTCTGGTGCTGGGGTGAGGGTCATCGCTTCCTGACGGAATGACGGTTTCTTTCAGGGCTTCCAGAGAATAATACCATCCAAGTGGGTCTCTTCGCGCCACTTGGTAAATGCTTCATAGCTCCGCACCCCGTCACGCAGCACAGCCATATAGTAGGCGATCCCCATAATCTTCTCGTCGTCAGGTGTCTCATATTTCAAGCGAAGGATGGTTGGTCGTGTTTCCGGCGTCAAAGCGGCAAAGATGCGCTCTGCGACAGCTTCAAACACGCCATCAAACTCTGATCCCTTGAGAATATGGATCATATCGATCTGCCATTCCCGCTCTTCGGATACCCGATACCAAAGATGCCACTCCAGACAATGCTCGTAGGTATCCATCAGGTTGGAATAGGTCAGGCGAGTAACGTTTGGGTGTGCCGCAATTTTCGCCACAGCCTGAAAGCTCTTGGCGACATCCAGTCCATCTGTATAGATATGGAAGTCGATATCGAGATGCTTCATCAACAGGCCGCATCTGAGGGACCCGACGAGATTCGCCTTGCCCCCAACATCTTGCCACGCTTGCTCTATGCCAAGCTCCTGCACGATACTCCTGGCTTCACGCTCGTTTTTCCGTGCCAATTCCATCAGGTCATTCATTTTGTTATCCAGCAGGGCAAGAAAGAGTTTTGTCCCCTTGATGCATCATGTTCTGCATGTTCGCCACTCTTGAGTGGTTATTCTCCGATCATCCATTCCAGCACCAGATTGTCAGACTTCCACATGGGACCTGGATCAGTGAACGATCCGATATTCTTCCCCCCCATGACTTCATAAAAGCGAATAGCAGGCGAATTATCTCGAACAACAGCGAGAGCGGCGTGTGAAAAGCCCGCTTTGGCGAGTTCTGAAAAAGCAAGATCCAGCAGTTTTCGGCCAAGGCCGGTTCTTCTGGCCTTTGAAGCGACATAGAGATGTTTGATCTCTCCGGCTCCATTGAACGCCTCATGGCTCGGAGGGCCAAAAGCAAGCAGACCGACGATCTCTCCCTGTTGCTCGGCAACCCAAGTCTGCTGTCCCTGCTTGGGCTGGGAGAGAACCGCCTGCCATGTAGGACGGCGGCGGGCCTCATCCAGAGCAGCAAGGGCTTCTTCGGGCGCCATTGCGCGATAAGTGTCACGCCAGAGGCGGACATGAAAGGCAGCCACAGCATCAAGATCAGCGGTCTGAGCCATACGTATCGTCGCCGAGCTACCTCTCCTCAATGCGCTTCGTCCCAGTTGTTGGCAGCTTCGGCATCGACCTTCAAGGGCACGCTGAGTTGCAGAGCGGGCATCGGGGCGTTTTCCATGATGGTGCGCACGACCTTGATGGTGTCGTCGACCTCGCCTTCCGGCACTTCGAAGATCAATTCGTCATGGACTTGCAGCAGCATGCGGGCCGAGAGCGAAGCATCGCTCAGGGCATCTTCCATGCGAACCATGGCACGGCGCAGGATATCGGCTGCCGAGCCCTGAATGGGGGCGTTGATGGCGGCGCGTTCCTGAAAATTGCGCATGTTGGGATTCTTGGAATTGATCTCCGGATAATGGATCTTGCGGCCAAAGATGGTCTCCACATAGCCCTGCTCGCGAGCGGCCTTCTTGGTGGCTTCCATATAGTCGCGGATGCCGGGGAAGCGCACGAAATAGGTATCTATATAGGTTTTGGCCTCGCCGCGAGAAATGCCGAGCTGGTTGGCCAGCCCGAAGGCGGAAATGCCATAGATGATGCCGAAATTGATGGCCTTGGCGCGGCGACGGGTGGCGGCGTCCATCTCATCGAGCGGCACATGGAACATTTCAGACGCCGTCATGGCGTGAATGTCGAGGCCATCCTCGAAGGCTTTCTTTAGCTGCGGAATGTCGGCCATATGCGCGAGCACGCGCAGCTCGATCTGGCTATAGTCAGCCGAAATCAGCTTGTTGCCATTTTCGGCCACGAAAGCGGTGCGGATCTTGCGGCCCGCTTCGGTGCGCACCGGAATATTCTGAAGGTTTGGATCGGACGAGGCCAAACGGCCCGTGCTGGTCGCGGCGAGTGAATAAGAGGTATGGACGCGCTTGGTTTCGGGGTTGATGAAATTGGGCAGCGCGTCGGTATAAGTACTCTTGAGCTTGGAGAGCTGGCGCCATTCCACCACCTTTTTGGGTAATTCATGGCCTTCCGCAGCGAGATCCTCAAGCACACTGGCCGAGGTGGACCAGGCTCCGGTCTTGGTCTTCTTGCCACCGGGCAGGCCCATTTCGCCAAACAGAATATCGCCCAGCTGCTTGGGGCTGCCGATATTGAAGGGCGAACCAGCCAAGCCGTGGATTTCTTCTTCCAATCCGGCCATGCCCTGAGCGAAAGTGCCCGATAGCTGGGACAGGATCTGACGATCGACCGAGACGCCGCGCTTTTCCATGCGGCGCAACACTGGCAGCAGCGGGCGCTCCAGCCTCTCATAGACCGAAGTCATGCCATCGGCCGCAAGACGCGGCTTGAGGATCATCCAGAGGCGCAGAGTCACATCCGCATCTTCAGCGGCATAAGGGGTGGCCTTTTCCAGCTCCACCTTGTCGAAGGTGATCTGGCTTTTGCCACTGCCAGCCACTTCCTTGAAAGGAATAGGCTTATGGCCGAGCCACAGCTCGGAAAGTTCATCCATGCCATGGCCATGCTTGCCGGCATCAAGCACATAGGAGAGCAGCAACGTGTCATCAAACGGCGCGATCTCGATGTCATAGCGCGAGAGTAGCAGCGTGTCATATTTGAGATTCTGGCCGATCTTGAGGATAGAAGGATCTTCCAGCATGCCCTTGAGAGCGGTGACAGCTTCGGCAAGCGGGATCTGACCTTCCACCAGTCCACCGCCAAACATGTCTCCATCGCCCGAAACATGAGCGAATGGGATATAGCAGGCCTTGCCCGGTTCGGTTGCCAGCGACACGCCGACCAGATTGGCCTGCATGGCATCGAGGCTGTCGGTTTCGGTGTCTACCGCGACATAGCCGATGCGTTTGGCTTCATCGAGCCAGACTTGCAGCTCCGCCATGGAGCGCACGGTCTGGTAGCTCTGATTGTCAATCGGCAGCGCGCCGATATCGGCGGCCATCTTGGCTGCAAGATCCAGCGGTCCGGGGGTCTTGTCGCCATCGACAGCGTCCGCACTTTCGCTGGCGGCAGCCGGATCTGCGGCCTCCCATCCGGCCACCTCAAGGCTCGTCGCTTCCACTTCTGCAGCTTCTGTTTCTGTCGCTTCGGCGACGCGGCGTGTGAGTGTGGTGAATTCAAGCGCCTTGAGGAAGGAGACCAGCTTGGGCCCTTCCAGATCGCAGCAGGCCAGCGCATCAAGGCCAAGCGGCAGCGGTACATCGCGCTTGAGATAGACCAGCTCTTTGGAGATGCGGGCCTGCTCGGCAAATTCAATGAGATTTTCGCGGCGTTTCTTCTGCTTGATGCCGTCCGCCTTTTCCAGCAGAGTTTCCAGATCACCATATTCGTTTATGAGCTGGGCGGCGGTCTTGATACCGATGCCGGGTACGCCGGGAACGTTGTCGACCGAATCGCCTGCCAGCGCCTGCACCTCGACCACCTTATCGGGAGAAACGCCAAACTTCTCGGCGACCTCTTCTTCGCCGATACGCTTGTTCTTCATGGTGTCGACCATCATGACACCGGGGCGGACAAGCTGCATCAGATCCTTGTCAGAGCCGATGATAGTCACATCGGCCCCTTCGGCCAAGGCCTTTTCGGAATAAGTGGCGATGATGTCATCCGCTTCATAGCCTTCCAGCTCGATGCAGGCGATGTTGAAAGCCCGCACGGCGTCGCGAATAAGACCAAACTGGGGGACGAGATCTTCCGGTGCCGGAGGACGCTGGGCCTTGTATTGATCATAGATCGCGTTGCGGAAGGTATCGCCCTTTGCGTCGAAAATCACGGCGACATGGGTGGGCGTCACGCCAACAATGCCCTTGTCTCCATCGGCAATCAGCTTCCAGAGCATGTTGCAAAAGCCGGAAACCGCGCCCACGGGCAGCCCATCACTCTTGCGCGTTAATGGTGGCAGGGCGTGATAGGCTCGAAAAATATAGGAAGATCCGTCAATCAAAAAGAGATGTGGTTTTTCGGACATTGGAATTTCCCTTTATTGCCTCTGCTGGATGCCACGCGCGGTGCGAACAAACCATGATCATAATGTCATGAGACCTTAGCGCATGCATGAGGGCAATGAAAAGGGCAAAAGAAAAAGCTCCCGAACAGATCACCTGTCCGGGAGCTTTTGTTGAGAAGATTTGCAGAGCCATCCTTTGCCTATTCAGCGGGAACAGTGATCTGTTTCTTCTCTTTATTCAGTTTTGCCCATTGAGGGCGCACATAAAGGAAGGTGCCGATTTTTATGCGCATGACCACTTCATACATGAGGATCGCGCCGATCACAGCGGCCATGGAAACGATCAGGGCGGACAGACCGGGATCGCCATTGCCGAATTTCAAAACAAGAATGCGCGTCACGCCCATCGGCAGGAAGAAGCCCAGATAGATGGGCAGCGAATGGCCACCCAGATAGCGGAAGACCTTTGCCAGCGCACGACCGGGGGCAAACTCGGTGATGATACCCATGAAGTCGACAACCGCCATGAAGCCAAGCACGCCCATGATGATGGCAACAGGGACGACCTCACCATAGCCAAACCAGACAACAAGCCCGTTTGCTACGGCCCAGACGACGAGCCCGAGCACGGAGGCAAGCTTCTGTTCACGTGCCGAATGCGCAAGCGCAAACCAGATGTCCCGCCCGAAATGGCCAGCAAGGAAGAAGACATAATATTTCGAAAAGAAGTCGATGAGTTCGATGCCGGTCGTCGTCAGCATGAATTTGCAGGCAATCGCAATGGCGAACTGCAACAGCATCGGCAGTGGACGCATCAGCCGCAGGGCAAGAAAATAGAAAGGCAGCAGATAGATGAACCACAGCGGACCGAACGGCTGCACGAAAGACAGCAGATAATAGAGGCCCGTTTCATGGGCGCCAAACTCCTGCACGAAGAAAGGCGCCTTGAAAATGAACTCGATGCTCATCCAGAGAAAATAGAAATAGCCGAAATGGAAGAATTTCTTATCCAGAAAGACCGGCCATTCCTTGACGATGGCACGGGCGGCAAAAAGCCCGGCAACGGCAAAAAAGACAGGCATCCGAAATGGAGTGGCATAGGCCAATATCGGATGCATCCAGCCCTCGCTGCCCAGATATTTCTCAACACCATTGATAGAATGCATGACCACAACAAGGAGGATCGTCAACCCTTTGGTCAAATCAACCCAGTCAACATGTTGCTTTGTGTTTAGATCCCGGTTTGTCAAAACTAGCCTCATGCGCCACTTACTGAAATGGCTCTAATGTTCAATTTTTTGAAAATTATTTTAAAAAAATGACGGGTTTTTACTTAAAAATCTTCCTAATTATTGCCTTAACCTTAACAAATTAAATAAACTTATGAAAAATATAAACAATTTCCAGTTCACAACTATTTGAACCAACTACATTAAACTTTCATTAACTATAATTTTTACAATTTTAGAGACAGTGTCCCTGTTTGGCTGCCTACTCCTGCTTGTCTGAATTGCTTGTGTATGGCGCCAGTACAGAATTATTGTTAACAAGACCTTTGGTTTCGCTGCACTAGGATGGTACACGCGAGGCACAAAATCCATGCCAATGGGCCGCCTCATTCATGAATTTGCCTCAATATGTGACCATAGTCCCATGCTGACTTTCATAGGCTCACCTGAGCTGATCGATCCAACAAGAAACGTCTATCGCAAGCCATTCTTGCGAGGACTATGAATAGAGACTTTGCCGAACATCATGACGTCGCAACGCAGTTCTTCCCATCCGGGCTCCCTGAGTGACATTCGCCTGAGCGATGAAGACAGAAGCCACCCCGGCTCTGCTTCAAAACGAACAGCGAGACGAAAAAAGCGCACCGACGGAAAGCCCGGACCGCGCAAGGCCAAGGTGCCAGGGTCACGAGGCGCTGCGGGCAGAGGAGGCGGATCGGGTGGAGGCAACTCTGGAGGCGGTTCCGGTGGCGGAGCTGGCGGTGGACGTCGCCTACCAGGTGGCGGCCGCAAACCTTCGGGGAAAAAGCCTTCCGGCAATCGGTCGACGCGGCGGTCTTCACTGCTGGGGAAACTGTTTCGCTTTGGGCGGCGGGTTGCCTATTGGCTGGTGATTGCCGGCATCTGGGGTTCGATCGTCGCTGGTGGAATCATTCTCTATTATGGCGCCAAGCTGCCGCAATCGACCGACTGGAAGATTCCGGATCGTCCGCCCAATGTGCAGATTGTCTCACTGGATGGCGGCCTGATTGCCAACCGGGGCAAGACCGGGGGGCAAAAGATTAGCATTTCAACGATGCCGCCCTATCTGGTTGATGCCGTGGTGGCGATTGAGGATCACCGCTTTTTCCATCATTTCGGCTTTGACCCCATTGGCTTTACGCGTGCGATGGTGACAAACATCATCCGCGGTCGTGTGTCGCAAGGGGGCTCTACGCTGACCCAGCAGCTGGCCAAGAACCTGTTCCTTGAGCATAAACGCACCATCGAGCGGAAGGTGCAGGAGCTCATTCTGGCTATCTGGCTGGAAACCAAATATTCCAAGCAGGAGATACTGGAGATGTATCTCAACCGGGTCTATCTGGGCTCGGGAGCCATTGGCGTGGATGCGGCTGCACGGACCTACTACAACAAACCGGCCTCCATGCTGACATTGTCTGAAGCAGCCACCATTGCAGGCCTGCTCAAGGCGCCGTCTCGCCTTGCGCCCAACAAGCACCCGAAGGCGGCCCGGGCGCGCGCCAAACTAGTGTTGGCGGCCATGGAGCGGGAAGGCTTCATCACGCCGGAAGAGCGCAAACTGGCCCTCACCCAAAGCATTGATACGGTTGCACGCCACCGCTCCAGCTCGCTCAATTATATTGGCGACTGGGTGATGGAGCAGCTGCCCGATCTGATCGGAGAGGTCAACGAGGATGTGATTGTCGAGACAACCATCGACTTGCGCATGCAAACGCTGGCCGAGAATGCCATTGTTGATGCCCTTGATGAAAAGGGCAAGAAATATGGCGTAGAACAGGGCGCCCTTGTCAGTGCCACGCCGCAAGGGGCCGTTCGGGCGCTGGTTGGCGGCAAGTCCTATCGCGAGAGCCAGTTTAACCGTGCGGTGAACGCCAAACGCCAACCGGGCAGTGCCTTCAAGCCCTTTGTCTATCTAACATCTCTGGAATTGGGCAACCGGCCAGACAGCATGCGCGTGGATGGTCCGGTTTCCTATGATGGCTGGACGCCACAAAACTATTCCAAGAAATATATGGGCCAGATTTCCCTGCGCAGAGCGCTGGCGCTTTCGATCAACACCATTTCCGCGCAGCTGACCTTTGAGGTCGGACCGGCACAAGTGGTGGAAACCGCGCACAAAATGGGCATTCAGTCGAAGCTGGCGAACAACCTTTCGATTGCGCTAGGCACAAGCGAAGTGACGCCCTTGGAACTGGTTGGGGCTTATATTCCCTTTGCCAATGGCGGCTCACGCGCCACACCTTATGTTATCCAGCGGGTTGTTACCAAAGAGGGCAAGGTGCTCTATATCAACCCTAATATTCCAGGGCCGCGGGTCATCGAACCCGAGATTCTGTCCATGATGAACCAGATGATGCAGGAGACCCTGATTACCGGCACCGGTAAAAAAGCCATGCTGTCTGGCCGTCCGGCCGGAGGCAAGACCGGCACCAGCCAGAGTTACCGCGACGCCTGGTTCGTGGGCTATACAGCCAATCTTGTAACCGGGCTGTGGTTTGGCAATGACGATGGCTCCCCGACGAAACGGGCATCAGGCGGGAACCTGCCCGCAGAAACCTGGAAGAAATATATGGTTGGCGCGCATAATGGCATGACGGTCGCCGGTTTGCCGGGGGTCAGCATGGAGCAGATTGCAGAAACCCGCCGCAAGGCTGGAGGCGAGAAAAATCCATGGATCAACCCCGATCTTCTGCCTGAAGGACAGGACACCATGCCTCTGCCCAAAGAGCGTAAGGGGCTTCTGGAACGCTTGTTCGGCAACTAGCGGGATCGGTTATCTGATTAAATGAAAGATGAGAAGGCTGGCCCCTCCTTCGCACAATGCGAAGCAGGAGAGGTCAGTCGTCCGCCTCGACCCCATAAGAATGCAGCCTGCGCCCCTGATCGCGCAACCATGCCTGCCCGTCTTCATAATTGGGGCAAATGCTCTCGACGTGGCGCCAGAAACGATCAGAATGGTTCATCTCGCGTAGATGGGCCACCTCATGGGCTGCCAGATAGTTCAGAACGAAAGATGGCGCCATAATCACCCGCCAGGAAAAAGACAGGGTACGGTTGGCACTGCACGAGCCCCAGCGGCTGGTGGTATCCTTGATACGGATCGATGCGGGTTTGACATCCAGAGCAGCCGCATGACGGGCAACCGCTTCTTCCAGATCCTTGCGTGCCTGCTTCTTCAGCCAGTCGGTCACGCGACGCGCCATGTGGGATTCATTGCCCGAGACCAGCAGGATGCGGCCCTCGTCCAGTTCCAGAAGGCGCACGGTGCCGCGGGCGACATCATTATGCTCAAGAGTATGGGACAAACCGCGCACAGGGATGACCGCGCCATGCTCGAAGGGGACATTGGGTGCGCGGGCCTGTTGTCTGTCGACCAGCCAATTGACGTTCTTCTGCAGAAAATGAAGGATCTTGCTTTCGCCAAGGCCCGGCGGACAGGTCGCCACCGGCTCACCTGTCTTGCTGTCAAGGCGCAGGATCAGGCGCTTGGCGCGCGCGTTGGGCTTCAGACGCACCTCTATCTTGCGGCCTTCATGATGCAGATAGACCGTTTCGGGCAAGCGCGCTCGGCGTCCGGTCGAAAGCAGTTTTCTCAAAAGAGCATCATCTCCCTATGGCGCTGGTAGCAGCCGGAACCCGGCTGACCAGCAATGCGCGTCGTTTGCGCCGCGAAAAGCCTATTTCTTATATTGCAGATTGACGAGGCTGGCGTAGAAACCGTCTTTGCCCAGCAGTTCGTCATGGCTGCCTTCTTCGATCAGTTGACCATCTTCGATAACGCAGATCTTATCCGCATTGCGGATGGTCGACAGGCGATGGGCAATCACCAAGGACGTGCGATTTTCGCTCAGTCGCTCAAACGCGGCCTGCACCTTGGCTTCCGATTGGCTATCCAGCGCCGATGTCGCTTCGTCCAGCAACACGATGGGGGCATTCTTCAGCATAGCGCGCGCAATGGCCACACGCTGCTTCTGCCCACCGGACAGGGAGGTACCGTTTTCGCCAATCTGAGTGTCATAGCCCTGAGGTTGCGCCATGATGAAGTCATGCGCAAAGGCGTTCTTGGCCGCCGCTTCCACCTCATCATCCGTCGCATCCATACGCCCGAAGCGGATATTCTCACGGATCGAGCCGGAGAAAAGAACCGTATCCTGCGTAACCAGCGCGATATGCTGGTTCAGGGAGGCGATGGTGCAATCGCGGATATCGACACCGTCAATCACGATGCGCCCTTCGCTCACGTCATTGAAGCGCTGCACAAGCCCCATGATCGTTGATTTGCCGCCACCTGAAGGCCCGACAAGCGCAGTCGTCTTGCCGCCCGGCATGACCAGGGAAAGATCTTTCAAGACCGGCTCATCGTCCCCATAGGAGAAGGAAACGGCCTCAAATGCAATATCGCCGTTGGTGACATTGAGTTCTCCGGCACCGGGACGCTCGATAAGGCGAGTTGGCCTATCCAAGATTTCAAACATCAGGCGCACACCAACAAGCCCACTTTCCATATTCACCTTGAGGCGACTGAGGCGACGCGCCGGGTCTGCAGCCAGAAGCAGAGCGGTGAGGAATGAGATGAATTCCCCCGGGCTCTGACCACCAATGATGGTGCGCCAGCCGCTATAGAGGATCACCAGTGCGATGGCAAAGCCGCCCAGCGTTTCGGTCATCGGGTTTGTGCGCGCAGTCAGCGTTGCGATCTTGTTGGCCCGCTTTTCAACCCCTTCGATGGCATCATCCATTTTAGCCGTCATGATGCCTTCCATTCCGAAGGTGCGGATGATGCGGAAGCCAAGCGCGCTTTCCTGCATGGTCTGGGTGGTCTGGGTCAGCGAGATGAACTGCTCCTTGGCAATCCGCTTCACACGCCGCACCAGCATGGAAATCATGATGACGGCAGGCGGAGCCACAACAAGGGCGATGAGCGAGAGCAGCGGATCCTGAAACACCATCACGCAGACAAGGCCAATCAGCGAAAGAGCATCGCGTCCGATGCTGGTGATGAGAACATCCATCACCGCGCGGGCAGCGGTCGCGTTGTGGGAAATGCGGGTGATCAGCTCGCTTGAAGGGAAATCATGGAAGAAATCAGCCCCTTGCGAAAGGAAATGGCGATACATCTTGCGCTGCTGATCCGCCACGATCGCGTTACCGATATGGGCCAGAATAGTTGTCTGCCAATAGGTTGCCAGACCCTTGGCGACGAAGATCACGATGACCGCGCCAGAGATCAGCCAGACCTGATTGAAATCCTTGGTGACAAAAATGCCGTTGACAATGTCCTTCATGATCCATGCGCTCAGTGCCGTCGTTCCGGCAACCACCGCCATCAGGATGAAGGCGAGGATATAGCGCTTGTAATAGATATGAAAATTTTCAGACAGGAGCCGGTAAATAAGATACCGGGAATTGCTTTGATCTGAGAAGAGGCGATCCCTAAGGGTCCGGATGGTTTCGGCTATCATGCCATTCCTTCATTCTTCCAGTGGTATTTCACCAAACAGCACAGGAAGCCAATGTCATCGAACATGTTTGTAACTAGGCCCTACTTATCGTGTTTCCTTGCGTTGTGAAAGGGAAATTGGTCTTTTTTGCGTGAATATGCGCCATCCATCCAGATACAAAAAGGGCGGCAGATGAAACACCGCCGCCCCGAAGCTGGATAAAACTGGATAGACGCTACCCGGTTCTACTCCTGGAACTGATCTGCGGAATAATATCCGCTGTCGATCAGGATTTCTTTCCAGTTGTCTTTGGTCACGGCGACTGGCTTGAGAAGATAGGATGGGACAATCTTGTCGCCGTTGTCGTAGGTTTTGGTGTCGTTGATTTCTGGCTCGCCACCATTCAGGATCGCATCAACCATGCCCACGGTTACACCGGCCAGAGCACGGGTATCCTTGAAGACGGTTGAATATTGTTCGCCCTTAAGCATTGCCTTGATATTGGCAACTTCAGCGTCCTGACCGGTGATGATCGGCATCGGCATTTCTTTGGTGCCATAGCCAACGCCCTTCAGCGAAGAGATCACGCCGATTGCAAGACTATCGTTCGGAGACAGAACACCGTCGATTTTCTTGTCGGTGTAGAAGGCAGACAGCAGGTTATCCATGCGGGCCTGAGCGGTTGCACCATCCCAGAAGAGCGTGCCAACCTTGTCCATGCCCATCTGACCGGAAACCACTACGAGTTTGCCGCTATCCAGATATGGCTGCAGAACAGACATGGCGCCATTATAGAAGAAATAGGCGTTGTTATCGTCTGGCGAACCGCCGAAGACTTCAATATTCAGAGGGCCTTCTGCGTTTTCGATGTCGAGCCCCTTGAGCAGGGATTCAGCCTGAATGACACCAACCTGATAGTTGTCGAAGGTAGCATAATAGTCAACATTCGGGGACTCACGGATCAGACGGTCGTAAGAAATGACCTTGATACCGGATTCCGCAGCCAGATCCAGAGCGCTTGAAAGTGCGGTGCCATCGATCGATGCGATAACCAGCACATCAACACCCTTGAGGATCATGGTTTCGATCTGACGCAGCTGCGTGGCAACATCATCGCTTGCATATTGCAGTTCGGCGTCATAGCCAGCAGCTTCAAACTGTTTGACCATATTGTCGCCATCATCAACCCAGCGCGCCAGCGATTTGGTCGGCATGGCGATCCCGACGGATCCCTTGCTTGCAGCTTGTGTCAATGAAGAAGAAAATGAAAGACCGAGCGCCAAGGCCATGGCGCCAACGGTCGCTGATTTGATCAGCTTACTAAGTCCCAGCATAGATACCTCCCTTGCCAGCAAAACTTGTATATGACTTTACAGACGACAATTTCGCCGGAATTCCCCAACCCCTGAAAGCTGCCTGTCCATAATGCCCACTCAATTCCTCCTGCGAGTGGACGCCTCTTATTATTTTTATATCTTAAATTAATTCAAGGGAATTCGTAGGGTATCCACCGGCATAATTGAGAATATGCCTTCTTAGTGAAATTATATTTCAACCAATCGCAATCTTTGCAAATTCGAATGTTTTGTCGTCCGCCTATATTTTTTTCTCAAAATTTAATCCGGTTATCGTCCCAGCCAATCGGGAGGTTTCTACAAACTGCCTGCGCTACTGCGATCCATGCGCGCAATGGACAGAAGCCAGCCAGAGCCGAACAAACTCCGACCTCAACCACTTCCGGAACAACTGACAATTGATGCAATCGAGAAATCTGGAAAATGCTTATTATTTGTGCAAATGCTTGCGAGCAGAGCTGCCATATCAAGCTTTTGATAGTTATTTTTACTTATACCCAGAAGCACATTAAAGGAAATGACGCCAAAGATTCTCATGTTTCGATTTTAAACGACACTTTTTCAAAGTCTTATCAAATTATTAAAACAAAATGGAACGACAGGTACATTTTGGCACAACCATTGCAAAACACCCTCCATCACCACCAGATGGAGTTATAAAAACGTGTCTTCCAGAATTTCACATTTTGCTGCTGCCCTTGCTCTGACCACATCCTTGATCTCTGCTTCTGCGGCCTTTGCAGAAGAGACCATCAAGGTCGGTGTCCTGCATTCTCTTTCCGGCACCATGGCCATTTCCGAAACCACCCTTAAAGACGCTATGCTGATGCTCATAGAAGAGCAGAATGAAAAAGGTGGCCTTTTGGGCAAGAAGCTAGAGCCGGTTGTTGTCGATCCTGCATCCGACTGGCCGCTTTTTGCGGAAAAAGCCCGCGAGCTGATCGACGTCAACGACGTCTCCGCCGTGTTTGGCTGCTGGACCTCGGTTTCGCGCAAGTCCGTCCTGCCCGTTTTCGAAGAATTGAACTCAATCCTGTTTTACCCGGTGCAGTATGAGGGCGAGGAATCCCAGCGCAATGTGTTCTACACCGGCGCCGCCCCGAACCAGCAGGCCATCCCTGCGGTTGACTATCTGATGGAACAGGAAGGGGTGGAACGCTGGGTTCTGGCTGGCACCGACTATGTCTATCCGCGCACAACCAACAAGATCCTTGAAGCCTATCTCAAGGCAAAAGGTGTCGCCGCCGAAGACATCATGATCAACTATACCCCGTTCGGTCATTCCGATTGGCAGACCATCGTTTCCGACATCAAGGCCTTTGGCGAAGCTGGCAAGAAGACCGCCGTTGTCTCCACCGTCAATGGCGATGCCAACGTGCCATTCTATAAAGAGCTGGCCAACCAGGGCATCAAGGCGGAAGACATTCCCGTGGTTGCCTTCTCTGTGGGTGAGGAAGAGCTCGCAGGTCTGGACACCGAGCCGCTTGTAGGCCATCTGGCCGCATGGAACTATTTCCAGTCAGTCGATTCCGATGCCAACTATGAATTTATCGACGCCTGGCATGCCTTCACTAAAGACGAAAACCGCGTAACCAATGACCCGATGGAAGCCCACTATATCGGCTTTAACATGTGGGTCAAAGCGGTTGAAAAAGCTGGCAGCACAGATCCGGATGCAGTCATTGATGCACTGCCGGGTATTTCCGTGCCGAACCTTTCTGGCGGCTACAGCGCCATGATGCCGAACCATCACATCACCAAGCCGGTGCTTATCGGCGAAATTCAGGATGATGGCCAGTTTGACATTGTATACGAAACTCCGGGTCTGGTGCCGGGTGATGCATGGTCGGACTATTTGCCCGATTCTGCCAAGCTGATCTCCGATTGGCGCGCACCTCTCTCTTGCGGCAACTTCAACACCGAGACCAATGAATGCGGCGGCAAGGGCGCTGAATAACGCTTCCGACGCACTCAAACACCCGACATGTCCCCGGTGGCGGTTTGTCCGTCTGCCGGGGAAGACATGTTTAGCAAGAGAGATTTTTATGACAGTCCTGCGTGCCCTGCTTGTTTGTCTTGTCACTCTCCTAGCTTCCTATTCCACCATGCCTGTTGCCATGGCCGATGATCTCAAAGATGCGATCAATGCGCTGGCCGAGGGAAGCCTCAAGGATAGAGAAGCCAAGGTAGACGCTCTGTTGGAGACCGGAGACGACACGGTCGTACCGGTGCTCACCTATCTGGCGGAGGGAGACCTCTATTTCCGCAAATCCGATAAACAGGTGTTTCTGGCCGATAAAACCGGCCGGACCTACAGCCTGACGGATCCGATCAGCGGCGATGTGATCCCTGATATTTCCAAAAGAGATATCAAGAAGGTGCGCGTCAACAACAATTTGCGGCGCCAGATCCGGGACGGCCTGAGCCTCTTTGCGCTCAACAGCCGCGACCCGGCCAAACGCCTTGCAGCGGCAGAAACCATCTACAAAGCGCAAGATGCCAGCGCCCTGCCCGCCATTGAGGCGCGCCTTGCCAAGGAACAGGACGCACAGGTCATCGCCTTTCTGCAGGAAGCGCGTGCCGGATTGACGCTGACTTCGGATGCGCCAGAAGAGGCCAAGCTTTCGGCCATCGAAATCCTCAGAGACAAAGGCGGACGACAAGCGCTTTCCATTCTCAATGAAGCGGCAGAGACAAGCGAAGGGGCCGTCAAGGATGCCGCATCCCGCGCCATTGTTGCCATTGAGCGGATGCTGGCCATCTGGAACGGGGTGCAGAATATCTGGTATGGGCTCTCTCTGGGCTCAGTTCTGCTGCTGGCATCCATCGGCCTTGCCATCACCTTTGGTGTTATGGGCGTCATCAACATGGCCCACGGGGAAATGGTGATGCTAGGTGCTTACACCACTTTTGCTGTACAGCAAGCGATCCAGACAGCAGCACCGGGCCTGATCGACTATTCGCTCCTCTTTGCCATCCCCGCCGCCTTTCTGGTGGCTGGTGCCATCGGCTTTGTGCTTGAACGCGGCATCATCCGCTTTCTCTATGGCCGACCGTTGGAAACCCTGCTGGCGACATGGGGTGTCTCGCTCATTCTGCAGCAAGCCGTGCGGACCATTTTTGGCCCAACCAATCAGGAGGTCAGCAATCCGGGCTGGATGTCCGGCGCCGTCGAGCTGGCTGGCCTGTCTTTGACATGGAACCGCATCTGGATCTTCTTCTTTGCCCTTGCCATGTTCGGGCTGCTGTTTGCACTGCTCAAACGCACACCTATGGGCTTGCAGATGCGTGCGGTCACACAGAACCGCAACATGGCCTCTTCGCTCGGGGTCAAAACCCCGTGGGTGGATGCCTTTACCTTTGCGCTTGGTTCCGGCATTGCAGGCATCGCCGGGGTGGCGCTCAGCCAGATCGGCAACGTGTCGCCCAATCTCGGCCAGAGCTACATCATCGACAGCTTCATGGTCGTGGTGTTTGGCGGGGTGGGCAACCTTTGGGGCACGCTGATCGGCGCCCTGACGCTGGGTGTCGCCAACAAGTTCCTTGAACCCTTTGCCGGAGCGGTTCTGGGCAAGATCCTTGTGCTGGTCTTCATCATTCTCTTCATCCAGAAAAGGCCACGCGGTCTGTTCGCTCTTAAAGGAAGGGCCGTGGAATAATGATTTCAGCGTTTCTGTTTCGTGGCCTTGCGGGGCGCATTGCGTGGGTCGCAGCCTTCATCGCACTGCTTGGCATTCTCGTGCCCCTCAGTAATTTGATGCTGCCATCCGATCATGCTTTTTATGTGCCTGATTATATCGTGTCGCTGTTTGGCAAATATCTTACCTATGCCCTGCTGGCAATGGCGCTGGATCTGGTGTGGGGCTATTGCGGCATTCTTTCTCTGGGCCATGGCGCCTTCTTTGCCCTTGGTGGCTATGCCATGGGCATGTATCTGATGCGTCAGATCGGTTCCCGTGGCGTCTATGGAGACCCTATCCTGCCGGACTTCATGGTCTTCCTCAACTGGAAGGAACTGCCATGGTACTGGTATGGCTTTGATCAGTTTTGGTTTGCGGCCATCATGGTGCTCGCCATCCCGGGCCTTTTGGCCTTTGTGTTTGGCTGGTTTGCCTTCCGTTCGCGGGTTACCGGCGTTTATCTCTCCATTATCACCCAAGCCATGACCTACGCCCTGTTGCTGGCCTTCTTCCGTAACGATATGGGCTTTGGTGGCAACAATGGCCTCACCGACTTCAAGGATATTCTGGGCTACACACTTCAGAATCCGGCGACTCGCGCCGGGCTGTTTGCTGCTGCGGCTTTTGCGCTCTCTCTTGCTTTGGTCATCAGTTCAGCCATCGTGCGCTCGAAATTCGGCAAGGTGCTGCTCGCAACCCGCGATGCGGAAAGCCGCGCCCGCTTTCTTGGCTATCGCGTCGAGCATGTGAAGCTGTTTGTCTTTACCCTGTCGGCCATGATGGCCGGCATCGCCGGAGCCCTTTATGTGCCGCTCGTTGGCATCATCAATCCGGGTGAATTTGCTCCGGCCAACTCCATCGAAGTGGTTATCTGGGCTGCGGTCGGCGGACGCGGTACTCTAATCGGCCCGATCATTGGCGCCATAACGGTCAATCTGGGCAAAAGCTGGTTCACGGCCCAGTTCCCGGAATATTGGTTGTTTGTGCTGGGAGGGCTGTTTGTTGCGGTGACGCTCTTCATGCCCAAGGGCATTCTTGGCACCCTGTCGAGCTTTTCAGACAAGGTGAAATCTCTCAAACCCGCCCCCAAACCTTCTCAGACTGAAGCAGGCGAAATGCGCAAGGAAGGGGAAGCATCATGATAGACTCCAACACTCAGGTCACCTCCACTCTCCTCTATCTGGATGATGTGTCAGTTTCCTTTGATGGCTTCAAGGCGATCAATGGCCTTTCCCTCGCGATCGAACCGGGCGAAATGCGGGCCATTATCGGCCCTAACGGCGCAGGCAAAACCACCATGATGGACATCATCACCGGCAAAACCCGCCCTGATACCGGCGATGTGCTATTTGAAGGCCAGATGGACCTCACGCAGCATGACGAAACCGAGATCGCGCTGGCAGGCATTGGCCGGAAATTCCAGAAGCCGACCGTGTTCGAAAGCCAGACCGTGCGCGAGAATCTCGAGCTGGCGCTTAGTGGCAACCGTGGCGTCTGGGCCTCTCTCTTCTATCGGGAAAGTGAAGCGGATGCCGCCCGCATCGAGGAGATCCTGCAAACGGTGCGCCTTCAACAACGCGCCAATGAGTTGGCCTCGGATCTCTCGCACGGACAGAAGCAATGGCTCGAAATCGGCATGCTGCTGGCGCAGGACCCCAAGCTCCTTCTGGTCGATGAGCCGGTCGCAGGCATGACGGATGCCGAAACGGTGGAAACAGCCAAACTGTTGCGCGAGATTTCCAGAACCCATTCGGTGATTGTGGTCGAGCATGACATGGGCTTCATCCGCGATCTTGATGTCAAGGTCACGGTTCTGGCTGAGGGGTCGGTTCTGGCCGAAGGGTCGCTGGATCATGTCAGCGCCCATCCGGACGTTATTGAAAGCTATCTGGGGCGATAATCATGAGTGAAGCAATGGAACAGACATCCCCGGATGCGGATACGGGCAATCCCATCGCCCTCTCCATCGAGGGAATTGACCTGCATTATGGCGCGGCACAGGCTCTCAGAAACATCTCTCTGGAGGTGGAAACCGCGAAGATTACCTGCGTTCTGGGACGCAACGGGGTTGGTAAAACCTCCATGTTGCGCGCTATCGTCGGGCAGCATCCGGTGAGCAAGGGCAAGATCATTCTGGGGGGGCATGATGTCACCAAGGCCCCGCCTTATGCCCGCGCCGGGCGTGGCATCGCCTATGTGCCACAGGGGCGCGAAATCTTTCCCCAACTGACGGTGCGGGAAAATCTCGAAGTGGGCTATGCCCGCCTACCCCGCAAGCAAAGGTTTGTTGAAGAAGAGATTTTTGATCTCTTCCCGATTCTTAAAGACATGCTTTCGCGTCGGGGCGGCGATCTTTCGGGCGGACAACAGCAGCAATTGGCCATTGGCAGGGCATTGGTCACCCGCCCGGACATTCTCGTGCTGGATGAACCGACAGAGGGAATCCAGCCCTCGATCATCAAAGATATCGGCCGCGCCATCACCTACCTCAAAGAGGAAAAGGGAATCGCAATTCTATTGGTCGAACAATATCTTGATTTCTGTCGTGAGCTGGCGGATGTTGTCCATATCATGGACCGAGGCGAGATTGTGCATTCTGGTCCTGCCGAAGATTTGGACAAGGAACATGTACGCAACCATCTCACCGTCTAGTGCTCCTTCCGACGCTAATTCTGGCGCAGTGCCTGCGCAAAGGACGAGCGGCACCGGTCGTGTCAGTTTCAAGGCCAATGGTGCGGGTCAGACCAAACTGGATCGCCTCTATCAGCAGGGGTGCGCCAAGATCCGTTTGCCCAAGGTTTATGGCGGCAAGGCAGCTGAGGCCGTTTTGATCAACAGCGCTGGCGGGCTTACCGGTGGCGATGTGGTCAACTGGCATGCCGAGGCTGCGAACGATACCTATGCGGTGCTGACCACACAGGCCTGCGAGAAGATCTACAAGGCCGAAAGCGATGTTGCTCGCGTTGCCAACCATCTGAGCGTAGCTGATGGCGCTCGCCTCGACTGGCTGCCGCAGGAAACCATTCTTTATGACCGCGCTGGCCTTGCGCGCTCCCTAGATGTGCATCTTGAAGGCAGTGCGCGGTTTCTGGCCGTGGAAAGCCTGCTGCTGGGGCGTATCGCCATGGGAGAAGCCCTTCACAGCCTTGCCTTCAGCGACAATTGGCGCATTCACAGGGGCGGAAAACTGATCCACGCTGAAGCCCAGCGTCTTGAGGGCGATGTGGCGCATATCGGCGCGGCGGATGCTGTGTTGTCTGGTCATCTGGCGCTCGCTACCCTTTGTTATATCGGGCCCGAGGATAGCGATGCGATGAACGCGCTGATGGAAAGCGGCCGCACTCTCATGGCGGCCTTTGAGGGCTGTTCCGTTGGGCTTTCGAGCTTTAACGGCAAAATTCTTGCACGCCTTACGGCGATAAACGGCATGGCGCTGCGTGCAGCGCTCATCCCATTGATTTCACATTTCCGGACCGGGGAACCTCTCCCGCGCGTCTGGACGACCTGAACAGGAGAGGAAGCGTCATGAATTTGACCCCGAGAGAGAAGGATAAACTTCTCATCGCCATGGCTGCAATGGTGGCCCGCCGACGCCTTGAAAGAGGCGTCAAGCTCAACCATCCCGAAGCGGTGGCGCTCATCACCGACTTTATCGTGGAAGGCGCGCGCGACGGACGCACCGTTGCCGACCTGATGGAAGCGGGTGCACACATCATCAGCCGGGCTGAGGTGATGGAAGGCATTGCCGAAATGATCCATGACATTCAGGTGGAAGCCACTTTCCCCGACGGGGTGAAGCTGGTTACCGTCCACGAACCGATCCGCTAAGGAGGACACCATGATTCCAGGGGAAATCATCACAGCGGCTGGCGATATCGAGCTCAATGCCGGTTTGGACGTCACCGAGCTGGAAGTCTCCAATACCGGCGATCGTCCGGTACAGGTCGGCTCCCACTATCATTTCTATGAGACAAACCCGGCCCTGTCCTTTGACCGTGACGCAGCGCGCGGCAAACGCCTCGACATAGCCTCGGGCACGGCGGTTCGCTTTGAGCCGGGCCAGACCCGCAAGGTCAAGTTGATCCCGCTTGAGGGCAATCGCGAGGTTTATGGCTTCCGCGCAGAAATCGGAGGGGCACTCTAATGGCATATACAATTTCTCGCGCTGCCTATGCAGACATGTTCGGCCCCACCACCGGCGACAAGGTACGTCTGGCCGATACAGAGCTTTTCATTGAAGTCGAGAAGGACTTCACGACCTACGGCTCTGAAGTGAAATTCGGCGGCGGCAAGGTTATCCGTGATGGCATGGGCCAGTCTCAGGTCGCCCGTGCTGACGGTGCTGTCGATACAGTCATCACCAACGCCCTGATCGTTGATTATACCGGCATCTATAAAGCTGATATCGGCCTGAAAGACGGCACGATCTGTGGCATAGGCAAAGCAGGCAACCCGGACACCCAGTCCGGCGTGGACATCATCATCGGCCCGGGCACCGAAGCCATTGCAGGCGAAGGCAAGATCATCACCGCAGGCGGCATGGACGCCCATATCCACTTCATCTGCCCCCAGCAGATCGAAGAAGCGCTGATGTCCGGTATTACCACCATGCTCGGCGGCGGCACCGGCCCTGCCCATGGCACGCTGGCCACCACCTGCACACCGGGTCCATGGCACATCGGTCGCATGATCGAGGCTGCCGACGGCTTTGCCATGAATCTGGGCTTTTCAGGCAAAGGCAATGCCTCCAAGCTGAAACCACTGGAAGAGATGCTACTTGGTGGCGCCTGCGCCCTCAAGTTGCATGAGGACTGGGGCACCACCCCTTCGGCCATCGACACATGCCTGTCGGCTGCCGATGCATTCGACGTGCAGGTGATGATCCACACCGATACGCTCAATGAATCCGGTTTTGTGGAAAGCACCGTTGATGCCTTCAAGGGCCGTACCATCCATGCCTTCCATACCGAAGGTGCAGGTGGCGGCCATGCTCCGGACATCATCAAGATCTGCGGCATGGACAATGTCATCCCATCCTCAACCAACCCGACCCGTCCCTACACGGCCAACACCATCGCCGAGCATCTCGACATGCTGATGGTCTGCCACCATCTGGATGCCAACATCCCGGAAGACGTGGCCTTTGCTGAAAGCCGTATCCGCAAGGAAACCATCGCGGCGGAAGACATCCTGCATGACATGGGCGCCTTCTCGATCATCTCATCTGACAGTCAGGCCATGGGCCGTGTTGGCGAGGTAATCATCCGCACCTGGCAGACAGCGGACAAGATGAAGAAGCAGCGCGGCAAGCTGAATGTCGAGACCGGTAACAATGACAATGAGCGCGTCAAGCGCTACATCGCCAAATACACCATCAATCCGGCCATTGCGCAGGGCATGAGCAAGCATATCGGCTCCATCGAAGTGGGCAAACGCGCCGACCTCGTGATGTGGGATCCGGCCTTCTTCGGCGCCAAGCCGAATATGGTGCTGATCGGCGGTTCGATTGCTGCCGCGCCGATGGGTGACCCGAATGCCTCCATCCCGACACCACAGCCGGTGCATTACCGCCCGATGTTCGGTGCTTTCGGCAAGGCCCTGACCAACAGCTCGGTGACCTTCGTATCACAGGCTGCGCTGGATGATGGGCTTCCGGACAAGTTGGGCACAGCCAAGCAGATGGTTGCGGTCGAGAATACCCGTAGCGGCATTTCCAAGGCGTCTATGAAGCTCAATGATGCCACGCCGGAAATCTCGGTCGATCCGGAAACTTATGAAGTGCGCGCCGATGGTGAGATTCTCACCTGCGAGCCAGCCAGCGAATTGCCCATGGCTCAGCGCTACTTCCTGTTCTGATCCGGCTCTTGCCCGACAGGCACATACGCGAACATATCCCTGCTCGGGCCTGCCCATGCAGGGATATGTCTTGAAAGGATAGGACATGCCGATATTAAAAGCGGGCAGCATTCTGCCAAAGGGTAGCTACTCTCAGGACACCTTTGACACCATTACGCTGGATGAAGAAGACCGCTACCGTCGCCGCATTCAGCTGACCAGCGACAATGGCCTTGATTTCATGCTATCGCTGGCCAAAGCCACACGCATGGACCATGGTGATGGCCTGCTGCTGGAAGACGGGCGTGTCATCAAGGTGTTGGCAAGACCTGAAGAGCTATACGAGGTGCGCGCGGAAAGCCCGCTGGCGCTGTTGCAACTGGCATGGCATCTGGGCAACCGTCATCAGCCGGTCGAGATTTATGAAGATCACTTGCGCATTCGCAAGGATGCTGTAATCGCCGACATGCTGGAGGGGCTGGGCGGCAATCTGGGGGCTGTAACGGCTCCCTTCTCGCCCATGAGCGGCGCCTATGTGAGCAAATCAGCCGGAGTTCACAGTCATCATCACGAGCATGGGCATGGGCATGGGCATGGACATGACCACGACCATGGACACAGCCACGACACCGCGCATTCTCACGGCCATTCTCATGATCACTCCCATGATCAGGGGCCCCATGAGCATTAATCCCGAAACCATTGCTGAGCCTTGCGTGCTTGCCAACTCTGCCCATCAGCAGGGAACGGCCCTGTTGCGGTTATTGACCTGGCTCTCCCCTGCCTTTCCCCTTGGCACCTTCAGCTACAGCCATGGGCTGGAAACCGCGATCAGCGAGGGGATTTGCCATGACATGGGCCTTGTTGGCGACTGGATCGAGCATCTCGTCACCATGGGCAGCGCAAAGAGCGACGCCATTCTGTTGGCTCATGCCTGGCGCATTGGGGCGAGCAACATGAATGCCCTGATTGAGCTGAATGATCTGGCTTTGGCCTTATCGGCCAGCAAGGAGCGTCATGTGGAGACCAGCCAGCAGGGCATGGCCTTTTTCAAGGCCAGTGCGGCATGGCCGACCAGGTTGCAAGAGCAGATCAAGCAGGCTGGGCTGGACGCCATCGCTCTCCCCGTCATCATGGGCGCCACTGCCAAGGAACATGGCATCGATCTTGGTACCATTCTGCCTGCGAGCCTACATGCCTTTGCCTCGAACCTTATTTCCGTTGCCATGCGGCTGGTTCCGCTTGGCCAGTCTGACGGGTTGAGACTGCAAGCGCGTCTGGAAGCGGCAATCCTTGCCAGCGCCAAAGACGCGGCTGCAGCTGGCCTTGAGGACCTGGGGTCGAGCTGCTTTCATTCCGATATTGCCGCCATGCGGCACGAGACGCTTTATACAAGGATTTTCCGGTCATGACTTCACACAGCACCCCAGACAGCTACGCAGGACCGATGCGTATTGGCATCGGCGGACCGGTCGGCTCGGGCAAGACGACGCTCACCGAAAAGCTTTGCCTTGCCATGCGTGACCGCTTTTCCATTGGTGTTGTCACCAATGACATCTACACCAAGGAAGATGCCGAAGCGCTGGTGCGCAAGCAGGCCCTGTCTGAGGATCGCATCATCGGCATTGAGACCGGCGGCTGCCCCCATACGGCCATTCGCGAAGATGCCTCAATCAATCTGGCGGCCGTCGATGAACTCTGCGCCCGGCATAAGGATCTCGATTTCATTTTCATCGAATCAGGTGGCGACAATCTGGCGGCGACCTTCTCACCCGACCTTGCCGACCTGACGGTGTATCTCATTTCGGTCGCGCAGGGCGACGACATCCCGCGCAAGGGCGGACCAGCCATTTCCCGCTCGGACCTGCTGCTGATCAACAAGTCCGATCTGGCCCCCTATGTCGGAGCGGATCTCGACCGCATGAAGGAAGACGCAAAGACCGTAAGAGGCGGCAAGGCTCATCTCTTTACCGATCTCTCGCGCGGGGTTGGCGTGGAGGAGGTGGTTGCGTTCCTTTGCAAGAAATCCGGATTGGAGCTGGAATAGGCCGATCAGCGCTGCAGGCATGAAAAAAGGCTCGCACAGGATGCGGGCCTTTTCCATTTGGAGCGATGCTTGGTGTCATCTTCTGATCAGGGGTTAGCCTTTTTGCGCGGCCTTGTACCAGTTGATGATCGTCCGGCGCTCTTCCGGCTCCATGAAGGTCACATTTGCGGGCGGCATGGCGTTGGTTGCACCTGCATTGATATAAATTTCCCGCGCAGCTCGAATAATGCGTGCCTCATTGTCGAGATGAATGCCACGGGGCGCTGTGCCTATGCCTTCCCACGCCACTTCGTCTGCATGGCACATGGAGCAGCGACTGATAACGATGTCGGTCACCTCTTCAAAGCCCGCCGCGTTGGCATATTTCATTTCATAATCAGAGAGCGTCTGGCTGAGTTCTTGCTCCTCATCCATGTAATCCTCATCGCTTTCATAGATGGTCGGAATGAGCGAAATCCAGACAATCGCAAGAAACAGAACAATGGTTGCCGGTATGGTCCAGTAAGGGTTGCCCTTGCGGGCATGGCGGGTGTTGAACCAATGCCGGATGGTGACACCCATCAGGAACACCAGCGCCGCAATGACCCAGTTATAGGGCGAGGCAAAGGCCAGCGGATAGTGATTGGACAGCATCAGGAAGATCACCGGCAGGGTGAGATAGTTGTTATGGGTCGAGCGCAACTTGGCGATCTTGCCATATTTGGGGTCCGGCGTGCGGCCTGCCTTGAGGTCGGCCACCACAATCTTCTGATTGGGAATGATGATGAAGAACACATTCGCCGTCATGATGGTCGCGGTGAAGGCCCCCAGATGCAGCAGCACGGCGCGGCCGGTGAAGACATGATTATAGCCCCAGCCCATGGCCACCAGCAGCACAAACAGCAACACCATCAAAAGCGTCGGCTTTGCATCAAGGCTTGATTTGCAGAGAAAATCATAAACGAGCCAGCCGATGGTCAGCGAACCGGCGGAAATGAGAACGGCCTGCCAGACCTCCAGCTCCATCTTGGACTGATCGATCAGAAACAGATTGGCTCCGGCCCAATAGGTCACCATGAGCAGCGCCGCACCGGACAGCCAGGTCGAATAGCTCTCCCATTTGAACCAAGTCAGATGCTCAGGCATATGCTCGGGCGCGACGAGAAATTTGCGGATATGGTAGAAGCCGCCGCCATGCACCTGCCATTCTTCGCCATGGGCGCCAACCGGCAGATTGGGAGCCTTGCGCAAGCCCAGATCCAGCGCGATGAAATAAAAGCTCGATCCAATCCAAGCGATCGCGGTGATCACATGGGTCCAGCGGACGGCAAATTCCAGCCAGGACCAGATGAGCGGTTGCAACAAGTCAAAATCAAGCATCCCAAAACTCCAAATTCAATCTTTTGCTCCCCCTCTGGCGACCTCTATAAGGCCTTATTGTCACTCTATTGCAGAGACGTATTTTCTGGTATGAAGAAAAAAACAGATCAGATTCAAAAAAAACAAGAAAAAGCGATGGCCATACGCCATGTCCTATTTTGATAATATTAAAACCTTCGTTCGTGTTTTTGAACTTGGCTCCATGTCGGCTGCCGCCCGCGACCAGCGGATTTCGCCCGCCGTGGCTTCGGCCCGCATTTCACAGCTGGAAGACCATCTCAATGTGCGTCTGTTCCAGCGCACAACCCGCGTGCTGACCCCGACCGAACAGGGCAAACTATTCTATCCCGGCGCCTGTCGCATCCTTGAAACCATCGAGGAAGCCGAAGCGCTTGTATCCAGCGTCACGCTCAAGCCGCGCGGCTCCATCCATGTGGCGGCCCCCCTTGGCATCGGGCGACGGCTGGTGGCCCCTGCCGTGCCAGACTTCAAGAAGCAATTCCCGCTCATCGATGTGCGCATGCGCCTTTCCGATCGCAAGCTGGATGTGGCGGCCGAGGGGCTGGATGTGGCCTTCTTCCTTGGCGTGCCGGAGGATTCCAACCTGCGGATTCGCAAGATTGCCGATTGCCGCCGCGTGCTCTGTGCCTCTCCCTCCTACATCGAAACCCATGGTGAACCGGAGAACGGTGAAGCGCTGGCCGGACCGGATCATGCCTGCCTCAATCTGCGCTATCCCGGTGCGCCGGAGTTCCAGTGGCCCTTGCAGACCGAAGATGGCGTAAAGCGCTTTGCCGTGTCCGGACCGTTCGAATCAGACGACGGCGACGTGCTGACAGACTGGGCGCTGCATGGTCATGGCATCATTCTGAAGCCGGAATTTGAAGTTTTGCACTATTTACGCACCGGCCAGTTGGTGCCGATCCTGACCCAGACGCCGCCAATCCCGATCCAGATGGCCTGCCTTTATTCTCATCGTCGGCGGCAGGACCCCAAGATTCGCCTGTTTATCGATTTCATCGCTGGCCATATTCGCACAGTGCTGGCCGAGCAGGAAAAAGAGCAACAGACCGACTAGCGAGAGGCCCCTGTGCCCCGCACATTCTGTGCTGACTAGCTGCCCCGATAGGTGGAATAACCATAGGGAGAAAGCAGCAGCGGCACATGATAGTGGCTCTCTTCGCTCATGCCGAAGCGGATGGGAATCGTATCCAGAAAGCGCGGCTCCTTCTGCATCCCCTCTGCCTCATCAAGATAGGCTCCTGCATAGAAAACAAGCTCATAGATGCCGGGTGAAAACTCTTCTCTCGGCAGGATGGCCCCATCTGTGCGGCCGTCTTCATTGGTGATTTTGGTTGCCAGCAATGTGCGGCTCTCTCCCTCCAGCCGATAAAGCTCAATGGCCATGCCCACTGCAGGGCGCCCGCGCGCCGTATCCAATATGTGGGTCGTCAGATATCCCGCCATTTATCACCATCCTTGCTTCATCTTTTCGTTTACATGGGCCTCTTTTTGAGCCCCTCGCGCGTTGCGCGCAAGCATATGGAATTGCATCATAATAGCATCCATTTTGAATACACTCCTTCATTATGCATAAATACCTATCGGAATTTCAAGAAAATGTGATCATATTTTAATGCTATAGAAGGAAATGAGATTAGGGAGCCGCAAGGAACCAAAATGAATAAGACGTCGACACGATATTTGCGCAATATGTCCGGTTACGGACCAACGCCGCCTGCCGCCAATTGGCCTGGCGGGGCGAAGATAGCTGTGCAATTTGTGATCAACTATGAAGAGGGCGGTGAAAACTGCATTCTACATGGCGACGCCGCCTCCGAAGCCTTTCTGTCCGAGATTGTTGGTGCAGCCCAATGGCCCGGCCAGCGCCACTGGAACATGGAATCCATCTATGAATATGGCGCACGGGCCGGTTTCTGGCGCCTGCATCGCCTGTTCACCTCCATGGGCATTCCGGCCACTGTTTATGGTGTCGCTTCAGCTTTGGCGCGTAGCCCCGAGCAAGTCGCAGCCATGCAAGAAGCCGACTGGGAGATCGCCAGCCACGGCCTGAAGTGGATCGAGTATAAAGACGCCAACCCGGAAGACGAAAAAGCCGACATGCTGGAGGCCATTCGTCTGCATGAGGAGGTCACGGGCGCCAAGCCTCTGGGTTGGTATACGGGTCGTTGCTCGGATAACACCGTGGCGCTCGCCAGCGAGATCGGTATCTTCGATTATATTTCCGATATCTATGACGACGATCTGCCTTACTGGATTGAGGCTGGAGAGCGGGACCAGCTGTTGATCCCCTATACGCTCGACTGCAACGACATGCGCTTTGCAACGGCGCAAGGGTTCAACTCCGGCGACCAGTATTTTGCCTATCTCAAGGACACGTTCGATTGCCTTTATGAGGAAGGCGAGGCCGGAACACCCAAGATGATGAATATCGGCCTGCATTGCCGCCTTGTGGGACGGCCAGGGCGGGTCATGGCGCTCAAGCGTTTCATGGAGTATGCGCAGTCGAAAAGTGATGTCTGGTTTGCACGTCGCATTGATATAGCCCGCCATTGGCAGGAGACCCATCCTCCGGTTCGCTTCGAACACCCCAGCCAGATGGACGAAGCACGCTTTGTCTCTCTTTACGGCGGCATCTTTGAGCATAGCCCATGGATTGCTGAGCGCGCCTTTGCCCTTGAGCTCGGCCCTAGTCATGATACGGCCATCGGCCTACACAGCGCGCTCTGCCGTGCCTTCCGCGCGTCTTCAAAAGAGGAAAAGCTGTCGGTTCTCAAGGCCCATCCGGATCTGGCGGGCAAACTGGCCGCAGCCAAGCAATTGACAGCAGACTCCACTGCTGAACAGGCCAGCGCCGGGCTTGATCTGCTTTCCAACGAAGAGCGCGCTCAGTTCATGGCCATGAACAAGACCTATATGGACAAGCATGGCTTTCCTTTCATCATCGCCGTGCGCGACCATGACAAGGCCAGCATCCTTGATGCCTTTACCCAGCGCATCGAGAATGACAGCGACACCGAATTTGCCACCGCTTGCAAACAGGTCGAGCGCATCGCCTTCTATCGCGTGAGCGATAGCCTTGCAGGAGGTGCGCGATGTGCGATGAGGCCATCATGATTGCTCCGCTGAGCGCGGAAGCCTTCGCACCCTTTGGTGATATTCTGGAGGCGAACGGCGCCCCCACGAAGATCATCAATCAGGGCTTTTGCGGGCGCTATCATGATCTGGCTGAGCTGGATTTTTTAGCCAGCGGAGATGAGGACGGTCGCGCTGGCATTTCGCTGTTTGATGCTCAGCCGCGGTCCCTTCCCTATTGCCTCGATATGGTCGAGCGCCATCCGCTCGGCTCACAGGCCTTCCTGCCCATGAGCATGAATGCCTTTCTGGTGACAGTGGCGCCTGACGAAGGGGGCAAGCCCGGCAAACCATTGGCCTTTGTAACAACCCCCGGACAGGGCATTAATTTTCACCGCAATGTCTGGCATGGCGTGCTGACACCGCTCAAGGCACCGGGGCTCTTTGCCGTGGTCGACCGGATCGGTAACGCGGACAATCTTGAAGAATTCTGGTTCGAGGAACCCTATTGGGTGGCCGCGAGCCCAAAGACCCAAAAACAAAAGCAATCAAAATAATAAGACAAGAAGTCACCGGAGGAAAAACAACATCCGTTGAGGGGTAACATGATGAAGAACAGTTCAATCGGCACTCCGGAGCAGCTCCGGGATCCAAATTACACACCACCCTTGCTCAAGGCCATTCCTTTGGGCATCCAGCATGTTCTGGCGATGTTCATCGCCAACGTGACGCCCGCGATCATCGTCGCAGGGGCTGCCGGCTTTGGCTTCGGCTCAAACAGCCCGGACTTTCCAGAGCTGCTTTACATGATCCAGATGTCCATGCTGATTGCTGGTGTGGCAACCCTGTTGCAAACCATCACGCTTGGGCCCGTGGGCGCGGCGCTGCCTGTGGTTCAGGGCACCAGCTTTGCCTTCCTGCCTGTGATGATTCCATTGGTGGCTGGCAAAGGCATTGATGGCATGGCGGCACTCTATACGGGCATTTTCATCGGCGGCCTGTTTCATGCCTTCCTTGGCCTGTTCATTGGCAAGATCCGCTTTGCCCTGCCGCCATTGGTCACAGGCCTTGTGGTCATGATGATCGGTCTGGCGCTGATCAAGGTCGGTATCCAATATTCTGCGGGTGGCGCCCATATGGTTGGCAAGCCAGAATTCGGAACGCTCGCCAGCTGGGCCTGTGCAGCGGTTGTGATCCTTGTCACGCTTGGCCTCAAATTCTATGCGCGTGGCATGTGGGCCATTTCGGCTGTTCTTCTCGGCCTCATTGCCGGTTATGTCTTTGCCATCGGTATTGGCAAACTGTCTCCGGCCGCCATTGCAGGCTCCTGGAACAATGCTGCAGCGTTCGCTCTGCCGATGCCGTTCAAATATGGCTTTGAAATGTCCTTTGCTGCCATCATCGGATTCTGTCTGATGGCTGTTGTTTCCGCCATTGAAACCGTGGGCGATGTCTCCGGCATCACCAAGGGTGGTGCTGGCCGTGAAGCAACCGACAAGGAAATCGCCGGTGCAACTTATGCCGACGGTCTGGGCACAGCAGTGGCCGGTATCTTCGGTGGTCTGCCAAACACCTCCTTCTCACAGAATGTGGGTCTGGTTGCCATCACCGGCGTCATGAGCCGCCATGTGGTCACCTTCGGTGCGATCTTCCTGATCATCTGCGGCCTCGTCCCGAAAGTGGGCAGCCTCATCCGCACCATTCCGATTGAAGTGCTCGGCGGCGGCGTTGTCGTGATGTTCGGCATGGTCGTGGCGTCCGGTATCTCCATGCTGTCTGACGTCAACTGGAACCGCCGCAATATGGTGATCTTCGCCATTGCCCTGTCCGTTGGTCTGGGTCTGCAGCTGGAGCCAAGCGCTCTGCAATATGTTCCAGGCACCCTGAAAGTGCTTCTGACCTCGGGTCTGTTGCCTGCGGCTCTGATTGCCGTCGTGCTTAATCTGATCCTGCCAGAAGAGCTGGCTGCGGAATCCACCGAAGAGGTTTCCGGAGGCATGGCCGGTCACAATCCGGAAATTCAGCCCGGCGAGTGATCACAACATTTGAATATTGAAAATCAAAAGCCCGCCGGGATCACGGTGGGCTTTTTTATTGCCTTGATGATGCCGTAGGAATTTCAGAGCTGCTCGGACTGAGACACTTCACTCTGCTTTGCGGACAACAGAACGGTGAGTAGCTCGGCGGCAACCATGGCCGCAATCACTGCGGGCCTCTTGTCACGGACCATTTCATGCGTCCCGATGGGGCAAATCAAGGCGTCAAGCCGGTTTGCTGCAAGGATAGGCTCTTCGCGCTTCAGCCAATGGCTGAAGGTGGCCCGTTTGCTCTTGGACCCGATCATGCCTACATAGGCCGCATCCTTGCGGCCAAGCGCGTCACGAGCCAGCAGGAAATCAAGGGCATGATCATGGGTCAGGATCAGATAGGCGCTCGCTGGCGGAGCCGTGCGAATCTCTGCTTCGGGCAGGGCTGCGAGGCGTTGCTCTACGGGCACATCCACCAACGCCAATTCCTCGGCGCGGCTATCGATGAGGATAGGCCTTAGAGGTAGAAGATGCAGCGCCCTTGCAAGCGCGCGCCCCACATGCCCGGCGCCAAAGATATAGACATGGGGCTGGGTTTCCCGTTGCTGTTGCTCGGCCGCGATTTCATCTGCTTTTAGCGCGTCATTCATCTGTTTGAAATGGAGCGACACCGCCCCTCCGCAGCATTGACCGATTTCGGGGCCAAGCGGCACATCCATCTGTTTGTTCGCTTCACCACGGGTCAGCATGCGCCGGGCTTCATCAATGGCGATATATTCCAGCTGACCGCCACCGATGGTGCCATGCAAGCCATCCGGAGACACATAAAGCGACGCACCGGCTTCACGCGGCGAGGAGCCCTTGATTGCGCCAAGGGAAACCTTCACCACGCTCGCAGCCTCAAGGAAATGCGCCAGCCCCTTAGCCATCGCTGCGCCCCTTTTCCATCAGCTTGTCGATAGCCAACAAGACACGCTCCGGCGTTGCGGGCGTATCCAGCCTTGGACAGATTTTATAATCGGCCACGCTGGCCACAGCCATGGAGAGGGCTTCCAGCACGGAAATCGCCAACATGAAGGGCGGTTCGCCTACCGCCTTGGAACGTTTGATCGTGCGTTCGGCATTCTGGGACCACTCGGCCAGTTCAACATTGAAAATGCGTGGAATATCACTGGCCAACGGGATCTTGTAGGTGCTGGGCGCATGGGTTCTGAGCCGCCCGTCCTTGTCCCACCAAAGCTCCTCGGTGGTCAGCCAGCCCATGCCTTGCACGAAGGCGCCTTCCACCTGTCCCTGGTCCAGTATTGGATTAAGCGACTTGCCCACATCGTGGATGATATCGGTGCGATCAATGACATAGTCCCCCGTCAGGCGATTGACGGTCACTTCCGAGACCGCTGCACCATAGGCGAAATAGAAGAAAGGCCGCCCCTGTCCCTTGTCCCGATCCCAATGGATCTTGGGAGTCTTGTAAAAACCCGCAGCGGAAAGATGCACACGCGCCAGATAGGCCTGCTTGATGACTTCATCGAACGAGAGAAGCTTTTCGCCGATCTTTACCCGGTTGGGCAGAAAGGCGATCTCATCCTCTGCCACATCCCATTTCTCGCAGAGAAAGGCCACCAGCCGCCCCTTGATCTGATTGGCCGCATCAAGCGCGGCCATACCATTGAGGTCTGAGCCGGACGAGGCCGCCGTGGCGGATGTGTTGGGCACCTTTTCAGTGGTCGTGCGGGTGATCTTGATCCGCTCGATGTCAACCTGAAAGGCATCGGCCACCACCTGTGCCACCTTGGTGTTGAGCCCCTGCCCCATTTCCGTGCCGCCATGGTTGAGCTGGATCGAGCCGTCGGAATAGACATGAATGAGGCTGCCTGCCTGATTGAAGTGGGTGGCGGTGAAGGAAATCCCGAATTTGACCGGCGTTAGCGCCAGCCCCTTGCGATAAAGACCGTGGCTGGCGTTAGCCTTGGCGTTATAGGTCAGGATATCGGCGCGGCGGGCCTGATAGTCGGACTTGGCCCCCATCTCCTCGATGAGGCGCGGCAGGATATTGTCTTCCACCTGCTGGTGGTAGGGCGTCAGATCCCGACCAGCATCGCCATAGAAATTGGCCTTGCGCACCTCAAGCGGATCCTTGCCCAGAGCGAAGGCTATTTCCTCGATCATCCGCTCGGCAACGACCACCCCTTGCGGCCCCCCAAAGCCACGAAAGGCCGTGTTGGACACGGTGTTGGTTTTCATCGGATGAGAGCGCAGCAGCACATTGGGGTAGAAATAGGCATTGTCGGCATGGAACAGCGCACGATCCGTCACCGGGCCGGACAGGTCGGCGGCATATCCACAGCGCGCCATAAAATCGCCCTCCACGGCAGCAATCACCCCGTCCTCATCAAAGGCAACATCATAGTCGACGACAAAATCATGGCGCTTGCCGGTAGCCGTCATGTCATCATCCCGATCCGGGCGGATCTTGACCGGTTGGCCGAATTTGCGTGCGGCAAGGGCAGCGACAACACAGAAGATATTCATCTGCGATTCTTTGCCGCCAAAGCCACCGCCAAGGCGCCGCACTTCAACCGTCACGGAATGGGACGGGATACCGAGCACCTGCGCAACCATATGCTGGGCTTCGCTTGGATGCTGGGTCGAGGTGCGGATGAGCATATCCTCATCTTCCCCGGGAAGGGCAAAGGCAATCTGGCCTTCCAGATACATATGATCCTGTCCACCGATCCGCATCTGGCCCTTGATCCGGTTGGCTGCTCCAGCAAAACCCTTGATCACATCGCCCCGCTCCAGCTTGAGCGGCTTGGCGACATAGGGATATCCGGCCTCTTTGGCCTCAAGAGCGTCTATTTGCGCAGGTAGGGGCTCACAGGTTATTTTTGCTTCCCTCGCAGCCCTGCGTGCTTCAGCTCGTGAGCGGGCGACCACTGCAAACAGGGGCTGACCGAGAAACTGGATTTCATCGGTGGGGAACACCGGTTCATCATCCAGATGGTTGGCGCTGATGTCATTATAGCCCGGAGCAATGATATCCTTGGCGGTGATTACTCCAACCACACCTTCCATGGCTAGACAGGCGTTCAAATCTATATCGACAAGCTTGGCGTGCGCTACATCGCTCAAGCCCAGATAGGCATGCAATGTGCCAATGGGCTCACGGGTGTCATCGGTATAGTCGGCCTGTCCGCTAACATGCTTTTGCGCCGATTCATGGGGGAGATTTTTATGCACTTGTCCGCGGATTGCGTCTTCGGTCTTGATATCCTGTTTCATTCAGCGGCCTCCAGAGGCATCGTCCCCTGTTTGTCTTGCCAGAATTGTTCGAACAGATTCTTGGCAACGCGCATACGATAGTCCGCGCTCGCCCTCATATCGCTGATGGGCTGGAAATCCAATGGCAGACAGTCGGCGGCCGCCAACATGGTTTCGCGCGTGAAGGGCTTGCCCTTGAGGGTGCGTTCCGCTTCAGCTGCCCGTTTGGGTGTTGCAGCCATGCCGCCAAAGGCGATACGGGCCTTGGTGATCAGGCCATCCGAAATGACAAGATAGAAGGCCGCGCAAACAGAGGAAATGTCCTCATCGCGTCGCTTGGAAATCTTGTAGACCCCGTGCAGGCTATCAGGTGCGGGGATGGGAATACGAATGGCTTCGACAAAATCCCCTTCCCATCGATCCTGTTTGCCGTAATCGATAAAGAAGTCCTCGAGCCGGATGATGCGTTGCTCCCAGCTTTTACGTAGAACGAGATCTGCCCCCAGCGCAATCAGCACAGGCGGCATGTCTCCGATGGGCGAGCCATTGGCGATGTTGCCACCGATCGTGCCCATATTGCGGATCTGCGGCCCGGCAATCCGGGTCCAGAAGGCATCCAGATGCGGGAAATATCCGCTCATGGCCTGCCTTGCCTCGCTATAGGTTACTCCCGCTCCGATGGAGATGTGCGATTGCGAGCAGATGACCGCCTTCATGTCTTCCAAATGGCCAATGAAGATCAGCGTATGCAGATCCCGCATCTCTTTGGTCACCCACAGACCAACATCCGTGCTGCCAGCCACAATGATGGCATCGGGCTCTTCAAGGCGCACATGGGAGAGGTCATCCAGATTGGCGGGCAGAATGGCGCGTTTTCCTTCTGTCTCCAACACCACGCGGGCGCCGTCATGCAAATCGATGAGCCGTTTGAAATTGGTCTTTCTTTCCCGCTCCAGCCAATCGGCGAGCGGAGAGCCGTAATCGCTGATGGCAACGGCAGCCCTGATAATAGGGGCGTAGCCGGTGCAGCGGCAGAGATTGCCCTGGAGCGCCTCTTCTATCTGGCATCGCCCCGGTTCCGGGTTGGTCATCCAGAGAGCATAAAGGGACATCACGATGCCCGGCGTGCAGAAGCCACACTGACTGCCGTGATGGTCCACCATGGCCTGTTGCACGGGATGCAGGCCACCGTCTTCATCCTTCAGGGCTTCAACGGTTACCACATGGCATCCATCAAGGCTGGGCAGAAAGCGAATGCAGGCATTGACGGCCTCATACATGAGAGTGCCTTGAAAAAGCCGCCCCACAAGAATGGTGCATGCGCCGCAATCGCCTTCAGCGCATCCTTCCTTGGCTCCGGTCAGACGTCTTTCAAGCCGCAAATAATCGAGCAAGGTCTCCGTTGGCGAGCACTGATCAAGGGAGATCAGCTCATCATTGAGCCAGAAGCGGATGTCTTTGCGAATTGACGGCATAACCTGAACCTCCAGACGAGATGGAATGCCCAGAAACTACGCAAAACAATTTAGTGATCAGCAATTGGGCAATAACAACTCTAGTCGAACGGCATTCTTTCGTGAATGCCGAAAAAGCTACGACAGTTTCAGGATTTTACAAAAAATATGGAACAAACACTATGCAACTGATGCCTTATTGGCATCACTTAAAAGGCATGTGCCGGTTTACATCCTTGTAAAGCAAATAACGGAACTTGCCCGGCCCCCCCGCATAACAGGCCTGCGGACAGAAGGCTCTCAGCCACATATAGTCCCCGGCCTCGACTTCCACCCAATCCTGATTGAGTTTGTAGACCGCCTTGCCCTCCAACACATAAAGGCCATGTTCCATGACATGGGTCTCCATGAAAGGAATGACCGCGCCGGGCTCAAAGGTCACGATGGTGATATGCATGTCATGGCGCATATCCTCAGGATCCATGAAACGGGTTGTCGCCCATTTGCCCTCGGTCTTGGGCATGGGAATAGGGGCAATGTCTTTCTCGTTGGCGAAAATGGGGTCTGGCGCTGATAGCCCATCTACCGCCACATAGGCCTTGCGGAACCAGTGAAAGACGGCGGGTGCCTTGCCTTTGTTTATGATCGTCCAGTCTGTACCTGCGGGGATAAAGCCAAAGCCTCCCTCTTCGAGGGTCTGCTCTTCTCCAGCAACATTCAGGACAATGGCGCCACCAACCACAAACAGTGCCGCTTCGGCGTAGGCATCCGTTTCGGGTCTGTCTGAACCACCCCCTTCTTCCAGCTCGACGATATAGTGGGAAAAGCTCTCAGCAAAGCCGGACATGGGCCGGGCCAACACCCACATGCGCATGCTGCGCCAGAAAGGCAGTTGACTGCACACGATATCCCGCATGGTCCCCTGCGGAATAACCGCATAGCTTGGGGTAAAGACAGCCTTGTCGGTTAAAAGCTGTGACTGAGGTGGCAATCCACCCTTTGGAATGTGGTATTTTTGCAAGGACATGCGGTCCCTTCCTTCACATCTATGCCCGAATAGGCCATCATAGATCGCGGTTCAAAGCTGCCTTCATCAAACAGTCTCAACCTCTTTTTGCCAACCACGATGATCGCTGCTTTGGAAAGAAGCATCTTCTTGAAATTTGATAAAATAAATGAAATTTTCGCCTTTTCAGAAGAGAACAGTTCCGTTCATAATCGCGCACCGCAGAACCGGGCGGTTCGCGTCACGCCAACTCATACTCTCGATTGCAGCAGGACCAAGAAAATGACCAGTAGATTGGATAAATTTGGATTACGGGTAGATCCGGCGCTTTGCGCTCTGGTGGAAAAGGAAATTCTACCCGGCACCGGTGTGGATTCCGGCATCTTCTGGAAAAGTCTTTCCGATACGGTCCGTTTGCTGACGCCGAGAAATATCGAGCTTCTGGCCAAGCGCGATGCGATGCAGGAACAGATTGACACCTGGTGCAAGGGCAACAGCGGGCATGCCTTCAATCAGGGCTTCTATCGCGATTTTCTAGAAGATATCGGCTATCTGCTCCCTGAAGGCGAGGATTTTGAAATCACAACAGCCAATGTGGATGAAGAGATCGCCACGTTGGCCGGGCCGCAGTTGGTTGTGCCAGTGATGAATGCCCGCTTTGCTCTCAACGCCGCCAACGCCCGCTGGGGTAGCCTGTATGATGCCCTTTATGGCACCAACGCCCTTGATCAATCCGGCGATCTCGCGCCGGGAAAAAGCCTCAATGAAGCCCGCGGACGCGCTGTCATTGCAAAGGCCTGTGCCTTTCTGGATGAAGCTGTACCTCTGGCAAAGGGGTCGCATGCCGATGTGGTCGTCTACGCCCTTAGCGCAGACAAAGGCACTCTATCTGCCAGTTTTGCCGATGGCAGCGTGACAACTCTTGGCGACACTTCCCAATATGCCGGGCATGTGGGAGACACGCTGTTTCTGCTGAAAAACAATGGCCTGCATATCGAATTGCATATCGACAAGAGCCATCCGATCGGCAAACTCTCGTCAGCTGGCGTGAAAGACATCATCATCGAATCCGCAATCAGCACCATTCAGGATTGCGAGGATTCCGTTGCTGCGGTTGATGCCGAGGATAAATGTCTGGCCTATCGCAACTGGCTGGGCCTGATGAAAGGTGACCTCAAGGACAGTTTCGAGAAGAACGGCCAGATGATGACCCGTACACTCAATCCGGACCGCACCTATGTCGCTCCCGATGGCAAACCACTGACCCTGCATGGGCGCAGCCTTCTATTGGTGCGCAATGTCGGCCATCTGATGACCAATGATGCCATTCTGGACTGCTCGGGCAAGGCCATCTTTGAGGGAATCATGGATGCCTTCATCACGACCGCCTGTGCGCTGCATGATCTCAAGCGCAAGGGCAACAGCCGCACCGGCAGCATTTATATCGTCAAACCCAAGATGCACGGTCCTGAAGAGGTCGCCTTTGCCGAAGATCTCTTCTGTCAGGTAGAGGATGCCTTCTCGCTGCCGCGCAACACGCTCAAGATCGGCGTGATGGATGAAGAACGTCGCACGACAATCAACCTCAAGGAATGTATCCGTGCGGTGAAAGATCGCATCGTTTTCATCAATACCGGTTTTCTGGATCGCACCGGCGATGAAATCCATACCTCGATGGAGCTTGGCCCCTTCCTGCCCAAGGACGAAATCAAGACCCAGCCATGGATCGCGGCCTATGAGGACTGGAATGTTGATATTGGTCTGGAAACCGGCCTCAAAGGCAAGGCGCAGATCGGCAAGGGCATGTGGGCCAAGCCCGACGAAATGGCAGACATGATGGACAGCAAGATTGGCCATCCGAAAGCTGGGGCCAGTTGCGCCTGGGTACCTTCGCCAACCGCAGCCACCCTGCATGCTACCCATTATCATCAGGTCAATGTGGCTTCGGTTCAGGACAGTCTCAATACCCGTCAGCGCGCGGATCTGGACAAGATTCTCACAGTGCCTCTGCTGGGCCTGCGCGAGCTAGATGCCGAGACCATCCAGAAAGAGCTGGATAACAACCTGCAGGGTATTCTGGGCTATGTGGTGCGCTGGATTGATCAGGGCATCGGCTGTTCCAAAGTACCTGACATCAACAATGTGGGCCTGATGGAAGACCGGGCCACCTTGCGCATTTCCAGCCAGCATGTCGCCAACTGGCTCTATCATGAGTTGGTCGACGCCGATCAGGTTCTGGAAACCATGAAGCGCATGGCGCTGATTGTGGATGAGCAGAATGCCTCAGATCCGGCCTATAGGCCGATGGGGGGCAATTTCGATGGTTCGGTTGCTTTCCAGGCCGCCTGTGATCTGGTCTTCAAGGGTAGAGAACAACCGAACGGCTACACCGAACCCCTGCTACATTCGCGTCGCAGAGAGGCCAAACAGCTGGAGAGCTAAACACAGACTAAAAGTGATGCCTATGAAGCCCTGCCATTTGGCGGGGCTTTTTGCTGCCTGCAAATGGTAAAGGATGCCGGAATTCATGTGTCCGCCCAGAAGAATGCGGATACAATCGGTTACAATAATGGGCTAAATGTTACTTGAAACGGCCACAAACCGATAAGATAAAAGTATAACTTTGTACATATTTGCCCCATACGGACAAACCAGATGAAACATATTTTGAGCCTGATCGCTGCGGCGATTCTCATTTTTGCTGCCTATATTTATCAATTCGGAATGCCAGCGGGCATCTCTGCCCTCTTTTCAGATAAAGCCGACCAGACCGCGTTCGGACAACAGGGCGGAGCGCCACAAGGCTCCGGAAGCCGACGCACCCGAGGCTCCAGCGCCACCTATGTCACGCTGGCTGACGTGACTTTCCGGCCCTATGAAGACACATTCAGCTCCATCGGCACGGGTGTCGCCAAGCAGAGTGTCACGCTGGTCTCTGAAGTGTCTGGCCAGATCAAACAGGTCATGTTCGAAGGCACCCCGCAAGTGTCCGCCGGAGATGTCCTGTTACAGCTGGAAAATACCAGCCAACGCATCAATGTCGAAATTGCTGAGGCGAACCTGTCTCAGGCAGAAGACACCCTTGAGCGCTATAACCTGCTGCAATCGCGCAATAGCGGCATCGTGACAGCCACGAGCATGAAAGAGTCCGAATCGGCAGTGGCCGTCGCCCGCGGCAATCTGGCTCTCGCCCAGAAAGAGCTTGAGGACCGCACGATCAAGAGCCCGATTGATGGTCGCCTTGGACTGGTGGAATGGGAGGTTGGCGATTTTCTCTCCAACGGGGCTGAAATTGTCGACATCAACAACACGGAAACCATTCTCGTCACGTTCGAACTGCCAGAACGCGCCATGAATCTGTTGGAGTTGGACAAAGACGTATTCGCTACGACACCGGCCATCAACGGCAAGATTTTCAACGGCAAGATCATCGCCTTTGACAGCACCATTGACGAAACCACCCGCACGATCACCGTCAAGGCAGAAATCGATAATCATGAAGGGCGTCTCTGGCCCGGCATGACCTTTGAAGTGATGCTGCGCCAAGCCACCGAGCCGCTCGCTGCCGTGCCCGCCATGGCGCTGACATGGACGCGCGATGGCACTCAGGTCTGGCTGGCTGAAGAGGGCAAGGTGCGGGCTGTTCCCGTCATCTTCCGCTATCGGCAGGATGATACCATCTGGATCGAAGGCAATGACCTCAAGGAAGGCACTAAAGTGGTCGTGGAAGGCGTGCAGAAGCTGCGTCCGGGCGCATCCATTGTGGCTGAAGAGACCTCAGCCCCTTCCGCCGACGCACCGTCAACATCCGCGGAGTAACCTAGATGTCGAACAAGCATGTTGAAGGCATGACGCGCATCTTTGTTGCCCGTCCCATTCTGGCCTTCGTTCTCAACCTGTTGATCATCATTGCCGGTATTGCGGCGCTCTCGGGTGTCGAAGTGCGCGAGATGCCCGACGTTGACAAACCGTCCCTGTCCATTCGCACCAATTATGATGGCGCTTCGGCCGAAGTGGTTGACCGGGAGATCACATCGGTGCTTGAAGATGCCTTCGGGGCGCTGGATGGTGTCAAGGGTATTTCTTCCACCTCTAGCTATGGCCGCAGCCGCATTACGCTGGATCTCAACAGCGATAGCGACGTGGATATTGCAGCCAACGAGGCGCGCGAGATCGTCTCCCAGACCATGCGCCAGTTGCCTGATGATGTGGAAGATCCGACCGTGCGCAAGAGCAATGCAGACGCCGATCCGATCATCCGCCTTGCGCTTTCCGGCAACAAGAGCCTTGCCGAGCTGACAACTCTCGCAGAGGGCCAAATCACTGACAGACTCAATCTGGTGGAAGGCATTGCCGAGATTACGGTGACAGGTGCCAAGGCCAATGAGTTCCGTATCAATGTTTCCATGCCCGCGCTGCTGGCCCGTGGATTGACGCTCAATGACATCAGCACCACGCTCAGAACCCTGCGCAATGACTATTCGCTGGGCTCGGTTGACAGTGATACGAGCACGACGACGCTCCGTTCTGTCAATCCGGACGTCACAGCTGAAATGATCGGTAAACTGCGCATCAACGCAACCACCTATGTGTCCGACATCGCCAATGTGCAGTTGACAGGCGAAGACACAACACAGGCCGCCCGTGTCAATGGTCGCCCATCCATCGGCATCGATATCGTGCGTCAATCTGTCGGCAACACGCTGACCATCTCACAGGATGTGCGACAGGCTGTCGAAGAACTGCAGGGGCAATTGCCCGAGGGTGTTGCCTTGACGACAACCACCGATGACGGTATTTTCATTGAGGGCTCCATTCAGGAGGTGACCAAGTCGATCCTACTGGCCGTGGCCATCGTGATTGTCGTGATCTTCCTGTTCTTGCGCTCCTGGCGTGCCACCATCATTCCGGCCATTGCCATTCCGGTTGCCCTGATTGGGACGCTCGCGGCCATCTGGATCGTCGGCTTTTCGGTCAACACCATCAGCCTGTTGGCTCTTGTGCTTGCCACCGGCATGGTGGTGGATGATGCCATTGTGGTGGTGGAGAATATCGTGCGTCGCCGCCATGAGGGCGAAGGCGCACGCTTTGCTGCCGTAACGGGCACCAACGAGGTGTTCTTCGCGGTGATCTCCACCACGGCAACACTAGCCGCCGTGTTCATTCCCATTTCCTTCCTGCCCGGACAGGCCGGCGGTGTGTTTTCAGAGTTCGGCTTCGTGCTCGCCTTCTGCGTTACCCTGTCATCTCTTGTGGCCCTGACCATGGCGCCGATGCTGGCCTCCATTCTCGATCCGGGCAAACCATCCAGAAAGATGCTGGCAGCCAGCGAAGAAGACGACTATTTCGAGGACAGCCTGCCCAAAAAGCTGTTCCTGAAGGTCATCGACAAGGCCATCCGTTTCCCGCTTCTAACCATCGGCATCGCTATTGCCTTTGCGGTGTTTGCCATCGGGGCTGCGCAGAATCTCACCAGCACCCTGACGCCGTCCGAAGACCGGGGCATGTTCTTCATGATTGTCTCCGGACCGGTTGGCGGGGCCAATGACTATATGAACGAACAGACCGAACAGGTGGAAGAGATTCTCGCTCCCTATCGCGACAGTGGTGAGATCACATCTGTGTTGAGTCTGATTGGCCGCGGCGGCGGCACCCGCGCCTTCGTGATTGTGCGTCTGGCCAACTGGGCGGACCGTGAACGCGACCAGCAGGCGATTCTGGCCGAATTGAACCGTAAATTCACCCAGATCCCCGGCATTCGCGTCATCGCCCGCTCGGGCAACTCGCTCGGCATTCGCGGTGGCGGCTCGGGCCTCAGTTTCGCGGTTACGGGGAACGATTATCCAAGGTTGGTGGAAGGCGCGGACACGCTGATCGCCGCCATGGAACAGGATCCCACCTTCACCAACCCGCAGCTGCGCTCCAATGATACCTCCTTGCAGATCAGCGTGGACATTGACAGAGACCGGGCGCTGGAACTGGGTATTACGCCGGACACGGTCGCCGACACCATTTCGGCGGTCACGCAGGGCTTGACCCCGACCTCAGTCTTCATCGACGGGGAAGAAGTCGACCTCACCGTTAACCCAGATGGGGGCTGGCCGGTCAATGACGCCAGTGATCTGGAGCGCATGTTTGCCCGCACCAGCGAGGGCAATATCATCCCGCTTTCTTCGGTTGCCACCTTCCAGCAGGTTCTCAGTCAGGCCTCCTATGCGCGCGAAGGCGGCTCATTGGCGGTTTCCATCAACGCCAACCTGCCCCAAGGGGTGGATCTGGGACAGGCGGTTGAGCGCATGCGTGCCATCGCGCAGGATGTCCTGCCCCAAGGCACAAGCGTGACATTGCTTGGCGAAGCCGCCGAGCTGGATTCGGGACGGGCCGGAACCCTGTTGATCTTCGGCATTGCCGCGATCATCGTGTTCCTCGTTCTCGCCGCCCAGTTCGAGAGCTTCGTCTCGGCGCTGATCATCATGATCACCGTGCCGTTTGGCCTTGCGGCCGCCATGCTGGCGATCCTGATCACGGGCGGAACGCTCAACTATTACAGCCAGATTGGGCTTGTGATGCTGATCGGGGTGATGGCCAAAAACGGCATTCTGATCGTGGAATTTGCCAACCAGCTACGCGAGCGGGGGCAGGATATCGACAGCGCCATCCGTGATGCCGTCAGCCTGCGCATTCGTCCGGTGATGATGACCATGGTGTCGACCGTCTTTGGCGGCTTGCCTCTGATCCTGACCTCAGGCGCCGGTGCAGAGGCACGCATCGCGGTCGGCTGGGTTGTGGTGGGCGGCTTGGGCTTTGCCACCCTGTTCACCCTGTTCCTCATTCCGGTGCTCTATCGCTGGATCGCTCCCTTGGGCGGAGAACCGGGGGCTGCCAGCCATCGGCTGGATCAGGAAGTGGCCTCTCATATCGGCCTGACAGACTAAAGCTTAGGACTTTGATGTGCTGGCATGCCAGCGCTTCGCCTGTCGCCAGAAGAAGACAAAAGAAAGAGGCTCCCGAACGCTTTGTCCGGGAGCCTCTTTTCAATTCATAAGTCGTTTGTGCAGCGGTCAGCTTAGGCCTTTTCAGCGCCAGCCTGAATGGCCGTCAGAGCGATGGTGTAGACGATATCGTCAACCAGAGCGCCGCGAGACAGATCGTTCACCGGCTTGCGCAGGCCCTGAAGCATCGGACCGACAGAGACGACATCAGCAGAACGCTGAACAGCCTTGTAGGTGGTGTTGCCGGTGTTCAGATCCGGGAAGATGAACACGTTGGCATGACCGTCGAGCGGGCTGCCCGGTGCTTTCTGACGGTTGACGCTCTCAACGGAAGCCGCATCATACTGGATCGGACCGTCGATGATGATGTCAGGGCGTTTTTCCTTCACGATGGCTGTTGCCTCACGCACCTTGTCAACATCAGCGCCAACACCGGAGGTGCCGGTGGAGTAGGAGATCATGGCCACTTTCGGCAGGATACCGAAGGCCTTGGCGGAATCGGCAGACTGCATGGCCACTTCAGCCAGCTGGGCTGCATCCGGGTCCGGGTTGATGGCGCAGTCGCCATAAACCAGAACCTGATCCGGCATCAGCATGAAGAAGACCGAAGACACGATGGAATTGCCCGGAGCGGTCTTGATCAGCTGCAGAGCAGGACGCACGGTGGAAGCCGTGGTGTGAACCGCGCCGGAAACCAGACCTTCAACGTCGCCGGTTGCCAGCATCATGGTGCCCAGAACCACATTGTCTTCCAGTTGTGCTTCAGCCTGATCAGGGGTCAGGCCTTTCTTCTTGCGCAGCTCGCACATCGGTTCGATATATTTGCCGCGGATTTCATCAGGATCGACAATTTCAAGTCCAGCAGGCAGGGCGATGCCATGGCTTTTGGCAACGGCTTCCACATCGGCCGGTTTGGCCAGCAGCTGGCACCGGGCGATTTTCTTTTCAACGCAGATGGCTGCCGCACGCAGCGTGCGTGGCTCATCGCCTTCCGGCAGAACAATGGTTGCACCAGCGCGGCTTGCATCCTTGATCAGGCGGTGACGGAACATCGGAGGAGGCATGTGAACGGTCGCATCCCCACTGTCATCCAAGCGCAGAGCCGAAAGATCCGTGTGATCGGCGGTGTGATCCATCAGCACTTCCATGCGAGGGTCATCGCCCAGACGGACGCGACGGTCCATGGCAGCCAAACGAGTTGCCGCATCAAAGGTCTGTTCTTCGATTTCCAGAATGGTAAGATCGGAGAAGCGGGCGCTAAGGAACTCATCAAGGGAAGGTGAAAGCGGAACACCGCATGTCAGCATCAGACCGGCAATCGGCATGCCGGAGCTTTGAGCCAGAGCTGTTGTCATGATGACGTCGGAGCGGTCGCCCGGCGTGACAACGAGGGTGCCCGGTTTGAAGAGCTTGACCAGATGCTCCGGTGGGCGCGCAGCAACAACCACATCTTCCATGCGCGCCGCATCAAGACCACCTTGGTAGCGGATGTTGCAGCCCATTTCTGACACCACATCCTTAAGGCGCGGTGCGTTGAGATTCTGGGTTACCGGATAGGCAGCAATCACCGGGAAATTGAGATTTGCCTGTTCGAGCGCCACCTTGATGTCGCTGGCGAGCGAAACATCCGGCAGGCGACCAATCATGACACCAGCCAGCGGACGAACGGCTGTGTTGACACGCAGAGCAACGTCGCGCGCTGCATCCACGATGGCATCAACATCGCCGGACTTGCCGGAAAGAACAGCAATGACTTCTGCAGCAAGGCTGCGCCCCATGGCCACGTCCAGATCGCTGATCAGATTGTGATCCTCGGCAGGAACGACGCCTTCGACCACAACGATTTCGGCATCGCCTCGGGCTTCTTCAACCAGCGCCACGATATCTTCGAGCAGGGTGCTGATATTACCAGAGCGGATCTGATCTTCCGCATGGGCCAGAGAGATCGGTTCGGGAACGGTCAGGTTGCACAGGGAGCGTGCGAAATGAACCGAAATATCCTCTTCGCCATCCTCAAAGGTGGAATCGGCAACAGGCTTGGCAAAAGCCACCGTGTGGCCTGCGCGCTGCAGAGCGCGAACAAGGCCAAGCGCCGGCGTGGCGAGACGGAACGCATCCGTCGTCGGCGTCAAAAAGAGCGTGCGGGGTTTAGCAGGAGCGGTCATGAAGGCTACTGTCCTTTTGTTGGTGGTGGCCTTGCCATCATCAAAAGCGATGAACGCAATGTCACTCTGGGGCCAGCGCTCAGCATCTGGAGGAATGATGAGAGCTGCCGATCCTCGGCGGTTATGAATTTTAAGATGACGCCAGACCGTCCCTGAGGCGGGCTCGACTTAATCCAGCATCATGTTTGATACCGTTAAGCGGGCATCATCGCATTATTCCATTGGCATGCACGTTGACTCAGATCTCACCGGTGCCAACGGGTCACGACGATGGCATCGCGAGAGTCAAAAAATTGTTCGTACGGATTAAGGCGATAGGCTAAGACGTCACACGCGTCAAGTGCCTTGTCCCGACCCGAAGCGCCCGATTTGGCCTCACCCGTACCTCCGTTCGGCTTTTGAGCCAAGCCATGGAAAGCACAGGCATATTTTTCTCGTTTGAAGACCGTATTCCAGCATCGCATTGCGGTACAGATTTCACGGATCAGACAGGTGACCCGAGAGCTGGCGAGGGCATCATTGTCGTCTCTATTTGCCAATCGAGGGCTTTTCCCCAGAGGAAAGAAGCCAGAAAAATCATCGGGTTATTTTGTTTACCGCTGAAGAAAGCGCAAGAAAGTCGCCTCATTGGACAAAAATGCACAGCTCCAGACATCAGAAGTGAGAGACTTCAAACCGAATTTTCCTTTAAAACTCATATTTTAGCCCCTCCGATTTTGCATAACAACTATTACGAAGACAAAATGTCGCGATCAATTTTTTGCTATCCTGGGCCGATTTCTAGTGAACAAAATCTGGATATCTCCCTATCAGTGCAGGCTTGCTTTTTTGCAGCATCAGCCTTGCACCACGATATGGGCCGGAGGCCTTTTATCGATGGCAAAAAGCCCTGCTCAATCCAAGCAAAAACACGCCACCTTCCGCTTATTCATCCGCGTTCGGGAAGACCATGGACTGCCAAATATCATAGGCGGCAACTGCGGTATTCATCTGCGCGGTGTGCCCCTGAATGAAGTCATCGCCATAGATGGACTCGTCGGGATATTCGGTGATGAGCGTGATCGGAACCCGGTGGCGATCATCAACCGACAGCATGACAGGGAAGCCATTCACAACAGGCCATTCAGGCTTGCCTGCATGGGTGGTGTAAAGATCAATCTCCTGAGCGTTGTAATCCACCAACGCCTTATTGTCCGCGAGCCGTTCGGTCACTTGTTCAATCAGTGAATAGGCCTGTTGCTTCCAGCTTTCATGATAGCGGACAATCAGGAAAAAGCCCTTGGGCAAGGTCCACATTTCAAAGCCGCGCGGCACATACCCGGTCAGGGGGCGGGTCCATTCATGGGCTGGATAACCATGCAGATTGACATGCAGCTTCGCGCCCGTCAGTCGCTCGGCTTCAAAGCGGATCGCCGTTTCATAAGGATCATCAGCAGAGCGATATTCCAGATCGCAGCCAAAGGCAGTGTAACGTGCGGCATGATGCATATGGTGGGGGTTATCTGCTCTCAGGCGCCAGCCCATCTGATAACCATCCGGATTTTCCAGAGGCGACACGACGAAATGCGCATCCGATCGCTTGGCCAGTTCAAGGCCCGAGCGCATGGCACCAGCTGCGCCGGTCACTTCATTGGCATGCTGACCACCGCTGATGATGATCGGACGCTCCGGTCCTTCATGATAGCATGCGGAAACCAAACGTCCCGCGCGGGAGCGGGCAGAAAAGGGCGATCCCTTGATGCTGTCCAGCTCTTTGCGAATACGGGCAGCGGTGAAGGGGGTAGTGAGCTGCTCAACGGGTTCGGCTTCCTCAACCGCGGTCTCGTCATCGGTGAGCGGACGCAGCGAAACCTTGACCGACAGGACCTCTCCGGCTTCCCCTTTGAGAATCTCGGGCACAATCTGCCCCGGCATCAGGCCGCGATCGCCAACGGGACGACCAGATTTCTTCTGGAACAACTCAAGCAGGGAGAAGTAGAAATCTTCGTGCAAAGCTTCCCTGAGGCTGATCAGGGCATCAACCGGTGCCATGGGCAGCCATTCATCTTCAGCCGGATGGATGACCGTGATGTTCAATTCGCCAAAATAGGGTTCATCCGGGCCCCAGTCATGATCAATCATGCTTTGCATAGCCGCTTCAAACAGCTGTTCATAGTCAGTCTTGAAAACTTCATCCAGGCCGTCACCTGTGCGGATCCAGCCGGTTGGGGACAGCGCTTTCTCCCCGATGGAATCATCATGCACCCGGTTCGGCGCAAACAGCCGAACGGTCTCCTCGCGCCCGTCCTGCCACTTCATATGGATGCCATATTGCAGGTCATCCCCTAAAGGTGCAGGAGAGAAACACACCTCAGCCGGAGCAAGCAGGGCTGCTAGAGGATAGGCTTCCAGCAGGAAGCGGTTTTCTGGTGCTGCGGCATGAACCGGATAGCTGATCTCCACCAGCGCCAGTCCTTCACAGGCTACATCCTCGCGGAAATAATGGACAAGCGGCTTGTAAGCGCTATGCACCCGTGCGGCAATCCCTTGTGCCTTGAGCGTTGTTTCCAGCGCACGACGGGTGGCTGTATCATCAAACAGCCAGATATCGGCCTGCTTGCTCTTGCGAGTGGCCAAAAGCTCAGCGACCAGATCAGTACTGCGGGGAAAGGAGGATTCGAACAGAAGTGTCATAGAGATGTCTTTCCGGTGGGATCAAGCTGATCACGCATCCAGTCGCCCAGAAGGTTGAGGCCGAGCACGGTCAGCATGATAGCCAGACCGGGGAACACGCTAACCCACCAGGCAGTTTGCAGATAAGAGCGGCCTTCAGCAAGCATGCCACCCCAGGTCGGGATCGTCGGATCGACCCCCATGCCCAGGAAGGTCAGGCTGCTTTCCAGCAGGATATTGTTGGCCACGTTAAGGGTCATCAAGACAATGACCGGGCCGGTGAGATTGGGCAGAAGGTGCTGCACGATGATGCGCCAATCCTTGACCCCGATAGCGCGCGCCGCAAGAATGAACTCCCGGTCGCGTAGAGCCAGAACCTGTCCGCGCACAAGGCGGGCATATTGCACCCACTGGGACACGATCAGCAGTATGATCGTGTTGACGAGGCTGCCGCCCAGAATAGCGATGAAGGTGATGGCGAGCAAAATGAAGGGCAAGGCCAGCTGGATATCGACAAAGCGCATCATCAGCATGTCGGTTATGCCGCGATAAAAGCCGGCAATCAGGCCGATGGTCACGCCGAGCGTTACTGCGCCGATGACGGACGTTACACCAATCAACAGCGATATGCGCCCACCGGCAACCACGCGCGCCAACACGTCACGTCCCAGCGGATCAGATCCTAGCGGATGCTCGGGCTTGGCAAAGGGCGGGGTCAGGCGGGAGAGCAAATCGATCTTGTCCACGCCATCGGGAAACAGCTGATGGGCAAAAAGAGCCGACAGCAGAATGACAATCAGCAGCGTAGCCCCCACAATGAGTTCCATGCTGAGATCGAATGATCGTTTCTTTTTCATGCTTTCAGCCATCTCTTCTACTCCGTCCGAATACGTGGGTCGACGAGTCCGTAAATGATGTCGACGGCCAGATTGACGATGATGATCATCAGGGACAGGACCATGATGGTGGCCTGTAATACAGGATAGTCACGAGCGCCGACCGCATCAAATGCCAGCGTGCCCATACCGGGCCAGTTGAAGACACGCTCGATGACCACGATGCCGCCCAGCAGGCCGCCAAACTGAAGGCCCAGATAGGTGATGAGCGGAATGGCGCAGTTGCGCAGGGCATGCTTATAAAGCACCTTGCGTTCGGAAAGCCCCTTGGCACGAGCGACCATGATATATTGCGCATTGAGCGTTTCCAGCATGGTGGTGCGCACCAGCCGCACATTCGTCGCAGTCAGGATGATGCCCATGGTTACGCTAGGCATGATGTAAGACAGCGAACCGACCATGCCGCTTGGCGGCAACAGGTTCCATGTGATGGAAAAGACCAGCACCAGCATGATCGCCAGCCAGAAGTTCGGGAAGGAAAGACCAACCAGCGAGAACACGCGAATGACCTGATCCACCATCTTGTTGCGATGCACCGCTGCGGTAATGCCCAGCGGAATGGAAATCATGATGGAGACCAGCATGGACCAGAAAGCCAGCACCAGCGTGGAGGGCAATGCCCCCTTGATCAGCAGGCCAACCGAGGTTCCGCCCAGAAAGCTTTTGCCGAAATCGAAGGTCACCATGCCTCTTAGAAATTCGAAATACTGCACCAGGAACGGCCGGTTAACCCCGAGAGCCTCGCGGATGCGGGCCAGATCGGCTTCCGTGATACTGCCTGCCCCTTGCGTCAACATCAGGGCCGGGTCGCCCGTCAGGCGAATGGCATATGACACCAGCAATGTGACGATAAGCGTTGCGAAAATCGCCTGCAGCATGCGTTTGACGATAAATCCGGCCATCAATCCGATCTCCGTTTCTTCTCCAGGAGCCTTGCCCGGGGCAAGGAAGGGGAGAGGGCGGCAGCGACCGCCGCCCCCGAGCCATAGTCCATAAGGACTTCGTTACTGCTTGATGCTGACCGTGTTCAGCTTGACGCGGTTATCCGGGGCCGGAACGAAGCCTTCAAGGCGCTTGTTGACACCATAGATGGCTTTAAGGCCATAGAGCGGCATTTCCAGAGCTTCATCAGCGACATAGGCGGCGATGTTCTTGAGCAGCTCTTCACGCTTTGCCACATCGGTCATAGGACGTTGTTCTTCAAGCATGGCGTCGAGTTTGGCATCGGTGCCATATGGGTTCCATTTCTGGCCCGTATGATAGAGCAGATAGGCAGTGTTATCATAATCGAGGGTCCAGCCACCCCAGCTCTGCTGGAACAGGGCACCGGTCTTACCTTGCGGCACGATATCGTTAAGGAACACGCTGTTCTCATATGGCTTGATGACAGCTTTCAACCCTACGGTCTGCAGATAGGCACCAACGGCCTGTACCACTTCGTTGAAGGTCGGCTTGCCTGCGCGGATATCGATCTGGATTTCCGTGCCCGGTGCAACACCAGCCGCTTTTAGCAGCTTCTTGGCTTCTTCAGGATTGTAAGGCAGCGGCTTCAGCTCGGGATCATAACCAAAGGAGAGCGAGCTCTGGAAGCTGGCGATTTCTTCGGCTTCCCCTGCCAAGAGAGATTTGATGATGGTAGCGCGGTCAACGGCCATGACAATGGCCTTGCGCACATCCTTGTTGGCGGTGATGCCATCACGGGTGTTGAAGCGCAAACCATAAACGGTTGGACCAGCGGTGGAAACAACATCAAGTTTGGCATCGTCCTTGACGACGGAAAGCATGGAGATCGGCAGATCTTCGACGATGTCGAGACGCCCGGCCTGCAGCTCGGCGACAGCTGTGGTCAGCTCGGAAATAAAGCGATATTCCAGTTCGGATACCTTAGCGACATCGCCCCAATAGTCCGGATTTGCCTTCAGTTCCAGATCAACCTTCGGCTCGTAGGAAACGAAGCTGAATGGACCGGTGCCGACCGGATGGGTATTGAAATAGTCTTCGCCTTTTTCCGTGATATATTTCGGCGGCACAATCATGGCGCCATAGCCAGCCAGCTTGGTCAGCAGAACCGGATCGGGCTGGGTCAGGTGGAAATCAACAGTATAGTCATCAATGATTTCAACGCTTTCAACCGAGGTATAGTTGGCGCGCTGCGGGCCTTTTGCCCCGATTTCGCCCAGCAGGCGATCAAAGGTGAATTTAACGGCTTCGGCGTTGAATGGCTCGCCATTATGGAATTTCACACCTTCGCGCAGCTTGAAGCGAATGCGCACGCCCTCATCAAGCACTTCCCAGCTGGTGGCCAGGCCCGGATGCAGTTTGGCATTGGTGTCGCGTTCGGTCAGGCCGTCAAAGATGTTCGAGCCGACAGCGCCCCATGCGACAAGAAATGTATCGATTGGGTCCCAACTGCCTGGATCAAGAGCGACGGAGACAGAAAGCTTGCCTTCTGCCATGGACTGGCTGGTTGCCATGCCCATGCTGGCAATGGCCATGACAGCCACGGCGGCAGTCGTTTTCAGAAATTTATTCATTTTGATGTTCCCTCTTTTGACGAACTTTTTGATGAAGTGATTTTATTGATTGGCGACAAGGTGACCGGGTGCGACTTCCCGATGGGAAAGGCGAGCCGGCTCATTGCCCACGGCCCGAATGGGGCTGGGGATGTCGGCTTCGTTGATGGCCATCATGATGCGCTGGTGCGGATCGGCAATCGGCACGGCAGCAAGCAGATTCTGCGTGTAGGAATGGGTCGGGTTTTCAAACACCTGACGGCGACTGCCGAATTCGACAATCTGCCCCAGATAGAGCACGGCCACCCGATGGCTGATCTGCTCCACCACCGCCATATCATGGCTGATGAAGAGATAGGAAAGCCCCCGCTCCTCCTGCAAATCCATGAAAAGATTAATGATCTGCGCCTGTACGGACACATCCAGCGCCGAAAGGGCTTCGTCCGCAATGATCAATTCGGGATCGGAAGCAAGGGCGCGGGCAATACAGATGCGTTGACGTTGCCCACCCGAGAATTCGTGCGGATAACGCCGCCCATGAGATGCAGACAGGCCGACGCGTTCCAGCAAGTCGCTGACGCGTTTTTCGATCAGCCCCTGATCATGCAGAATGCCGTGGGTGCGGATCGGTTCGGCGATGGAGAAGCCCACCGTCTTGCGCGGATCGAGAGAGGCATAAGGGTCTTGAAAAATATACTGGATCTTCTGCCGCAGGGCGCGCTTCTCGCCCCTACCCATATCCGCGAAACGTTTGCCATTGAAGGTTATGTTGCCCGCCTGACTTTCCTGCAGCTGTTGGATGGTACGGCCGATGGTCGATTTGCCCGAGCCACTTTCGCCTACCAGAGCCAGCGTTTCTCCCGGGTAGATATCAAGGCTGATTTCCTCGACCGCGTGCACCCGATGGGTTGGGCGGCCAAGAAAATTTTTCTTCACATTGAAGCGTACAACCAGATCTTCCACGCGCACCAGCGGGGCAGCTTCATAATTGGCGGTATTCTGAACCCGCAACTCCCCTTCGGTGTGGGCTCCCGCCTCGTCGTAGACCGAAACCGGCAGGCGCTTTGGGAAATCCTCACCATTCATGGCTCCCAGCTTGGGCACAGCCGAAAGCAGCGTCTGGGTGTAGAGATGCTGCGGATTGGTGAAGATGGCCTCCACCGGTTGTTCTTCCACCTTGTGACCCTTGCGCATGACGACTACATCGTCGGCCATTTCCGCAACAACGCCCATATCATGAGTGATGAAGATGATGCCCATATCTAGGCTGTCTTTTAGATCCCGCAAAATCGCCAGAATCTGGGCCTGAATGGTCACATCCAATGCCGTGGTCGGCTCATCTGCAATCAGCAACTTGGGGCGACAGGCCAGCGCCATGGCGATCATAACGCGCTGGCGCATGCCGCCGGACAGCTGGTGCGGATAGCGGCCAATGATGCTTTCAGCGTCAGCCAAACGCACCATCTTGAGCAGTTTGACCCCTTCGGCCAGAGCTTCCTTGCGTGCCATACCCTCATGCAGTTGCAAGACCTCGGCAATCTGGTCGCCGATCGTGAAGACAGGATTGAGCGAGGTCATCGGTTCCTGAAAGATCATGGCAATTTCCTTGCCACGAATGGCGCGCATTTCCTGCTGCGACAGGGCAAGCAGATCCTGCTCTCCCTGTGCCGATTCGAACAATATGCGCCCGCCCAGATAGTGCGCCCCGGAAATATCTGCGAGCCGCAGGATCGACAGGGACGTAACCGACTTGCCCGAACCACTCTCACCGACGATGGCCAGGGTCTGACCGGACCGGACCGAAAAGCTGAGATCTTCAACCACCTTTTCGGCACCGAATGCCACGGTGAGGTTTTCTACCCTGATGAGAGAGGATGCATCGGAGGAACTCTCTTTCACTGTTCAACCTTTCAAAATTCTTCAGCCGAGCAGCGCTGGCAGGAGAGGCAACTAAAAACATTTTCCCTGGGACAGGGACGCCGGCTAGCGGGCGATGATCGATGTTTTGAGGGGAAATTCAGCGGGAGAAACATGAATTCCCGTGCGTTTTGTCAGCGCGGGGGGGACACACTTAAAAAATGCCAAAAACTTGTATTACATATGTCGACAAATATGTCGAAACGCAAAGAAAAATCAACTGTAAAATTATTGTTGTACCAACGGCTTGATCAAATTCTTGCGCGCATGGCAAACCTAAAACCACTCTTGATTGCACATATGATTTGCAGGCACCGGCTATCTGTCTCGATTCCATGGCAGAATCCGCAAGCTTGCGCTGCTTTGCCTGCAAGCCCAGCGCGCAGCCATGATCGGTGAGACAAATGAACGCAGCGACCCAGGCCTTGGCCCTCTTCAACAAGGGGTAGTCCTGCCAAACCATTAGCCCCGTGCCAAAGTCGGCATTTATCGCTTTGAACCCGTTTGCCGCACTGCGGTAAGTCATTGTTTTCCCGACAAGTGAGTCAGTGCATTTTTCTACGTAATTACACTAATACTTAAGATAGGCACCTTGGTCTCATAGGCGCGCGTGCGGGTCAGTTCTAATCTGGAATAGATACAGTTTGTGAGCCGTCAGGAATAAGCAGACCCACGAGCAAGAGGTCCGACAGGATCTGGGCGGCACGCAGCATTTTTTGGGAGGAAAGTCATGGATATCAATACACCGATCAGCCGCAGCGCGGCGCTTGATACAACGCATCTGAATGTGGAATTCCCGTTCAAGCCTCGCTATGGCAACTTCATCAATGGCGCATTCGTCGAACCGAAGTCCGGGCAGTATTTCGAGAATGTGACGCCCATCACCGGCGAAGTCATTTGCGAATGCGCCCGCTCCAACGCCGATGACATCGAAGCGGCGCTGGATGCAGCCCATGCGGCCTTTCCGGCCTGGGGCAAAACCTCGCTGACCGAGCGCTCAAACATGCTGCTCAAGATCGCGGATCTGATGGAAGCCAACACCCAGATGCTGGCCGTGGCCGAAACCATCGACAATGGCAAGCCGATCCGCGAATCCATCGCGGCCGACGTGGCTCTGGCGATCGATCATTTCCGCTATTTCGCCGGCTGCATCCGCGCTGAAGAGGGGCATATTTCGGAGATTGATCACAACACCTATGCCTATCACATTCCAGAACCACTGGGCGTGGTTGGGCAGATCATACCGTGGAACTTCCCGCTTCTGATGGCGGTCTGGAAGATGGCTCCCGCGCTTGCTGCAGGCAACTGCGTGGTGCTCAAGCCTGCCGAGCAGACTCCGGCCTCTATCATGGTCTTTCTGGATCTGGTCGGCCATCTGCTGCCGCCCGGCGTGCTCAACGTCGTTAACGGCTTCGGACTGGAAGCAGGCAAACCGCTCGCCTCGTCCAACCGCATCGCCAAGATCGCCTTTACGGGCGAGACGACCACGGGTCGTCTGATCATGCAATACGCCTCGCAGAATCTCATTCCCGTGACGTTGGAGCTTGGTGGTAAATCGCCTAATATCTTCTTTGAAGACATCATGGATGCAGACGATGCCTATTTTGACAAATGCCTTGAAGGCTTCTCAATGTTCGCCCTCAACTCCGGCGAGGTCTGCACCTGTCCGTCTCGTGCGCTGGTGCAGGAATCCATCTATGACGACTTCATGGCCCGCGCACTGGAGCGCGTAAAGAAGGTCAAGCAGGGCAACCCGCTCGATATGGAAACCATGATCGGCGCGCAGGCGTCCGGAGAACAGAAGGAAAAAATCTCGTCCTATCTGAAAATCGGCGAGCAGGAAGGCGCCACCTGCCTGATGGGCGGTACGGTCGCCAATCTGCCCGGCCTTGAAGGGGGCAACTATATTAATCCGACGGTCTTCAAGGGTGACAACAAGATGCGCATCTTCCAGGAGGAAATTTTCGGGCCGGTGCTGTCGGTCTGTACCTTCAAGGATGATGATGAAGCTTTGGCCATTGCCAACGATACCGACTACGGCCTTGGCGCTGGTATCTGGACCCGCAACGGCAACCGGGCCTTCCGCTTCGGTCGTGAGATTCAGGCCGGTCGTGTCTGGACCAACTGCTACCATGCCTATCCGGCCCATGCGGCCTTTGGCGGCTACAAACAATCCGGCATCGGGCGTGAGACCCACAAGATGATGCTTGAACACTATCGCCAGACCAAGAATATGCTGGTGAGCTATTCAACCGACGCGCTCGGTTTCTTCTGATACTCCCGCAGGGCTCCGGCCCTGCCCCCCTTCCGGGGATGCGTGGGTTTGGATATTTCCCGGAAGGACGGGCTTGCAAAAGTCCGCAGCCCACAAGAAAGACGAAGACCATCAAAATATTACAGTCCCCCAGCTGTTCCCGGTGAGCCGATAGGCCTGAAAGCAAGCCTATCGGCTCACCGCATCTTCCAGAAATTCCCTCAATTCCAGCGGGTTCAATGGCTTATGATGCAATGAAGCCCCCATCCGTCGGCAGTGATCGGCCAATAAAGGCGAGCGGTTGGCCGAGATGATACAGGTGGGCACCTTGCCATAGCGCTCGCGCAAGCGCTCCACCACATCGATGCCCAGCTTGCCATCGTCTAGCTGGTAATCTGCGATGATGGCATCGGGCGCGATATCGAGCTCTTGCAAGACCGAAACCGCCTCCTCTTCTCTGGCGCAGGGCAACACGTCCACGCCCCATTTTTCCAGTGTGATCGTGATGGCGCTCCTGAGGCTATCGTCATTTTCAAGCAGCAGCACGATGTGATGCTCAAGGCTCAGGCGCTTTTCCTTGCCCAGAAGGATCAGATCATCGGGCAGGTCGCATTTTGGCGCCACCGAGGAGAGAGGCAACTCAACGGAGAAGCAAGTGCCCTTGCCCACCTGAGACTGCAGATGCAGGGGATGTTTAAGCAGGCGACAGGCGCGCTCCACGATGGCAAGCCCGAGCCCCATGCCGTCTGCTGCGCTAACGCTGGCATTAAGGCGCTGGAATTCATCAAAGATCCGGCCGCGCTCATGTTCTGGAATGCCGGGTCCCGTATCCCGCACTTCAACAAACAGGCGTCCATGCCGTTTGCGCACCCCGACCAGCACCTTGCCCTGCCGGGTATAGCGAATGGCGTTGCTGATCAGGTTCTGCAGGATACGGCGCAAATAGGACGCATCGCTATCAACAACGGCCGGAGGCGCGATCATGCGGAATTGCAGGCCCTTCTTTTCAGCAAGCGGCCCCAACTCATCGCGCAACTGATCCAGAAGCTGATGCAGGGACACAGGCCCCACATGCAGTGCCGCCCTGCCGGAATCCAGCTTGGAAATATCAAGGAGCGCATTGAGGATATTCTCCGCGCTCATCAAGGCATTGCTGGCCTTGGAAATGCGCTCGGCCAGCTCCGGCTCTTCGATTTCGCTTTCCAGCGAAGCTACAAACAACTTGGCCGCAGAGAGAGGCTGCAACAGATCGTGGCTGGCGGCGGCCACAAAACGGGACTTGGAGGCATTGGCCCGCTCAGCCTCCGAGAGCGCGTCTTCCAGCTCCAGCGTACGCTCGGTGACCCGCTGTTCCAGTGTTTCATTCACTTCTGATATGGCCCGCACGGCCGCCCGCTCGGCGGACACATCGGTAAAGCTGATCACGAAGCCCTCATCGGGCATCTGTTGGGCAAAGACAGCCAGTGTCCGCTCCTTGCCGATGACGATCTCGAAGGAGAGCGGCGCACGGCTGACCCCATCCCGCACCCATTTTTCGATCAGGCCGACATCGGTCTTGTTGGAAACGCTCACCTTGGTGCGGATCTGCTTGTAAAGCGCAGCAAAGCTATTGCCCAACTGAAACTGCCTTGCGGGAATGCTGAGTAGTTCGCCGGCCCGCTGATTCCAGCCGATGAGCCGGTTCTGATCATCAAAAATGCAGATGCCCTGATTGAGATGTTCCAGCGTGGCGCGAATGAGGCGAGCCTGGCCATCCAGCAGCCTTTCGCGCTCCTGCCGTTCCAGCCGCACCATGTCGGTAATATCAGTTTGCAGAATGACGGTACCCCCATCCGGGGTGCGATGTTCGCTTACCTGCAACCAGCAATCCCCGGCCATGCGCACATTGAAGGCGACGTGGCTGTCCTTATGCCGTTCCATCCGGTTGGCTGCCCAGATTTTCGCCGTCTGCCCCTCGGGCAGATCAAAATAGGCGCTGGTGCTGACCATCCGGACATAGTCCTCGAAATGCAGTCCGGGCTTGAGGTGAGGATGGATGTCAAGCATGGGCAAGCCAAAACGACTGTTGCACATGACCAGCACATCCTGAGCATCAAAGAGGGCAAAGCCCTCCTGCACTGTTTCCAGCGCGTTGGCCAGATTGACCCGTGCCGTTTCGGTTTCCGCATTGGCCTTGGCGAGGCGGGCGTTGGATTCATTGAGCAGATCCAGCGCCCGTTCCAGATCATGGGTGCGTGCCCGCACCTCATCTTCCAGCAAGACTGCGCGCTGGAACTGGGCATAGGCCACGCCGGACGCGTCGACGCCCTTCTCCACCCGCCGCATCAGGGTCGTGACAATCTTGAGCAGCTTTTCATTCTGCCGCTCCAACGTGTCATTGGGATTGATGAGACCGTGATCCAAAGTCACACCTCGTCGGGCGGGTAGATGGCGACGCCGGTGAGCGTCTGGTTGACATGCATGGAGTTATATTGCTCGCCATAAGTGGAAAAGCCCACCACACGATTGTTGGCCAAAATCTGTGAGAGTTGGCCAAGCTGCTGCTTTTGCTCGGCTTCCAGACGCCGCAGGATGCAATCGAACGCAATGATCGCATCCGGTTCTTTCGGGTCAGCCAAAGCATGCAGCTCCCTGTTGAGGTGATCGACCATATTCTGAGGCTCGGCCAATGTCAGCACGACGCCTTCGTCGATGGCGGAAAAGAACACCAGATCGCCATTGTCTGCCACGCGCTGAATGGCCCGCACATGGTGCTGGCCACCGAACTGGACCACCACCGGATGAGCCGCAAAGATGAATGGGGTCAGTTGTTCCGGGTCCTTGCCAAGAATACGCGCATATTCCCTAGCCGCCGGTTCGGCATTGATCTCGGAGACCACGCGCCGAGATGGATCGGCTCCGGTGACAACCATGCGCGTCTGGGCGGGCAGCAAATGGTCGGTCTTGAAGACCCGGATCGGACATCGGCTGATCATCTGCACCAACACCGCAGCGTTGGAGACCACCTTGCCATCATGCAAAACGAAGGTGCGGGTAAAGTCCGTGCCATCCCCCGCCGAGCCACCCGATAGCGGCACCGGCCCCAGCCCGAAGGAGATTTCCGCCGTCAATTGATCCTCACAGGTGGAAAGGCCATCAACCAACAAAAGCGCGCATTCCGAATGCCATGACGGAACTTGCGCGGCGAGCGCATTGCGATTGCGGATAATGCTGGCCACCATCTGCTGGCCATCAAGCGTGTCGAGATCTTCAATCAGCACACTGCGGGTCGCAAAGTGGCTTTCTGGAAAGCCCAGCGCTACAATCGTGCCCTCGGCATAGCCATCCCGCGTGATTTCTCCTGCCGTCGAGCATCCCACCAGTTTGGCTTTGCCAAAACTCTTGCCAAGGCGCGCGACAAAGGCGGCAATGTCAGTGCGGGGCGAAAAGAACAGGATAACGAGATCCAGATCATCCGGCTGAAGCGCCAATCGTAGCGTTTCAACCGCGTCGAAAGCCTCACAGTTCACGCAGCCGGTGCGCAAAATTGCACCCTCTCTCCCGCCCTCAAGGCCCATATGCGCCGAACGGCCTGTCATCGCTTCTCCCCTTTTCCCGCCAAGGCAAACAGCGCGCTAGCTGGGCTCGCGCCCATCATCAAACACATGCTCAAAGCTGGTTTTTCTGGCTACAAGGGCGGCCTGGGTGCGGCTTTTCACGCCCAATTTGCGCATGATGGCAGTGACATGAGCTTTCACAGTGGTCTCGGCGATGGAGAGTTCGAAAGCGATCTGCTTGTTCAATTTGCCCTCGCAGATCAATTGCAGAATGCGGCCTTGCTGGTTGGTCAGCGATGCCAGACGTTTGACAGTTTCGTCTTCGCTGAGGGCCGGGCTGTTTTCCAGCAGTTCATAGCCGGCAGGAATGAATTTCTGCCCCTGCGCCAATGTCTCGATGGCCTTTTGAAAGATTGCCCGGTTGGAATGCTTGGGAATGAAACCGGACGCGCCGGTATGGATGACCGAACTGATGATCTTGTTGTCAGCCATGGAAGAGATGACCACGATCGGAGAGCGCGTCGTATTGCGCAGGCGCAAGAGGCCATCAAGCCCCTGCACATCGGGCAAGTTCAGATCTAGCATGATCAGGTCGGGACTATCATGCTCGATGATAATGTCCAGCGCGTCTTGCAGACTGTTGACCGTGTGAATGGATCGGATCGAAGACACCGCCTGCAGGGTCATGCAAAGGGCGTCACAAAATAGCGGATGGTCGTCAACGATCAGGGCAGACCGAAACTGAGCTGGTTGGCTATTCTCGTTATAGGCAAGCATGGCGCTCTCTTTTTGTTTGTGAGAGCTCCAGTTTAGCAAAAGCGGGGCTTGGCGACCTATGAGGCAAAGGTCTTAGTTTAAAAGGCCTGCAAGATGCAGGCTAAGACATTCTGATTATTAGGCTAATTAAAACAGAGGAGAATGCCTTCACGTCAGTGCATTCGCGTCAGAATTTCCAGATTGCACCATACTGCCGCCCCTTGTCTGTTGTGAAGCCCGCGCCATACAGTGTGTTTCCGTAGCTATCAATATCATTCACGATGGCGTTGCTATAGGAGTAGCGATTTTTCAGGTTGCCAAATTGATCAAAAAACACAACCGCAGAGTAAGGCTTGCCCTCGTTTTCACGCAGCAGGACCGCTAGTTGGCCATTGCCATAAAATTCCAGATCCCGGATGGTCACTCCTTCGTGCCAATTGGAGTCATTGCGTACAAACATGCGCCGCAAATCCGTTTTGCCATCGACAGTCCAGATCAAGTAAGCGTCCGCACGAGAACTGCCATCCTTATTTTTCTGGTTCCCCATTCCCCAAACTTTTCCGCCCATGGCCAAGGACTTCCTGTAGGAATTGACGGCTGCGGCGGTCATCCTGATGCCGCCACCCAAACTCGTATATTTCTGGAATACGCCTTTGGGCAGAATGTCTTGCGGTTTGAATATCTGCGCCTTCGTGCCTTCAAGGGATAGACTGGAAGATTGTGCCTTAACCCGGATCCCGTTTAAATAGCTTTGACTGGGCGCGAAAAGCGTGCTCCTGCTCCCGGAAACGAGGACCGTCCCTTGCTTGATACCGTCCTTGGAATGGACATCAAGAGCAATATGCGATCCATAATCGGAATAATTAGACAGGTCGTAGGGATCGCTCCATATCCTGTAAGCCTCAGTTTTGCCCTTCTCGTTCGAGACAAGCATATTTTGCGAATAACTCTCTGTGTTTTGCAATAGTAGGGCCATCAAACCACCGTCTTTGACCGCATACTCCAAAGAGTAACCCTTCTTGAAAACACCCGTTTTTTTATCCGGTTTCCTTTTGGCAAAATAGTGATAGGCGCTCACTGCACTTTTCTCGTTCTTGGGAGAAATCAGGACGGTCGATACATCTCGCTGAGGATAGTCTGCAAAGATGAAAGCCTTTTCAGGATCCGTATTCAAATAGCGAACATTACGAAATGTCCCTCTTCCTCTGGAAGGATAGCTGGTTACGATGGAGCGTCGATCGGCGCGGCCAACAAGCTGTACCCGACGATTGCCCGCATCCAGTGACAAAAATTCGATATCGCGGGAGCTGCTATTTTTGCCTGCGTAACGCACAGAGTATTGAGGTTTAATATTCGGAACTTTCTTCCAATCCCTATCCTGCTCTGCGGGATAGCTACGCGCAGGCAATGGTTTGGGAGCCGTTGGCTTTGTCGCAGCAGGAACAGGCGCCGATTTTGTCGATACGGCGGAAGCAGAAGGCGCCCGCCGGGGAGAAGCCGGCTGCTCCTCCAGAAACTGCATCGCAACAGCGCCGCCCAAGAGCACCACGACAAAACCGGCGGCGACCAAAGCGATTTTTTTGCCTGATGGGCTATTGCTGGCTTTACCCTTCTCTTCCTCTTTTGTGCCGTCCCCGGCTCCGTGGTGCGGTTGCGCACCTTCGGGCGGTTCTTGCTCTTGCTGCCCAGGCGCACTATCTGACGATGCACTTGCTGCTGATGTCTCGGCTTCTTGCGCTGCTGAAGGCTCCGTTTGGGCTGGACGGATGGATTCCTTTTGCCCCGAGGCTTGCGCATATGCGGCCTGATGGGCTTGTTGCGCTTCCCTTTCAGCGCGCTCTTTTCGGGCTTGGTCCTGTTGAGCCTGTTCCTCTGCCTCGGCTTTACCCGCCTGATCATCCTCCTCTTGGGAAGATGCGGCCTCATCGGCAAAAGTCTCGATTACCAAAAGCATCTGACGTTCGTCCAGAATGGCATCGGCAGGCGGGGCCTGAATGACCCGCCCCTCATGGCCGCATTTGATGGCAATGCGGCGCCCTTCTGCCGTTTCAGCCATAAGAGCTCTCGTATCCGGTTTCACCAACTCACCGGGAGCAACGAAAACCTCTTTGACACGAAGCGGATAATGCGCAGCAACTGCGGGGGACATTATGGTTTTGAACGCCATGCTTGCGCCTTTGCCACCTATCTTGAAAGAAACGGGTCGAAAATGAACATGAAGAAATTTTGCACATTTATCGGCAAATGAGAAGTCTTCTAATCAAGCCTTCCCGAAACAAAGCGTTATCCAGTCAGGCCTTTTGACCGTGTTGATAAGAGCATCACTTATTCTGCCCAACTTACAAGCCTTCCTTGCGCCCTTTTTTGAGCTTTCTACGATAGAGCGGTTATGCCTATTTTTTAACTATTCAAGCGAACGAGAAAAGATCATCTCTTCTGTCAATAATAATCGTGCCAAAATTCTCATTATATTTTTTGATAGTTGCGCCCTTAAAGTTGCCTAACAGTCAGTTCTCTCGCATAGAAGCATGCAATTTGAAGAATGCCCGTAGTTTCAATAGAATAGTCTATGTAATGTAAACTTCATACAACTTATGGAGGGTATGTTTCGACCATACTTGCTGAAATACTATTGGACGGGGCGGGGCAATTTATGTGTCTCACTATTGTTCGTCGACAGAATGTCGCAACTATTGGATTTTTACGATGTTTAAGTGCCCTGGATTTAACAAGGAGGACGATTAATGTTTAAGAAAATGGCGCTGGCAGTCTCTCTGGCGTGTGCAACTCTTGTCGCTATTCCTGCCAGTGCGCAGGATCAGCTTCGCTTTTCTGCAGGCCCTCCGGGAGGAAACTGGTTTGCACTTGGTGGTGCTTTGGCAGAGACCTGGTCCAAAGAGGGCATTACAACCTCAAGCAGCACCGGCGGTGGTGTTTCCAACGTGGTCAATACGGACAGAGGCAAAACCGACCTCGGATTCTCGGTAACGGCCCTTGTGGGAGCAGCTTCCAAAGGCGCAGCACCTTTCAAAAAGCCACTTGATAACGTCTCGGTTCTGGCTAACGTTTATCGCCAATATACCTATTTCGTGATGCGCAAGGATTATGCAGACGAAAACGGCATCAAATCCGTTGCCGACATCGTCGACAAGAAGCTTCCTATCCGTCTGGCAACCTTGAAACCGGGCACCTCTTCAGAATTCGTGATCCGCTCCGCTTTTGAAAAAGGACTGGGCGTTGGCTGGAAAGACATTCAGGATTGGGGCGGCTCGGTTTCCTTTGCCTCCTATTCTGACGGCTCCAACCAGTTGGCCGACAATCATCTGGATTGCTTTGCCTTCTCCGTTGGCCGTGCGGCCTCGGTTGTTCTGAAGATCGAAAGCCAGCTGGATGTGGTCATTCTGCCGGTAGACAAGAAGATTCTCGACGCGATGACCGAGGCCCTCGGCACTGTCAGCTTCGAGATTTCTCCGGAAATCTACAAGTCGGTCACAGACCCTGTTCCGACGATTGGTGATTACACCAGCATCATAGTCCGCAAGGATCTGGATGAAGACACGGTCTACAACATGACCAAAGCTCTTTGGGAAAATAAAGACACCCTGCAAAAAGGCGTGAAAGCCGTTGCCGAGTTGAACCCGGAGGAAGCCGTTCCAGCGCTTGCTCCAGCCCATCCGGGCGCAGTGAAATACTGGAAATCGGTTCAGTAATCCCAATTCATCAACATCATGGCCCGGAGCCGAAATTCCGGGCCATGATCACGTTGTATTGAATTCCTCGTTCGAGAAAGAAGAAGGGCAGCGGTATGCGCGCGACAGGTTCACTCGTAAAGAGAATTGTCTATGTCTACATTTTGGGGGTCGGGTTATTCCATCTGTATACATCAGTGTTCGGCAGCTTTGAGGCTTATTTGCAGCGCAGCTTGCATCTGAGCATGGTGTTTCCGATGGCTTTCATTCTCTACCCCATGCGCGCGGCCGACAAGGACAGTCCGAATGTCCCGTGGTATGACTGGATTTTGGCCATAGCCTCCACGTTGCCCGGCATTTATATCGTTCTCAATTACGAGGCGATTACTTTCCGTATGGTGCAGGTAGACGAAGTCACCATGGCGCAACAGGTGCTGGGCACCGCGCTCATCTTCTTCCTTCTGGAAGCGACCCGCCGTGTGGTGGGCATGCCGCTGGCAATCATTGTCGCCTTCTTTGCTGGCTATATGTGGTTTGGCAACTGGATGCCCGGCGTCATGCAGGGCCTCCCCTTCACCTTCCCTGAAGTCATCGAGCAAATCTACCTTACCGATGAAGGCATCTTCTCCATTCCGCTTGGTGTCTCGGCGACCTTCGTGATGGTCTTCCTCATTTTTGGCGGTTTTCTGGAAAAGAGCGGCGTGGGGCAGTATTTCATGGATTTCGCGCAGGCCTTCACCGGGACCTCCCCGGGCGGCCCGGCCAAGATCTCCGTGGTCAGCTCGGCCCTGTTCGGCTCCATCTCGGGCGCTGCTGTCGCCAACGTCTATGGCACCGGCACCTTCACCATCCCGTTGATGAAACGCATCGGCTATCCGCCTTTCTTCGCTGCAGCGGTTGAATCGGTCGCCAGCACTGGCGGGCAGATCATGCCCCCGATCATGGGCGCGGGCGCCTTTATCATGGCCTCTTTCCTTGGCGTGCCTTTCAGCGACGTCATTATCGCCGCCATTGTTCCTGCGGTTCTCTACTATGGCGCTGTGCTGCTGATGGTGCATCTGGGCGCGCTCAAGAATAATCTTCAGGGTCTGAGCGAAGAAGATCTGCCCGACAAGAAAAAGGTACTGCTGCAATCCTACAAGCTGCTGCCGATCGTGGCGCTGGTCTATATGCTGCTATCCGGCTATTCGCCCATGCTGGCTGCAGCCGTCGGCATTCTGGGCGCATGGCTTGTCTCCCTGCCAGATCCAGAACATCGCATGGGCCCCAGAAAGATCCTCGACGCCATTGTTGCCGGGTCGCGCAACGTGCCGGTTGTCGCCATCGCCTGTGCGGCAGCGGGCATCGTGGTCGGCTCGGTTTCGCTCACCGGCTTCGGCTTCAAGTTTGTCGGTCTGGTCTTTTCTCTTGCGCAGGGCATTCCCTTTATCGCACTGGTTCTGATTGCTCTGGTATCCCTCATTCTGGGCATGGGGCTGCCAACCACCAGCGCCTATATTCTGGGTGCGGCACTTGGCGTTCCGGCTCTGGCGCAGTTGGGCTTTGATCCTCTGGCCGCTCATATGTTCGTGTTCTATTTTGCCATTGTTTCGAACATCACACCGCCGGTTGCCTTGGCGGCCTATGCGGCCAGTTCTCTAGCCCAGTCCAAACCGACGGAAACCGCCATTCAGGCGCTCAAGCTTGGCATTCTGGCCTTCATGGTGCCTTTTGCCTTCTGTTATGATCTCGGCCTGCTCTCAAATGCCGGCTGGGTAGGCAACAGCTTCGCCGTCTTTGGCGGCATCGGGGCTCTGTTTGCCATGGCCTTTGCCATGCTGGGCTTTATCAAAACGCCAATCCCCATGTGGCAACGTTACGTCTTTGGTGCTGCTGCCATCCTGTGCCTGTGGCCGCTGGTGGCGGTGAAGCTGGCGGGTGTAGCTCTAACTGCAGCAGCCGCCATGCTCTGGAGCCGAAAGGTGGCAGTGGCGGCGTAGCGGCCGAGAGGCAATAAGCGCAACTGGCGAGCTATCAATGAATCGCGGGGCCTGAGACCTTTTTAAAGGATCACAGGCCCCGCTTTTTTGCGAGACACTGGTATGCTCATCACGCTAGCAGGTCGGCATCCTTGCTCCCTTATTGAAAAGTTGCACCGCTCCAATAATCCCGTCATGGTAAGCAACGACAGATCATCAGACTCCGGGGTGCTACCAAATGGATAAATTTTCCGTCATGACTGCCTATTGCCGCATTGTCGAACGCGGCAGCTTCGCCCGTGCGGCTGAAGATCTCGGCGTTTCTGCCGCCTTGCTCAGCAAGGAAATCAAATTGCTGGAAGAAAGCCTCGGATCGATTCTGCTCAACCGGACCACTCGCAGCATGTCGGTTACGGATGCGGGCCAGCAATATTATGAGGAGGCCCTGTCCATCCTCGAAGCTGTTAGCAAACTGGATGGACGCATCCGTGAGGTTTCTGGTTCGGTCAAAGGTCAATTACGGATCAACGCGCCTAACTCTTTCGGCCAGGCCGTGATTTCACCCATGCTGCCTGCCTTTCTGGAAAAGCACCCTGATCTGCGGCTCACCTTGTCGCTTGATGATCGCGTGGTCGACATGATCGAAGGTGGGTTCGATCTTTCAATCCGGGTGCGCTCCAGTCTGCCCGATTCCTCGCTGGTTGCCCGCCGTCTGGGCCGGGTGCAGCAATGTCTGTTTGCTTCGCCCGACTATCTGGAGACAGCTCCTGCGCTCAGCCAACCCGATGACATAAAGGCTCACCCGATCATCGGTTTTCTACTGGCCGATCATACCAGCGAGTGGAGCCTGCTGGGGCCGGGCGGGCCGCATACCTTTTCCTTCAAGCCCCATGTCAAGGTGGGGAGCAGCTTCGTGCTGCGTGATCTGCTGATTGCCGGTCATGGCATCGGAACATTGCCCGATTTCATTTCGCAAACTCCGGTCCGCGAGGGAAACCTGGTGCGCATCTTGCCTGCCTTCTCGTTGCAACCGCGCGAGGTCTTTGCCGTCAGCGCCTCCCGCTTTGGCATGCAAGCCAAGGTATCGGCCTTTCTGGATCACTTACAAAGGGCCATGAAGGACAGCATTCATAACGCCCTGTAAAGAATGATTTCAAAACGAGCCGCTTATTCATCCACGCAGCCAGAGCTACCTTTTCGGCATCGAAACCAAGACTGAAATCGAAACTGAAAAGGCTCACCATGACCCGCATTCTCGTTCTTTACTATTCAAGCTATGGCCATGTCCGCGATCTCGCTCAGGCAGAGGCGGAAGGCGCACGCAGCATTCCCGGCACCATCGTCGAACTCCGCCGCATTCCGGAAACCATGCCTGAAGAGGCCCGCCGCAATGCCGGTTTTATCGAAGATGAAACCCCTGAGGCTTCCCCCGCCGATCTGGCCCATTATGACGGCATCATTTTCGGCACGCCGACCCGCTTTGGCATGATGGCTGGCCAGATGAAGCAATTTCTGGATCAGGCTGGTGGTCTCTGGGCGCAGAATGCGCTGGTCGGCAAGGTTGCCGCCGTTTTTGCCTCTACCGGCTCCCAGCATGGTGGGCATGAAGCGACCCTGCTCTCCACACAGATTCCACTGATGCATTTCGGTATGCTGATCGCCGGGCTGCCTTACAGCTTCGCTGGCCAGACAGCGCGAGACGGCATTATTGGCGGCGCTCCCTATGGCGCTGGCACCATCGCAGGAGCGGATGGCGCTTTACAGCCCACCGAAACAGACCTCGCAGGCGCCCACTTTCAGGGCCAGCATGTGGCCCGGATTGCATCTCGTCTTGCGGCCAGCGCTACGAATCGCGATGTCGCCTGATGTTTGCCCTTTTGCCAGCTATTGACATTTGATCGGAGGGTCTGCCTCATGAAACGCTGGACCAAATCATCTCAGGAACAGCGGTGCGCTTTAAAAACGCATCGCGTTGCTTGTAACCTTTCACCCTATTTGATGCGTGATATCGGCCTTGAGCCATTCCATGAGCGTCTGCCCGTTTCGCTTCATCTGATCCGTTAGCCATAAAAGGCCCACAAAGGCTCCTGTAATGACCAAGTCTCTATCCCGCTCCTATGACACCTTTCTGACGGCGCTTGCTCCGGCTATCTGGGGCAGCACATATCTTGTCACCACAGAATTCTTGCCCGCTGGCTACCCGCTGACGCTTGCGGTGTTGCGTGCCCTGCCGGCAGGGCTGCTGCTCATGCTGTTGATCCGCGCTCTGCCACCGAGAGCCATGCTCGGCCGGCTCTTTTTGCTCGGGGCATTGAATTTTGCGCTCTTCTGGAGCCTGCTTTTCGTGTCGGCCTATCGGCTCCCCGGCGGAGTGGCAGCAACATTGGGGGCGACACAGCCGCTGATGGTGTTGCTGTTGGCCCGTTTTGCCCTTAGCATACCCTTGCGCACCGCTTCGGTGCTTGCGGCTCTTTGCGGCATGTTAGGGGTGGCCATGCTACTGATCGGGCCCGAGGCAAAGCTTGATACCATCGGCATCGCGGCAGGGCTTGGAGGCGCAGCCTCCATGGCGGCGGGCACTGTACTCAGCCGGAAATGGCAGGCCAATGTCTCCCCACTCACCTTCACCGCTTGGCAATTGACCGCCGGTGGCTTGATCCTTCTGCCAATCGCGCTCTTCTTCGAGCCAGCCTTACCCGCCTTGAGCGCCACCAATCTGGCGGGGCTTGCATGGCTGGGCCTGATTGGCGCTGCCTTGACCTATTGGCTCTGGTTCCGCGGCGTTGCACGGCTGGAGCCGGGCGCGGTCTCCATGCTGGGCATGATGAGCCCGATCACGGCCGTTGCTTTGGGTTGGCTCTGGCTGGGGCAGTCGCTCACACCTCTGCAGTTTGCCGGAGCGGCGCTTGTGATTGCATCGGTCTGGGCGGGGCAACGTTTCAACAAGCCCTCGGCTCGGCAGGAACAAGCGTCAGGCCCTCTCATTCTGCAAGAGAGAACGGATCCATGAGTTCGCCACCACATCAAACACAGATCTGGCGCATGGCGAGGGCAGCCGGATGCCTCTATGCCGCAATCATCCTTCTGGGACTATCTGCAGAACTTGGCATCCGGTCGCAGCTCATCCAGCCTGATGATACTGCTGCGACAGTGAGTGCCATTCTTACCCATGGTGGCCTGTTTCGTCTCGGTCTTGCAGCCGACCTCACCATGGCCCTCTGCGATGCCGGGCTTGCACTGCTGTTCTATTTCATGTTTCGGGCAACCGCACCCGCTCTGGCTTTATCAGCGATGGTGTTCCGCCTGCTGCAAACCGGGGTGATCGCGGTCAACCTGCTCAATCTGCAGGCCGCCTGGCTGCTGATAAACGGGCTTTCCGGCTCAACCGAAGGGGATCAGGCAACCATGGCGATGCAATTTCTCCTTCTTCATGGCTATGGCTACGATCTGGGCCTGTTATTTTTTGGCGTGAATGGGCTGCTGATGGCTGCGCTCATCTGGCAGTCGCGCCTTTTCAGCCGGGTTTTCGCTGTCGGGCTGGGGGTGGCCGGTGTCATCTATCTTACCGGTAGCGGACTGCGCTTTCTGGTGCCAGATTTGGCCGAGGGTTTCGAACCGGCCTATGGCATCCCGATACTGGCGGAAAGCCTGTTTTGCATCAGATTGCTCATCGGTTCTGGATTTGCCTCAAAGCGGCTCGAGCGGGCGATAGCCTCACATACACCGGAAGAGAAATGACACACAGTAGGCGCATCTGAAAGTTGCGCTATGGTGGGCGCTTAAATATGGTTGAGCAACAGGGTGATTTGTTCGCATAGTCCGGAGACAGCCGGTCTGGCTCCATTCACCCGTTCCGCCAACCCGAAGAGCTTCATCATGCGCTTTATTCATTGCGCCGACTTCCATCTCGGCAAACCTTTCGGAACGTTCGACGAGGACACCCGCGCAGCGCTGAAGACGGCACGCCTGGACGCCTTGCGCGCCACGGGCAATCTGGCGATGGAACGGGGGGCAGAGCTGGTGCTGATTGCTGGCGATACCTTCGATGCGGAGGCACCGCCCTCACGGCTGGTCCGGCGTGCCATTGATATCATGGCAGACTTTTCGTCCCTCACATGGATCTGGATGCCGGGCAATCACGATTCCCTTGCCGCTGTTGATCTGTGGGAGCGGATCGAACGGGACAGGCCGGAAAATGTCATTCTCGCCACAAAGGCCGAGGTGATCGAAATCGGGCAGGATGTGGCCATTTTGCCAGCGCCGCCCGCGGTCAGAAGCCCCGGCTTTGACCTCACAGACTGGATGGCGCGCGCCGAGACGGGCGACCGTATCCGGATCGGCCTTGCCCATGGCGGGGTCACTGATTTCGGCTCGGAAGATGGCGGTCTGGCAACCATTCCGCCGGACAGGGCCGAGCAATCAGATCTTGACTATCTGGCACTTGGCGATTGGCATGGCCAAATGGCCATCGGGCAGAAGACATGTTATGCGGGCTCGCCCGAGGCAGACGGCTTCAAAGGGCATAGCGAGGCTGGTGTCCTGTTGGTCAGCATTGATGCGCGTGGAACGGCGCCGCGCGTCGAGCCCATTCCTTTGGGGCGCTACAAGTGGCATCGGCTGGAGATCAGCTTTTTTGCGGGTAGTGATCCGGTGGAGAGCATGATGATGGCTCTGCCTGAAACAGACCGCGCCCATGCCCTCGTCAAGCTCATCGGTTCGGGTCGCCTGACGCTCAGTGAATTGGCCCGCCTCAAGGAAGCCTGCGACGGGATCGCGGACGCCTTCCACTATTTCGATGCCGACTTGATGAAAATCGGCATCAAGCAGAATGAAGATGATCTCGACCTTATCGCAGAAAGCGGCGCCCTCAGAGTAGCCGCAGAAAGCCTTTTGGCCGAAACCTCGACCGACGGGCGGACAGAGGAGGATGCGCGCATCGCTCAGCAGGCACTGTCGCACCTGTTCCATCTGGCGCAGGAGGTGGACCAATGAGATTACGCAAACTGATCCTGCATAATGTTCGCCGCTTTGCCGACAAGACCGTAACTCTCGGCCCCTTTGGCGATGGGCTCACCACCATCACCGAAGAAAATGAACGCGGCAAGAGCACCTTTTTTGATGCCCTTCATGCCCTGATTTTTCATGACTATGGGTCAGCCCGCAAGGAAATCCGGGACTTGCAGCCCTATTCGGGCGGAGCGGTTCAGATTGCGGCAGAAATCGAGCTTGGCAGTGAGGCCTATCGCATCGAAAAGCTCTTCAATCTGAAGAAGGCAGGCTCGTCTGCGCGCATCATCAATCTTGCAACCGGCGCCATTCTCAAGCAGGCCGACGATGCCGAGCAGTGGATTCACGATACCATTCTGAGCAGCAGCAAGGGGCCGGTGGGCCTGCTGTGGGTTCGACAGGGAACCGTTGGTGTCGATGCGGCAAAGGCTGAAGCCGAAGGGGTTGATGCCCGCCGCGATGTCATGTCCAGCGTGCGCGGCCAGATCGATGCCGTAACCGGCGGGCGGCGCATGGACACGATATTACAGCGCTGCCGCAGCGAGCTGGACGCCATAGCCACCAAGAGCGGCAAACCAAAGGCTGGCAGCCAATGGAAGGAAGCCGAAGATCTGGCCGAAAACCTGCGAGAACAACAGGCCAAACTGCAAAAATCCGTCGATGCCCTCAGCCACGATCTGGAGATGAAGAAGCGGCTTACCAAGCGCCTGCGTGCGCTCAATGACCCTGCCCTTCGTGCAAGGCGCGGTGATGCGATCAAGGCAAGCCAAGCCGAGCTTGCAGCCGCGCGGGACCATGACCGACGCATCAAGGAAGCCGAGCAGGGTCTCAAGCTTCTTATGGCTCAGGAGCAGGATATCGAGCGCACCATCAAGGAGATTGGCTCCCTGCGCGATAGACGTGAAGCCTTGCGCCAAGCCATCAGCGAGCGCGAAGCCACACTGGCCAAGATCAAGCAGGCCAAGGCGCAAGCGCAAGCGGCCATGGCGCAGCAACAGGCAACCATCAGCGAAAGAGAAGCCGAAAGGCGTTCTTTGAGTGAAGCCTTGTCCAATGCCCGTCAACAGGAACGCTCTCGTGAGAAACGGCGGCGCCTGATTGCGCTTGGAGATCTCCTTGCCAGCCTTCAGGAACCGCTCTCCCGTCTGGTAGAGGTGGAGCGCATTCTCAAGATGCCCACCTCTTCGCCAGCAGATCTGGACCGCCTTGCCAACCTTGAGCATCGGCGGGACATCGCCCGAGAAAAGCGCAAGATCCATTTTTCAAGCTTTGTGCTTTCTTCGCAGGGCGAGCAAGCAAAGTGCGCAGGCGCAATCCTGCCCGATGGCGAAGCCCAGCTCATTGATCGCCCTCTCGATATTACGCTGCCGGGCTTTGGCGCGATCCAATTGCGACCGGCAGAAGGAGCGGCACAAGCCATCGAAGACCCTGACGCCTTGCAAGCGGAGATCAATGCCACGCTCGGCGCTCTCGGGTTTGAAACGGTAACAGCCGCAAGAGCTGCCCATGATGCCCATCGCAAGGCGCAGGATGCCAAACAGCTGGCGCAGGCACAAATACGGGCCAGTGCACCAGACGGGCCGGAAGCATTAAGACGCGAGCAAGACCAGCTATGCACCGAGCTTGGATGCACCATTGAACAGGCTGCGTCCTTGTTGGTTGATGACAATGCCAACGCGCCGCGCACCTCTGAGACAATGGAACATGGCTTACGTGATTTGGACGATGCACTGTCCGCGCTTCGTGGGTCTCTGCCCAAGCTTCAAGACCGTTTCACCCATGCGGCCAATGCCTTGACCGAAGCGGAGGTTCTTTTGGGTGAAAGGCGCAAGGCGCTGGCTGATCTTTCGCCCCTTGCCGATGAAGAAGCACAGCTTGACCAGAGCATTCGGGCGAGAAACGAATTGGCGCCAAAACTGGCCACTGCGCGCGCGCAAGTCAACCAGCTTCAGCAGCAGGCGCCCGATCTTGCCGCCACCGAAGCCGGCCATCAACGGGCGCTTCAGGCGGACGAACAGGACCGGAAGGAAATTCACCGGCAGGAGACGGAACTGGCGCGGCTCAATGGTGCCATTCAGACCCAATCTGAAGGAGCCGTTGAAGAAAAGCTCGCAGAGGTCAGCGGCAGGCTAACCCGCGCTTTAGAGAGGGCGGCGCAGTTTGCCAGCCACGCAAAAGCCATCGACTTGTTGATCACCCATCTCGAAGCGGCCCGGGCACAAGCACAGGAGACCTATTTCGAACCGATCCGACAGGAATTGTTGCCCCTGTTGCGCCAATTGCACGCAGGTGCTGACTTCCAGATTGATGCCGACAAGCTGCTGATCGACACCATCACGCGCAACGGCGTAACCGACAAGGTTGATGTGCTTTCCGGCGGGGCCTATGAGCAGATTGCCATTCTAACCCGTCTGGCTTTCGCCAAGCTGTTTGCCAAGCGTGGCAGTCATGTTCCCATCATTCTCGATGATGCATTGGTGCATACGGACGATGAGCGCATTTCCACCATGTTCAACATGCTGGCCCAGATGGCCAAGGATCAGCAGATCATTGTTCTGAGCTGTCGCACCCGTGCCTTCTCGGACCTTGGTGGCGAGCGGGCTTTCATCAGCGAGGGACGAGAGGGCAGCCCAAGAGAGCATTAAGAACCAAGGCGGCCCGGCATCGCTTTGCCTTTGCAAGGATACCGGGTTGCTTTACCCGTCAAACCATCAAAAATCTGATGGCAAGGCCCTCCCCCCTAGTGAGCCATCAAGACTGGCAGGGTAGGATCTTTCATGAAGGCTTCTGTGACACCGCCAAAGATCCGCTCCCTCAGGCGCGAATGTCCGTAAGCGCCCATGACAATCATGTCGGCCTGCACGGCCTGCGCATGCTGCTTGACGAGCTTGTCCTGATCCTGCCCATCGCTCGACAGCACATCAACGCTGACATTGACATCATGGCGGGCCAGATAGGTGGCGAGATCCGCTCCGGGTTCTTCGCCGCTTTCTTCTACGCGCGCAACAGGATCAACCATCAGAATGGTCACATTGGTGCCCTTTTTCATCAAGCCCAGCGCACTATAAATGGCGCGGGATGCTTCATCGCCGGAGTTCCAGGCAATCATCATCTTTTCTGGCTTGAGAGTGGCTTTGCCATCTTTGGGAACAATCAGAACCGGTCGGGTCGAGCGGAAAATCGCCCCTTCGATTACCGGCTGAAGGGCGATCCGGTTTTTCATGATGGAATTGCTCAACACGAGCAGATCGCTAAAGTGAGCACGCAAGGCGATTTCGTCTTCCAGCATCGCCTCTAGTAGATACTCGTGCTCGACATTATAGGATATCCCTTGAGACTCAAGAATATCCCGCGCACTTGAGACGCGCACAGAGAGGGCTTCAGCTTCGCTGTCTCTTTCCTTGGCCCAGAGCAGGAAGCCTGCATCGGCATATTCACCCACGGGCGGGTAGGTGGACAGCCCCATTACGATGAGAGACAGGTGGGCGTCGACTTCAGCACACAAGCCCGCGACCAGTTTGATCTCGGAGTCCGGAGTGTTGGCCGTGCAAATACTCAGTATCGTTCTGATAGCCATGATAACCTCCTTATGGATACTCATCACGGCCCCATTCTACCAGCAATCCGGACAGGCTTGTATGAGACTTAATAGGCGTAAAATCAGGCGGTTGGAGAAGAATTCGAGGCCACTTACCGGAGGTTGACGCTACATAGCGGCGGCGGCTCTTGCGGCCTGATCATAATTGCCCGAGACCATGCGCAAAGTGGAGGCCACCTGCGACAATTCTTTTTCATCCAGCCCGAGCGCCTTCATTGGCTTGATCAGCAGAGCTTCGCGCAGCCTTTTATATTCAAGACAGGCGTCTTCTCCGGCGGGGGTGATTTCGGCGATCTTCTCCTTACCCCTTTTGCCAGAGGCAACCAATCCGGCTTTCTCGAGCTTTTTCAAGGCATAAGAAACGGTGTGTGTATCTTCCACATTCAGCACCAGACAGATATCTGACAGGGTTTTGGAGCGTCCTCGATGGTTGACACTGTGCAGCACGATGACATCAAGCGGGCCCAGACCTTCGGTACCACTGGCCGCCATGCAGCGCTCAATCCAGCGATGATAGGCATTGACCATCATGGTGAGCGCAAATTCCACCTCCGAAAGCGCAGGCATGGCCCCTGATGCCAGATGCGAAGCGGCAACGACCGGGCCGATTTGTTTCTCCGTGCTATCCATGCTCATGAGTTTTCCCCTCTTATCCCGTTGCAATCTTCCCGTCATTTTGCACCAGAGATACCTGCATTGCATCGATCTGACGATTGGGATCATGCAAACTGCTTGACCACCTCAAACTTTTGTATATAGATTTTATCGATAAAATATAGATAAAATGTCAAAATAAAGCAATCACAGACCACGCCTTCCAACCCTAACAAAAGTGGTCTGCCATAAGCCAGAGGTATTGATATGTCAAGAAAGTGGGATTTTTGGATCGACCGGGGCGGCACCTTCACGGATGTTGTCGGCCGGTCACCAGATGGTAGTTTGCATCCGCACAAGCTTTTGTCCGAAAATCCGGAAGCCTACCGCGACGCCGCCATTCAGGGTATTCGCGATTTGTTGGGCGTGAAGGCCGGAGACCCGATCCCTTCGGATCAGATCGACTCGGTGAAAATGGGCACAACAGTTGCCACCAACGCGCTTCTTGAGCGCAAAGGTGAGCAGACCGCCCTGTTTATCACGAAGGGCTTTCGCGATGCGCTGGAAATCGGCTATCAGGCGCGCCCGGAGATCTTTGCCAAAGAGATCATCAAACCCGAGCTGCTGTATCACGATGTCTATGAAATAGATGAGCGCATTCGGGCGGATGGCTCGGTGGAGACGCCGCTTGACGAAGCGCACGCTCGGGCCAGCATGCAATCGGCGTGGGATGCGGGCATCCGCAGCATCGCCATTGTTCTGATGCACGCCTATGCCTATCCGCAGCATGAATTGCGGCTGGAAACACTGGCCAAAGAGATCGGCTTTACACAAATCTCCGTTTCCCATCAGGTATCCCCGCTGATGAAACTGGTGGGCCGAGGCGACACCACGGTTGTGGATGCCTATCTCTCGCCCATTCTGCGCCGCTATGTGGAACAGGTGCAAGAAGAACTGGGCGAAGGGCCGCGTCTGATGTTCATGCAGTCTTCCGGCGGATTGACCGCTGCCAATCTGTTTCAAGGCAGGGATGCCATTCTTTCCGGTCCTGCTGGCGGGGTTGTCGGAGCGGTCGAGACCGCCCGCATGGCAGGCTTTGAAAAGATCATCGGGTTTGACATGGGCGGGACATCCACCGATGTCTGCCATTTTGACGGCGAATATGAACGCGCGTTCGAAACCGAGGTCGCCGGTGTTCGCATGCGCGCCCCAATGATGATGATCCATACGGTGGCGGCCGGTGGTGGCTCCATCCTTCATTACAAGGACGAACGCTTTCAGGTCGGCCCTGATTCTGCGGGCGCCAATCCCGGCCCGGCCTGCTATCGACGCGGTGGGCCGCTGACGGTTACCGATGCCAACCTGATGACAGGCAAACTGGCAACGGATTTCTTCCCCCAAATTTTCGGCCCCAATCAGGACCAGCCTCTGGATGAAACCGTCGTGCGGGAGAAATTCGCCGCTCTGGCTCAAGAGGTGGGCGATGATCGCAGCCCCGAAGATGTAGCGGATGGCTTTCTCAAGATCGCCGTTGAGAATATGGCCAATGCCATCAAGAAGATTTCCGTTCAGCGCGGCTATGACGTTACCTCCTATGCCCTTGTCTGCTTTGGTGGTGCTGGTGGTCAGACGGGTTGCCGCGTGGCCGATAGCCTTGGCATGAAAACCGTGGTGCTGCACCCCTTCTCGGGCATCCTCTCAGCCTATGGCATGGGGCTTGCCGATATCCGCGCCGACCGGCAACAATCCGTGGTCAAGCGGTTGGAGGAGAGCCTCATTCCTGACCTTGAAGCGCTAAGAGACGGTCTCGCCCTGCAGACCGAAGAAGAACTGGAACGGCAGGCTGTACCGGCAGACAAGCGGCAGACGCGCACCATTGTGCATCTGCGCTATGAAGGATCAGACACCTCCTTGCCTGTTCATTTCGGAACCGTATCGGAAATGAAGGCAGCCTTCGAGCAGGCACATAAGGCCCAATTCGGCTTTGCCTATTCCGACAAGGAGATTGTCGCTGAAACGTTGGAAGTGGGAACCACCGGTGGCGGAGCAGGCCTCATCGAGCCGGATCTGACGCTTTCCAGCGAGGCCCCGGAGGCTGCCGCTGCAACACGCATCTATGCCGAAGGCGAATGGCACGACACCTCCATCTACAAGCGCGATAGGCTGAAACCCGGCATGACCGTTACTGGCCCCGCCATCCTTGTGGAATCCCACGCAACGATCGTCGTGGAGGATGGATGGCAGGCCAAGCTCAATGCCAAGGATCATGTGGTGCTCAGCCGCATCGTGCCTCTGCAAAGAGACAAGGCCATCGGCACCCAAGCCGATCCGGTGATGCTGGAAGTCTTCAACAATCTGTTCATGTCGATAGCGGAACAGATGGGGGTAACCCTGCAAAAGACGGCTTATTCGGTCAATATCAAGGAACGGCTCGATTTCTCCTGCGCCATCTTTGACGCCAAGGGGGCCCTGGTTGCCAATGCGCCGCACATGCCGGTGCATCTGGGCTCCATGGGGCGGTCCGTGGAAACCGTCATCAAGCTCAACGAGGGCAACATCAAGCCCGGCGATGCCTTCGCCCTCAATGCCCCCTATAATGGCGGCACGCATTTGCCAGACATTACCGTCGTCACGCCGGTGTTTGATGACAAGGGCGAGAACATCCTGTTCTGGGCCGCTTCGCGCGGACACCATGCCGATGTCGGCGGCACCGCCCCCGGCTCCATGACTCCGCTTGCCACCACCGTGGACGAAGAAGGCGTGCTGTTTGACAATTTCAAGATTGTCGATCAGGGCCATTTTCGCGAGGCAGCTCTAAGGGACTTGCTGACAGATCACGCCTATCCTGCCAGAAATCCGCACCAGAATATTGCCGACCTTTCCGCCCAGATCGCTGCCAACGAGAAGGGCATTCAGGAAGTGCGCAAAATGGTCGCCAACTTCGGGCAGGATGTGGTGGAAGCCTATATGGGCTATGTTCAGGACAATGCCGAGGAAAGCGTGCGGCGTGTCATCGAGGCGCTCAAGGATTCCGATTGTGAATATCACACGGATCAGGGCTCCGTCATTCATGTGAAGATCACTGTCGATAAGGAAAAGCGGGAAGCAACCGTGGACTTTACTGGCACAACCGGCGTCAAGGCCAACAATTTCAATGCGCCAGAACCTGTGACTCGGGCGGCAATTCTTTATTGCTTCCGCGTGATGGTCGAAGGCGACATTCCCATGAATGCCGGATGTCTTAAACCGATCAACATCATTGTTCCGGAAGGCTGCATGTTGCGTCCGAGTTATCCCGCTGCCGTGGTGGCAGGTAATGTGGAGACCTCTCAGCATGTGACCAACGCCGTGTTCGCGGCATTGGGCGCCATGTCCAATTCGCAAGGCACGATGAACAATCTCACCTTTGGCAATGACATCTATCAGTATTATGAAACCATCTGCTCGGGATCTCCGGCTGGTCCGGGCTTTCATGGCACGGATGGTGTGCATACCCACATGACCAACTCGCGCCTTACGGATCCGGAAGTTCTGGAATTCCGTTTTCCGGTTCTGCTGGAAGACTTCCATATTCGCAAAGGGTCTGGCGGCAAGGGCAAATGGTCTGCGGGCGATGGCACTGAGCGCAGCTTGCGCTTCCTTGAAAAAATGGATTGCGCCATTCTTTCCTCGCATAGAAGTGTCAAGCCTCGCGGGCTTGAAGGGGGCGAAGATGGCGAGCTCGGCCACACCTGGGTCAAAAGGCTTGATGGGTCAGTGCAAGAGCTGAAGGGGTGCGATCAGACCATACTGAATGCTGGCGACACCATCACGGTGGTGACCCCGACACCCGGCGGATGGGGCGCACTCTAGCCTTTTCTGCCACGCAGAATCTTGGCGCGCGCACAAAAGCCCGCTCCCATCAACGATGATAGGAGCGGGCTTTTTGCTACAAACTCAAGATCTGTAGTCTGTGACCGATACTAAAAATCTGTGATCCCCTCAGCATAGAGTCGATCTACCCAAACGCGATATCCCTTGCCATTGAGATGCAGCCCATCGAAGGTGTATTTGGGGTTCAAGCCCGTTTTAATGCTCAGATACGGGTTCAAATCGATGAATTTGATATTGTTGCTGTTGGCATAGGTCACCAGCGCCGCATTCAATCTCTTGACTTTCTTGTTGAAAATGCGCTGGCATTTCTCCCGCGCGCATTCCAGCGTAGACTGAAGCACGACCTTGATATTATTTTGCTGCAATTGCTCGGTTATGGCGACAATATTGTTGAAGGTCTTTTTGACCGATCGGCCATGGGTCAAGTCATTGATGCCCACCATGAGATAGGCGACTTTTGGCTGAGTGTTCAGGATGGTGTCCATCCGCTGCAGGATCTGATCGGCTTTATCACCACCGACGCCTCGGTTGGCAATTTTGATTTCGGGAACAAACTCGCTCCAAAGCCCCTGCTTTGTGATGCTATCGCCAATCATGACCACATCAACATGTGGGCTGAATTCCAGAAACAGCGAAGATCTTGGCTTTATGCGCCCAGAAGCATTGGCTGCCGCACTGGCCCCTGCTGAAAAGCCAAGAAAAGCTGCGCAAAGAGCAAACGTCATAATTTTACGTATCATCGAAAGCCGCCTATTAAGTAATCAGAGAAGAGAAGGGATGCGCCTGTCGGGAGTAAAACAGAAAACAACGGCAGATCTTGTTTCGCTCTATCGGTTAATACACAGCGCAAAAACTGTGCTTCCTTTTCATCGGCTCATCATTGGCTTACCGTGTATTGAAGCAAGAGCTGAGCGGTGAATTTTATTGCAATCATTCTCAGAAGTAAGTCAGAAAACAGTGGCGGATTGATGACAAGCCCTAAATTGAGACATTTATTATGCGTTTATTAAGCAACGATGCCCTCTATGCCGCAGATATCTTCATTCAGAATGATGGTCCGATCGTCTTCGCATTTGACAATATGAATTCGGCAGGCCCGATAGAAAACCGTTTAGGGTGGGGCTTTGATTTCGTTCGCTCCAAGGATATCAACGTCATCTCTTTTCTCGAAACCAGAGCAACTGCATGGTATCGCAGGACCAGCTTTTTTCACTTTCTGGACGAAATTGATAGAGCCTTTAATTTCAGTCAATTTTCTTCGAGGATCAGCTATGGGGGATCAATGGGGGGATACGCCGCTGGTGCATTTGCGTCGCGCCTCAACTGCGATTCCGCAATTTTGCTCAACCCAATTTCAACGCTAAACAAGCAGTTAGCGCCATGGGAACCGCGATATCCCAAGGCGAAAAAGGAAAACTGGGAAAATACCTTCCATGATGCGAGTGAAGGAATAGTCGGCGTTTCCAAGGTTTTTCTTGTTGCCGACCCTCTTCTTGCCCCGGATCGCAAACATATTCATCGTTTTTATGAAGCTTCGCCCGAATGCGAGTTCTATCGTATTCCCGGAGTTGGGCATGGTATGCCACGGCACATGCATTCTCTCGGCGTTTTAAAACCTTTTGTACTGGATATTTTCAAAGGAAATACTCCAGACAAGGCCGACTTCTCTGTAGCCGTTCGCAATCGGCGTGATTACCTTGGCTATTATCAGGGCCTTTTTTCGAATGAACAGCTGCGCCGTACCCCAATGAGAACCAAGACCCTTTCAAAAAATCTGGCAAGAGTTTTAGAAAACGATCAAGTCCCCAAGCCGCAAGCGAAGAAGATTTTTGCAAGGATAACAGGGGAAAGTCCGATCCGGTTTGGCTTGTAGGGCCGTGAGCCTCTGGAGTTGTTTTAACGTAGCGATAGCCGTCAGTTTGGGCAGACACAGAAAAGCCGACCGGAGGGATGCCCATCCCGGTCGGCTTTGTTGTCAGATCTCGCCCCTCATTGCAAGGCACACCAAGCGGTTAGAGCGGTAGGCGATCGCGCACCAGCTGTGCCCAATAGGAACAGCCCCACTTGATCACATCGTCATTGAAATCGAATTTGGGATGATGCAACTGGGCTGACGGGCCATTGCCCACATGGATCATGGAACCCGGCACGGCGTTGAGCATGAAGGCAAAATCCTCACCGCCGAGGGTCGGCGGCATTTCGATGCTGACAGCATCGTCTCCAGAAACCGCGCGGGCGGCCTGTGCGGCATGCTCGGTTGCTTCATCATGGTTGACCATCACCGGATAGAGGCGGCGATAATCAAGCGCGCCGACGCAATTGTTGCCTTCGGCAATCTGAGACACGATCTTGCCAAGGCGCTCTTCGACATGGTCGCGGACGGCTTCATTCAGCGTGCGCACGGTGCCCTTGATGTTGATCTCTTCGGGGATCACATTGTAGGTGTCGTTGCTGGTAATGCCGCAAAGGGAAACCACGTGGGAATCCAGCGGATTGACCGTGCGTGCGCTCATGCCGTTGATGGACTGGATAATGGCAGCCACAGCCGGGAACGGATCGATGGCATTGTGCGGCTGAGCAGCATGGCCACCCCGACCGGTCACCTTGATGTCGAACATGTCGACCGCTGCCATGCTCGGGCCCTTGCCGGTGACGAAATGGCCGACCGGTACATCGGGAATATTGTGCATGCCATAGACTTCATCACAGGGCCAGCGCTCGAACAGGCCATCATCGATCATGGCCTGAGCACCTGCACCGCCCTCTTCGGCTGGCTGGAAGATAACCAGAACCGTACCATCAAAGGCGCGGCTTTCAACGAAATGTCTGGCAGCGCCCAGCAGCATGGTGGTGTGTCCATCATGCCCGCAAGCATGCATCTTGCCGGGAACCTTGGAAGCGTGAGGCAGGCCCGTGGCTTCCACGATGGGCAGGGCATCCATATCAGCCCGCAGACCGATGGTGCGGCCGGACTTGTTACTCTGGCCACGGATGACACCAACGACGCCGGTTTTGCCCAGCCCTTCAACCACCTCGTCCACGCCAGCGGCGCGCAGCGCTTCAGCCACTTTTTTCGAGGTGCGTTTAAGGTCGTAAAGCAGTTCGGGATTTTCGTGCAAATCCCGCCGGAAAGCGGTCAGATCTTCGATTTCGCGCGAAACCCAATTATCAACTGCCATATTCTTCTCTTCCTCTTCTCATTTCATTTTGTAACGGAAATCGCAGTGAGACGCGCCCTTCATGATGGTCTGGGTGCGATCCAGCTTGATTTCCGGGTTATAGCCTACGCAGAAGTCGCCGTCACGGTTGCATGACAAGAGATGGCCGATATCGCCAAGACCCATTTCCTTGTACATTTCAGCATAGCGACAGCGGGTGACGTTAAAGTCCATCTGCTCGGGTTCGGTTACCAGCGTTTCGATCTGGAGCGCATCTTCCTTGGTCCAGTTGGGAAGGATGTCGGCAAAGTCGGAAAGGGTCGGGGCGTGGTCGAGCCCTTCAGCCATGGCCTTGCCCTGCTCGATAGCCGAGCGCGAGCAGGTCTCGCCGATCACAGCTTCCGCCTCTTCGCGGCCGCTGCGTTCGGTGATCACATCCAAAACATGCTTCAAGATCATTGCCTCGATGCGGCGGCGTTCCAGAATAGGGATATCGTTCATGGTCAGGTCCTGTTAGCTTTTATATTCCCGGTGGTCCTTGAATTTATACCAGGCGAGATAGTAAGGGGCGATGGCGCGGCCGATGGCGTGGAACGGCAGCGCATGCGGCGTGGTGGTTGGCAGGGCCAGCGAGGCAAGGTCTTCGCCGCTGGTTGCGCGAGCCATTTCGCGACCTAGCGAATAGCCAAGCGCAACACCACGACCATTGCAGCCGATCCAGGTCCAGCCATTCGGGCCAAGGCTATGCACGCGTGGGAAGCGATCCCAGTTCATGGAAAGATAGCCTTCCCAGACATGGGTCATCTTGGGTGGCGCAAGCTGAGGGAAACTGTCTGCCAGATTGTTGGCTGCCTTGCGGGCCATGCGGGCAGCAAGATCGCCAAAGCCCATGATGGCGCCGCCGGTGATCAGCCGGTTGTCGCGGTCATAATGGAAGAAGCGCAAGTCGCCGCGGGTATCAGACACCGCCTGACGCCCCGGTAGGATCGAAGCGCGCAATTCATCGCTAAGAGGCTCGGTGGACATCTGCCAGGAAGAAACCGGCACGATGGAATGGGCCAGACGGCGGTTGAGCTTTGGCACCACTTCACCCGTATAGGCGTTGGTTGCCAAGATCAGCGCGCGCGCCTTCACAGTACCCTGATCGGTCTTGACGACCCATTGGGTGCCATCATGCTCATAGGACAAGACCGGCGTCGCTTCATAGATGGTGCCACCGGCCCGCTCCACAGCCAACGCCAATCCGCGCGAGAGGCCGAGCGGGTTGATATGACCACCTGATGGGGCAAGCATGCCGCCATACCAATGCTCGGTGCCGAGCAGGTCGGAGGTAGCCTTGTGATCGAGATAGCGGGCATCAAGGCCGAAGCGCTGCCATGCATCAACGCGTTTCTGGCTCAGTTTGGTACGGCCCGGCGTGTGAGCAGGCTGGAACCAGCCGGTCTGTTCAGCATCGGCATGGGAGGTGATGTCCTCCTCGCGAATGGCATCAAACAGCACATTTGCGGAGGCACCGATCATCTGGGCAAACAGACGCCCTGTTTCACCATAGCGCTGCACCCACATATCCGGTTCAGCGGCTGTAAGGGTCGGGATCACCTGCCCGTTGTTGCGACCAGATGCGCCCCAGCCGATGGCCTTGCCTTCCAGCAGAACCACGTCGCTGCCAGCCTTGGCCAGATGCAGGGCAGCGCCCAGCCCCGTGAAGCCACCACCGATCACCACAGTGTCGGTTTCAATCGCCTCGGTAAGGGGGGCAGCCTGCGTACGGGCTGGCGCAGTGACGGCCCAGATGGAAGGAGGAAAAGTGACTGGGTTGCTCATGTCTTTTCTTTCATTGTTTAGACTGACCAAACGGCGTCGTTTATCTGTTAAATTCAATAGATCAGAGGGTTTGGCCCCTCTGAAGGAGGTGCGGGAAGAAGAAAAATCCCGGCAGGGTGCACACGCCGGGATGATCACTCATGTGTCTTACGACCCTTCGTGCACATGTCCGCCAAGATAGGCGTCGGCCACACGCTTGTCACTCATCAGCTCGTGGGCATCGCCCTCGATGACGATCTTGCCATGCTCGATGACATAGGCCTTGTCGGAAATGCGCAGAGCAGCCTTCACATTCTGCTCGACCAGAAGAACAGAATAGCCTTCATCGCGAATTCTGGTCACAAGCTCGCAGATGAAGCCCACCAATCGTGGAGCAAGACCAAGGGACGGCTCATCAAGCAGTAGAACCTTGGGCTTATGCATCAATGCGCGCCCTATGCAGAGCATCTGCTGTTCACCACCGGACATGGAGCCGGCCTGCTGTTTAAGGCGTTCCTTGAGAACCGGGAACAGGGTCAAAACATGATCCAGTTCCTGTCTTCCAAGCGGCCCTGCACCCAGCAACAGATTTTCCAACACGGTCATGGTTGAGAAGATCTGTCGGCCTTCGGGCGCCTGCATCACACCTCGCTCAACGATATCATGGCTTTTGAGCTTTGAGATATCCTGACCGTCGAGCAGAATCTCGCCGCCTGTGGCATGGTAGATGCCCGAGACGCAGCGCATCAGCGAGGTTTTGCCAACACCGTTGGCGCCCAGAACTGAGACAATGCCCTTTTGCGGCACCTTTACCGTCACGTCATGCAGGATATCCTGAACGCCGATCTTGAGCGACAGATTATTTATTTCAAGAATATTGCTCATCAGTCGTCGCCTCCCAGATAGGCTTCCAGAACGGCAGGATCCTGACGCACCTTGGAAGGCACATCATCGGCGATCTTCTGGCCGGACGCCAACACCACCAAGCGCTGACAGATGCCCATCACCAGCCCCATGTCATGCTCAACAAGCATGATCGTGAGGCCCGTCTTGTTGAGATCGGTGATGAACTGGGCCAGTTCTGCCGTTTCGGAATCGTTCATGCCTGCGGCAGGCTCGTCCAGAATCAGCAACTCCGGATTCATCGCCAAAGCGCGTGCGATTTCAAGATATTTGCGCTTGCCGTAAGACAGGTTGGCTGCCAGATCATCTGCATGTGCCGTAAGTCCCACCTTTTCAAGCATCTCCCAGCTACGCTCGGAGATTTCCTTTGCCTTGGCCTTGCCGCCCCAGATGGAGGAAAAGGGGCTGACCCCAATCATGCCCAGAGCCCCGACGGAGATATTGTCGAAAACGGTCATGTTGGGGAATACACGCAGGTTCTGGAAGGTACGGGACATTCCCTTATGCGCAATCTTGTGTACTGGCAGGCCCGTGATGCTCTCGCCCTTGAAGCGGACATCGCCCGAGGATGGCGGCGTAAAGCCTGAAATCAGGTTGAATAGGGTGGTTTTGCCCGCCCCGTTCGGCCCGATCAAACCGCACAATTCGCCCTCAGACACCTTGGTGGAGACATTATCCACGGCCTTCAGGCCGCCGAAGACACGGGTCAGGGAATCAAGTTCAAGTATTGCTGTCATTTCCAACCGATCCCTTTCTCAGAATTGTCTTCCGACCATGCCGAACCGAGAATCCTGCGCGCAAAGTTGAGCGCATTCACTTCGCCGAACAGGCCCTTGGGCAGGAACAGGATCGCCCCGAACATCAGAAGGCCGACGATAATGTTGCGGATATCGCCAAAATAGCGCAGCACTTCTGGCAGGAGGATCAGCAACAGGGCACCAATCAGCACACCCGGCAGAGACCCCAAGCCACCCACCACAACCATGGTCAGGATCAGGATCGACTGGGAAAAATTGAAGTCGTTGGGGGAGATATAGCCCGTGGTGTAGGCCCAGAGCGCTCCGGCGATGCCTGCAAAGAAAGCAGAGATCACGAAGGCCTGTATCTTCATCACGGTAACGTTGATACCCATAGCCGCCGTGCACTGGTCATCTTCACGCAGCGAGCGAAGAGCGTTGCCATAGTAGGAATGGCTGAGGCGGTTGAGAATAAGGATCGACACGGCAGAAACGGCCGCGACCACATAATAGATACCCAATTCACTGTTGATGGCGACCCCGAACAGATCAATACCGTCGAACAGCATCACCCCATTTGGGCCATTGGTCAGCCCAACCCAGTTCTGGAAGACAAGAAACAGCATCTGCCCGATACCAAGCGTTGCCACGGCAAAATAGATCGACATCAGGCGCATGGTCGGCAGCGCAACCAGAAAGGCAACGAATGCCGCCCCGAGCCCGGCCAGAGGCAGACCGATCGTAAAGCCGATGCCATATTTGGAGCCGAGCAGCGCGGCCACATAAGCGCCCACACCATAAAGGGAGGCATGGCCCAGATGCAGCAGACCCGCAACGCCGGTAACCAGATGCAGGGACGCGGCCAGCAGCATGAAGACGAAGGCCAGTGTGGCGATCTGGTAATAATATCCCTTGCCAAAACCTTCGAGGGCGAAGGGTACCACGGCGAAGACAATAACCAGAAGCAGGAGTTTGATGAGAAGCGGCTTAGACACGTTCCCTCCTTGCTCCGAAGAGACCTTGTGGGAAGAAGATCAGCGTGGCCAACAAGAAGGCATAGGCAACCATGTCAGACCAGACAGACGGCATAAAGCTGGTTGAAATACTCTCGGCCAAACCAAGGATCATGGCGGAGACCACAGCGCCCGGAATGGAGCTAAGGCCGCCCATGACCATGGCAACAAAGGCCTTGATACCCGGAGTGAAGCCCATGGCGGGGAAGATAGCGCCATAATAAAGCCCGACGAGAATACCGGCCAATGCCCCCATGCCCGAACCGATGATGAAGGTAAAAATAATCGTCCGGTCGGTATTGATGCCGCAATATTTGGCACCGAGCGCATTGTTGGAAACTGCGCGGATGGACATGCCGATGGGGCTCTTCTTGAGCAGCCATTGCAATCCGGCCAGCATCAGGAGCGTGATACCGAGAATAATCAGGTCACCATTGACGATGGTGATCGGGCCGATCTCGATCGGTTTGTTGATCAGGTAGGCCAGATCGACAGACTGGAACTGCGAGCCGAAAATCAATTCCATCGCTTCGCGGGCAATGATGGACATGGCCAGAGAAGACATCAGGGTGGCTTCACGCATGGCGCGGGATTTCAGCGAGGCTTCATCGGAAAATCGGCGAAATGGCCGAAAAGCAAGACGCTCAAGACCGAAACCGGCAAAGGCCCCTGCGGCAAGTGCAATGAAAAGCACCACCAGAAGTGGCGGCGCAAATGCGGTAATGGCCATAAGACCGGCAAAGGCCCCGATCGTGTAGACTTCACCATGGGCAAAGTTCACCACATTGAGCACGCCGAAAATAAGCGTGAAACCGATCGCCATCAACGCATAAATCATACCCAGCGAGACGCCAATGGCGAGCTGCTGCAAAAAATAAGGATCGAACACACGGTCCCCCTTTTCTCTTATTGCCACCCGCCCGAAGGCTCAGCTCCGGGCGGGATGGGGGATAGGATTACTTGACTTCTACGAACACGCCGTCTTTGACGGTGGCTTTCGTGAGTTCCTTGAGGGGTTCACCATTTTCGTCAAAGGAGGTGTTGCCGGTTACACCGGGGAAGTCCTTGGTGGCGGCGACTGCGTCACGCAGGCTGTCGCGGGTTACGTCCGGATAGGCCTTGGCAACGGCTGCAAGCATGATGTTGACCGCATCATAGGCCTGTGCCGGGAACTGACCTGGCGCATTGTCATGAGCTTTTTTCCATTCGGTGACGAATTCGGTCACGTTGGCATCCGTACGAGTCGGCAGGAAGGTGGCGGTCAGCTTGAGACCTTCGGCTGCTTCACCGGCCAGCTCGATCAGCTTGTCGTTATAGGCTGCAGAGGTGGAGTAAACCGGAATATCCGCATTGAGCTGGGCAACCTGTTTGAGGAACTGGGCACCATCTTCGTAGAAGAAGCCGGTGTAGACAGCCTCAGGCTTCTGCTCTTCGATCTTGGTGATGATCGAGCGGAAGTCAGCCAGACCACGGTTGAAGAATTCGGTGTAGACGACTTCGCCACCCAGTTCCTTGAAGGGATCAACGAAGCCCTTGACCACAGACTGACCCCAGTCGGTCTGTTCTGCAATCACGGCCACCTTGGTGATACCCTGATCAATCATCCACTGGGCGTTGACGGCGCCTTCCTGGTTCTGGGTGGTGATGTTGCGGAACTGCCATTTGGAAATTCTGGCAAAGTCCGGATGGGAAGCCGTCTGGGAAAGCTGAACCATGCCAGAGCGCTTGTAGACCTGTGCTGCAGCCATGGAAACAGTCGAGGTAAAGTCACCCAATACGCCGACGATTTCATCGTCATCGACAAATTTACGGGCGATGGTCACGCCTTCCTTGGCGTCAGAGCGGGAGTCTTCATAGATGATTTCAACCGGCACATCGATCTGGCCGGATGCGTTGAATTTGGCAAGCGCGATTTCTGCGGCGTCCTTGAAGTCCTGACCATACTGTGCGGTGTTGCCGGTAAGAGGCAACTGATAGCCGATCTTGATGCTATCGGCAGCCTGGGAAGCTGCTGGAATCATGACCGAAGCGACAGTGAGTGCCAAAAGCGTTCTGCGAGAAAGTTTCATAGCGGATGTTCCCCAATGGGTTGGTAATCGGTGTACTAAGCGCCTGACGTTCATCAGGCAAAGGGAGGTGAAGCCCGTTTTAACGGGTCTGTTTTATGTCCGGTATTCCGGATCATGCATTTCGACGTCCGATTTGCCGGATCTGTCTGTATTATAAAAAGATCTTCTTCAAACTGCTTCTGCTTCAGAACCTGGTTTCACAACCAGACGGCAGCATCCGGTGTCACCAATCTTCCAGGTCTCGCCTTCGAAGGTAAAGCCAGCCTTGGAGAACATGCCTGCATCAATGGCACCGGCAGCCTTGCACAGCAGCTCGAGCGCTTCACCCTTGCGGCCGGCAGCAACCCAGTTGTCTTTCAGCGGGCATTTGTGGAATTTGATTTCCATGCCTTCATGGTCACATTTGCGCAGTTCGGGGCCAAACAGATGGTCGCGACAAGGAATGCCCTGCAGGAACTGCTCCGTGAGGCCTTCGATGTTGGCCGGGCCATGGGCCTGCAACTTCTCACCCATTTCTTCTCCGAGACGATAGGTGGCATCGCTCATCAGTTCGACAGCTTTGTCGTTGCCAAAATTTTCAACCAGAACATCAAACATGAACATGTAGAATTTGGCACGCATGGCATAGGCGCCGGAAAGCTGCTCAAGTGTGATCTCGGGGGTCGTGGTCTCTTCTGACATTGGTCTCTCCAATTGTGGTCTTGTGGTTGTCACCTTACAGCCTGACGTTTGACGGCCATTCACATGGCCCCTAGCGGTCCGCCAAAGGCGAAACAAGCATATATCAGGCGGGAGCTAAGGCTCGACCGTCTCTTCTTTCAGCAACAACGCCTTGAAATCAAAGCAGTTGTTCTCGCAACTGACGGAGGTTTGTGCCTCTGTCTTGATTTAAACTAAGAACAATTTGCAAGAGCAAAATGCAACATCGTTCTATAAATATTTTCGTGCTTCGGTCGCCCATACAGACGAAAATGCCTTAAAATTAGACTTGCTCAAATTTTACGCATACAAGCTTATGAAGCGCAAATGAAATATTGTTTTCCATACAACTAAAGTAAATTTACCAAGGGTTTCGCTCTATTGGCTCGCAGTCGAAACAAAGAAGGCATGTATTTCTGATAGACACGGAAAGCCCCCCCCCCCCAAACGCGTGGACGGAAAACCCGGCTCTGACCAACGGCCATACAGACGACAAAACCCCTCCCATAAGCAAGGCTGCTGACGAGAGGGGTTCTTTTTAAAGGGAGCGCACTTTTGCGATGGAGAGGACGAGTGAAAACGCCGGATCTATAAAGCGCGCTCCAAATCGGAAAAGGACAAAGACTGCTTATTCGAAGCCGAGCTTTGCACTCACATCGCTGGCGACCTGTTTGATGGTCTTTTCCGCGTCTGCCCCGTCGATCACATCCACAAGGCCTGCGGCGATCATATCGGTCACGGCCACACCTTCAGACCCCGGATAGGAATACCAGGGACCTGCAAAGGCAGACACCTGAGCGTGCGCCCGTTTGGCATTCTGGTTCTTTGCATAGAAGTCGCCAAGATAGGTGTCGTCCTGCAGAACGATGGCATTGGTGGGTGCATAGCCGGTATTTTCAACGATGATCTTGGCCGCATCCGGACCCGTTACATAGCGCATATATCTCCACGCTGCCTGCTGGCGTTTTTCATCATCGGTCAGCATGACCACTGCGGAGCCTCCGGTCGGGAAGTAAATGGAGCTTTTGTCCTTGGCCGCCGTAATGAAAGGCAACAGCGTGACGTCAAAGCGATCACCGGCCCCTTCGACCATGCGCGTAAGATAAGAGGAGCTATCGATATAGATGCCCAGCGTGCCAGCAACGAAAGCCTGACGCGCATCATTGCCGGAATAGCTCTTCATGCCGGCTTCCTTGGCGAGACGACCATAGAATTCAGCAGCCTTGACGCCTGCTTCGCTGTCGAAGGTGATTTTGGTTTCGTCTTCATTCATCGGGCGCCCACCATAGGAGCCCAGCACCGACTGGAAGCGCCAGTCATGCGCGGCAATCCAGGCACCGTCAATCGTGTCGCCCAAAGCATTGATCTTGCCAGCCAGATCGATCAGACCATCAAAGTCCTGCGGGAATGCATCCAGAGACACACCAGCCTTTTCGACCAGATCGGGGTTCACATACATGACCAGCGTGGATGCGGAGGCCGCCAGAGCCCACTGCTTGCCCTTATATTGCCCCAGAGAACGCAGAGCGCGGGTGTAGCCATCTTTCTCAAAAGCAGCTTCATCACCAATCAACCCATCAAGCGGCTGGGCCAGTTCACGGGATTCCAGAATACGCCAGCGATTAAGGCCCACAAAGGCCACGTCCGGCAGGTTGCCAGCAACGGATTCGCGCAGCAGACGCTGGACGCCATCGGCATAGGTTTCTGCCGGGCTGTCATACTGGATCTTGATGTCCGGATTCTTTGCCATGAAACCATCGGCCAGCTTCTGCTGGACTTCGGTCCACAATGTCGGGTTGGCATAATGCACACGCAGGGTGATGTCTTCAGCTTTTGCCGCAGCCGTGGCAAACAGGCCAGCAGCAAGAGAGGCAATGAGTAGTTTTTTCATAGTGACGTTTCCTATCCAAGATACGCAATAATTTTTCGGGTTGAGGGAAAAAGCTGGTTGCCCTCAAGTCATGCTTGTCTGGCGTTTGTTTGCCTTTACGCCGTTTTTCTTTCTTGTTCGGCTCCTTCGCGCGCCCAAGAACCGGCCCCACGAAGAAAGCAAGAGTGCGGAGCCCGTCGCCCTACCCTTTAAGGCCGGTCATCGTGAGCCCCTGAATGAAGGCGCGCTGGGCCATAAGGAAGACGAGCACCAGCGGCGCGGTGACAATGGCGGTGGCCGCCATCAGAGGCCCGAAGCTTGAGCCCGCTTCCACATCACGGAAAAACAGAATGCCGCGCGGCGGCGTCGCCAATTCCGGACTGGATACGGCGATAAGCGGCCAAAAGAGATCATTCCAATGGGCGACCACTGAGAAGACAGCAAAAGCCGTGGCCGCAGGCCATGCGAGCGGAAAGGCGATGCGCCAGACGATCGACATTTCGCTCAAGCCATCCACCCGAGCGGCATCGATGAGATCCTTGGGAATGGTTGCGAAAAACTGCCGAAACAGGAAAATGCCAAACACCGAGGCGATAAAGGGCAGAATCAGGGCTGCATAGCTATCCAGCAGGCGCAATTGTGACAGCCCCAGAAACAGGGGAATGGCTGTCACATGATAGGGCACCAGCAATCCGGCCAACACCATTCCCATGACAATCGCCTTGCCGCGAAAGTCCCGCTGGGTGAGCGCATAGGCGCAGGGCACAGCAATCAGAATTTGCAGGATCAGAATGCCGCCGCAGACGATGATGCCATTGATGAGAAAGCGCCAGAGGGGCATCTTGGTAAAGGCCACCACATAGTTGTTCCATTCAAAATGGCTGGGCAGCAGCTGGATGCTGTCCTGAAAAATTTCGTCGGCCGGCTTTAGGGAAAGGGAGATCATCCAGAAGAAAGGCAGCAGGATGATGGCTGCCCCCAAGAGCAGAAGACCAAGGCTTACGGCGCGGGAAAGGTATCGGGCAGCGATCATCGGTAATGCACCTTCTTTTCAACGATCCTTACCTGGGTCAGCGTCAGAATGAGCACGGCCACAAAGAAGACCACAGTGATGGCGCTGGAATATCCCGCCTTGAAATAGACGAAACCCTCGCGATACATCGCATAGACCAGCGTGTCGGAGGCATAGGCCGGTCCGCCCTGGGTGAGCGTCGCCACGGTTTCAAAGACGCGGAAGGAGCGGGTCGCCGTTACCACCAGAACAAATAGGGTGGTGGGGCCCAACATGGGCCATGTGACGGTCCAGAAGCGATCCCACCAATTGTTGGCTCCGTCGATTTCTGCTGCGTCATAAAGCTGGGATGGAATGGCCGTGAGCCCGGCCAGAAACAGCACCATATTATAGCCGATGGTCTCCCATATGCCGATGGCGGCCAGCGTATAGAGCACCAGCCCGCGATCGGAGAGCCATGACTGGCCCGGAATGCCCACCAGCCCGATCAACTGATTGATCAAGCCGAGGCTGGGGTGAAGCAACATCTGGAACACTGTCGCCATGGCGACCAATGTCGCGGCGACGGGCATGAAATAAGCCGTGCGCAACATGGTCGCCAGCCTCGGGCTCCAGGTTGAAACCGACTGCACCCCAAGGGCGACGACCAGCGAAAAGAGCATGGACAGCGGCATCACGACCGCAACATAGAGAAGCGTGTTGGTGACCGCGCGACGCCCCGTCCGATCGGTAAAGAGGGTCACGTAATTATCAAGCCCAACCCAGTGAAAGGAACGGGCGCCAAACTGGTAATCGGTGAAGGAGAAGACGGCCACCAGAAGCGAGGGAATGAAAATGAGCACCAGCATGGCAAGGGTCGCAGGCCCTGCCAGCGTCAGGGTTGTCCCGGCTTCCTTAAGGTGCGGCGCGGAGAACTGACGAGGAGACAAAGCCATCATACAGCCTCCCCTCTTTGGCTGACCTCAAGGGGCAGACGCTCGCCACTTTCGGCCTTGAACAGATGGATCTTCTGCGGTGCGATGGATAGCTGCACGGCATCGCCCACAGCAGGCACAAGCGGCCCCTCCTCATCAGCAACCCGCAACCGACTGCCATCGGATAGCTCCACATCAAGCAATGTATGGCCGCCCAGATAATCCACCCGCGTCACCCGGCCCTGAAGGGGGCCGTTTTCGACGAGCGTGATATTCTCCGGTCTCAAGCCAAGAATGATGTCCTCATCCAATGCTTCAGACAGGACAAAGGCCCCAAAGGGCGATGGAAGCGCGGTGCCTTCCGGTTTGACTGCCAGCAGATTGATCGGATGCTCACCGACGAAGGCCGCGACCTTGGTGTTCGCGGGCTTGGAATAGAGAATGCGCGGCGGCGCGACCTGCAAAATATGTCCCTCCATCATCACCGCCACCTGATCAGACAGGCTCATGGCCTCCGTCTGGTCGTGGGTGACATAGATGAAGGTCTTGCCGGTCTGCTTATGCAGCAGGCTGATTTCTTCGCGCATCTGGCCGCGCAGCTTGGTATCAAGATTGGAGAGGGGCTCATCAAAGAGAAAGGCCTTCGGGTCTCGCACCAAGGCGCGCCCGACAGCAACACGCTGCTTCTGTCCACCGGAAAGCTCGGAGGGTTTGCGTTCTAGCAACTCGGTGAGGCCAAGCATGGCCGCAATCCGCTCCACTTCACGCCCGTTGGCTGCCCGTTTGCGCCGCGCAGAAGGCAACAGGGCCGTCACGAGCGGGAGCCGTTCTAGGCGGCTCATGGACCGCATCGCCAGCGGCAACCCGATATTGGCCCGCACCGTCATATGGGGATAAAGCGCATAGGACTGAAACACCATCGCGATGTTGCGCAGGGTCGCGCTTTTCTCCCGCACATCTTCGCCATCAAACAACAGCGTACCAGCGGAAGGCTGATCAAGACCGGCCAGAATGCGCAACAAGGTGGATTTGCCGCATCCGGACGGCCCCAAAAGGGAGGTGAAACTCCCTTCCGGAATTTCCAGATTGATGGCATCCAGAACCGGCTTGTCATCAAATATGCGCGTCAGCGACTTGAGCTGGATCACGGTTTATCTCCGATAAATGTAAATTAATTTACAGATATCGGAGATAGATGTAAGTTTTATGACGCGTCGCTCTTTGTTGATGCTGGCAGGTGGAGAAGCACGGGAACAAGAGCCTCCAGAACGGCCTCAACGCTCTCCTTATGCTGCACCCCGTCAATGTCGGGAGCATGACACAGCCCGAAAACCTGCTTGCCGAACACCAGTCCGAAGGCGGCCTCACTGTGGGTGCCATATTGCCCGCCAACGGCGACCAGCGCCTGTGAGCCTTGCGCGATCAGGGCATTGCGCGCATGGCCAATCCCCGTTGCAAGCGGAATGGAGATGTAATCGTTGGCGTCGCGCCAATCGTCACCACGTAAAAAGCCCATGGTCAGCCCGCCTTGCAGAAATGCGCCGCGGCTGGCCGCTTCCATGACGCCACCGCGCCCGCCGCACAGAATTGGCACATTCAGTTCCGCCAGTTTTGCGCCCAACAATTCGGCAGCTTTCAACATGTCCGCGTCAGGCTCGTTGGGGCCGATGATGCCGACGGGAATCTTTCTTGTATTCTTCTGTGCATAGACGTGTCGCACAGCTTCCAGCCCATCGATGGTCTGCCGAGCCCCCTTAGAGCCTGATGACCCTTGCGCGTCTGAAGGCATCCAGCGCCAATGCCAACTATCAAGCCAGGTTTCGTCAGACTGCCATATTGTGCCCTGATCATCGATTTGCAAATTGATCATTCCGCTTGCCTTTCCCGCAGTAGGTTGTGTAGGTTATCTTACACAATAATAAATTTGGAAGATAATTTACAATTTCTTTGATGTCAGAATGACGACAGTTTGAAAATTTGGGGCGCAAGCCATGGACACCCTTTCGAAAAGACAGCAGGACATTCTCGCCCTTGTGGGAGAAAGCGGCTTTGTCACCATTGAAGCGCTCGCCGACAGCTTCGGCGTTTCGGCCCAGACAATCCGCCGTGAGATCATCGCCATGGACAATGCCGGTCTATTGCAGCGTTTCCATGGAGGGGCTGGCCGGGCAGAAGGCACCAGCACTTTGCGGCTGGGCCATAACTACAAGGCCCACCTGAATCGCGAGGAAAAAGACCTGATCGCGCAGAAGGTCGCGGCTCTGATTGCGCCAGGGTCATCACTCTATATTGACGTGGGCACAACCATGGAAGCCGCAGCCATACGGCTCAACAAGCTTGAGGCCCTGACCATTCTCACTAACAGCATGCGGGTTGCTGCCAATTTCGATCACACACAGCATGCGGTGCATGTGCTTGGCGGGGTCGTGGCTGGTCAGGATGGCTCTCTTGTGGGGGAACAGGCGGTTCTGCATTTGCGTGACGTGCGGCTTGATTACGCCCTGATCGGCTGCTCGGGCATTGAGATCAGCGGCAATGTCATGGATTTCGATCAGCGCAAGATCGCCATCAAACAGGCGGCTCTCGGGGTGGCAAAGCACAGCTATCTACTGGCCACGGCAGGCAAGTTCGAGCGTAGCGCCTTTGCCCGCATCTGCCACAGGGACGATGTCGAGGCCGTCATCAGCTCCGACTGAACTCACACCCATTACAACCCACCGAGGTCTTCCTTGATGCTATCGACGATTTCGGCCCGCTGCTGGGCCGACTTTCCGGCATGGGCAGCATAGGTCAGAGCCAGAAGGCGGATGGCGCTGCTTACGGCGGTGTGCGACGCGCCAAGGGCAAAGCTCGATACATGGCAGGGCAGCACCACCTTGGAAACCCGCTGCATTTCAAACAGAGATGTCCGATCCGTGATGGTGACAACATTCAACCGGCTGGTTTTGGCATAGTTCAAAATCGATTTGAGCAGGGATGACCGCGGCGGCAGGGTGATCAACAACAACACGTCCTTGGGGCCTGTCATGGCCAGATCTTCGGCCCATGACCCCTGATTGATGCCCAACATCATGACGCCGTGCCGCAAGCGGGAAAAGAGCAGGCGCGCATAGCGAGCAATGCCTTCCTCTGTACCCAACCCGAGCACCCAGACGCGCGGAGCGTTGTCGATCAGTTCGGCCGCTTCGCGCACCTTGTCAGAACGCAATTCCTCGAAAGTGCGCGTCAGATTCTTCAATTCAAGCTCCAGATGGGCGCCAATGGCACGCCCCATGGCCACTTGTTCAGAATTGGTCACAGACAATTCGTAGGGCTCGGACTGGTTCCGCTCTTCACGGGCTTGCAATTTAACTTCGTTGAAATCGGCATAGCCCAGATGCTGGAAGAAACGCGCAGCGGTGGCCTTGGAAACCCCTGCCATTTCAGCAATTTCGGTCGCCGAGTGCGTGAGGATGTCATCTTGCCGATCCAGGATGAGGCTCGCGAGCTTTTTCTCTCCGGCAGTCAGCCTGGAATATCTTTCCTGAATTCTCAGCACGAGGCGTGATGCCATGAAACCCTCCGAATCTTGTTCGTCTCATAAAAAAAGATTAGCAGCCCTCTTGCAATAATGAAACAACAGTTTCATGATTATGAAACCGAGAAACAAGGAGGCAGAATGAGTCAATCCCGTCTCATACGCAAAGGCATATGGCAGCGACTGAAAGATGTCGCACGGGCTGACGCGCGCTTTCATCTCGATTTTTCCGAAGTAATCCCCGATTTCGACGGCTCTGAACAGGCGACCGAACGAGTTCTGCAAGATGACGCCTTCAAGGCTTGTCGCTTCGCGTTCGTGACACCTGACAATTCCCTTACGCTTTTGCGCCAACGCATGATCGAAGCGGGCATACCGCTGGTCATGTCCACCTTCAATATCCGACGCGGTTTTCTCTATCTCGCGCCGGGCGTCGTGCCCAAGGGGGCCGAGCTTTATGCCTCATGGCTTGAGGGCATGGAGCATTTCGCCACCCCCATTTCCCTTGAAGGCATTGCGCAAAAGGGGAGTTTCGATTTTGCCGCCACCGGCGCATCTGCTGTTTCTTCCAAAGGCATCCGCTTTGGCAAGGGGCACGCCTATTTCGATCTGGAATGGGGCATGTTCACAGATCTGGGCCTGATGGAAGAAACAACGCCTGTCGCTTCCATCGTACATGATGTGCAGGTGACCGACGAAACCGTCATCGCCAGCGATCTCGACATTGCCATCGATATGATCGCCACACCGGAGAAGCTGATCCGGGTTGAGAGAAACGAGCGGCGGCCGCGCGGCATCCGCTGGGATCTCTTGAGCAAAGAGCAAATAATGGACATTCCGCCTCTGGCCGAGTTGGCTCGGATCAGGGGTGTTTTTTAAAAAGACCGCTATCCTTCCCGAGACAAATGGAGACACTGATCATGAGACTTGCTCTGGACAGACGCCGATTTCTTTCCCTGATGGCCGCAGGCGCAGCCCTGCCAACCATGAGCCGCTTTGCTAGCGCTGCAAGCCCTTTCGCCTTTCAGGCTTCCTGGATCAACGATGCCGAATTCACCGGCTATTTCGTTGCCATGGACAAAGGCTATTATGCTGAGGAAGGTCTGGACCTTTCCTATGCTTCCGGCGGCCCGGATGTCATCCCTGAAAGCACCATCATCGCAGGCAAGGCAGATCTGACGCTGACGACGCCAGATACCACCATCAAGGCGATTGCCGAGCAGGGCGCCCCGTTCAAGATCATCGGTACCCAGTATCAAAAAAACCCGATCGGCATCGTGTCCCTTGCGTCCAACCCGATCAAGAGCCCTGAAGATCTCATCGGCAAAACCCTTGCCGTGCCGCCGGTCAACGTGATTTCCGTTGAAGCCATGTTGAAAATTTCGGGTGTGGATCGCTCCAAGATCAACATCGTGCCTTATGCCTATGATCCGACACCGCTGATCAAGGGCGAAATCGACGCGTCTCTCGACTTCACCACCAATGTGCCTTTCACCATCAAGCAGGCAGGTGCTGATGCGACCTCCTTCCTGCTCTATGATTTCGGCTTCACCACCTTCAACGATACGGTCGTGGTCACCGAAGAAACCCTCAAGAGCAAGCGCAAGGAACTGGTTTCCTTCCTGCGTGCGTCTCGCAAGGGCTGGGAAGAGAATTTCAAGGACACCACTGTCTATCCGCCGAGATTTGCCGACAGCTGGTTCAAGGGCACGGGCCGTTCCATCGAGAATGAACTCTTCTTCAACGAAGCTCAGAAGCCTCTGATCGAAGCGGAAGGCGGCATCTTCTCCATGAGCGAAGAAGCCATCGAAGCCAACATTAAGGCGCTGGCAGAAGTAGGCATCGCGGCCAAACGTGAGTATTTCGATACCTCTCTGCTGGAAGAAATCTAATGAATACCGAGCACGGTATAACAATCAATCAGGTGTCGCGGTCCTTTACGGGCCGCGGCACACTCGTTCAGGCGCTGAGCGATGTGTCCCTTGACTGTCCGGAAGGCTCCTTTACGGCGCTGATCGGGCCCTCGGGCTGTGGCAAGTCGACATTATTGCGGCTGGCTCTGGGCCTTGACGCGCCCAATTCTGGCGATGTGCGCATTTCCGGCATGACGCCGCAGGCCGCTGCCAAGAGCGGCAAGACTGGCGTCGCCTTTCAGGATGCCGCGCTGATGCCCTGGCGCACCGTGGAAGACAATATCCTGTTGCCTCTGGACGTCCTCGGGCGCAAACGGAGCGCTTATCACGACGAAGTGGCCAAGCTGGTCAAGCTGGTCGGGCTAGATGGCTTTGAAAAGGCCCTGCCGGGTGAATTGTCCGGTGGCATGCGCCAGCGCGCAGCGATTGCCCGCGCCCTCGTCACCCGCCCCGAAATCCTGTTTCTTGATGAGCCCTTCGGGGCTCTTGACCAGATCCTGCGCCGACAGATGAATATCGAGTTGCAACGCATCTGGATGGAAAGCAATGCCACCACCCTGTTGGTGACCCACGGCATTGATGAAGCCATTTTCCTTGCCGACCGCGTGGTTGTCATGCAGAGCAAACCCGGTCGGATCAGCCGCGTCATTGATGTGCCGTTTGATCGTCCGCGTACGCCGGATCTATTTGCGCATCCAACCTTCCACGCCTTGGAAAAGGAAATCGCGGAGGCACTGGATGGCCACTAAGACGCCCGCCGCCGAGACCGAAAGTGCCCTCTCTTTGCGGCAGAAGCTGGCTCGCTATTCGACTGTGCGCAACTGGCTGTTGCTGCTTGTCTTCTGGGAGATCATTGGACAATTGCGGCTGGTTGCCGATGGAGCATTGCCAGCACCGTCCGCCATTCTGGCTCGCATGTGGGTTGATTGGGCCGACTATCCGCCGCATATCTGGGCCACTCTGGAAGGCGCAGGCGCAGGTTTCCTCATTGGCAACGCTGTGGCGATAGCGGCAGGTGTGCTGTTTGCCACCTTTCCCCTTACACAGCGGCTGGCACGCGGGGTGAATGTGGCGCTGTTTGCGCTGCCCCCTATTGCCATTTCGCCGATCCTCGTCATTACCTTTTCCGACATGACACCGCGTATCATTCTGGCGGCAATCGGCTGTTATTTCGTAACCATGAGCGCCACTGTTACCGGCATCCAGCAGACAGACCGTCGTATTGTCGATGTCGTGCATGCCTATGGTGGGCGGCAATGGAAAACTCTTATCTATGCCCAGATGCGCAGCGCCATTCCAACCATTCTGGCTGGTCTCAGAGTCGCTGCCCCGAATGCGGTTTTGGGATCTATTCTTGCAGAATTCGGCGGAGGTGGTCGGTTTGGACTTGGAGTCTATCTGATCGGATCACTCGGCCGGGGCGAGCCCGATCGACTGTGGGGTATCGGTCTTTCGGCAACAGTGATTGCCGGGCTCGCCTATCTTCTTTTCTCGCTCATCGCCACGCGCCTGACCGGCTCTTCGAAGGCGGTAACCGTGCCAGCCAGCCCGCCGGCTGCCAAAGCGGAAAAGACTATGGCCCTCGAGATAACCCTCGTCGCCATTTCATTTTCCCTGCCGTTCCTTTTATGGTGGCTCTTGCTCGCCATCATGGGCACCCCCGCCATGATAGCCAAGACACCGGTTGGTTTGTTTGACTATCTCTTCATGATGCCCAACAGCCTTGTCAGTCTTGGCAAGCTGGCAACAGCGCTTGGCCAGACGCTGCCAATGACTATGGTCGGCATGGCGGTTGGCCTGTCCTTTGCCTTTGCTCTGGCACTCTGCTCGGTGCTCTATCCAGCCATCATCCGCGGCTTCATGCCCGTTGCGCTGGTCACCCAGACCATGCCTTTGGTCGCGCTGACGCCATTGCTGGTCCTCATTCTGGGGCGCGGGCCTTCGCTCATCCTCTGGATCACTGTGTCAGTTACCTTTTTTCCGGCCTTTGTTACCATGGCACAAGGCCTGTCCATGGTGTCCAAGGCGGCTATCGAAGTGCCCAAAGCCTATGGCGCCGGGCCGTTCAAACAGCTCCGATTAGTTTCAATTCCGGCCTCCCTGCCCTATCTCTTCGCTGCAACGAGACTGGCCGTTCCCCGCGCCCTGTTGGGCGTAATGATTGCCGAATGGCTGGCCACCGGCAAAGGCCTAGGCAATCTGCTCAACCAATCCCGCGGATATCTGGACTATGGCATGATCTGGTCGGTTTCCGTGGTTTCGGTTCTCATATCTGTTTTTTTCTATCAAATCGTAGTCGCCATCGAACAGCGCGTGCTTTCCAAGCGCGGCATGGCACCTGCCCAATAAGACATCACGGAGGTTCAACATGGTGGATATTGTTGATCACAAAATCAAAGTCCGCGAACGCGTTTGGCGCGAATTGCGCAAGGTTGCCGTCCCAGATAGCCGATTTCATTTTGACTTTGGCGAATTCATCGCCGATTTTGAAGGTGGTGAAGAGGCTGTACAGCGGCTCGTGGACCATGAATTCTACAAGAATTCGAATTATATCTTCATCACGCCGGACAATTGCCTCGATCGCCTACGCCTAAAAGCGCTGGAAGATGGCAAGAAAGTGCTGATGACGACCTATTCGATCAAGCGCGGTTTCTGGCTGTTGGATCCGTCTAAAATAGCACCGGAACTCTATCTCTATGCTTCTACACTTGATGGCATGGAGCGGGTTGGACAGCCAGTGAGCCTCAAGGATCTCGCAGACATGCCGAAGGTAGACTATATGGTAACCGGCACAGGCGCCATCAACACCAAGGGCATCCGCTTTGGCAAGGGGCACGGCTTCTTTGATAGCGAATGGGGTATGCTTTACCAGATCGGGCGAATCTCAACCGATACACCTTCTGCTGCTGTCGTCCATGATTGCCAATTGCTTGAAGAAGAGCTCACACCGGATGTCTATGACACAGTCGCTGATGCCATTTTCACCCCAACACGCACCATCACGGTAGACGGACCGCACAAGCCTACATGCGGTATTCTTTGGGACCGTCTCGATCCTGTCATGTTTGAAACCATCCCACCGTTGCAGGAGCTTAAGTCGATGGGCCTTTGATGCAACGACTATTTTCCAATTCTACTTCGTGAAGAGTCCCCGCAGAACTCTTGACACCAAGAGAAGGCCCGCATGATTGTTTCATGCGGGCTTTTTCTTACATCGGGTGGTGAAGCTACCTAATTAATAATGTCATCATATCAGGCTGATAAGGTTTCTTCCCTTACGCAAAAACCCCCCGGAGCTTTAAGTGCTACGGGGGGTTTTTTGAGTTTGTTATTAGCAGGCCCGGCAGCGACCTACTCTCCCACGTCTTAAGACGGAGTACCATTGGCGCAGAGGATATTAACGGCCGAGTTCGGGATGGGATCGGGTTTGGTGTCCTCGCCATAACCACCGGGCCGGCGAATAACAAACGGAGAAGCTGGAGTTGCTGTCGGTGATTTTATCAAATCACCTCACGCTTAGTTTCGGTGGGTTGCATTAGAGCAACCCGCCTTGAATGAATATAGACAAATGAGAGTAATCAAGCCTATCGAGCTATTAGTATCAGTAAGCTTCGCACGTTACCGCGCTTCCACACCTGACCTATCAACGTGGTGGTCTTCCACGGCTCTCAGGGAGAACTCGTCTCAAGGTGGGCTTCCCGCTTAGATGCTTTCAGCGGTTATCCCTTCCGCACATAGCTACCCTGCAATGCGGCTGGCGCCACAACAGGTCCACCAGAGGTGCGTCCAACCCGGTCCTCTCGTACTAGGGTCAGCTCCTTTCAATTCTCCTGCGCCCACGGCAGATAGGGACCGAACTGTCTCACGACGTTCTGAACCCAGCTCACGTACCGCTTTAATTGGCGAACAGCCAAACCCTTGGGACCTGCTCCAGCCCCAGGATGCGATGAGCCGACATCGAGGTGCCAAACAATGCCGTCGATATGGACTCTTGGGCATCATCAGCCTGTTATCCCCGGAGTACCTTTTATCCGTTGAGCGATGGCCCTTCCACACGGGACCACCGGATCACTATGACCGACTTTCGTCTCTGCTCGACTTGTCAGTCTCGCAGTCAGGCTGGCTTATGCCATTGCACTCAACGACCGATTTCCGACCGGTCTGAGCCAACCATCGCGCGCCTCCGTTACTCTTTGGGAGGCGACCGCCCCAGTCAAACTACCCACCATGCGCTGTCCCGGATCCGGATAACGGACCGCGGTTAGACAGCCATGACAACAAGGGTGGTATTTCAAGGATGGCTCCATCTGAGCTGGCGCCCAAACTTCAAAGCCTACCACCTATCCTACACATGCCAACACAACTGTCAGCGCAAAGCTATAGTAAAGGTTCACGGGGTCTTTCCGTCTGACCGCAGGAACCCCGCATCTTCACGGGGAATTCAATTTCACTGAGTCTATGCTGGAGACAG